>NZ_QOWE01000001.1 GCF_003334855.1 Larkinella punicea
TTTTTCAAAGAACTACAAGCCAACGTCATTCTGGAAGTCCTCGACTTACCCAACGGCGTTGAGCTACTCAGAAAATACTTAGCACACCAAGCCCGAAGGAGTTAAACCAATCCTTCGTACAGTACTGATTTTACATCAGTAGTGTACAAAGGATGCATTTTTTTCCACCCTCTTTGGCTGTTGGCGTAGAACGATCTTTAGAATGGTTTTTTCTGATACTGTAACGCGAATGAGGGGTGGTTGGCCGCGTAGCGGACGGATGTTTATAATGAAAAGACTACCCGGTTCCTCCCCCGTGCCTTTGGGTACGCAACAGGCAGGTGCAGGTGATTGCGTACCCAAAGGCACGCGGGCTTTCTTGATGGCACACTGTTGCTACAAACATCCGTCCGCTACGCGGCCAACCACCCCCTCATTTGCGTTAGCATCGACAAGAGTCTGCAAAAAAAATCGTGACCAAAAAAGGGAAGGAAAAACGGTTTACCAATCATCTTAAATCCTTCGTACAGTACTGATTTTACATTTGAAATTACCTTGTGCCTTTACCGCGTAAACATTCCTACCCGGCGGGAATCCAGTTTCAGGAAAATAAACAGCAGAATCGAAAACGACCAGAGTGAAGACCCGCCGTAACTGAAAAACGGCAGCGGAATGCCAATGACCGGCATCAGGCCGATCGTCATCCCGATGTTGATCATCAGGTGAAAAAAGAGAATACCCGCCACCGAATACCCATACACCCGGGCGAAGCGCGTTCGTTGTTTTTCGGCCAGGATTACAATCCGGCACAATAGAAAAACAAACATAATTAACACAACTGCACTGCCAATAAAACCGTGTTCTTCGCCAATTGTGCAGAAAATAAAATCCGTACTTTGTGCGGGTACAAAGTCCAGTTTGGTTTGGGTCCCTTCCAGAAAACCTTTTCCCTGTAATCGCCCGGAACCAATGGCAATCTTGGCCTGCGTCACGTTCCAGCCCACGCCCAGCGGATCGGCCGCCGGGTTGACCAGTACTTTGATCCGGTTCTGCTGGTGCTTTTGCAATACACTGTTCACAAAGAAATCGACACCGGCCACAATCGCAATCATCGAAACCGCCGTGATGCCGATGACCATCACATTCTGCACCGAACGCTGGTAGCGGGGCGTCAGGAAGAAAACCAGCAGACCGAGGGCCAGAATAACCCCAAACAAAATGAGTTTCGGCACAATCAGCGTCAGAATAAACAGGGCGACGATCACAATAGCGATCAGCGGGTAAAATCCCGGCAGCCCTTCCCGGTACAGCATGATGATGAAGGAGGCAAACACCAGCATCGAGCCGGTTTCGTTCGACGCAATGATGAGCAAAGCCGGCAAGGCAATGATCCCCGCACACGAGAGCTGGTCTTTCAGTTTGGTCAGGTTAACGTTTGGATAGTCGATATACCGCGCCAGTGCCAAAGCCGTCCCCAATTTGGCAAACTCGGCGGGTTGAAGGGAAAATGCCCCCAGTTTAAACCACGACCGCGAACCGTTGACATTGGATCCCGCTACCAACACCAGTAACAACAACAGAATCGTAATGCCGTAGATGACAAAGGCAAATGTATCCCAAAATCGGTAGTTGATAACCAGAATGGCAATAATGAGCAATACCGTTGTACCAATCCACATCAATTGTTTTCCCGCTTCCGTGGACATATCGAAGAGGTTCGTCTGGGTTTCGGGGCTGTAAACGGCCGCGTACACGTTCAGCCAGCCCATCAACACGCAGGCCATGTACAGCATGAGCGTTACCCAATCGATGTTTTGCGTAATTTGTGGTTCTCTCGAAACCAAAGGAATGATGACCGGGTCGCCGGTCTGCTTATAGACGATGAATACTTAATTTCCGTTGGTAGTCACCGGCCGGGAAGCCAGCGAGTGGGTTTCCGGTTGGGCAGGTGCCACCGGTCGGGCCGGAACCGTTTTTACGATCATCGGTTTGGCCGTACTATCCTTCGGCGGCTCTACAAACCTTTTGGGTGCCGGCTTCTTGGGTGGTGAAATCGCGGGAAGGTAGTTGGCTTCCTTCACTTTCTTGTCCAGCGCGTGGTTATCAACCCGTCGTTTGATGTATTTTTCAATCACCAGCGATGCCACCGATGCTGCGGCAATGCCGCCCCAACCCGCATTTTCGACAAAAACCGCAATGGCAATTTTCGGATTTTCGCGGGGTGCAAAAGCAACAAAGATGGAATGGTCTTTCCCTTTTTTGTTTTGGGAAGTACCGGTTTTTCCACACATCGTAATGCCCGGAATCACGGCGGCCAGGGTAGTAGTGCCGTGTTCAACCGCGCCCTGCATCCCTTCCGCGACAATTTCAAAATGGCGCGGATCAATACCGACATCGTGTTTTTCGAGGTATTTCGGGTCAATCCCTTTCCCCGGTTCCCCAATGCCACTCACGATGTGGGGGGTGTAGAACCAGCCCCGGTTAGCAATAATTGCAGCAACATTGGCCATTTTCAACGGACTGATCAACAACTCGCCTTCACCAATGCTGAGGGAATACACCGTCGAAAATTTCCAGTGTTTTTCACCGTAGAGTTTGTCATACAAGTCGGCATCCGGCAAACTTCCTCTCAGTTCACTCGGCAAATCGATGCCGAGCCGACTCCCGATCCCAAACTTCGAGACCATATCGTGCCAATGGTGCAAGCCCATCGCCGACGCCTTGAAGGTGTTGCGCTCGGCGTTGTTGTAGAGCAGCCGCCGGAAAACGTGGTAAAAGTAGGGATTGCAGGAATACTGAACCGCCCCGGAAAGATTCAACCGACCGGACCGGTTGCAGTGGCACTTCATCGGCGAACCCGCATGGCTGAAAATCGAACCGGGCGACACCGCGCCGTCCTGCAAAGCCACCAGGGCCTGGATCAGTTTAAACGTCGATCCGGGCCGGTAACTTGCCATCACCGGGCGGTTGATCAGCGGTTTATAGGGATTTTTGGCCAGTTTGGAATAGCTTTTGGAAAAAAACCGGCTCGACAAGGCATTGGGGTCGTAGGTTGGGGCCGAAACCATGCACAAAACCTGACCGGTCGAGGGTTCGATGGCGACAACACTGCCCACTTTGTTCTGCATCAGCGTATCGGCATACTGCTGAATTTCGACGTCGATCCCGGTGTGCAGGTTTTTGCCCGCAATGGCCAGTGAATCGAACGCACCGTCTTTCCAGGAGCCTTTCACCACACCGTGGACGTTCTGCATCACGAATTTGATACCTCGTTGCCCCCGCAAAACAGATTCGTATTGTTCTTCCAGGCCGCTTCGTCCAATATAATCCCCCTGACGGTAATAGGGCGTTTCCTGTTCTTCAAGCTGCTTGCGGCTGACCTCACTGACGTAGCCCAGCGCATTCGCCATGGTGTGGGCCGGATACGTCCGCATCGAACTCGTGACGTGCTCGAAACCCCGGTAATCCACCAGCGCATCCTGAATCCGGGCGAAATCTTCTTTCGACAATTGCCGCAAAAACAACGACGGTTTTCGGTAGGAATGCGCCTTGGCTGCCGCCATGATGCTGTCAAATTCCGTGCGCTCCAGGCTCAGTAACTGACAGAAGGCTGCGGTATCCGGAATTTGTACTTTTTGGGGGGTGACGTACAGATCGTATACCGGCGTATTGTAGACCATAAATTTCCCGTTCCGGTCATAAATCTGACCGCGATACGGGATCTCGATGACCCGTTTTATGGAGTTACTCGACGATTCCAGTGAATAACTGTCATCCAGGATTTGCAGATAAAACAAACGCGACAGATAGACCAGCCCAACCAGACAGAAAACGCCGATGACAATGTATTTTCTGTTCTCAATCATAACCTTATAACCCAGAAATCCTCACTACACATTTCATACCAGCTTCAGTACAAATATAGCGAGATTAAGAACAGCGTGAAGAATTATGAGTGAAGAGTTAAGAATAAAGTGATTGGCTCCCCGGAACCCCGGCTTTGACCCGGGGTTCCGGGGAGCCAATCGATGGCAGGTTTTAGAGGCCTCTGGTCAGGGTTTTGATCCGGATGAGGTACATATCGGCGGTAATGTAGAGCGTCGAGCCGTCGTTGCCGAAGGCGCAGTTGGCCGTGGCGACGCCGGTCCGAATCCGGCCCAGCAGCTTACCGGGACCGTCGGCCCGGTCGGGCGCAACGACGAGTATGCCACCCGGCCCGCTCGACCACACATTACCGGCTTTGTCGACTTTAAGACCATCGGGCAAACCCGGCAGTTTTTGTTTTATTCCATCACTGGCATCGTAAAAAATCCGCCCTTTGCCCACGGTTCCGTCGGCCTGAACGGGATAGGCCATGATGTACGGTTTTTCCGGATCCGACTGGGCAATGTACATCGTTTTTTCGTCGGGCGAAAAGGCAATTCCGTTCGGGCGGGTGAGGTCACTGATGAGCAAGGTCACTTTGCCGTCGGGTTCCACCCGGTAGACGCCGAAAACATCCAGTTCCCGCGCTTTGGTATCTTTTTCCCGGTTCGGCAAACCGTAGGGCGGGTCGGTAAAATAAACACTGCCGTTCGAATGCGGAGCCACATCGTTAGGGCTGTTGAAGCGTTTGCCCTTGTAATGGTCCGCCAGCGTTTTTTTACCGCCCGATGCGCCACCGAGTACGAGCACCGAGACGCGCCGGTCGCCGTGTTCCGCCGAAATCAGCCTTCCTTTGCCGTCCAGAGCCAGACCGTTGCTGCCGGGTTCGTCGCTGTAGTGACCAACCCCGGTGTAGCCCGACGGTTTGATAAACGGCAGACAACCGTCTTTCTCCGTCCATTTGTAAACCGTATTTTGCGGAACATCCGAGAACAGCAGATAACCGCCCTCCTCCCTGACCCAGACCGGCCCTTCGGACCAGACGAAACCGGAAGCCAGCACTTCCATTTGGGCGTCTTTTGCAATCAGCGCATCCAGTTTGGGGTCGAGTCGCTCGATGGAACCGATGGTGGGATAAGGCGTTTGGGCCAAAGCGGCACCGGCAAGTCCGGTCAGCAGGGCCGACAACATACTTCGTTTCATGATTTTCGGTAAGGCGTTAGGATTCAGGGGCAAATTACAAAAATATCCGGTTTCGGCCAGCCGACGTCTGTGGGCCATCCGAAACCGGAATAAACTCGGTAGACCGTATTTTAACGGGCCGACGTGAACCGGAAACTGTCCTTAAATTTTTTCCAGCAAGTTCAGAAACTCCTGTTTTTTGTTCCGCGACACCGGGATGTTCTTGTTGTTTTCCATGATCACCTCGCCCCCATCGCCCCGAATGTAACGCTGAACGTAACGCAGGTTGATCAGGTAACCGTGGTGAACGCGGCAGAACCCCTTGGTTTCCAGCACATCTTCCACTTCTTTCAATGTCTTGGAAATCAGAACGACCTTGCCGTTGGTCAGGAAAAACCGGGTGTAGCCGCCGTCCGATTCGCAGTAGTAAATTTCTTCACTGTTGATGATTTGCAACCCTTCGAGCGTGGGCAACGCGATGCGGTCACCGGTTTTCTGGCGGTGCAGGTAGTCGACAAAGCTCTCGACTTTGGCCGGGGTCCGGGTCAGGCGCTCCTGTTCGGCTTTCTGAACGGCCTTCACCAGTTCATCTTTGTCGATGGGCTTCAGGATGTAATCCAGGGCGTTGTGCCGAATGGCCTTGATGGCGTATTCGTTGTAGGCCGTTGTAAAAATAACGTCGAATGTATTGAAACGGCAGGCTTCGAGCATATCGAATCCGCTCATGCCGGGCATTTCGATGTCCAGAAAAACCAGATCCGGGTGGTGCATTTCAACGGCCTGGTAGCCTTCGGTTCCATCCACGCAGGACGCCAGCAGTTGTACTTGCGGGCAAAACCGCTGGAGCAACAGGGCAAGTACGTCCCGGCAATGTTTTTCGTCATCGACAATAATGGCTGTCATGGTTATTTGAGTTTCATGGTAAACGTTACGCAGGTTCCGGCCGACGCCCCCGCCGAATCGACCAGATCGGCCACATCGATTCGGGCATCGACGCCGTAAATTTCATTGACAATCTGCAAGCGTTCTTCCGCAATCCGGCTGCCGTGGGCTTTGTGGGCCATCAGTCCGTTGCCCTGCGACTGTTTCGACGCTTCGCGGCCAATGCCGTTGTCGGCAATGCAGATCACCAGAAAACCGGCCACCTGCTGACAATCGATCTGCAACAACGGTTTTTCGGTTTTCTGCTGCAACAAGCCGTGCCGGATCGCATTTTCGACGTACGGCTGCAACAGCAAAGGCGGTACATGAACGGTGTCCTGGCTGATGGTGGGATTGATCACCAGTGAAAAGTCAAAGGTATTATCACTCCGCAATTGTTCCAGTTCGATATACGTCTGCAAGGCCTTTAGTTCACTGCGCAACGACACCCACTCGGTTTGGGTGTTGTCGATCATCTGCCGCATCAGCCGCGAAAACTTGGTGAGATACAGCGAAGCTTCATCCACCTCGTTTTGCAGAATAAATTTATTGATGGCATTCAGGCTGTTGAACACAAAGTGCGGATTCATCTGCATCCGCAGGGCCAGCAGCTTGGTTTCCGCAATCCGTTTGTTATTTTCCAGCAATTGCCGCTCGGTTTGCTGATACGCCTGTTCGATCTGAACACGCCGGATTTTCTGGGCACACAGACGGGCAATGCTCGTCAGTATGTGCAGATGCCGGGGCTGAAAAAAGTCCTTGTCGGGGTGTTCAGCGTCGATGATTCCGATCACTTTTCCTTCCAGCAGAATCGGTACGGTAATTTCGGAATACCGCATTTCGTCATCCCGGAGATAGCGGGGGTCCTGCGAGGTATCGCCGATGATCTCGGCTTTTCCCGTCAGCAACACCGAGCCCACGATTCCCTGCCCGATGGGGATTTCAATGGGCTGGAGAATTTCGTACGACCGGGGATTTTTGGGTCCGTGGGCGGCTTTCTGCACCAGCACGTTCCGTTTCTCATCCAGCAGATAAACCACGCAGTCGAGGAAGTTAAGCCGGGCGATGCAGTTCTTGGCAACGTCCCACAGCACCTCTTCGACGGTCGTTTGATCAATGAGTGAAATCGCAAAAAAATTGATGGCCCGTTCGGTTTCGAGCTCTTCTTCTAACGTCTTTCTTTCGTGATCTGCCGTTTTGTGTTTCTCATGTTTTGACACATTTAGTCTGGTTGATGTCCTTAAAGCTATAGTGAATTCTTTAATCGAAAGTAGAGCTAATTGCGCTCTTTTGAAAGAACGGATAAATAACTGGTCGTTTCCGGCCCACAACTTGTCGAAATACGCCGGTAAGTCGCTTCCGGTTCTTATCCAGCGGCACAAAAAAACGCCCGGCCAGGGCCGGGCGCTTTAAACACTACAAAATACACACTACTTACTATCAACTACATAGGTCATCTTATCAGATTTCGACCAGCTATAGAGGTTTTGATTGAATGGCTTACTCAAAAGTAGCGGAGCTTCCCACGACCTCCCAACCGGAATCAACAACGGGGGTCTTCGGGTTGATAGTTGCCGGGTCTGAATCGGTAAGTAGCCTGCCAGCCGGTTTTCACGCACGATCGGGGAGCGTTATCTGAGACAAAACCGGACTCCCCTCCCCCCTTTACAGCACAATCCGGGGAAACGTAACCGTGTACTCGAAAGGTGTGGAAAGGATCAATTGAGCGTTCATAAGGTTATATGTATCCTGTTTTGTAACGTACCCATCGCCATTGATCGCGTACTGGTAATACGTATTGCTTAGCAAACTATACGGCGCAAAGGCTTCCCGCTTTTTGCCCCGCGCCAGGTGTTTGCTGTACTTGCCAAAAACCGTCACATACGGATCCACCTGCATCTCCTCCGGGTTTAGCGCATTCCGGTCGTTCTGAATCGGATCGCCAAAGGCCGTGTATTCAAACGTTGATTCACGGATTTTCACATTCTGGGCGTTATACTCCGTTGCCTTTGTTAAATCACCGGCAGCATTGTAGGCAAAGTCGATGCGTTTAAAAGGATAATACGTTCCCTGAAAGTTACTCAAATCCATCTTTGCCAGTTGTCCTTTGTCATTGTAGGTGTAGAGGTGTTCCGTTTTGATAATTTCATCCCCCTGCTTGTAGTGCATATACCTCTCGGTGCTAACCAGATAACACTGATCCGGATAATTTTTATAGTAGGCTCCGGCGGGCGGACTTGATTCGTACGGATAACCTCCGGCAACCTGTGCCCGGTGGATATAATAGGTCGTTGCCACATCCAGCTTGTTGTCATTGTACTCTTTGGTAAACACCCGCCGAAACTCCCCATCCTGGTAGGTATAGTCGATGTAATGGCCGGGGCTGAAGGTGACTTTCTTTAACTTCCCATCCGCAGCGTAGGCCAGCGTTTTCGTGCCGTGTTTTACCAAGGTGTATTTTTTGGACGCCACCACCAGAATTTCATCGTCAAGGCCAACGGTTTGGGGTTGTTCGGTCGCGGATTGACGTGGAAAAACCGGCGTTTCCCGCTCGCAGGATACCAACCCGGTCAACGCTGAAAAACAAAGAAAAAAGGTAAGTAGTCTGATCGATTGGTTCATTCTGATTGGTTGTGTTGGTTGGTGTGTGACTGATTGAACACAACAAAGGTAGAACCGCCCGATTCAGGCTTTCAACGGTAACTCACAGCGGGTAGTGAACGAGCCATACCGGGTCCCGCAATCCGGATAACGGGCTTGGAAGCAACCGGTTTAAACGCAAAAAAACGGCCTCTCGGCCGTTTCTGGGGCAATTTTCCAAAGATTTGTCACGCTTTCACCGGAACGCGGGGTTGATAAACTGGTTTTCGCTTCACTTCCTGACTGGCCGGCACCGGAACCCGCCGGGGCCGGGCTGCTGTTTTTTTGTATTTTTTCTGGTACCAGATCAGGAAACCGGTCCAGGGCAATGTAGCGGCAAAAAGGCTGGCCAGAAACATCAAAATCTTGCCAAATAAGCCAAAAGCCTGCCCGGTGTGCAGATCCCGGTTGGCGTGCTTGACGTTGTCGGCGGCCGAATAGTCGTTGAACAGCTCCGATTTCAGCAGCTTCCCGGAATATTGATCAAATTCGAACACGTTCTGTTTTTTAACGATCTCGTACGGATACCGCAGATTGACCTTGACCGCATCTTTTGAATGTTTGGCAAAATTGATGTGTGCTTCGTTCCAGCCGGGATGATGGGGCGCGACGGTTTCGAAAGCCTGCACCGGACTGAACGCCCGCCCCGGCTGAACGACGGAAACCGGCTTTTTTACCTCTTTTCTGGCATCGCCCAAAACCGCATACACCAGTTTCTGCGACGGTTTTATGGCCCACCAGATCCCCGTGAGGGTAATCAGCAGGAGCGGAAAGACGAAGTAAAAACCGAGAACGTTGTGGAAATCGTAATTGATCCGTTGCCATTTGGCATCAAATTTCAGCGTAAAAGCGGTTTTAACCTGATTTTTCTTCCGCGGAAACCACAGCACCAGCCCCGAAATCAGCATGACCAGGAAGATCACGATGTTTACCTTGATAATCCATTTGCCAACTTCTCCGAGCAACAGGGTCTTGTGCATTTTTTCAACCGCGTGCAGAAAATCCTGATCCATATTCCACGGCCCCAGCACGGCACCGGTATACGGATTCAGCGAAACGACTGTTCTCTTTCCTTCATACTCTTCCTCATCTTCTTTGCCCGGTTTCTTCTTGCTCACGGCATTTTTGTCGACCAGTTTGGCAATGATGGTTCGGTCGGCAGCCGAAAACAGCCGGATCTGCTCGATTTTCTGGTCGGGAAACCGCTGCGTCACCATCGACGTTGCCTGCGCCAGCGAGAGTTTAGGGCGGTTTTGCGGTTCGACAAAGCGAAATTCCTTCTGGGTAATGTTCCGGATTTCTTCTTCAAAAACGAAGAGGCAACCGGTAATGCTCACCACAAAAACTACGATCCCCGACGCCAGCCCAAGCCACAGGTGGAGCTGACCGCTTAGCCGTTTGAACGAACCTGTTGTTTTCATATCAGAAGCTGTACGAAAGATTGAGAAAAACCTGACGGCCCGGAATATCCTGGATTTTCTCGCTGGTCTGGGCGGTCGTATACTCGATGGTCTGCTTGTTGTTCGTGTTGAATACGTCCATCACGCGGACGCTCAACACCACTTTTTTCTGAACAAAATACCGGGATAAACTGGCATCCCAATACGCCAGTGTCTTTTCTTCTTTCTGGCTGGAAACCTTGGGGCCAATGCCGTTCCAGGCCACCTGAAAAAAGGTATTGCGTCCGATCGTCACGTCCGAAATCAGCTTGGCGCACCAGTCAAACTGGTCTTTGATGGCGTCTCCCCCACCCTGGTTTTCGTCTTTTAACTGGGAGTCGAACCGGGAATAACTTCCGTTGATACTCCAGAACGACAGCGGTTTAACGGCTGCAATCAACTCGACGCCCTGAATGTACGCGGCATTGAAATTGTCCGGTTTTTCGAGCACCACGCCCGGCGACACATCATACAACACTTTCTGGATCAGGCCGTCGATCTGGCGTCGGAAAAGGTTCATGCCCACATTCCATTTTGCCGCGGTTTTCATGTAGCCGAGTTCAAAACCCCAGGCTTTTTCCGGCCGCAACAACGGGTTGCCAGTTTTGATTTTAGCCACATCCGAGCTATCGACAAACGGACTCAGGTCCTTAAAACTGGCCCGCCGGATTTTCCGATCCACCGAAAATTTGATGAATTGTGTCGTATCCAGATTGAAGATAAACGACGCACTGGGCAGCGGAATAAAATAATTGCCGTGGGTGGAATAACTCTGTTCGAGCGTCTGGTTGTGAAAATCGGTATACTCCGCCCGAACGCCGATCACGCTCCGCAACCGGCCTTTGGTAATGGCCGACTGCACATAACCGGCCATGATTTTTTCGGAACTCGTAAAGTTATTGGCCGGGCTCTGGGTCCGAAGAAACTGGTTTTTAGCGTAGTCGAACTTGTCGACCAGTTGAATGTTTTCGCGGACGCGGCTGCTGTATTTTAAACCGGCGTTCCAGCTTACAATGTGATTGGTATGCAGTGAATAATCGGCCTGAACGAAGTCATTCCGGTCGTAATTATTCTCATACGTATTGGTTTTTGCCGGTTTGGCATCGGACGGCAATCCCTCGCCGTTTAATTTCTGATCGGTCTGGTATTTGGGTTTGGGATAATCGCCATCGACGTGGTTATAAGAAACCGTCAACCGGCTTTTGGGCGATAGTTTCTGCGAAAAATTGAGGATGTATTCGTTGAAACGCCAGTCTTCCGTCTGATCTTCCGTCCGCAGGGTGCGGCTCGAAAAGGAGCGGTCGGCTTTCAATACTTTGGTATCCTGGGTTTTGATTTTAAGCTCCCGCTGCCATCCTCTCACGTATTCGGCTTTCAGATCGGCGCCTTTCCACAAATCCCAGCGCGTTCCCAGCTTGATGTTATCACTCGTTATTTTCCGGCTTTCTTTGGAAAAAATGTCCTGATAACCCGTCACCTCCCCATTTTTCAACACCGTCACCCGGTTGGTTTCCGTCATGGAATTATCCCCGGTGAGCAGCACTTCGTTGCGATCATACGCCCCGTAAAACTCACCTTTGCCAAATTTGTGAGAAGCCTGCAACGAAGCATTGTAACCGCCCAGGCTGTTGATGCCGACCATCGCCTGCCCGTGGGTCCCATACCGCGAATTTTTCTTGAGAATGATGTTGACGACCCCGTTCATGCCGTCGCCATCGTATTGAGCGCCCGGACTGGCAATAATCTCGATGCGTTCAATGGCCGAAACCGGAATCTGGTTCAGCACGACTTCCCGGTTATTCCCCGTAATCCCCGCATTTTTTCCGTCGATCAACACCAACGTATACGATTTTTCCAGGCCCCGGTAGCGAATGTCGCGCGGCACACCCGGAGGGCCTCCCATCGCAACCGACGGCATCAGCCGCAACATATCGCCCACCGAAGATCCTTTGGCAATCGGCAAATCCGCTGCCTGATAAACAATCTTGCCCGGTTCGATTCTGGTCACACCAATCTCACCTTTGACCACAACTTCCGAAAGTTGTGATACGGCGGGCAGCAGATCCATGTTCAGACTGATCACCTGATTATCGCGTTCGATAACGATAGGTCCCTGTTCCCGGCTTTCGTAGCCGATGCCGCTCACTTTCAAGGTATAAGACCCTTTGCTCAGTTTATCAAAAAGATAATCTCCGTTCTCACCGGCAACCACCCCTTTTATGAAAACGCCCTTTTCGAAAAGTTGTAGTGAGCCATAACTCACCGATACGGTATTGTCTTTTTCCCCGATTTTGCCGCGAATCTGGGCCTTCTGCGCCCAGGCGAGTGAGCAGGTTAAACTGAAGAGTGCGAAGAATAGATATTTTGTCATTAAGTTACAGGATAGGCTTCCAGGCTATTATTAACTAGACTTGTTATTAATAGTGGCAAAGAAAAGCCCTGATCGCGTACCTGACAACTTAATTTAGATTTATTTTAAATAAACAACAGAAAAGCGTATCCCGTATACTGGAAGTACAATTTTTCAGGAGAGCAACACAAAATGCGGTTCCAGATGCTTCAGCATTCCACTGGCAAATTCGGCTGGTGTGCCGGTTTTCAGGATGTTAATCAGGTCCTGGTGCGTGACGGAACCGACGGCGTGAAACTGGTGGCTGGTTTCGTATTCAACTACGTATTCGAAAACCGGCATCAGCATCGTCTGAAACCGTTTGATGGTTTCATTCCCGGCCATTTCATACAAGGTGGAGTGAAATGCGATTTCGCATTCGACCTTTTCCGGTATGGAACTCACCTGACTTTCCCGCTTCACCACCTCCTGAAGTTTCTGAATGCCTTCCTCGGTTTTGCGGGCAAACAGCAAAGCCGCCTGCCCTACTTCCAGCACCAGCCGGAACTCAAAAATCTGCTTGCGGGTGTCGGCTCCCAGCATGTGCGGCTGCATCATGCGCTCCAGTCCGCTCAGGATGTCGGGCTGCGCCAGAATCATCCCCCTCCGTTTTTTGGTTTCAATGATGCCCAGCATCCGAAACCGGCTCAGGGCCTCACGCACCACATTCCGGCTGACACCCAGCGCTTCGGCCAGT
Source organism: Larkinella punicea (assembly GCF_003334855.1). Classification (GTDB taxonomy): domain Bacteria; phylum Bacteroidota; class Bacteroidia; order Cytophagales; family Spirosomataceae; genus Larkinella; species Larkinella punicea. Next base: position 13,112 of record NZ_QOWE01000001.1, read on the forward strand.
TCAATTTCCTTCGGAATCGCGTCACCCGGTTTGAAGGCTTTGTTGGCTATGTATTCACGAAGCCGTAACTCAACCTGATCCGCCATGGAGGTTGAAATAATGGGCAACATCCCCAGCGAAGATTCTACTTTTTCCATTTTTTATGCACGTGTTGGTGTGCCTTTTGAAAAACTAAGGTATTATAAAAAAAGATATGTAGTACATTCCAACAAGCTCGGGTGATCAGAAACTTTTTAGGCCATCCTATAAAGCTGCAACCAGCGGGTAAATCCTTTTGGTTTGTAACTAAAACAGCTAAAGACTAAACTTCTGGTCGTTTGATTTGTCCAAACCCGAAATACGGATTTATGAAGGAGCGAGTCAACAAGCAACATCTCTTCTGGCGGGCGGGTTTTGGTGCCACCCCAGCCCAACTGCGGGAGGCTGATCGCCAGCCGCTGCGAAAAGTAGTGAGCCAGTTGTTCACCGACAGCCAGGCGTTTACACCCCTGTCGGTAGTCGCTGATGACCAACCCGACAAAAAAGAGCTAAAAAACCGGTTTAAAGAAGGCCAGCTAACCCGCGATATGCTGAAAGACCGCATCCGCGAAAACCGGGAATCCATCCGCGATCTGAATGTGCGCTGGGTGGAACAAATGACCTCGGGCCGGGCGGCCTTGCGGGAAAAAATGGCACTGTTCTGGCACGGCCATTTTGCCTGTCGCAATCAGAACAACGTCCGGATGGTGCAGCAGTATACGAACCTTATTCGTGAAAAGGCGCTGGGCAACTTCGGCGATTTGCTGATGGCGGTTTCGAAATCCCCGGCCATGCTGCAATTCCTGAACAACCAGCAAAACCGCAAGAACGCACCCAACGAAAATTTTGCCCGCGAGGTGATGGAATTGTTTACGCTCGGTCGCGCCAACTATACCGAACACGACATCAAAGAAGCGGCCCGGGCTTTCACTGGCTGGGGGTTCAATCCACAGGGCGAGTTTGTTTTTCGTCGGAATGTACACGACGAGGGCGAAAAAACCGTGTTCGGAAAAACCGGAAATTTCCAGGGCGACGACATCATCAAACTCCTGCTGGAACGGAAAGAAACCGCCACTTTCGTGACCACCAAACTCTACCGGTTTCTGGTTACCGATGAAATCGCCACGGATTCGGCAGATCAGCAACGGATCAGTCAACTGGCCGACCAGTTTTACCGGAGCGGCTACGACACAGCCGGTTTGCTGGAGACGATTTTCACGAGCGACTGGTTTTATGATCCGAAACACATCGGGGCGCACATCAAATCGCCGGTAGAACTACTGGCTGGCATGCAACACAGTCTCGGGATTCATTTTGAACAAAAACAGCCGATTTTATACGTTCAGCGCACATTGGGACAGGTTTTGCTCTATCCGCCGAACGTGGCTGGCTGGCCGGGCGGACGCAACTGGATCGACAGTTCGAGCCTGCTGTTCCGGATGAAACTCCCCGATCTGGTACTGAAAGCCGGTGAAGTGACGATCAAACCCAAAGACGATGGTGACGTGAATACGGCCCTGCTCGCCCGAAAAGTAAACCGCCTGTTTGCCTCCACCATCGACTGGTCGACCTTCGAAAAAGCCTTCCAGAAAGGCAGCGAGGAACACTTGTTAGACGAACTGGCTTTGTATTTTTTGCCGCAACCCCTGAGTCCTTCGCAACGGAATTTACTCTTGACAAAAGTAAAAAAAGAAGCCCCCCGCAGTGAACAAATCCGAACCCTAACAGCCCTGCTGCTCTCCTTACCTGAATATCAATTGTGTTAAAACCATTCAACCCATGCACCGTCGGAAATTTTTCAAACAGTCGGCCTTTGCCACAGTAGGAACCATGCTGATTCCCAGCTTCCTGAAGGCATATGAAAGCAAGCATCTGGGATTGAACCAGCCTGTGGGCAAAACGCTGGTGATCGTTCAGTTGTCGGGCGGCAACGATGGGTTGAATACCGTCGTACCTTTCCGCAATGACATTTATTACCGCGAACGGCCAACAATTGCCATTGCTCCGGAAAAAGTGTTGAAACTCAACGACGAAATTGGTTTTAATCCGGCCCTCGAAGCATTGAAAGGTCTCTACGATGACGGTTTGGTAACGGTGGTCAACAACGTCGGCTATCCGAACCCCGACCGTTCCCACTTTCGCTCGATGGACATCTGGCAAACCGCCAGCGATTCGGATAAATACCTGACAACGGGCTGGTTAGGACGCTATCTGGATGCCAACTGCCAGGGGAACGATTGCATCGCGCACCGGGCGATCGAGGTGGATGATACGCTGAGTCTGGCTCTGAAAGGCCAGGATCTGAACGGTTTGGCATTGCTCGACCCGAAGAAACTATACAACCAGACCCGCAGCGGTTTGGTAGCCGAGCTTTCCAACATAAAGCCCGCTGCGGAGGTAGTAGCCTCGCACCCGAACGTTTCGTATTTGTATAAAACCCTGGCCGAGACCGCTTCGTCGGCGGAAATTATTTACGACAAGTCGAAAGTCACGCACACGAAAACCGTCTATCCGGCCAGTGAACTCGGCAACCGACTCAAAACCGTCTCGGAACTGATTACGTCGGGCGTCAACACGAACGTCTATTACATTTCCATTTCGGGATTTGATACGCACATCAATCAGCCGGGGCAGCAGGAACGGCTGTTGCGTCAGTATGCCGAAGCCGTAGCGGCTTTTACCAAAGACTTGAAAACCAACGGAAAGCTAAACGACGTGCTGTTGATGACCTTCTCGGAATTTGGTCGCCGGGTGAAGCAGAACGCCAGCAACGGCACCGACCACGGCACGGCCAACAACCTGTTTCTGATTGGCGGAGGACTCACCCCGGGCCGGGTTTTCAACGAAGCACCGAACCTGACGAACCTGGATGAAGGGGATTTGAAATATACCGTCGATTTCCGGAGCATTTATGCGACCTTGCTCCGCGACTGGCTGAAAGTCGATGATCAGGCGGTTTTAGGGCGGCAGTTTGAAACTCTAAAAGTTGTTTCGCGGAGTTAAGCGGAGAAAAAGGGGAGTTACGCAGAGTTTTTTCTCTGATAAACTCTTTTTAACTCCGCTTAACTCTGCGAAACAATTTTAATTCTTATTTCTGCCACGACCCATCCACCAATCGAAAGATCGCCAGCGGGTTATCGGCTTTCAGTGCATCAGGCAATAACGCATCCGGGAAGTTCTGGTAACAAACCGGACGTGCAAACCGCCGGATCGCGTTCGTACCCACCGAGGTCGAGCGAACGTCGGTGGTGGCGGGATACGGCCCACCGTGGTTCATGGCGTGGCTCACTTCCACCCCGGTCGGAAAACCGTTGATCAGTACCCGGCCGACTTTCTGCTCCAGAATTTCCAGTAAATCAGCGTATTCCAGCAATTCTTCGGGTGTTCCGTACACCGTCGCGGTCAGGTGGCCTTCCAACCCCTGCGCCACCGCCAGCATTTCTTCTTTCGTATCGGCCGTCACCAACAAGCTGCTGGGTCCGAATACTTCTTCCGTTAATTCCGGATTTTCCAGTAATACATCGGCCGTTGTCGATAAAAGCGTCGGCTGGGCAGCCGCGAAACCATCGACGACGGTTTCGGATTTACTGGCGATGAGAACCCGCGAAAAGGAGTTCAGCTTTTCAATCCCGGCCGTATACGCCTGATAAATTCCTTTCGTCAGCATTGGCGTCGGCTGCGTCTGCGACATCGCCAGACGAGCCTGACTCACAAAAGCATCTCCTCCATCCGATTGTTTGACAATGGCCAAACCGGGATTGGTACAAAACTGCCCAACACCCAGCGTAACCGAATCGACGTAGGCTTTGGCCAAGTCCAAACCCTTCTGTTTCAGAATGGCGGGCAGGAAAAATACCGGATTCGTACTGCCCATTTCGGAATAAACCGGAATGGGTTCCGGACGGCGGACAGCGGCATCATAAATCGCCTTTCCACCCCGAAACGACCCCGTAAACCCGATGGCTTTGATCTGCGGGTGCAACACAATGGCCATTCCCACGTCAATACCCGTACCTTGAACCATTTGAAAAACGCCTTCCGGCAATCCGCTGGCTTCAACAGCTTTCCGAATAGCCTGACCCACCAGTTCCGAGGTGCCGGGGTGCGCCGGATGCGCCTTCACAACCACCGGACAACCGGACGCCAGGGCCGAAGTAGTGTCACCACCCGCCACCGAAAACGCCAGCGGGAAGTTACTCGCGCCAAAAATACCGACCGGTCCGAGCGCAATCAGCATCTGCCGCAAGTCGGGCCGGGGCAGCGGTTGACGGTCGGGCAGGGCGGTATCGATGCGGGCATCCACCCATGAGCCTTCGCGGAGGTATTGCGCAAACAACCGCAACTGGCCAGTGGTCCGACCGCGTTCTCCCGTCAGGCGGGGCAACGGCAGGGCGGTTTCGAGGTTGGCGCGTTCGAGCAGTTCCGGCCCCAGGGCCATAATTTCATCGGCAATCCGTTCCAGAAACTGCGCTTTGGCTTCGCCCGAAAGTTTGCGATAAATCGGAAAAGCTGCGGCTGCTAATTGGCAGGCCTGGTCAACTTCCTGACTCGTGGATTCACTGAAGGCCCCGTCTAATGCTTCGCCGGTGGCCGGATTAATGGCTTGAAAAGTCATGCTGCTAATTTTGTACCGTATTTACTAACGTACCGATTCCTTCAATCGTAATGTGTACTTCGTCACCCACCGCCAGCGTAAAATCATCGCCGGGAACAATGCCGGTGCCGGTCATTAAATAACACCCTTGGGGGAAAGTAGTTTCACGAAACAGGAACGAAACCAGTTCTGTGTGCTGGCGTTTCATGCGGTTGATGGCAATGCTTTCGTCAAAAACCGCCTTTCCGTTGCGCCGGATTTCAATTTTAATCATGGTTTCGGGCGAAATCGGAGCTTCCGGAACGTACAAACAGGGGCCAATCGCAGCCGCGCCATCGTAGGTTTTGGCCTGGGGCAGATACAGCGGATTTTCGCCCTCAATGCTCCGGGAACTCATGTCGTTACCAACGGTATAGCCCACGATTTTTCCGTTCGAGGTAATGAAAAGCGTCAGTTCCGGCTCGGGAACGTTCCAGACCGAATCTTTCCGGATGCGAACCGCATCGCCCGACCCAACGGCCCGCGCGGCTGTGGATTTGAAGAATAATTCGGGCCGTTCGGCGTCGTAAACGCGTTCGTAAAAATCACCGCCCCCGGCATCTTTCGACTCTTCCATGCGGGCGTTGCGGCTTTTGAGGTAGGTTACGCCCGACGCCCAGATTTCCTGCTGGCTGATCGGCGGTAACAATTGGGTTTCGGTCCAGACCCGGTATTCGTCGGAAGCGGCCGTTGAAGGGATTTCCTGTTGAAGAAATTGGAACAGATCATCCTGGTTAACGAGGTAATCCCAGTCGTCGCTCGGCGCGCGGTGAAAGCGGGATGGTCCGTCGGTGCGGTTATCTTCAACTACGATGCCCTGGCGGGTGCGGTACAGTTTCATGAAGGATCAAGGAATTGAGTGTTGACTTAAAGACCGCAAAAATGGACATTTTTACGGAGGATTTTAAGAAATTTCGAATGGAAAATCGCGCAAAAGGCATTAATTTAGGATGGAATTAGCAGCGCTCAACCGGCCATTCCCTCCTTCCACACCCATTGCCGGCTGAGATTTTTTTACTGAAAAAATGCTCCACAAAACCCGAGGCATCGTTCTGAGTTATTTTCGCTACCGCGAAACGTCGATTATTGTCCGCATTTACACGGAGGAATTTGGGTTACACAGCTACCTCGTCAACGGAGTACGGTCGGCCAAAAGCAAAACCAACCGAATCGCCTTTTTCCAGCCTTTGACCTTGCTGGACATGGTGGTTTATTACAAACCCGGCAAAGATTTGCACCGGCTTTCGGAGGTGAAGGTCAATTTTCCGTTTCAGCACATTCCGTTCGACATTGCCAAATCCAGCATGGCGTTGTTTGTTAGCGAAATGTTGACCAAAACCCTGAAAGAAGAAGCCAGCAACCAGGCGTTGTATTATTTTTTAGTTGACAGTATTCTGTACCTGGAAGAAGCGGAAGCCGACTACGAGAACTTTCACCTTTCTTTTTTGTTAAAACTGGCCTCCTTTCTGGGGTTTGGCCCGGCGAGTGCCCGTGAGTTTGAAGGGCAATTGCAGGAACAGAAATACCCATTTTTGCCCGACGATGCGGCCGAAAAAGCCCTGAATCACTTCCTGCGCCAGCCACTGGCCACGCCCATCAAAATCTCCCGGTCAACCCGCGCTGAATTGCTGGACGCACTCGTGGCGTTTTACCAGATTCACATCGACGGTTTGGGAGAAATCAAGTCGCTGTCGGTGCTGCGGGAGGTGCTGAGTTAAAAAAAGAGCTGTTTCGCGGAGTTAAGCGGAGAAACAGGGAGTTTAACGGAGTTATTATTTTTCTCTGCTTAACTCCTTTTTCTCTGCTCAACTCCGCGAAATAACCTCTTCAAATCTTCCGTTTTAACTCAAAATTCTGCCCCAGATACACGCGCCGAACCTGCTCGTCATTCGCCAGGTCCTCAGCAGTACCCTGCTTCAGAATTTTTCCTTCAAACAGCAGATAGGCCCGGTCAGTGATCGAGAGCGTCTCGTTGACATTGTGGTCGGTGATCAGAATGCCGATGTTCCGGTGTTTGAGCTGGGCGACAATGCTTTGAATATCCTCGACAGCGATGGGGTCAACCCCGGCGAAGGGTTCGTCCAGCAGAATAAATTTGGGGTCAACCGCCAGACTCCGGGCAATTTCGGTGCGTCGGCGTTCACCGCCCGACAACACTTTCCCCTTGTTTTTGCGAACGTGCGTCAGACTGAATTCTTCCAGCAACTGCTCCACCTTGTCTTTTTGCGCCTGCCGCGGCAGGTCGGTCATTTCCAGCACGGCCAGCACGTTTTCTTCCACCGTCAAATCCCGAAAAATCGACGCTTCCTGCGCCAGATAGCCGATTCCCAGCCGGGCACGCTTGTACATCGGGAGGCTCGTAATATCCTGATCGTCCAGATACACTTTGCCGCTATTCGGCTTGATCAAGCCCACCGCCATGTAAAAGGAGGTGGTTTTGCCCGCACCGTTGGGGCCGAGCAACCCGACGATTTCGCCCTGTTCGACCTGGTAGGTAACGCGGTCGTTGACCAGCCGGGAGCCGTATTTTTTAACTAAATTTTCGGTTCGAAGAATCATGGTTTTCGTGCTCCGTTTGTCGCCGGTTTTCCCAGCGACTGACGTTGTCTATTGCTCAACGCCCACGGTCGCCTTAATATCTTTCAAATATAACTGCAACGATTTGTTCCCGTTATAATTATTCTCTTCAATCTGGTAACAAATGGAAAAGGGCTGGTCGCGCCGGAGAAACAGGGCGTGGTGGGCCATGTTAAAGCCGATGGCCGTAAACCGCTGGTACGAACCGGCTTGCTGTACGGTCATTTTCAGGTGTTTTTCCTTCATGATATACGGTTCTCCCACCAGAAACACCTCGCTGGTTGAAAAAACCGGGGCCATATTTTGCGGCCCAAAAGGCGACATTTGTTTCAGAACGTTGTAGAACTTCTGGTCGATGGCGTCAAAATCAAGCGGCAAATCGATTTCAATCATCGGAACCAGTTGCTCCGCCTGAATGCGCCGGGTCACCACTTCCTCAAACTTTTGCTGAAACGCTTTGATGTTTTCCAGCTTAAGCGTCAAACCGGCCGCAAAGGTGTGACCGCCAAATTGTTCGAGCAGGTCGGAACATTCTTCAATGGCTTCGTAGACATCGAATCCCGGCACCGACCGCGCCGAGCCAGCCGCCCGGTTGTGCGATTCCGTCAAAATAATGGTGGGCCGGTGGTATTTTTCAATGCAGCGCGATGCCACGATGCCGATTACGCCCTTGTGCCAGGTATTGTTAAAAAGCACCGTACTTTTCGCGTTCAGCAGCCATTCATCGCCCTGAATCATAGCCAGCGCCTGTTCGGTAATGCTGGAGTCGTATTGCCGGCGGCTGTTGTTGTGTTCATTAATGGCAAACGCGAAGTCGGTGGCTTCTTCCTCGGTTTCGGCCAGCAACAACTGGACGGCGGCTTTGGCGTGCTTGATCCGACCGGCGGCATTGATCCGGGGCCCCAGTCCGAACACCACATTGGTAATGTCCAGTTCGGAGCTAAATCCGGCCACTTTGATGAGCGCCTGGAGTCCAAAACCGGGAGAAGCATTTAGCTTTTTGAGTCCGTAATACGCCAGAACCCGGTTTTCGCCCACAATCGGCACAATGTCCGACGCGATGCTGATTGCCAGCAAGTCCAGATAGTCAAACAAACGATCCAGCGGAATTCCCTTGAACACACACAAGGCCTGCAGCAATTTAAAGCCAACGCCACAACCGGTCAGTTCTTTGTAGGGATACTCGCAATCGGAACGCTTGGGGTCGAGCACAGCCGCTGCCCGGGGTAATTCGGCGCCGGGGCGGTGGTGATCGCAGATGATAAATTCAATGTCTTTTTCCAGGGCTTCGTCCACCCGATCGACGGATTTGATGCCGCAATCGAGGCTGACAATCAGCGAAAAACCGTTTTCGGCCGCCCACGCGATGCCCTGAGACGAAATACCGTAGCCTTCTTTATACCGATCGGGAATGTAATAATCCAGATGAGGATAAAGGGTTTTCATGAAGCCGTAGAACAACGCCACCGAGGTCGTTCCGTCTACGTCATAATCACCATAGACCAGAATCTTTTCCTCCCTGACCATCGCCATTTGCAACCGCTGAACCGCCTTGTCCATGTCCTTCATCAGAAAAGGGTCGTGGAGGTGTAGGAGTTCGGGGCGGAAATAGGTGCGGGCCTGGTCAAAAGTATGCACCCCCCGTTGGACCAGCAACATGGCCATAAACGGATTTACTTTCAGCTCGCGAGTCAAATTTTCAACCGCCAGTAACTCTTCCGGTGACTCCGGAACCGGTCGGTATAGCCAGCGTTTCTCACTCATTCTGCAAAGTAAAAAGAAAAGGGAGTACGGAAAACAAAAATCAGCAAGGTCACCCAGACGGTGCCTGTTTTGCTACCGGTTTTCCCAACGACGGTTTTATCGGACCAGAACCCGAACGGTCCGTTGCTGGTTCTGTTGTCCGGCACGAAGCAGATACAAACCCGGTTTTAACCGAACAGCCGGACGAACCCGCCAATCGGTTGCGGACAACTGAATCAACTGAAACGTAAGGAACTGGCCGGTGGTGGTTAGGAACTGCAAACTGGCCGGATCGACGTTGGCAACGTTTAGCCGGATTTCGTCTCCGGACGTTGGATTATCGCAAACCACGAACAACGCTTCGGAACGACTGACAAAAACCATTTTGGAAACCTGTGATGCCCCATCGTGATCGACCTGCCGAAGCCGGTAGTAGCTCGTTCCGGCGAGGGGTTCGCCATCGGTAAACGTATACAACCGCTTGCTGGCGGCATTACCAACGGCTGTCACCTGCCCGATCGCACCAAACTCTTTGGCATCAGTACTGCGTTCGATCACAAAATGACTGGTTCCCCGCTCCCAGACGGTTTCCCACGAAAGCTGATTGCCGTTGCGTTCTGCTGTTCCTCTAAAATAGGCTAATTCGACCGGAAGCGTACCATTCGAGCTTACCGTAAAATCATCGATTCGGAAGGCAGTCGCACAGGATGCCCCAGCCGGGGGCGTATACCGGAGACGAAAAGTCAGATTAGCCTGGTTTTCAGCGGCAGTAGGCAACGTAAAAACCGATAATCCCCAGGTGGTCGTTGCCACGCTCGAAACGTCGGAGGAGATGCTGGTCCAGTTTGTTCCCCCATCGGTGCTGAATTCAAAAATGACCACCTGTGGGCCAAACGCGTTCGTTTTTCGACGGCCGAAACCGACCATGATGTTGGTCTGCCCCACGGTGCTGATGGTTGGCGATGTGGCACTGTGCTCGGTATTGCCTCCGCATTCGCCAAAAGACAAATTATTGCCGCCCGAAGCGGTAAATGGCGTGGTGTAAGTATCGCTTGAGGAAGTGGAATTCACAACGATAGCCGTTGCGCTGCTTGGCGCCCACCCGCCCAGCCCAGACGTAAAATCCTGGGAATAAATAGTTTGTGCCAATACCGGTTTCGGCGCGAGGAAAATAAAAATTGCCAGACTGATCAATCGTAAAAAATGTCGCATGGTGTGGTGTTTCAAAGAGCGTGAGAAATGAATTGGATTGTACTGATTGGTTATTGAACCAGCAGATGCACAGCCTTCAAACCCGGTGCATGCAGGATGTACACGCCGGTTTTCAGCGGTTTTTGAGGTATTAGCCTAATCTGACCCGTGGTGGGTTCTACCAGTCGAAAGGCTATTTTTTGACCGGTCAGGTCGGTCAATTGCAAGGTGGCCGGATCGAGTTCGTTGCATTGCAAGCCCACGGAATGACCGTCGGACGGATTGGGATAAACGGCAAGGTCGGGCAGGCGGTTGTCGTGCCGAAGGGCGATGATTTTGGAATAGTGCTTCGAACCGTCTCTGTCGACCTGCTGCAAGCGGTAATAATTGGTCATCTGGTGCGACTGATCATCCACAAAGGAGTAAAATTGTGGGCGGGTCGCATCACCGCTGGCCATTACCCGGCCAATGGGTGTAAAGTCAGACACGTTTAAACTATGCTCCACCGAAAAATAGCTGGCATTTCGCTCCGAAGTGGTTTCCCACGTCAGTTGAACGACACTGCCGATGGGTTTGGCCCGAAAATAAGCAAGTTCAACCGGCAAGACGACGCCGGACCAATCCATGTGACCGATGGTGAAACCTTGTAAATTCGGATTGGAGCCTGCTAAAGGCCCATTTCCAAACATAATAGTTAGGGTTTTGACCTTTTCCGGAAAGAATACCTTATCAACACTTGAGGAGGTGGATGAAGTTGCCAGGATTTCATTACCACTAACACTGTATCCGGCCCCAGCCGGGATAACCGGTGTAACAGGATTACCAAATTCATCACTGGCAATAATGGTTATTTTATCTTGATAACGGTGATCAGGGTTTGTTATAGTGAGGTTGTATTGAAGAGCATTCAAAGAAAATTCTAAACCAACTACGGGATCGCCAAAAGTAAAGTTATAATTCTTTGTATCGCTTGATCTGTCGAAATCTACGCCTGGAGTATAAAAACCTGTACCTGCTATTCTTGGTGATCTATTTGAAAATTGACCAGGCCCACTGATGCTAATATCGACATTAACTGACGGCGTGCCTATGCCAATGTAAGAATGAGAGGTGGCTCCATCCGGATAAAGTGGCGCTGTAGTTTCAAAATTCAGATCCTGCGCAACAGCAGGTGACAAATTCAACAGAGCTAGAAGCCCGGCGAAAAGCAGATAACCGTATTTCATAGCACAGAAGTTTAGCTGTTCGAAATGCGAATTCTAACACTCCTGAGACGTACGGTTTTGAAAAAAGTAATGACCTTTTTTTATAATAATTTTAGAGTTGACAAATGCCACTTTTTAAGTAAAACCTATGCTTAATCCTGTAAACTTTAAGTAAACTGTTTGGCTTCCTGCCAATACACTTCCATTTCTTCCAGCGTCATATCTTTCAGGTGTTGGCCGTTGCTGCGAGCCTGTTCTTCGAGGTATTGAAAGCGTTTGATGAACTTTTTATTGGTGCGTTCCAGCGCGGTTTCGGGATTGATGTCGATGAAGCGGGCGTAGTTGACCAGCGAAAACAGCACATCGCCAAATTCCTTTTCGGCGCGTTCGCGGTCGATGATCTCGTCGGTTTCGGCATTAAATTCATCTTTAAACTCCTGCATTTCTTCCTCCACTTTTTCCCAAACCTGCTGTTTTTCCTCCCAGTCAAAACCGGCACCACGCGCTTTTTCCTGAATCCGCATGGCTTTCACCAGCGCGGGCAGCGAGCCCGGCACGCCCGCCAACACCGATGTATTGCCTTCTTTCAGCTTCAGTTGTTCCCAGTTCTGCTTCACCTTTTCCTCCGTGTCGGCCACGACGGTGTTGCCATTGGCGTCGCCATAGATGTGCGGATGACGCGAAATCAGTTTGTCGCAAACACTGTTCAGAACATCGCCGATGTCGAAGGTCGCCCCGGCTTGCGGCTCCGAAGCGATTCGGGCGTAAAAAACCAGGTGCAGCATCACATCGCCCAGTTCTTTCCGGATTTCGGACAGGTCTTTCTCCAGAATGGCGTCGGAAAGTTCGTAGGTTTCTTCGATGGTCAGGTGCCGGAGTGTGTCCATCGTTTGCTTGCGATCCCAGGGGCATTGTTCGCGCAGTTCGTCCATGATGGTCAGCAGGCGGTCGAAAGCCAGCAATTGTTCCTGCCGCCGGACGGGCATTGTTTCCAGTTGTTGATTCAGGTTGGTTTGCATCGGGATTATTTTTGACAAAGTTACGAAGCGGTTGGGAGGGTTTGGCGGTTTTTTGCATAGGAACACGGATCTAACGGATTTACACTGATCAAACCGGATTTTACTCGGTATAAATCCATCAGATCCGCTCAATCCGCGTTCCTATCCAATTTCTCACTAGAACAAACCCCGCTGGTTCAGGCAGCAAATCGAAAAAATCCTCCATTCCTAAATATTTTCCCCCATTCCCTTGCCCCGCATCACTTCAATGTGCTACTTTGTAGTTCAAAGTTCTTTCATGGTATGTTAAACAAACTACTTTCCGTTTACCGCTCCGGCGAAGGCCTGCGCATGTTGATCATGCTGTCCGTCATGAGCATCGCCATGGTGGTAGTCCGCCAGAATTACTGGTTCTTCAAAATGCTGAGCTGGAATCTGTTTCTGGCCTGGATTCCCCTCTTTGTTGCCCTGTTTCTGCGCGAAGGGCTGGAAGACCGTCAGTTGCCGAAATGGACGCTCTGGCCGGGGCTGGTCTTCTGGCTGCTGTTTCTGCCCAACTCCCCTTACATCATCACCGATCTGTTCCATGTCCGCCATGTTTCGGAAGAAACCGTGTGGTTCGATACGATGATGATTTTCATGTGTGCCCTCACGGGTTTACTCGCGGGCCTGTATTCCCAACTGCTGGTACACCGGATGCTCAGTGAGCGACTGGGTCGAACGCAGACATGGGTGGTCATGATCGGGTGTTTGGTGCTGACCAGTTTTGGCGTTTACCTCGGACGCTATATTCGCCTGAATAGCTGGGATTTATTCACCGATCCGCTGGAATTGGCCCAATTGATCGGCAAAAGCTTAGTGAATCCGTTTGCACTGAAACTCACACTTTCATATACATTTGCGTTGGTGACGCTTTATACGGGCTTCACCCAGTACGTTCAACGCCGAACGCATGAGCCGCTGGATTGATGTTCGGAAGAATTTGCGAAGCTTTCGGTTTGCCGCCGAGGGCATTCTCGCCCTCTTCCGGTTTGAGAATAATGCTAAAATTCATTTACTGGCGGCTTTGGCTGTCGTTGTCGCCGGCATCTGGCTCCGGTTGGATCGCGTTGAATGGGCGCTGGTGCTCACGCAGATGGGTCTGGTGCTGGCGGCCGAAGCGTTCAATACGGCCCTTGAAAAACTCGCCGATGTGGTTTCGCCGGAACATCACCCGATGATCAAAGCCGTCAAGGATCTGTCGGCGGGTGCGGTGTTGCTGGTAGTAATTGTGGCGGTTGTAGTAGGTATCTTGATTTTTGGCACTAAATTGATAAAAATGATGAATTGGAGTGAATGGTTTTGAAGGATTTCATGGTTACCAAGGTTAGGAAATGGTTTTATGGTTGAAATGGTTAGTATGGCTATTTATCCCGCTTATCCCCCACAAAAACCGTCCCTGATCCTAAAAAACCATTTCAACCATTTTAACCATTTAACCATTCTACAACCATTTAACCATTCTACAACCATTTAACCATTTTAACCATCAAAACCATTTTCAACCATTAAAACCATCTTAATTAGTTAACAATGTCCGATTCACACGAACATTTACAGACCCTGACGGAGATCCGGAGCCTGATGGAACGCTCCTCGAAATTCCTGTCGTTGAGCGGTTTATCGGGCATTTCGGCGGGTGTCGTAGCCCTCATCGGTGCGGGTGCCGCCTACGTCCGGCTGCACAACAACAACCTGACCCTGATGAGCTACGAGCGCATCACCCGGCTCAACGGCCCGGATCGCCAGGATATGGTTGATTTTCTGATTCTCGACGGTGCCCTGGTGCTGGTAGCCGCCCTATTGCTGGGCGTGTTTTTCACCGTTCGCAAAGCCCGCCGACAGGGCAATGGCGTCTGGAACAGCATTTCGAAGCGGCTGCTCTGGGCACTGGCGGTTCCGCTGGTTACGGGCGGTATTTTTTGTCTGGCCCTGATCCGGTTTAACCTGATCTGGCTGACGTTTCCAACTACCCTCATTTTTTACGGCATGGCGCTCTACAGCGGCAGTAAATACACCGTCCGCGATGTGGAATACCTCGGTTTGTCCGAAATTCTGCTGGGCCTGGTGGCTTTGTTCTGGACGGGGTATTCGCTGCTGACCTGGGCCGTTGGGTTTGGTATCCTGCACATTGTGTACGGAACCGTGATGTATCTCAAGTATGAACGAGACGAACTGAAGCGCTGATGGAGTTCCTGATAGGCTTTAACAAAGCGTTTGAAAGTAAGGCCCGGTTAGGCATCATGTCGGTTTTGATTGTGAATGAAACCCTGAGTTTCAATTCTCTCAAAGAACTGCTCGACATGACCGACGGGAATCTGGCGACGCACCTGCGGGCGCTGGAAGAGCAGGGCTATGTCTCCGTGAAAAAGCAGTTTGTGGGCCGAAAACCCAATACCACCTACACCGCCACCCCCGCCGGTCGTCAGGCCTTCACCGACCATTTGAACGCGCTGGAAGATTTTATTCGCGGTTCGGTATAAAAAAAGCGGTCAATCTAAATTGACCGCCGGGTGTATTCACTCTCTGGTTCTTATCAAAACAAATTCTGAATTTCTACTTTTCGTTGGGAGTGATGTCCGTCTTTAAACGGCAGATTGATCACCACATGGCCCTGCTCCTGAACCGCTTCAATGTGTTCCGCGTCGACAAAGTCCGGAATATCCAGTACCCTTAAAAACATCGGTACCGCCAGACTCTGGCCTTCCACGGGATTTTTTTGTTGGAGCAAAGTATATAGAACCAGTTTTTTGCCATCGATCAGAACATTGAACGCGTCCGGACCAACGCCGGGAGCCGACAATTTGATCAGCAAGCGGTCTGGCTCCTGCTCGGTTTCCATACGGGTCATGCTCGATCCGCCATACAGAGTATTCAGCAAATCGAATTGCCCACCCATTCCCTTCAGCGTGTTTTCTATCGGTTTCATAATCGTACTGGTTGGTTGTATACTGTTTAGTAAACAAATTACGTACCTAACTCGATCAGGCCGTATTTAGCGTCATTATGGCTGATAAAAAGCGATATGGCGGAAATTAGCGGACAATTGGTCAGTAATTTGTTTTATAACGCAAATAATCGTGATTTTTGATCCGTGAAAACCATAAAATATTTATGATCGGACTGGTAGCCAGTCTTCTGCTGGTTGGAATACTGTGGTATTTTTTCCGCACTTCGAACGCGGTACCTGTGTTAATGTTCCACAAAATTGACCCCGAACGCCAGGATTCATTAACGGTTTCGGTTCAACAGTTCGAACAGCGGTTGCAATGGCTCCTGGACCAAAGCTACCAACCCATTACGCTAAAACAGCTTGTGGCTGCGGTTGAACAAAACCAGCCATTGCCTCCCCGACCGGTTTTGATTACTTTCGATGATGCGTATGTCAACAACCTGACGTACGCGCTGCCGGTTTTGCAACGCCTGGGATTGAATGCGGTGCTGTTTGTACCCACGGCTTTTGTCGGCCAATGCAATCAGTGGGATGGTTGCACCGAAAAACTGATGACCACTGAACAGCTTAAACAACTGGCCCCCACGTTCGAACTTGCGTTACATTCACACCAGCACCTCAATTATAAAACCTTGCCCATCAGTGACATCCAGGCCGACTTGACGCAGAATATTATGGCTTTCGAATCACTGGGAATACCGTATGTTCGGGCCTTCGCGTATCCGTATGGCGGACGACCGAAAGATCCGGCGACCAAACAGGCGATGCAGGAAGCGATGCAACAGGCAGGCATCCGACTTGCGTTCCGGATCGGAAACCGCCTAAACCGTTTCCCGGTGAGCAACCGGTTTGAATGGCAACGACTGGACATTCGCGGAACTGATTCCATGGCCCGGTTTGTCCGGCAGGTGCGGTTTGGGAAACTCATTTAACTACATGACTCTATTCATCGATACGGAACGGCTTCGGGATTTAAACAGCGGTTTGGGGCAATTCTGCCTGCAACTGGGCCTGGAACTGGTGCGGCAGCGCCCTGATTCTGCCCAGCTCACATTTCTGGTTCCGGAAGGGCAACAGGGCATTTTCGGACCGGATGTAGCTTACCAAACGGCAACCTGGTGGCGAAAATGGTATTCGCCGGGCCGCTACGACATCTGGCATTGTTTGCACCAGGATTCCCGGTTTCTGCCCGCTTCGAAGAAAAACCGCCTGATTCTGACGATCCACGATCTTAATTTTCTGGAACGACCGGATTATGACGACGCAAAAAAAAACCGTAAACTGGCGGTTCTACAGCGTAAAGTCGACCGGGCCTCTGCCCTAACCACGATCTCGGAGTATACGGCTTCGGTTGTCCGCCAGCACCTGAAATTGCCCAACATTCCGCTGTCGGTCATTCACAACGGGTATTCAGCTCCTAGCGACTCAATCAATCAGCCAGCCACCCAACCGCTCCCCATCCAGAATCCGTATTTTCTGTTTGTCGGCGTCATTCATCCCCGAAAAAACCTGCACACGCTCCTGCCCTTGCTCGAAGCCTTCCCCGAATGGCGGCTGGTGCTGGCCGGACCCGACGGTCATCCGTATGCCGCACACCTGCGGAAACAGGCGCAACAACTCGACATTGCGGATCGGCTGATTATGACCGGTGCAGTTGACGAAGCGACCAAAAACAGCTTGTATCAGGCCTGCGATGCGTTTCTGTTTCCGTCGCTTTCCGAAGGATTCGGCCTGCCCGTGGTCGAGGCCATGAGTTATGGCAAACCGGTTTTCCTGTCGCGACGCACGAGCCTGCCCGAAATCGGTGGGAAAGATGCCTATTATTTTGATTCGGAAGAACCGGAGTCGATGGCCGAAACCATTTTTGACGGCCTGAATGATTTCCGCGCCAATCCCTTCCGTGCCGACCGGCTCCGCCAGCAAGCCGCCCGGTTTAGCTGGGAACGGTCGGCCCAACAGTATTGGAAGTTGTATTCAGAAGTCTTGTAATCGATTTTACCATCAGCTTGATAGGCGGATATACTTTGGCTACCTTTGCGGCTTATTGAACCATTTTAGCAGTATGCTACGTACTCATACCTGCGGAGAAATTCGCATCGAACACGTTACTAAACAGGTTATTCTTTGCGGCTGGGTGCAGCGCATTCGCGACAAAGGCGGTCTGATCTGGATCGACCTGCGCGACCGCTATGGCCTGACCCAATTGTTGCTCGAAGAAGGCAAAACCGACCCCGAAACCATTGCGATGGTTCGGACGCTGGGCCGCGAATTCGTTCTGAAAGCCACCGGCGAAGTGATCGAGCGCAAATCCAAAAACCCCAATCTGCCAACGGGCGACATCGAAATCCGGCTTGAAAAGCTGGAAATATTGAATCCCGCCAAACTCCCGCCGTTTCTGATTGAAGACGAAACCGACGGGGGCGACGACCTGCGGATGAAATACCGCTACCTCGATTTGCGCCGGAATCCCGTCCGGAAGAACCTCGAACTGCGTCATAAAATGGCCCAGCAAACGCGGATTTACATGGACGGCCAGGATTTTATCGAAGTCGAAACGCCGGTTTTGATCAAATCGACGCCGGAAGGTGCCCGCGATTTTGTGGTGCCGAGCCGCATGAATCCCGGCGAATTCTACGCCCTGCCGCAGTCGCCCCAGACCTTCAAGCAACTGCTGATGGTGTCGGGATTCGACCGGTATTACCAGATTGTCAAGTGTTTCCGCGATGAGGACCTCCGCGCCGACCGCCAGCCAGAATTCACGCAAATCGACTGCGAGATGTCGTTCATCGAGCAGGAAGATATTCTTCAGATGTTCGAGGGTCTGGTTCGGCATCTGTTTGAAACCGTAAAAGGAATCGGGCTGGACGAGGTACCCCGGATGACCTACGCCGAAGCCATGCGTCTCTACGGTTCCGACAAACCGGATACGCGCTTCGGCATGCCGTTCGTCGAGTTAAAAGGGTCTTTCGATACGGTGGATCTGACGTCGGGCAAAAACTTCGTGGTGTTCGATTCGGCCGAAATCGTGATCGGGATCAACGCCAAAGGCTGCGCCCACTACACGCGCAAGCAGATGGACGAACTGACCGACTTCATCAAACGTCCGCAGATCGGTGGAAAAGGATTGATTTACGTGCGGTATAATGAAGACGGAACGGTCAAATCATCGGTCGACAAGTTTTATTCGGAAGAAGACCTGAAACACTGGGTGGTCCAGTTTCAGGCCGAACCGGGTGATTTACTGCTGATTATGTCCGGCGAAACCAACAAGGCCCGCAAACAACTGAGCGAACTCCGGCTGGAAATGGGCAACCGTTTAGGCTTGCGTGATCCTAACACGTTCAGTGCGTTGTGGGTACTGGATTTTCCGTTACTGGAATACGGCGAAGAAGAAAAACGCTGGTTTGCGATGCACCACCCGTTCACATCGCCCAAGCCGGAAGATATTCAACTGCTGGAAACCGATCCCGGTGCCGTACGGGCCAATGCCTACGACATGGTGATCAATGGCACCGAAGTCGGTGGTGGTTCCATCCGGATTTTTCAGCGCGATTTGCAGTCGCGCATGTTCGATCTGCTCGGTTTCTCGCCCGAAGAGGCCAAGGCACAGTTCGGTTTTCTGCTGGATGCGTTCGAATTTGGTGCTCCCCCACACGGCGGTATTGCGTTCGGCTTCGACCGGCTTTGCTCCATTTTCGGCGGTGCCGATTCCATCCGCGACTTCATCGCTTTCCCGAAAAACAACTCGGGCCGCGACGTCATGATCGACTCCCCATCCGTGATTGCCCAGGGGCAGTTGGATGAGTTGCAGATTGCGGTGGCGAAAAAATGATGAGTTAAGAGTTAGGAATTAAGAGTTGCTGACGCATACTAATCCTGCGGAGCCAACTCTTAATTCCTAACTCTTAACTCATCACTCTAAAACAGCTTCTCATTCGGCGGTTTGATCCCCTTCATCCGGATGTAAATCGTGGCCTGTCCCCGGTGGTGGGTCTGATGTTCGAAGGCTTTGGCAAACATGGTTTCGCGGGACATTTCGCGCGGCCCCATTTTCACATTTTCCGCCAGTTGCGCATCGCTCAGGCCCTTAATACCTTCGAGTACAAAATCGTAGCTGTCCATGACGGTTTTGGTCAGGGCGGTTTTCGACTTCAATTCATCCATCGTCTCCAGTTTTTTCCCCTGCATGGGGTTGGCTTTCCCGGTCGCTGCCGCCGTGAAGTTGTAGTTTGCTGCGGTTAAGTGCAGCATCTGTTCCGCAAAGCTCCGGATTTCCGGTGTCGGTTTGTAGCCCATGCCGTCTTCCGGCATGGCGTCCAGGTATTCCTTCGTAAACTCCTTGGCGCGCTGCCATTCCGTCGTCATCTGGGCAACGGTTTTAGGTTTGATCGAAAAACCGCTGAATGTCATCCAGAACATCAGGGCGAGGGCCGTAAATCCAAGTTTTTGTTTCATGACGAAAAGGTAATGGTTTGAGTACCAAAGTTAAACTAGCTAAGCAGCTTTGCAAGTCCAAAGTCGGGAATTCTACTTAAGGAGATGTCGTAAAATAAATTATGAACGCAAAATGTAAATCGAATTGCTTTTTCGTTTAAAATGTAGTCCGGTAACTCAACAACAAATCGACTATGCTCCGACCTGCAGAATACGCCCGTTATGAAAAACACCTGAATCTTCCCGAAATTGGCGTGGAAGGCCAACTAAAATTACAACAGGCTCGTGTGCTGGTTGTAGGCGCAGGGGGGTTGGGTTGCCCGGTATTGTTGTATTTGACGGCGGCCGGCGTTGGCACGATTGGGGTCATCGATCCGGACACGGTTGCCATCAGCAACCTGCAACGGCAGGTTTTGTATACGACCGAGCAGGTGGGTAAACCCAAAGCTACGATTGCCGTAAATTCACTCAAAAAAATCAATCCCGAAATCAGCTTCAACTCCTATGCGTATGCCTTGGACCGTTCCAACGCCCGTTCGCTGATCGAGGAGTATGATGTGGTGGTGGATTGCACCGATAATTTTACCGTCCGTTATCTGGTCAACGACGTCTGCGTGATGCAGGAAAAACCGTTTATCTACGGTGCCATTCATCGTTTCGAGGGTCAGGTAGCGGTTTTGAATGCCCGGCTGGCGGCATCCGAAGTTCAACCCGAAGAAGTTCGGCGCGGCCCCACCTACCGGTGTTTGTTCCCCGAGTTTCCGAATCAGATGGAGATTCCGAATTGCGCCGAAACGGGTGTGATGGGCGTTTTGCCGGGGGTTATTGGAACCTATCAGGCCAATGAAGTCATCAAGCTCATCACCGGTATTGGCCATTTGCTGAACGAAGAACTGCTGATGGTGGATTTGCTGGCGATGTCGTTCCAGAAAATCCGCGTTCGTCGTCGGCTCGATGCTGAAGCTGCGGCCCAAAACGCCTGGGAAGAGGGCCAGCGGGTTGTCGTCAAAGCCGACGTTCGCAAAACCATCACCGCCACCGAACTAGCCGAGCGACTGGCGCAGGACGAAGATATTTTCCTGCTGGACGTCCGCGAGCGGCCTGAATACAACATTTGCCACCTCGACAATGCGGTATTGATTCCGGTCAACATCATCGCCAACAACGTCAAACGCATCCCCGTCGACCGCCCGGTGGTAGTCTATTGCCATCACGGTATTCGGAGTCAGTATGTGGTCGATTACCTGCAAAAAGAATTCAATTTCACCAACCTCATGAACCTTCAGGGCGGCATCAACAGTTGGGCCCGCGATGTGCAGCCGGAGATGGAGGTGTATTGATGATTGGATGATTCTGATGACTTAAACGGCTAAAAAAGGTTGGTCGAAGCCTCATTTTCCTCCAAACCGCTGCGGGGTAATAGGTCGCGGTTCGAGAATCTTCACCGAAACACGGCTTGATCCACTCCAAGCGCGCAAAAACTGCAGGCCGGAAGGCTGGCAGCTCACCTCAAACACCAGTCGCTCAATCCTGCCAGCCTTATCAATCTGAACCTGACTAACAAGCCGACTATTCACATCCGTCAAACCGTCTGGCGACAGGTGACCTGAAAGACCGTGGGTTCGGCTTTTCGGTGGTCTAAAAACCCTGCGCTGCCGCTCAATTCGTCATAAACCGCCACGTCACCTTCCCCACCGTATCCGGTTTTCCTTTTTCAGCCGCCGACATCCGGCCTTTCAGCGTGCCGTTTTTCTGCTTTTCAACCTCAATCAGTCGCCAGCTAAACTGGCCTTTTTCGTAATCGAACGTTTCGCCATCGTCGTCGTAGAGTCGGTATTGAGCCGGTTTTTGGCCGTAATGGCGGATTTCCAGGTCGACTTTCTGACCCGGTTTGGGCGCGTGCAAGAGCGGAGGCATCATCGGAATAATGCCGCCATCTTTCACGAAAACGGGAATCTTGTCCAGGCCTGGCGTCACCGTAATCACCTCCCCGGCCCCGGCATACTGCCCGGTGTAAAAGTCATACCAGTTGCCCTTCGGTAAAATCACCTTCCGCGACGTCTGCCCCGTAAACATCGGTGCCACCAGCAACTGATCGCCCGCCATATACTGGTCCTTAATTTCTTTCGTACTGGCTTCCTGATACGGATTTTCGCCCAGGTTCGTCACGGCGGTTTGCTTTTCCACCTTCTCGATAAAACCGTCTTCCAGATTCAGCGCCCGGAACGGCGGAGTGCCTTCATAGTGGTACTTGGCAAATTCGGTGTACCAGTACGGCATCATCTGCATCCGCAGTTGGGCCACGGCTTTCACCTGCCCGGCCACGTCCGGAAACGACCACGGTTTGGTGCCATCAGCCCAGGCGTTGATCATCGCCATCGGCGAAAAACAAACCGACTGAAACCGGCGCAACCATTCTTCGCTGGTTTTAGACGCACGAACTTCCGGTGTCCACAACACCCCGGCAAAACCGCTGTTGATCAGGCCCGTAATGAAATCCTGGTGGCTGTAATTGTCGTTGTAAATCACGTACGGAAACGACGAACCGCCGGCGTTGGACGCCCGCACCAGTCCGTAGGTTCGGGTGTTGCGGGCATGGTACAGATCCGTGCTTTGCTTCTGCACCAGCAAGCCGTAGGTCTGCCGCATCTGCTCGGCACTGATCCCCGACGGAAACGTGGCCACATCGGGCCACAACCACGAATCGTTGCCATCGACCTCATCAATCTTGTAACCGCTTACGCCAATTCCGACGTGATCTTTATCAAACTGACGCCAGTAAATAGCCTGCGCCTGCGGAATCGTCAGATCGGGCACGGCCCCCACCCAAACCGTGTGTGAGCCGGTAAACGGTTTGATCTGCGCGTAAATCGACGCGTCGGGCGAAACGTAGGGGTTGGTCCAGAGGTTAATCCGAACATTTTTGGTCAGCATGTCTTTTACAAAACCGGCCGGATCGGGAAACCGGGTTTGGTCCCATTCGAAGGTGCAGGGATACGATTTGCTCTGCCAGCCGGGTTCTAACCCGATGAAATCCAGTGGATACTGCCGGGCTTCAAACTCGGCGGCTTCTTTCCTGACGCTATCGGCGGTGTATAGCCGGTGAACGCGCTGTGTAAACCCCAGGCCCCAGCGCGGGGGCAGGCAACCGCCCCCGTTGAACAGGTTAAACCGCTGCACCACTTCCATCGGTTTGGGTCCGCCAAATACGTAGACCTCAACCCCCTCGGCCGGAACCAGCAGTTCGACGGCATCGGAATACGGGTGCGCCGACCAGTCTTTGTCGGTGTTCCGGTCCTGGGCCTGGGGCGGATTTTTACTATCCTGTCGAACCCCTGAACCGGCATATACGGTAATGTACCGGGCCGAATTGATGAAAACCCCGTAGCCGTTCGACGAAACGTAAAATGGTGTGGGCGAGTGCGTCCGGCCATTGTCGCGGTTGCCATAATGATCCATGTGCAGGGTAAGAATCTTGCCGCGCTGGTGAACCGTCTGGAAGTTCAGGCCAAAACCGTACAATTGCTCCCCGCGTTCCAGCGGAAACCGCAGATAGGTTTTTCCATCCAGAACCCGAACGGAAATATCGTCTTTGGGCAACGGGAAAGCGGTTTTGCCCAATTTTTCGAGCGCAGGCCGATTGGGCTGAACACCGGCTGCCGTGAGCAGGTTGTAGGCTTCCGGCTTGCCAACGGCCAATTTCCAGACGCCGGGTGCGGTTTCGGTCCAGATGGTTTGGGCGCGGAGGGCAACGCCGGTGGCCAGAAAAACCGTCAGGAGAAAGATACGGAGTTGTTTCATGGGGAAACGATGGGTGTTTTTTGAGAAAATATGGAGGGCAACGTTTCTACTCCTGAAACCAATTAAATTGTAAAAACGCCGATTTTCAATCGGCGACAGTGCTCTGCGGGATTTCTCAACCCAGAATCATTTTCCCCGGAAAAAAAACAAAAAACGATGTTACTTATTTGATTCTCCAGCGTCCTAATAACATTGCGTTTTTTATGCATTATTTTTCTCAAGGCATTTCCAACGCTCTATGCATTTTGGGTGTCTTTACCGAAGAATTGTCATTTCGTCTACCATACACCCATTTCCAAGATTACGATGAAACTCTTTACTCAATCCTGCCTGCTGCTGGCAAGCTTTATTCTTTTGTTTATTTCCTGTACGGTGCAAGATCATTTGCAACCTTCTTCGGTTTATCAGAATTGCCGTCTTTCCGTGGTGAGCCGCAACAATGCCGCGAAGCTCCTGCCAGGTGAAGACATAAAAGTGGGAGATCTGCATTACGCGGCTACCATCTATGATGCAGGAAAGCCATTCATTGTGAGGGAAATTACGGTTGAAGACGGCAAAACGTATGCAATAGGAGGCTCTCCTTATGATCTTATCTATGAATACGATGCTAATGGAAAAGTTCTAAAAACAGAAGATAATACCCCTAGTGATAAATACACAACGTACTATGAATATCTACCCAACCAAATAAAAACAAGGGAGACCGCTTTTAAGCGTAGCAATGATATATTGACGACTCATACCTTGAATAACCAAGGGCTTGTAACCAATACAAGTTTTGAATATGGAGCATTTGTAGCATCAACTCCAACCTATGATGAAAACGGATATGTGGTCGAGCGCAAAAATTCCTCAGGTGAAAGTATCAAATACACGATTAAAAATGGTAATACGATTAAAAAAGAATTTGCTGGTGCATCCACTGTCTATGAATATGATTTATCCCGGCCGAATTTACCAAATCCTCTCCCATTTTTTGGCAAAGAAAACCGTAATCTTTTGGTAAAAGAGTCTACCTCTACCGAAACCTCTCATATCGAATACAAATATTTATTTGATAATGACGGGCGCGTAAAAAGGATGATAACGAAAGTTATATCAGGAGGAGAAAGCTTTGTTCAAGGATTTACAGACTACGAATATAGCTGTCAATGATAGTTATTCCCTAATCTGCAGACGGTGTCGGTACCGTCTGCAGATTAGGGAATAACGAAAGTAATGCTCTTGATTGAGAAACCTGGTTTGAATTTTGTAACTTCGCACTATGTCAAAACCGGAATCGCTCGAAGATTTTTATCAGATCAAGTTCAACTGGTTGCCCGATAACCTGCAACAGGACATCGGGCATTTTAATGTTTTCCGGCTGGAAGATTGCATCGGAGAGGGCAAAGAACCGGTCCAGTACAGCCGCCGGGATTTTTATAAAGTCACCCTGATCCGAGGCCGGAACGTGTATCATTACGCCGATAAGAGCCTGGAAGTCAACGGAACGACGCTGATGTTTTTCAACCCGCAGGTACCCTACAGTTGGGAATCGCTTTCGGAAGATACCAGCGGTTTTTTCTGCATTTTTAAGGAAGCGTTTTTTACCGAAAAAATTAGGGGAAACCTGAACGAACTACCCATGTATGCCATCGGCGGCAAACCGGCCTACGTTCTGAACGACATTCAGGATCAGCAGGTGAGCCAGTTGTTCGAGAAAATGCTCGCGGAAATCAATTCGGATTACCTCTACAAATACGATCTGCTGCGGAATTATGTAACGGAACTGGTGCATTATGCGCTGAAAATGCAGCCCTCCGAAACGCTCTACCAGCATACGGATGCGAAATCCCGGATTACGGCCGTTTTCACGGAACTGCTCGAGCGGCAGTTCCCCATTGAATCGCCTTCGCAACGATTCCGGATGCGGTCGGCGAAGGATTTTGCCGACCAACTTGCCGTACACGTCAACCACCTCAACCGCTCCATCCGCGAAACCACCGGCAAAACGACCACCGACCACATTGCCGAGCGGCTGGCCAGTGAAGCGAAAGCCTTACTGAAGCACACCGACTGGAACATTTCCGAAATCAGCTACACCCTCGGTTTTGAAGAACCGGCCCATTTCAACAACTTTTTCAAGAAACACACCCACCTGACGCCTTCGGCGTTTCGCACTGTTTGAATTTTGCAAGGATCGGTTTGAAAACCGCAATGCCCGGCCTGCCAATCCAGCCTACTTTTGCTGCATCATAAAACAAACAAAATGATGAGCACGCAAAAAGTATGGTTTGTCACCGGAGCCTCCAAAGGCCTGGGACTTTCGCTGGTAAAACAATTGTTAAAAGATGGGTATCAGGTAGCCGCCACCTCCCGGAACCTCGACGACCTGCGCCGGGCTGTCGGCCCAACCCATGACCGCTTTCTGCCGCTGGCGGTCGATCTAAAAACCGAATCCAGCGTCGCCGAAGCGATTCAGAAAACCGTCGATCAGTTTGGCAGAATCGATGTGGTGGTCAATAACGCCGGTTATGGTTTGCTCGGCAGCATCGAAGAACTGAGCGACGAAGAATCCCGCGAAAATTTTGACGTCAACGTTTTTGGTTCCCTGAACGTCATTCGGAAAGTACTGCCCTATCTGCGCGAACAGAAATCGGGACACATCATCAACATCTCCTCCATTGGTGGTTTTACGGGTGCCTTCCCCGGTTTCGGGATTTACTGCGCCACCAAGTTTGCCGTCGAAGGATTTTCGGAATCGCTCGCGGCCGAAGCCAAACCACTGGGTATCAACGTAACCGTGGTTGAACCCGGTTATTTCCGCACGGACTTCCTGACTTCCAATTCATTAGGCGTTCCCAAAAACCAGATTGATGCCTACCAGGAGGTGCGGAATTCGCAGCAGGCCCACCAGCATCAGATCAATGGCAACCAGGCTGGCGACCCCGAAAAAGCCGTTGTCGCCCTGATCCGGATCGCGTCGGAAGCCAATCCGCCCCTGCATTTGTTTTTGGGTCAGGATGCGTATGATCTGGCGTATCAGAAAATCAACGCGGTTCAAAACGACCTGGAAACCTGGAAAGAAGTCACGGTTTCAACTGGTTTTGAAGCGGAAACAATCCGTGTCTGATGGGCTTTACAGAGACTCGAACCAGAGGAACAGAGCCGGGCGTTGACGCCCGGCTCTGTCTGTTTATATCGGATCAGCCTAGTTCTGTTCGTGATACACCCCAAATTCTGCAATGGCGGGTGGACTCGTAAACTCATCCAGCAAAATGCGTACCCGGCTGCCTTTGACGGTATTGAACCGATTAATCTTTGCGCGGCCGGTGTTGCTGCTGGTCAGAATGGGTTTCCAGTTTCCATTCGTAAAATACTCCAGCCGATACTGGGTGATGGCCGGTTGTTTCTCCAGAACTGTAATCAAATTGAAAGCCTTTTCCTGCTCAAAAACCACTTCGTACCACGGTTTTTTCACCGACGGATTGGACATCCAGGCGGTTTTAAAATTGTCGTCGTTGCCAAAATCCATGATCCACATGTCGTTGCTCCAACTGGCGTTGCTCGGCTGGTGCTTGGCCAGATTGGTCGAAATAATGGGTGCGTCAAAAACCGGCAGAATAGCCCGCAGATCGTTGTTTGGCCAGATTTCGCCGATTTTCGCCAGAGCCGCCAGCGCGTTGTCGTCGATCAACCCGTCGCGGTTCGGCGCCACATTCAGGATAAAATTGCAGTAGGCTTTGTTGAACGGAATCAGGTTATCGTTCACTAAAACCGCCGGATCTTTCACGGGTTCGGTCGGAAAGGCGGTTTTCCAGAACCAGGCTTTGTTGATCGGCAGGCACGACAGCGCGGGAAGCCGGTTGGTTTCCTTCGAAATATGCTGCCCCGCGCCCTGCTCATACGATTTGATGTCGGTATAAAACAAGGCTTCGGCGGGGTATTTGGCCGCGTTCAGATCCATGACCAGACAGTTCGGCTGGATAGACTTGATGTGCCGGTATACTTCTTCGAACGGTATGTCATCGTACGAAATCCGTGACCAGGGCGCATCCCAGCCGTCGATAATCAGCGCCGAAATTTCGCCGTAGTTGGTCAGCAATTCCGTCAATTGCGCTTTCACCATGGCGACGTGTTTCTTCGTAATAAAACCGGGGCGCAGTTTGTGGTGTGTATCAAGAATCGAATAATACAGCATGACTTTCAGCCCGTTAGCCCGAAAAGCCTCGGCGTATTCCTTCACGACGTCCCGTTTCAGCGGACTGTTCATGACGTTGTAATTGGTCGTTTTGGTGTCCCAGATGCAGAAACCGCTGTGGTGTTTGGTGGTCAGCGCGCCATACGACATTTTCGCCGATTTGGCGGCTTTGGCCCACTGACTACAATCCAGTTTAGTCGGATTAAAGAGCGTCGGCGACGCTTCCGGATCGGCCCAGTCGTCCTCCATGAACGTCGGGATGTTGAAGTGAATGAACATGCCAAACCGCAGATCGACAAAATCCTGCTGGCGCTGCGTCAAGGCAACGGGCTGCGACGGCTTCGTTTGGGCTTTCGAACCAAATGGCAGAAGCGAAACGACCAAAACCATTCCGATAAAGCTTCCTTTTATAACTTTTTTAAAAGACATTGCGTATAAAAAAGGTGAGTTCCGACAAATATACGTCAGTGTTCCCTATCCAGCTATTCCAAACCCGGTAAGATCATGCGCAGCCTTTTATCCCTTCTCCTCATCCTCCTGACGCCATCGGTTTTTGCGCAGGAACTGGTCAGCAATCGTCAGAAAGAAATTGTCTTTAAATCGGTCAACGTCATTCCGATGGATCAGGAGCGGGTTCTGGAAAACCAGACCGTGGTGGTCAAAAATGGCCGAATTACTGCTCTTGGCGCAGAAGGAAAAGTAAAATACAGCAAAGACGCTCAGGTGGTCGATGCCAAAGGAAAATACCTGACGCCCGGCTGGGCCGAAATTCACGCCCACGTGCCGCCCATCGACGACATCGAACCGATGAAGGAGGTGCTGATGCTGTATCTGGCCAACGGCATTACGACCATTCGCGGGATGCTGGGTCACCCCCGACACCTGGAACTCCGCAGCAAAATCAACAGCGGTGACATTCTGGGACCTCATTTTTACGCGTCCGGACCGTCGTTCAGCGGGCAAACCGTGAAGTCGGCGGAGCAGGGAGCCAAAATGGTGCGCGACCAGAAAGCCGCCGGGTATGACTTTCTGAAACTCCACCCCGGTTTGACCAAAGAGACGTTTCCGGCCATTGCCAAAACCGCCAAGGAAGTCGGCATTCCGTTTGTCGGCCACGTTTCGTTCAATGTCGGGGCCTGGATGGCGATCGATGCGGGCTATTCTTCCATCGATCATTTAGACAGTTTCATGGAAGCCATTACGCCCGGTTCGGACACGCTGGTGGAGCAGGAAACCGGTTTGTTCGGCTCCTGGATTGGCTACCGCGCTGACCCAGCGCTGATTCCGAAACTGGTGAAAGGCTTGCGCGACCAGAACATCCGCGTGGTTCCAACCGAAGCCCTCGCCGAACGGTGGCTCTCTCCCCTGCCGGCGGAAGAATTCACGAAAGACCCCGAAATGAAGTACATGAAACCGGAGGAAATTCAGAACTGGACGAGAACCAAAAACAACTACAACAACAACCCGAAATTCACGAAGGAACGTGCGGAAAAGTACATTGAAATGCGCCGGAAAATTCTGTACGAATGCCAGAAAAACGGCGTCGATATTTTGCTGGGTTCCGATGCGCCCCAGGTTTTCAACGTTCCCGGTTTTTCGATTCACCACGAAATGAAGTTCCTCGTCGGCGCCGGATTGACACCCTACGAAACCCTGCGCACCGGAACCGTCAATGTGGCTTCGTACTTCAAAAAACCGGATTCGGGCGTCATCAAAACCGGTAATGTGTCGGATCTGGTCTTGCTCAGCGGCAACCCGCTGAAAGACATCAGCCAAACCAAAAACATCGAAGGCGTCATGATCGGGACCAACTGGCTGTCGAAAGCGTATATCCAGAAGGAATTGAAGAAGCTGGAGAAGAATTGATGGGATATCAGTAAGTAAAATGAATAGTCCAACGTAATAGCTCCTCTAAAAAACATGAACATTTCGAACCTAAATCAGCAACTTCAAGGTGTTTACCAAACTTATCTTGATACCATATACAGTCAGACCTGGCCAGAAAACGTATCATCGCCTTTGCTGATGGATGTTTTTCAGGAATATGGTGAGATGGAAAAGAAAGTAATGTTTGTTGGTCAGGAAACCCACGGTTGGGGAAACATGAGTGGAAAATTCAGCGTAGAAAAATTACAGACCGAATACCATGAATTTGATTTAGGTAAACGGGCGAACTATCCAAATGGAAAACGTTACCTAAAAAGCCCATTTTGGAATTTTTCGAGAGCTTTTTTCTATAATCTGAACAAACAAAACGTGGCTGTTTCCCGAAAAACGAACGGTTTTCTTTGGACTAATATTTCAAAAATTGATCATAAAAGCACTACACCTTCATTTGAACTGCAACAACAAAATGAGTCCGGTTTCGAACTACTCAAGCACGAAATTGACATCACAAAACCTGATGTCGTAATTTTTCTTACAGGCACAAAATATGACAGTTGGCTCGAAAAGCTTTTTACAATAAAAAATGAAGTAATAATAGAAAATGGGTTTCTATCAATGCTTCACGATCAAAGCAAATTACTTCCGCTGCTGACGTTTAAAACGAAGCATCCACGAACACTAAGCAGTCAAAAAATGTACCATGCAGTTCTTCAAAAAATGACAGAAATGGCTACAGAACACAATTAAAATCTACGCAAATTATGAGTTTTTTGGCCGCATAGCGGACGGATGTTTATAGCAAAAAAGGGACCCAGTCCTCCTGCGTGCCTTTGGGTACGCAATCAGCAGTGGCGGTCGCGTACCCAAAGGCACGCAGGAGTAGTAAGATAATTGTTATTGCTACAAACATGTCGTGCCGATGGCACTTAGAGGGTATTTAGTCGAAGCATAAACTCCCATTATTTGCTTAAAAATTACTGTTTTATTTAATAATTCTTTCTCAATACGCCACATACGTCCGCTCCACCCAGCCATCGTCGAACAAGTCGATGAGGGCGTAACCGGCGCGGGTTTCGTGGTACATCGGTTTGTCCCACCAGTCGCCGGAAAGTGCGCCGTTGCAGAGGTAGGTCACGCCGTTGTAATCGACCCGGTCGAGCAGGTGTGTATGACCGCTCAGACAGACCTTTACGTTGGAACGTTTGTGAAACAACTGGATCAAATCCGGGGCGTCCGTGTGCAGCAAACCGCCCGAAATTTCCCGACGGCCGTTTTTCTGCACCCGCTGGTTGGAAAGCACCGACGCCGACAGAATGGGAATGTGCGACAGAATGAGCACCGGTTTTTTGGCATCGGTTTTCCGCAGGTCTTTTTCCAGCCAGTCGCGCTGTTTTTCGTCAAGCCGGGCCGTATACCAGCCGCCTTCGGGCCGGGGCTGCGTGCTGTCCAACACCACAAAATGCCAGCCGCTGTGGTCGAAACTGTAATACCGGTTGGAAAGCCCCAACTGCTCCACAGCCCACGCTTTGCCGTAGAGCGGATCTCTTTTGGAACCGTTATAACCCCACACATCGTGATTGCCGATGCAGGCATGAATGGGCAGTGAATTTTCCGCTTTGATGATCCGGTTCCAGACGTTCCACTGTTTCCGCACCGTGTTTTTATCCCGCGAAAGAGCGTCCATGATCGTGTCACCCCCGTTCAGAATAAATGCCGGACGGTCTTTCATCGACTGCAGGCGGTGCAAACATTTCGCCAGCGCGACTTCGGCGTTGGCGCGGGGCATCATGTGCATATCGGTGAGATGCGCCACCCGCAACACGCGTTTTCGCCGGTAGGTTTCGGGGAGTTCAGGTGTACTCAGGCTGGTGGTCAACAGCCCCAGGGAGGCAAGTGCTTCGCGACGATTCATGGCAGGTTGTTTAGCATTAGGTAGTCACTTTCGCAACGTCCTCCTTCTGCAACCTTATTTTCGGGCATCCTTCCCCAAAATCTTACTGAAAAAAGAAAAAATTGTATCTTGCGAAACGATGTTTTCAATTGTTGACGTAGAAACGACGGGGGGAATCGGTGGACAAACCCGTCTGACAGAGGTGGCCATTTTTCGGTATGATGGTGTTGAGGTAGTCGATAGCTTTCATTCGCTTTTGAACCCTCACTGCCCCATTCCGCCCTTTATTGCCCGCATGACCGGCATTTCGGATGAGATGGTGCAGGAAGCACCCGACTTTGCCGATGTCGCTCACCACATTGCGCGGGTGACGGAAGGGGCGGTTTTTGTGGCCCACAATGCCCCATTCGACTACGGTTTCCTGAAAAAAGAATTTGCCTGGATTGGCTTGCCTTTTGAGCGTCACCGGCTCTGCACGGTTCAATTAAGCCGCCGGATTTTTCCGGGATTGCCTTCGTATAGCCTCGGTAAATTGTGTCGTTCGCTCGAAATTCCGGTCAAAAACCGCCACCGCGCCGACGGCGATGCAGCCGCAACGGTGAAGCTTTTCGAACTGCTGCTGATGAACGACATGCACGGACTGATCAAAACCTGGCGGGTCAGCGTTTAGTCGTTACCGTTTTCCGGTTTATTCCACAATTTTATACACCTTTTTGGCTTCGGCACGGGACAGGGCGTTAAAGTGCCACCACTCGGTTTTCAGGGACGAGAAGCCCGCTGTTCGCATCACCGAGCGCAACAGCCGCCGGTTTTCCACCTGTTTTTGGGTCAATTTCCCCTGTTTCAATAGCTGAAGTTCTTTATCGGGATGTCCCAGTTCGCCGAAGTAATCGAATTCTGTTCCCATATCGAGCGGCTTTCCGGCCTGGGTCGCCAGCGTCAGATCGACGGCGCAACCGTAGTTATGAACTGATCCGTTGCGCGGGTTGGAAACATATTTTCCGCGTTCATTGGGCGGCAAATGGCCCAGCGTATTCCACAAATCCCACTGCACCGAGCGGGGCCGGGTGGCGTCATAGACGAGCAAACGAAAATCGGGGTGTTTTTGCTGAAGAAGTTTGCTCGCTTTCGCCAGTTTTTGAGCTGCCATCGGTTGCAAATACGCCCGCGTCAAATCGCCATAGACATCTTTTCCCACAAAATTATCAGTAGTAGAATACTTCAACTCGACCAGAATCGTCCGGTCAATTGTCTGAATATCAACCAATCCCTGCCGGATCATGGCCTGCTCCAGTTTCCCCTGAGCGAGAAGAAGCCGGGGAAACAACAAAAGAAACAAAGCGAGGTTTCTCATTATACAATCTCTGATAAACTCTGATGTTCTCTGCTTAACTCTGCGATACAACTCTTTTAACTGTTTCTCAGAGTTAATCAGAGAACATCAGAGGGAACCAGCGTTAATTCGTTGCGAAATAACGAAAAACCACCTATTTTGCCACGAACAACGTGTAAACATGGCCCTCAACTACATCTGGGTAGCTTTTTTCCTGATTGCCTTTCTGATTGCGCTCTTTAAACTGATTTTTCTGGGCGATACCGAGATTTTCAAAGTCATTGTCGAGGGGCTGTTCGATTCCTCCAAAACGGCGGTGATGGACATTGCCCTGCCCCTGGCGGGCGTGATGACCTTTTTTCTGGGTCTGCTCAACATTGGCGAAAAAGCCGGGGCCATC
Organism: Larkinella punicea; assembly: GCF_003334855.1. Lineage (GTDB taxonomy): Bacteria > Bacteroidota > Bacteroidia > Cytophagales > Spirosomataceae > Larkinella > Larkinella punicea. The sequence goes on from NZ_QOWE01000001.1 coordinate 46,395, forward strand.
AATTTTCTGGCGCGCATCATCGGCCCGTTTTTCAACAAACTCTTCCCGGAAGTGCCGAAAGACCACCCCGCCAACGGGCAAATGATCATGAACTTTTCGGCCAACATGCTCGGCCTCGACAATGCCGCCACGCCCTTCGGCCTGAAAGCCATGCAGAGTTTGCAGGAACTGAACCCGGAGAAGGAAACCGCTTCCAACGCCCAGATCATGTTTCTGGTGCTGCACACCTCCGGGCTGACCATCGTTCCGCTCGGGATCATGGCGCAACGGGCTATTCTGGGGGCTAAAGACCCCTCCGACATTTTCATTCCCTGCCTGATCGGGACGTATGTAGCCACGGTTTTCAGTATGTTTCTGGTTGCCCTGAAACAACGGATCAACCTGTTCAACGGGCTGGTGATGGGCTGGCTGGGCGGTATTACGGCATTTCTTGCGCTGGCGTTGTGGTATTTGTCGTCGCTGCCGAAAGAAGAGATCGAGCAGATTTCGAAAGTCGTCGGCAACGTCATCCTGTTCGTGATCATCGTGGCGTTTCTGCTCGGTGCGATGCGAAAGAAGGTCGACATTTTCGACACGTTTATTGAGGGCGCCAAAGGCGGTTTTGAAACTTCGATCCGGATTATTCCATACCTGGTCGGGATGCTGGTTGCCATCAGCGCCCTGCGGAATTCCGGAGCAATGACCTACATCGTGGACGGGATGAAGTATGTCATTGGGTTGATGGGTGTCAACACGGATTTCACGGATGCCTTACCCGTCGCCCTGATGCGGCCCCTGAGCGGCAGCGCATCGCGGGCGTTGATGATCGACGCCATGAAAGAGTTTGGCCCGGATTCATTTGTGGGCCGGTTGTCCTGCATTTTTCAGGGGGCTGCCGATACGACGTTTTACATCGTCGCGTTGTATTTTGGGTCGGTCGGTATCAAGAAAACCCGCTATGCCATCGTCGCTGGCCTGATTGCCGATGCCGCGGGCGTCATCGCCGGGATTGCGCTGGGATACTTCTTTTTTCACTGAGCAAAACCCGATCGGAATTTGTTATCTTAAAAAAAAGATGGATTAATATGGCAACGATTGAAATAGAGGTAAGCGAAGAGGTGATCCGTGCTTATGGTATCAAGGCCATTCAGGAAAAATTTCAAAAACAGTTGGAATGGGAAAAACTGCGCTTGGCCGCATTGCATCTAAAATCGGCTCTGGACGAAGCCGGGCTGGATTACGATGAAATAGCAGAACAGGCAAGATCTCAGGCTTGGGAAAAATACAAATACAAGCTCAAAGATAAACTTCCCCCCGAAGCTTTCGAGTAATTTTTTCTCAAACAAGTCTGTAGAAATTGTTAAATGATCCATATACCCTCAGGAGATAATTTTGTTATTGACGCCAATATTCTGTTCAGTTGCTTGATAAGTGGTAAAGAAAATTATCTGACTTTTTTTGAATCAAACACCGTATATGTTCCCGATTTTCTCTATGAAGAAATTCAACTTCATCAGGAAGTAATTCGACTAAAAAGTAAATTGGCTGCCACAGAATTTAGACGGTATGCCTTAGCCGTTTTCAGAAGTTTAATCGTTATCCCAAATCTTCTAATTTCAGACCAGCATTTCTATCAGGCCTATTATTTATGCCGGGATGTCGATTTGAAAGATCTAAATTATGTGGCCTTATCCATTGAACTAAATTTTCCCTTGCTCACTCGAGACAAACCGCTTGCTGAGGGTCTTCGCGCCAAGGGGTACACAAACGTAATTTTATTGGATGAATTATTCGGTCAGTAGACCGAATCTTGCCTTACTTGCCATGAACATCAACGAAATACGCGAACAGTTGCACCTGCTCATCGACGAAGTGGACGACATCTACGTTCTGAATGGTTTATACCGCAACCTCTCGGCCGAAAAACGCCACCGCCAGGAATACGAACGGGAACAGGCGCAAAAGGCGCAGGCCGCTCGCCATAAACGCAGCAAATAAGCCCCTGATTTTGTTACTTTTGCTGAACCGTTGTATCAACAGGAATTCATCGCTTATGCTTTTCTTCGTCCGCTTACGTTTGCTGGCTTGTACGCTCTGTTTTTTAGTCTCCTTTCAGGCCGCTCATTCCCAGACGGTTCCATCCTTTCTGAAAGCAAATCCGCACTGGGTCGATTCGGTTTTTAACGCCCTGACGCCCGACCAGCGGATTGCCCAACTGATCATGGTAGCCGGTTTTTCCAACCGCAGCAAGGGCTACGAAGATTCGCTGATGGCGCTGATTCAAACGTACCAGATTGGCGGAGCGGTTTTCTTCCAGGGCGGTCCGATCCGGCAGGCCCGGCTGGTCAACCGGCTGCAAACCGTCGTGAAAGTCCCGATGCTCATTGCCATCGACGGCGAGTGGGGATTGGGGATGCGGCTCGATAGCACCGTGCGGTTTCCGTATCAGATGACGCTGGGGGCCATTCAGGGACGCGACGATTTGATCTATAAAATGGGTGCCGCCGTGGCCCGCCAAAGCAAGCGAATGGGCATCCACATCAATTTTGCCCCGGTAGCCGATGTCAACAACAACCCCAACAACCCGGTCATCAACTTCCGTTCGTTTGGCGAAGACAAAGAATCGGTGGCCCGCAAGGCACTGGCCTACATGAAAGGTATGCAGGACAACGGCTTGCTGACCTCGCTGAAACACTTTCCCGGCCATGGCGATACCAGTACGGATTCGCACTACGACCTGCCACTGATCTCGAAAAACCGCCAGCAACTGGACGAGTTGGAACTGTTTCCGTTTCGGAAACTGATCGACGCGGGGGCTTCCGGGGTCATGATTGCCCACCTGAACATCCCGGCGCTGGACTCCACACCCAACCTGCCCAGCACGCTTTCGCGCCGGGTGGTTTCTGACTTGTTGAAAAACGAACTCGGTTTTGGCGGTCTGGTCTTTTCCGATGCCATGAACATGAAAGGCGTTACGAAATATTTTCCGTCCGGAATAGCCGACCGGATGGGCATCGAAGCGGGTATGGATGTGCTCGAATACACCCTCGACATCCCGCGTGCCATTGCGGAGATCAAACAGGCCATTGCCGACGGGCGGCTATTGCAAACGGACGTCGACGCCCGCTGCCGCAAGGTGCTGGCGGCCAAAGCCTGGGCCGGGCTGGATCGGTACAAACCCGTCAACCTGATGAATCTGATTCGGGAGTTGAACGAACCCGAATCCAACCTGATCAATCGTCTGTTGACCGAAGAAGCCCTGACGGTGCTGAAAAACGACAAAGAGCCGTCTGGTGAGCCCATCATTCCGGTATTGAATCTGGGTACCAAACGGATTGCCTCTGTTTCGCTCGATGCTCCGAACGAAACCTATTTTCAGAAAATGCTCGCCAATTATACCGCCATCGATCATTTCAATCTGGCAGCCACGACCGCAGATACCACCGTTGAGCGGATTCGGAACGACTTGAAACAGTACGATTTGCTGCTCGTAGGCGTACATCTGAGCAACATTCGCCCGGCGGTGCAATACGGGGTTACGCCCAAAACCGTCGCGCTGTTGAAAGAATTGTGCGAAACCGGCAAAGCCGTCGTCTCGGTTTTTGGCAACCCCTATGCACTGGACAAGCTCGAAGGGCTGGACAAGGCAAAAGGTCTGATTATGGCCTACCAACTCACCCAATTCACGGAAGAACTGGCCGCTCAGCTCATTTTTGGCGCGATTCCGGCGAAAGGCAAACTGCCCGTAACGGTTAACCCGCAATTCAAACTGAACGACGGCATTACCACGCCCGCCATTGCCCGGTTGAAATACACCATTCCGGAAGAAGTCGGCGTCGATTCGTATTTCCTGACGGCCAGGATCGATTCGCTGGTGAAAGTGGCAATGGAGCAAAAAGCAACACCGGGTTGCGTTGTAGAAATGGCGAAAGATGGCAAAGTAATTTTTCGGAAAGCCTACGGAACGCACACCTACGAAGGGTTGACCCCGACGAAAGAAGACGATTTATTCGATCTGGCTTCCGTAACCAAAATCAGCACCTCGACGCTGGCACTGATGCGGCTGGTTGACGAAGGGAAGTTCGATCTGAACAAAACCATGGGTGACTACCTGCCGGATTTCAAACATTCGAACAAAGCCAATCTGGTCTGGCGGGACGTTTTGGCCCATCAGGCGGGTTTGAAAGCCTCCATTGCCTTCTGGACCGCGACCAAAAATCCCGACGGTACCTGGAAAGACCATACGTTTGACGACGAAAAACACGGCCCGTATAAAGTTGAGATTACGGATAATCTGTTCATGCATCGAAAATACCGGAAAACCATCTTCGAAACGATTCGTGACTCGCCGGTCAGTGCTAAAAAAGACTACGTCTACAGCGATCTGTCGTTTATTCTGTATCCGCAGATTGTTGAAAAAATGACGCACCAGCCCTTTGAAGACTATCTAAAACAGAACATTTACGAACCACTGGGCGCTACAACGCTTACGTTCAACCCGCTGCGGTTTTATCCCCTGCCGCGCATGGTGCCGACGGAATACGATTCGGTATTTCGCAAAACGCTGGTTTGGGGTCGCGTACACGACGAGGGAGCTGCCATGCTCGGCGGTGTTTCGGGCCATGCCGGTTTGTTCGGTTCGTCCAACGACTTGATGAAACTGGTCCAGATGTATTTGCAGAAGGGATATTACGGTGGAAAACAGTTCGTCAGTCCGGCCACCATTACGGAATTTACGCGCTATCAATTCCCGGAAAAAGGGAGTCGGCGCGGCCTGGGCTTCGACAAGCCGACGTTCAAATATTCAGGAAACGCGCCTAAATACGCCAGTCCACAGAGTTTCGGACACTCTGGTTTTACCGGACCCTTTATCTGGGTCGACCCGCAGTACAACACCTCCTACGTGTTCATGTCGAACCGGGTTTATCCGAGCCGGAGCCACACCAAGCTCATTACATTGAACATCCGGACCAGCATCGCCGATGCGTTGTACGAAGCGATTCGGCGGGGACCGACGTCCAATCTGGCGAGTATCCTGATGACGCCGTAAAAAGGAATCCATTTCGTATTTTTGTCTTGACTAATGCGGTAAAACGCCCGGCTTCGGATGAAAAACTACCTGATTCGCCTGGTTGACTACGAGCAGTGGGCCAACCGAACCGTGATCGATGCGCTCGACAGCGTGGCCAGTCCTCCGCTTCGGGCAGTGCAACTGATGGGGCATATCCTGTCTGCCCAGCAAATCTGGCTATCGCGGGTGACGGGAGAGATCAGTTACGTCGCCATTTGGGAAGACATTCCAATTGCCTGGATGGGGGAAACGTCCGACCGGAATTTCCTGCGCTTGAAAACCGTCCTGAATAGTGAATCGGACGACAGCCTGAACCGGATTGTTTCGTATACCACCTCAACCGGTCAGCCTTTTAAAAGCCCCCTGATCGACATTCTGACGCAGTTGAGTCACCATGCCGCCTACCACCGCGGGCAGATTGTCCAGTTGCTTCGACCGCAACTCGACCAGGCCCCGTTGACCGATTTTATTTTCTGGGCGCGGAACTGAGCCGCCGGGGTTGGCATCCGGTCGCTTGAGACTCCCCTCAGAACCTCATTATTTCAGGCGATAGGACAGCCTTGTCACCTCAATAACCGGGTCGAATCCGGGTTTCCACCGGATTTTTTCATTAAACACAATAGACGTAACCCGTTTATGGCGAACCTGTGACGTTTCCAGAAACTCTTTGGCATCCGCCAGATGATCGACCCGGGCGTTCACCACCATTCCCTTCTCCAGTAACACAGGCACCGCCCGGTAGGTAACGGCCCGGCTATTTTCTGCTCCAATGGTCATGGTCAGTTGCGGAGGCTGGAAAAGGACATTCAGGATTTTTCCATACAGGGAATAGTGGATTTTGGTATAAATGACATGCAACAGGGAGTCTTTTTCTGGAAGACGCAATGTTTCACCCATCCGCAGCCGGATGGTTTCTTTTCTGACAAGTTGCAGCGGCCGGATATCATCCGTTTTTTTCAGAAAAAGGCAACCATTGGCCTCATCGGCCACGCGGTAGCGTTGCAACACCGCCAACAGCGTTTGCGTCTCATCCGCAAGCGGGTATTTCCCGTCGATACTTTCGTAGGAGTAGATAATCCAGTCGGGAGCGGTTTTGGATAGATACTTCTCCCGATTCTTCGTATCGAGATACCAGTTGTAAGCCTGATAGGATTGAATAACCGGGCGGGGGTTGTAATTCAATCCGTTAAAATAAATTTCTGAAATTTCATTGGGGATCCGATCCGTCGTCTGATTCCCGATCTTTTGAAGAATCCGGGCGGGGAGTGTTGCCCTGGGAACGGGATATTTTTCCGTTAATGCTGACTGAAAATAATGCGTTAGAATGTATACTTTCTGGGTAAACATTGTCGTATAATTAACCGACATTTTCCCGAAAACCGGCGCATAAAAAACAAGATAAAAACTACCATTCAAGAGTAAATAGACAAAGAATGTTTTCCGGATCCAGCCTTCTTTTGCGGAAACGATAATCAGCACCAGCAATATGCTTGATTGCTTGATATAGACCGTTAAGTGGCCGCTATCGGCTCGGGTAAAAGCATACTTCAGGATAACAAAGGAAATGATCAGCATCCACACCAGGCTGAATAAGGCGGCATAAGGGTTGCTTTTAGGCTTGTAAACGGATGTCTTTATGGTATAAAAGTAAAGCAAGGTGGTTGCGATTTGCAGGAGATACATTCCATACGAAAGCAGTACGAGCCTGAGCCTGTTATCCGGATAAATAGCCTGAGATTCGTTATAACCACTGATTATATGCAGGCTGGAAATAAAGTAATTCACTAAATCGGTGTGCAAAAAATGAGCACCCGTCATCAGTAACACCAGCAGAATCGCTACCTGAAAAAGAAACCAACGCCCCGTTTTTTGCTTGCTCAAGTAAATATAAACCAACAATGAAACAATAAAACCCAGAATGAGAATGCCATAATTGGCCTTCATGAAAAAATTTACGGTGGAGAGGACCAATAGGTAGTAGAGCAAACCCTGCGTCGGCCGGTAGACATAGCGAACACCCCAGTAAATTACCGAATAAAACCACAGGAAATGCACCCATTCCCCATACATGTTGCTGATCAGGGCCCACAGGATAAAATAGACACCCAAATTCCACATTCTGAGCGGATTAGGCAACATATTGTAAAGCAAAACGGCCAAATTAACCGCGAAAAAAAGATCCACGGCCAAAAGCTCCAACCGACCGGTTGTAATCGTATATCGCTGAAGCCATCGGCCCAACGGCCCATACGTATAAATAATATCCTGCCCCCAGATCAGTTTCTTTTCCTGACTAAGCTCCAACGCAATACGCCATGAATTATCAATCCCGGCACTCGGTATATGGACGAAATCCAGGTACGGAAACGTCAGAATTAAAAGAAGTAATACGTAACTGATTTTTATAGTTTGATTCTCAATTTTCGTATTAATGAATCTTTCAAACGTCGGTAAGAGGTAGATTCTGCAATAGTTTATCGCTAATATCATACAAGAGTGGATAGAGGTTTTACATGGTCGGACGGGATAGAATTTATAAACTAGAAAATACGGCTATCAAGAATAAACGTAATCGATCATTCGGGTAAATATAATAAACCCAACTGATATATGTTTGCAAAAGCAAACATAATACCAATACGGCGAACTGATCAGCGAGATGGCGAGTTAATCAGAAAATCATCGAAAACGTGCTGCCTTGTCCGGGTGTGGAGGTCACTTTTAATTGCCCGTTATGAAGCTGCATAATCTGCCGCGAAAGGCTTAAACCGATGCCGGAACCGGTTTTCTTGGTGGTATAAAAGGGGATAAAAATTTTCTCGATGGCTTCCGGTTCGATGCCCGGCCCGTTGTCGGAAACGTAAATCATCAGCCGGTTGTCCTGCGATTTAACTTCCAGCCGGAGTTTCGGCTTTCGGTGTCCGTCCAGACTTTCCATCGCATTCTTGATCAGGTTGATCAACACCATTTCAATTTGCCCGGCATCGGCAAAAATCATCAGGTACGACGGCACGGGGGGAGCCTGTAAAATAATATGCCGCTGCTGCAACTCGGTCTGTACCAGCGCAATGACGTTTTTGAGTAGATTCTCGACGGAGATTTCGGCCAGTCTTGGTTGCGGAATGGCCGTGAAATTGCGGTAGGCATCCACAAACCGCATGATGCCGCGCCCCCGGTGTTCAATGGTCGTCAGGGCTTCGCGCAGGTCATTGACCGCTTCGGTATCCGCCCCAGCCAGTTCGGTGTTGACAATCTGCTGCATGGTGCCGACCAGCGAAACAATCGGCGTAACCGAATTCATAATTTCGTGCCGCAGTACCTTGGTCAGGTTCTGCCACGCTTCCAGTTCCTTCTGCTGCAGTTCGGAGCGAATGTTCTGAATCGACGCCACCGTGACCGGACGGCCCCGCAGGCTAACCGTCGCACAGCGCACCGAAAGCTCCTGCTCGAAGCTGGTCTGGTAAATGGCGGGCGTGCTGCTGGGGGTTCCGGTCAGAATATCATATAAACCGGCATGAACCGACTGTAAATCAGAAAGATTGCGGAGCCGGTAGATTCCCAGCAAACGCAAAGCAGCCTGGTTGGTCATCTCGACATTGCCGGCCATATCGAACGAAATCAGCCCCACGCTCACCTGCTGAACAATGGTGTTGAGGTAATGCAGATTCGCTTCTTTCTCGGCCCGCGCCTGCCGGAAAGCTTCCAGCACTTCGTTGAACTGCTGGTTCAACTCCTTAAAACTGGGACCCAACTCACTATCGGCTTTGAAGGCCACGGCAAAATCCGAATACCGTACGGACTCCATAAACCGGGTCAGTTTGCGGTTCAGGCTGGTGATGTAGCGGTGCAGATTGGCCGTTTGAATCGTCAATAGAATAATCCCGACCCCCACCAGCAACGACCGGCTGGCCGGAACCGTCCACCAGGCATACGCGATCAGCAGACAGGTAACCAGAATAATGGAAATCCGAATAAAAAGCCCGGTGGCGAATCGTTTCATGATTTAGAGTCCGTATTTCTCCAGACGGCGGTATAGTGCCTGCCGCGACAGACCCAGTTCGCGGGCGATGTCGGTGATGTTGCCGTGGTATTTCTGCATGGCCTGCTGAATCATTTTCTTCTCCATGTCTTCAATCTGAAGATTTTCCTGGAACGGCAAATCCTTGTCCGTCGGAATGGCCGCCGGTGTACTGGTGCCAAAGTAAAAATCTTCCGGTTCGAGCACATTGCCCTGCGCCAGAATAACCGCCCGCTCGATGGCGTGCTGCAATTCCCGGATGTTACCCGGCCAGCGGTATTGCTGCAATTGCCGCGTTAGGGCCGGACTGATCGAAGCGACTTTGCGGTTGTATTGCTTGCGGTATTGCTTCAGAAAATGCTCGGCCAGTGGCACAATATCTTCGGGCCGTTCGCGCAGGGGCGGAATGTGAATCTCGATGGTATTGATCCGGTACAGCAAATCCTGCCGAAATGTGCGGTCACTGACGTGCTGATAAATCGGTGAATTGGTGGCGCAAATCAGGCGGACATCAATGTTTTTGGGCTTGTTCGTTCCCAGTCGGGTCACCACCCGCTGTTGCAAAACCGTCAGCAGTTTGGCTTGCTGGGGCAGTGAAATGTTGCCGATTTCGTCCAGAAAAATCGTGCCACCCTGAGCTTCTTCAAACCGCCCGGTTCGGTCTTCGCGGGCATCAGTGAAAGCACCCTTGACGTGGCCGAACAATTCACTCTCGAACAGACTGTCGCTCAAAGCGCCCAGATCGACGCTCACAAACGGTTTGTCGCGTCGGAGCGATCGCTGGTGTAAGGCTCTGGCTACCACGTCCTTTCCGGTGCCGTTCTCACCCAGAATCAGCACATTGGCATCCGTTTCGGCCACCCGCTCTACGGTGGCAAACACCTGCCGCATGGAGGGACTGACGGCTATGTAGCTGGATTGGTTTTGCGACTTGCCGCCCACCGACGCCGATCCGGCCAGGCTACCGGTTTTCGACAGTCCGTTGCTGTCGTCCTTCCGCCCGTCCAGCGCACTCTGCAGGGTGGCCAGCAATTTATCGTTTTCCCAGGGTTTCAACACAAAATCCCGTGCACCGGATTTGATGGCCCGCACCGCCATTTCAACGTCGCCATACGCCGTGATTAACACAACCGCCGTGGTGGGTTTAATGTCGAGAATCCGGTCGAGCCACAGAAAACCCTCGCGACCACTGCTGTTGTCGCGCTGAAAGTTCATGTCGAGCAGCACGAGATCGTAGCTTCCGTTGGTGATCAGAAACGGAATTCTCTCGGGATTCTTTTCAATATCAACCTGGGGATAATGGCGTTTGAGCAGCAATTTGGCAGCACTCAACACATCGACGTCATCGTCGATAATCAGAAGTTTCGACATAAAATTTTCAAGACAGGGCCAGAAACAGTGCGGTTTTTTCCAGTCGGGATGTCCGTTTACCGCCTAAAGATAGGCAGTCTGTTGGTTCGCTGCAAAACGGCTTATCCGGAAGAAACAGCACGGCAAGATAAGGCGGTTTTGTCCGTGTCCGCTTTCGGACAAAACTTGTCCGCATGTGGACAGGAATTAGCCACCAAAACGACCATAACTTACTGTCTATCAGCACTTGTAAATTACTGGCACGTCAATTGGCATTAGACTGTCCGAGTGGATGATGCTGAAAAATCATTTTATTGCAGCCTTATTCAAGAATCAATTAGTCAACCAATCAATCAACGAATTAATGGATCGCGTATTACCTAAACGATTTTGGACAAGCCAGCGGATTGCCATCGCAGTCGGTGGAGTAGCCGTAATCGGATTGCTGGCTTACAACTTTCTATGGGCCGATCACCGTTCGAAACTGAACGTCGAAAAGGATAAAATTACGATTTCAACCGTTTCAACCGGCACTTTTGACGATTTCATTGTCGTAACCGGTGTGGTTCAGCCTTTGAAAACCATCCGGCTCGACGCCATCGCCGGGGGTTATGTGACGGAGAAACTCGTAGAAGGTGGGGCAATGGTGAAACAGGGCGAAGTATTGCTGAAGCTGGAAAACCAGAACCTGCGACTCAACTTCCTCCAGTCGGAAACCGAAGCCAACCGATTGGTGAACGATTTGCAAAATACCCGTCAACGCTTGCGGGTGGAACGCTACACGCTGCAAAAAACGCTCTCGGATCTGGATTTCCAACTCGACAAGGCCAAAGATGCCTATGACCGCCAGGCGAAATTATATAAAGACAAAGCCATTCCCGAACAGGATTACCTGACGGCCAAACGGGATTATGACCGGCTGGTGGAGCAACGGAAAATTGAAGTCGAATCGCAGAAATACCAGCAGGAAAACTCACTGATTCAGATCAAACAACTGGAGGAAACGCTGGCCCGGACGCAGAAAAACGTGGCCCTCTGGCAGCAAACGCTGAATAATCTGGTGGTGAAAGCACCGGTTTCGGGTCAGTTATCGTCGATGGACGTGGAAGTCGGTTCCAACATCAACCAGGGCCAGAACATTGGCCAGATCGATGACCTCAACGGTTTTAAAATGCGGGTCGGCATCGACGAACACTACAACAGCCGCATCTTCGCCGGTTTGAACGGAACGTTTGAATACAGCGGTACCAACAATGCCTTGCAGATCACGCGGGTTTATCCGGAAGTGCGGAACGGACGGTTTGAGGTAGACATGATTTTCCCGAAAGGCGCTCCGGCGGGGATCAAACGTGGCCAGTCGACGCCCATTCAACTGGAACTGGGCAAGGCTTCGAAAGCGACGCTGTTGCCCGTGGGCGGTTTCTTCTCCGATACGGGTGGCAACTGGGTCTATGTGGTTGATAAACTGGGCAACCGGGCGGTAAAACGGAGCATTACGCTGGGTCGTAAAAACCCCGAATACTTCGAAGTGCTGACCGGCCTGGAACCGGGCGAACAGGTCATTACGTCATCGTATGAGAACTTTGGGGATAACGAGGTATTGGAATTTTGAGGAGGATGGGATGAGAGGAGGAAGGAAAAAGGGGAAAAATGGCAATAATACCCACTCATCCTTTCCGCGCTTCCTCCTCTCTCCCGTTTTTAAAACTTTTCTAATCTTGTTTTTATTAAATTTTGCAGCATTGCAGAGATTAATCGTGTCTTTCCTAAGAGTTGTTCTCCAACTGGATTAGTAATGACACCGATAGCAATAGATAAATGAATTTGAGTTCGAAGTTCACCAGTTGATCCTTTGGCGATACGCAGATACCGGATAAATTCTTTATTTGAATGTCGTTCAAAACCTTCGGCGATATTGGAAGAAATTGAAACGGCAGCCCGACGCATTTGATCTTTTAAGCTATAATCTTGGCAGTCAATTAGTTCCTTATAAAGCGAAATAGCTAAATCAAGGCCTTCTCGCCAAACAATTAAATCTTCAAACTTTTCAATTTTAGACATGATTCAAAAAAGGAAGAATGGATGAAAGGATACAGGAAACCGGTTTTTAATTAGACGCGGATTTGTCTGAAAAGCAACGACTTTCCTTTTCTCCTTTCTTCCTTTCCTTCTCTAATCCTCAAACAAATGATACGTACCGTAAACCTACAAAAAGTTTTTGCGACTGAAGAAGTCGAAACCACCGCGCTGCACGGCATTTCCATGGATGTCAAGGATGGCGAATTTGTGGCTATGATGGGTCCGTCGGGCTGTGGAAAGTCCACGCTGCTCAACATCCTCGGCCTGCTGGACAACCCGTCGGAAGGCGAATACCATTTCTATGGCACCGAAGTGTCGAAGATGTCGGAACGCCAGCGGGCACAGTTGCGGAAAGGCTCCATCGGCTTTGTGTTTCAGAGCTTTAACCTCATCGACGAACTAACGGTTTACGAAAACGTCGAACTGCCGCTGCTGTACCTGAAAACCCCCGCCGAAGACCGTAAGAAAGCGGTGGAGGAAGTGCTCGAACGGATGAACATCATGCACCGACGCAACCACTTTCCGCAGCAGTTATCGGGTGGTCAGCAGCAACGGACGGCCATTGCCCGCGCGGTGGTTGCCAAACCCAAGATGATCCTGGCCGATGAGCCGACGGGTAACCTTGACTCCACCAACGGGGAGGAAGTGATGAAATTGCTGAACCAGTTGAACACGGAAGGAACGACGATCATCATGGTGACGCACTCACCCTACGATGCCGGTTTTGCCCACCGCATCGTCAACCTGTTCGATGGCAAGATTGTGACGGAGAATTTCCACGTATAATACATCTGAACCGGGATTCAACTGATTTCACTGATTCTTTTGATGATTCTGATTAAAAATCAGTTGAATCAATGAAATCAGCTTAATCCCGGTTCAGAAACCTTTTTATGAAAACGCTGATCCTTTTGTTTCTTATGGTTTGTATCGGCCAGTCGGCTTCGGCCATTGGTCATCCACACAACCTTTTTTCGGCCCACCGGAAGGTGAAACAGTATGTCCCAAAGACAAAGGATAGCCAGCGAACCCCTTGCCAGTTATCCCAACCGACGCTGGTGAAGTTCGTGCGGACTCTGGCACAGTAGTACGACGGCTCACCGACGATCCCGCTTTTTCTTATGCTTCTCAACTACACTAAAATTGCGCTGCGTAATCTGTGGAAACACAAAACGTTTGCGTTGGTCAATGTCATTGGCATGTCGGTAGCATTTGCAAGCTGCCTGTTGCTGTTTCTGGCCGCCTGGTCGCACCTGACGTTCGATAACTTCCACACCAACGGCAAGCAGTTGTTCATGGTGTATGAGCAGTCGGGACCCACCAGCAAATCGGCGACGATGCCCGCCCCTCTGGCTCCCTCACTCCGCAAAGAACTCCTGCCCGAGATCGCGCACATTACGCGGGTGGTCGATGGTGGTGGGGCGGTTCGGTACGGCGATCAGGAATTTGACAAGAGCGTCCGGTTTGTCGATCCCGATTTCTTCGAGATGTTTTCGTTCCCGATGCAGAAAGGCAATCCGTCCACGGTTCTGAACAGCCTGAGCAACATCGTTATCAGCGAAAAAACCGCCCGGTCTATTTTTGGTTCTACCGACCCCGTTGGAAAAACCCTGTCGCTGCGGCTAAACGAAACCTGGAAACCGTTCGTGGTGTCGGGCGTGATTGCCGATGCGCCTACCAATTCCAGCCTGAAATTTGACCTGCTGGCCCGGTTTGAAGCCTACCCGGAATACCAGCAGAACAAAGACCAGTGGGACAACCGGTTTCATTCGGTATTCGTCCAGGTCGATCCAAAAATCAGCGAAGCCACGTTTGAACAACGGCTCCGGCCTTTTGTCACCAAATACCTCGCCAATTCGATCCTGAACCTCAAACGCGACGGCGGGCAGCCCGACGAAAACGGCGACCTGACCAGCCTTCGGCTGTTGCCGATGACCGACCTGCACTTCGACACCGAGGTGGGCGGAGGCAATGGCTCGCCCGTCAAACGCTCCTACCCGATTCTGCTGCTGGTAGTGGCCGGTTTTATCGTGCTGATTGCCTGCATCAACTTCATCAATCTTTCCACAGCCCGGTCCATGACGCGCTCCCGCGAGGTCGGTATGCGCAAGGTGCTGGGGGCCTTAAAACAACAACTGGTCTTTCAATTCTGGGGCGAAGCCTTCATTCTTTGCCTGATTTCGCTGGTCTTGGGCGGTTTGCTGGTCACGGCTCTGGTAGCCGAGCTGAACAGCATTTTACGAACCAAAGCATCCCTCTCCTACCTCGCCGACCCTACGGTAATCGTCTCCATGCTGACGGCTTTCCTGGTGATCACCTTCGTGGCCGGTGGCTATCCGGCGTTGTTTGTGGCCCGGTTGAACACGACGCAGATTCTGAAAGGAAAAGTTTCACTGGGAAAAACCGGAGCGGTTCGCAACACCCTACTCATCGTTCAGTTTGCGATTGCCACATTCCTGATGGCATGTACGCTCATTGCCTGGCAACAAGTCAACTTCCTGCGCACCATGCCGCTTGGATTCAATGAAAATCAGGTCATTAGCATTCCGGTTGGCAGTTCGGTCAATGGGCGGCAGGCGTTAAACCTCTTCCGGGATAAGCTCGCACAACAGCCCCGGGTGCTGAGTGTGACGGGTGCGTATAAGAACTTTGGCCGTGGTCTGGATGGTTCCTCCGTGACGTCGATCGTGGGCTTTGACCACAAAAACCGGACGATTCGGAGCCACTGGCAACCCGTCGATTACGATTACCTGAAAACCCTGGACATCAAACTGCAGGCTGGACGCGATTTCTCCCGTCAGTACGCCACCGACACCACCACCAGCGTCATCATCAACGAAACGATGGCGAAGGAACTGGGCGAGAAAAACCCGGTCGGCACCTTGCTGAACGTGAGTGATGGCGAACCACCTTTGGTGGTCATCGGCGTGGTGAAAGACTACCACCACGAATCGCTCAAAAAAACCGTACAGCCCAACACGCTCCTCATGAGCCACGACTGGCCGATTGGGTATATTCTGGTCAAAATCGCGCCGGATAACGTGCCGGCCACGATGGCGGTTTTGAAAAAAGCGTGGGAGGAAGTTGCTCCAAAATCTGAATTTGAAGGCAGTTTCCTCGACGAAAATACCGACCGGCAATACCAGTCGGAAGAACAAATGGCCAAACTGTTCATTACGGCCGCCGGGGTGGCCATCGTGCTGTCGTGCATGGGCCTGTTTGCCATTGCCGTCATGATCATGGCACAGCGGATCAAAGAAATCGGGGTACGCAAAGTGCTGGGAGCCAGTGTTGGCAGTATTGTGATCCTGTTGTCGAAAGACTTCCTGAAACTGGTGTTGATCGGCATTGTCATTGCATCCCCGCTGGCGTGGTGGCTCATGAGTCAATGGCTGAAAGAATACGCGTTCAAGATCGAACTGGCGTGGTGGATGTTCGCCGTTGCGGGTTTGCTCGCCATTCTAATCGCCTTCGCCACGGTGAGTTTCCAGAGCATCAAAGCGGCCTTAACCAATCCGGTATCCTCACTTCGGTCGGAGTGAAAAGAGTGAAGAGTTAAGAGTTAAGAGTTAAGAGTTAAGAGTTAAAATGGATGTCTGCATTTCTAACTCTTAACTCATAACTCTTCACTCATAATTTTACACAACATGCTAACGAACTATTTCAAAATCGCGTTTCGGAATCTGGTGCGCCACAAGGTGTTCTCGGCCATCAACATTGTCGGGCTGTCCATCGGGATTGCGGCTTGTCTCCTGATTCTGCAATATGTGGATTTTGAGCTGAGCTACGACCAGTTTCACGCGAAGGGCGATCGGATTTACCGCGTCAAACAGGATCGGTATGACAAGGGCAAACTGAGCACGCAATGGGCCGGGGGTGCCCAGGCGGCTGGCAACTCGTTCAAAGCGACCTTCCCGGAGGTGGAAGATTACGTCAAAGTGCTGAAGCGCCGGGCATTGATTGCCGATTACGGCGAAAAAAGCCTGAAAGTTGAGAAGGTTTTTGTGGCCAGCCAATCGTTCTTCAAAATCTTCTCCTATCCCCTGCTCGCCGGTGATCCCACCACCGCCCTGGCCGAACCCAATACCGTTGTTCTTTCCGAAACCGTTGCTAAAAAGCTGTTTGGAAATGAACAGGCTATGGGCAAAACCATCCGGTTCAACCAGCGGAAGGCGGTTAAAGTAACGGGTGTTTACAAAGACATGCCAGCCAATACGCATCTGCACGCGGATCTGCTGATTCCGCACGTGACGTTTGTGAAAGAAATGGGGCCGGACAACAACCCGGACAATGCCTGGATGTGGGACGGGGCGATGTCGTATTTGCTGCTCCGCCCTGACGCGAATCCGAAAGCGCTCGAAGCCAAGTTTGTGCCGTACATTGAAAAAACCATTGGAGCCGAACTGAAAAAATACGATGCCGGTGCGGTCTATACGCTGCAACCCCTGAAAGACATTCACCTCTACTCGCACCTGATGGAGGAAGCCGAACCCAACGGCGACGGCAACACGGTTTATCTGCTGCTGGCGATTGCGTTTTTCATCGTCGTCATTGCCTGGGTCAACTACATCAATCTGGCGACGGCGCGGGCCATCAACCGCGCCAAGGAAGTCGGCATTCGCAAAGCCGTCGGGTCGCAGCGGGGGCAGTTGATCCGGCAATTTCTGATTGAATCGGTCTTGCTGAACGGCCTGGCGGTGGTTCTGGCGCTGGGGTTTGTCGTGGCCGTGATGCCCTTGTTCAATACGCTGTCGGGCCAGCACCTGACGCTGTCGCTGCTGGGAAACGGGTCGTTCTGGCTGGCGTTGGCAACCTTGTTCGTCATCGGAACCTTCTTTTCGGGCTTGTATCCGGCGTTTGTTTTGTCCGGTTTCCGGCCGGTCACGGTGTTGAAAGGCAAGATGGTGACGTCGCGGCAGGGCATCATTCTGCGGAAATCGCTGGTCATTTTTCAGTTTGCGGCTTCGCTGTTTCTGCTCGTCGGCACGCTGGCGGTTTTTCGGCAGATCAGCTTCATGCAGGAACAAAGTCTGGGTATCAACATCGATCAGACGCTGGTCGTCAATCCGCCCATCATCCGTCTGGATTCCACGTTTATGCGGCAGATGGTGGCTTTTAAAGAAGAACTGCTGCGCCAACCCGCCATCCGGCACGTGGCCGCGTCGTCGGTGGTGCCGGGTCAGGCGTCGGACTGGAACGCGGGCGGCATTCGATTGAAAGGCACCGACGAAAGCAAGGGAAGCCAATACCGGGTGATTGCCGTCGATTACGACTTCCTGAAAACCTTCGACCTGAAACTGCTGGCCGGGCGCGATTTTTCGAAAGAGTACGGCCTGGAAAAGAAAGCCGTCATTTTCAACAAAATGGCGATCAAGCAACTGGGTTTCAACAAGCCGGAAGAGTCGATTGGCAAAGAAATTGATTTCTGGGGCGAAACGTTTACCATCGTTGGCGTCACCGACAATTTTCACCAGCAATCGCTGCGGGATGCCTTCGAACCGCTGATTCTCCGGCTCATTCCGGATGCGGGCGGTTATTTTTCGATCAAGATGGCATCCAGTCAACTGAACACCACGATCGCTACCGTCCGAAGCGAATGGAACCGGTTTTTCCCCGGCAATCCGTTTGAATACTTCTTCCTGGATGAACATTTCAACGCGCAATACCAGGCCGATCAGCGGTTTGGGCAAGTGTTCGGTTTGTTCACCGGTTTAGCCATTCTGGTCGCGTGTCTGGGTCTATTCGGGCTGGCGTCGTTCACCACGGCCCAGCGGACCAAAGAAATTGGCATTCGCAAGGTGCTGGGGGCCACGGTGCCCGAGATCGTGCGGATGCTCTACAAAGAATTTGCGATTTTGATTCTGATTGCCTGCGTGGTAGCGACTCCGCTGGCGTGGCTGGCCGTGAGCCAATGGCTCAACACGTATGCGTTCCGGGCCGATATAAATTGGTGGCTTTTTGCACTGCCGTTCGTGCTGGTACTGGCGATTGCACTGTTGACGGTTTCGTTTCAGTCCGTGAAAGCGGCTCTGATGAATCCGGTTACTTCGTTGCGGTCGGAATAAGGAGTGAAGAGTTAATACTTCCGCTTTTTGCCCCTAAATCCCCTAAAGGGGACTTGGACGCAGCCTAATCCGGATGCTAAAAGTCCCCTTTAGGGGATTTAGGGGCAAAAAGCGGAAGTGCAATGAATTATCAGACGTAAATCCTAAGAGTGATGAGTTGGCTAATGCTCTTCACTCTTAACTAAAAAAAGGGTATGATTCGCAATTACTTCAAAACCGCCTGGCGGGGTCTGCTCAACAACAAAGGCTACTCGGCCATCAACATTGGCGGGTTGGCCGTGGCACTGGGAATCGGTATTCTGCTGCTCTGGTGGGTGAAAGACGAAATGAGTTTCGACCGCTTTCATGCGAATGCGGATCGGATTTACCGCGTCAACGGTGGTTTTGGCTCCGGCACGGCGCAGCAGTTTTCGGGCCAGATCGTGGCCCCCGTGGCGGCACATGCCAAACAGCAAATGCCGTCGGTGGAAGACGCCGTGCGCATCGTTGGAAACTACGATTCGTCGCCTTTCAAGGTGCAGGACAAAACGCTGGTGGAAGAAAAAGCCGTCTACGTCGATCCGGGTTTCTTCACGTTTTTTAGTTTCGAATGGGTTAAAGGGAACCGCGAGCGTCCTTTCCCCGACCGGCAATCGGTCGTTCTGACAGAATCGGCGGCTTTGAAATACTTTGGTTCGGCCGAACCGGTGGGAAAAATCCTGTATTCGGTTCCGAAAAAGCAGAACTTCGTCGTGAGCGGCATCATCCGCGATTTCCCGGACAACTCCAGCATCAAATGCAACATGCTGTTTCCGCTGGAGATCGTTGCCAAAGGCTATCAGGCCAACGATTACTGGAAGTCGATGGATTCGGATTGGGGAAACTGGTACGCCCAGACCTTTTTCCGGATCGATCCACGGGCCAATCTGGACAAGATCGTTAAAACCCTGAACGACGTTCATCACGCCAGCAACCAATACGATCAGGTGACGGTGTACCGCCTACAACCGCTGACCGACATCCACCTCTACCGGCCCGACGGCACGCCCGGTGCCATGCAGGAAGTGAAAATGATGGGCATCGTCGCCCTGATTCTGCTGGCCATCGGCTGTATCAACTACGTCAACCTGGCCACGGCGCGGGCCACACAACGGGCGAAGGAAGTGAGTGTCCGGAAGGTCGTCGGCGCGGGTCGCCAGCACCTGATCGGGCAGTTTCTGGCCGAATCACTCCTGATTTTTGTCGTCGCACTGCTGCTGGCCATCGGGCTGATCAAAGGGCTGGAATCTACTTATCAGGAACTGACCGGCAAAACCCAACCCTTCTCGCTGGCCGATCCGCAAACCTGGCTGGTGTTGGTGGGTGCTTTGGTATTTACCCTGGCCGTTGCGGGAATCTATCCGGCTCTGGTTTTGTCGTCGTTCGAACCCTTGAAAGTGTTGCGCGGAAAAATGGCAACGGGTGGCAAAGGCGTTACGTTCCGGCAAACGCTGGTGATCACCCAGTTTGCCTTTTCGACGGCTTTGATCGTGGGAACCCTCGTGATTGGCAACCAACTGCGGTTTATGCGCGAGCGAAATCTGGGCTATGACCGGGAAAATGTCTTCGCGTTCTGGATGACCGGCGATATGTTGAAGCATTTCGATGCGATCAAGGCCGAATTGTCGCGCCAGCCCAGTGTCCGGAGCGTAACCGCTTCGAATGGAAATCTGCTCAGTTTAGGCAATTCAACCGGCGATACGGACTGGGACGGAAAGCCCAAAAACAGCATGTTTATCATCAACCGGATGCAGGTTGAGAAAGATTTCATTTCCACCTTCGGTTTGAAAATGGTGCAGGGAGAAACCTTTACGGGCTCCCCCGCCGACTCGATGCACGTCATCCTGAACGAAACCGCCGTGAAAAATACGGGCATTAAAAATCCCATCGGCAAAAGTTTTACGCTCGGCCAAACGAAAGGAATCATCATCGGTGTCGTGAAAGATTTCCATTTTGCCTCCCTGCGCCAGAAAGTGGAACCGGCGGTTTTCTTTTACCGGAACAACACCAATTTGGGGCGGCTTTACATCAAAACCACGGGTCGGGATGCCTCCAAAGCCATTACGGCTACCGAAAAACTCTGGAAAAAATACAGTCCTGATTATCCGTTCGACTACCAGTTTATGGACGTGCAATACAACGAGCTGTATAAATCGGAACAGCGGACGGGGCAGTTGTTCAACTTCTTTGCGGGAATCGCCATTCTGGTTTCCTGCCTGGGGCTGTTCGGTTTAGCGACGTTTACGGCCCAGCAACGCACCAAGGAAATCGGAATCCGCAAGGTGCTGGGTGCGTCGATCGCGGGCATTGTCGCGCTGCTTTCCAGAGATTTCCTGAAGCTGGTGCTGATCGGCATTTTGATTGCGTCTCCGATTGCCTGGTGGACAATGAGCCAGTGGCTGACCGCCTTTGCCTATAAGATCGACCTGGAGTGGTGGGTGTTTGCGCTGGCGGGTCTGCTGGCCGTGCTGATTGCCTTTGCCACCGTCAGTTTTCAAAGCATCAAAGCCGCGTTGATGAATCCGGTGAAGTCACTGCGTTCGGAATGAAGAGTTAAGAATGTAAAGTTATGCTAGCGAACTACTTAAAAATTGCCGTCCGGAATCTCCTGCGAAGCAAGACATTCTCGGCCATCAACATTCTCGGTCTGTCGGTTGGCATGACGTGCTGTCTGTTGCTGTTGCTCTACATCCGGAGCGAATTATCGTTCGATCAACACCACCAACACGCGAAGCAATTGTATTTGATGTCGAGCGCCGTCAAATCGCCCGGATTAAATGAAGAATACCCCAGCCTTTCGGGGCCGATGGCAGCCGCGATTCAATCGGAATTTCCGGAGGTCGAAAAAGTCGCGCGGCTTTACGTCAACATCATGGATGACAAAACGTTGCTGCAGGTGCAGGAAGCGGGCAAGCCGATGAAGTCCTTTTACGAAACCCAGGGCTATCAGGTCGACTCGACGTTCTTTGATCTCTTTTCCTACGAATTCACGGAAGGCAATTCTAAAAAAGCCCTGTTTCAGCCCAACTCGATTGTATTATCGGAAGAAGTAGCCCATAAATTGTTCGGAAATACACCCGCCCTGAATAAAACCGTGCGGATCAGCGGCTCGACGGGCAACGGCTACAATTTCCGGGTGTCGGGCGTTTACCGCGATGAAAGTGCCCGTTCCCACATCAATGCCCGGTTTTTTGTACCGATGTATGTCGGCATGATCGGCGATTACCTTCGGCAGCCCAATCTGGATTATACCAATAACAACCTCTTTACTACTTACCTCCGGTTAAGACCGGATGCCGACGCGCAGCAGTTGGAACAGAAAATACCGGCGTTTGTCGAAAAATACATGCGCAGTGAACTGAAACGGTACGGTTACGATAAACGACTCTTCCTGATTCCGGTTCCGGAGCTTCATTTGTACAGCCAGATTCAGAGCATCGTAACGCCGACCAACAGCATGACGTACCTGTATATTCTGGCGTCGATTGCGGTTTTTACCCTCGTCATTGCCTGCATCAACTTCATGAATCTATCCACCGCCCGGTCGGCCAAAAGGGCGGCTGAAGTCGGTATTCGAAAAGTAATGGGCGCGCAGCGGGGTTCGCTGATCGGGCAGTTTCTGGGGGAGTCGATGGTTTTGTCGTTGATTGGGCTGGTAGTTGCCTTTACGCTGGTTTCGCTCCTGTTGCCGGTGTTTAACCAACTGGCTGGTAAATCATTACAAATGTCGGAGCTGATGGAGCCGCAGATCGCGCTGGCATTCATCGGGCTGGCGTTGCTGACCGGTTTAATAGCCGGCAGTTACCCGGCGTTTTTCCTGTCGATGTTCAATCCGGCTCAGGTGCTGAAGGGCAAGTTTGTCAACAGCCTGTCGGCGGTGGCTTTGCGTCGCGGGCTGGTGGTTTTTCAGTTTGTGGTCGCCATCGGGCTGGTGCTGGCCACGTTCGTGATTCAGGAACAGATGCGGTTTTTGCGGAATCAGTCGCTGGGTTTTACGCAGGATCAGCAAATTGCCATTCCGTTGCGGAGCATTGAGTCGCGCGGGATGTATACGGCGTTTCGGAACGAGATTTTACGGAATAACCAGGTGGTTTCGGCGGCCGGAACCCAGTATTATCCCGGCATTATGAACCCCACGACTTTTGGTTTGTATCGCCCGGATCAAACCGTCAATGAAATGCAGAATGTCAAAAACAGCGAGGTCGATTTTGAATATCTGCAAACGATGGGTTTCAAACTGGTGGCCGGACGGTTGTTCTCGCGGCAATTTCCCGGCGATACCAACAACCGGCTCGTTGTCAATGAATCAACCCTGCGAAAGCTTCAGATTCCACTCCGCAAAGCCATTGGGCAAAAACTGAATTTTAATTGGCACGGGCAGACGTACCAGTACGAAGTGATTGGTGTTCTGAAAGACTTTCACCACGAAAACCTCCATCAACCCATTGAGCCGTACGCTTTTATGCTGATGACCCGCCCGTACTTCAACTACATCATTGCGCACGTCAATTCAGACAATATGGAAAATGTGCTGGGTTTTCTGGAACGGAAATGGAAAGCCCTGCGCCCCGACGAACCGTTCGAATATTCGTTTCTGAACGAAGATTTCCAGAAAAATTACCAGGCCGAAGTCCGTACGTCGCGCATCGTGACTTATTTCACTGCCATTTCCATCCTGATTTCCTGCCTCGGGCTGTTCGGATTAGCGGCTTTTGCGGCCCAGCAACGCACCAAGGAAATTGGCGTCCGGAAGGTGCTGGGCGCTTCCATATCCCATATCGTGTTATTACTTTCCACCGATTTTCTAAAACTGGTCATCATCGCCATTCTAATTGCGTCACCGATGGCGTGGTGGGCCATGAATCGATGGTTGCAAAACTTTGCGTACAAGATCACAATTCCTTGGTGGATTTTCGTAGCCGCGGGCGGTTTGGCACTGCTTATTGCTTTTATTACCGTCAGTTTTCAAAGCATCAAAGCCGCGTTGATGAACCCGGTGAAGTCACTTCGGTCGGAATGAAGAGTTAAGAGTGAAAAGTTAAAAATTAAAATGTCTGCGGTTTTAACTCCTAACTCTTCATTCTTAACTCGTAACTAAAAAAGGACATGCTGCGTAACTACTTCAAAATCGCCTGGCGGAACCTGTTGAAACACCCGGCCACCACCAGTATTCACCTGATCGGGCTGACGCTCGGCCTAACGACCTGTTTGCTGATTCTGCTCTTTGTTCAGAACGAATGGGGTTACGACCGTCACCTGAAGCAGGGCGACCGGATCTACCGCGTGAACCTCATCCGAACGACGGGTGCCGAGGCCGAAAAGTCGGGAATTACCCCCTATCCGCTGGCACCCGCGATGCGTACCGACTTTGCCGACTGGCCGAAAGTGACCCGCATTCACGCTGACCGCGACCTTTCCGTGCTGGTTTCGCCCCAGAAAATTCTGAAAGAAGACAACGTCGTTTTTGCGGAACCCGACTTCATCGACCTGTTTGATATTGAAATGGTCGAAGGAAACGGGAAGAACGTTCTCGCCGAACCCAATAAAGTCATCTTAACCCAGAAAACCGCTCAAAAGTATTTCGGCTCGGCTTCGGCCCTCGGCAAAACGCTGCGAATCAGCAACGATCTAAAGGTGCAAGTGGCGGGTGTCATGCGGGACATGCCTTCCCAAACGAATTTTCCGGTAACGATGCTGGTGTCTTTTGTGTCGATGAAAACGTTCTTCTCGTTCGGCATCGACCAGTGGGGCCTTCGTTCGGGCGGGAGTGTGTTTACGGTTTTGCCCGAGGGCAAGTCGCCGGAGCAGTATGCCGCCCGGCTTCGGCAGGCTGAGAAAAAATACTTTTCCAGCCGCGACGGCGAAACCAGCACATTGGTTCTCCAGCCGCTCCACGACATTCATTTCAACCCCGACTACGAAGGCACCATCTTGACGGCTGCCATTTCGCCCACGTATCTCTACGTTTTCGGTGCCGTTGGTCTGTTTGTTTTGCTGATTGCCTGCGTTAATTTCATCAATATGTCGACGGCCCGCGCCATGACGCGCGCCAAGGAAGTGGGTGTCCGGAAAGTGATCGGTGCCACGCAAGGGCAGTTGGTCTGGCAGTTTTTGAGCGAGGCCCTGTGGCTGACCGGCATTTCGGCCCTGCTGTCGTTGCTGCTCACCAACTTCCTCTTGCCGGTTGTCAACGATTTTTTGCAGAAACAGATTACCTCGGAGTGGCTTCAGACCAGCGCTATTCTGGTGGCGCTGGCGTTGTTCACGGCCTTGCTAGCGGGTTTGTATCCGGCGTTTTTCCTCGCCCGTTTCCGACCGATTCGCGCGTTGAAAACCGCTACGGAAGCGGGTGGTCTTCGCTCCGGGCGCGTCTGGCTGCGGCAGGGACTGGTCGTTTTCCAGTTTTCCATATCCCTCATTCTGGCGGTGGGCGTCCTGATCATTTACCGGCAAATGAATTATTTCCGGCAGAAAGACCTGGGTTTCAAACGGGACGCCATTGTGACGGTTGCCATCCCGGATTCGAAGAAAATGGTGGTTTTGGGGCAGTCGCTGCGGCAGATTCCGGGGGTCGAGCACCTTTCGTTTGCGCTGGGAGCACCGACATCGCCCAACAATTTCGGTACCGACATGCGCCCCGACCCGGCGAATCCGACGAAGAAAATTAACATCTCGCTCAAACTGGCCGACGCTGATTACCTCAAGACGTACGGTTTAAAGCTGGTCGCCGGGCGTTTCCTCGAACACCGCGATACCGTGGCGATTTCGGGTTCCATACCGGAAGAAAAGCGCCGGTATGCGTTTGTGGTGAACGAAAATACCGTCAAGGCACTGGGCTATGCCAAACCTGAACAGATTCTGGGGCGTCGGATCCGGGTGGGTATCAACGACATTGAAGCCGAAGTCGTGGGCGTGGTGAAGGATTTTCACACCAGTTCACTCCACAATCCCATCGAGCCGATGGTGATGATGAACCTGCCGGAATTCTACTATTCCGTCGGACTCAACTTGCGGACGAGCAACTATACGGGCACGATGGCGGCTATTGAAACCGCCTGGAAAGAAATGTATCCGGAAAGCCTGTTTGACGCCAAATTCCTGGACGACAGCCTGCAGGAATTGTACCAAGACGAACAGCGGCAATTCGCGCTTCTCCGCGTATTTGCCGGTATTGCGCTGGTAATCTGCTGCCTTGGTTTATGGGGACTGGCCACGTTCACCATCGAACGGCGCACCAAAGAGATTGGCGTTCGGAAAGTGTTGGGAGCCTCCGTTACGGGAATTGTCGCCCTGATTTCCAAAGACTTTCTGAAACTGGTGCTGCTGGCGCTCGTCATTGCGACCCCGATTGCGTGGTATGCGATGGAAAGCTGGCTGAAGGAATTCAGTTACCGAATCGACGTGGAATGGTGGGTGTTTGGGCTGGTCGGCGTCGTTTCCATCCTGATCGCGTTTGCCACGGTTTCGTTTCAAAGCATCAAAGCGGCATTGATGAACCCGGTTACCTCACTTCGTTCGGAATGAAGAATAAAGAGTTATGAGTGAAGAGTTATGATTTGGCCGCCCGAGCGGTTGTCCGACGCATATAACTCTTCACTCATAACTCTTCACTCATAACTAAAAACCATATGCTACAAAATTACTTCAAAATCGCCTTTCGCAATCTGTGGAGAAACAAGGTTTTTTCCGGGATCAACGTGTTCGGACTGGCCGTCGGGCTGGCGTCCTGTCTGTTGCTGTATCTGTACATTTCGCACGAGTTGAGTTACGATTCCTTTCAGCAGAAAGCCGACCGGACGGTGCGGGTCGTGATGGAATACAGCATGGAAGGGCAGGTCAACAAAGTCCCGCAAACCGGAACGAAGGTAGCCCCGGAATTCGGGCGGCAGTTTCCCGAAGTAGAATCGGGCGTCCGGATGGAAAACCGGCAGGCTGTGGTCAGTTATGCCGACCGGAAATTCAGTGAGAAGAAAGTGGTCTACGCCGATTCAGCCTTGTTCCACATCTTCTCGTTTCGGTTGAAACAGGGAAATCCGAAAACCGCCCTGGCCGGCCCCAATCTGGTCGTCCTGTCGGAGTCGTCGGCCAAAAAGTATTTCGGGAACGAAAACCCGGTCGGGAAAACCGTCCGGATCAACGCCGGGGGTGGTGACAAAGACTATGCCGTCACGGGCGTGGTGGAAGATTGCCCGGACAATTCCCAAATCAAGTACGACCTGCTGGCTTCGTTTACGACCCTCTCCGCGTCGAAAAACGAGCAGTGGTTTTCGGCCAATTATGCCACCTATTTGCTGCTGCGCAAACCGGAGTCGATTGCCACGCTACAGGCCAAGATTCCGGGTTTCATGAAAACGCAGTTCAGCAAGGAAGAGATGACGGGCGGTAATTACCTGACCTACCACCTCGAACCGCTGCAAAAGGTGCATCTCCACTCCGACGTCGAGGGTAATTTCGAACCCAACGGCGATCTGGTTTACCTCTATATTTTCGGCTCTGTGGCGGTGTTGATCCTGATCATTGCCTGCGTCAATTACATCAACCTGGCCACCTCGCGGGCCGTGGAGCGGGCGCAGGAAGTGGGCGTTCGGAAGGTGATGGGCGCGTTGCAGGGACAATTGTTCGGGCAGTTCATCGGCGAGTCGGTGATCGTCACCTTTGCGGCTCTGGGGCTGGGTTTGTTGCTGGTTTACCTGGGTCTTCCACTTTTCAACGACTTGTCTGACCGGGAATTTTCGTTCGACGTTCTGATGGAATCCCGGAATCTGCTGCTTCTGATGGGAATTGTGCTGCTGGTCAGTTTCATAGCGGGCGGTTATCCGGCGCTGGTGCTGGCCCGCTATGAACCCGTTCATGTCCTGAAAGGGCATTTAAAAACCGCCGGAGCGGGGCAATTTCGCCGGGCGCTGATCGTGTTTCAATTTGCCATCACCGCCTTTTTGATTGTCTGCACGATGCTGGTTCGCAACCAGTTGTCCTACATTCAGGACAAAAAACTGGGTTACAGCAAAGATCATGTACTGGTGTTGCCCGCCGACCGGCAGGTGAACGAAAAAATCCGGGCCTTAAAGTCCGAATTCAAACGAAACGCCGATGTGCAGCAGGTGACACGGGCTTATGAATCACCGGTTTACATCAACGGCGGCTACGGCATGCACCGAACCGGCACCCCGGACGACCAGTACAAATCGGTGACGGCCCTGCCCGCCGATGAGGATTTCGTCAAAACGATGGACCTTCGGATTGTGGCGGGTCGCGACTGGACACCGACCGATCTGGAGCAGGCGACCACGCCCGGCAGCGACAGCCTGCTTCATTTTCATTTCATTCTGAACGAAGCCGCCGTGAAAGAAATGGGCTGGAAGACGCCCCAGGAAGCGGTTGGGCAGAAAATGGACATGGGTAGAGATCGGCCCGGTACGGTTGGCGCCGTGGTCGAAGATTTCCACTTTGCCTCCATGAAACAGAAAATCAGTTCGCTGGTCATTTTTCCGGAAGCCAGTGGCAATGTCCTGCTGGTCAAATTGTCGGGAAGCCGGTTGCCCGCTACGCTTCAGTTTATGGAAGAAAAGTGGAAAGCAGTCGTCCCCTCCCGCCCGTTCGAATACGAGTTTATGGACGAAGAATTCAACAAGCTCTATTCCGCCGAAACCCGTACGGGCCAGATTTTCAGCGTCTTTTCCTTTCTATCCATTCTGCTCGCGTGTTTAGGTTTGTTCGGCTTATCGGCCTATACAACCGCCCAGCGCACCAAAGAAATCGGCATTCGGAAAGTGCTGGGCGCATCGGTGCCGAACATCGTCCTGCTGCTTTCCAAAGATTTTCTAAAGCTGGTTCTGATCGCCATCGTGCTGGCTTCGCCCCTGGCGTGGTGGGCCATGAACCGGTGGTTGCAGGATTTTGCCTACAAAATTGAGGTCGAGTGGTGGGTATTTGTCATCGCCGGAGTCATTGCCGTTGCCATTGCGTTCTTAACGGTTTCGTTCCAAAGCATCAAAGCGGCTTTGATGAATCCGGTTAACTCACTGCGTTCGGAATGAAAAAGAATAATGAGTTAAGAGTGATGAGTTAAGAGTTGGCTGACGCACGTGTTTTCAGCTTGCGTCAGCCAACTCTTAACTCATCACTCTTAACTAAAAAAGCTTATGATCTGGAACTACTTCAAAATCGCCTGGCGGACGTTCTGGAAAAACCGCACCATCAGTCTGGTCAATGTGTTGGGTCTGGCCATTGGCCTGGTCGTGACCTTGCTGATCGTGCTCTATGTTGCCCATGAGTACAGCTACGACCGGTTTCACGCCAATGGCCGCCGGATCGTGAAGGTGGAACTCCGGCACGAGGAGGGCGAGCGGTCGTTTTCAGCCCCCACGATGTCATACCGGTTTGGCGAAAAGGTCAAAGCCGCCTGCCCCGGTGTTGACGACTTTGCCCGTTTGACGGAAAAAGGCTTTAACAGCAAACTGATTCAGAGCGATGCCGACCACAAAGCCTTTGAATCGGACTTCCGGTTTGCCGACCCCGGTTTTCTGCGGTTATTTTCTTTTCAACTCCTGAAAGGCGATCCCAAAACCGTGTTGACCCGCCCGGCCACGGTGGTGCTGACCGAGCGCATGGCCCGCAAGTATTTCGGTGATGCGGACCCGCTGGGAAAAACGATCCTGTACGATAAAGCCCACCGGTTACAAGTGGTCGGTGTGGTAAAAAATCCGCCGTTCAACTCGTCCATCCAGTTTGATTTTCTGGGCGATATGACCACCCATCGCGCGATTGAACGGAACTGGCATGCCGGTTTTCTGGGCGAAAAGAAAGCCGACGAAATTCAGGAGAGCGTGGGAACCGGCGGAAGTTATGAAACGTATTTTCTGCTCAGTGCCCGGACGACCACGCACGACATTGAACAGAAAATACCATCGCTGCTGAGTAAAGAAGAGATGATTAAAGATGGTAGAGACCGTTACCGGCTCTATCCGCTTTTCGATTATCATTTTCGCGTCCAGAACCTAACCTACAAACGGGTCGGTATCTTTTCAGTGGTCGGTGGACTCATTCTGCTCCTGGCACTCATCAATTACGTGAGTCTGACCACGGCGCGTTCTATAATCCGCGCGAAGGAAATTGGCATTCGGAAGGTGGTGGGAGCCGCCCGCAAAGCACTCGTCGTTCAGTTTTACCTGGAATCAGCACTGTATGTAACCCTCGCTTTCTGTCTTGCCATGCTGATTTTCACCGTATTGCAACCGGTTTTCTGCAATACACTCCAAATCACCATCGACCCGAACTTTTTGACAAGCCCCTTCTTCCTGATTCCGACGGCTGGATTTTTCATCCTGAGCATTCTGCTTTCGGGAAGTTACCCGGCTTTGCTGCTTTCCGGTTTTTCACCAATCCAGTCGTTAAAAGGCAAATTCAGCGCAGCGGGTAGTGCGCTCCGGATTCGGAAAGGGCTGACGGTTTTTCAGTTTACGGTTTCCATTGCGCTGATGATCGGTTCTATTCTGATTAAAAACCAGTTGGATCTGTTCCTGCAGAAAGACCTCGGCATTGATCGCGAGCGGGTGGTGACGGTACATCTGGACCCGGAAGACGGTCTGGATAAATACAGCAAAGCCATTCGGGCCGAGATCAATCAGTTGAAAGGCGTTGAATCGGTTGCGGCTTCAACCCTGCTGATGTATGGTCCCTTTTCGAGTAGCTGGCAGTTGAAACGAATGGATGGCAAAAAAGAAGTGATCGCTACCACTTATACGGTAGATGCTGAATTTATCGAAACCATGAACATCAAGTGGGCCATCGCTCCCCGAAAAGGGCTTGATTGGGCGACCACTAACCAGATCGTCCTCAATGAAAGTGCAGCGAAACAACTGGGAGTCGACCCAAAAAACTACGAACAAAGCCTTGATTTAGGGCGGGGAATGACAAAAACCGTAGTGGGCGTTGTGAAGGATTTTAATTTCATGACGATGGCTTATGGCATTGCACCCATGGCTTTGTTTGTCGGGAGTGATACGACTTTCCGGGATTATTTATACATAAAGCTGGCCAAAGGGGCACCCACTTCGGAAACGCTGGCGTCCATTCAGCAGGTGTATGATCGCTATAAAACCGCCAAACCGTTTTCGTATGCGTTTCTGGATCAAACCTACCGCCAACTGTACGTCAATGAGCTGAGTATGGGCAAAATCATTCTGGCTCTCACCGGCTTTGCCATCCTGATTGCCTGCCTGGGTTTGTTCGGGCTGGCGGCTTTTACCGCGGAACAGCGTACCAAGGAAATCGGCGTTCGGAAGGTATTAGGAGCCAGTGTTACCAACATTGTCCGGTTGCTTTCTGTAGATTTTCTGAAACTGGTTCTGATTTCCATCGGAATAGCCACGCCCATTGCGGGATACGTGATGAAAAACTGGTTGCAGGATTTTGCGTATAAAGTAGAATTGTCGTGGTGGGTTTTCGCGCTGGCGGGGTCGCTGGCGGTTTTCATTGCGTTCTTAACGGTTTCGTTCCAAAGTGTTAAAGCGGCTTTGATGAATCCGGTTACCTCACTGCGTTCGGAATAAGGAGTTAAGAATGAAGAGTTAAGAGTTGGCTGACGCATTCTTCTTTAATCGCACGGGCGCCCCGTCATAACTCATCACTCTTAACTCATCACTCTTAACTAAAAAAGCTTATGATCCGGAACTACTTCAAAATCGCCCTTCGCCAGTTGCGATACAACCCGTTGTTCAGCCTCCTGAACATCCTCGGCTTAACCGTCGGACTGGCCGTCAGCACGTTCATTGCCCTGTACGTCTGGCACGAATTCCATTACGACCGCCATCATCCGTTTGCCGAGCGAACCTACCGTCTGCTTTCCGTTGCCAACTACGGAGGTGAGGAATTTATGATGGCCGGTTTGCACGAGTCGTTCGCTACGGCCATCAAGCAACAGATTCCGGAAGCGGAAGAGGTGGTGCGGTTATCCGAAGGGTTTGGCGATGTTGTGTTGCAATCGGATGAAAAACACCGGTTTAAGGAAGAAAAGATCGGTGTTGCCGACAGCCCGGCTCTGTCGGTTCTGGGCGTTCGATTGCTCAGCGGAAATCC
The DNA here is from genome assembly GCF_003334855.1 of Larkinella punicea. Taxonomy (GTDB): domain Bacteria; phylum Bacteroidota; class Bacteroidia; order Cytophagales; family Spirosomataceae; genus Larkinella; species Larkinella punicea. The sequence goes on from NZ_QOWE01000001.1 coordinate 78,052, forward strand.
GAAGACGGCGCTCAGCGAACCGGGCCGCATCGTGCTGACCCGCGCGCTGGCCGAAAAGTATTTCGGAAACCAGTATCCCATCGGACGCCCGTTGGTCTACGACAAACACTACACGCTCACGGTTTCCGGCGTGCTCGACGACCTGCCGACCAACTCGGTTATTCAGTTCAACGCGCTGGTTTCACTCAGTTCAATGCCCACGCTGGGAGCAACGGCGCAAAGCGTCTATAAATCAGCCGGTTTTCTGACCCATTACCTGGTACTGCGTCCGGGAACCCATGTCGCCCAGGTTGAAGCCAAGCTCAAAAAAGTAAAAGCCGGGATTCAGTTCGTGGATATGACGGCCAACTACATTTTGGAAGCCATGCCTGCGCTGCACCTCGACAGCCGGATGGCACCCAAAACCGGCCGGCAATCACTCTATATTCTCCTGACCGTCGCCCTCGTCATTCTGGCGTTGGCAGTCATCAACTACGTGAGCCTGACCACCGCCCGCGCCACCAAACGCGCCCGGGAGGTGGGCGTTCGGAAAGCGGTCGGCGGACAACGCGGGGAACTGATCGGCCAGTTTTTTACGGAATCGTTCCTGACCACCACGCTGGCGTTTGCGCTGTCGCTGGGCATTTTGCAGGCGCTGTTTCCGTGGGCCAATCAGGCGCTGGACCTGCACATGGACAACCGGGTGTTGCAACAGGGATCCTACTGGATGTTGCTGCTGACGTTGTGGCTGGGCTGTTCGCTGCTGGCGGGTAGCTATCCGGCCCTGCTGCTGTCGCGGTTTCGGCCGCAGGAAGTCCTGAAAGGCACGATGAGTTCGGGACGAAGCGGGGCCGCGGTTCGGCGGGTGTTCACCACCGTACAGTTTGCCACCTCGATTGGCCTGTTGATTTGCAGCATCGTGTTGTATACCCAGATGCGGTTTTTACGCACTAAAAACCTGGGCATCAACCGATCACAAGTTGTAGCGATGAAAATCGATGCTGAAATGGCGACGCAATTTCCGGCCCTTCGTGACGCCGTTCGGCAATGGGCGGGTCCCGAAAACGTGGCGGTTTCCAATACGGCGTTGTTTACCGACAACATTTCTACCTGGTTTATGAAGACGGAAAAAACCAAAAAACAGGTCATGGTGAATGTCCTGTCGGTGGACAAAACGTTCTTCAAAATGATGGGCATTCGCTGGTTGTACGCGCCCGTCGGCTGGGAACAAAAACCGGTGACAAACGAACTGACAGTTTTCAACCAGACGCTGATGAAAGAAGCCGGGATCAAGGGCAATCCGCAGCAACAGGCTCCGCCGTTTAAAGGGGCGAAAACCGCCGGTGTGGTCGCCGATTTCCACGTACGAAGTCTGCACGGGCCGGTTTCGCCCATGCAACTGAGCGTTGTCAGTGATTCGGCCCGGGCGCTGGTTGCCAACGGCGGTTTTCTGCTGGTTCGGCTCAATGCTCATACGGACGTGGAAAAATCGCTGGAAAAACTGAAAGCCCTTTACGACGGCAGCAAGCCCATTGTGCCCTTCGATTATTATTTCCTCGACGATGCCTACGACAGACTGTACGCCAAGGAACAGCAACTGATGCGCTTGTTCAACGGGTTTACGGGCCTGACGTTGCTGGTGGCCAGTCTGGGCCTGCTCGGCCTGATCACGTTCTCGGTGGAGGCTCGTACCAAGGAAATCGGCATCCGCAAAGTGCTGGGAGCCTCCGTTTCCGGTATTGTCACGCTGCTGTCGAAAGACTTCCTGAAACTCGTGGTGCTGTCGATGCTGATTGCTTCGCCCATTGCCTGGTACGCGATGGACAAGTGGTTGCAGGATTTTGAATACAAAGTGGAAATCCAATGGTGGATGTTCGCGCTGGCGGGTGGTTCAGCCCTGGTCATTGCCGGTCTGACGGTCAGCTTTCAAAGCATCAAAGCCGCCTTGATGAACCCGGTTAACTCACTTCGTTCGGAATAACAAAGAGTGAAGAGTGAAGAATTAAGAGTTGGCTGACGCAAGCTGAAAACACGTGCGTCAGCCAACTCTTAATTCTTCACTCTTAATTCCTAACTCATAACTCTTCACTAAAAATGCTCCGTAACTACTTCAAAATCGCCTGGCGGACGTTGTGGAAAAACCGCTCCTACAGCCTGATCAACGTGCTCGGTTTGTCGTTGGGAATCACCTGCTGTTTGGTCATTTACGTATTCATCCGGTATGAACTGAGCTTCGATCATTTCCATTCAAATGCCGATCGAACATACCGGATTGTGGAGCACAACCGGAAAGCCGACGGGGTTCAATACTGGTCGAGCACCGCCTATCCGCTGGCCGAAGCCATTCGCCGGGAGATTCCGGGGGTGGGCGTGACGCAAACCGCTGGCCCCGATTCGCGCATCATCAGTTCGACGGATGGAAATGGAACGGTGTACCGGTTTGATGAAAAACGGGTGCTATTTGCCGACGCCCACTACCTGAAAACGTTCGATTTTAAAGCGATTTCACCGGACGGAATCTGGCTGGCGGGCAATGCCACCACAGCCTTTCAGCAACCCAACGCCGTGGTGCTGACCCAGAAAATGGCCGAACGGTATTTTGCCGGAGCCGCCCTTCCCTACGAAAGTTTGCTTGGGAAAACGCTGACCATCAACAATTCAGACCCGCTGGTGGTGTCGGGAATCATTCAAAACCCACCCCGAAATACCAATCTGCTGTTTGATATCCTGATCAATTACCAATTCTACAAAGCCAATAACCCGTATTATGCGACGAACTGGTCGGGCAACTACCAGGGTACCACCTACGTCACGCTACCGGTTGGTGCTGATCCGCAGGCGTTTGAGGAAAAACTGGTGGCCTTGCAGAAAAAATACATGAACGCCGAAGACATTCGCCGTAAAACCTACGTGCTGCAACCGCTGGCCGATGTGCATACCGAAACGCGTTATGGCGAGAATATTGGCAGTTACGTCATCAGCCGCACGGTTTTGGGCGGGCTGGCGAGTCTGGCGGTTTTTCTGATTCTGATCGGAGCGTTTAATTTCATCAACCTCAGCGTTGCGCAGGCCATTCAACGGCGCAAGGAAGTGGGCGTCCGGAAAGTAGTGGGCAGTTCGCAACGGCAATTGTTCGTTCAGTTCATTGGCGAAAGTCTGGTGATCACGGTGGTTGCGGGAATCCTGTCGCTGGGTGCGCTGAACGGGTTGCTTGCTTTGATCAACCAATCCATGACCCTCATCGAACTCGATCTGCATGCCGATTACACAGTCTGGTGGTTTGGGGCGGGTCTGGTGGGCGTCGTGGCGGTTTTAGCGGGTTCCTATCCGGCGGTTGTGTTGTCGAGGTTCCAGCCCATCAAAGCCCTGAAAAATACGTTTTCGGCCCCCCAAAAAGGGTTTTCGCTGCGCCAGGGGCTGATTGTTCTCCAGTTTTGCATTACCTACAGCTTGCTGGTCGGCACGCTGGTGGTTTCGCGACAGATGGCATTTTTCCAGCAAAAGGAATTGGGTTTTACGAAAGATGCGGTGATGACGATCAATAGTCCGCGCAACCAGCAGGACAGCAAGCTGACGGTATTTCGGGAACGGTTACTGCAAAATCCGGCTGTCAAAAACGTGAGCTTTTCGTCGGGCACTCCCCTGACTGAAAATCATTACGGAACGGATTTTCGCCTGAAATCGGAGTCGGAGCAAATGAAACGGCAGGCCGAATTCAAAGTAGTGGACCTGAACTATCAATCCCTTTTTGGCCTTCAGCTAGTCAGCGGCCGTTGGTTCACGACCTCGAATATCGTACCCAACGGCCAGCCTTTTAACGGGTTTGTCGTCAACGAAACGATGGTGAAGATGCTGGGACTCACGCCCGAAACCGCTATTGGTCAAACCGTTGTCATCAACGAAGGAGAAGCGCCGATTCTGGGTGTGGTGAAGAATTTTCACAACCGGTCGTTGCAAAACGTCATTGAACCGTGTGTCATGCTCTGCTGGAATACCGGATTTTACGGACAGATTCACCTCCAACTCATCCCGCACACCGGCAATGAACCGAACCTGCGACAAGCCCTCCAGGCGATTGAACAAACCTGGAAACAGATTTTCCCGGACGATGTGTATCGATATACCTTCCTCGACGAAGATCTGGCGAGAAATTACCTGATCGAGCAACTGGTATTCGACGCCTTCCGGATTTTTGCCGCCATCTCCATTTTCATTTCCTGCCTGGGTCTGTTCGGCCTCATTACGTTTGCGGCCAACCAGCGAACGAAAGAAATCGGCGTTCGCAAGGTGCTGGGCGCGTCGGTGGGCAACATCGTCGGATTGTTGTCGACAGACTTCCTGAAACTGGTTCTGGTCTCCATTCTGATTGCGACGCCCATCGCCTGGTACGGCATGAACCAGTGGCTACAGGATTTTGCCTACAAAATCGACGTAGAATGGTGGATGTTCGCCCTCGCCGGTTTTGCCGCCGTCGCCATTGCCTTTGCCACGGTTTCATTTCAAAGCATCAAAGCCGCGTTGATGAATCCGGTGAAGAGTTTGCGGTCGGAATAAAAACCAGGGACTAATCGTTCCAACGGTTCCTACAAAATGAATCATCCCGATGGGATTGTTTCGGTGTTCCTGCAAAGACGCGGTTCCTACAAAATGGGCCATCCCGACGGGATTCATCCTCCATAGAAGCAGACATGGTTCCTACAAAATGGACCATCCCGACGGGATTCATCCTCCGCAGAAGCGGACTTGGTTTCTACAAAATGGGTCATCCCGACGGGACGGATGGCATAACAGGTTGCCCGAATGAAAACCAAAAAAATCCCGGAGGGATGGTTCATTTTGTAGAAATTGGTTCGCGCAAAACCAAAAAATCCCGGAGGGATGGCCCATTTTGTAGAAATTGGTTCGCTTCTACGGTAGAAAGTCCCGTAGGGACGTGTCATTTTGTAGCTCCCGTGTAACCAGTTATTTATCACGATCCCACCGTCTGGCGATAGGCTGTCGGCGTCACGCCTTCCAGCATTTTGAACAGCCGCGAAAAATAATGCAGGTTGTTGAACCCTACCTGATAGCACACCTCGGTGACCGTAGCCGTTGGATTAGTCAGCAGGCGTTTGGCCAATCCGATCCGTTCGCGGATGATAAACTCCACCGGCGATAACCCAAAAGTCTCTTTGAAGGTTCGGAAAAAACCGGATTTGCTCATGCAGGCTTTCTGACACAGCACCTCGACGCTGATTTTCGCCGTCAGGTTTTCGCGGATGTATTCAACCACGGCGGCAAACCGGTTGTTCATCGCCAGCCCGTCTTCGATCAGCGCCATATTCTGCGTCTGAATCACCCGGATCAGCAGGGATTTGAGCGTCAGGTCGGCCAGGGCGTCTTTGGCCAGATCGTCTTCCATGCTGATGTTGATCAGCTTGTTCATGACGTTGGCCAGCTCCCGATTGTTGTAAAAATGATACTGACTAAAATTCAGCTTCCACTCCCCTCCCTCATCTTTTCGGGGATAGCGCTCGTTCAGAAAATCCAGCATTTGCGTCACCACATGCCAGTCGAGGGCAATGGTGGCACATTGTACCGGGTGCCGCTCGTCGGCTTCCGGGAAATCCACTTTCATCGAAATGCCTTCCGGCAAAATGACGGTTTCGCCGGGCAGAAAATCAAAACCGGGTTTCTGGGATAAATGCATCACCTTTTTCCCGCGCAACATGCTTGTAATAACCAGGCCGTTGTACGACAACACCACGTCGGAACATGGCCGATAAGTTTCGAAAATATTCAATTCGCAGTGATTCAGCGTAAAAACCCGCCGGTGTTCGACCAGCGAATCCAGCTCTCGGGTGTCCGACAAATTGATGGTCTGTAAGGGAAATCCGTTGTTCATCATGTTTCAGGGTATGCCTTATAAACGTTTTTTGATAAGAAAATTTACTGATCACTACGATAGGATTGGATAATAGTAGTATTTGTTGGTATTATCGTGTAACTAGAAGCTTTTCTGATTGCCTAGTTTTGCTCAGGTTCACCGAAGGAACCAACAGATTGGTCACTTTATCTAAAAGAACGAAATCATGAGCACAACTGGCATCACATTAGAACAGGCTGAGGTTGCGGTAAAAGCCGCCAAAGCCAAAGCCGTAGAATTGGGAACCGTCATGAACATCACGGTGGTCGACGCTGGGGCCAACCTGACGGCTTTTGCCCGCATGGACGGCGCCTGGCTGGGATCGGTCGATATTTCGCAGAAGAAGGCGAAAACCGCCCGCTTTTTTGATATGAACACGGGTGAACTCGGAAAGTTATCACAACCGGGTGGCTCGCTGTTTAACATCGAACACGCGAACGGTGGACTGATCACTTTTCCGGGCGGTATTCCGATCAAGAATGCCGACGGCGACGTGATTGGAGCCATCGGCGTATCTGGCAGCACCGTCGAAAACGACCATGCCGTCGCCAAAGCCGGGGCCGAAGCAGTTCAGTAAATCAGTACCATTGTTTGAATTTCTAAACCCTCTAAACCCTTGAAGTATGTGTCAAAACCACGGTGTTGCGTACATTAAACCCGGTGTGGTGGAAGTACAGTCCATTGAATACCCCAAACTGGCGATCGGCGACCGGATGTGCCACCACGGCGTCATTCTGCAAATCGTTTCAACCAACATCTGCGGCAGCGACCAGCACATGGTGCGGGGCCGGACCACCGCCCCGGCGGGCCTGGTGCTGGGCCATGAAATCACGGGCCTGGTGATCGAAGCCGGGCGCGATGTGGAATTTGTCAAAGAAGGGGACCTGGTGTCGGTTCCGTTCAACATTGCCTGCGGACGTTGCCGGAATTGCAAAGTGGGCCAAACTGGTATCTGCCTGAATGTCAACCCCGCCCGGCCCGGCGCGGCCTACGGTTACGTCGATATGGGCGGTTGGGTTGGCGGTCAGGCCGAATATGTGATGGTTCCTTATGCCGATTTTAACCTGCTGAAATTTCCAGATAAAGACCAGGCAATGGCCAAAATTCGGGACCTGACCTTGCTGTCGGACATTTTCCCGACGGGCTACCACGGTGCCGTCACGGCGGGTGTGGGACCGGGTTCCATTGTCTACGTGGCCGGAGCGGGTCCGGTCGGGCTGGCTTGTGCGGCTTCGTGTCACCTGCTGGGCGCGGCTGTCGTCATTGTTGGCGACATGATTCCCGAGCGGCTGGAACAGGCCAAAAGCTTTGGTTGCGAAATTGTCGACTTGCGGAAAGATACGCCACTAGCCGACCAGATTGCTGAAATTATTGGGGTGCCGGAGGTCGATTGCGCCGTCGATTGTGTCGGTTTTGAAGCCCGCGGCCACGGTTCGGATGCCGGTACGGAACGGCCGGCCACGGTTCTGAATGCCATCATGAGCGTTACCCGGGCGGGGGGCGCACTCGGTATTCCGGGGCTGTACGTAACGGGCGATCCGGGAGCCGCCGACGATGCCGCCAAGGAAGGAAGCCTCAGCATCCGGATTGGTTTGGGCTGGGCCAAATCGCACTCGTTCTATACGGGTCAGTGTCCGGTCATGAAATACCACCGGCAGTTGATGAACGCCATTCTGTACGACAAAATCCAGATTGCCAAAGCCGTGAATGTGGAGGTGATCAGCCTGGACAAAGCGCCGAAAGGCTACCAGGATTTTGATAAAGGAGCGGCTAAGAAATTCGTAATCGATCCGCACGGCATGATTCCGAATTAAAAGTTAAAAGTGAAGAGTTATGAGTTAACTTACACGCATAACTCTTCATTTTCTTTTTCGGGCAATAGTAAACTATTTCTGTCCAACTTGCTGCTGTTCAAAACCAACTTTCCGGTAAATATCGTCCATCAGCAGCGTACAGGCCCCGACCTTAACAACCTCATCCTGAGGAAGGTAATCGTGTAGCAACCATTCGTTCGACTCGGTTCGCCGAAAAACTTCCACCTTTTTCTTTTTGGATGCGACCAGCACGTATTCTTTCACGCTGGCAATTTGCTTGTAGCAGTCAAATTTCTCCGTACGATCAAACAGTTCCGTTGAATCCGACAGGATCTCGACAATAATTTCCGGATTTTCCAGCACATCCAAGCCGTGGCACTCCGTCAGAATGGGTTTTTGACAGACAATGGCCAGATCCGGAAAGACGTATTTGTAGCAATCCGCCAGATGCACCAGTTGATCGCTGTTTAGAACAAGGCAATCTCCGTCTTTAAGACAGTTCCATAAGGATGCAATCAGATTACTGGCGATGAGATTATGCGGTAGTTGAGCACCGGCCATCGCGACAACCTCGCCATCGTGGTATTCCAGTTTCTCAGTAGATTCTTTCAGGAGCGCAAAGTATTCTTCTTCGGACACGCGCGTAACGGGTGGTGCAGGTATCATAAGCTACTGTTTTGATCAAATATAGACAAAATTGACCAGGCTGGCAAGCCCGAATAGGGCCGATTCGACGCCCGGAGGTCGATGCCAAACACCACCAAAACCAACCTGTCCGTAAATGTACGGTCCGCGTCCGTTTACGGACATTTTATTTTATTTCCAATCCCTATAAAATTGATTATCAACGGATTAAAAATCTGGTATATCATTTGGTCGGGCTAGGTCGGTACCTGTCTCAATTCCTTTGATCCGGCCGATTATGCTACAAAACTATTTCAAAATCGCCTGGCGGAACCTTGTCAAAAACAAGGTGTTTTCGCTCATCAACATCATCGGTTTATCGGTCGGATTAACCTGTTGCATCCTCATTACCGCGTTTGTTGTAGACGAACTACGCTATGACCGGTATCCGGCACAAGCCGACCAGATTTACCGGGTTGGTCTGCATCTGACGGTCAATGATGCCATCACCGACTTCCCCAACGTCGATGTTGCCGTGGGTCAGGGCATCAAAAATGCGTTCCCGGAGGTCGAGGCAACCACCCGGCTGCTGCGGTGGAACCAGGTTTTTATTCGCTACAAAGAGAAGCAGATCAAGGAAAAATCCATTGCCGTGGTGGACTCCAATTTCCTGACGATTTTCTCGCTGCCGTTTCTGGAAGGTGACTCAAAAACCGCCCTGAAAGAGCCGAATTCCGTAGTAGTAACGAAAGAATTTGCTACACGTTTTTTTGGAAATGAATCCGCGCTCGGCAAACTGCTAACCTTTGGCAGTAACGGCGATGTCCGCAAAATCACCGGTATCATTCGCGAAATTCCGAAGAATTCGCACTTTCACTTTAGCCTGTTTTTCAGCACCGCCGACGTAAAATACGCCCAGAACCAGACCTGGAGCAACGTGGGCTGCTACACGTATCTGGTGCTCAAAAAAGGCACCGATCCGCAGAAACTGGAAGCGAAATTCCCACAACTGGTTGCCGAACACGTTGTGCCGGAAATTCAGCACGACATGGGCGTTAGCCGGGCCGAAGCGCAGAAATCGGTCGATACCTTCCGGTTTTTCCTCCAGCCGCTGACCGACATTCATTTGCACTCGGCCACGAAGTACGAACTGGAACCCAACGGCAACATCAGCTACGTCTATATTTTCAGCGTTCTGGCGGTTTTCATCCTCCTGCTGGCCATCGTCAACTTCACCAACCTGTCTACGACGGGAGCCGCCAAACGCTCCAAAGAAATTGGTATCCGGAAGGTGATGGGGTCGATCAAGGCCCAGTTGATGGGGCAGTTTCTGCTCGAATCGGTCATCATTACGTTTCTGGCCCTGCTGCTTTCGGTTGGGCTGGTGACGGTGCTTCTCCCCTTTTTCAATGACCTGGCCGGGAAACAAATTGAAGGGTCTGCGGTATTCAACCCGAAAAGCATTGCCGGTTTTCTGGCGTTCGGTGTTGTCGTCGGTATTCTGGCGGGCATCTACCCGGCTTTTTTCCTCGCTTTCTCCAAAATTACCGCCGTTCTCAAAGGCGGATCGGTTCTCCAGAGCGCCGGTCGCGGTGGCTTACGGAGTAGCCTGGTGGTTTTTCAGTTCGCCATTTCCGGGGCGCTCATCGTTGCCACCCTGGTGTCGTACCAGCAACTGAAATTCATGCAAACCAAAACGCAGGGCTTTGATAAAGAGCAGGTTCTGGTCATTCACGACACCTACATGCTGGGAACGAACGAAACCGCCTTTAAAGATCAGTTACGGCAGGACAGCCGCGTGGTTCAGGCGAGTCTTTCCCGCAGCATTCCGCTCAGTACCGAGACGCAGGAAAGTACCCAGATCTTCGGGAAAGATCCGGTCAAAAAGGCCAATACCAACGATATTCAGGCTACGGTTTTTCGCATCGACGACGCGTATCTGCCCACGCTGGGCATTTCATTGCGGGCGGGGCGGAATTTCTCGAAGGCGTTTTCAACGGATTCTTCCGCCGTGATCATCAACGAAGCCACGGTTCGGGATTTGGGCTGGGGGCGCAGCAATCCGATCGGCAAAACCATCGTCCGTTCCGGGCGTCGGGAATTTACGGTAATCGGCGTCGTTAAGGATTTTCATTATGCCTCGGCCCGGCAAAAAATCGCTCCGCTCATGCTAATTCTGGGTGGTAATTCGGGGGCCATTCAGGTGAAGGTGAAAGCCGACGATGCTTCCGGTGTTGTCGAATCGTTCAAACAGAAGTGGGCCGCGCTGAGTCCTCCGGCACCCTTTACCTACACGTTTCTGGATGATCGCTTTGCGGCATTGTATGAAGCGGAGCAAAAAACCGGTCGGCTCTTCACGGTTTTTGCCGGCATTTCGATCATTATCGCCTGCCTGGGCCTGTTCGGGCTGGCCACGTTCACCGCCGAGCAGCGCACGAAGGAAATTGGCGTTCGGAAGGTCATGGGTGCCACCTCGTCCAGCATCGTTGTGCTGCTCTCGAAAGACTTCCTGAAACTGGTTTTCATTTCGGTTCTGATTGCCTTCCCCATCGCGGGCTGGACGATGAATTACTGGTTGCAGGATTTTGCGTACCGCATCGAAATCGCCTGGTGGATCTACGTCCTGGCGGCTTTTCTGGCGGTTGGCATCGCGTTGCTAACGGTTTCGTTCCAGTCGATCAGGGCGTCGTTGATGAATCCCGTGAAGAGTTTAAAAAGTGAATAAAGTCCTCAGTACCAAACCTATCCTATGAGATGATTAAGAATTACTTGAAAATCGCCTGGCGAAACCTGCTGCGGCAGAAGACGTTTTCCTTCATCAACATCGTCGGTTTAACCGTCGGCCTGACCTGCTGTTTCCTGATTCTGCTCTTCGTGCGGCACGAACTCAGCTACGACACCTTTCAGCAGAAATTTGACCGGATTTACCGCATCAGCTACCTGCCCAAATTCGCAGGACTTGAAGAACCGCTGGCCCTGACGCCCCCCACGGTTTCGCCCTTGTTGACCTCCAATTTTTCGGAAATCGAGAAATCAGCCCGGGTCTACCGCAGCAGCGCCACCATCGAGCTGATGGACAACCGGCAATCACAACCCGTCAAATTCGACGAGGAACGGTTTTTCTTCAGCGATTCAACCCTGCTCGACATATTCTCTTTCAAGTTCCTGCAAGGCGATCCGCGTACGGCCCTGAAGGACAAATTCACGGTGGTGATTACCGATGAAATGGCTGCGAAATATTTCGGCAAAACCAGTCCGCTGGGCAAAACCCTGCTCTACGAAGGCCAGCATCCGCTGCGGGTGACAGGCGTGGTGGAAAAATTTCCGGACAACTCGCACATTCACATCGACCTGCTGTCGAATTACGAAACCATGTTTGCTACTGAAAGTGAGAATGTTCGGCAAAACCTTCCGCAAAACTGGGTCATTTCCCACGGCTACACCTACGTCCTGTTGCGCCCCGGAACCTCGCCGGAGTCGGTCAATGCCCGGTTTCCGCAGTTTCTGCTGACGCATGCCGACAAGCAGTTCGCCAAAGATATTGTATATGCGCTGGACCCGATGCGGGACTTTCACCTGCGCTCGCGGGCGCAGGGTGCCCCGGAAGCCCCCGGCAGCATGACCTACATTTACGTTTTTCTCGGCATTGCAGTGATTACCCTGCTGATTGCCTGCATCAATTTTGTAAACCTCTCGACGGCCCGCTCCCTCAAACGGGCGAAAGAAGTCGGTATTCGGAAAGTCTTAGGCAGTGAAAAACAGCAACTGATTGCGCAATTTCTGGGCGAATCTCTCCTGCTGAGCGTCATCGCCCTGGTGATTTCCTTCGTTCTGATTGCGGTTTTGTTGCCGGTTCTCAACAACCTGACCGGCAAAGAACTGACCATTCGCTACTTCCTGTCCGACGCCGGTTTGCTGGTGCTATTTGTCGGCATTGCGTTGTTGACCGGTTTATTATCCGGCAGTTATCCCGCTTTCTTCGTATCCGGTTTTCAGCCTATCGCGACCCTGAAAGGCAGTTTCGTCAGTGGAAAAGCCCGGGGAGGGCGGTTGCGGCAGGTGTTGCTCGGCGCGCAGTTTGTGGCCTCAATTGCGCTGATCATCGGCGCGTTGGTGGCTTTCCAGCAACTGGAATACATGAAAAACCGCCCGCTCGGGTTTGAAAAGGACTTCATGATCACGGCCAATACGCGAAACGAAAAGATTACCAACGTTTTCGCCAACCGCTCCGACAGCACGTATTTGCGGTTACGGACGTTCCGGGATATTCTGCTCAAAAACCCGCAGATCAGGCAGGTAACGCTGTCGACCCAGCAGATGGGTTCTGGTTCGGTTCGGCGGAATGTCATCGCCGAGGGCCATTCGCCCGACGAGAATGTTTTTATTGGAACAATGGGCGTCGATCACAACTTTGCCCAAACCTACGGACTTAAATTTGTGGCCGGGCGGGATTTCTCGGAGTCGTTTCCAACCGATAAAACGGCGGCTTTTCTGATCAACGAAACCGGGGTGAAACAACTGGGCTGGAAATCGGCCACCGAAGCCGTCGGCAAGTCGGTCAATCTGGAAGGCAAACAGGGCAAGATCGTCGGCGTTCTGAAAGATTTCCACAACCAGTCGCTGCAACGCCCCATCGAAGGCATGTTGATGACCATCGACCAGCCGTTGCTGCGGCTTTTCTCGATCAAGATTCAGTCGCAAAACCGGGCCGAAACCCTGAAATACATTCAGCAGGAATGGGATCGGTATTTTCCCGAAAAAGGCTTCGCTTCGCAGTTTCTGGACGATAACCTCGCCCGGCTGTATGAAAACGAGCAACGGCTGAGTCAACTCATCGGCTACTTTGCCGGGCTGGCGGTTCTCATTTCGTGCCTGGGTTTATACGGTCTGGTGTCGCTCGTTACGCAGCAGAAAACCAAGGAAATCGGCATTCGCAAAGTGCTGGGTGCCACCGTCAGCAGCATTGTCGGGCTGGTCTCGCGTGATTTTGTCATTCTGGTGATCATCGCGCTGGTCATTGCCTCACCGCTGGCGTGGTGGGCCATGACGAAATGGCTGGCGGAGTTTGCCTATAAAATTGACATCGAATGGTGGATGTTCGCGCTGGCAGGCATTCTGGCGGTTTTGGTAACCCTGCTGACGGTGAGTTTCCAAAGCATCAAAGCCGCCCTGAAAAATCCGGTCACCTCACTTCGTTCGGAGTGAAGAATTAAGAGTGATGAGTTAAGAGTTGCTGACGCAGTTCTATTTAACTCTTAGAGATTGTCCAAAAATTATAAATCATACTTTCTATGCCGCCCCCAACCCCCTGAAGGGAGCTTCTGATCCGGATGTTTTAGCCCCCTTCAGGGGGTTGGGGGCAAATCCGAAAGAGAGAGAATAAGATTTTTGAACAGTCTCTTAATTCTTCACTCTTAACTTTTAACTAAAATGTTCAAAAGCTATCTCAAAATCGCCTGGCGGAACTTCCGCAATCAGCGGTTTTTCTCGCTCATCAACCTGCTGGGGCTTTCTGTTGGGATGGCTGCCTGCATGGTTATCGGACTGTATGTGACGTTCGAGAGAAGTTACGACAATTTTCACACCGACGCCGACCGGATTTACCGCGTTGAACTTGATGGGTATCAGGAAGGAAAGCTGGCCTGGCGGTCGGCGACGTCGTATCCGGCTATCGCGCCGACGATGAAAAAAGACTATCCCGAAGTCGAGGATTTTACCCGGCTCTACGATGCCAATAACGGCGTTGTCAGCTTTGGTGATAAGCATTTTCGGGAAACGAATTTCTTCTTTGCCGACTCCAATGCGTTGTCGTTTTTCAACATCGGTTTGTTGAAGGGCGATCCGAAAACCGCTTTGGTGGGCACCAAAAAGGTGGTTTTGTCGGAATCGACGGCCCGGAAATACTTCGGTGCGGCCGACCCGGTGAATAAAATGGTGAAGCTGGATAGTGATTCGTATCTGGTAACGGGCGTATTCAAAGATTACCCCAAAAACTCCCACCTCGAAATTGACCTTCTGTTTTCGTACCGCACGGAACCAGACGCGCAAACCAGTTGGGGCTGGTACGACTTTTTCTCCTACGTCAAACTCCGGCCCACGGCTGATCCGCAACGGCTGGAAGCCAAATTACCGGCCATGCTGATGAAATACAACGGCGACTGGTACCGGCGGTCGGGCAAACGGAGCGTTCTGCTGCTGCAACCGCTGCGCACCATTCACCTGGAATCACACCTGAATCAGGAAGCCGAAGTGAATGGCGACGGCCAAACCGTGCAGTTTCTGGTGTGGGTAGCCTTTGCCATCCTGATCATTGCCTGGATCAATTACATCAACCTCTCGACCTCCCGAGCGCTCGACCGGGCGAAGGAAGTTGGTATTCGCAAGGTGGTTGGTGCCTTGCGCGCGGGCCTGATCCGGCAGTTTGTTTTCGAATCCTTCCTGTTGAATCTGCTGGCATTTGGGGTAGCGGTTAGCCTCGTTTGGGCACTCCTTCCGGCCTTTAACGACTTGACCGGAAAACCGCTCGATTTTACACAATTTTCAGAAAACCGGCTGTGGATCAACGGGTTTTTGATCTTTTTCGGGGGAACGATTTTGTCCAGTTTATACCCGGCTTTTATCCTGTCCGACTATCAGCCAATTGCAGTTCTGAAAGGCCGGTTTGCCCAAACCACACGGGGTGCGGGGCTGCGGCAGGGCCTGATTGTGGTGCAGTTTGCGGCTTCGGTCACGCTGATCATCGGAACGCTGACGGTTTACAAACAACTCCGGTTTATGCAGCAGCAGGAGTTGGGTTTCGCGAAAGAACAGACGCTGGTGGTCAATGCGCCCGGTGTGACGGATTCTACGTTGGCAACCCGCTCCGAAACCTTCAAGCAAATGCTCCGGCAGCAGAATCTGGCCGAAAGCGCAACGGCTTCGGCGTATGTGCCGGGCATTGAAATTCTGTGGACGAGCAGTTTCCGTCGAAAAGACCAACGTCGGGAAAATTTCACCACCATGTTTATGACCTCGATCGACAACGACTTTCTGAGTAGCTACAAAATTGGTTTGGTGGCCGGCCGGAATTTTGACCGCAGTTTCGGAACCGATACGATGGCGATTCTGCTGAACGAAACAGCCGCCAGGACGTTCGGTTTCCAATCGCCGGAAGATGCGTTGAACAAAGAGATCATTTCGGGCGATACGCCCCTCCATATTGTTGGCGTTGTGAAGGATTATCACCAGCAGGGGTTGAAACGGGCCAATGACCCGATGGCTTTTCTGTCCATATATGGCCGACAGAATGCGCTCCGGAATTTGAATTATTATTCACTAAAAGTCAAAGCGAACGATTTGCCCGCTACGATCGCAGGCGTTGAGCGTCAGTTTACGCAGGCATTTCCCGGAAACCCGTTCGAATATTTCTTTCTGGACGAATTTTTCAACCAGCAATACCAATCGGATCAGCAATTTGGTACGGTTTTCGGTTTGTTTGCCGGACTCGCCATTTTTATTGCCTCGCTGGGCTTGCTGGGCCTGATTTCATTCACCGTGGCCCGCCGGACGCGCGAGATTGGAATTCGGAAAGTGCTGGGAGCCGATGTTTCGACCCTTGTCTTTTTATTGACGAAAGATTTCATCCGGTTGGTGCTGTGTTCCATTGTTATTGCGGTGCCACTCGCCTGGTATTTAATGACCGGCTGGCTGGCCGGGTTTGCCTACCGTACCTCGATTGGTGTCGGCATTCTCGTTGTTTCCGGTGTACTGGCGTTGGCGATTGCCGTACTAACGGTTTCATTTCAATCCCTTAAGGCGGCTTTCATGAATCCGGTAACCTCACTTCGTTCGGAATAATCAGTGAAGAGTTAAGAGTGATGAGTTGCTGACGCATTTCTTTTTAACTCTTAACTCTTCACTCTTAACTCATCACTAAAATGCTTCACAACTACCTCACAACCACCCTGCGTCATCTCTGGCGGAACCGGTTATTCACTGCCCTCAACATCCTGGGACTGGCCATTGGCATCAGCGGGTGCTGGGTCATTTACCGGATTGTCAGCTATGAATTCAGCTTCGATACCCAACAGCCCAATCGTGAGCGGATTTACCGGGTGGTCAGCCATTTCAAGTCGGAGGGAAATGAGGGAAAAAATGCCGGGGTGCCGATGCCGATGGCCGAAGCGATCAATGAGCAGGTGCCGGGTCTGGAGAAGGTAGTGCCAGTTTGGGATCACTGGAAACAGAGCGTTCTCATTCCGGGCGGAAAAGCCGGTTCCAATCAGTTTTCAGAACCGGAAAAGCTCATTGTCACCAACAACCAGTATTTTGAAATGGTGCCGCACCGCTGGCTGGCCGGCAACCTGGCCACGGCCCTGGATGCGCCCAACCAGGTGGTTCTGACGCAAAGTCGGGCGGAAAAATATTTTCCGGGCGTTCCCATGACCAAGGTGCTGGGCCGCACGATCATCTACGACGATACCGTCACCGTGCGGGTTTCGGGCGTGGTGGCCGACCTCGGTTTTCCGAGCAGTTTCGATGCCCAGGAGTTCTTTCCCATAAAAGGAACGACCAACCGGAACCCGAACTGGGGCGGGGTCAGCTCCAACAACATGCTGTATATCCAACTGGTACCAAATGCGGTTCCGGCGAAGGTGTTGAAGCAGATCAATGCGATTTCTGCCCTGAATGGCGCGGAAAATATGAAAAAATACCACTTTAAACGCTGGCATGAACTGCTTCCGCTGGCGCAGGTGCATTTTTCGACGGAATACGGCGAAAACATGCGCAAGGCCAACCGGAATGTGCTCTACGGTTTGATGGGTATTGCGGCTTTCCTGCTGCTGCTGGCCTGTATCAATTACATTAACCTCACCACGGCGCAGATGCCGCAACGGGCCAAAGAGGTTGGCATCCGCAAAACGCTGGGCAGCTCGCGCTGGCACCTGATCCGGCAGTTTCTGGGCGAAACGCTGGTGATCACAATCCTGGCGGTTGTGCTTTCGGCTTTCCTGTCGCAGTGGACGCTGACGTATTTTGAGAAGTTGATTCCGGACGGCATGAATGCCTATCCAGCTTACGGAAAGATGGCCCTTTTTCTGGTGGTATTGGTGGTGGGGGTTACCGGTTTTTCCGGCCTGTATCCCGGCTGGCTCGTCACCCGCGTTCAGGCCGTGAGCATGATGCGCGGACAGGTCACGGCGGAAGTCGGAAAAGGCGGTTTGACGATGCGCAAAAGCCTGATTGTCTTTCAGTTTGTGATCGCCCAACTGTTCATTGTCGGAACGATGCTGGTGGGACGTCAACTGAATTACCTGCTCCATAAGGACCTGGGATTCAACCGGGAAGCAGTTCTGCTGGTCAACGTTCCCTGGAAACTGAGCGACAAACCCGCCTACAAGCATCGCCAGTTTACCATGCAGCAGGAACTGGCCAAACAACCCGGTATTGCCGGTGTCGCGCTGGGCAATGCGCCCATGAACCAGTCGTTCAGCAGCAACAGTTATCAGTATAAAACGAAGAAAGGCGAGGTGATTGAAAAGGGAATGTATCTCAAATACATCGATACGACCTTGCTGGCGATGTATAAAATTCCGCTGCTGGCCGGTCGGAATCTGACGGCATCCGACACCGCCCGCGAATACATCATCAACGAAACAGCCCTGCACGAATTCGGGATTGCGTCACCCCAGGAAGCGATTGGAAAATACATTCAACAGCTTGATGGACATCCGATCCCGATTGTCGGCGTGGTGAAAGATTTTCACATCGGCTCATTCTACCAGAAAATTGATCCGGTTCTGCTGATGACGAACAAAAATAGCCTGACGACCTTCAACATCAAACTTAACACATCGAATCCGGAACAGTGGCAGACAGCCATCCAGCAGATCGGAAAAATCTGGAAGAGCTTCTACCCCACCGAACCGTTTGAATACAAGTTCTACGACAGCACGCTGGAAGAAATCTACGCCAGTGATCGGAATATGTCCCAGGTCATTAATCTGGCAACGGCGGTGGCCGTGGTGATCAGTTGCCTGGGCTTGTTTGGGTTGTCGACCCTGATTGCCTATCAACGAATAAAAGAGGTGGGGGTTCGTAAGGTTTTGGGAGCCACGGTCGTTGGTATTGTGGGATTGCTGACCCGTGATTTTCTGAAGCTGGTGCTGGTCGCCATCCTGATTGCGTCGCCGATCGCGTATTACTTTACCGACAAGTGGTTGCAGGATTTCGCGTACAAAGTTGATATTGAATGGTGGATTTTTGGAGCCGGAGCCGTTTTGGCCCTTGTCATTGCTTTTGCAACCGTGAGTTTCCAGAGCATTAAAGCGGCTTTGACGAACCCGGTAAAAAGTCTTCGGAGTGAATAACTGAACTATCCAATCTCCTATACTATGGCAGCACATATCGCTATTCCCATTCCCATGATGCCCGGCAAACAGGACATCGAAATCGAAGTCACCATCAACGGCAAGCGGCAGGAATTGCACTACCGCGTGGAGCTGTTTTACTGGGAAGACTGCAATATTCCGACCATCGACCGCGTGGATTGCATCCGGCAGATGCTGGCGCACTATGATCAGGACTGGACGCTCTACTACATCGGCTCGCCCACCGACCAGTTTGTGCCGATCACCTTCGTGAAGCGGGAGGATCTGGTGAAACAACGGCGTATGCTGGTGGAGTCTTGAGTAGAAGAGATTATTTCGCGGAGTTGAGCAGAGAAAAAAAGAGGAGTTAAGCAGAGATTTATACCTCCGCTTAACTCCTTTCTTCTCTGCTCAACTCCGCGAAATAATCTCTTATTTATTCTTATCCCACCACAACGGCGTTGCCGCGTTGTCCGGGCCACCTAGCAATGCAACAGCCGCTTTAACCGCTGCCGTGTTGGAGTTTTCTTCCAGCAGCAGGAACGGAATCCGGCGGGGATAGGCCGTCGTCGGAACGTCGGTGTTGACCGAGTTGACGACCGGGTACAATTTCGGAAACCGCGTCCGACGAACTTCGGCCCACGCTTCGATGCCATCGGGATACACCGCCAGCCATTTCTGCGTACCAATCTGCTCCCGCTGAATCGCTTCGGTAGCGCCCCATTTAACCGGGATTGTCGACAAAGCCGGTGATTTCTGTTGATCCTGCGGAGCAACCGGCGTTTTGGTGCTGACGATGTAGGCATCGGTCAGGGCGCTGCTGATTCCCCATCCATCCATCGACGCCCGAATGCCTTTTTCGTAGGCCTGTTGCGCCGTCGTACCACCCACATTCCAGCCATTCAGAGCGGCCTCAGCCACCAGAAAATACGCTTCAGCCGTGTGCATAATATCCTGTTTGGTAGCGTATTGCTGCGCCCAAGCCGATCCGGCACCGGTATTTCTCACCCAACGCTCTCCGATGTTGGAGTTGTTGTCGTTGTTGTTGAGTGGATCGGTCAACTCGACGGAACCCAGCCCGTTGCGGACGCCTTCATACGTTTTGGTGTTGAAAGCCGGCTGGAAATAAATTCCGATCCGGGGATCATCGAAGCCTTTCAGGATCGACTCCATCGACGCACTCATCCGAAACTCACCCCAGCCCGAAATCGTCGCCAGACCGTTGTAATCATTCCCTACCTGGTTTTTGGTCATCAGCGCATTATCGGCAACGTCGGTCAGCAAACCGCCCGCAATGGCAGCTTCGGCCTCGGTTTTAGCCCGGGCCGGGTCTACTTTCGAAATCCGCATCGCCAGCCGCAGCCGCAACGTGTTGGCAAATTTGATCCATTTGTTGACATCGCCCGCATAGATAATGTCGTAGTTGCCATACGGTTTTTCCGCTGTTTTGCCTTTCAAAACCGTCGTAGCAGCCGCCAGACGTTTGAAGAAGTCGTCGTAAATTTTGTCCTGTGGATCGTATTTAACGCTGTTGGCCGGAATACCCGCGTCGAAATACGGCACTGGGCCGTAGTAATCCGTCAGGCGGTGAAACGCAAACACCCACCAGATGCTGGCCAGGGCATACTGCGACGAAGTCGGGTCGGTCTGGTCGAACAAGGTTTTCAACTGCGGCACCACCTGCGTATAAATCGGGTTCCAGTGCGAGTTGATCCAGGTCCGGTGCATAAAGTACCGGTCCGACTGGAAGTTCGGCGTCGTCGTCGCGTAGTATTGGGCGTACAGATCCGCAAACAGGTTCTGGGCTGTCTGGTACGTACCGGCTGCATATGACGCCTGTTGTTGCGCCCGCGAAAACAAATACGGAAGTTCGGTAGCACTCAGCGTGGTAAGAGCGGTTTTGCTGGTATTGATTTCGTCAAAATCGCTCGTACAGCCACTCCAAATGCCGGCCGCTCCGGCAATCAGGCCCACAATTGACAACTTGGTAAATTTATTGACGGGTATTTTCATGATTCGTTCAATATTGATTATTGATTCTGAAAAATTAGCCCCCACCCCCCTAAAGGGGGCTCAAAAATCCGGATTGTTAAAGCCTCCTTTAGGGGGGTGGGGGCTTTTATCGGACAATTCTTTTGTTTCAGAATGCCGATTAGAATCCTAATTTTAGGTTAAGACCAACGGTCCGGGTTGATGGCAGCGCGCCATATTCGGAACCCTGGTAGTTGGCCGCACTCAGGTTCACATCGGGGTCAAACGGCAGCTTGCGGGTTTTCAAACCGGGAATGTCCATCGTGGCGTTGCCCCGGTAGAAGAAAAACAGGTTGCGGGCCGTGAGCGACAGCCGGGCGTTTTTGATGAAAAAACCTTGCGGGAACGGAATGTTATAGCCCAGAGTCGCTTCTCTCAAGCGCACATTCGTAGTCGAATACGAGAAAAACTCACCCCAGGTATAGCGTCCCTGCGATACGGTTTGCCAGAATTGCTCGGAGGTAATCGCCTTCGTGTTGGTTTCGCCGGTTGCCGTTACACCCGGCAGTACCCAGCCTCCCTCACGTTTCTCAAGCGTGTACTCGGCCGTTCCGTCATACGCCAGGTTGCCATCCGTTCCGGAAACCATGATGCCACCCACCCGGCCGTCGACCAGGAAGCTCATCACAAAGTTCTTGTAGGAGAACGTGTTGCTGAAACCAAACGTAAATTTAGGGTTGAAGTTACCGATAATACCAAAAGCACTGACAACCGGAAGACCATTGGCATTTACCAACAAACGCCCCTGTGCATCTTTGGCCCATCCGTAGGCTTCCAGATCACCGTAAGAGCCGCCTTCAACAACCACGGCGGTGGTCGTACGCGTGTTACCGCCGAGGGTAGCCCGCTTGATGTTCGGGTGGAGTTCGACGATGGTGTTGACGTTCCGGGCAAAGTTCAGTGAGGCATCCCAGGTAAAGCGGTTGCCTTTTAACGGCGATGCGCTCAGGGTCAGTTCAAACCCTTTGTTGTTGATTTTCCCGGCATTGACAAACTGGCTGGCAAAACCCGATGCCGGAGCCAGACCCAATGAAAGCAACTGGTTGACCGTGTTGCTGTTGTAGTACGTAAAATCAACCCCTAAACGGCCACCCAAAAACCGGACATCGGCCCCAAATTCGGTGGATGACGAAATTTCAGGTTTCAGGTTTTCAGCCGGGCGGGTCGTGCTGCGGGAAATATAACCGCCCGTTCCACCCTGTGAGAACGCATACGTCTGGAGCAGGCTATACGGCGCGGCATCGTTCCCCACCTGCGCCCACGACCCCCGCAGTTTGGCAAAACTGATCCAGCTCGGCAGTTTTACCGCATCAGAAAGAATGACGTTAGCCCCGAATGACGAGTAGATGTAGGAATACGGTTTGGGCAGCGTAGACGACCAGTCGTTTCGCACCGAAGCATCGACTGTCAGGTAATCGCGGAACGAAACCGAAGCGGTTCCGAACACATATTGCAGTTCTTTTTCGCTATACCCGGTGATCTGGGTCAGGTTCGACGCAAAAGACAGGTCGAAGCGGTTGGCAACCGACAGGCCGTTGGTGCTGGCTCCCACCTGCGAGAAACGGTTGTAGGTAGACCCCGCTCCCACGTTGTAGGTCACGGCGAAATCCTTCCCAATGTTGTTGTTCCCGGAAATGATCACGTCCATGTTGCGTTCCAGTTGCTCACCCGTATAATCCGAATACGATCCACCCGCTCCGGCAAACAGCAGCGTGTTGTTCGCATACCCGAAGTTGTAGCGATCGGCATACCAGTCATAACTGAGCCGTCCCTGCACATTCAGCCAGTCGGTCAACTGATATTTGGCCGACCCGAGGGCAATCACCCGGTTCCGTTTTTCGAGCGCAAACGTTTTGTTGAGCGTCCAGTAAGGGTTCATATAAATCCCCGAACTGGTCCAGTAGGTCGGTTTGCCGTTGGCATCTTCATACGTATTGTAGACGTTGTTCAGATCCACACTGCGCGGCACCTTGTAGAGGTTCATTGTCACCGAGCTTTCCTCGCCGGAGCGGGGTTTGTTGTCAATCTTCTGGTTGACGTAGGTAATCTTGGCATCGGTCGAAAACCGCTTGGTGATCTGCGAAGTAAGCCGGAGGTTCAGCGTGTGACGCATCAGCTCGTTGTTCGGCAGAATGCCCTGGTTGTAGTTGTTGGTGTAGGACGTATAGGTCTGTACCTTTTCGCTACCAGCCGCGATGCCCACCGAATTGTTGGTCGAAACCGCATCCCGGAAAAAGTCTTTGATGTTGTCGGGATAGGTCGTGGCAGCGGCTCCCCAGCTATACGGCGAGTTGGCGCTGGTTTTGCCACCGGCACCCTGTCCAAACGTATTCTGTAGTTTGGGCAATACGAACGGCGATTCCATCACCACGCCCGAATTGACGTCCACCGAAACTTTCCCGGCTTTCCCTTTTTTCGTCGTGATCATGATGACCCCATTGGCAGCACGGCTGCCGTAGAGGGCCGAGGCTGCCGGGCCTTTCAGCACGTTCATCGACTCGATGTCGTCGGGGTTGATGTTGTTGGCACCGTCGCTGCCGTTGATGCCACCGAAGTCGCCGGTTACCTGGCCACGGACGGTGTTGTCGACCGGAACGCCGTCGATCACAAACAGGGCGTTGTTGTTACCGGTAATGGAGCGGTTTCCGCGCAGCACGACCCGCGTAGCCGAGCCCGGTCCCGAAGAGGCCTGCGTCACGACCATCCCGGCCACTTTTCCGGAAAGCGTGTTGACAAAGTTGGCATCCCGGACATCGACCAGTTTTTTGCCGTCGATCTGCTGGGTAGAATACGTCAGGGTTTTCGCATTCCGTTCGATCCCAAGTGCCGTCACGACGATTTCGTTCAACTGCTTGGCATCTTCCTGAAGCGTTACATCGACTACCGAACGATCGCCGACGGTAACTTCCTGCGACAAAGCCCCGATGAATGAGAAAATCAAAACCGTAGCGTCGTTGTCGACCATCAATGTATATTTTCCGACGCTGTTGGTAGTGGTGCCTTTGGTTGTGCCTTTGATGACGACGTTAACCCCCGGCAGCGCGTTGCCATTGTTATCCTTAACGGTTCCGGTTACTTCTTTTTCAAGGGTGACCACCGCTCCGGCTTTGGCCGGGTTGGCATAGGTTGAAGCCGGCGGAGCAGACAATGCCATTCCGATGGCCAGCAGAACAAGGGTGTAGGACCGAGACCGGCGGTTGAATGGCGCTTTCCGGTTCAAAAAAAGTACTGGTTTTCGCATGGGGGAAATGAAGTTAGAAATGGTAAAAGAGAATTACAGGTGGGTTGTTGAGTACGATTGGGAAACGAACAATTGTTTTGCTGAATAGTGACATTACTCTATTTAATTTCCCATTATGGCGGTAATTTAATAGGAAATTGGGGATTTTTCGCCAATCCCTATCCCAGAAATTATTTTTGCCGTTTTTGGATTATTCTCCTTTAAAAGATTTTTAAAGAATTAGAAGCGATTTCTTAAAAAAAGTTTGGCTCTTCCGACTCCAACGGTAACCATCGGATAGAAAGCCTTTTAATGACTGAATAGAAAGCTTTTACATTTCGTTTACAATGTTTTACGGGCATTGATTGGCTGCATTTGGAATGGGCCATACATTTGGTTCATTGTCCACTTAACGAAAAACCGCCATGTCAAAAAAATGGATTTTTCTCGCCTTCTTGTTCGGTGCGTTTCCCCAGCCATCCGTTTTTAGTGGTTCCGTACTATTGACCGAAAACCGGGTAACTGATTCTCACGAAAGCAGTAAGTCAACTGCTGAGAAAAAAACGAAAGAATTTTCCGATAATCCCTTGCTATTAGATGGCATTCCACTGGATTATTCCTTTTTCTCGCTCAATAGCCGGGGCAAATTGACCGTTGTAGCCGGCGACCCCTATTCGCCCGATGCCATCAAAATACCATTCCGGGTTTATCTGCGACGGGACGGAAAACCGCTCAATATGGCCAAAGCGGATGGGCGTTGCGAAAAGGCTGAAATTGAGCTATCAGACGTTCTGGCCTACGCGCACGTCGGCGACGATCTGGTGATTGAACCAATCCGAAAAGAAGATGAAGTAGCCCGACGGATCATCCGGTTGAAACTTTTCTGGTTTCTCAAACTCCCATACAGAAAAGGGGAAGGTTGTTAACCCGTGCCTTAAACACGATGAGAAAAATCTTAATTTTGGTGCTTGCACTACCGGTCTTTGGATTTGCCCAAACCCCGGAAAAATGGATTCAGAAACCGGTCGAACAGTGGCCGCCGATTGCCCTGGTCAATGAGGTATTATATAAAAACGGGGATCGATACGAGGACCCGACGATCACCTATGCCGCCAGCGGTTTTTTGCTCGATACCGGAAAAGACACGCTGGCGGTAACGGCGAAACACATTTTGTGGGTCGCCCGCAACAAAGCGTCGAAGCGGGTGATGATCAACGACCAGCTTAAAACGTGGAAGATGTACCCGAAACACCACCCCGCCGATTCGGTGGTCATCGATCGGTTGATGAACGAAGATTCCACGGAAAAACTGTGGGATGGTTTTGACAACGGGGTATTGCAGCGGGATTGGCTTGTTTTCTCAACCAAGTCGGTTTCACCAAAAATTCAGCCGGTCAGGATGCGGGAAAAGGCGGTTTCGGTCGGAGAAAACGTGTATCTAACGGGTAATCCCTACCGGTTTCAACAGACGCTGACGGCAAAAGGGACGGTTGTCAAAACGGAAGGCCCCGTCTTTTATGTCCAGTTTGAGGGCGCGGGCATGGATACGGTTTTTCTGGGTGGTGCCAGCGGATCGCCAATGATCGACACCAACGGGCGGCTGGTCGGCATCTATTCCAACGGCCGCACGGATGCGGAAACGGGTCGGCGGGTCAATGTCATCAATTCGACGGCTTATCTCAAAAAGATACTCGCCGGCGATAAACCGCTTAACGTCAACCGAAAACCGGTTTCGGTGTACCTCGATTCGTTGCTTCAGACAATACCGGTTGAAAAAGCATTGCCGGTATTCGATCGTTTTCTAAAAAATGAGTCGTTGTATTATACGTACGAATTGACGTATTTTAATCACGATAACCTCATCAAATCCGGCGAAAAACTGATCGAATCCAGCCGGAAAGCAGAAGCCGTTCCGTATTTTGAGTATTTCGTTGCGAAGTACGACTACCACGTCTATCTGCTGTCGTTGGCAAAGGCTTTGCTTCAGATTAATCAAAAACCGGAAGCCATCAGCCGGCTGGAGAAGGAACTGAAAAAAGAACGGATGGATCCCTACGTCAAAGCCGAATTGCAGAAATTTCTGACGGAGGTCAGGCGTACGGAATAAAAAGAATGGGCTATGGGAAAAGCAAACCGCATCATCGCAATCATCCTCGTTCTGCTAACGGGACTGCTGTTTGTGCAGTTCGTTCGGTCGACCCCCAACCCGGCGCAGGCCGACCAGAACCGTTTTGCGGAGAAGGCCAATCTCGCCCTTCGCCGGACGGCGCACCGGTTGCTGGCTGCCGCCGGTGATTCGACCTCCCGGATTTCGCCCGTTCAGCAAACCGATGCCAACACGTTCCTGATCCGGCTGAATCAGACCTTCGACTACAGCCAACTGCCCGATGTTTTGCAGGCATCCCTCCGGCTGCATGGGGTCACGCGACCGTATGACGTCGCCATCCTGAATTGTTCGAATGGCAAAATCGAGCTGGGTTATACGGTTTTGGATGTAACGAAAAAGCAGAAAGTAGCCTGCACCGGTCGCGAACAGGCCAAAGGCTGCTACAATCTCCAGATTCGGTTTACGGCTTCCGAAACACCCCCGCAAACGGCTTCTGCCTGGTGGATGATGGCTTTCGGAAGTTTGTTGACCGCCTTGGTTTTCACGGTTTTGCGCCGGTCGTCCCCGCCGAAGGAACCCATAGATCCGGATTCGGTTCCTAACGACGACCACCAGCTTCATTTTGGAAATTCCAGCCTTGACACCACCAATCTGACGCTGAGCGCCGGGGGGCATGTCCACAACCTGACCTACCGCGAAGCCAAGCTGCTCCGCCTTTTTGCCATGAATCCGAACCAACTGCTGGAACGTGATTTTATTCTCAAATCGGTCTGGGAAGACGAAGGCATCATCGTCGGGCGCAGTGTAGACGTGTTCGTATCACGTCTGCGGAAACTATTGCAGGATGACCCGACGCTCAAGATCGTTGCCGTCCACGGCGTGGGGTATCGCCTGGAATCCCGTCCTAACGCATCGGGAACCGCTTAATCCATATTTTTTTCCCTTTAGAACTTTCGCTTATATTCTCAGGACTGTGAAAAGTCCTCCGGCACGTTTATGCTCCAAAATTACCTCAAAATCGCCTTCCGCCACTTGTGGCAAAACCGGCTGTATTCGGTCATTAACGTCGTTGGCCTGGCCGTTGGAATCACCTGCCTGTTGCTGGCGATTCTCTACCTAAAAGACGAACGAAGCTATGACCGGTTTCACGAGAAAAACCCAAACCTCTACCGGATCACAACGACCGTGACCGAAACCCGGGGCGGAACCGGCGAGACGAACGGCGGCACGGGTCAGGTGCAGGGACCGGCCTTCAAAGCGGAGGTGCCCGAAGTACAGAACTACGTGCGGGTGATGGGCGGTGACATTCAGGGAATGTTCGTAGCCAACCATAAATCGTTTGTACTGCACCCCTTTTTTGTTGACTCTACTTTTTTCAACGTGTTTTCTTTCAGGCTATTAAGTGGCAATCTGAAAACCGCCTTACGGGGTGCAGGCACGGTCGTCATCACCGAACGGACAGCGCGGAAACTGTTCAACAGCCTTGATGTAATCGGGAAAACGTTGCTGGAAGATGGGCCTTCCGGCAAGCGGGTGGGGGCATCGATCATCACCGGTGTGGTGCAGGACCCACCCAAAAATTCCTCCCTTCAGTTCGATCTGCTGTTTCCGTTCCGGTTCATGCAGGTTTCTTTTGACGATACCAGTTGGCTGAACTCCTATCTGAGCACCTTTGTCGTGCTGCATCCACAGGCCGATCGCGATTTGGTTGTCCGAAAATTCAGTACCGTTTACGCGGTACACGCCCGGCAGCAGGTGGCGGAAAACCGGAAGAATTACGGTTTTGATCCGGCGATTCGGTATGGATTACAACCCATAACCGACATTCATCTCAACCCGTTATATCACAGCGAAGGGAACCGGGAAGGGGGTATCACCAATGGCAGTAATCCGGTTTTTTCGTACCTCTTTTTGGGTATTTCGGCCTTTATTCTGCTGATGGCTTCCATTAATTTCATCAACATCAGTCTGGCGAACTCGCTGAAACGGACCAAAGAAATCGGGATTCGGAAATTAACGGGGAGCAGTTCGCAACGCATCATGGCTCAATTCCTGGGAGAGTCGGCCCTTCTGTGTCTGGGTGCTTTTGGAGTGGCGATTCTACTGGCGCAGTTGACATTACCGGTTTTCAATCAGTTAGCTGGCAAAGCCATCGTTTTCCGTGAAATTCTGGATGGCGAACTTCTGCTTTATTTCATTATCTTATTGATTTTTAATATTTTAGTAACAGGTCTTTATCCGGCACTCGTTCTGTCCAATTTTAAACCCACCGATGTATTGTACAATAAACCGCGACTTTCGGGGCGGAGTTGGCTGGGACAAACGCTTGTCATGCTTCAGTTTGCCTTGTCGGTTTTTCTGGTGATTGCGACCACGGTTTTCTATCATCAGATGGATTATGTGCGGACGAAGGACCTGGGCTACGATCCGTATCAGGTCATCGGAACGTATATTCCTTTCAGCAATGATTTAAAAGTCGATCAGGCTTTTTTACGGACCGAACTGGCGGGCGAACCCTTGATCCGAACAGTTTCGTTTAGCAGTGATTTGGGGGGATCGTACGAGACCCGCGTGGGGAACCGGAAAATTGAAAGCCGCTACCAGTACATTGACGAAAACTACCTGCCGGTTTTGGGCATCCGTCTGAAAGCCGGGCGCAATCTATCCCCTGCTTTCGTGTCTGACAAAACCGAAGCGGTTCTGGTCAATGAAACGTTCGTAAAGACTGCGGGTCTTGAGAAGCCGATTGGAAAAACCATTCGATTGCACGAGAATTTCAGCCAGAAACCGCTGACCATCGTTGGGGTGGTCAAGGATTTTCATGCCAGTTCGTTGCGGGAGCGCATTCGGCCGATGGCCCTGTTCATGCGGGAAGATCAATCCAGCGGTATTTTGGTAAAAATTGACAAAAACCGCCAAAAAGAAGCCCTGGCCGTTTTGAAGAACGTATACCGGAAAGCCTACCCTTCATTTGAAATGGACTACGGTTTTCAGGATGAGCTGAATGCCAAAGCCTACGAATTGGAGCAGAAATGGCAGCGAATTATAAGCTATGCAACCCTGCTGGCGACCCTGATTTGCGGCCTCGGCGTGTTCGGCCTGGCGAAACTGGCCACCCAACAGCGGACGCGGGAGATCGGTGTGCGGAAAGTGCTGGGTGCCACGGTTTTGGACATTGTCGCCCTGCTGTCGAAAGACTTTCTGAAACCGGTGCTGGTTGCCATTGCCGTGGCCTCGCCTGTAGCAGGTTGGGCCATGAGTCGCTGGCTGCAAAGCTTTGTCTATCGCGTTGAGATTCAAGGGTGGATGTTTGCCCTGGCTGGTTTGCTGGCCATCGGCATCACCTTGCTGACGGTTTCGCTCCAATCGGCAAAAACCGCCCTGATGAATCCGGTGGAAAGTTTGAGGAGTGAGTGAGTTATTTCGCAGAGTTGAGCGGAGGAAATCAGAGTTACGCAGAGTAAAAAGAAAAATATTTCTCTGCTTAACTCTTTTTTCTCCGCTCAACTCTGCGAAATAACCTCTTTTTCCTGTCCGCCAGCGAACGGCCAACCGTCCGTAAACGGACAAACGAACCCGCAAATAGAATGTAAATATTTAATAATCAGCCTATTGGATATTATGGTATACAGTTTGAGCATTCTGAAAGCGTGCCTTGTACGGACAGTGAACGACGAACCTTATGCTGAGAAATTACCTGAAAATTGCGTTTCGCAATTTACTGAAACACAAAACATTCGGCTTTATCAACATTGTCGGTGTGGCCATCGGACTGGCCTGTTTCCTGCTGATCGCCCTCTACGTGCGCGACGAGGTTAGTTTCGACCGTTACAATACCAAAGCCGACCGGACCTACCGCGTTTTGCGCACTTTTCTCAACTCCAATGACGGTACCGTCGAGCTGAAACTCGGCACCGTGGCTCCTCCGTTCGGGCCGCTCATCAAACAGGATTTTCCGCAGGCCGAAGAGGTCGTTCGGACCCTCAGCACCAGTTCGTTGCTCAAATACGGTGAGCACACCTACAACGAAAGCCGGGTGCTTTTTGCCGAAGAAGCTATTTTTAACGTGCTGGATTTCAAGGTAATCAGCGGGAATCCGGCGCAGGCCCTGGCGCAACCTTTTTCCATCATGCTGTCGCGGCCAATGGCGGAGAAATATTTCGGAAACGAATCGCCAATGGGAAAAAGCCTGCGGAGTAACAACCAGTTTGAATTGATGGTGACGGGCGTATTTGAACCGTTGCCCACGCAGTCGCACATTCGTCCGGATTTTCTGATCTCATTCAACACGCTGAACGACAACCGGGTTTATGGTGCCGAAGGCCTGCGGACCAATTGGGGCAACAACTCGTTTCTGACGTATGTTTTGCTGGCCAAAGGCACCGATCCGGACAAACTGGTCAAGGCGTTTCCGGCGTTTCAAAACCGCCGGATCGAACCCAAAGCATCGACCTATTCGGTTCTGAATCTGCAAAAACTGACCGATATTCACCTGCGCTCCGACACGGACGATGCGCTGGAGGCCGATGGCGACATTCGCTACGTCTACATGTTTTCGGCCATTGGCCTGTTCATTCTGCTGATTGCCTGCATCAACTACATGAACCTGGCAACGGCCCGCTCGGCGGGTCGGGCAAAGGAGGTCGGAATGCGAAAAGTGGTTGGCGCTCACCGGAGTCAACTCGTGGGCCAGTTTCTGAGCGAATCCCTTATGCTGGTGGTTTTTGCATTGAGTCTGGCGGTGGTTCTGGTCGTTTTTTGTCTGCCTTTCCTGAACGATTTCACCCAAAAACAACTGACACTGAACCAATTGACACACCCGGTTTTTCTGGGCATCGTGGCCGGCATCACGCTGTTAACGGGTCTGGTGTCGGGGAGTTACCCAGCTTTTTTCCTGACCTCGTTTCAACCCATCAGTGTTCTGAAAGGGAAAATTGCGTCGGCCATGCGAACGGGGCGATTCCGGCAGGCGCTGGTGGTGACCCAGTTTGCCATTGCGGTGGTGCTCATTATCAGCACGATGGTAGTCTACAACCAGATGGATTACATTCGAAATTACAAACTGGGGTACCAGAAAGACCAGATCGTTTTGCTGCGGACGGTAGAAGACTCGACGGTCAATGTCGAAGCGCTGAAGCAGGAATTGAAGAGCAATAGCGCGGTGCTGGAAGTGGGGCAGTCATCGCGGATTCCGTCGGGTCGGCTGCTGGATTCCTGGGATGCCTATGTGGCCAAAGGCGACAGCATGGCACCTTCCAAAGTGATTCTAAAGGCCTTATCGATCGATCACGATTTTATTCCCACCTACGCTATGAAAATGGCGGCCGGGCGAAACTTCTCCCGCGCCTACGCAACGGATGACACGGCGGCTTTCATTCTGAACGAAACCGCAGCCCGCATGTTGGGCTGGAAAAATCCCGAACAAGCCATCGGAAAGGCGTTTGGCTACGGCCAACGGCGCGGTCAGGTGGTGGGCGTCACCAAAGATTTTCATTTTGAATCCCTCCGCCAGGCCATTCCGCCCATTGCGATGTTTATGTTGCCCGAGCGAAATAGCTGGATTTCGGTTCACGTGGCGGGTGGAGCCGGTTTGCAGACGGCCCTGGCGCACATCGAATCCGTCTGGAAACGGCGTTTTTCCAGCCAGCCTTTTTCCTATGAGTTTCTGGATCAGCGGTTTGGGCGGCTCTATACCACCGAGCAGACGCAACAGCAACTTTTCGGTATTTTTGCCGGTATTGCCATCCTGATTTCCTGCCTCGGTTTGTTCGGCTTATCGATGTTTATGGCCGAACAGCGCACCAAGGAAATTGGCATCCGCAAGGTGCTGGGGGCTTCGACGCCCAGTCTGGTGACGCTGCTTTCCAAAGATCTGCTGAAGCTGGTCCTGGTTGCCCTCCTGCTGGCGTCGCCGGTGGCGTGGTGGGTCATGAATCAATGGCTGGAGGGCTTCGTGTATCGAACCAGCATCAGCCCGTGGGTTTTCGTTCTGACGGCGGTCACCGCCATCGCGATTGCCTTTGCGACGGTTTCATTCCAGAGTATCAAAGCCGCGTTGATGAATCCGGTGAAGAGTTTGAAATCGGAATAGTTTTGATGAGCTGGTCAAGACCGGGCGGCCGGTGCCGTTGCAATCTTGACCAGCCCCAGCCTTGACCAGCATACACGCACCATTCAGCAAAGCAGATAACCTCCCCTGTAAAAAATAAACCGTCCTAAACGGTTGCTTCTTACTTTGCCCGAATGATGATGGCGGTTATTCGGGTTACCCGATTGCGCCCTGATCGTATGCCCGGTAACGATTCGTAACTTCAGATTCTGTCAACTCATGCGCAACGCCCAAACCAAGCCGGCCAAACCAAAAAAATCGTTCC
Source organism: Larkinella punicea (assembly GCF_003334855.1). Lineage (GTDB taxonomy): Bacteria > Bacteroidota > Bacteroidia > Cytophagales > Spirosomataceae > Larkinella > Larkinella punicea. Next base: position 110,455 of record NZ_QOWE01000001.1, read on the forward strand.
TGCGGGAATGGCTCGATTCAATTCTGTTTGCGGTGATTGCCGCGACGCTGATCCGGTTTCTGACCTTTGAAGCCTACGCCATTCCGACGCCGTCGATGGAGAACAGCCTGCTGGTAGGCGATTTCCTGTTTGTCAGCAAACTGCACTACGGTTCCCGGACGCCCCAGACGCCTTTGCAGGTACCACTTACGCATCAGAAGATTTGGGGAACGGAAATCCCGTCGTACAGCGACCTGATTCAATTGCCAACGTATCGACTGCCCGGTTTTACGACCGTAAAAAACGGCGATGTCGTGGTCTTCAATTTTCCCCCGCCCAAAGCTGGCGAACCGGATTACCCGATGGATTTGCGAACCAACCTCATCAAGCGCTGCATCGGCATTCCGGGCGACCAACTTGAAATCCGGCAGGAGCAGGTTTACGTCAACGGCAAAGCGTTTCCGACGCCGGTTCGGGCCGAAACCAGTTATTTTATGAGAACGACGGAGATGCTGAACGAGCGGTTTTTCCGGAAATACAACATCATCAACGATTATAAATCGGCGGAAGGGCCGTTTATCAACTGGCAACCCATCGAAGAATACAACGAAACCACAAAAGCATCCGTTCTGGTGGGCTACAGCGTCACGACCACGCCGGATGTCATTGCCAAACTGAAAGAACTGGCGTGGGTGAAGGGAGTCGAGCGAATGACGGAACCGGCCGGACAGGTGGCTCCGGGCATTTATGGCGGCTCGGCGTATGCCTGGAACCGCGACAATTTCGGTCCGCTGGCCGTTCCGAAAAAGGGGCAAACCGTCCCGATCAACTCGCAAACCATCGCTGTTTACGGTACGTTGATTAGCCGCCATGAAGACAATGAGAAGGTGGAAATGACCGCAAACAGCCTCACGATCAACGGCCAGCCGATTACGTCCTATATTTTCAAACAGGATTATTACTTCATGATGGGCGACAACCGCCACAATTCCGACGACTCCCGCTACTGGGGTTTTGTGCCGGAAAATCACATCGTTGGCAAGGCGGTTTTCGTCTGGATGTCGATCGATCCCGACCCGGCGACGGTTTGGGCTAAAATCCGTTGGAACCGGCGGTTTCGCTTAATTGAATAAACCATGCTGCACCCTTTCCAACGCAGCTTTTACCCAGTTTAATTGTCTCAGATATAGCGGGATTGGTGTGGATTGGTAAAGGTTTTCCAAGAGCGGCAGGGCTTTCTGGTAATAAGCGCGCGCTTTATCCGGTATTCCGCTTTTTTCATATTGCCAGCCAATCCAGATATAGGATGTGGCTAAGCCATAAATCAAATTTACATTTTTCGGATTGTCCCGGTACAACTCTTCAGTTACTTGATTGTATTTCTGAAAGAAATCCAGGGCCTGGTCGGTTTTGCCCAGCGCCTGATGAATCGAGCCTAACTTCTCATAGGAAATGGCTAAGCCGTTTTTCAAGGACTCATTTTTTGGATTGTCCCGGTACAACTCCTCCGTTACTTGTAAGTCTTTCTGAAAGAAATCCAGGGCCTGGTCGGTTTTGCCCAGCGCCTGATGAATCGAGCCTAACTTCTCATAGGAAATGGCTAAGCCGTTTTTCAAGGACTCATTTTTTGGATTGTCCCGGTACAACTCTTCAGTTACTTGATTGTATTTCTGAAAGAAATCCAGGGCCTGGTCGGTTTTGCCCAGCGCCTGATGAATCGAGCCTAACTTCGAATAGGAAATGGCTAAGCCGTTTTTCAAGGACTCATTTTTTGGATTGTCCCGGTACAACTCTTCAAATAAGTCGGTTTCTTTCTGAAAGAAATCCAGGGCCTGGTCGGTTTTGCCCAGTGCCTGATGAATCTCGCCTAACTTCTCATAGGAAATGGCTAAGCCGTTTTTCAAGGACTCATTTTTCGGATTGTCCCGGTACAACTCTTCAAATAAGTCGGTTTCTTTCTGAAAGAAATCCAGGGCCTGGTCGGTTTTGCCCAGCGCCTGATGAATCTCGCCTAACTTCGAATAGGAAATAGCTAAGCCGTTTTTCAAGGACTCATTTTTCGGATTGTCCCGGTACAACTCTTCAAATAAGTCGGTTTCTTTCTGAAAGAAATCCAGGGCCTGATCGGTTTTGCCCAGCGCCTGATGAATCGAGCCTAACTTCTGATAGGAAATGGCTAAGCCGTTTTTCAAGGACTCATTTTTTGGATTGTCCCGGTACAACTCCTCCGTTACTTGTAAGTCTTTCTGAAAGAAATCCAGGGCCTGGTCGGTTTTGCCCAGCGCCTGATGAATCGAGCCTAATCGTTCCAGACAAACTGAATAATTATACGAATTGTCGGTTTTCTGATAAATGGAACTGCTCTTTTGAACAAAAGAAATAGCCAACTCCAGATTACCGGTTTCCCGATAAAAATCGGCCAGTTTTAAGGATAGGTAGGCCATTTCATCTTCTTCCATTTTCAAGGTTAGGATCAAATGCCGGGTCCATTCGGCAAATTCCTGTACCGCCGTATGGTTGAGTAATTCAAAACGCGTCGTCAGATGGGTGATGAATGGCCTACAGGTTTCAAATAGGTTTTCTTCATTTTTGCGGAGGATCACCGCCTGCACCACCGGGCTGATTTTCACCACCAGGTCTTCTTTTTTCCTCAGGTCGATCCAACCCTTCCGATACAGGTCATTGAGAACGTCTTCATCCGACTCGTCCAGCTCCAGTAATGCCGCCAGTTGGGCGAAGGAAATCTGCTCGGGCGGCAATACCGCCAGGTTGGTCAGGATGCGGAGTTCGGCAGGGGATAAGGGGCTGATGTCGTACATGGCCGCAATAATCACCTCGGGTTCGGCCCTGGCCAGGCCGTACCGGTGGCCGTAGTCGCTGGAAACTTTTCTGGTTTTAGGTACTTTCAAGAGTCCCTGGGTTTGCAGGTCGTGGAGCAAATCGGCCAGGTGATATTTTTTTATCCTATTGTAGTTGTTTTCGTGGTAGTTTTTGGCCAGTAGCGTCAGAACCAGAGTGTTATAACCAATGGCTTGCAATAGCGCTTTCAGCGTTTTCTGTTCTTCGTCCGAAAACAGACTGGCTGGTTTGGCGTGGTGGCAAAACAGCGCAACGGCTTTGGTTTCGGGCAAGGTATCGATTTGTAGAAAATGCCAGTCATCGAACGGATTCACCCGGGTGGTTACCAATGTCCGAAAATTACTACCCGCGAGTTCATAGAGAGTTTGTTCCAGATCGGGCAGGTCGTTGGCATTGTCGAGCACCAGCAGCGAGGGAGCCGGGAGCGTGGCCATCTTCGCCATCAGTTTTTCAAACCGTTGCGCTTCCGGTTCCTGTTCGCTAAAGGTCAAGTCCAGCGGGCCGGAAAGAGCTGCCAGCAGGGCGGTTTTGATCCCTTTATCGGCTACCACGAAGGCCAGGTGTTGGTAGGCGTGTTCCTGATTTCGGTAATAATGAGCCGCCAGCGTGGTTTTTCCGATGCCGCCTTCGCCGTTCATCAGCAACAACACCTTGTTCTGACCAAACTGCGCATCGATGTTTTTCAGATCATTTTCCCGCCCAATAAAATAATTGACTTCAAAAGGCAGTTTTATGAGGTGCTTCGGGATGAAAGGCGAGATTTTATTTTCAATCCGATCCAGCGTTTGTAGAGCGGTTTCCTGTCGGTCGGCAAACTTACCGATCTTCTGATCGATGCCCAAAACCAGGTCATAAATCTTGCCCAGCTTTTCATGAACCCGCTCAAACTCAGACTCAAAATACGAGCGGGCAACAGATAAACTCCGAGCGTTTTGCTCATTTCTCAAGGCCTGAATTTCGGCCAGCAAAACCGCTTGCATGGCCTGATTTTCATCCGATTGCTGGGTCAACCGATTGAGTTGTTGGATCACTCCTTCGAGGCTCTTGATCAGAAAAGCTTTGAGCGGTTTTTCGTCGTCCGGGTTTTTCATTCCTTCCGTAAAAACCAGTTTGAAGCAATCGGCAAAATGGGCTTCAAAACAGGTGCCTAGATAGATTAGGAGCGGATCGGACGCATCGCGGCCCAGAAAGAGGTAATCCGTAATGTCGCTGAGCCAGGCATCCCGATCTTCCAGCATGTTAAGCTGGTCGGTGGTTTTGGATGGCCGGATGCCTGCGTCATCGATCAGGCTTTTAAAAACCGCTTCAACGTCGGCATGGTCGTAGGAATGTTCTTCTAAAAACTTCTTTTTTAGAAGCATCAGCGCACCCGGCACCGAGGCTGTCATCAGCTTTTCGATGTCGTGATTCAGTTCATGCGAACCGTTCAGGTAGTTCAGTAATTCTTCGGGATCGTAATTCGATAAATACTGGTGGACAAAGTTGGGGATGACATCCGAACCGACCGAATGCAGCAATTTGGCAATGAAGGAAAAACCAGTGGGATCGATGAATGATGTCAGAGCGGCTGCCCCCAGCGAAGCCCCTAATTTAGTCGCATTGAGTACTGGTCTTTTCATTCGTTACATTGTATAGGTAGGATAGGGTAATGACGCATAAAATTCTTTCCCAAGATAGTGATTTAAACAACGTTGGCAATGTACTTTACTGGTCGGGATTTTTAACTTTGCTTGTCGAAAACGCACCGCCAGTAACGGAACAAAACCATGCTGTACTACACCCAGATTCTGTTTGTAAAACCAGGGCAGGAAACGGTTTTTCATACTTTCGAAGATCACGTTTTGCCTTTGCTTGGTCAGTATGGGGGCGAATTACTTTACCGAGTTCGGCCACCCCAATCGGCGGTGATCGCGACCACGCTGGGTTATGCGTACGAACTTCACCTCGTTACCTTTCCAACGAAGGCCGACTTTGAAGCGTACCGGGATGATCCGCAACGCCAGCAGTATCTGGCGTTGAAAGACCAGTCGATTGAACGAGTTCTGCTGATTGAAGGAGTGGCACTGTAGCCCGTCAGAGGTGATAATTTTCAGTTTTATGCCCAATATCGATCAGTTTCCGCTACTTTGTATCCGTTTAGCTTTGTAAATCGAATTTAGTAATCACTACAAACCGTACCATTGTACACCATGAAAACTGAAAAAGTAATCTTGAGCGTTTTGCTGGCAGCCACTGCCGGTGTGGCCCTGGGCATCTTGTTTGCACCGGAAAAAGGGGAAAAGGTCCGCAGAAAAATCCGGGAAAAGGGAGAGGATTATCTGGAAGATCTGAAAGATGAATACAACCATTCCGTCAAAAGCCTCAAGCGGAAAGTCGATGCCGCCTACGACGATATCGCCACGAAATTCAAAAGCCACGCGGAAGAGCCGAAAGAAAGTAAAACCGCGTAATTTTCACCTCACCGGGCAAGGTTCTTGTCCGGTGAGGTGAACTTCTGCATAATTTTCGGTAAAGTTGCCGGATTATCGATTCACTATAGCCCGCTCCAACCGAAAAAACATGGAAACCGCCATTGACCTCCGACTCGCGGTATTGATCGACGCCGACAATGTGCCTTATTCTAACGTCCGGGGTATGCTGGAAGAAATTGCCAAATACGGAACGCCGACGTTTAAACGCATTTATGCCGACTGGACTAAACCGACCGTGGCCGGCTGGAAAACCGTGCTGCTCGAAAATGCGATCACGCCGATTCAGCAATACAGCTATACCACCGGCAAAAACGCGACGGATTCCGCCATGATCATCGATGCGATGGACATTCTGTATACCGGGCGGGTCGACGGATTTTGCATTGTTTCGAGCGACAGCGATTTTACGCGCCTGGCCACGCGCCTGCGCGAAGCCGGGATGAAGGTGTTTGGCATCGGCGAAAAGAAAACGCCAACGCCGTTTATCTCCGCCTGTAACAAATTCATTTACCTCGAAATCCTGAAAAAAAACGAGCACGTTCCTGTTCTCGTACCGGCGGCTGCCAAAACCCGTTCCCGGAAAAAAGCCACGCCGAGACCCGTCGAGGTGCCGGTAAAACCGGCGAAAGAACCGGAACCGATTGCTGTTGTGGAACCCGAAGCGATTGGCAAAGTCAATAAAGACGTCATCAAGATGATTGCCGATAGCATCAACGACCTCGCCGACGAAACCGGCTGGGCGTTTCTGGGTGAACTCGGGAATCTCCTACCCAAAAAACAGGCCGACTTCGACCCCCGCAATTACGGATTTAAAAAGCTGGTTCCGCTGTTGAAAAGCATCGACCTGTTCGAAATTGACGAGCGAGAAACCGGAAAGGGCAATTTTAAACTCGTGTATGTGCGGGTAAAATCCTAGCGGTTTATGAAAAAACCGGGCGTTTTCAGTACCCGGTTTTTTCATATCCTCTAGTGTCCTCCTCCGTAGGAAGGCTTGTCGATTTGGGGTTTACCGTCCCGGTTGCGATTCGGGTGCGTCTCGCGGACATTAGCGGCTGTACGGTCTTCATCGCCGTCGAGATACCGGTCTTCGATGTCGGTTGGCGAAATGTCCTGAATTTCTTCATCCGGAAACTGGCTTCCGGGTCCACTGGTTCCGTTCGCCGACTGGTTGGCCAGTCCGGCCGGACCAATTGCCTTTTTGGCTTCGATCTCCTCTTTGCTCTTCTCTGCCATGCTACTGCTCTTTTCAGGTGAAAAAAGAAATTGATTGTCTTCAGGATAACCAATCAGAGCAGCTTCTGTTTGCTTCGTTTTTGTAATTCGTGCTTGTATGAGGTTTAAAAAGAACGAAAACTCCCCTCTCTCACTTCTTTTTCTTGTAAAAATTATAGATAATCGAAACCTGAAACGTCCGGTTGCGGTATTCGACAATGGAGCTGTTGGAGACGTCGTTCAATCCGTGAATATACCGGAGGTTCAGACTGAATTTTTCGGCCATGTCCAGGAAATCGTAGTGGACACCAATGGCAATACCGGTATCCTGCTTCTTTCCGGGGCCGTAGGGCGTGTCGATGGCGTAGCTGAACTCTGGCCCGGCCTGGAGCACAACGCCTTCGGTGGGAATCCAACCCAGCATCAGCGGAACACTCAGGTAGTTGTAATTATTCCGGATCGTTTGCGGATTGACACCCAGGCGTTTGAACGTACCTCCCTTGATGGAATACAATACTTCCGGCTGTGCTACGAAGCGTTTGTAGCGAAGGCGGTACACACCGCCCAGATGAAAGGCGGTTTTGTAGCGGGAAATATACGGGGTAATTCCTTCCTGCGCGGTGATGGACGAACTGGCACCGGCTTTTATACCAAATACACCCTGAAGCTGAGCAAATGAAGTAAACGAAGCGAACAAAAACGCCACTAGTATAAGTAGTCTGACTTTCAACATACGGTTTTGGAGAAATAAACAAATCCGTTCACCCCTGAGAGCGTGAACCGGCAGACAAATAACGGGAGAAATTCAGTTATCTTACGGATACAGCCCGAAGTTTCGGGCCATTTTCACAAAAATTAAGAGAATAGACAAGAGAGGTGAGACAAGAGAGTAACGAGTAGAATCGCCGGTTTTCAGGAATTTCGTCTTTACTCTCTTGTCTCATCTCTCTTGTCTACCCTGAATCAATTCAACCGCGGATCGACGGGGTAATGCGAGAGCACCCGGTATTGCCCGCCCATCTGGCGCAGAATGCCCCGCCAGAACTGGTCGGAGGGCGTATCAAAAATGTAGTTTGAATCGGCTTGGGTCACAATCCAGGCATTCTGGGCCATTTCGTCGGCCAGTTGCCCCCCCGACCAGCCGGAATAGCCGACAAAAAACCGGACGTCGGATTCTTTCACGGCACCGGCGTTGATGAGTTGCCGCAACCGCTCGAAATTCCCGCTCCAGTAGAGGCCGTTGGGCAGTTCGATGGATTCGTCCACCGTGTGGCCCAGTCGGTGGATGTAGTGCAGGGTGTTTTGCTGCACCGGCCCGCCAACATACAGGGAATAATCGTGGTACATTTCATCGGTCAGCACGTCGTTCAGCTTCACCTGCGCAATCTGGTTCAGAACCAGCCCGAACGTGCCCTCCTCGTTATGGTCGCACACCAGCACGACACTTCGTTCAAAATTCGGATCGCCCAGAAACGGTTCAGCGATCAGCAGACATCCATTGGTGATCGGTTGTGCGCTCATATCGGTTGTATTCAGGTTGAGACTAACGTGAATTTAAGAATATATACGAAAGAGTGGCCCACTTCGGTATACAGTTTTCTGTCTTTATGTAACACAATCTTAATACCAAAAAACCGCATAGGCCGGGAAGTCTCCCGAATTTTGATTTTTAGGTTCCGGCGCGTATTCTATTCATAAATCCTGTGTAATTTGTGATCAAAGCTACCCGAATGCTCAACAAATCCATTTTACGAAATCCGATCTTCTTCATTGCTTTCGGCGCAGTCGCTGCGTTTTGCACCTACGCCTGCATGTATGCGTTCCGGAAAGGCATCACAGCCGTCATTTTCGAAGGCATGAGTTACGCCGGTATCAGCTACAAAATCTGGCTCATCACGGCGCAGGTGCTGGGCTATGCGGTTTCCAAACGGATTGGGGTGAAAGTGGTTTCGGAGATGAGACCGGCCCAACGCGCCTTGTACATCTTGGTTTTTATCGGGTTGGCCGAACTGGCGTTGCTGGGTTTTGCACTGACTCCGCCCCCCTACAACATCGTTTTCCTGTTCCTGAACGGCTTGCCATTGGGCATGGTTTATGGCATTATGCTGGGCTTTCTGGAAGGTCGCCGACAAACCGACGCCCTCGTTGCCGGACTAACGGCCTCTTTCATCTTCGCGTCGGGATTTGTCAAAACCGTTGCCCTGACCATCCGGAGTGCCTGGGGCATTTCGGAGTTCTGGCTCCCCTTCGTCACGGGTCTGCTGTTTGTCGTGCCGTTGCTGATTTCGGTCTGGATGATGACGCTTCTCCCCGCTCCTACGCCCGAAGACCGCGACCTCCGCACCGAACGGCGACCGATGAACCAGACCGAACGGCGTCATTTTCTGCAAACGTTTTCGGTGGGACTCACCACACTCATCGTCTCCTACGTGCTGCTGTCGGCCTTCCGGGATTTTCGCGACAATTTTGCCCCCGAAATTCTCTCGGCCGTCGGTATTACGAATCCGGGCGTGTTTACCAAAACGGAAACCACGGTCGCGTTCGGAATTCTGGTGGTGATGGGGGCTTTGCAACTCATTAAGGACAACTTTCTGGCATTCAGGCTGATCAACATCGTGATGCTGCTGTCGGCGGTGCTGATTGGCGTCAGTACCTGGTTTTTTCAGCAGGGCATCCTGTCGCCCGGAACCTGGTTTACACTGGTGGGGCTGGGCCTCTACGGGGCTTACGTGCCGTGTAACGGGCTGTATTTCGAGCGGCTGGTGGCGTCGTTCCGCTACGTGAGCACGGTGGGCTTCATCGTGACCCTGGCGGATTATTACGGCTACATGGGGAGTGTCGCCGTCGTATTGTATAAAAACTTCGGCCAGCCCAACATCAGTTTCCTCGATTTTTTCATCTACTCGGCCTATGTAATTTCCGTGGTCTACGGTGTTCTGATTGTCGTTTCTTTCGGGTATTTTCAGCGGAAATACAAGGCGGTTGTTTCGCAGCGTTTGGAGGAAAGTGTTTCGCGGAGTTAAGCAGAGAAAAAAAAGAGTTGAGCAGAGAAGTTTTGAATATCCTCCGCTCAACTCCTTTTTCTCCGCTTAACTCCGCGAAACAACTCTTCTCTCTTTACTCCACGACACTCAGCTTCACCGTATTCGTTTTCAGGTTTTCCATCAACGGCATACTGAGCGTATTGATGAAAATATCACCTGACTTCAGCACGCCCTGCTTCACCAGCAGGTCCTTGATTTCAGAAACCGTTTGATCCACCGTGTTTTCCGGGTTGGGTTCATACGGCATCACCTGAACACCCCAATAGAGCGCCAGGGCGTTCATCATGATTTTGTTGGACGTAAAAACGTACAGTCCAGCTTTCGGGCGGTGGTGCGACAACCGGAAGGCCGTGTAGCCCGAGGTTGTAATCCCGATAATGGCTTTGGCTTTGGTATCACGCGCCAACCGGCATGCGCTCATCACGACGTTGTCGTTCAGGACGTTCTTGCCTGGCTGTTCGTTGACGAAAGCGTGGTAGCGGTAGTAGATTTTATCGCTCAGTTCTTCCACTTTCAGGATGGTGTTGGCCATGTTTTCGACCGCCAGAATCGGGTATTTGCCCGACGCGGTTTCGGCACTGAGCATCACGGCATCGGCTCCGTCTAACACGGAGTTGGCAACGTCGTTGATCTCCGCCCGGGTTGGACGGGGGGCGTCGATCATACTTTCGAGCATTTGCGTCGCCACGATCACCGGTTTTGCGGCCTTGTTCGATTTCTCGACGATCATTTTCTGAATCATCGGAACCTCTTCGGCGGGCAGTTCAACGCCCAGGTCACCCCGGGCTACCATGACACCGTCGGTAGCGGCAATGATTTCGTCGATGTTCTGAATCGCTTCCGGTTTTTCGAGTTTGGCAATTACCAGGCAGGATTTACCCCGCGCCCGGATGTACTCTTTAATTTCCAGAATTTCGGACGCCTGCCGAACGAACGACAGGGCAATCCAGTCTACTTCGTGTTCCAGACCAAAATCGAGGTCCTCGAAATCTTTTTCGGTTACCGAGGGCATCGAAACCTTTGTATTCGGCAGGTTGACCCCTTTTTTCGATTTCAGCGGTCCGCCATACACCACTTCCGTGATGACATCGGTGCCGTCTGTTCCAATTACTTTTACCTCCAGTTTACCATCATCCAGCAGGATGCGTTCGCCGTTCCGAACGTCGCGGTACATGCCTTTGTAGGGCGTACTGACGCGTTCAGCCGTTCCAATGATTTCGTCATTGGTAAAGACCAGCTTATTTCCGGAATAAATCATTACCCCGTTTTCATCCTCGACTTTACCGATGCGGATCTTGGGGCCCTGCAAATCCTGCAGGATCGCGAGGTTCAAACCGTATTCAGCGTTGATTTCCCGGATGCTCTTGATGCGGGCTAAATGATCTTCGTGTGTGCCGTGGGAAAAATTCAGCCGGAAAACATTCACACCGGCGCGAGCCAAAGCCAGCAGTTTTTCTTTGGTGTCGGACGCCGGGCCGACCGTGGCAACAATCTTGGTTTTTTTCAATGACATAGAATTTGACAGAAGTCAGTAGACCATACAGGTGCAAAATAAGCAACCCTTTCCGACAATCCAGCAAATTTTCTGTAAAGGTTGTATAATCAATGTTAAAAAATGCCTTTCAACCCCGTTTTTTCGGCTATACCGGTTGATCTGCCAGCGCGGTTTCACCCAGTTTTTCGCGCATCAATTGCCGGTAAACACCATTGGTCCAGCCAAAACCGTCCTGATTTGGGTAATAGCCCCCGCCCGCCGTCAGCGTATCGTCCTCTACATTATATTTTTCCATCATTTTACCGGTTTCCCGGAAAACCCGGTCGTTGAGGGCCAGCCAGCGGTCGCGCCCTTCGGCGGCCGTTTCTGAAAAACCGTAGTTCATAAGTCCCTTATACACAATCCACTGCAAGGGCGCCCAGCCGTTCGGCGAATCCCACTGCTGCCCGGATCGGACCAGGGTCGTCACCCAGCCACCGGGTTTCAAAAAACCGTCCCGCAGCCGGTCATGAACACCCTCCGCCTGTTCGGGCGTGGCCAGCCCGAAAAACAACGGAAAAGCAGCCGCCAGCGTTTGGGCAGTCGCCCGCCGGTTAGTAACCAGGTCATAATCAAAATAAAAGCCCCGGTCCTGATCCCAAAACGTCTGCAAAAGGGCGGTTTTCCGGTTTTCGGCCAGGTGTTCAAACCGTTCCGACGCCGGCCCGTCACCAGTTTGGCGGTAGGCGTCCCGCAACGTCAGTTCCAGCGAATACAGGAGACAGTTCAGATCGACTGGCAACAGGGTGGCTGCGCTGGTGGTCGCCATCGTCTGGCCGTCGCTGAACCAGCGGCTGCTGAAATCCCAACCCGACTCACACGCTGCCCGCAAATGACCGTAAAAAGCCGTGGACTCGATTCCAACCGCATTGGCGGCTTCGGTCAGTTCCACTTCCTTGTGATAAGCCTCGGCGCGGGGGCGTGGTGTCGCATCGAAATACCGGTTCAGCACCATGCCGTTTTTCAGCCGGGCCACGCGCTGGTCGAACGGATGATCCACGTCTAATAGTTCACTGCCTTTCATCCAGAACGTATACTCCTGCTGCAAATGAGGCAGATAGCGGGTCAGAACGTCCGGGCCGTCCAGTTCGGCCAGCAACTGCACCATCAGCGCAAAAACCGGCGGTTGTGAGCGGCTGAGAAAATAGGTGCGGTTGCCGTTTGGAATAAAACCGTAGGTGTCGATCAGGTACGCAAAATTATCGACCATGTTCCGAATCAGATTGATCCGCCCCGCCTGTTTGAGTCCCAGCAACGTAAAGTAACTATCCCAGTAGAAAATCTCGCGAAACCGCCCGCCCGGCACGACATACGGATGGGGCAATGGCAACCGCGAACTGCCTTCCACCGGCACATCCGGGTCGCGCGTCAGGACATCCCAAAGCTGATCGATGTGGGCCGTGGTCGTCATCGTGGCGTCGCTTACATAGCCGGACGCGGGGGAATCGGGCAGCGTAAAATACTGATCGACAAACGCTTTTAGGTAGAAATTCGGTTTGTCTTTTTGGGCTTCATACTGGGCCAGAATAGCCTCCGGAGCCATCAGCGGAACACTGTCGACGAAGGTTTTCGAGTCGGGAAATAGGCGGCTCAATTGAACGTCGAGAAATAATTCGCCAAAAAGTTCATCCGGCGCCGGAGCCGTCTGATAGGTTGGTGGGAGCATTGTACCGTTTTTTTGTGTTTCTATTTCAGTAACTCCGAAAGACATCTCGGGGTTTTCCGGATCATATCACCACGACAGCGGTTACTACGACTCGGAACACCAAGCCCCAACGGGGCGACTATCAATAGCCCCGGATGTAATCCGGGGACACGGACCGGGTTGCACCCAGGGACGCGGATATGACCAGAATAAGCGGTTTTCCCAAACATCTCGCTCCCGTATAAGTTAGTTTTAATAGGTAGACTGATTGAAACGGGACTTTTGACGAGAGAAATATGGCGACGAACAAAGCAGGCTTAGACGATAAACTTCACTGGTATAAGGATGCCATCATTTATGAATTACACATCAAAGCCTTTCGCGACAGCAGTGGCGACGGCATAGGGGATTTCGGGGGATTGCTGGAAAAACTGGATTATTTGCAGGATCTGGGCGTTACGGCCATCTGGGTGCTGCCTTTTTATCCGTCGCCCCTGCGCGACGACGGCTACGACATCGCCGATTATTACAGCATCAATCCGTCGTATGGCAACATTGAGCAGTTTCAGGAATTTTTGCAGGAAGCGCACAACCGCAACCTGAAAGTGATTACGGAACTCGTCATCAACCACACCTCCGATCAGCATCCGTGGTTTCAGCGGGCACGGAGAGCACCGAAAGGCTCACCGGAACGCGACTATTACGTCTGGACCGACGACCCCAGTCAATACAAGGATGTCCGGATTATTTTTCAGGATTTTGAAGCCTCCAACTGGACCTGGGACCCCGTGGCCCAGCAATACTACTGGCACCGGTTTTTCCACCACCAACCCGATTTGAACTACGACAATCCGCTGGTTCAGGACGAAATTATCAAAATTCTGGATTACTGGTGTAAGATGGGCGTGGACGGTTTTCGGCTCGATGCGGTTCCCTATCTCTTTGAACGCGAAGGCACCAACGGCGAAAATCTGGCGGAAACGCACGCGTACCTGAAAACACTGCGGAAACATGTCGACGAGCATTTTCCGGGAACCATCTTTCTGGCTGAAGCCAATATGTGGCCGGAAGATTCGGCTTCGTACTTTGGCGACGGCGACGAGTGTCATATGAACTACCACTTTCCGGTGATGCCCCGAATGTTTATGGCCGTTCAGATGGAAGACCGCTATCCGATTACCGACATTTTCGATCAGACGCCCGACATCCCGGAAACCTGCCAGTGGGCCATTTTTCTCCGAAACCACGACGAGTTGACGCTCGAAATGGTGACCGACGACGAGCGGGATTACATGTATAAGATGTACGCCAAAAACCCGAAAGCGCGCATCAACCTGGGCATCCGGCACCGGCTGGCTCCGCTGATGGATAACGACCGGCGGAAAATCGAGTTGCTGAATAGTCTGCTGTTTTCGCTGGCTGGCACCCCGGTTTTGTATTACGGCGACGAAATCGGCATGGGCGACAATGTGTACCTGGGCGACCGCGACGGCGTTCGAACCCCGATGCAGTGGTCGCCCGACCGGAATGCCGGTTTTTCGGTAACCAATCCGCAGAAGCTCTATCTGCCGGTGATTCTCGATCCGGCCTATCATTACGAAGCCGTGAATGTGGAAACCCAGTGGCAGAACACCTCGTCGCTGCTGTGGTTTACGAAACGGATGATCAACATGCGCAAGCGGTACAAAGCGTTTGGGCGTGGCAACCTGACGTTTCTGAACGTCGAAAATCCGAAAGTGCTGGCCTTTACCCGCAGCTACGAAAACGAGACGCTGCTGATTGTAGTCAACCTGTCCAAACACTCGCAACCGGCGGAGATCGACCTGATCGACTACAAAGGCTACCGGCCGGTTGAACTGTTCAGCAAAAACCGGTTCCCGGTCATTCGGGAAGACAGCCCGTATCCGTTTACGCTCGCGCCCTATGATTACCAGTGGTTTTCGCTGCAAAAAGCACACCCGGATATCGACCTCGAGAATGCGCTGCCGTCGCTGACGCTGGCGAAATGGGAAGACCTGACGCTGACCAAAGCCCGAACGACGCTCGAAAACGAGATTCTGCCGAACTACATCACAAAGGCCCACTGGTTTATCGGCAAAGGCCGGGAAATCGATAGTTTTGCCATCACCGACCAGGCCGTTATCCATCTGGACGACAAAACCGGCTCGCTCCTGCTGGTAGAGGTGTCGTATGAACAGGGGTTACCCGAATTGTATCAGGTGCCGGTCGTGTTCGTACAGGGTGACCGGGCCAGCCAGATCGCTACGAGTTGTCCGCAGGCGGTTTTGGCATCCTTAAGGCTCGGTGATCAGGACGGGTTGCTCTGCGATGCTTTCTTTACCGTCAAGTTGCATCAGTTGCTCTTTACCGGAATGGCCGCGAATCAGGCCATTCCGGCCAAAAATGGCAAGCTGGTTTTTACCGGGAATGACAAGTTGAAAAGCTATCCGTTGAACGCCGGGGAGATCAAATCCAAAATGCACACCGCCGACCGGGATTATACGGCCATTGCCTACGACAACCAGTTTTTCCTGAAGATGTACCGAAAAGTGGACTGGAATCTGAACCCGGACGTGGAAATAACCCGGTTTTTGAGTGATGAAGCCCATTTTGAGTACGTTCCATCGTTTATCGGTACCATCGAATGGCAGTCTGAGAAAGGCTCGATTGCATTGGGAATGATGGAGGTGATGGTGGAAAACCACGGCGACGGCCACAGCTTCATGCTGGAACGGATTCACAACTTCATCGAGCGGATTCTGGCGCGAAACAAAGAAACGCTGGCTTCGATTGGCCGCCAGGGCAGTTGGAGCGAACCCCTCAGTTTTGATGATTTAACCATCGAAAGCCGGGAATTGCTGGGCGGCACGGCTTCGGAAGAGGCCCGTCTGCTGGGCATCCGGACGGGTCAGATGCATCTGGCGCTGGCCAACACCACCAACAAGGACTTTGCCCCCGAAGAATTTTCGCTGCACTACCAGCGGTCGCTGTTTTCCGGTATGCAGTCGCTTGTTCGGGAAAGTTACCAGAGCCAGACCAAAAACCTGAAGGATTTGCCAGACGACAGCCGCCGGGAAGTGGAGGACATTCTGGGTAAAAAGCAGGCGGTTTTGGCCGCCATGAAACGGATTTATGACCACAAACTGGATGCGCTGAAAATTCGGATTCACGGGAATTACCACCTGGGACAGGTGCTGCTGACGGGCCGTGATCTTGCCATTCAGGATTTTGGCGGCAATCCGCTGCGGAGTTTCAGCACCCGGCGCATCAAGCGGTCGCCGTTGCGGGATGCTGCCGCCATGATCCGGTCATTTTATTACGTTGCTTACGATGGTATTCTGGCCACCAACCAGGTTCCGAAGGAGGACATCAAAACCCTGCTGCCGTTTGCCGACTGGTGGGCGTACCAGATCAGCCAGATCTTCCTGAAAGCGTACCTCGACACCGTTGAGGAAGCGAATTTCTATCCAAAAAACCGGGCTGATCTTCGGGTCATGCTGGAAGCTTATCTGTTGGAACGCGCCATGTTTGACCTCAATGATGACTTGGCCAACCGCCCGGACCGGGTTCTGGCACCGATCCGAATCATGAAAGCAATCCTTGATTGAAAGCCGTTCACAACCAATCAGACGAACCTCTGACGATTACACAATTTATTACAAATCAGAAGTTTAAATAAAAAATTTAGCATTCTGGAGATGGCTGTTACCCGGATTAGAATTTTTCTAATCCGGGTGTTTTCCGAACCATTCCACGCTAAATGGTCTTATTTAATTACCCGACGTGATTAGTATAAACCATTCATTATGAAGAACAATAGACTTATCATCGTTTCGTATCGGCTCCCTTTTGCCTTTGAAACCACCTCCGGTAGTACGACGCTGAAAGCCTCCTCAGGGGGATTGGTGACGGCCATGAAATCGCTGGATTTCAAAGGCGCCCGTGAAAAACCGGTTTGGGTGGGCTGTGCCGATTTCTCCCGCCGAACCTGGGAAAAACACAAACACCTCCTCAACGATGACTTTGAGTATGTCCCGGTTTTTTTAGACCGCAAGATTCAGCAGGATTTCTACAACGGTTTCTCCAATTCGGTCATCTGGCCCCTTTTTCACTATTTCACGACCTACGTCGACTACCAGGAAAAGGATTTTGTAGCCTACCAGAAAGCCAACGAGGCCGTCAGCGAAGCCGTTGCGCAACTGATGAAACCCCAGGACATCGTTTGGGTACACGACTATCACTTCATGGGTTTGCCGAGGTTGATCCGTGAAAAAAAGCCCGATGCGACGATCGGTTTTTTCCTGCATATTCCCTTCCCTTCCTACGAATTAATCCGGATTCTGCCCCAGAAATGCAAGCAATACCTGTTGACGGGCCTGCTGGGGGCCGATCTGGTCGGTTTTCATACCAACGACTACAACATCCATTTTCTGCAATCCGTCCAGATCAACCTCGGCGTTCAGCACAAAATCTGGAAGATCAACTACCAGAACCGGCTTATTCAGTCGGATGCGTTTCCCGTCGGCATCAACTATTCGCTCTACCACGACGCCTACGACAACGCGGATGTGGTGGAAGAACGGGCGGCTTTGAAGAATGCCTACAAAGATAATAAGATCATTTTTTCGGTCGATCGGCTGGACTATACCAAGGGTGTTATGCAACGGCTCGATGCGCTGGAAGCCTTCTTGCAACGCTACCCCGAATGGACGGAGCGGTTGACGTTTATTCTGGTGGTGGTGCCCTCCCGCGATGAAATTCTGAAATACGGCGAACGGAAAGTGATGATCGAACAGGCCGTCGGGCGAATCAACGGCAAATACGGAACCCTGATCTGGCGGCCCATTGTCTATCGCTACGGTTCGGTGCCTTTTCCGCAGTTGCTCGCACTCTATACGGCCTGCGACGTAGCCCTGATCACGCCCATTCGCGACGGGATGAATCTGGTTGCCAAGGAGTTTGTTGCGGCCCGCAAAGACCATCAGGGCGTATTGATCCTGAGTGAAATGACCGGAGCCGCCAACGAAATGAGCACCGCCCTGCACATCAATCCGATGGATGAAAATGAAGTGGCCGACCAAATGAAAATCGCCCTGGAAATGGAACCGGAAGAGCAGGCCCGCCGGATTGCCATCATGCAGCGCCGATTGAAGGAATATGATGTCAAAAAATGGGCCGGCAGTTTTGTCGAAAGTTTATTGAATATGCAAAGTACCCAACAGATTGAACCCGCTCCGCTCTTAAAATCACAACCCAACTTCTCCCTCCAAGAACGGTACGCCCAGGCCCGCTCGCGGCTGCTGCTGCTCGATTATGACGGCACGCTGGTGAACTACAAGACCAAACCGGAACTGGCTGCTCCGCCCATCGAAGTGATCAACGTGCTGGGCAGGCTGGCCAGCCGCCGGGAAAATTACGTGGTGATCATCAGCGGGCGCGACCAGCAGACGCTCGACGAATGGCTGGGTTTTCTGCCCATCGACATGGTGGCCGAACACGGTTCGTATATTAAGCAACAGGGATTGTGGCGACGGGACATTCTGGACGACGGTTCGTGGAAACAGATTGTCAGTCCGGTTCTGATCGATTTTGTGACCCGCTGCCCCGGCTCTTTTATTGAAGAAAAAAGCCATTCGCTGGCCTGGCATTACCGCTCTGCCGAATCGGAAACCGGCTTTGTGCGGTCCCGCGAGTTGATCACCACGCTCGAAAACCTGCTGCCCTACCAGTTGCGGGTGATCGATGGCAATTGCGTGGTCGAAATCAAAAGTACCGAAACTGATAAAGGCAAGGTTGCCAAGCAATTATCCCTGGCCAGACCCTACGACTTTGTGCTGGCCATCGGCGACGATCGCACCGATGAAGATATGTTTACGGCTCTGACGCTGGAAAACCAATATACCGTCAAGGTTGGCCCCGGCAGCACCCATGCTGCTCATCGGGTCGAAAATGTCCAGGAAGTCCTGGCGTTGCTGAAAGACTTCAGTGCTGAAAATATGCCGCTTTAATTAACCCGGATAGATACCAAAAAAAGGCAGTAAAATACAACGACTTTCTCCTTCTGCTAGCTTAACTCTCTAAGCAAACGCATCGGATGGATGTCCTCCTGGTTTTACTGCCTTTGGCTTTTTTGATTGTTGTTGCCTACCGCGGATTCAATGTTATCTTATTTGCACCCATTGCTGCTTTGCTGGCCGTTCTGCTAGCCAATCCGGCTTACGTCCTGCCGTTTTTTTCGGGCGTTTTTCTCGATAAAATGGCCGGTTTTATCAAGCTCTATTTCCCGGTGTTTTTGTTGGGGGCGGTGTTGGGAAAGCTCATCGAAATGGCGGGGTATGCCAAATCCATTTCCACGGCGGTGATTGATGTTATTGGCAAAAACCGGGCGATGCTTGCCGTGGTGCTGGTGGGAGCCATTCTCAGCTACGGCGGGGTGTCGCTGTTCGTCGTGGTGTTTGCCATTTACCCCTTCGCGGCCGAACTCTTCAAAGCCAGCGACATTCCCAAACGCCTGATTCCCGCGACCATTGGCCTCGGCTCGTTCACCTTTACGATGGACGCCCTGCCGGGAACTCCTCAGATTCAGAACATTATCCCAACTACATTTTTCAATACCGATGCCTGGGCCGCTCCCTGGCTGGGCATTTGCGGGAGTATCTTTATCTTTTCGATTGGCATGTTCTACCTGCAATGGCAACGAAACCTGGCGATCCAAACCGGCGAAGGTTACGGAAAAAACCACCTCAATGAACCCGAAAGACGGGCCGAAACGACGCTGCCTTCCGTCGCCCTTGCGGTGATCCCGTTGCTCGTTGTGACGGTTTTCAACAAGGTTTTCACCGTACTGATTCCCCAACACTACGGCAAAACGTTCGACTTCGCCAACCTGGGGATGGAAGGAATTCCATCCATTGAGATTTCAAAATTAACGGCTGTCTGGGCGGTGGAAGGGGCACTGATTCTGGGCATCATCACCGTTCTCCTTTTTGCCTTCCGGGCCATCAAAGCCGGTTTTACGGCGGGGCTTAACCTCGCCATCGGTGGTGCCTTGCTGGCCACGCTGAATACCGCATCCGAATACGGTTTTGGAGCCGTGATTGCGGCTCTTCCGGGATTTAAAGTGGTGAGCGCAGGCATCGCGTCCCTTTTCAAAGACCCGCTGGTCAACGAAGCCGTTACGACCACGACGCTGGCCGGGATTACGGGTTCCGGTTCGGGCGGTTTGAGCATCAGCCTGGCACTCATGAGCAAAACCTACCTCGAACAGGCCGCCCAACGGGGCATCGATCCGGAAGTGCTGCACCGGGTGGCGGCCATGGCCTGTGGCGGCATGGACTCCCTGCCGCACAACGGTGCGCTGATCACCCTACTGGCCGTAACCGGACTGACGCATAAACAGGCTTATAAGGACATTTTTATCCTGACCCTCGTCAAAACCGCAGCCGTGTTCTTTGTGATTGCCCTGTATTATGTCTTCGGTATCGTTTAAAAGTCCCGAAGCCTGACACCGATATTATATGAACCATCCCTACGGGATTCATCCCCGAATAATCGGACACGGTTCCTACAAAATGAGCCGTCCCGATGGGACGTGTCGTGCAACCCGGTTTCCGCAGGAATACCAATCAATCCCGTAGGGATGATTCATTTTGTAGAAACGGGCACACGAAAATTTAAAAACAATCCCGTAGGGATGATCCATTTTGTAGAATCGCACCACAGGAAATTCAAACCAATCCCGTAGGGATGGCCCATTTTGTAGGATCTTTTTTTATTTTCTCTTTTCTTCAAAAACACCCTTATAAAACAAGGCAGCTACAATTCCGCCCACAATCGGAGCCACGATAAAAAGCCACAATTGTTTCAGGGCCAGACCACCGGCAAAAATCGCCGGGCCAAAACTCCGCGCGGGGTTGACCGACGTTCCCGTGACTGGAATGGCCACCAGGTGAATCAGCACCAGCGTCAGACCGATGGCCAGACCAGCCATGTTGCTGTTGCCCAACCGCGACGTCGTTTTGAAAATAACCAGCAGAAACAGGAACGTCAGGACAGCTTCCGTAATGAATGCGGAGGAGGTGCTGTAGGCTCCCAGATAGCCGGGGCCCCAGCCGTTGGAACCGAGCGCCCATTGGCCCATCGAAAAACCGGGAGCCCCGCTCTGGATCAGATACAATACGCCCGCCCCCAGCGTGGCCCCGATAAACTGGGCAATGATGTAGGCGATGGCATCACTGACGCTGATTTTCCCGGCCACCAGCATGGCAATCGTAATGGCCGGATTGATGTGGCAACCCGAAACCGGGCCGATGGCGTAGGCCATTACCACCACCGCCAGACCAAAGGCAAACGAAATGCCCAACAAGCCGATACCGGCGGGTCCGGTGGTCGAAATTCCGGAAATACTGGCGGCTCCGCAGCCAAAGAGAACCAGGGAAAAGGTGCCGATCAGTTCGGCCAGTGACTTTTTCATAGACAGTTTTTAAGTTTAAGAGAAAGGGTTTGTTGGCCCATTCTTTTGACCTCAAAAACCGGATTAAGTCACAGGTAACCGAAGAAAAACACTACTGGTAATTTTCAAACCAGTTAAAGCGCTCCTGTATGATTGCATCCTTCTGCTTTTTAACGTAGGCCAGATACATACCGGCAACGGGCGACATTTTTTTGTGGGAAAGCCAGATCAGACTCCAAACCGATTTGATGGGAAAATTCTCAACCGGGATAATCCGGAGCTGACCGTTTTCAAGCTCATTTTTAATGCCGATCAGCGGCATAACGGAATAGCCTAACCCGGCAATAACCGCCTGTTTTACGGCTTCATTGGAAGTCAGTTCCATCTTTTTCAAAACCGTTAGCCCGTTGTTTTCCAAATACCGCTCCATCACCAGCCGGGTACCGGAGCCTGCTTCCCGGTAAATTAGTGGAATGGTTTCGAACAGGCGCATCGTGTACGGTTTCGGGCCAACGTCCGTCTCCTGACTCCCCACCAGATACAGCTTATTCTGCATCAGTTCAATCTGGCTGATGGCCAACTGAGTCGGCAAGACGGAAACCAGCGAGAAGTCAACTTCATTGTTCTCCAGACTGCTGATCACTTTCGATTTGTTCGTCACATCCAGCACCAGTTCGATGCCCGGATGCTGCTTCATAAAATCGGTCAAAAAATACGGCATTACGTATTTACCGGTACTAACCACCGAAATTTTCAAGCGCCCCGTTAGTTGCCCTTTATAGGCCAGTGTTTTGTAATTAATGGCGTAGACTTCATTCAGGATATTTTCGGCCGCAATGGCCATTTCTTTCCCAAAATCCGTGATGTATAACTTCTTTCCGATCACTTCCGTCAGCGGAATTTCAAATTGATTCTGAAAATTTTTCAGTTGGATTGAAACGGCCGGCTGGGTCAGATGCAATACTTCGGCGGCCTTGGTAATACTCTGGGTTTGAACAATCGTTGAAAAAATGCGAAGCTGATTCAGCGTATAATTCATAAATATCTTTTATACATATCATTACAAACATAAATAAAAATATATAATTCTGACACTGCAATTTTGTCGCATCAATAACTGCTTATTAAAATGACACGGATTACAGTAGCAAAGGGCGACGGCATCGGTCCCGAAATCATGGATGCCACGCTCGACATTATTCTGGCGGCAGGTGCGCAACTCGAACTGGATGAGATTCAGGTGGGCGAACAGGTCTACCTGGCCGGTAATTCAGCCGGGATTGCCAAAGAATCGTGGGAAGTCATCCGGCGAAACAAGGTATTTTTGAAAGCGCCCATCACCACCCCGCAGGGCGGAGGGTACAAAAGCCTGAACGTCACCACCCGCAAATTTTTAGGTCTCTACGCCAATGTCCGGCCCTGCCTGAGTCTCCACCCCTACGTAAAAACCAAACACCCGCACATGGATCTGGTGATTGTGCGGGAAAACGAAGAAGATCTGTATGCCGGTATTGAGCACCAGCAAACCGACGAAGTGGTGCAATGCCTCAAGCTCATCAGCCGACCGGGTTGCGAAAAAATTATCCGGTATGCGTTCGAATACGCCCGTCAGTATGAGCGCAAAAAAGTAACCTGCTTCACGAAAGACAACATTATGAAGCAAACGGATGGCTTGTTCCACCAGGTGTTCGACGAGATTGCCGCCGAATACCCCGACATCGAAAATGAACACTGGATTATTGATATTGGAGCCGCCAAGATGGCCGATACGCCCGAACTTTTCGATGTAATTGTCATGCCCAATTTATACGGCGATGTGCTTTCGGATGTAGCGGCTCAAATTGCGGGATCGGTGGGGCTGGCCGGATCAGCGAACCTGGGTGAAGAATGCGCCATGTTTGAAGCCATTCACGGATCGGCTCCGCGCCGGGCCGGGCAAAATCTGGCCAATCCGTCGGGGTTGCTTCAGGGCGCGGTCATGATGCTGATTCACATCGGGCAAACCGATGTGGCCGAAAAGGTGCAGAATGCCTGGCTTAAAACCATCGAAGACGGTATTCACACGTATGATCTCTACAAGGAAGGCATCAGCACGCAAAAAGTGGGCACAAAAGAATTTGCGCAGGCGGTTATTGCCAATCTGGGCCAGAAACCCTCGACCCTGAAAGCCGTTAATCTGGCCAATGGAACGCCGTTAAATCTGCCTAAATACCAGCGAAAACCGCCCGCCCGAAAAGAATTGGTAGGTGTCGATGTCTTTGTTCATTGGAATGGCACCAATCCAGACGAGCTTGCCCGGTTGCTGAAACCGCTGGAATCCGAAAAAACGACCCTTTCCATGATCACCAACCGGGGCATCAAAGTATGGCCGGACGGCTTTTCGGAAACG
Organism: Larkinella punicea; assembly: GCF_003334855.1. GTDB lineage: Bacteria > Bacteroidota > Bacteroidia > Cytophagales > Spirosomataceae > Larkinella > Larkinella punicea. The sequence goes on from NZ_QOWE01000001.1 coordinate 134,040, forward strand.
TTTTGTACCGACCACTGGCGGTGTCGTTTCAAACCCGCAAAAGGCAACACCCTGGGTAAACTGGATCTTATTTTCCTGCTGGTCAAAGCCGTCGAGAACAACATTGACACCATCAAGACGGAGAATCTGTACGATTTTAACGGAAAACCCGCCTTTTCGCTGGGGCAAGGCCAATAACTCATCAAATTCGCTCAAATCATCATGGAAATGCAGCTCATTCAGGGTCAGTTTTCGGCTCAGGATTCCATTCAACTCCTCACGGAGATGGTGCATGTTAAAATCAAATACCACGAAAGTAAGATCGGCAGCAACAGCAGCGAGGAAGACGTCAAAATGCGGGAAAAGCGGATCAAAACCTTGCAGAAAGATCTCTTTGACCTTCGGCAGGCCATTCAATCCAGCAGCGGGCCGGTTTCGATTGATTCAGTTCTAACGATCAGGCTATCATGAAAAAGCTCATGCACAATGCCCGGATGCTGAGTACCCGGCTCGAGTCCCGCTTACCGGTTTTACCGATCATGTTCCAGTTCAGTGTGTCAGTAGCCTGTCTGGTGGCGGCTTTCGTGATCCGGGACGATGTTTTGGCGAGTGAAGTCGTCAAAGTGCTGTCGATTATATGCAGCGCAAACCTGCTGCGAAGTCTGACGACTCACTAAACTTTTGACCAGTCTGCCGACCCGGTTGCGTTTTACCGGGTCGGCAACCTCTGGCAACATGGGTTATGGCAACGCTTTAATTTTCATGTTCTTGAAGTAAATCGGCGCTCCGGCGTGTTTGCCCTGAAAACCAACATACCCTTCATTCGGCAGCGTGGCCCAGGGCTTGTTGAGCCAGTTCGGAATTTCCGACCCGTCGGGGTTGGTCTTGCCGGAGGTCCACAGGCTCATGTCGATCTGGTTGATAAGCTGACCGTTCAGCAAAACCGTGATGTTTTTCCCCTGGCAGGTGATCGTGTAGCGGTTCCACTCGCCCGCCGATTTGACCACCTTGGGCAGCATGGCGGGTTTGTGGCCGAAAAACGCTCCGCATTGCCACGACGCCGGGGCTTTCGACCACTGTTCGCTATAGTCGTCGGCAATTTGGATCTCCACCGAGTTCGGAATAAAATTGGCGGTATCGCTGCAATACACGAAAACCCCGCTGTTGGTGCCGGGCGCGTTCTTGAATTCCAGGTCCAGCACGAAATTTTTATACGTTTTTTTGGTCCAGATCGGGATGTCTTCCGTGGCCGTCAAAACGCCGTTTTCAACGCTCCAGATGCCTTTTGGAAAACCGGCGTCGGACAAATCGGCGGCAAAAAGCGGTTGCCAGTCGTTCCCGGACGTATCGGGATGTTTCGGCGCGGTTTGGGCAACGGCCAGCCCGGTTAGCAAACAGCAAATCAGTACTAGAATTTTGTTCATGGAATTGGTTGGTTTCAAACTCGATTTAGCGACCCGAAGTTGAGGGTCTTTTTTGAAAAAGAAAAGTTTTATCAAACCATCCGGGCGTTCCGGCGTGAATTATGAACGAATCAATGTTCGAAAACAGGGACATGAACCTGAAGATTTCGTATTTCTTTTTTACCGGGGACCAATGACCTCACTGACCGTTGATACGCCGTTTTCATTGAACGACTCGATGGCGAAATAATACGGCACACCCACATTCAACGCCCTCAACTCCAGTTTATTCGGTTGATCATCCCAGATTTGATAGGTCTGGTACAGCTTGTCTCTGGCAATGCCCCACAGAATGTTGTAGCCCACCGCGCCGGGCACTTTCTCCCAGACAATATCGGCATTTCGCTGGTCTTTCTGCCGGATAGCCGATAGTTTTACGGGCGTCGCCGGGGCTTTCCCCAACCCGTTTCCAAAAACCCGAAAACCGTTGATGGCCACGTAGGGACCCGCCGTGTAGACGTGTTCATACCGCACATACCGCCCGCGCACCGGACGGGGCAGTTCCACATACGCACAGGCGCGGTCGCGTTTGGGCTCCGACGTCAGATCGGCAATTTTGTCCCACTTCTTTCCATCTTTCGACGCATATAGCCGAAACTGGGTATAAACCGTTGAATCACTGTCGAAAATGGTGTTTTTGTAATCAACATAATTGACCTGCACCGCCCGAATGTCGTGGTCGGCGCCGAGGTCGGTGGTCAGGGTTTCGCCGGGTTTGTTTTGGGTCGGCACCCAGAACGTCCGGGGGTTTTCGTCCACCGTCAATTCCGCGCGCAGGGTATCCAGTGTCGAGGAAGCCGTGACCGGTTTTTTGTAATTCAGCAACATCCAGCCCGTAAAGAGCGCATTGCTATCTTCCCATTTTTGGGTGGAAAGATGGTGCGGAAAGTCCCCAAACCGAGTGTTGGCGTAAAGCTGGTCGTCTTTGTCAAAACCGGCGGGGTGCATCACAATCCGTCGTTCCATACCCCAGACAATACCCAGCCAGGTGGTGCCAGTATTCCAGTAGTTACCAAAATTGTCCTGAAAGGTGTTTCCGTGGCCGGTGCCGGTGGCGTAGCCCCCCGGTTTGTAGGCAATGGGATTGTAGGGCGCGTATTCAAACGGCCCCAGCGGATCTTTGCCGACGTAGGTGCCGTTGGCGTACACGTTGTATTCGGTTCCGGGCGCTCCGTATTGCAGGTAATATTTGCCGTTGTGTTTGGTCATCCAGGCTCCTTCCGTAAACGGTTTGATGGGGTCGGAATGGTTCGGGCCGAAACGCTCCCAGCCGTGTTGCCAGGGGTCGAGCCAGAGCATGGGCTGGTAGGCTTTCGACGGTTCCGGGTTCATGTAGGTCAGCCGACGGCGGTGGTCGAGTTCGGCGCCAAAAATGGGGTAAACGTTCGAAGAACCCCAATACATAAACCACTTGTCGGTATCCGGATCGTGGAAGAGAGCCGGGTCCCAGGGGCCAATGTCTTTGGGCAGGCGCGGTAGCCAGCGGTTGTAGAACTTGAGCTTGCCTTTTTCGGGTTCGGTCGAATAAAAAATGGGGCGTTGCTCGAACGTCGACTGGAACAGAAACAGCGTATCGCGCACCGACAGGGCCGCCGGTGCGCACATGTCTTCCATCGGCCATTTATCAGGCACAACGTATTGCCAACTGACCAGATCCTTTGATTTCCACCAGCCCCCGGAAATGGTGACGAACAGAAAGAACTCGCCCGGTTTGTTGCCCACTTTGTGGTTGATAATGACGGGATCGGCCCCGGAACGGTACGAAATCCGTTCGTTCAACTGCTCAAAATTATACCGGTAACTGATGTCCATCGGGTTGCAGTAGGTTCGTTGCTGAGCCAGGCCGGAGGCTCCGGCGAACAAAAGAAGAGAAAGCTGCAAGACCTTTTTCAAAACGTTTTTTTTCATAACTCTCCTGTTTTCGATAACCAATTCACCCGCCAGTAGACGCCTTTTCTCCACTTGTAAGTACGGGACAAAAAATCGTTTCGATTTCGGGATGCTGGAAAATAGTTTTCAAAAAAACACCTGTTTGCGTTACATGCCAATCGGATCATTTACCCGGATTTACTTTAAACAAAATCAGCAACTTAGCGGTTTTAATAGACATAAAAAATACGTTGACCAGAGCGTCGGCTCAGCGGTTTTTTCGGGATTATCAACTTATTTCCTCCGATTCATAAGAGGATATTTTTTCGGCAACTGTCTTTTAGAAAGACTACGGTGGGTGAACCATCATCTCCTGACAGCCGTAGCGCATACCCTGTTTCTGTTATGTACGAACTCACTAAAGTTTCGCTGGATGATGAGCAGGATCTAATTCTTGCGCATAAACGCACGTTGAAACTGGGCGAACTGGCGGGGCTTTCGCTGGTGGTCCAAACGACTTTTGCAACGGCGGTTCTGGAAGTTTCCCGCGATGCCCTCCAACATGGCAGTGATGTGTCTCTAACGCTCGGGATTGTGACCCCAAACGGCTCCAGAGCCCGGATTATGGCCAAAATCATTGACAGCCGCATTCCGATTACCGGACAAAAAAATGAACGGATCGAGGTGGCCAGCCGCCTGGTAGACGAGGTTCAGATTTCCAAATCCGAAAAAGGATCGGAAGTACGGCTCAGTATTCCGGTTTTAGCCGATCAGTGCGTCAATGAAACCAACGTGGCCCTTTGGAAGCACCACTTCAACACCGAGCCGACCGAACTGGTAGCCGATGAAATCAAACGAAAAAATAACCAGCTACAGGAACTGGCCGAGCGGCTTCGCACGTCGGAACGGCAGTATCAGGTGCTGAGCGATTCGTTGCCGCTCATGATTTTTACGGCCACGGCAAAAGGCAAACTCCTGTATGCCAACGAATGGTTGCGAAAATACACCGGCGAATCGGTGGCCCAGTTGAATAAAACGAAATGGGAGACGGTTCTGTATGAAGATGACGCAGCCGTGTGGTGGGAAAAATGGGCCGAAACCGCTTCGGTCGACCACGCGTTCCAGATCGAAATCCGAATCCGGAATGCCGAAACTGGTGCTTACGTCTGGCACCGGATGACCGCCACCGCGCTGCTGGATGAGAAGAAGGAAGTGGTATACTGGAGCGGTTTTCTGGTGGATATTCAGGCCCAGAGAATGGTGGAACGAACCCTGCAGGACAACCGCGAACTGACCGAAACCAAGCAGAAACTGGAACAATACCAGCACGAACTGAAACTGAACATTGGCGAACTAAACCGCAGCAACCAGGAACTGGCCGAATTTGCCTACATTGCTTCCCATGATTTGCAGGAACCGTTACGGAAAATTCAGTCCTTTGGAACGCTGCTCGTCGAACAGTTTGCCAATGAGCTAAACCCAACGGCCCAGGATTTGATTCAGCGGATGCACCACGCAGCCGAACGCATGCACGTTCTGATCAAGGATATTTTGGCCTATTCGCGGCTAAACACCCACCACCAGCCCTTTCGACAGGTCGACCTCAATGCGCTGATCCAAGAGGTGTTAGGCGATTTGGAACTAACCATTCGTGAAAAAAAGACGCAGGTTTTTGTTGACTTTTTGCCCACTATCTACGGCAATCCGCTGCAACTGCGGCAACTGTTCCAGAACCTCCTCTCGAATGCCCTGAAATTCATCGCACCCGATCGCCCTCCACAGGTACGGATTTCCGCCCGGGACGTTACCATTTTCGACATTCCGGTTCCAATGCGGCAACGGGAACCGTCGTACCTGGCCATCAGCGTGGAAGACAACGGCATCGGTTTCGACGAACGGTATCACAACCGGATTTTCCAGCTTTTCCAACGGCTGCACGGCAAAGACTTATATGCCGGCACGGGCATCGGCCTGACCATTTGCAAGAAAGTGGCCGAAATGCACGGCGGCACCATCGCGGCCCAGTCGCAACCCGGTCAGGGAGCCACATTTACGGTATTTCTGCCCCAAAGTGTGGCGGTGTCTGTTCCGGCCAAATGAACTCCTCAACGCGAAACCCGCGTTTTGCTTTGCCGGATTTTGACCAGCAAGTCCGTTAACTCCCGCACTTTTTCGGGATTCTGCTGGTAAAGGTCAGTGGTCTCCGCACCATCCGTTGCCAGATTGTAAAGCTGCCCTTTAGGCCCCTGCTCCGGAGCTTTGATCTGTCTGGGTTCCGTAAAACCGCCCGAACCCAGCCCTTCGATCAGTTTCCAGTCGCCTTTTCGAATCGCAAAAAAACCGATGGATGAACTGTGCACCACGGCGGGTTGATCGGCAACCTGGCTGGTTTTTCCCAGCAACACGGGCAAAATGCTGTAGCTGTCTTCGGGCATGGCAGTACGGTTTTTCAGTCCAAGCACGTCATTACAGGTCGCCATCAGGTTGGTTAAAGTCGTGGTTGCCGCACTGGTCGTTCCCGGTTTTACGTGGCCCGGCCAGCGAACGATAAACGGAATGCGGTGGCCACCTTCAAACGCGTCGCCTTTCATGCCCCGGAATCCACCAGCCGCTTTGTGGTTGAACTGCTTCACAAAATTTTCCCGCCAGTAAGGGCCGTTATCGCTCGCAAACATAACGATCGTATTGTCAGCAAGTCCCGATTCGGCCAGGGTTCGCAGAACCTCTCCGACGGCGGCATCGACCTGCTGAACAAAATCGCCGTATTCCCCGGCTTTCGACTTCCCGGTATAGTCGCCAGTTGGCACCCAGGGCGTGTGCGGAGCAGCCAGTGGAAGATACAGAAAGAACGGTTTTTGCGTCGATTGCTTTTTCAGAAAATCCACAGCTTTAGACACAAACGTGGGCAGTACGCCATAGAAATCGAATGAGGGAGCCTTCTTGCCTTCGCGCCAGAACGGGCCGGTATAGCCAGTTTCCAGCTTATTACCGTCGGTGTAACCCGTCGGCAAGTCGGTGAGCTTCTGGTTTTCAAGGTAACAATAGGGCGGCATATCGAGCGAAGCAGGCAGGATGTAGGAATAGTCGAAGCCGACGGTTTTCGGCCCCTGCGCCGGTTCCCGCGAAAAATCAATATCACCGGGATTCATCTCGGTTTTGATCCCGTATCCTTCCGCCGTCAAAACCGCTTCACGGCCTTTTTGCACTTCCCAATCCAGCCCCAAATGCCATTTGCCAACAACCGCCGTTTGATACCCCTGGCTTTTCAACAACGAAGCCACCGTTGGGCGATCGGCTTCGATCAGCGTCCGGCTGTACCCCCGCAACACCCCGACCGGCAGACGGCTCCGCCAGGGATAGCGACCGGTCAGCAAACCGTAGCGCGTGGGCGTGCAAACCGATGAGGGCGAATGCGCATCCGTAAACCGCATGCCCTCCGACGCCAGTTTGTCGATATGGGGCGTCTTGATCTGCCCTTCCGGATTATACACCGACACGTCGCCATACCCCAGATCATCCGCCAGAATGTAGACGATGTTGGGCGGCTGTTTTTTGTCGGGTTGTGATGGATTCATGCCGATTAAAAAACCGGCCATCCCACAAATTAATACGCCTAAACTGAAAAATCTGATCATTTTCTAAATGCTTAAGGGATGGGAACACGGATTAATTTTACCGAACCGGAAACAGCCTGAGCAGGGCCACTCCATGATGCCGGATGTCGGTTTTAAATGTCCTTTCAAACACACCAAGATCCTTTTGCCGCCACACATCGCGCAGCCGGTAGTTACTTTTCAGTCCCGCTTTAGCCAGGTCAAATGTAAAGGTTTTAGCCGTCTCATTACCCCAGCGAAAATACGATTCGGGGGTTTTGCCATACTCCGCAACGTTGAACAGGCCTACCGCAAACGAGCCGTCTTCCAGCGGTTTGAGCCAGATTTGTACGCCATTTTCAGTCGAAACCAACCGGGCCGATTTCCCCAGCGGGTCCTGATTGATTTCAATGACCTCATCGTTGGTTAGTAAATTTAGCGTAAATACGTCCAGTTGCTCGATGGGGCAACCAATCAGCAAGGGCGCTGACAGTAAGCTAAATAGACTCACGTGGCTGTATTGCTCGTCGGGTGTCAAGCGGGTCGGATGAAGTTCAGGACCCGTGGATACATTGCCCAAAATCATCATGTCGGGGTCGTTCCAGTGGCCGGGGCCGTTGTAGGGTGCCCACTTGTCGAGCGTAAACGCCAGTTGGTACAGGCTCGTCCAGCTATCCCGAATATCGGGGCCGGTCCGATACATATTCGATAACCGCATCCAGTCGGTCACGTTGGCAAACGGGGCCGAGTTGGACAAACTGAACACAATATCCCGGCCCGATTGCCGCAGCGCTGTCGACATTCGTTCGGTCGAGTTCACATCGATTCGCCAGTCGTATTTCAGGAAATCAATGCCCCATTCGGCCATCTGCCGGGCGTCTTCGGTTTCAAACCGATAGGGGGCGATGTGATTAAACGCGCGTCGGTTTACCATGATCGACTCATGCGATTCTCCGCCCTTTGCAAAATCGGAGGAAGCCCCAACATAACCGCCGTAACTGGAAATATAAGGCGTCGAATACAGCCCCGCTTTCAAGCCCAGCGCGTGAATGTAATCCACCATTTCCTTGAAATCCGGAAACTTTTCGTTGGGCTGCAGGGCGTTCAGTGGCCCAGCCCGGACGCCCTGCCAGGCATCGTCGATGTTGATGTAGGTCCAGCCGTGGTTGATCAGCCCCATTTTGACCATCGCGTCGGCCGATGCAATAACCTTTTCCCGGTCAATCCGCGTTTCCCACGAATTCCAGCCGTTCCAACCAATGGGTGGCGTCAGCGCAATCGTATCGCCGATCCGGATCGTTACGTGCCGGATCGCTTCGCCCAATGCATTTTTGGCTTTCAGCGTGGTTTTATACGTGCCGCGCTGGCTAACTTTTCCCGTAATGATGCCGGTTTTTCGATCCAGTTCCAGCCCGGTGGGCAAACCCGTGGCCGAAAAAAGCATCGGACGTTTTCCGGTCGTCGCAATCGTGTACAGAAACGGATTTCCGGGTGTGGCCCCTACAATTTTTGCAGAATTGATCCGGGGTTTTTCGCCCGGTTTGGGCGTCAGAATGTATTTTTCGTCTGCGTTGGGAAGGTGTTCGGGTCGGTTTTCCCCCTTCATGATCAACTGCGCATTGGCCCAGTTGGCGTAGGTCCGTTTGTTGTTGGAACCCCCGACCGGATCGGTGATCAACAGGCCCAGTCGTTCGATCCCCGTCAGGTCCACCGTCACGTTCTGGGGAGCGTCGCCCACCTTCATTGCCCGGCTTTCAAAAAGGATTTTCCGGTCGCCGACGACGTAGAATTTGACCGGTATTTCTGTATTGCCCAGGTCATCGGCTCCAATCACGGCACTGAACCGCGTGGCATTTTTATTCAGGTAAAACGTCAGCACGCTAACGCTTTGCGCACCCACGCCCCGGCTGAAATACGTCCGGTTGATCCGCATCGAATCGTTGCTGTAATTTCGTTTCGCCGTCACCGGACGAATGCCTTCGGAAAACGTTTGAATCAGCAGATCATCCAGCCAAACCGTACTTGTCTTTTGCGCATACGTTGCGGTTGCGATAAACAGACATAAAACCGTAAACGACTTTGACATTGTAGGCATGTTTGTGGTGTATTTAGAGCTTTCACTTTTTGCCCCGTTCCCCTAAAGGGGACTTGGACACGGTTGAGCCAGATGCTAAAAGTCCCCTTTAGGGCCGGGCCGTCGTTACGGATTTAGGGGTGTACGGAAACAACCGGAGCAAAACCACCCCGTGATGCCGAATCTCGGTTTTGAATGTCCTTTCAAACACACCCAGATCCTTTTGCCGCCACACATCGCGCAGCCGGTAATTGCCTTTTAATCCTGCTTTCGCCAGATCAAATGTATACGGTTTGGCCGTTTCATCACCCCAGCGAAAATACGATTCGGGGGTTTTGCCAAAGTCGCCGACGTTGAACAGCCCGACGGCAAACGAACCGTCTTCCAGCGGTTTGAGCCAGATTTGCACACCATTTTCAGTCAAAACCAGCCGGGCCGATTTCCCCAGCGGGTCCTGGTCAATTTCGATCACTTCGTCGTTGGTCAGCAAATTCAATGTAAACGCATCGAGCTGTTCAATCGGGCAACCGATGAGCAACGGAGCCGCCAGCAGACTGAATAAACTCACGTGGCTGTATTGTTCGTCGGGCGTCAGGCGCGTGGGGTGAAGCTGCGTTCCGGTGGTGACATTGCCCAGAATCATCATGTCGGGGTCGTTCCAGTGGCCGGGGCCGCCGTAGGGTGCCCACTTGTCGAGCGTAAAGGCCGAAACATAGAGGCTGTTCCAGCTATCCCGGATGTCGGGACCGGTGCGGTAACTATTCGTTAATCGAACCCAGTCGTTAACATTCGCAAACGGGGCCGAATTGGAAATGCTGTAAAAAATATCCCGGCCCGACTGCTTGAGGGCTGCCGACATTCGCTCGGCAGACGGTACGTCAATCCGCCAGTCGTATTTGAGGTAATCGATTCCCCACGCGGCCAGTTGCCGGGCGTCCTGGGTTTCAAACCGGTATTTCCCGACGTAACGGAATGCGCGCTTGTTGGCCTGAATCGAATCGGGAAAATCGCCGTTTTCCAAATCGGAAGAACCGCCGATGTAACCCGCGTAACTCGTAATCATCGGCGTCGAGTATACGCCCACTTTCAGCCCCAAACCGTGAATATAGTCCACCATTTCCCGGAATTTCGGAAACTTTTCGTTGGGCTGAATGGCGTTGAATTTTCCTCCGCGCTTGCCCTGCCAGGCGTCGTCGATGTTGATGTAGGTCCAGCCATGCTGGCTCAATCCCATTTTCACCATCGCATCAGCGGAGGCCACTACTTTCTCCTGATCGATGTTTCGGGCCCAGGAATTCCAGCCGTTCCAGCCAATCGGGGGCGTCAGCGCAATCGTATCGCCAATCTTTATTTTCAATAGTTTCGTCGCTTCGCCGTGTGCATTTTTGGCGCGGATGGTCACGGGATACGTTCCGGGCAGCGACACTTTGCCTGTGATAATTCCCGTCTTTTCGTCCAGCAAAAGCCCCGTTGGTAGTCCTTTGGCCGAAAACCGCATCGGTCGTTCGCCCGTTGCCGCGATGGTATACAGAAATGGATTACCGGGCCTGGCTCCAAAAACCGCTGCCGAATTGATTCGGGGTGATGGGGCCGGAGCCGGGGTCAAAATGTACTTTTCATCCGAATTGGGAATGTTTTCAGGACGGTGACCCGCCAGCATGACCAGACGGGCATTGGCCCAGTTGGAATACAGTTTCGTCCGCCCCGCGTCATCGACCTTCACCAGAAGCCCCAGCCGTTTGATCCCGTTCAGCTTCACCGTGACGTTTTTGGGCACGTCGCCGAGCCGCATTTCACCGCTGTCGAACAGAATTTTCCGGTCGCCGATCACGTAAAAAGTATGCGGCAGTTCTTTAATTCCCTTGTCGTCAACGCCCACGGTTGCGGTAATTTCCGTCGCTTTTCCGTCCAGAAAAAACGCCAGAATGCTGGTCGCATTCACACCGACGCCCCGGTTAAAATACTGTCCGCGCATGACGATGGAATCACCAGCCGCCGTCGTTTTGGGCAACACCGCCGGAATGCCTTCCGAAAAGGATTTGATGGGTAAATCGTCCAGCCAGATTGCGCTGGTTTTCTGGGCGTTCGTGGCTGTAACACAACTAAATCCCCAGACCACGAGCAGCCAGAATCGCTTCGTCACGCTCATTGATCCTTCGTTTTTACTACCCCTTTGGCCTTCCTGACCGGTATTTTCAGCATTTTCATTTTTCGGATTTTGACGACATCGACACCGGTGCCTGCTCCGGTTTACTGCCCCACGCTTTATTCGGTTTTCCACCCATTTGCAGCCGCAGGGTTCCGCCGTTGACAACGGTTTCGTGCGTCACCCACGGCTGGTCGAGGGCTTTGCCGTTCACCTGTGCCGACTGGATGTAGAGGTTCCGGGGCGAGTTGTCTTTTGCTTCAATCACAAACTGCTTTCCCTTGTAATACCGGGGGTTAAGGTGAATCGTGATTTTGTTGAAAAGCGGGCTACTGATTTCGTAAAATGGCTCGGGCGTCGTGCCACCGTTGGTCGAAAACAAACCGGTTTTCAGCAAAACCGACAAACTGCCCATCAAGCCCTGATCTTCGTCGCCACTGTAGCCGAAATCAGGTGAAATACCGCTGTAGACTTTCTCGATGATCTGCCGCGTCCAGTGCTGGGTCAGCCAGGGCGAACCGGCGTAATTGAACAGAAAAGGCGTCTGCATGCAGGGCTGATTGCCGTAGTTGATAAACACCCGGCGCAACTCTTCCAGCGTCTCTTTGTCGTGCGATTTGCCCGACACGAAATCGTGTTTTTCGGCTTTCTCAAACGAACTGTTCAACTTGGCCGTAAAGGCTTCCCGACCGCCCATCAGGTTGATCAGGCCCTGCACATCGTGCGGCACAAACCAGGTGTATTGGGCCGCATTGCCTTCTTCCCAGCCGTTGTCATACCGCAAAATATCGGCGGGTTCACCCCACTTCCCGTCCAGCGTCCGGTTCCACATCCAGCCCAGTTCGGGGTTCCAGATGTTCTTATAATTTTCCGCCCGCTTCATAAACAGGCTGTAATCGTCGGTTTTGCCCAGTTTCTGCGCCATCTGCGCCAGCGTGTAATCCTGATAGGCGTATTCCAGCGTTTGGGTCGAACCGTCCTGATGAAAACCATAGCGGGTTTTGCCCATCGGGTGCGGCACATACCCTCGTTCCAGGTAAAATTCAAGACCGCCCCCTTTGAAGGTGTTGTGCTCATACCCCGCCTTGCTCATCATACCGCCGGGGAAGTGGTTTTTCCGCAAACCTTCGTAGGCTTTCTGGTGGTCGAAACCTTTGATTCCTTTCAGATACGCGCTGACAATGAAGGGAGTAGACGAAGCGCCTGTCATCACATAGGTGTAGTTGCCGCCCGCCGGTCCGCGCGGAATCAGCCCACCATCGTCGTACATCAGCAGCATCGAATTCACGAACGATTCCGTCACTTCGGGGTAAACCAGGTGCCAGAGCGTGTTGAGCGACCACTGCGCTCCCCACATCGAATCGAAATTGTGGTGATTGAATCGGGGTTTCCCGTTGGCATCCAGCGGAATCTGTTTGATGCGCCGTTCGGGACCGGTCATGTCACTGTATTTCCCGTTAACGTCCGAAATGATCCGTCGTCCCTGCAGCGCGTGCCACAAATCCGTGTAAAACCGGCTGCGTTCGGTTTCGGTGCCGCCCTGCACCTCGATCCGGCTCAGCCAGTTGTTCCAGTCGGTGCGGCTTTCCTGCACGGTTTTTTCAAAATCCCAATGCGGCAGTTCGGCCGTCAGGTTCAACCGGGCCTGTGCTTCGCTGACGTACGAAATCGCCACTTTCATTTTCCGGACGTCACCCGCCCCGGTTTTGAAACTGAGGTAGGCTCCCGTGCGTTCGCCCTCGATCAGGTCGCCGGGCGTTTCCAGTGTGCCGTTTCGCCAGCCCTTGAAGGACTCAAACGGTTTGTCAAAAACCGCCACGAAAAATACCGTCAGCGTTTTGGGCCGGCGAATGGTCGGAGCCATGATCGCGTAGCCTTCAATCTCCTGATTGCTAACCTTTTTCACGTATCCTTTCTGCGTATCGGATGGCCCCAGAAACGTCGAAAAATCAAACAGAATGTGGCTTTGGGCCGAGGCCGGAAAGGTGTATTGGTGAAAACCGACCCGGGTGGTCGAGGTTAGTTCGGCGGTAATTTTGTAACGATCCAGCACCACTTTATGATAACCGGCTTTGATGACTTCGCTGGCGTGCGAAAACGGCGAACCGTACTGCCCCGCGCCCAAATGCCCTTTAAATTCTCCCGTCGTGGGCATCACCGGAATGCCCGACAACTGCCAGCCGTGGATGTGGCTGAAACACTTGATGCTGTCGAGGTGAAACCGGTAGCCCGCGTTCCAGTCGGCGTTGACGGCATTGTCGGGGCTCAAATTGACCATGCCGAACGGTCGGCTAGCCGAATTAAAAAAGAACCAGCGGGAGTTGGCCGCATCCACCAGCGGATTCACCAGATCGACCGGTTTTGGGGGTTCTGTCTGCGCCCAAGAAGGCGTTGTTCCGATTTCAAGAACAAGCAGAAACAGGAGACTATAGAAGGGGGATTTAAACATGTTGAGGTGAATCTTATGCGTGTAGAGCAAGTTGTGTCCGATGACAAATCTACACGACTATCCTCTGGTTATAAAGGGGAACGCAAAACCGCTCCCCTTTTTTGGCATTGGGTTATCGATTAGTAGCCTTCGTTCTGTTTCATGGCCGGAAACGACAGGTCAATCTCGCCCTGCGGAATGGGTCGCAAATAGTGAATGTCTTTGATGGTGTTGCTTTTGGCCGCCCAGGGATTGTATTTTTTCACCCGTTCGACCAGTTTGCCGGTTCGTTTCAGATCGAACCACCGGGAATATTCGCCCATGAGTTCGCGGGCGCGTTCGTCCAGAATCAGGTCGACCGAGATGTTGGCCGCCGTGGCGCGGTACGACACCGCTTCCAGCGATTTTACATTGCCCGGATCTTTGGCACACAGCGGATCGGTCCCTTTTTTCACCAGCGCCCGGTCCAGCACTTTGTTGTAATAGACTTCAGCACCGCCCAGTTTTCCGTTTTTTGCCCCTTTCACCAGCGCTTCGGCCGCAATCAGATAGGCTTCCGCCGAGCGGAAAACCGCTTCGTTGAAGGTGCCAAATGCATCACCGTAGGCAATACCGGGCTGCCAGAACTTCCACATCATCGGCTGGTCCGACGGAAAACCGCTCACGCTAACCGCACTGCCGTTCACAAAACCGTATCCTCCGCTAAACTCATCCAGATTCACCACCGAATAATTCTTCTTGCCGCCCAAATCGATGCCGCGTTCATTCAACGAGGTGGCCGGTTTGTTCCAGGGCCGGAAATACACGACGGTATCGCCCGCTTTGATGTCAACTCTCAGATTCGGATTAACGACCGGCAAGGGTTTGAAACCGGTGACCGGCAATAAGGCATAGCCCACTTCCACAAAATTATGATCGTATCGCGAATCATTTTCCGGATCGAACAACCGGTACATGGCCGGATTGGTAATGTGAAAAGGTTGGTGCCGGTTATAGTCCGACGTACGGCCTTTCGTGCCCGGATAGCCTTCACCACCACCGCCAAAAACCGAATGCAGGTTGTTGCCACCAGCCGCATCCACGGCAAAAGCCGGGTCGGTTTTGTTGGTCAGCACATCCGAATTGTATTGCACGGCAAACACAATTTCCGGATTCTTGTCGTTCTGAGCGCCGGTGTACTGTTTCAGCGGATTTTCGGAATGAACCGGGAACAGTTGGGTGTAGGCCGTCGCCAGTGGATAGGCTTCAATCACTTTATCGGCGTATTGCAGCGCCAGATCAAAATCGGCATTGCTCCCACCCAACGAACTCTTGAAGTTCCAGCCCCTCGTCAGATACACCCGGGCCAGCAAAAACTGAGCGGCCCCTTTGGTGATCCTTCCGTAGTTGGAAGCGGTCACCGGCAATTTGGCTTCCGCATCGAGCAAATCATCAATAATCTGTTTGTATATCTCCGCCGAAGGCACCCGAATGGCTTCTTTGCTCGGGCTCAGCGATTCGGTCAGCGGCATCGGCACATCGCCCCACTGCTGAACCAGATAGAAATAGGACAACGCCCGCAGGAATTTCGCTTCCGAAACCCGCGTGTCCTTCAGTGCAGTCGCCATCGTCGTGATGCCTTCGGCCCGGCTAATGGCCGTGTTGGTTCGGGCCACTTCGGCATACAGGAGCGTCCAGAGGCTTTGCAATTCCGCCAGCGTGGCATTCAGGCGCACGTCATATTGCTCCAGCGGACCGCCCGTGACGGCCGGCGTGGCAAATTTGGGGTCGCCGAAACCGCTCTGCGAAAAAATATCGGTGCCGTTCAAAACCAGCGTCCGGTTCTGGTGGATATTCCGCAACAGGGAATAACAGGACCGAACCAGATCTTCGAAACCGGCTTCCGTTTTGTAGTATACGTCGGTGGTCAGGGTGGTAACCGGTTTTTCAACCAAAAATTCGTCTTTGCAGCCGGAAGCCACCATGCCAAGGAAGGCAAGGGACAGGGCCGTATATCGGATCGAGAGGAAAGGTCTCATGGGAATTACGCGTTGATTTCGGGGTTAGAAACTGATATTGACACCTACGGTATACGTCATCGACGGCACATCATCCTGGTAAATCGCCGAGTTAAATTCAGGGTCAAATCCCGTGAATTTGGTAAACACAAACGGATTCATAACCTGCGCATACAGGCGGGCATTGGCCAGTTTCCAGGAATTCATCACGCCTTTCGGCAAGGTGTAGCCTACCGTAATGTCCGAAATCCGCAAAAAGCTGGCATCCTGATAGTTGATGGCGTTTCGGTACGGATTGGCCGCGACTACGCCAAAATAGGTGTTCGACGGATTGTCGCTTCGCCAGTAGTCCAGCGAGGCCAGTTTATTGTAGCGGGTGCCGCTGATTTCGCCGAAGGTGCCCGACAGGGAACTGTTGTAATATTGAACGCCATCCCGGTAGTAGACGAAAAAGGACAGGTCCAGGTTTTTGTATTTGAAACGGTTGGTGATGCCCAAAATCCAGTTTGGCAACTGTGTTCCCAGCACCACGCGGTCGTCGATGGCATCGGTTGAGGAAATAACGCCGTCGTTGTTTTGATCGACCACGCGTACCGAGCCGGGCACCTGCTTGTATTTGGTCGCCTGCTCCTGCTGGGCGGTTTGCCAGATGCCATCGAACTCGTAATCGAAATTCGACCGGATCGGGTAGCCGACAAACAGCTTGTTGCCTTTATCGACGGTCTGGCCGTCGCCGTACAGTTGCAGCAGTTTATTCCGGTTGCGGGTGAACGCAAACGTGCTGTTCCAGCTAAAATCGTTGCGGGCGATGTTGACGGTATTGAGTGTCAGTTCCACGCCTTTGTTCTCGATCTGCCCGACGTTGGCAATGACCTGTGAAAACCCGGTTACGGTCGGAATCTTCTGATTCAGAATCAGATCGGCGGTTTTCCGGTTGTACAATTCCAGCGAAGCCGAAATGCGGTTTTTAAAGAACCCGAAGTCCAGCCCCAGGTTGTATTCCGTACTCCGCTCCCACTTCAGATCCTTGTTGGCCAGGTTGGAAGGCGCGAAACCGTAAGCCGCCGTGCCGTCAAAGTCATACCCGGTGTTGAGCAAACCGGCCTGCGTGCTGTAGGGACTCACCGTCGAGTTGCCCACCTGCCCGTAGCTCAGGCGCAGTTTGAGGTTCGAAAACACGTTGAGGTTGCTGATAAACGGTTCGTCACCCATCCGCCAGGCCAGGGCCACCGACGGAAAAAAGGCCCATTTGTTGCCTTCCGAAAGCTGCGAAGCACCGTCTGAACGACCCGTTACCGTCAACAGATACTTGTCATTGTAGGAATAGTTGACGCGCCCCATGAACGACAACAACGAACGCTCGACCAGCGAACTGTTGATGCCCGTCACGGTTCCGGTATTCAGGGCATACCAGTCTGAATTGTAGGGCAGGTCTTTGGCGGCAATCTGATAGGCTTCGTTGCGCTGGTAAAAGGCGCTTTGCAAACCCGTTACGCCAAATTTATGCTTGCCCAGATCCAGGTTATACGTGATAATGTTGTCCAGGGTGTAGTTTCCCTGCGTCCGGTTGTCATACTGCGCCCGGGGTTTGGACCCAATCTGCGATTTGGACCACTGCCCCCGGAAATCGCCAATCCGGTCGGTGTTATACGAAGCCGAAAGCGACGAGCGGAAACTGAGCCCTTTGATGGGGGTAAACTCAACGTAGCCGTTGCTCATCACCGACATTGTGGTGGTCTGCAGTTTCGAGGTTTTGGGGTCGACGTCCGCCAGCGGATTGGGCACCTGCTTGTCGTTGATTCCCATCCAGAACGCATACCCGTCGACATTGAAATCGCCGTTTTCGGACGGGTTGGCGAGGTCGCTAAAGTAGGGGGTTCCCGTCGGACGCGCCCGATACGCTCCCCGCAGCGACTCCTGCGACCCCACGTTCTGGTTGCTGTAGGTCAGGTAGGAAGTAAACCCCACCTTGAAGCGGTTCCCCAACTTGCTGTCCAGACCGGCGTTCAGGTTGTAGCGTTTGTAGCCCGTATGGAGCACATTGCCATTTTCGTTCAGATAACCACCTGAAAACCGGTAGGTTGTCTTGTCATTTCCACCCGCCACGCTGATGTTCTGGCTCATTTGCAGGGCCGGGTCGGTAATCAAATCCACCCAGTCAGCGGTTTTTCCCGCCTTGATGTTCGCCATTTCGGCGGCTGTGAATGTAGCCCCTGTGGCACCTTCCAGCACCCGGTCGGTGTAGGTCGCTTTGTAGAACTGCTCGCTCGACATCAGCTCAGGAATGTGGGCGGGCATTTTTACGCCCACGTAGCTGTCGTAACTGACGCGCGGTTTGCCGGAAATCCCTTTTTTCGTCGTGACGATGATGACGCCGTTGGCCCCCCGCGCCCCGTAAATGGCGGTCGACGATGCATCTTTCAGGATGTCCATCGACTGGATGTCGTTGGGGTTGAGGTTGTTGAGATTGCCACCCATCAGCCCGTCAATCACCACCAGGGGTTCGGTGGAGTTGTTGATGGTGTTTTCGCCCCGAATGGTGATGTTGTAGCCCGCCCCCGGTTTGTTGCTTGATTTGGTGACGGTTGCGCCTGCGACCTGCCCCTGAATCGCTTTGGAAGCCATCACCGGATTGGCCCGGACAATGTCCCGCGTTTGCACGGAGGCCACCGCACCGGTCAGGTCGGTCTTCTTGATTTCGCCGTAGCCAACCACCACGATTTCTTCCAGTTGCTTTAGATCCGCCTTTAAAACCACATCGAAAACCGTCCGTTTCCCAACGGCCAGTTCCTGTGATTCATACCCGATGAAACTGACGATCAATACCGCATCCTCGTTGGGAACCGACAGCGAAAACCGGCCTTCCGCGTCGGTGGTCGTACCTTTATTCAGGCCTTTGATGATGATGCTGGCCCCGACAATGGCCTCGTTTTTGTCATCTTTAATCAGGCCCTTAACGGATACATCCAGGGGCAGCATGGGCTGTAGACTGGCCTCGTTTTCCGGCGTTGCTACGGGTTTTACTTCAACCCGATTGAGAACAATCTGTTTCCCCAAAATCCGGTAGCCCAATTGAAGCGGTTCGAGGACGCTGGTCAGCACATCGCCAAGTGGTAAATTGTTAATCGTTAGATTAACCTTGTGCGCTGATTTTAACAAATTGGGATTATAAATAAACCGCACTTCGGCATTTTTCTCGATCTCAATCAATACCTTTTTGACGGATTGATTTTCGATTTTCAGGCTAATCCGTTTTTTCAGTACTTCCTGCGAATCGGCTCTGTATGCAAACAATGGCCCCATGAAGAGAACCGAAAGAAATAGCTGGCAAACAAAAGCAGGCAGAAAGCCCATGCCTTGTTTGCAATTTCGTAGCGCTATGTTCATAAAATTAGGGGTTAAGGGTTAGGAATAATGGGAGGCAGTGGTAATTACTTTTGCAAACACTTACACATTTAGGACTTACGTCTGTTAATTTTTTATACTTTCGTTTTTGCCCCTAAATCCCCTAAAGGGGACTTCTAGCATCTGGGTTAAGCTGTGTCCAAGTCCCCTTTAGGGGATTTAGGGGCAAAAACGAAAGTCTCAACATTCTAGAAACCGGTTTATTTACATCCGTTCGACTTGATCAGTATCCGACCGTCGTTTTCGACGTAACTGGCTTCAAGCGCAATGCAGATCAATTCAATTTTTTGCAATAAAGGTTCGTCCGACAAATGAGCAGTCAGTTTGCAGGAAGACAAGCGGGTGCTATCATAAACGATGTTCGCATGATAGGCCTTGTTTAACGTCTCGATAACGGTAATAGCCGCCGTCTCATCGAAATTAAAGCTCAGGCTTTGTATGGGGAGTTTCAGGTTGGTTTTATCGACCGTCAGCGGTTTGTTTAAGGAATGCTGATTCGGGTCCGTATTGATGCGTTCATCTTCTTTTAAAACCAGACCCTCCAGTTGGTTGCTGGTCATTTTCTTCTCCTTGTTTTTATCGCTATGCAGAAACACCTCGACTTTCCCGGTTTTTACCACGACTTCCGAAAATTCGGCCTGCGTTTTTACCAGAAAACTGGTCCCTAACACTTTGGTAATCAACCCTCTTGTGTACACAAAAAAGGGTTTTTCGGGATTTTTCTGTACTTCAAAAAAAGCTTCACCAACCAGAACTATTTCCCGTTTCCGATTATTAAATAGCTTCGGCGAATAACTAATCCGGCTTTGGGGCTGTAGAATGACGGAGCTTTTGTCGGGTAAGTTTACCAGAATAGGGCCATTGGTCAGGTTCTCTTTTTCGTAAATTTCGCCCGTTCCTTCCTTCACTGTATTGATGAGCGTTCGGTAAGTAATGGCAGGAGACTTTGCGTATTTAGTCCAGCCTATCCAACCCAGCACTAAAACAATGGAAGCCACGGAAAGCCATTTGAAAAGTGAATTTAACCGGAATGGTTTGGCCTGAACTACACTTATTTTTTGTCCGGTTTCCGGTGCCTGAATGGATCGGTATACTTTTTCCAATCCCCGGTCCGGATCAAAATTATACTGGGGATGTTGTGACTCCCATTCATCCAGATATTGGTGAAACAGATCAAGATTATTTTTATCAGCAAGCCACTCTTCAATCAGTTTCCGTTGAATCGAGGTACACTTATGATCAAAATAATCAAATACGATTTTCTTTATTAATGAAGATTCCATAATGGCGGGATTTGGACCGTATTACTCACTGACTTAGAGAATAAACAGCAGAAATAAACTGAGTAAGTACTCGTGTTTCAGCTCCTCTCTGATCCGGGATAACGCTCTGCTGATCAAGCGTTCTACCGCGCTAACCGACAATTCCATTTCGGAAGCGACTTCCGCATATTTCTTACCTTCCAGCCGGTTTAGCTGAAACGCTTTTCTGGATTGTTTGGGCAGGTGTTGAATGGCTACTTCCAGCTTTCGGCTTAGTTCATGGAAATGCAGGATTTCGTCCGGCTGCAATACCGCAATGGATTTAAAATAATCCGCGTCCTCATCACTGGTATCCAGGTTTTCATTCCGGTTTAACTCCTGTTTTATGTAGTTGTAGGAGCGGTTTTTGACGGAAGTATATAAGTAGGAACGGTACGAAATGGCGATGGTTTCATACACCTTATTATTCCAGAAATTCGTGAATACTTCCGCAACAACGTCTTCCGCTATTTCTTTCGAATACACATACCGAATGGCGTGGTTGCATAAATTGGTGTAGTACTTTCTGAAAAGCAACTCAAACCCTTTTTGGGGAGACGAAGCGAAATAATTCTGAATAAAATACTCGTCAGAAATCACCCGGGGTTCTTCCGGTTCTTTCGAAATCCGTGGCCCGGTTCGGTCGGCGTGATACTCTTCTAAAGGCTGCTCTTCAGGGTTCATCGGGTCAGAGAATACACGCTGCGCAAGTTGTACAGAATGGTTGACGTTGTGCCTACCACGCCGGAAAAATATTCTAATTCAAAGACAAAGTTTTGTTATTTTACCCCACACTAAAAAAACATTTCTTTTCTCCTATTTTTCAACACCTCCTTCCCAGCCTGAATTCGGGGTTTTGGGTGGCTCGTCAGATTGAAATCAGAGAAGAAGGCCTGAAGAAATGGCAAGAAAATAGCCGGTATACAGCGCAGCGAAAAGGCTGTCGCGTATACCGGCTAACGTTTACTGATCAGATCTTAAAAATAGCTCTGTACGGTTTTTCCGCCGTTCTATTTATCGGGTACGCAGTTGGCCAGTTTATAAACCCGGCCATCGGCTTTGGTATAGATGAAGAAATCCTGATTCAGCCCCAGGCCAAACCGCAGATCCGTTTTTTTGCTCTGGCTCAATTCCTGAAACGTAGCGGTTTTACCCGCCACTTCCACTTTCAACTCCTTGATTTCGGCCTGTTTGCCGGGCTGTAACTGGCTGCTTTCCACGTAGTAAACCTTCCCGCTGACAATATCGCCAAAGATGTATTTTCCCGTCAGGGCCGGAATGGCGGTTCCAGAATAGACAAAACCGGCGGAGAACGCGTTGCCCTCGTCGTGGTCATACTGCACGACGGGATACGTATACTTGAAGGTCGCGTCGTTGGCGGGCAGGGCGTAAACCCGGTCCATGCGGCCCCGATAATTGATGACAAAGGTGCCTTCGCGATCCGGCCAGCCGTAATTCGCCCCGGCAACGCCCAGGTTCAGCTCTTCCGATTGCGCCTGACCGATGTCCGAAATCAGCATCTTGCCGTCGGGCGTCCAGCTAATCCGGTTGGGATTCCGGAATCCCTGGCAAAAAATCTCTTTCAGCGCCGTCGGATCCTTCGCAAATGGGTTGTGGGGCGGAATACCGTACTTTCCGTTCGTGCTGTTGGTGCCTTTCGGGTCGATGCGCAGCACTTTCCCCCAAGGCCGACTCCGGTCTTTGCAGATAAAATAGAATCCGTTTTCGGTGGCTCCGCCATCGCCCACGCCTATGTACAACATGCCGTAATCGGCGGTGCCCGGTTTTGCCATCGGGTTAAACGTAATCTCCTGAACGCCGTGGATCGGGCTTACCATGTTGAGCCGCAGCAGCTCCCGGCCCGTGCCAGCAAAGGTCGGGGCCGTCGGGTCGGGCAGTTTCCACTCGGTCAGCACCCATTGCAGCGTCACCTTGATGGAGTCGGGATAGGCAAAATCGGCCGGGGCGGTGTTGGCTTTTTCGGTATGGGTCGTATAGAACAGGCCGTTGGTGTAGAAATCCGGGTGGAAGGCGTAGCTGCCAAAACCGGTAGCCAATCCGGGAACGTGAATGAAATTCGGGCGTTCTTTCGCCATCGACATATACGGCCGCAGCGAATTGCCCTCCATTTCGTACAGCGTTCCCCGCAGATCCTCCAGAAACAGCCGGTTTTTCGTTCCGGGCAGCACCTGCATCTTGTTGATGCGGGCCAGCGGTATTTTTTCGGCACTGGCCGGGGCGGTGGTCACCTCTTCCAACTGAATCCGCAACCCGGAGGGCGGTATTTTCGTCGGAATGGGGTCCTTCAGCACCGCACCGAGGTTTTCGCTGCCGACATCGACCGTCGACACTTTGCGTTTCGAGTGAAGGTAGGCCGTCAGGGCGGTGATGTCGCCCTCGCTGAGTTGCGTGAACGGCGGCATCATCTGCTTGTATTCTTCAAAAAGCTCGTGCGCCCGGGCGTCGCCACTGTTGATCACCTCCGGGGCGTTGCGAATGAACTTCCGGAGCCAGTCCACCGGCACTTCCGTCGTCACGCTGGCCAGATTCGGCCCGATGCCTTTTTGCAGGAAATTGTGGCAGGCCGTACAATTCTGCTGGAACAACTGCTGGCCTTTGGTCAAAACCGCCTTGTCGGTGGAGTATGCCGTGGTGGCGGTGACGGGCGGTTTGGCTGCGGTGGGCTTTTTGGCGGGTTTTTGCGCGTAGGTGTGGGTGCCAATTCCCAACCCATTGATCAGGACAAAGACCCAAAGGCCGATCCTATTAAAAACCCCTAAATCCCCTAAAGGGGACTTGGACACCGAATTATCCGGATCGATAAAGTCCCCTTTAGGGGATTTAGGGGCAAAAAGCATTCGTAATTTCATGCTGTGATTTAATTTTCAAAGGAGGTTTGAAAATTAGGTCATTTCTTTGCGAAAATCAAACGCGGGTCGCTTTTCAATCAGCCATGTTCACTAAAAATGCACTGCGCCAATTGGCCGGTAGTACGGTATTCGGTCGGGGTGAAGACTATTACCGGCAGGGTGCCGTAAAAAAACTCAAACAGCGGGGCAACACGTTTGAGGCAATCGTCTATGGCTCCGATCGATACAACGTCAGCCTGACCTTGCGGGGGAAGGAATTTGATGTGGAATGCGATTGCCCATACGGTTACGAATACGAGGGTATATGCAAGCATTGTGTCGCGCTGGGTTTGGCCGTTCTCGACCAGTTTGGCACAAAACAGCTCGCTGCGGAAGCGGTTTCATCCACGGATAGTCTGCCGCCTGTCCATCTGGACACGCTTTGGCAACAAACCACCGTCGAGCAGAAAACCGCCTTTCTACGCCAGCTTCTCGACAAACAACCGGATTTACGCGCTCAGTTGGCGCAGTTTGTCGGACTAAAAAACAACCCGGTTCCGTCCACAGAGCCCGCCAGCGTCGAGGCCGTCAGTACGGAAGTGTTCGAAGCCCTGTCGGATCTGCGGTTTGATGACGAGACGCTGGAGATGGACGATGACGATTATTATTCGGAAGAAAATCCCGACCCGGAACCGCTGATCGAAGACGTATTACGCCCCTACGCCGAGCAGGTGGGCACGGCTTTTCGGCAAGGGCGGCTACTGGATGCCATGCGGATTTACCTCGGCGTTTATGAGGGAACGCAGGCGGCTTTTGAACCGGCACACGACGAATATAGCTCCATTGAGGACTATCCAAGTCAATCCCTAAAAGTCTGGCATCGGCTACTTGAACCTGACTATCAGCGACTTTCGCAGCAGGTGATCAGTTCGGAGGATGTGCGTTGGGCGATGAATCAACTGGGCGAACGGGTTCATTTTTTTGACGAAGCCGAAAACAACGATGAGGAGCTTTACTACGACCTGAAAGCCTTCGAACCGTTGATGCTGGCGCTGTCGACCGACCGCGTTATGGCCGCCGAAGTGCGTCGGGCCATCGAAAATTTCCACTGGGAGCGAATGGGCGTTGAGTATGTGCTGCTGCGCATTGCCGACACCACCGGCGACACCGTGCTCTGGGTAAAAACCGCCGAGCAATTTTCGGAGCGAGATGCCCTAATTGGTTTGCAACTGCTTCAGCATCATCACCGTTCCGGCGATCATCCGGCACTCATCAACGCGCTGCTACGACTTACCAAACGGTTTCCCGGCACCTTCGATGCGTTTATTCTCGAAAATCTGAACGACCCGTTGCTCACGCCCGGCGATGCGCTGAACCTGTATTTGCAGGCGCTCGAAAACCGCAGCCGGTCGCAGGGCAGTCTGGCCGATTACCAGAAACTGCGCACGTTCTGGAGCGAAGACCAGCGCAACCGGTTTGTCGATAGTCTGAAAAGTAAAAGTGGGATGGTCCATAACCAGTTGTTTTACGCCCAGGTGCTGCAGGTCGAAAACCGTCCGGCCGAGCTTTTGAAACTGGTCAAAAATGCCGACTGGCTATATGTCCAAGGGATGAACACGATTCTGACCTTAACCGCGAAGTTTTACCCCAACGAGTGCATGGATCTGGTGATGGAGCGCAGCGCGCAATACCTCGACAACGGTCAGCGGGGCCGCGCAACGTACGTGTCCATCGCGAGCTGGCTGACGGCGCTCAACGGTTTCCAGTCGCTGAAACCGCAGGTAGCGATTTACGCCGAGCATTTGTATAAGACGTACAGCCGGTTGAACGCGTTGCGCGAGGAGTTAAGGAATGGGGGGCTGGTGCGGGGGAAGTGAGTTTGACAGGAATCGGATGTTGAACCACCAAAAAATAGTTGAACCTTGTGTCCGGTTTTCAACGGCTCAATCGTCTTTAGAAAGAAAGGATCAATCGTACTTAAAACTCACCACAAAATGACGTTCCCGAACATTTTCACCACCGCCGTTTCAGAAAAAGTAGTTCAACGCATCAACCAACTAAAACCGGACACCCAACCTCTGTGGGGTAAAATGACCGTCGCCCAGATGCTGGCGCATTGCAACGTCACGTATGAAATGACGTACGAAAACCAGCATCCCAGGCCCAATTTTCTGATGAAGTTCATCCTCAAGACCTTCGTCAAGAAAGCCGTCACCGGTCCGGCACCCTACCAACGCAATTCGCAAACCGCTCCCGCTTTTCTCATCAAAGACGCCCGGGATTTTGAAGCCGAACGAAACCGGCTGATCGCTTACCTCTCCAAAACGCAGCAACTGGGCGAAAACCATTTTGACAACAAGGAATCACACTCCTTCGGCAACCTGAGTAAAGACGAATGGAATACGATGTTTTATAAGCACCTGGATCATCATTTGGGGCAGTTTGGGGTGTGAGTTGCTGTCTCAAATGTCAAAGAGAGCATAGCAACGTGAAAGTTCAGGAATGTTAACTAGCCATTTTTATTCTCCTCAATCCAACCAATAACACAAGCAACATAGTCCAGGAAAGTCAGTCGTTCTTCGTCTAAGCGGGAAGCCTGGCAAATCGCAGACAGGTCATTTTCAAATGATTCATAACGGTCAGCAAAAAATGCCGCACCGGGCAACCGACGGCGGGAACTCGTTGACAAAAAATCTCTTACGTGACGGATTACCTGATCAATTTCTAAATTATGTGCTTTAATATCCTGCCCGCTCAGATCTGAAATGAATCGTTGATAGCGGTATTGTTCGACGTCCATCACAACGTACCGCTTGTTCCGATTGTAGCTTTTCGGAGGAGCAAAGTGATGAGCACCAATAAAAATTCCCAGTTCTAAAGGCATGTTAAACCGGGCGAGCTGCGAACGTTGATCGAGGTCTGCTTTTGAGATGTCGTGAATACCGTACCGGCACTCGTCAATTAACTTGATAATCTTCTGGATGCGAACGTCGCCCGTACTGTCTTCTTCCAATGCACAGCGGGCCGTGAAACCGCAGTCGTGAATCGTAAACGTGATGGCCCGGAAAAGAGGTTGGTAGGTTTCGTCAAAGGGACAATTGATAAAAACGTTATCCAGATAAGAACTCGGCTCGGTCATTTCTTCTTGATCGTCTTGACAGCCTTCCGGATCTTGTTGACCTCCGAAGATTTCACTTTAGGATGCCCTTTTACCTGTATTTTAGCCGCTAGCTTCTGATCAGGCGTCAGTTCGGCTTGTTGTTGCTTACGGGCCTCGCCCAATGTTTTGTCCTTCCGGATCTTCCGGCCATTTGCCCCATAGAGCGGGATGCCCAATTCTTTTTCAATCGTGCCTATCTTCTTGTCGGACCGGGTTCTGCGCTCTGTACTCATGGGCTTGCTTTTTCTGTTTAAAAATACAGGAATAACCGTAGTTTTCAAATTCAAGGCTATTTCTGAGTGACTTCGGAGCGTCATCTAGCGCAGTGCCTTACATTTGAACTGATCGTTGACTTTCAAAACACCCTATTATTCATCTGGGCGGTAATGTCTCAGTTTGGGAATAATTTCTTTTTTTGCTGGTTTCCAGCGTATCAATTCTTACTCGCATTGCGTTGATTGTTGAGTCAGTCTTTGTATCTATTGAGTCTTTTGTCAACAGCGGGGGTAGTAAAAAAGCAATTATTGCTGCGACTGCCGAAACGTAGGCTGCATACTTTGATTCCTTTGCGGATTTGGCAGCATCAACCGTTGCTTTTGCTGTATCAAGAGTAGCTTGGTGTATCTCGTTCTCTCTTTTCTTGTTGGCGGCTACCCAATTATCAAAGCCACCTGCTTCGTGGACTTCAATTCCTATCTGAGTTATGTCATAAGTTTTTTCTCGTGGCACAATAAGCCCGTAGGCTTTCATTTTACGGTAAGCACTACGATACAATTCAGTGCTGTTGCCGGTAATGGCTATATATTCGCCATCAATAATGTCCTGCAAAATTTGATTTATCTGTTCAGATTCGGTCATTTGTCCGTCAGTTCAACTAATTGCTGAATCGTCATTAGTCGGGTTGCCAACTGTGCTTCCATTGCTGGGGTGACGCGTAAGGTCTTATGTACCTTGCAGAAGTTGTAATATACAAAATGCAGTGCAATCGCATGGCAATGGTTTTCAACCTTCTTTGAAAAGCCGTTAGTCAGCCGCATAAACCGTCGCATGTGCATTCGCATCGTCAGTTTTTGACGTTCAACGTAGGAAGTAGAAATATGCGCTTCATCCGGGCGACCGTCGATAATAGTCTTTTTCGCCCCGGCGTATTCTACTGAACTATACCGCTTGTCATTTCCTCCCTGTGCTGAACCGTAAATCTTGACCAGTTGAGCGAAGTCAATATCACCTTCAAACGTCGCTTCAACCGCCGTTAAAGATGGCTTGAATCCGTCTGTAGTTAATTGAAGGCGGTTAGTGATGCGGCTTTTAACATCCTGTATGAATTCATAGGCAGATTCCGCGTCACGATTGCCCACAAACCAGCTAACAATCAACTTGCTATCCACTTCTATGCCTATCCAAGTCCAAACGTCACCTGCTTTATCCGGTGCAGCTATCGCACTTTCTACGTTCTTTTCTTTGGCATAAACGAAGCTCCAAATTTCGTCACACTGAACGCGCTAGCTATCCACACCAATAACCGTTACATCGTGGAACCGTTGGCAAGCCGCACCCACATCAACCAGTAACTTTGTAACGGTGTTGATCGAAACGTCCGCAACGCGTGAGGTAGCGCGTAGACTCAGGCCTTCAACTAGGAGTTGAATGATTTGGGTGCTTTTGGCAATTGGTAGCTTGTTCATGAGGTAAACACACAACATTATGCTTAGTCAGTCAAGCATTTAATCAGTTTAATTTTAACTGTTTTATTGTAATTAAACGGACGTGTTTATTGACATAAACTGTTGATAAACACTTGCTTCGTAACAAAACGTGTCGTATTATTGCAGTCAGAAAACGCTATATAGCGTAACGGGCAATTGCAAAAAGCGAACCCAAAAGTTGGACCGCATTGCAATTGAATGTAAAGAAAGTCAGGGGATTACGTTTAAGGAATTTGAGCGAAACAATTAGGAATTGTAACAGCGAAAGTGCCGAAAATGGACTCTTCTAAAGATAAGGGCTGACAAAAGCGCCAACTTCTGCCAGCCCCCGTCGCCTAGCGACGTTTACGTTGGTGACGACATGGACGGTCGTTGCCGATTCTGATTAACCCACGCTTCTTACGTGGGGGAAACGTTGGTCGTGTAACACCAAAGTGCTCACGGGCAATAGACTTGTTTTTTGTTTTCACAGTCTACTAGTTAACCCTGACGTTTGTCCGTCAGGTTGTGGAATGGGTGGGATTCGAACCCACGGCGTAGAGGTCTCTAATCTGTACGCGCCGTACCAAACGACTCCATCCTTTTCCCTTCACTCAACCCCGGATTCGGCTCGAACCTTGTCCGGGGTTATTTTTAACTCTCTTTTTCCTCACTAACTGGTATCTCACCACCTTCTGCTATTATTTCCTCTGCCGTCAAGTAATTCAAACTTAGACGCTTTTGCTCTAGTGCTGATTTATAGTTTGGCAGCAGGTCGTTTGGGCTCGTACCCCCATTTTCAAAAAATCGGGGCAAACCATGTATATAGTGTTTTCTTGCCTTTTTGCCTTTCCCTATGGCACGAGTATAAAATGGTAGGCCAATTATGGTTTTACGAATCCTCGATTCTTTCATTGCACTACGCATAACACCTTGCATAGCTTTGTCTGTCATTTGGTAGTATTCATAGAACTCCTCGGTAATCAACAGGGTGTCTAATTCGTTTAGAGCTATAAAAACCGAGTCCCGCCAATATTCACTTTCTGGTCTTACACGGGTTTTATATATCCCTGCCGGTGTTGGCGGTATTTGGTTGTCAGTCTCTGGGTTTTCTTTTTTAGGCTCTGTTTCAGCATCACCATCTTTAATATCATCAGTAGAAATAGGCGGGTCTGTTACTGTTTCCGGGGTTGTCACAACCACTTCGGACGGCGTAATAGCTTCTTTTATTCCATTCTTTGCCTTAGTGAATTCTTCCCTTATTTCGTCTGCTAACTTCTGAATGAGTTCCAGCTCAACTTTTGCCGCATTTGCCGCATCAGCGGCATCTTTTTCTTTGGTAACGATCTCACCCCATCTTTTGAGAACAAAAGAGAATTCAGCAGATATACCCTGTTTCCTTACTTCCTCTGGAATGAGGGATTCTCTAGGACTACGAGATATTGTCATGTTTGTTGTAGTTATAGGCAAATCTACGTAGAACCCATGTACTACACAAGGAGTTTCAACAAAGAATTTTTTTGTTGTAGCCACATAGTACGATTCGTACTATGTGGCTTGTACTGCTCTGGTAGTTACCTGGTACTTATTTGGTATGAGGTTGTTATAAACTGCGTATAGGTGTTTTGGGTAAGAAAAAACCAAATTGTAGAATCTGAGTCTACTTAGAATACCTTGTATTATTTCTGGAGCCATTATGCAGTACTACAACAAAGTCTAGCTGAATGTTCATGGCAGATTCCAAAATATTTTCTGGGATAAACGTGATAGTTTTACGCTCTATACAATTTCAACAAAAAAACCGCCGTGTCTGGGCGGTTTTAGCAAATCATTTCGTAGGTCTATATGCCTTATTACCCCTTCTTCCACCGCTTCGCTGCCGCCTTCTTCGCTATCTCTTTCCGTTGTTCAGGGGTTAGACTCTTCGCCCCTCGCTTCACCGCCCTTCAAACCTCCTAACCTTCCCAATGCCACCGCTGCCAGATTTTTTGTATCTTCGGGGTATCATTTGGTGCTTCGCCGGTTGCTATGTCAACAATGAGCTTTGCAAGCTGGTTTGCGTCTTTGGGTCTATCTTTCTTTGCCATACTACAAAGCCAAAAGGCTTCCTTGAACGATCAAGCAATTTCCAAATCGAAGAAATTCAAACTGAGACATTACCCGAATGTGGTCCGCTAATTCCCATAAGCTTGACACACAAACATAGACAGTATCAGCCTGTTCAATGGCTTTCACTGACCTGGTCGACAGTGCTTTTTGATTGCGAGTCAGGTAATCCAACACGATGGTATCGATAATGATCTCGTCCATCAAAAACTAAAATTACCTTCTCCCGTTTGAATATCCTTCTCCCAGATATTCTCGGGGCTTTTACCAAAAAACGGTTTTAGGGTCGAGTTATCCAGATTCCGCTTCTTCTTCGGTTTTGCTATTTTCTCCGGCTCCCGGGCGCGAACGGTTTTTGTCGGCTTCATCGGTTCATCATCGTTTACTAAATCAAATTTACATAATAATAAACTATCAAGACAACTTTGCTAATTGATCAACCAACCAAGTTGGTTCCGGTGACAGCTTCATAAAACCGCATGAGCATCACTTTGTCAATCAGCATTCCCACCCTCCCTACAACCCCTTCTCCGAAAACGTAATCATCGGAAAACACTCCGGCACGTGGGAATCCCAGACGCGGTGGGAATTCCAGGCCCAGCCGCCGTGGTCGCCGGAAGGGGCGGCTTCCTTGTAGGTGTTGAAGCGTGAAAAATCGATTCGCCATGGGTCGTTGTTTTTCGGAGGTAGCGCCCGGTTGTCGGCTTTGGCGAGGTCGCCCATGCTTTTCCAGGGGAAGGCCAGTTCAACCGTCCATTTTCGGTCCCGATCCTGGTTGTTGTTGAGGGTGCCGTCCACGAAAACCGCACTCTGTAGTCCCGGAAACCGGAAATCCCAGGAACCGTAGCGCAGCCCCCGGGGGTGGTTTTTGAACCCAACGCCGTTGAATTTTCGAACCGCCGGATTGGAAAGGGCAAAGCGGGGATCCTGCCCAAAACCGCCTTTTTCGTAAGCATCCTGCCAGATAAAAAACGCTTCGTAGCGCGTGCCTAACGCATTGATTTCAAATTCGTAATAGGTGTCCTTCCCGGCAATAAACACCTCCACGTCGTTTTCCGAATAAATCGGATCGTTGTGATTCGCCAGTTTGGCGTTGATGTAGGGCTCTTCCACCCAGAAGGCCACGTAGAGATTCTCCTGATCCCAACAGACGGCCGCCCGCGTGTCGTGCAACGTCTTCCCGCCCGAAACCAGATCGACAAACCGGGGTGAACGCGGGACTTTAGTCCAGATTTCCTCGTCCAGGTTTCCGTCGATCACGGGCGGTTTGGAGGTTCGGTAAGCGGTATACTGTTCAATGGTATTTTTGTCACACGGAAACGCCCATTTTGCCGTATCGGCAGCCGAGGGATTGGTGGGATGAAACGATTTTTGCGAACCCGAACCTTGAAAGAAGAGGAAACTGAGAGTCAAAATCAGGATTGTGGGGAAACCAGCCGGGCGGTATTTTTTCATTTGTGTATTGTAGCGTTATCCGTAAAAATAGGGATTCTACCCGGATTTCGCCCATTTCTGCCAGAAAAGACGGGGAAGTATTTCTTTGTATTCATGAATGAAACACAACTATTGTTGCAGCCATTAACGCTATGTCGGATAGACAGTCAGTAGTTGTTCCAATACCCAGTTACCTTCCAGCCGCTCCTGCTCAACCCGCCAATTGTTCACTAATAGCCGTTCATAAAGCCGCCGTTCCGGCTCCGTCAGATTAGTCAATTCCAGCGCGAGAAAGTCCCCGCCGATTCCGCTCCGGTGAAACCGGATGAAGGTCGTTTCGTCCATCAGCATGGACTGAATTTCGGGGTAATGGCCCCGAATCTGGGAGAGAATCTGAAAACCATGGACATCGATGTCACCCCAGTAAAACAGTTGTTTTTCGGACAGCCAATCGATGCCCCCGAGAAGGTTAACTGCAAAACCGCCACCCCAAATAGCCAGGCTATTGGGAATAGCCGGAAAAGTCAGGAAGGAAGTCAGGTTTTCGATGATGTAGATCCGCTCACAAGCCAGGTTCAGACCACGAAACTCGCTCAGCCACACGCTGATGTGCGACAGCGTGGCCTGGATGCGGAGGGTATTGTCCAGAAACCGGATTTTTACCATCGGCTCTTCAATTTCCAGGTGAAACCGTCTGTAGAAGTCGGTTTCGTCGGCGTTGATGTGGGACGGAATCAGGTGATCAAGCAAAATCCGGAGAATGGGCCGGTTCGTTTCGATAAACTTTGTGGGCAGGTCGATGGGCAGGTTCCGGACGTACTGCCGGGGCTGGGGATTTTGCTGGAAATACCGGACAACCCGCAATAAATCAGGCCATTTGCCCAATTGTTCGATTACCAGCCGGGGCATTCGTTCGAGCAGAGCAAGCAATTCCGGCACTTCGATCCGAATCTGGCTAACCGCCTGAACAAAAGCCGTATACTCGTCTTCTTTTCCCAGAAAAACCAGAAAATCATCCAGCGATTCAAACGAAATCCGGCTGATTTCGCTCTGCTTCGTGCGGCTATTTTGTTTGAGTTGAAGCGTGTAACCCCGACCGGTTTTGTTCTTCGAGTGAAGTAATAATTCCTGCTGCTGGGCAAAAATATGCTCGCTTCCCTGCCGACGATCCAGGGCTTTATTGGCGGAAATGACCAGCGGAAACCGGTTTTCGCCCGTCAGATGCCCCTTCAACAGGTTGATGTACTGCCGGTTGGCCTTGGTTGTCAATTCTGCTAACGTAATCATGCTTCGCTCGCGTCGGCCAGCAGGGTTTCTTTCTTCTCTTTGTATTC
The DNA here is from genome assembly GCF_003334855.1 of Larkinella punicea. Lineage (GTDB taxonomy): Bacteria > Bacteroidota > Bacteroidia > Cytophagales > Spirosomataceae > Larkinella > Larkinella punicea. Next base: position 166,863 of record NZ_QOWE01000001.1, read on the forward strand.
CAGAATCGGAATATCCCGAACCGTCGATTTGCGCCGGTCTTTCTGGGCGCGGGTTACCCAATGAATCACCGACACGTCGTTTTCCAGCAGGTGAATGGAGGTCAGGGGCGTCACGACCATCAGTTGCAGACCCAGACTGCGGCAGAGTTGCAGCAGGTACTTCGACTTGTCTTCGTCCAGTTTGCTAAACGCTTCATCGACCACAATAAACCGGAACGACTTATACGTATTAGCGTCGCGGTTGATACCAAACTGAAAAGCAATGGCCGCACCCAGCACGGTATAGGCCAGTTGAGCCGCTTCTCCCCCCGACAAACTGCCCGAACTTTCGTAAACCTGTTTCGGTGTCTGATCGGTTTTGAAATACTCACGGGCTTTGAAATCCGACCAATTGCGCACGTCACTTACCTCCTGTCTCCATTTTTCATCAGCTTGTAATTCGTTAATAAACGGCTGAATCCGGCTAACAAAATGCTCAATTTCAGCCTCTTTCGGATTAGTTGCCAGCGCCATTTGTGTACGGTCAGGCTGCCAGCTATTGAGTTTGCCAAACCGGAAATCCCGAATCCGGGGTTTACGCGTGTCGGTGCGCTCCAACTGAATATAGGTGTCAGGGTTGAGGTTGAATGCAATACCCCGCAGCGACTCGTTGATCTGGTCGATGGTTTCACAAATCCGCTCGTGTTGCAGTTCGAGCGAGTTACAATAATCGCTTAATGCTTTGGTCGCGCCACTCTTGAATTCCTCCTGAAACCGGCTTTCCAACTCAACCAGATTCTCATCCCGGATTTGCTCGTAACGATCGACGTATTCGGCCAACTGGTCAATGTCAGGCTCCAGATTGTTGGTTTCACTTTCCCAATCCGGGAATTTTAGCCGCACCTCTTTTTTCGGTATTTTAAAATCAGACATCCTTTTTTCAATGTCCTTTTCAAGTTTGTTCCGACTGCTTTTTAACGCAGCGATTTCGGCACTCAACTGGTTTTCCAGCTTTTGTTTTTCCTGAATAAAGTTGCCAAAATTCAACTGCCCGACCAGTGTACTCGTCAAATCATCGAGACGGTTTAATTCGATGTCAATATCCTCTGAATCAAAGTTATCCAGAAAATATTCGCCACCTCTTTTCTCTTCCTGCAAGGTCTTTATAGTCCGCTCAGTATCCTTGAATTCATCCCGCGTTGAGTCTTTTTTAGCACTCAGATTAGCAATATTTTTCCTCAGCATTTCGAGTTGTTCCAGCAACGTTTTCAGTGTCTGGTTCGAATTTTCGAGTTGTTCTTTTTGTCTCGATAAATCGGCAATTTTCAACGCGTCGGCTTGCCAGTCCAGTTTCGAAAATTGATCCATAGTCAGAAACAGCATCAGGCGTTTTTCGTCTTCATCGATCTTTTTCTCTTCACTAACTAATCGGTTTAAAGCCTGGTTGAGCTTGGTTATGTCGTCGCTCAACTCCCGGCCTTTGCGTTGTTTTTCACGGAGAAGTTCACGGTTATCCCAGCCCAGAATATGCCGGTGATTTGTTGAATCGTCGCGCTCGTGACGGTTCTTTGTCCGGTTCAGTCCCGATGGTAACAGGGCTTTTTCGGCCCGTTCAAACTCGCTCCGGTTTTCAGTACACAGGTAATTGAACCGGCTGAAGATGTGATTTTCAACCCAGTCGATATACCGGCTTTTAGGGTTAAAATCCAGTTTGGCCACCAACGTGCGGGGGTCCGGAAAAATCGGCGGGCCCGGTTTACCGGCTACAAGCTGAAAAACCACCTTTCCCCGCAAATCGGTCTGCGCGTTCACGTATTCCGTAACGGCCGAATAGTAGTCCGTCGGCACCAACAGGTTCAGTCCCAGGCTGTGCAATACTTTTTCGATGGCGTTGTTCCAAACCGCCTTTTGGTCGTCGCGCACCTGCATCACCTCAGCGACAAACGGAATATCGGCTTCGGTTGCGTTCACAGCCTCCAGAATTTCCTGCCGGATTTCGGCGGGTCGTCCGGTCACTTTTCCCGTGCTGTTCAGAAGTTGAGTGATTTCAGCCGTCAGTTTGTCGAAGTCGGTTTTCAAACCGTTCACCTTCGTTTGTGTATCGAATTTCTGCTGGCCAACCCGCTCCCTATCCTGAACCAGCGATTGTTGCAGGGTCACGGCGCGCTCGGTATTTTCACGAAAAGTCACTTCGTCGGGATTCTCGACAAATCCCAGCGGACGGGCGAAACGATTATAGTCTATTAGTTTCTCTTTCTTATCTGTCTTTATTTCCTCTAATCCTTTAATTTTCTGGGCTAACTCCTTGATTTTCTGATCAACTTTGTTGTTTTCTTTTGCGGCATAAACCTGTTTTTCCTGCTCACGCAGTTCTTCCAGTTGCTGTTCCTGGGTGGCCAGTTTGTCTTCCAGCCGCTTTAATTCGCGTTCCTGGCGGGCAATTTCTGCCTGCCAGATTCCGCCCTGTTGCCGGGCAAACCACGGTTCCAGCAAACGTTGCTGACCTTCAGCTTCCCGGATGCGATTTTCCAGTTCGGCGTAGGCATGACTGAGGTCATAAACCGGTTTTAGCAAACTGAGCTGAATCCGGGCTTTTTCGAGTGCCTGATAGGCCACCAAAAGCGTTTGGTAGTTATCCATCAGCTTTTTAAATGTGTCCTCGGCCGTACTCTCTTCGAGCATGTTGGTACGAATAAACTCGTCCAGATCGCCCAGAATTTTCATGCCCACCGTCTGGTTAAATAGCGTCAGTGCTTTGTCGCTCCGCATTCCGAACAACTGCTGAAACCGGGCTGCGTATTTCGGAAACGCATCAAAGTCGTCGATGCGGTCGGCAAACTGCCGCTTGAGTTTGCGGAGCCAGTTGCCGTCGGTACTGAACTGAATATGGTCGGCAATGGTGAGTTCGAGTTTGGCAATGACGTATTTTCGTTGCAAACCGCTGTTGTTGAACCACCGAATCTGCGCCAGCGTAACGGGCGTACTGGCAGCACCCTCATTGGTGAACACGCCCAGAATAATGGAATAGGTAGCCGAGCGGTTTGGACGCAGTTTTTCAACGCGCGAGTTCTGCTGGTCTTCGCTTTGCGTCCGGGAATAATGTCCCTCCACGTAGGATTCTTCGGTGCGTTCCCGGGCACTTTTCGCCCCTGACGACTGATTGAAAAACCGCTTTTGCGGATTGACCAATAAGGCCAGCAGCCCATCGACAAGCGTCGTTTTGCCCGATCCATTCGCGCCCGTCAGCAAGGTATTGTTTCCATCCAGCGACAATTTCCAGATGTCGCTCCGGTTATTGCCTTCATGAAACGTCCCCCAGTTGAACACTTCCAGCGTTTTCAGTCGGTAGCCCGTCCGCGTAGCAGCGGAGTTCCGCCCACCGGTGTCAAACAGACTCAACATAGTTGCGTAGTTTATCTCTGAATTCTTCGAGTTTCTCGTTGGTAATTTTGGCTTTTAGCAACGTTTTTACTTCGTATTGGGTGTTATCGAGATTGACTTCATCTTTCCGGGAAACCTTCAAAAAACCGTGATCGACCAGTTTTTCGATCAGGTTGTCCAGTTTTCCCAGCAAAGCCTTCTGATTCGTCTGGTTTTTGAAAAACAGTTCGATCCGATCCCGCAACTGCTCCCGCGTCACGAAAAGCCGACTGCTGCTCAGGTGAGCACTGATTTCGTGCTCTTCCAGCCATTCCCGCAACAGAATACACAACAGACTCTGTTCGTAACTGAGCGGCACCCGGCGAATCAGCCGGATGGGTGGATTGCCTTCATCCTCCGCAAACTCCTTCTGAGTGAGTCGGGCGTAGCCTTCCCGCCGGTTCAGATCGAGCGTGACGCCAATGACCTGAAAATAGTCGCGGATGGCCGATTCATACTGCTCCAGCAACAGCCAGTAGGACCGGTCATCGTCGTAAATGGCGTGCGTCTGAATGAGCTTGACCAACACGGAGGCATACGGTTTTTGCATGGCAGTTAACGGCAAAAGATAATTTCCGGGAAATCGACCATTCGTTGAGGTACGGAATTGGTCGGACTGATGACAAAAATTTCTTTTCGGGCATCGTTGATGATATGCTTCTCCGACGACGCGGCAATGCTTCCGTAGGCCATCAATTCCGTTAGCCCGTGAGTCAGCCCAAACTCGTCGACTACCCGGCGCAACGTTACCTGGGCCTCACTCCGGAGCAGGTATTTGATGTTTGCCAGCAATACCGACTTATCGATAACCCACTGGCTGACCAGCAAATCAAAATCAGTTTCTTCGCTTTCGGCAACAGACAAGGCACGCGGCATAATCTTGCTTTCGCGTTCCTGCAATGATATCGTCGTATCGGTGGACAGGTAATCCGGTCGTCCGTCAATTTCCAGAAAGGCTTCGTCTTTGGGCGGATTGTCCATCATTTCGAACGCCAAAGCTCTGATTTCGTTGATGAGCATCAGCGACTTTCGACGCTCCATCCTATTTTTTTCGGAGATAATTTTCTCCAATTTCTTCGCCAGCAGGTAAAAAGACGCGTTCACTTTTTGTCCTTCGCTGTGCAGGTAAAATTTAATTTTCCGGACAAACGTATCCTCCGGTGGCAGTCCCCGTTTGTTCAGGAGTTCAAACACTTGCCGAATCAGGTTATCGAGTTCAGCCTTCTGGGCCGGATCGGTCAGATGCTGATAAAAAGCCTCGAAACTACGTCCCTGATCGGTTTGACGCAGTTCATACAGTGCGTCGAGTGCATAACCGAGAAGACCGCCCTTCGTCTGGTCAAGGGCCGCCTGTTTCTGGTAAATCCGTTGGGTAATATCACGAAAATTGGATTCAACTTCCCGAAAATCGCGCAGCATACTCCGCGACAATAGATTCACTTCCTGAAACCGTTCTTTAATCTGATAATCTTCAAACGTCTGAACGGTTTGCGTCAACGTCAGTTGGCGAATCTGCTCATCGATCGCCAGTTTCTGTTTTTCCAATTCGGTCACCTTCGTCTGCCAGTCCTCCGACGTATTCTGAACCAGATCCCGCAGCTTGTTAACAATGTCCAGAAACCGGGATTCCGTCCCAACGAAACTCTGTTTTCGCATCAGCGATGCCACCCAATCCAGCACATTTTCCATGTCGGGCGTGAGCGAATGCATGTCCTGGCCCTGATCATCGGAGTACAATGTCAGGTATCCTTCCCGTACCCAGTCCCGGATAAATTTAGCAGCCCGGTCGTCAAAACCCAGCACCGCGCTGGCCAGATCACCTTCGTCGTCACGGGTATTCCAGGTTTCCAGAAAATCAGCCAGATTATTTACCAGTCGTTCATTCGTGAGAGCCGGTGTATAATCGGTATTTTTAAAATTTTCCTGTAAAAAACTGAGAATTAAGGGTGCTGTTCGGGCTCGCAATACCTTTAGCGGAACGGGGGTTCGTTCCGGGTTGAAGAATGCCTGGTATTTTGGGTAGAGCATAGTGGCGATTCAGACATTTACCAATAGTGAATATACCGAGATTTCTACCGATCAACAAACAGTTCATTTCCAAATGCCTCGTCAATACCGCCCCAGCGTCGCCCGCAACGACTCCGTAATGGTCTGCGCCAGACTCGCCGGTTTTAGCACTTTGACGTGTTCGCCGTAGCTGCGGAGGTGCATCAGCAGATCGCGGTTGGGGGCCAGCCGGAGCCGGACGACGCACTCAGTTTCATCGTCGCGCAACACCTCCTGTGTTTGGTGAATCGGCTTGGCTTTCACGTAATAACCGAACAGGGGCGTAAACGACAGCAATATTTCCTCCACCGGATCAGTGGTGTCCGTGATGCCGTAAATGTGGTCGAACAACTCGGCGACATAAGCCAGAACCGATGGCGGCACGGCGCAGGGTTCGTCCAGAATCTCCAGTTCGGCCATGCGGTCGAGGGCGTAGGTTTTCTCCTTGCCGCTCAGGGCATCATACCCAATCACATACCAGCTATCGGCCACCTCCCGCAGCAAAATCGGGTGCAGGGTGCGGGCCGACGCGGACGACTCGATTTCGGGATCGGCGTGTTTGCGGTACTGAAACGACACCTGCCGGTTTTGATTCACGGCCCGAATCAGCACCGGAACGTACTGCCGGTTTCCGCCCAGAATTTTCTCTTCCACATACACCACTTTCCGCTGCATCCCCGACGCATTGCCATCTTCGGGCCGCACTTCCCGGACAATGTCCAGACTTTGCCGGACTTTCTGGAGGGCGTTGGTCAGTTCGGCCACCACCGACGCGCCCTGTGTGGCCGCCAGCACCTCGCGGGCGTAGTCGAGGGCTTCCATGTCGTCGGGCGTGAGCATCAGCCGGAGCAGCCGAAACTGCGGATTCGTATAGTAATAGCCGTTCCTGCGTTTGTCGTAGGCAATGGGCGCGTTGTGGTCTTCGCGCAGCCGCTGAATGTCTTTTTCCAGCGACGAAACCGACCGGATGCCGCAACGGTCCTGGAGCAGTTCAAACAGCGCCTGTTTGGAATACCGGCGGGGGTAGCGGCTGATCACCTCGTCGATCAGGCGGTAGCGTTGGAAGGCGGAGCGGGTAATGGGCATGGGTTCCTTTTTGTCGAGGCAAAGAAGCGAAAAAAAATCGCAGAAAAATAAAAGGCCGTAAAAAGATTACGTTCTGGCAAAATCAATTTTGTAGTGTTCGAATTACCCAGCCGAACAGAAACAACACGACGATGAACACGCTATCTGCTTCTCCCCAACCAGCACCGCACCCGGTTTTAACCGATCAGCGCACCGCCCGGCGGTCGGTCCGGCTTTCTGCCCGCCAACTTTTGGATGTTGAACTGGGACTTTTTCTGCTCTCGCAACTCTTGCCGAGTGCCCCCCCTGACGCCCTGCCCGGTTTGCTCAGCGACCAACATCCGACCAGCTTTGCCTGCCTGAACTGGACCACCCGCCAGCACAAACTGCGCAACCGGGGTCTGGCGTTGTTGACGCATCTGACCCGGGAAACCTGCTGGCATGATCTGCTGGAACTGTACGTTGCCGTTCCGGTTCATCTGCAGGCCTACGACATCAGTTGTGACCGCTCCGGATTTCGCTTGAAAACCGTGGGCTTTTCGCGCAATCGCCTGACGGTTTTACGGAGCGTTCTTGGATGAAAGAAAAGTTAAAAATTAATTGACAACGTAAAAAGATTACGTTCTGGTGGGTTTATTTTTGTATACAACGAACGGTAAACAACCATACTCATGAACGCACTGCCCCTATCCAATTCACCCCTTGCCCGCCAACTGAGCCCGTTTCCGTTGCACTGGCAGGAGCCGCTGGCGACGCAACTCCGGTTTCAGCACGAGTTGCCCGGCCAGTTGGCCAACCGGCTGTTGAATGTTGAACTGGGGCTTTTTCTGCTGTCGGAACTGTTGCCCCTGGCGCCCCCCCAGGCCCTGCCCAACCTGCTCAACGGCGAGGGACTGGTCTACGGGGAGCGCCCCGTCTGGAAACCCCGGCAACACAGGTATCTGAACCGCGCCCGGGCGCTGCTGGCTCCCTACCAGGACCGCAGCGTCTGGCTGATGGCCCTGGCGCGCTACGATGCGCTGCCGACCAGCCTGCGGGCGTTCTGCTCGCAAAGTCCGGGGAGCTGCGGGTCGGAAGTAAGCCGGAGTATTTTTCGCAGTCGGGAAGAATTGTTCAGGAAAGCACTGGCTTAAGACGATGGTTCCTTTTTCTCAATCCGCACCCGCCCACACCCTCATGGCTTTGAAAATCGCACTCTTTATCGTGTTTCAGAATAAACCGCTGATGGTTTTCAGACTGTCCTGCTATTCGGTCCTGATTCGAGTACTGGTATTCACGCATGTCCTGATTTTACCTCCGGGGTTTTATCGGCGGTAATCACAGTTTTCGCTGCCGAATTCCATCTTCGTCAATGACCGTAAAATGGTTTAGAATGTCAATCTTACCGGTCGAAAGTAAGTCAATCAAAATTTTAGCAGCATCATCAGGAGTGTTGCCTTTTCGACGAAAATAAACAACCGCCGGTGGGGATTCCAATCGATAACGGAATAAAAGCTCTCCGTAATCCCGGTCAAAAGTCAAGATGATCAGTTGCTCAGCAACGGCCTGAGCCAGAACCTGCGTATCTTTCCACCCACCATTTGTTTCGGAGATACTAATCACGTCATAGCCTTCCGCACGCAGCCGTCGAATACTTGGACCCGGAAAATTTTCATTGGCAAGAAACCGCATCAGGCAGTGGCTTTAAACGGGAAATAGAGTTCCTGACGCAAACACTCGTTCAGGTAGAAAAAAACCGCCCGAATGTCTTCGCGTGTCAGTCTTGGATAGCTTTCCAATATCATTTCTTCCGTCCACCCCTTCCCGTAAAGTTCAAGCAGTAACTCTACTGAAATGCGGGTGTTTTTAATGACCGGTTTGCCAAGCAGTATCTCAGGGTCAGAATGTATATAATTTCTCCAGTTCATCGTACAATGTATAGACAATTTTACAAACAATCCACATCCGCCACCACCGTCACGGCTTTCAACCCCTTGTCGCTCAACAACTCATTGATTTTTTCCAGGATAAACACCTTGGCGGCTTTGGGACTGATGGTGCGTTCGAGCTTGATCAGAATCGTGTACAGATACTGGTTGCGAATACGCTCAACCAGCGGCACTTCCGGCCCCAAAACCCGCGCTTCACCGAGCTTTTCGGTCAGCGTGTCAACCAGCCGCTGGGCCGCGTTCTGACTGACGCTCTGCTCGGCGTGCCGGACCGTCAGCTTGATGAGCCGCGAAAAGGGCGGATAGTTGTAGTTTTCCCGCTCCACAATTTCTTCCTCAAACAGCCCCCGGTAATCGTTTTCCAGAATTTTGAGCAAAACCGCCTGCTGCGGATTGCTGGTCTGAATCAGCACTTTGCCGCGCCGGTCGGCGCGACGACCGGCGCGGCCGCTGACCTGCGTAATCATCTGAAACGCCCGTTCGATGGCCCGGAATTCCGGGTAGTGAATCATCCGGTCGGAGTCGAAAATGCCAACCAGGCTGACGTTGCCGAAATCCAGCCCCTTGCTGATCATCTGCGTTCCGACCAGAATATCGACGTTGCCGCCTTCAAACTCCGAGATAATCTGCTGATACGCATTCTTGGCTCGCGTCGTGTCCAGATCCATCCGCTGAATCCGGGCTTCGGGAAACACAATCTGAAGCTGATCTTCCAGTTTTTCCGTCCCAAAACCGATGGTCCGCACCTTGAACGAACCGCAGGCCGGGCAGCTTTTCGGCACCGGATCTTTGTGGCCGCAATAGTGACAACGCATCTCGGCATCGCGCATGTGGTAAGTCAGGCTGACGTCGCAGTTGGGACACCGGCCCGTCCATTCACAGTCTTCACATTGCAGATAGGGTGAATACCCACGCCGGTTCTGAAACAGAATGCTCTGCTCTTTCCGCTCCAGATTTTGCCGCAACTGATCGAGCAAGACCGACGAAAACTCGTTTTTCATCTTCTTCTGCTGCTTTTCCAGCCGGGTGTTCACCAGCACAATGTCGGGCAGCATGGCGTCGCCGTAGCGTTGCAGCAGTTCAACAAAACCGTAGCGGCCCTGTTGGGCGTGGTAGTAGCTTTCGATGGAAGGCGTGGCCGAACCCAACAGCACCTTGGCTTTTTGCCAATGCGCAATCATCATGGACACGTCGCGGGCGTGGTAGCGCGGGGCCGGGTCATGCTGCTTATACGACGTTTCATGTTCTTCATCCACGATGATCAGCCCGAGGTTATCGAACGGCAGAAAAATAGCCGAGCGAACGCCCACCACAAACTGGTATTGCCCGTCTACAATGCCCTTCCAGACTTCCACCCGTTCGTTGTCCGAGAATTTGGAGTGGTAAATCCCCATTTTATCGCCAAAAACCTTTTTCAGACGAACGACGATCTGGGTGGTCAGCGCAATTTCGGGCAGCAGATACAACACCTGCGAACCACTCTCCAGCGCATTCTGAATGAGGTTGATGTAGACTTCCGTTTTGCCGCTTCCGGTAATACCGTGGAGCAGCACAATGTCTTTTTCGTTGAACTGGCTGATGACGTCGTCGCAGGCTTTTTGCTGAATGTCAGTCAGTTTCACCTCTACATTTTGCATATCTTCGTCGCCAAAACGCGGAACGATGATCTCGAAGGTTTCAAATACCTGGTTTTTGATCAGCGTTTGCAGCGACGACTGCGACACCTCATCGTCCTGATTCAGAATGGTTTTATCGAGTCCTTTGCGGTTTAGCGCGGGATTGTTCAAAACCGGCACGTAGCTCAGGTATTTCATGACCACTTCCTGCTGCTTCGGCGACTTTTCCAGTCCGTTAATCAGACTCAGCATCACTTCCCGGTTTTCGTATTTTTCCGTCAGCCGGACTTTCCGCACCATCTTTGGCACGTACTTCTCCCGCACTTCGTCGAAAACGATCACCGCCCGTTTGCCCACGAGGAGTTTAATCGTGCCCGGCACGTTGGTCTCTCCCACCAGCCGACCCAGTTCTTCGTACGACAGCGACGAATGCTTTTTGAGTTCGTCCAGCAAGCGCACTTCGTCATCCGTCAGCAATTCGGGATAATCGAAATCCGGGTTATACTGCACTTTCGACTGGCTCGTAATTTTCAGTCCCGACGGCAGGGCCACGTTCAGCACATCGCCGATGTTGCAGAGGTAATATTCAGCCATCCAGGCAAATAGCTCCAGTTGATAGCCGGTAATCAACGGGTATTCATCCAGCAATTCGAGGATGTATTTGGCCTGATAGGCATTCGGTGGCTGGTGATGAATGCGCCCCACCACCGCCGTATAGACCCGGTTTTTGCCAAACGGCACAATCACCCGCGCGCCCACTTTCAGCTTTTCCACCATGTCGCGCGGCACGCGGTAGGTAAAAAGTTTCGGAATCGGAACGGGGATAATCAGGTCAGCGAAATAGGTAGTCTCTTCGTCGAAAGCAAATGTCTGGGGCAGCGATTGCACAATGGGTACGGCTTTATTTCTTATAGCAAGTTAGCAATTGCCACGATAAGTTCCTTTGTTACTTTCTTCGGCTGGCTCTTCCGGAACGTAAAATCGTTACTACTAACTATTGATTCATGGCGCATTTGCCAGCAATTTTAGGAGGATTTCACACCGCCTACATGCCGTACATACCTGAATATCAGCACGCAAAAAGCACTCCATTCAAATTTCCTACCAAAACCGCTGACATGCGCCGGGAAAGCCGGATGAATCATTGACGAAGCAATTGGTCTGTTCATTCGCAGCCTGCACAACCTTTACATCCGTGTTTTATGCAAACGCAACTTCTTACCTACACATTAAGCCAGAAATTGGGGGAAGGCGGTATGGCCACCGTCTGGTATGCCGAGAATTCGCTCGGGAAACGCTTTGCGATCAAGATCCTCAAACCCGGCATGGAAGTCAAAGAAAAACTGGCCGAACGGTTTCGGCTCGAAGCGAAGATGATGGTGAGCCTGGAACATCCGCACATCCGGCAGGTCATCGACTACCACGAAGATGCGACGACAATGGCCATCATCATGGAATACCTGGAAGGCCAGGACCTGGGGCAGTATCTGATCGAGCAAGGCCCGGTTTCGGAAAAGCAGGCGATTCAGTGGTTTACCGACATGCTGGATGCGGTGGCCTACGTGCATCAGAAAAACTACATCCACCGGGACATCAAACCCACCAACCTGTTTCTGACCCGCAACGGCTCCATCAAGGTGATGGATTTCGGAATTGCCAAGATCGTGGATGCCAACCTGGAACTGACCGAAACCAACACCAACATCGGCTCCCCGCAGTATATGAGTCCGGAACAAATCACGACGCCCAAAGCGATCGATCACCGAACCGATATTTATTCCCTGGGCGTGACGCTCTACGCACTCCTGACGGGCAAAAAACCGTATGACGACTCGTTGGGTTCAGCCTTCACCGTTCAGGCCGAAATCGTAAAAAAAACACTGCCGGTGGTTCCGGGCGTATCCGACCGCGTCAATGCCGTCATTCAGAAAGCCACCCGGAAGAAGCCCGCGGATCGTTTTCAGAGCTGCGACGAATTCAAGGAAGCCCTGACGGGGGTTAAGTCCATCGTCGTGGATCTGGAAGACGAAAAAACGTTGATCCGAAACCAGGATCAGAATCTGCGGAACCTGCCCGAAGATATTCGGAAAAATACCGCCCTGCCTTTGGAGGAAACCGTGAACAAAGAAGCCGATCAGCCCAAAAAAACGGACACGAAGCAAAACGAAAAAGAGAAAAAACCGAAGACGAGCCGCAACCTGCTGATCGGACTCGGTTCGCTGATTGTTTTGGTTGGACTTCTTTTGGGGGGCTGGACGTATCTGGTGAAGGCGGACATTACCAAAGGCATCGAACTGGCGAACAAGGGCGATTATACCGAAGCCTTTCACCTACTCTACAAACACCGCGAATCGCCCTTTATGACGCCCGAAGGCATCAATCACCTGGGCTATATGTACGGAACGGGAACAGGAACCCAGCGCGACTACACGGAGGCTTTGCGCTGGTACTGGAAAGCCGCCGATCAGGGGTATCTGCTCAGTTTGAACAACATCGGTGCCCTGTACCAATACGGTTTAGGCGTCGGCATCGACTACTACAAAGCCCGGGACTGCTACGAAAGAGCGGCTGCCGGTGGGATTGTCAAAGCCAAATACAATCTGGGTGAACTGTATTTCAACGGCAACGGTGTCAACCGGAATTATTACGAATCGGTTCGTCTGTTCCGGGAGGGTGCCGATGGCGGGGATGCCAGCGCCCAGTTTAAATTGGGGTTGTCGTACCAGTATGGTTATGGGATCAACCGGGATTATCAGCAGGCGGAATACTGGTTCCGGAAATCGGCGGCCCAACGCAATGCCGAAGCCCAGAATTCGCTGGGCGTCCTGTATTATTCCGGCAACATCGGCAGCAACGGCGTCGATTACGGAACGGCCCGGTTCTGGTATGAGAAAGCGGCTGAGCAGAACAACATCTATTCGCTCTACAACCTGGGCGTTTTGTACGATAACGGGCTGGGCGTCATCAAAAACTGGCCGGTGGCCGTCGCCTATTACCAGAGAGCTGCCCGGCTGGGGTATGCCGATGCGCAGAAACGATTGAATCAATACGCCATTCGCTGGTAGAAGATCCTAAACCCCTGAACGACATGACACCCGATGGTTCCAGGCGGTCGGCCCTGCGCGTGATCCGCATTGGAAAGAACAAAGACAACGATGTGGTTCTCGAAAAACCGGGAATCAGCCGGTATCACGCCCGACTCACGCTCTACACCGACTTTCTGGGGTTGCTGGAAGACCTCGACTCTACCTACGGAACGGAGGTGGACGGACGCCGGATTGTGCAGAAAATGATTACGCCCGGCAGTGCCGTGGTGCTGGGAACCATCGTGCGGCTGGACGTCAAAACGCTGTTCGATCAGGTTAGTCCACGGGTTTTGCCGCCCCCGGTTCCACCCCTGCCGAACCTGGGGCCAGGTTCTCAACCGGGTCTGACCGGAGGAAAACCGCCGGTTTTTGCGGAAGAATTCAAACGGCTAAGCTGGCACTTTGAACAGTATACCGGAGCCAAACAGGAAATTCTAACCGGTGATCCGAAGAAAAAAGCCTGGGTTCGCGTGGCCGTTGGCTGGGTTCCTTTCGCCGGGTTTCCCCTCGCATCACTCATCGATGCCTACGTTTTCAATACCAGCGAACGGGTTCAGGTGCTGGATGAAGCGTTCCGGCGCGACTACAAATGCCCGAACCCCGCTTGTCAGCAGTTTCTGGGTTACGTTCCCTATGCCGAGTTGCTCCGTCAGCGCCAATGCCGGTTTTGCAAATGCCTGTGGGTCGATTCGTGACCAATAAAAACTTTTTTCGCTCAGGCACTGACATCCGGGCTGCTCCCCGGATAAAAACGTAGAAACCGCTTCAAACGCGGCTCAAAAAACTCACTGATTAAATCTTCCGACGATGAACTCCTCTTCCGAATCCTTCGACCATCCGACGCAAGCAGGAAAACCCGGTGGCAAAAAACTGACCGCCCAACAAAAAGCCACCATTTTCGCCGGTCTGGGTGGCGTGACCCTGCTGGCCGGTGGCAGCGCCCTCGCCTGGGGCATGAGCCAGGACGGGGAAATCAACGAAAACCACCCGGAAACCGAAACCAAACCAGCTTCTGAAACCAGGGTTGAAAAACCGAAACCGGCTACCGAATCAACGCCATCAAAAACTGAAACCAACAACCCTACTCCTTCCGGCGAACCCATGATTGCTACGCATGTTACCGATGAAATGTCTTTCGAAGACGCTTTCAAAACCGCTCGCCAGGAAGTTGGCCCCGGCGGTTATTTTGAGTGGAATGGTCAGCTTTACAATACCTATTACAAGGAAGAATGGAATGCGCTTTCGGTGGAAGAACGTCAGGAGTATGCCGCGACCGTTCGCGATGAGCAGACGCCCGAAACGGATCATACCACCCCGCCTTCGTCATCGACCAGTTCTCCTGCCGGCCAGGCCGACATTCAGGTGGGTGATTATGAGGGTCGTAACGTCGCGCTGGCCGACATTGATCACGACGGCGACGCGGAAGTCATTGCTTTCGATGCAACGACGGGCGTTGTCGACATCAACAACGACGGCCTGATGGACACCCGCGTTGAGCTTGACCCCGACACCCACCAAATCGTTGCCCGGGCTCCGCTGGCCACGCCCTTCGAAGCCCCGAAAATGAGCAATCTGAATACCGACACGACCACCCCGGTTTCGACCGAACCGACACCGGAAGTGGAAGTGATCACGGTGACGCACGAAGGCGTTGAGCTCAACATGGCGGATTACGACCACGATGGCTATGTGGATGTGGCGGTTTACGATCATAAAATTGCAGTGGCCGATACCGATGGCGACCATGTGTTCGACACCAAAATGGCCCTGGATTCGACCGGAAACGTGGTGGCCACCGCTCCGTTGGAAAAGCCGTTCGAGGCTCCGACCGTGGAGAGTGTGTCGCCCGAAGAAGACCCGACCGTCGCCACGGATTATGACAACAATGCCGACGTCAGTGAGTGGGTTGCCTGATTCTTTTCGCCTGTAACATCCTTTCCTTCGACTCATCATGAACGTTCAGGAACTCACGCTCACGTGCGGAAATCCAGCCTGCCGGGCGCGGCTTACGGTTCGGGTTAAAGTCCCGACGCAGGCCAAGGAGGTCAAATGCCCGAAATGCGGTTACCTCAATCCCCTCCCCCAGACTCTGTCGGCACCCGAACAACCCGCGGATGGAGAAACGCTGATCCGGGAAAAAGACAACGAGGAGACGTGGATTAAAACGCCCGGTGACGCCAAACCGCCCCTGCCGGAAATCCTGGGCTGGCTGATCGTTCATGATGAAAAGACGGCCGCGCAAACCTTCAATCTAAAAAAAGGACGCAACACCGTAGGTCGGGTTTCCCAAAAATCACCTTCTGATCTGATGATTCAAACGGAAGACCGGTATATGAGCCGCCCGCATTGTACGCTCGACGTGAAGATCAACAAGATGGGACAGGTCGATTACGTGCTTCAGGATGGAGCCGCCCAACCCGATGGTACCCGAAAAAACAGCCAGAACGGAACCTTCCTCAACGGCCAGGAACCCGCCCTGCACCCTTCGGAACAAATCTATCTGAAAGATGGCGACACCATCCAGATCGGCGAAACCAAAATGGTGCTGAAAACCTTCCGGATGTCCGAATCCCTGCAAAAAGCCCATCGCCAGGTGGAAGGAAGTGACTACACCCGCACCATTTTATCCTTTACCTAAAACCGGCCCACGCCCATGAAACTCACCATTCACCAGCCTTTGGGCTATTCCAGCCAAGGTGGACGCAGCAATAATGAAGACACCATTTTTCCCGGAGCCGACGACGCCACCCCATTCCAGCCGTGGTTTATGGTGTGCGATGGGGTAGGCGGAGCCGCCCGGGGCGAAATCGCGAGCCATATCGCCACCGAAGGGTTTAACGACTACTTCATCCAGAATCCGGAGCCGGTGGCCACGCCGGTTTACGTGCAGTCGGCCCTGGATTATGTGCAGACCCGGTTCGACGAATACCTCGCCCGGCACCCCGAAGCCCACGGCATGGCCACCACCCTGACGCTGGTGTTTTTCCACGAAGCCGGGGCCACCGTAGCCCACCTGGGCGACAGCCGGGTGTATCACCTCCGCGACGGAAAAGTGATCTGGCGGACCGAAGATCATTCGCTGGTGAACCAATTGCTGCGCGCCGGGGTCATCACCCGCGAAGAAGCCCGCGAACATCCCCAGCGGAACGTCATCGAACGGGCCATTCAGGGCAGCAGCAAAACCGTGAAAGCCGATGTTCAGCTCCTGAACGACGTTCGGCCCGGCGACTATTTTTTCCTCTGTACCGACGGTGTACTGGAACGGGTCAGCGATGAACTGCTGGAAAACGTGTTGGGCAGCGATGCTTCCAATGAGCAGAAAAAGCAGACGCTGATCGACTGTTGCACCGGCAAAACCAAAGATAATTTTTCGGCGTATCTGATCCAGATCGAAACCGTTCAGGGCGAAGTGGCCGACGAATACCGGGTCCCCCAGCCCACCTTTTCGTTGCCCGAAACCGTACCGGACGAAACGATTGCCGTGGTGGCTGTCGACGCAAAGCGAACGACTCCTAGCCAGGAACATGACCCTGTACGCCCTGAGCCGAAGCGGTATACCGCACCGAGGCATGCACCGGAAGAGCCCGTTAAAAACGCCAAACTCCGAACCGATCTCCATTCACTGTTTCCATTGTTGACCATCGCCTTGCTGGCGGTCCTGCTAACGCTGGGCGGAGTCTATGCGTTTCGGCAATGGCGCCAGCCCGACACGACCGAAACCGTGGTGACAGAACCCGAAAACCGGTCAGAACAGCCACCGGGGTCTCCTCAAAAAACCACCGGTTTGCCTTCGCCGACAAAGCCCAAACCCGCCCCCGACCCCACACCGGGTGCCGAAGCTGTTCAGGGCATCACAACACAGGCTTTTGGCGACGGGGATCCCTACATTCTGATTACCGACGATCTTTTCAGAAAGAAAACCGGCAGTGGCTGGGTTCTGGTGGATAAAAAAGGCCATCAGAAGAATAAAAATGTCTACGATGAAGTCCGGGAACCCCGCGAGAATTTTATAGCCGTTCGAAAAAAGGGCAAATGGGGATACGTTACCGCAACGGGCATTCCGGCAATTTACTGCCAATTTGATCGGGCGGGCGATTTTGAGGACGGCCAGGCGCGGGTCATGGAAAAGGGCGAAGAATTCTACATCGACAAAACCGGCAAGCGTTTTTTATAAACCGATCCAGGCATGAAAGGATTTCTCATCAGTGCTTTGATGCTGGCAACGATCACCAGCGGATTCGCCCGGCAAACGTACGCGGTTGTGGTGGGTGTGGCCGACTATGTGGGAACGGTCAACGACCTGAAATACGCCGATGCCGATGCCCGGTTGATCACCCGGTTTCTGCAAAGCCCCCGGGGTGGCAGTGTCCCCCCCAACCACATCATCACGCTGGTGAACGGCCAGGCCACCCACGCCAACAGCCTCCGGGCGCTCCGGCTTTTTCAGTCGGCCCAGCGCGACGACCGGATTATTTTTTTCTTTTCCGGTCATGGCTTCGAAGGCACGTTTTTCACCGCCGACGGCATGGAATTACGGCACGAAGAACTGAAGGCGGCTTTTCGGAAATCAGCGGCCACAACCAAGATGGTCTGGGCCGACGCCTGCCATTCGGGAAGCCTCCGGCAATCTGCACACGTTCGTCCGGTGTCCCGCAAAACGTACCGCCCGCTCAGGGAGCCTTCGCTCAATATCATGGTCATGGCCTCTTCGCGATCCAGCCAGAAATCGGGGGAATATGGGTACCTCAAGCACGGTGCGTTCACCTATTATCTGGTGAAAGGTGCGCAGGGAGAAGCTGATCAGAACCGCGACAAGATCGTGACCATCGACGAACATTTTCAGTACGTCTATAACCGGGTTCGGGCGTTTACGCATAACCGGCAGATTCCGATTATCTACGGCAAATTCTCGAATGCAACCCCCGTTACGAGTTTGTTAACAAGCTGACAACCTGTAATGTAACACCCAATCCATTATTCAGTCGTATGATTTTGCCTTCCAATCCGTGCAGTGCGTTTTCGACCGACGAACTGCTATATGCCGGTTTAAAGAACAACGACGACCGGGCCTACGCCTGTCTGTATGCGCAGACGTTTCGCTCGTTCGCCCATTATGTGCAAACCAACCAGGGAACGATGGAACACGCGCAGGATGCCTTTCAACAGGGAATCGCCGAATTCTACGTCGCCGTCAAATCCGGGCGTTATCAGTTGTCGCCGTCGGCCCGGCTGAAAAGCGTCCTTTTTGAATTTTGCAAGCGCAAATGGATCAATGAGTTGCAAAGCGCCCGGCACCGCCGGACGCAAACGCTGGAAGTGTATGTGGACCAGCAGGAAGAGAATTTGTCGGACGAACTGATGACGTTTTCGGAAAATGTCAACAAAGTAAACCGGTTGCTCGAACGGATGGGTGCCAATTGCCAGCGGGTGATCGACCTGTTTTACATTCAGGGAAAACCGCTGGTCGAAATTGCCCGGCTGATGAACTATACGCCCCAAACGGCCCGCACCAAACGGTATGAATGTACCGAGCAGTTGAAGAAGCTCTTTTGGGGGAAAAGCCAATTAAACTACTGACCTCATGACATTAACGGAAGCAGAATTCGACCGCGTGGAAGCGTATCTGGACGGCAATCTCTCCCCCGACGAAAACCGTCAGATGGAGGAGGATCTGGCCCGCGATAGTGACCTGAAACAAGCCTTTGAAGAACATCGGGTGGTCTGGGAAGGCTTGCAGGTTCCGGTGGCAGTGGCGTATTTTCAGGATATGCACGAGCAACTGGAGGAGCAGGGCCTGCTGCAACTGGATGCGTTTTGGGTGGAAACCGACGAACCGGAGGTTTTTGTAATGCCCGAGCCGGATGAAACCACGTCTCCCATCGAAGTGGCGGTTCATGACGAGCCGGAATGGGATGACAAACCCGGTGGCTGGGACGGCCCGACCGAACCGGATGCCCCCGATGCCCATTTTGACGATTCCAACCCGTAAAGTCCACCCCTAAACGGAACGGTCTGGTGTTCTTACTTTTTCATCTCCATTGTCTACTATCCCAAAGGATACCGGTATCCTTTGGGATAGTGCTATCTTTTGCATAGTGATCCTCCGTACTTTTACAGCCGAACAAACGACGCCTTTCGGATCATTCTGGAAGACGTTCGCATTTAACCAAAGGAAGATCATGAATGCAAAAACGAAACGAATTATCACCATCCTGTTTACGGTTATCGCCAGTGGCATGGTCATTCTCAGCGGTGTTATGAAACTGATGGGGAACACCGAAATCGTAAAGTCCATGACGAACGCGGGCGTAGGCCCCTACATTCCGGTGCTGGGCATCATGGAAATTGCCTTTGCCGGCCTGTTTCTGTATCCCAAAACCATGAAGTTGGGCTTCGTGCTGTTGTGTTGTTATTTTGCCGGGGCAATGGCCACGGAGCTATCCCACGGTGGGCCACTCGCCGGGGCCGTTATGGTTATGGTGCTGGTCTGGATAGCCGCTTTCCTGCGTGACAAAACCGTCTTCTTTCCAACCGCCATCCAGGAAGGAATTTGAGGAGTTTTCAACCTTAGGACTTTCGCTTTCTGCCCCGTTCCCCTAAAGGGCAGGGCTGTTAAGTTCTTCCGCTTTTCGCCCCCAACCCCCTAAAGGGGGCTTCGAAATCCGGATGTTTTAGCCCCCTTTAGGGGGTTGGGGGCGAAAAGCGGATCGATATTGCTAACTTCAACGATCCTAATTTCCAGAACTTAACAGCCCTGCCCTTTAGGGGACTTGGACGTAGCTTATATCCGGATGCTAAAAGTCCCCTAAAGGGGAACGGGGCAGAAAGCGAAAGTGTAACAGAATTATCAGATACAAGTCCTACAACCTGATAACCAGCCGAAAAGCCAGACTGTTTCTGATTTAGAATCGGGATAAATTTACACTTTAAAGATTCTGCTGTTTAAACTCGTTCCGCAGGGATTCCGGGTCCCAGCCGTCTTCAATATCTTTCAGCCAGCGGTCTTTTTCGTCGGAACTGAGCAGGTCTTCAAGCTCCCGAATACGCTGTCTGGCACTGCTGAAATACTGCTTCCGGTCGTGCCGGACGGCAGCCAGCCCCGCCAGGGCTTTTTCGTCGTGTTTCAGAAATAACCGGGCCGCCCGCTGCGACTGGTAGGCCCGAAACCCAAGCAAGGTCATGGCATCGACGCCCATCCGGAGTGAACTGTCGACGGTTTCGCGGTAGATGTGCGTCAACCCCGCATCCATTAGATCGTAGGTATCTTCCCGGTCGGCGGCCCGCACCAGAACTTTCAAATGGGGAAAGTGTTTCTTAACGGTTTCGACCAGTTCCAACGATTTTTCCGCCGAATCCAGGGCAATGACCATCAGTTTGGCATCCTCCGCCCCGGCCGATTTCAGCAGGTCATAGCGGGACGCATCACCGTAATAGACTTTCATACCCAGTTTCCGCAACGTATCGACCCGGTCCGAATCAAAATCCAGAACCGTGGTTCCGATGTTGTTGGCCCGTAAAAACCGCCCGACGATGTTGCCGTACCGCCCGAAACCCGCGACAATCACCGCGTTCTTTTCGTCAATCGTATCCTGCTCTTTCTCAACCACTTCCTTCGTACCCAGTCGCGGCAACAGGAGCTTTTCGTTGGCCAGAAAAACCAGCGGAGTCAGCCCCATGCTGATGGCCACCACCGCCGTCATCAGATCCACCGTTTCCTTCGCCAGAATTCCGTTTTGCGACGCAAAGGAAAACAGCACGAAGGCAAATTCGCCCACCTGACAAAGTCCCAGCGAAAACAGCAGATTCTGATCGGTTTTTAATCGAAAAACCTTCCCCAAAACCGCCAGAACCAGCGCTTTGGCAACCATAACCGCCAGCACGATGCCGACCACCAGCAACGGATTTTCGGCAATCAGTTCAAAATTGATGGCGGCCCCGACGGAGATAAAAAACAATCCCAACAACAGTCCCTTGAACGGATCGATGTCACTTTCCAGCTCGTGTTTATACTCGCTGTTGGCCAGCACCACCCCCGCCACAAAAGCGCCCAGGGCCGGGCTGAGCCCCACCATTTCCATC
Organism: Larkinella punicea; assembly: GCF_003334855.1. Lineage (GTDB taxonomy): Bacteria > Bacteroidota > Bacteroidia > Cytophagales > Spirosomataceae > Larkinella > Larkinella punicea. The sequence goes on from NZ_QOWE01000001.1 coordinate 188,082, forward strand.
AAAACCGAAATACCCGCTACCATCAGCAAGGCCGTAGCGATGAAAACTTCCCGCATACCGGTTCGGGCGATGATGCGAAAAACCGGCTGCATGACGTAGCGCCCCATCAGCACCAGCCCCACCACCGCGCTCACGACCACGATGGGACGCAACCAGCCCGGCAGACCGTCGATGAACGCAACATGCTCGTGCTCATTGGCACTGATCGGGAGTGGATAGGTGGCCAGCAGCGGCATGATGGCCAGAATGGGAATCACGGCGATGTCCTGAAACAGCAAAACCGCAAAGGTATTTTGCCCGGCGGCCGTTTGCATCAGCCCTTTTTCGTTCAGCGTTTGCAGCACGATGGCGGTGGACGACATGGCCAGAATCATGCCCAGCGCCAGCGACGGCTGCCACGGCAAACCGGTCGTCAGGGCCAGTCCGCTCGTCAGCAGTGCCGTCAGCAGCACCTGCAAACCGCCCAGGCCCAAAACCGGCATGCGCAGTTTCCAAAGCCGCTCCGGCTCAAGTTCCAGCCCCACCAGAAACAGCATGATGATGACGCCGAACTCGGCGAAGTGCATGATGTCGTGGCCCTCTTCGCCCACCAGCCCCAACACAGCGGGGCCGATCATGACCCCGGCGATCAGGTAGCCCAACACCGAGCCCAGCCCAAGCCGTTTGGCAATTGGGACAAAAAAAACACCCGAAGCCAGATAAACGATGGCCTGAATAAGTACGGATTGATTCATAAGGTTTTAATCGACGAGTAATTCATTCAAATACCGACGCGTTTTGGCGTCTTCGAGGTCAATCTGGTCGGTGGTCAGCATCGTCAACAGGCTTTTGTACTGACTCGCATACCGGCGCATTTCGGGTTCGGAAAGCCGGTGGGTGCCGTGGACCACGAAGGGCGGCAGGTAAATCATCTTGCACAAATACGCCGTTTGATCGAATGGAGCCAGAAATTGCTGCATGGTGAAGCGGTTATAGCCGCCTTCTTCGTAGGCTTCGTGGCGCCCGCCGGTGGTCAGAACGTTCAGTATTTTTTTACCCACCAGCGCCTTGCCTTCCCGCCCATACGCCCAGCCGTGTTCGAGCACCAGGTCTTCCCATTGTTTCACGATGGCGGGGGAACTGTACCAGTAAAACGGATGATGCAGGAGGATGTAATCGTGATCCAGTAACAACTGCTGCTCCCGGTCCACGTCGATGTCAAAATCCGGGTATTCTTCGTAAAGGTCATTGACGGTGACGCCCTCCACCGACCGGCAGGCTTCCAGCAAAAGCCGGTTGGTTCGGGATTTTTCTAAAGCGGGATGCGCAAAAAGGATCAGTACGGACGACATGCGATTCGGAAAAAAGATGGATTCAGACCAACCGCGCGACCGGTTTGCCGGTCCGGCACAGGAGGGCTGTCTACTCAAATTTAAGCCAAATCTAAAGAAATAAAAACCGATGAGGAGCGCGGGCGACTGTTTGAATACAGCTTCAGTCAACGGAATCCAGGCTATTTCGGGGAAATATCCCGCGAATCAGAACTTCTTTGGCTAATTTTGGTATTCTTTATTTGTCCATCTGATCCCAACTTGCTCAACGGGCAACGCTATATGTACGACGTGATTATCATTGGCGGAGGGCCTTGCGGTCTGGCGGCCGCTATCGAAGCTTCCAAAGCCGGACTGAGCCATCTGATTCTGGAAAAAGGCAGCCTGACCGAATCCATCCGCCGGTATCCGAAAATGATGCGGTTTTTCTCGACGGCCGAAAACATCGAGATCGGCGGCATTCCGTTTCCGATTGCGGGCGTAAAAGCCAACCGCACCGAAGCCTTGCAGTATTACCGAAAGGTGGCCGGTTATTTCAAGCTGAATTTCAAGCTGTTCACCGAAGTCAAGCACATCACCCGGTATCAACCGCCCCAGGAAGAAGGAAAAGAATCGGTAGACCTGTTTACGGTTTTCACGACCAACGACCGCACCTACCAGGCCCACAAAATCATTCTGGCGACGGGTTATTTCGACAAACCGCGCACGCTGGCGATTCCGGGCGAGGATCTGCCGCACGTCAGCCACTATTACGACGAACCCTTTCTGTATTCCTACACCAATGTGGTCATCATCGGCGCGTCGAACTCGGCGGTGGAAGCGGCTCTGGAGCTGTATCGGGCCGATGCCCACGTAACGATTGTACACCGGGCCGATGATTTTCGAAAAACCGTTAAATACTGGCTGGTGCCGGATGTTAAAAACCGGGTCAAGGAAGGGAAAATCCACACCCGGTTTAGCACCTGTGTCACCCGCATCGAACCCGGAAAAGTGTGCCTGACCCAGGTGGAAACCGGTGAAGAAAGCGAATTGCCCGCCGATTTTGTACTCATGCTGACGGGCTACATTCCCGATGCCGATCTGCTGAAAGAATGTGGCGTTTCGCTGAACCCCGAAACCCAGGTGCCGACCTACGACAAGGAAACGTTCGAAACCAACGTGCCGGGTCTGTACGTTTGCGGTACGGTGATGGCCGGGATTTACACCGAAAAAGTGTTTATCGAAAACGGCCGCGACCACGCCAAAGCGATCATCGACCACATCACGGGCAAGCCGGTGCGGAAAGTAGCGGAGTTAATTGAGCGGATTTGAGGAGGGGGTTCTTCGAAAACCCCTTACTCAAATCCAGCCTCAGGAAGCACAATTTTAAACGTAGTGCCCTGATTCGGGAAACTTTCAAAGGTGATTTTTCCCGCGTGGGCTTCAACAATCTGTTTGGTGATGGAAAGACCCAGTCCGAACGACTCTTCGCCGGACGTTCCTTTCCGTTTTGATTCGGTAAAGACATCGAAAATTTTGCTCCCCACCTCCGGTGGTATCCCAATTCCCTCGTCCTTGACGATGAGGTGAACAGATTCCCGGTTTTTTTCAATCGCTATTTCGATCACCGAGCCTTCCGGACTAAACTTGATCGCGTTGGAAATCAAATTACTAACCACCCGCCACATCTTTTCATAGTTGAGCCAGAGCACGGCGGGCTGGAGATTCAACCGGATGTGCTGCTGCTTATCGGCAGCCCGCAGGGACAGCATATCGGCACAATGCTGAACCAGATCGGCCAGGTTCACCTCTTCTTTGGCGAAGTGTTTCTCCGACGTGCCGCTCATGTGCAGCAGGTTGTTGACCAGTTCCAGAGAGTTGGTGCCGGAGTCTTTGATCAGCTTCAGAAACCCCCGATCCTCTTCGGCCCGGTTGTCATCGTCCAGCATCAGCTCGGCCATTGACGACATGGCGCCGATGGGGTTGCGCAGGTCGTGGGCCACAATTTTCATCAGCCGGGCATTTTCCCGCTGGCTGTTCTCCAGGGCCGAAAGCGCCTGCTGCATCTGGCTGTTGAGTTCCGTCAGGTTTTTCACATTGGTCCGGGAGCGGTGGTAGGAAAGCCAGATGACGAACGCCAGACACAGGGCCATTCCCAGAAAAACCGACAATCCAATCACATACGTATTCTGCAATTCACTGCTTTTCTCCAGCAACGAAAGCCGGTATTTCTGGTCGTGCTCCCGCAATACCTGATCGATGTCAACATTCTTCAATCCGTTGTTCAGGTGATCCAGCGAATCCCGGTAGGCATGGTATTTCTTTGAAAACCGGTAGGCCCCGGCCAAATCGCCCACCTTGTCGTAATACTGCCATTTTAACTGGTACCAGCTTTCCCAGATTTCCCCGTGCGAACTGCTCTTTCCGCGACCCGATACCAGATCCGACTCCAGTTCGTCGAGCAACGATTTGGCTTTGGGCAGGTGATTGTGGCCGATGTATAATTTGACCAACTTGGTTTTGCCCGTCTGGGCATCTTCAATCGAAAAGCCGGGCCGGTCATTGAGCCGGATGTTCGTCTGCAAATGCTTTTCGGCTTCCTCAAACCGGTTCAATCGGCCATACGCGCCCCCTAAATTCCCCTCAACCACGGCGCGGGCGGTGGTGATGAAATCCTGTTTGTGCGGATGCTGTTTGAAACTCGCTTTGATAAATGCCAGGGCGCGGTTGTAATAGAAGATAGCCGAATCGGACCTGCCGGTTTTTTCAAAACACAGCGCAATCGAATTGAGCGCGCTCTGGGGTTGAATAAAACTGTATTGAAAAGCCGGATTAGAACACGAGCTTACCTCCCGGTAAGCCTGTTTAAAATACGGAATAGCCTGCTGATATTGTTCCTGTCTGTAGCGGATAATTCCCAGGGCATTACTGAAATCACTCAGGCTACAATTGTCCAGACTTCCTTTCGAAAAGTTGCGCCCATCGTAATACACTTTAAAAGCGTGGTTATACTTTTTCTCTTCCTGCAAGAGATTAGCCATCGTATACAGGGTGTGGGCATATTCATACGGGTAGGTCGTTTCCTTGCTTTTCAGGATGGTAAACATGCTGTCGATATACAGCCTCCTGTTTACAAAATCTTGTTTGTAATAGGTATAGTAGGTCGCTTTTACCTTGTATTTTTTCCACAAATCGCCAATACCGGCGTTGGGCAGGGCATGATAAGCCGAGTCCACATAGCGCAGGGATAAAGCCGGATTTCTCCCGTCCATGAGGTTGGTAGCGCGTTCGGCCGTGCTGTCGGCCCAGGCAATGTGGTCAGAGTGGTGGTTGGGAGATTTTTCGCAGGCTATCGCTAATCCTAAAATAACTACAATAAAAAGAGTATATGTTTTTATCATACTTTCTATACACGTTGAGCACGCTAATCGCTATCAAACTACTCATATTTTTTTGGTAATTAAAATAGATTTTTTTCTGATTACAATAAAACGAGATACCAATTACTCGGGTAAACAAACAAATTCTATGTCTGTTTACCCGAGTATTCTGCCAAAAAAAACTTCGGTATATTAATGAAATAATCGACCTTTATAGATATTTTAAACCGTAATCCTGATGAGTCGCCTACGGTTTTTCCGGCTCGGCTTTTTCCAGATCGAGGTAATCTTTCAAACGTCCTTCCGTATCGTAGACTTTGAAATTCAGGTGACCGTCGGCCAGCGTTAGGGTGCCGTAATGGTAGCCCCGGAACGCTTTGGCCGTAAACCAGGGCCGGGTGGGTGCAAAGTCCTCCAGATTGCCGCCCGCTCCACCGACCTGAATGTAGGTAATGCCCTTTTTGCGGTTTACTTTCCCTTCCCGCAGCGGCAGCGTCCGGTGGTAGGTGTGCAAATGGCCGTAGAACACCAGATCGACGCCGTACTTTTCGTATAACGGAATGATTTTCCGGATTTGAACATCGCCCATGTCGGTGGATCGCGTCCAGGCATTGCCATAATCGTCTTCATCCGGTGAATAGGGCGCGTGGTGGTGGGCCACAAATTTCCAGCGGGCGGTCGATTTTTTCAGTTGCTCTTCCAGCCACACATATTGTTTGCCACCCGGCGCAAATTCTTTCTCTTCGTTGCTGTTGAGCATAAAAAACTCCGCGTCGCCATACCGGAAACTGTAGTACGCTTTCGGTTCGGGCAGCGCGTGGTATTGCTTATACCAGTACAAATCGCCTTCGCCGTTGCCCGGAACCGGAAAAAATGGAACGCGGCCCGAAAGCTGTCGGTTGCCGGTAAAAAACTCGTAGTTCCATTCAAATTTATACGGTTGCTCGCCCCCGTCGGTCAGGTCGCCCACGTGCAGCACAAAGTTGGGTCGTTCATCCCACAACAGACCCGCAACGCGGTTGTTGACGTGCGGTCGCGCTTCCGTATCGCCGATCACCCCAAACGTAAAAGCCTCGCCTTCCTTCACAGCCGTGCTGAAGGTCAGGATGCCCGACGAAATGGTTTCGCCGGTTTTCGATTTCGCTTCGATCTCGTAGAAATAGGGCGTTCCGGGTTTCAGGTCTTTCAGCATAACCTCCTGAATGTAACTGTGTACTTTTCCTTCGTTGTGGGTTTTGCCCTCGCTCAGCGGAACCGTTACGGTATGGGTCAAAGGCTGCCGGTCGCCGTAGCGAATTACCGCCGACGCCGGTCGATCCGTTTCCCAAACCAGCCGAATGCTTTCCTGCTGAACGCCATTCAGATACGGCCCGGCGTTGAAATGAAACAGATCCGGGTACAACCGCCCGTCTTCAACCAGTTGTTGCAGTTCAGCAAACCGGCCGGCGATGGCTTGTTCCGTCAGGGCCGCATTGTGAATTCGTACATTTTTGACGAGATCACCCCACTGCATATACGGTTCGTGACGCAGGTAAGCCGCCATTTCGAGTTGCAGTGAGTCGGTTCCGGAAGCAGTCAGGGAAGCCTGGGAAATTTCGCCGATTTTTTTGCCGTTCAGGTAGAGTTGCAAACCGGTTCCGTCGTAGCTGCCAACCAGGTGGCTCCAGCGTTTTTTCCAGCCTCTTTCCTGCACAGTTCGCAGGATGGATGCCTTGGTTGTCAGTTCCTGCCCGCCTTTGGGCTGTTTTTTGCCGATCGGGAGTTGCGACAGTTCATCGGGTTTCAGCGAAAACAGCATCGTCTGTCCGTAGCAACCGAGCAGCCAACTTCCCTGATCGGGCCGTTGCCGACGCCGAAGCGTCACCAGTGCGCCAACGGGCTCGTTGACGTGATTGAGCAGCCAGAGTTCAACAGCAAACGCCTTCCCGGACAGGGCAACGCCAGGCAGCAGGTTGGTGATGCGCTCCGTCGGGGATTCTCCGAAAAACGTGAGGGCAGGGGTTTCGACCACAGCCGCCACCACCGGCGTTGTTGGGGATTCTTTTCGGGGGCCGGGATAATTCCGGGCGTTTCGTTCCAGCGTATAATCGGGCCAGAACCACCAGTCGCCCAGAACGGTTTTCGGAGCGGGTTGCGCCAGAGCAGCAAAAATAGGAAGGAGCGAAAAGGCCAGCAGGGCCAATCCGAACGGTTTACGAAGAGGTTGTTTCATTCGTTAAAAATAGGGATTTATCGGGTTACGGCGGTGTTAAGAAATTGGGTATTATGGGGATCAGCGGGGCGAATAGAGAGGAAATGATCACTGGAGGAACCAATCTTCGATACGGACATCTTGCTCAAGTGCGGGCCGTTCCTGCGTATTCCAATGTAAACTTGCTTTTTTTGAAACCGCCAACAGAACAGTATGCTGAAAAGCTTCGCCGGAGGGACGATATAGCCGACCAATGAGTTGGCGAAAATGGCGGGAAACAAACGCTTCCAGTGTACTCGATTTGGGCGTAAGCGTAAAGAAATCGTAATGCTCGTTCAGGTAACCAACCATCCGTTCGCGGAATTGACTGCGGGCGGTTTTACGGAAACCTTCGCGTCCGGCTTTGTTGCCTGCCACGTAGGCATTCAATACATACAAAAAGTTGATGTTGTAGGCCTGCAACAACAACGTATCGCGGTCGAACAAGCGGTTTTCAAAATGGCGGTTGTGGTCGTAGTCTTTCCGAAACACCAGCCCATCGCGGGAAAAATCCAGGTCTTCCACCAACGCGCTGATGAAGAAATTGGGCGTTGGATTATAGCCTTCGGTCAGGTCATCCCGGTATCGTAACGGGTCGAGTACCAATCCCCGATTCAACAGGTCGATATTGTGCTGAATAACATTTCGGGCATACGTAAATTGCTTAAAAACCGATGCGTCGCCCACCTCATTCTCGGCTTTATAATACTTACTGTCGCCAATGTGGTAAATCTGATCAACATCGGGCCGAATCAAATCCCGGTAGGCGTAAATGTGATCGACCCGTTTGCCGTCGGGCTGGTCTTTCAGCTTAGTCGGCAGTTTTTCTTTTGGGTCAGAAAGCAGGTAGTCGATCATGTCCTCAAACACGATGTTGAAATCCCGCACCAGCAGCAACTCGCGGAAGGGTTTTCCTGAGCGTAGCCGCTCCTGCCGGTCGTAATACTGGTAAAGCAGCGTCCAGACCCGCACGAGTTTGTCCGAAAAATACCGGCTCCGAATTTCCTTCAACCGGCGGGTAGCCCGCTTCTGAAACTGCGCAAACGCCCGAGCCGACAATCGCTCGTACAACGGATTCAACTCCAGCCGAAAACCGTATTGCTGTTGCAGATGATCCAGCGTACTCAGGTACAGCACCAGCAATTCTTCATCATACTGGACGTGCTTTTGCTTCACCACCGGTTCGGTATACACGGGTCGCCCGTTTTGCAGGATGGGCTGTTGCCGCGACACCGTCCGGCTCCAGCTAACGGTATGCCGCTGGGCGGTATTGAACCGTTTGATGTAGGTTAGCAGGCTGTTGTTGTCGCGGTGAAATCGCACCAACGCCATCACCAGTTCGAGTTCTGACAGGGCCGTATCCCCCGCGTCCGAGACATCGAGCAAGGCCGCCCGTTCGGGCAGATCGGATTCGGGATGCCGCTGGCGGAACTGCCGGATGGCGCGGTAGAGCCAGACCGAAAACCGGAACAGGAAGTCGAGTTTCCCCTCAGTTTTGAGGGTTTTATACACCGCCGACTCCGGTTCGTGCAAAGTCAGGAGTTGTTCGGGTGAGTAACCACCCAACAGCGTCCGGCTGGCGTTTAGAAACACTTTGGGCAGGATGATGACCGATTTTTTCTGCCCCGCTTCAGCCAAATACCCCACATAATTGAGTTTAACCCGGCCACCCGGCGCGGGGGTCCTGTCAAGCGAATCAATCAATCCGTCCAGGTCGGTGGGTTGATAGGCGTAGGCTTCGACAAGGATGGTCATTGGGGGGATGAGATCGGTTCCAAGCCAAGTTGTCGCAAAAATGAGGGAAGAATTTCGAGGTCCAAAGCTGTTCCATCAGGCAACTTTTGGTAAAGTTGAGAAAACGTAAACAGCTCAACATCTGGCTTATCGGCAGGTTGATAAACAAAAATATTGGTCTCTTTATCAGGCTCATTTTTGTAAATTTCCGACCAGAGGTAAAACAAGACCTTCGATTTAAACATCGCCAGCCGGATAATTTTGTCAGCCGGATTGACAAACCGGTTTCCTAATTGCTTGTCTTCGCTCCCGGTCAAGTGCAAAATCCGCTGATTGATTACCTCGATAAATCTTCCCCACCGGTATTGAAAATCGTCACTCAAAACGATGGTGAATTGGTCAGCGTCTGCATAATCAATCGGTATATATTCCCAATCCCACCGCCGTTTGAACGCGCTATCCATCGGAAACAGCGACTGGTCAGAGGTGTTCATGGTGGCATAGAGGTAGAGATTGGGAGGGAAGGCCATGATGGCAAAACCGTCTTCGCATGTCATGTTTTGCTTTGCCGCATAGAACTCTTTTATTCTTTCTTCGTAATCCGAGCCAGAAAATACCTGTTTCAAATACCGGGACAAATCACTACCGATGGTCAGAAAATAATCAGAATAGTGCCGATCATCGCGGTCGAGCAGCAGAAAAAGATCACCAAAAATCTGAGCGCAGTTCCCCCGGTTAATTTCTTCAATCACCACAAAATGTTTGCGGGACGGATTTTTCCAGGCTGCAACGTAAGCAGTAACGAGGACGTTTGGCTCAAAACGATACGTAATTTTTCCGATCTCATCCTCGCTCTCAGCCGGCTTGTAAGCCCCGACAAAGTCATGGTAGTCGTAGTCCGGATGGAATGTCGTGGTGAAGGTGCGATGTCCGTTGGTCAGTTGGCGCACGGTTCTGGATTTACCGCTACCGGGACTACCAAAAAATAAGCGGTTTCGTTCGGAAGGGTCCTGGGGGAAATTGTTCAGAGATGAGGTGAGGGAAACAGGAACAGACGGTCGAACTAACTTATCTCCTTCACTTGAGTCTCCGATCTTCAGATCGGCAGCAGAAAGAAATCGAACTCTGCTTGCACTGAGCAAATTTTCTATTGATTCTGACATCTCTTATTTACAAATCGTGGTGTTCGCCAAAAACCGTACCGGTTAAGTAATTAATTTCACTATCATACAGTTCTTCAAATTCTTTTGACGGTCCCCCTTCCTCTAGATAACCAAACTCAGATTGGAAAATGTATATAAGTTTGGGTGGATTCATATCTACAGCCAAGAAACCGAAATCCCTGTATAAAAATGATGCCAATGCAAAGACTGGTATCTTCTTCCCATTCAACAAGTTCTTTTTAGCAGTCTGCCAATGCTTTTCTTTTAAACTGTAAGTAGCTTTTGAGCCTACTCCATTTACACCAATAACAGTATTGACAGGATTATCAGGTCTAATTGAGCTTGGTGCAAATGAACCTGCCAAGTTGTTATTAAGCCAAATTCTTGTACTTGACGATTCAAAAGGAATAATGTAAGGCTTATCTGCCGGGGCATTTCTGACCGTTAAATACCGATCAAAAAACTCCCGAAAATGTATTTTTAAATTTTCGTTTGAATGTTGAATTGTAGCGAATCTTTTAACGCATAAATACATTGTCAAGTTTCTGTGTGCACCAAGACTACGTAGTGTTTGCAATGAATCTGCGACAACTTCTGTGGATAGAATATACATTATTTCTCAGCAGCTAAACAGCCATAAATTAATCAAATGTACCAGGCTTATGTAGGTCAATCCCATAACCAGAGCGGTTTAGCCTTACAGCAACGTCAATAGACGTACCAGTACCCATGAATGGGTCCAGAATAACGCCTGGCACGGTAGGCCCTCCACATTTGCATTCCTGCCAACCAGTTGTTATTCGTTTCGCAAATGTAAACTCACGAAAGTAGCCTCCGAGAATTTCTTTAGCTTCGGCAGCCAAACGCTTTACTTCTTCTGAGTTTTTGCCCGTTCCGGTTTGGTAAACTTGTGCTTTACCGGCATCCGAAATACCCGTCGCCTGAATTGCTCTAATGTGTTGAGGACTTAGGTTGTACTCACGGGCTATTTCCATTGCCCGACGAGCTTGAGGGCGGGATTCATCTAAATCCGCCGTTTTACTTACAATACGCTCAATAGGTTGACCACATACAGTACAAACAGAATAGGGACATGCCAGTGTGATTGCCCGCTCAACTAACTCTTCAGGAAAAGGTGCTAAATGGCGTCCTGTATCGCGCGTTAAACCAACGTTCCATATATCGCCTGGATTTGTTCCATTTCCATACTTTTGCGCATAGCCAAATAAATCGTAATAGTAGTTTCTCTTTTTTACGAAGTGTATAATGTATTCGTGCCGGGAAACTAAGCGGTTTTTAACTGGATCTGGCATACCACTATTTTTTGCCCAAATGATCCGGTTTCGAACCATCCATCCGTCATCGATTGCGGCTGCTTCCAAACGGCCGGGAATTCCAATTAATCCATTGTTGTAATAGGTATCGCCCACATTAATAAAGATTGAGCCGGTATTACGTAATACCTTTTTCCAATCCTTCATGGCTTCAATCATGGCATTTACATACTCTTGCGGAGTATTTTCTTGGCCAATCTGACCTGCAATTCCATAATCACGCTTTTTCCAGTACGGGGGAGAGGTAATAATTAAATCAACCGAATTCGTTTCAATTACTAATGATACGTTACGAGCATCACCTTGAAAAAGCTTTTTAAAAGGAAGAATATCCGCGTTCGGCGGTGGTATATCACCGGGCGTTTCGCCCTGATTTTCGGCTTGTCTATAATTAAGCTGGACAGGATTGACATTCTTTTTCAGAACATCAAATAATTGGGTTTGACCAAAAACGTTTTCACCATTCATCATTAAAATAGGTCTTGTAATTGATACTCTTAAAACTCCAACTCCCCCTGCTTCACATTCTTACTCCGCAGGTACTTAATTTTTTCTTCCGCCACGCGCAGCACGTCGTCCGAGCAGCGTTCGGAAGCCAGTTCGTAGGCCACCCGGTCCGAGAGGTACAAGACCAGAACGTCGTCAAATGGCTCGTCAAACAACTCGGCCAGGCGTTGCAGGTGTATTCGGTTGGGGTGGCGCTGCCCTTTCTCCATCTTGGCGACAATGCTCGTGTCCACATCCAGATGGGCGGCTACTTTGCGCAAGGGTAACTGCCGGGCTTCCCGGCATTGCCGCATCCACTCTCCGAGCGTTCGGCGGCTGTTCACTGTCTTATCCATACGGTTTGGATAATGAATTTTGGACAAATAATGTCAATTATTCAAATCGATGCAAGACCTGCTATCAAAATAGTGTAAATAATGCCATTTTTGTAAAAAGAATCCTTCTCAACTCCGGTCTATGATTCGATTGTTGCTTTTTGGCCTGCTCCTGGTTGCCAACCCTATCTTCGCCCAACCCCCCGCGCCCCAACTGGCCAAGCCCTCCCCCCGCTGGCAAACGGACTTCTGGAAAGCCCAGTGGATTGGACACCCAACGGCTCCCATCCGGGCCTATGGTGTGTATCACTTCCGCAAGAGTTTTGATCTGGCCCAAAAACCGGCCCGCTTCGTCATCAATGTCTCCGGCGATAACCGCTACCGGCTGTTTGTCAATGGCAAAGCTGTGATTTCCGGCCCCGCCCGCAGCGATCTGCAAAACTGGAATTACGAAACCGTCGACATCGCCCCGTATCTGAGTACCGGCAAAAACACCCTGGCCGCCGTGGTGACGTACATGGCCGAATACGCCCCGTTTGCCCAGATGCACTACCAGTTTGGGTTTATCGTGCAGGGCGATGGCGACGCCGAACAGGTGGTCAATACCAACAACACCTGGAAAATCTTCCAGAATCCGGCCTATTCGCCGGTGATCAACGACATTCCGAAACTACGGACGTACATTGTCATGGGTGCGGGCGACCGGGTCGAAGCCGCCAAATATCCCTGGGGCTGGGAGGAACCGGCGTTTGACGATGCCGCCTGGGCACCCGCCAAACCGATCGGCTGGCCCGCCAAACCGCGGGGTCTGGGGACGGATGGCAACTGGAATCTGGTGGCACGCACCATCCCGTTCATGGAAGAAACTCCGCAACGGCTGGCCACGGTTCGGCGGTCGGAAGGCGTCGATGTGGACGATGATTTTTTGCAGGGCAAAAACGCGTTTACCGTGCACCGCAACTCGAAAACCGTCATCCTCTGCGATCAGGGGCATTTGACCAACGCTTTTCCTGAACTGACCGTCAGCCGGGGGAAAGATGCCGTCATTACGCTGGGCTACGCCGAAGCAATGGTGGACGATAAACGGCAAAAAGGCAACCGCAACCAGGTGGAAGGCAAGCAGTTGATCGGGTTTGAAGACCAGTTTGTGGGCGATGGCAGCAAGCAAAAGCGCACTTTCCGGCCGCTGCTGTTCCGGACCTACCGGTATTTGCAAATCACCATCGAAACCAAAGGCGACCCGCTGGAAGTTCATGATTTGATGGGCCACTTTACGGGCTACCCGTTTCAGGAAAAAGCCCGGTTTGCCAGTAGCGACGAAAGCCTGAAACCCATCTGGAACGTCGGCTGGCGGACGGCCCGGCTCTGTGCCGGTGAAACCTATTACGATTGCCCGTATTACGAACAATTGCAGTACACCGGCGATACGCGCATTCAGTCGTTCATTTCGCTATATGTAACCGGCGACGACCGGCTGATGCGGAAAGCCATTTCGGATTACGACCACAGCCGTTTCAGCGACGGGCTAACGCAAAGCCGCTATCCGAGTGCTGATTTTCAGGTCATTCCGCCGTTTTCGCTGTATTGGGTCACGATGGTGTACGATTACTGGATGCACCGCAAAGACGATGCGTTTGTGGAATCCATGCTGCCAGGCATCACGGGCGTGCTGGACTGGCACGAAAAACGGCTGGCAACCAACGGCCTGAATGGCCCGCTGGAATGGTGGAATTTTGTCGACTGGGCGAAGTGGGATGCGCCGGAAGAAGGCATGGGCGGGGTGCCGAAGGGCGCGCGGAAAGGCGGTTCGGCCATTCTGACGTTGCAACAGGCCTACACGATGCAGCGGATTTCGCAGGTGTTTTACCATTACGGCAAAAACCAGCAGGCCGAGCATTACCGCCTGGTTGGGCTCCGGCTGGCCAAAAATGTGTATGACCGCTGCTGGGATGCGGGCCGGGGCCTAATGGCCGACACGCCCGACAAAACCGGCTTCAGCCAGCACGCCAACATCTGGGCGATTTTGACCGACGCCGTGCCGGTGGCGCAACAAAAAGTACTGATGCAGAAGATCATGGCCGACCCAAGCTTGATTCAGGCGACGTTTTACTTCAAATTCTATCTGTTTCAGGCCCTGAAAAAAACCGGGATGGCCGATCAGTTTCTGCCGATGCTGAAACCGTGGCACGACATGCTGGCAATGGGCCTGACGACGTTTGCCGAAAACCCCGAACCCACCCGCTCCGACTGCCACGCCTGGAGTGCAGCCCCGAATTACGAGTTTCTGTCGACGGTTTGTGGCATCAATCCGGCATCGCCCGGTTTTGGTTCGGTCCTCATCACCCCGTATCTGGGGAATCTACAATTTGCGGAAGGCGCGATGCCGCATCCGGCGGGGGAAATTGCGGTCCGGTTCGATAAAACACCCACCGGCGGTTTGAAAGGCACCGTCACCCTACCCGAAGGCCTGACCGGAACGTTGAAATGGAAAGGGAAAACGGTGGTTTTGAAGGAAGGGCAGCAGACGGTTAGTTTGTAACCTTTTAAAAGACAAGCCTTTAAATGGTAATGATAAATTATAAATGTAAAATGATGAATGTTAAATGTAAAAGTCTCGCAATCCAGCACTTTTACATTTAACGTTCATCATTTTACATTTATAATTTATTCCTCTCCTTCTTCTTCCGCTCAAAAATCCGGACGTCTTCGATGGTTTTCACCAACTGATATTGCCGGTCGATATAGGTTTTGATGGCGGGGAAGTTTTCAAATTCAAAGGCGTCATCCGCAAACATGGAGATTCTGGGCGTCATCGCATCGACAAACAGAAGCGGTTTATTCCGTTCCATATCGGCCAGAAATTCCTTCATGCGGAAAGGCTGGGTCGAGGTCGGATAATACACCCAGAAGGTGTCGGACGCCCGATAGCCCATCGGTCGACGGGTATACACGTAAAGCCGGTCGACATACCCCCAAACAACCAGACCATCGTCCGGTTGGCTCCGTTGCTTTATTTCAGCCGAAACGGCCTGAAACAAAGGCTCACCGGGATGGATGGGAAGCGGTTTTCGGAAAAAACCGTTCACCGAAGCCTGCACGACAACCAGCCCTAAGCTGATGCCTATCCATTTCCAGTTCGTGGCAACACCCTGGATTTCGTACAAAACCGCGAGCAGAAACAGGCCCGGGAAAACCAGGAAAAGAAGGTAATGGGTGTAGTTGTTGCCCGCTTGCAGAGCGGCATAAAAGCTGGCCACCAGCCAGACCGTCCCCAACCAGAGCCGTTCCATTTGATCGGTCGATCGGAAAACCGGGCGACGAACCAGATGCCAGACACCCAGCAGCCCCCCCCCGAAAACACCAACCCAAAAGAGAGTAAGCTGTTGGGAATGAAACAGATAGCGAACTATGCGAACAGGAGAAAACCGGTCGCCGGTCGATAAGGCAGAATACTGGGTGGTGTAGGAATAGACGAAATAGTTGCTGAAATAATCACCCCAGAACGATTCCAGGTCATTCTGGCTGAAATAGTAAAGTGTTAGCAGCAAAACCGGCAGCAAGGCTGCACCCACCAACACCGGCACGCTGGTAAACCGACGGGTCCGATACAGTTTCCAGGCCGTAAACAGCCCTAGAACCAGCCCCATCGGTACGGTCTGGAATTTCACGAAGGGCAGACACCCCAGCCAGAAACCGAGGGCGAGAACGGACCCCATTGAGCGGAGGCTAAGGTTCAAAATCCAGAAAAGCCCGGTGATTAGCCAGAGATTTCCCATGATTTCGGTATTGTAACTCGCAAAGTCGTGATTAAAAACCGTACTGATGATCAGGATGGGTAACCAGACCAGCACGACCGCCGTTTCTTCAGCCAGGTATTTTTTCAGAATTCGCCAGAAAAGCCAGAGCGTCAGGCACCACAGCAATACCCCCATGAAGTCGGTAAGGCGGTAATCCAGCGGAATGCCCACCAGCTCGGCGATGGCCAGCGGCAGAACGGCCAGCGGTCGGCCATCCGAATAGTTGAGTAGTGTCGACAGCGGATTTTCGGCCTTGCCGACCGTCAGGGCCGTGGCAATCCAGGTGCTGGTATCCACATTTTGTTCCCGATCCGGGGCATAGAGCAGCCGAATTCCGATGAACAGCACGAACGAAAGGCCCAGGATGCTCCGCCCCGAAAGCCGGGGCCGGGAGTCCGGCGACCGGGCTTTCCACCCGAGCAGAAGACTCCAGCCCATGAGCAGAAAAATACCAAAAAGCCGGAAGGGAAGCGAATAAAGAAGGTTTTCCATCAACGCATCACCGTGAAAAGGGAACTCCCGAAAGGAGGAGTGCGAAAAAAGCGGTTTTCGACCATCAGCCAGTTGAAAATCAGTTCATTCATCCACAACGGCGGCAATTTTACATCGGATTGAACGGACGGGGAAGGGCTCAGGCGCTGCCCCAGAAGCTGCGCTTTGCGGAGCAGCCAGATCGGAACGGTCAGGCAGAAATTCCAGTATTCCAACTGCTCAACCGAAAAACCCGCCTGAGGAGCAAATTGGATAAACTCCGCTTTGACAAACCGCCTGAGAATGTTCAGCGCCATATCATGCGTGCCGCGCAAAGCCGGAAAAGCGTTGTTGTTGCTGATGAAAATTCCGCCGGGGCGAAGTCGCTTTCTGAAGCTGTTTAAAACCGCCAGAAGTTCTTCGTCCCTGAAGTAACAAAGCACATCGTTGCAGATGATGACATCGAACGTTTCGCCGGGATGGAAGGACGCAAACGCCCGCAAATCATGCAGTTCAGCGGCCACCTGCCGTTCGCGGGCGAAGGCAACCGCATCGACCGACGCATCGAAGCCCGCGATCTGTGCATAGCCCGCCTGACGCAACGCGTCCAGCAAACCGCCCGTTCCGCAACCGGCATCCAGAATATGAATGGACTGACTACCCGGAAAATGGGATTGAATTTGTTGGATAACTTTCTGGTGTAAAATGCGATACCACCAGAGTTTACGCTCCACTTGGAACATACTTTCGTACTCGTCCCGGTTTCCGATCATAGTTGAAATGTTCCGATTTAACCACGTATTGCGGCAGTCCGCTTTGCATCATAAAAAGTCGGCCGACGTACTCGCCGAGCAGTCCCATGCCAAAGAGCTGAATCCCGCCGATCAGGCAAATTGTCACCCATAGCAGGTGATCTGTTGCGGGCCAATGCTGCGTTAGCAACGAACCGACGGTTTCGGCCAGACCCGCGACCATACTCAGCAGGATCATGAAAATACCCAGCGTGGTCAGCAGGCGCAGCGGCTGAACCGAATAGCCGAAAAAGATGGTCAGAAAAAGCGAAATCAGCCGCTGGAAGGTATAGTTCGAATCGCCCTCCTGGCGTTTGTGGTGCTGCACGATCACGCGGCCGATGTTGCGGGTGGTCCGGAAAATCAGGCCGTCCAGATACGGATACGGGCCATTATACTGAATGATTTCCTGCACCACTTCCTGCCGGATCAGTTTGAAACTGGACAGGTATAAATCAGACGGTTTTCTCAACAGCCAGGTAGTCAGTCGGTTCACGAGCCAACTGCCCATGTTGCGGAACAGAACGTGGTTCTTTTTCTCATACTGTGAATACACCACATCGTAGTTGCCCTGCTGGGCTTCGCGGAGCAGCTTGATGATTTCCTGCGGGGGATTCTGGAAGTCGTCGTCGATAATCACGCAGTATTCGCCCCGGGCGTGATTCAACCCGCACATGACGGCCTGAAATTCGCCAAAGTTCTTGCGCAGGGAGATAAACTGAACCTGGGGAAACGTTTGGGCCAGCGTTTCACAGATTTCTTCGGAAGCATCGCGACTGCCGTCGTTCACCAGCACGATCTCGAAGGGATAGGCTGCGAGTTCGTAGGTAAGGCATTCCACCAGCGGAAAGATGGTGCGTTCGCTGTTATAGACCGGGATAACGACAGAGAGTAACATCAGTAAGGGGATTCATTGATGGTTTCGATAATATAATCCGCTTCGGCATCGGTCAGGACTGTATTGAGGGGCAAGCTCAACACTTCCCGGTGTAGTTGTTCGG
Organism: Larkinella punicea; assembly: GCF_003334855.1. Lineage (GTDB taxonomy): Bacteria > Bacteroidota > Bacteroidia > Cytophagales > Spirosomataceae > Larkinella > Larkinella punicea. The sequence goes on from NZ_QOWE01000001.1 coordinate 206,093, forward strand.
TCAGGGGTAAATCCAGATAACGGTATTCCCTATAGGCGTCCTGCTGGTGGGGTGCCACGGGATAGTGAATCACCGTGCCGATGTTTTTCTGGCGCAGATACGTCATGAAAGCCTCCCGCTGCGGGTGCCGCACCACAAAGAGATGCCAGACATCCTGATCGATGGCGTCGGCGGGGGGCATTTGGAGCGAAGGATGATGAATTTCAGCCAGATACCGGGCTGCCAGGGCTTGCCGACGCCGGTTATCCGCGTCGAGGTGGGATAATTTGACCCTCAGAAATGCCGCCTGCAGTTCATCGAGCCGGCTGTTCATGCCCGGAATCCGGTGAATGTATTTCTGCTCGGAGCCATAGTTGCGGAGCAGCCGAACCTGATGCGCCAGTTCGTCGTCATTGGTAACCACCCCGCCCGCATCGCCCAGAGCACCCAGGTTTTTGGTCGGATAAAAACTAAATGCGGCCGCGTCGGAGAGGTTCCCGGCTTTGCGGTTTTGATAGGTAGCCCCGTGAGCCTGGGCCGCGTCTTCAATCAGTTTCAGGTTGTATTTCCGGGCCAGTTCCTCAATGGGAGCCATGTCGCAGCAGCGTCCGTAGAGGTGGACGACGACGATGGCGCGGGTTTTTTCCGTAATCAGGGGTTCAATCTGCGGTGCCGCCAGGGTATAGGTTCGCGGATCGGGCTCGGCCCAGACCGGTGTCAGCCCCAAAGCCGTAATGGGCAGGATGGTGGCAATGTAAGTATTGGCAGGCACGATGATTTCACTCCCTTCCGGAAAATTCATGGCCTTGAAAATCAAATGAATAGCTTCCAGCCCGTTGCCGACGCCAATGCAATGTTTGACGCCACAATAGGCCGCAAAACCGGTTTCGAAAGCCTCCACTTCGTGCCCCAGCACAAACCAGCCCGACGACAGCACCCGACAGGCCGCGGCCTGCAGAGCCTCTGCGTAGGGCTGATTCACCTGCCTGAGGTCTAAATGCGGAATCATGGGCGATCGAAGAAGTAATCGGATGGGTCATAGCACTCGTTCGAGAGCACCAGCAGAACGGTATCTTTCGTAAACTCGTCAATAATATGCCAGTCGCCGGGTTCGATCACCAGACATTCATTCGGTACGGTGAGATGAAAATACTTTTCTTCTTCTCCATTGGTAACGAATATCCGGCATTGGCCGGCCAGTGCAATCAAAGCATTCGACTCTTTTCGATGGCCATGCAATGCTCGTTCCTGGGTTGGCGACCCCACATTATAGATATAGAAAGCCCTTTTTATTTCACCGGGTAATATTTTTTCAAAAACGGTAAGATCTCCCCGCGCTGAGGAATGCGTTGCGAGTTGTATAAGTTTGGACATATTGGACAGGGTTACTCGTGCTAAATTTAATTATATTTTTCAGAATTTTGTGGTCGAAAAATGTTCGGAATAAGTGAAGATCGCATCATAAGTATTTTCTGCAATAAGCCCGCGTTCTTCATAAGGTATCATTTTTTGATGATTAAACCGGGGATCGGTTCCAGGGGTTTGTCTTACTACTATTGCAAAACCAGATGGACAAAGCCCCATTATCTTCCCAAAATCGACAGGAAACCCCGGCAGTTGTTCAAAAGTCCGCCTTTTGTCTCAGCCGTCAAACGGCTTCAGCCCCCATTTTTGACACTTGTTGCGGGGATCGAACCTGGATTGCTCCAGCCCCGGCCGACTTCGTAGCGCAACCCTACGTCTGCTCATAAAATACTGATAAACAACCGGTTTCTATTCAAGAATCGCTTTCCATCCGTTTCGGTATGGCTGCTTTCATCGCGTTGGTGCCAGCCGATGGCACTGGTTTGGTCAACGCGCTGCCCTCGCCGTCGTGGTGCATTTCCGCCGTTCATCGGGGAATTTCGGACAGACTGGTTTGGAAAGCTCCAGATTCCCACCCGAACGCCCGCCTTGTCTGATAAGGTGTTTTTTTTCGAACCGTTAAAGGCGGAAGAAATCACGGGTATGTACCATTTTCCCGATCGTTGTTAACGAAAAAATAATGAATAAAACGAGTGGGCGGTCACGAAAAAGAAGCCGACGGGAAAGAAAATAAGGGATTTCGACTCCTAATGTGATCAACGGACGGTTCAGTTGCGCACCAGTAATGAAACGATGTTTTTAGTTAGACTACCAGCCGTTAAGTAGGTGTAAATCCGGAATTGAAGATCTGAATCTACTCACTAAAAGGTAGGTTTTATAGGAAGGATCGCTACCAGACAATCGCGTCCTGATTGTTAAAAACCGACTGAAAATGTGCAAAAAAAAGACCGACATATGTCGGTCTTTTCAAAAAAACACAATCTATACTGAATTACATCGGCGCGGCAAAGAACGGGCCGGCAATGGCCAGTACCTGTTCTGCAGTCAACGCTTCGTCGAATGATTCGTACACGCTCCGGGTAGACATATCGGGGCTATACAACTTCATTTTATTTTCCTGCATGTTGAAGAAATCAACCAGGTTGGCACCGCCTTGTGTTCCCTGATCTTCATCCATATAAACTTTCGGATCCGGTTCTGTTCCGTTCTGACCTCCTGATGGCCATACGCGCAGATCCCGCATGTAGCGAACGGCGGCCGCGTGACGGGCTTCGACCGAGTGAATCCGCAGGGCTACCGCCAGAACGGTCCGGGATGTTGCCGTATCTTCTTCCAGCAAACAGGCGGCCTGTCCTTTATACGCCCGAACACCGGTGTCTTCCAAAGCCTGCGCATAAGTCAGGAAAGTTGGGTAGTCGGCCAGGGCAGCGTTCAGCGTAGCCATGTTGTATTTCGGCTGCATGGCATTCGGTTTGATCCCCAACACACCTTCCAGCAAATCAACGTGCTGCGCTTCGTGTTTGGCAATCTGCACCACGTAGGGACGGGTTCCCGCAGGAAGCAAACCCGCTTTGAATTGACCGGCACGGTAGAAATCACGTTCCAGGTATTCCAGCGTCAAGGCGTATTTGACAATGGCAATGGCATCACCGGCACAACCTTCAGCGGCAAAGGCCTTATTCACCATCGCGGCAAAAAACATCGGCGTAGCCGCAGCCGCTACCGAGGTGGTTTTCAACATTTTCCGGCGCGAATAATCCATTTTTTCGCCAATTTCCGGATCAGCTTTTTCAATTTGTGAGAATATTCCGAGAAGATTCATGATCGTTCGTAAGGTTTATGATTTGGATGATTCCAGGGCAAGCAGTGAAGCGGGGTTGATGGCGGTTTTGATGTATCGACCCGCTCTGCCCAATACTTCCGAAACCGTTAGGGCTTTCTCCAACCCGTTGTTATCCACAACGTAGTCACCGGCAAACAGTCCACCACCCGGTTGCAGAATGGAACTGATCAGGGAAGCGTGACGCGCTTCAACCGATACAATTTTTCCGGCAATGGTCAGGTAAATAGAGTTCGCTTTCGAGATCAGCGGACCCGCACCGTTGTAGGCGGCCACCCCGGTATCTTCCAGCACCCGCGCCGTGTTCAACACTTCCCGGCGGTTGGTGAAATCAATACTGCTTACGTCGAATTCCAGATCACCAATGCGCTTGTCGGCCGGAATCGCCAGTTTGAAAAACTCACGGTGAATCAGCTCATGATCGTGAATATCCTTGAAAATCATTTCTTCTTTGCTCCCGGCAGCGAACGTTTTCTTCTCGATAACGGCCATGTAGAATGCCGTTTCCAGTTGCTCCAGGGCATAGGCGTAGTTCAGAATGGCAAAATCACCTTCTCCGAAACTCACACCATCGGCCGAAAGCCGGGCTCCCGAATACTTGGGAGCAACATCGTTCATTGAATTTTGACAAGCCGTCAGAAAGGCAGCCGCCGAAACAGTAGTTAAGCCTAATGCGCGTAGAAACATCCGACGTTCAACTGATGGAATGGCGGGTACGCTCGGGCCTTTCTTGGGGGTAGAGGTACTTGTTAATTCTTCCATAAGAAAAGTGAATTTGTTAATAGGGTGTATAAAAAGGATCTTCTTAAAAGACACCCATACGAACGAGTCAACTTGATTTTTGGATTTCGCAACGATCAAAAAAGATTTTATCAGGGCCGTATTCGAGGGAACGGGACAAAAAAGGGCGGTTTTCGGGGAAAATAAGCCAGTTCAGGCCAAAGATTATTTTTTACCTGAAATCTGGATGCGGGAGCAGGAGCCGACCACGGGAGCAAAAAAACGAGCCGGTTCAGGGAGAATTCGTAACTGAAATTAGATGGGCAAATGATTCACTTCTTCGGCCAGAAACTGTTGAAACCGTTCCTGAAGTCCGCGGTAATACGTCAGGTATTTGAGGCCTTCTTCGGTCACGCTGGCTCCCCCACCCCGCTCACCACCGGTTTGGGTGCTCACCAGGGGCGCGTCGGCCTGGCAGTTCATGGATTGAACCAGTTCCCAGGCCCGTTTGTAAGACATTTTCATTTCCTTGGCCGCCTGGTTGATCGACCCCGTCTGCTGAATGTGTTCCAGCAGTTCCATCCGGCCGATGCCGAAAAACCGCTCCTGGGCTTCCAGCCAGACTCTTCCGTTGATGTGCAAATTGGTCATACCACCCTTAAGACGGAGTTAAAACAAAGCCGTCACTTTTTTGATCGACCGCTCCAGCCGGTTCAGCGAAAACCGGCTCGTCGGCCGGTAGGTTAATGTTACAATGGCCCGCGTACCATCGCCGGGCGTCGATTGCCAGTCGATTTCGCCGTTGATCAGCGCCACCCGCGACTCGATGTTGCCGATACCCAACCCCCGCCGGGCTTCTTTGTAGTCGAAACCCTGGCCGTCGTCGTTGTAATACAGTTTCAAAAGCGGTTCTTCATACACCAGCCGAATGCTCACCTGCCGCGCGTTGGCGTGTTTCAACGTGTTGTTCAGCAATTCCTGCGTAATCCGGTACAGCATCAGTTCGGTTTCCGGATTCAGCCGCGACGGCAGTTCGTCGGCCCAGAAGTGCGTTTCGATCGTAGATTTGTCGATGCGCGAAAGCAGTTCCTCCACGGCAGCCGCGTAGCCATACTGCTCGAGCGTCCGCGGACTCAACTCCCGCAGCAGGTTGCGGATGTTGCCAATGATGTCGCTAATGAGTTGCCGCGCCAGCTCGCTCAAAGAGGTCGATCGCACGGGATGACTGGGCGGATCGACCAGCCGACCGACGTACAGTTTCAGTGTTGCCAGTTGGGTGCCGATCTCGTCGTGCAGGTCGCGGGCCAGGTTTTTCTTGATCTGCTCCTGCAACTCCACGGCCAGCCGGGTGTTCCGCTGGTGCTGCCGGTGAATCCGGTTTTCGCGCCGGCGAAGCCAGTAAAAACCGATCGCGCCGACCAGCAATCCCAGCAACACCAGAAACCACGCCCGTTGCCAGAACGGCGGCTGAATCACCACCGTCAACCGCTTGATTTTCGGACTCCACTGACCATCCTTGTTGGCCGCTTTCACCCGGAAGGTATAGGTTCCCGGCGGCAGATTGGCATACCGGACGTAGGTGTCCAGCCCCGACTGCACCCACTGGTCATCATAGCCCACGAGCTGATACTGATACTGGTTTCGACCGTTGCTGTAATAGTCCAGGGCCGTAAATTCAAGCGCTACGGTATTCTGATTGAAAGGCAGTTCGACGCGGGCCACCTCTCCAATATAACCATCTGACTGATAAGGCTTTTCATTGACACTCATCGTGTGAATGTGAACCGCCGGCATATAGGAACTGGTTCGGAACTGCTCCGGATAAAACCGGTTGAATCCGTTTACACCACCAAAAAACAGCTCGCCGTCCTGGGTTCGGAAATACGCATTGCCGTTGAACTCGTAGCCCTGCAACCCGTCGGACATGTCGAAGTTCTTGAACTTTTTCGTGGTGGGATTAAAAAAGGCCAGGCCCCGGTTTGTGCTCATCCACAGCCGGTTCTGATGATCCGGCAGAATTCCGTAAATGAACGGATTCGCCAGGCCGTGCTGCTGGTCATAGAGGCTGATGCGGCCGGTTTTGGTGTTCAAAGCCGCCAGCCCTTTGTCCGTCGCCATCCAGACAATGGGATGCACAGGATCTTCGTAAAAATAAAGAACCGTGTAGCCGTCCAGACCTTTCACAATTTGCTGAGGTTCAGGATTTTTTCCGATGGGTGGCCGCTCATAACAGTAGAATCCGGCCGAGTAGGTTCCCACCCAGTAGCGACCGGCGCGATCGCGGGCCAGGCTGAAAATATTCTGATGAACCATTGTCGGCAGCAGGGTAAACTTCTTCTGGCGAACATCGAGCAGAAAAAGGCCATCTTCAGTGGCCGCCAGCATGGTATTGTCATCGATGGACAGCAGCCGACGTACAAAATTTTCGACCACCTTGCTGTTGGGCGAACCCGGCAGCGGAATTTTCCGGAAGGTGGATTTCTCTTTATCGAAAGTAAAAACACCCCCGTTCGTGCCGACCCAGATTCGGCCCTGCGGGTCTTTATACAGACATTTGATGAGGGTTCGGGAGGGTAAATCGCTGTATCTGGCCTGCGTCAGATACCGCCGGATGATGCGGTTTTGGGAGCGATCCAACACGTCGAGGCTTCGTTCGGTAGCAATCCACAACTCCGTTGGGGAAGTTTCCAGAAAACCGCGCACCACAAAATGGCTGAGCGTCGACGGGTCTTTGGCCACGTGCGGTTCGTTTTTGGAAACGGCCATGCCGCCAAAAAAAGTACTGCCCGGCACGATGCGGGCCAGGCCATCGGGGTCGGTATTCGCCCAGATAATGCCCTGTCGGTCGATATAGATTTTACAGATTTCGTAATCGGCCAGATGCCGGGAGCTGTTGGTAAAACCGCTCACGGGGCTGAACCGGCTGGTCTGTTTATCAAACAGCCAGATTCCGCTGCGCTGGGTGCCGAGCCACAACCGACCGTCGTGATCTTCCGCAATTGTATAAATCGAAGTCAGAGAACGCCCGCCATCCGGCATAAACGTTTGATAACGACCCGTTTGCGGCTCAAACCGAATCATACCGGCTGCGGTTCCGAGCCAGACCACCCCCGCCGTATCGCAATGAAACGAGAAAACGCCCACCGCCGGACCTGCTTCGTTTGTGGGGTGATTGCTGAAATAATAGTGAGCCCGCCGTTCGTAGAGATTATACCGAATCAGACCGGTTGGCGCGTGGAGCCACACATCGCCCAGTGGGGTCCGAACGGTTGAATTCAGTTGGTCGTATTCATGCGTGGGCCGCACGCCCGGGTCCAGCACCAGCTTCTGGCGGGTTTTGATCGTCAACGAAACCAGCCCTTCGGTTTCACTGTAATACAACACCTCCTGCCCGTTGGCGTAGAACGGAATGGTTTTGCTCTTTAGCGGTTTTTTGGCTTTCGAATAGGAATAAATGCAGGTGAAATGGTCGGTCGCCCGGTCGTAGTAGTTGAGTCCGTATTCCGTGCCAATCCAGAGATTGCCGTTGCGATCTTCCACAATCCCGGAGATATTGATGCCGACAATGGCGGTGGAATCGGTCAGATTGGGGCGGTAATGCCGAAAATGCGCCCCGTCATACCGGTTCAGGCCGTCCTGTGTACCCAACCACAGAAACCCCCGGCTGTCGGTCAGCATGTGATACACCGACCCTTGCGTCAGACCATCGTCAACGCCAATGTGATCAATCCGGAGGGACTGACTGAGCGGGTCTTTCGGGGTTCCCGAAGCCACCGGCGACCCGAGGACGATCAGCCAGCAGAGCAGGAACAAGATACGGGTTAGTTTCATTTGTCACCGAAACGGAAACATCAGGGTAAATTAACAGATAGATCGGTAACCTGCAAATGTTGTTAAGACAAGAGAGGAAAGACAAGAGAGAAAAGACAAAAAACCGCTACCGGCTGTCTTTATTCCCTCGTCTTTCCTCTCTTGTCTCTTGTCTTACCTCTCTTGTCTTTCTACGGTTTCAGCACCTTGACGGTAACCGCCTGCTGACCGCTCACGACCCGCAGCAAAAGCAAGCCCGTCGGCTGTCGTCCTACCGGCAAATGCTGAATTTCAACCGTCCCGGCTTCGGCCACGTCCTGTCCCGCCAACATGCGGCCATTCAGGTCGGAAAGCTGCAAATGCAGGAATTGTCCTTCGGCTCCGCGGACTTCCACCCCAACGGTTTCGCCCACCGGATTGCCCAAAACCGTCACCGTCAGGTTCCGCTCCGAAACACCCGCCGACACGCGGGCCGCCGGGGGCGCGCACGTCAGTGGTTTTGGCGCACCTTTCAGGGTATAACTGCTGTTCAGGATTTTTGCACTGATTTGATGTGTGGCATTATTCTTCAGACTGGCTGGCGTCGTAAAGCTGTAAGCATGAGCGCCGTTGCCCTTGGCGGCATCCTTCAGATCCTGCCGGTAGATGTTGGCTTCGGTCGTGCCGATGGAAACGCCGTTGGCATAAAATTCAATCGTCATCGGTGTGTTGGGCTTGTTCCGATCCCAGACCCAGCCCCGCATGGTGCCGCACTCCACTTTGTCCAGGTAGCCCTCGAAGCTCCCCGTCACCGTGGTCGACGACGGCGGTTGCGTCGTCGGAGGCTGTATCGTCAAGGTTACCGGTGTTGAGCCGGTGCCGCCCCGCGGATCGGTTGCCGTATACGTCAGGGTAAACGTGCCATTGACCGTGGGCGTCCCGCTCAGCACCCGGCTGGCCGGATTGAAGCCCAGGCCAGTCGGCACGGGTGACAAACCGTAGGTGAGCGTTTCTCCATCTGAATCCGAAAAAACCGGTAACGTGGTCGAATAGGCTACACCCTGCTGGGCCGACAACGCGGATACTGTGGGCGATTGGGGCGGGTTGTTGGCCGGTGGTGGTGTGCCGGTTCCCTGACACTCAATCACTTTGGGGCCACTTTTCAACACAAAACTGCTGCCCGTTACGCGGGCCGAAAGGCTGTGTTTCGCCCCGTTTTTCAGGCTGTTGTCGATGAAGTAGCGAAACGCATGGCGTCCGTCGCCTTTGCCGGCGTTGGCCAGATCCTGCCGGAATTCGTCGGCGGTCAGGGTGGCAATAACCGTTGTTCCGTCCAGAATCTGGACCGAAATCGGGGTATTTTTCTGGTTGGCATCCCAGGCCCAGCCCCGGAATGTTTCGCAGTCAGCACCGTAGAGATACCCATCGAAATTACCGCTAACTACGGGTGGCGTCGTCGGATTACACGCTACGTTGGTCGGCACACCGGTCGTTTCACCCTTGTTGAGCATCGGTACCGAAGCGTTGAAAAAGTTCTGCCCGTTATACGGCGTCGTCAGGGCCTTGTTCCATTCTGTCGCAACGGCACTCTGTCCCAGGTTGTTAAAGTGTGTTTTATCAGGATCCGGTTGCCGGTACGAATTGCCAAACTGGTCGGTATTGGGGCCGTTGAAAATGTTGGCCCGGCCATAGGGCGACACAAACGGATCGCCAAACGCTTTGGGTGCAGCGACCGGATTGCTGTTGTCGTGGGTGGCATACCCGATCACTTTAACCTGCCGCTGAATGACCAGCGGATCGGTGATGCCGCGCAGATGACTGGCCTGCGCGATAACCCAGGGAACGTCGGCACCCAGATCGGCCCGGCTTTGCCCAATCAATTCATTCAACAGGTTGTCATCGGTTTCTGACATATTGATTGCATTGGTCCGTACATCATAATACCGCGTCGCTCTCGGAAAACCGCCCGTCGTGTTGGCGGGCGAGTTGTTTGGCGTAGAGGGATCCCCGCGGATGTCGTTTTCGCCCTGGTGCCAGAGAATAGCCCGCAACCCCGTCTGTTTGGCCCGGCCCGTCAGAAAATTCTTCAAATTCCGGTACGGAAACCCGTTGATAAAACGGGGCTGTCCATCGTTGAAGGGCGTATTGCGGTTCTGGCTGCTGTTTCGCCATTCCACCACACTTGTCGACGACATGGAGTTCTGGTAGAATGCCACCGGCACATTCAGCGTCTGTATCAGCTTGTTGCCCAATCCGCCCCAATACCATTGAAAATAAACCGTTTCGGGCGAACAACCGGCACATTTTCCCGGATCATTTTCCTCAAAGCCTTGCAAATTATTGCTCTGATCCTTTTCGTTGAAAAACCGGACGAAGGTCGCATTCCCCGTTTCATAAGCCGGGTTGTTTGCATTCACAATGCCCGACGCATTGGATTGGCCGGCAATGGCAAACACCTCCCCGACCCCGAGATCGAACTCGGCCGTTTCCCGACCGCTGTTGTCCTTCGCCCTGACTTTGTACATGCCACCGGCCACGTCGATCTGCGCCGTGACCTGACACGTCCCGGCCCCCGAAATCGGTACCGTGGTCCAGCTTTGCGAATTACCCGTCACCGGATTGAGTGGCCCTTGCGTGTTGCCGGTCAGGGTATACTTGTAAAACAGCAGTTGCAGGGAGGAGATGGTCTGCCCGTTGGTCGAGGTGATGATGCATTTTACGCTCGCCTTGTTGTCGAACCCACGCTGAAAGACCATCCCGTTCTGCGGCCACGAAACCGCCACCTGGGCGCGGAGCGTTGCGGCTCCCAACAGCAATACCAAGACAATTCCAACTTTTGAAAGTAGATTTTTAGGCATACAATGCGGTTTATGGTAACTAGAAAGATAGGAATGAAGACAAACTCGTTTCGATTGCGAAATTGATTCGGTATCGATCACGCTGCAATACTATTTCATTTCCCGCTTTTATAAACTATTTCGTTTCACTATTTTATTCGGAAAGCTGAACGCTTTATACGTAAAAACCGGTGAAGTTGATACGCAGGCCGTGAAGAATTGGTGGGATATTTTGTAAAGGATTGGAACACGGATTGGGCGGATTGAACGGATCAAAACAGATTTTTATCTGCGTTAATCCGTTTAATCCGCCCAATCAGCGTTCCAATCAGATCAAAAGTCGTAATTTGGATTTTATCGACTCATTTTCTTATTAACCTATTTGATAGGCATGTTCTTAAAATCCATCCTGACTGGTCTGTTTATTATGCTTGAAATCTCCGGGGCTACAGCCCAATCCACTCCCCTAAACTATCCAAAAACCCGCAAAACGGATCAGATCGACGACTATCACGGCACAAAAGTGGCCGATCCATACCGCTGGCTCGAAGACGACCGTTCGGCGGAAACCGGTGCGTGGGTGAAAGCCCAGAATGCCGTTACCTTCGGGTATCTGGAGCAGATTCCTTACCGGAAGCAACTGGAAAAGCGGCTCGAACAGATCATCAATTACCCCCGTTTTTCGGCTCCGGGTCGTAAAAAGGAGTGGTTTTACTTCTACAAAAACGACGGACTGCAAAACCAGTCGGTTTTATATCGCCAGAAGGGCCTGACCGGCACGCCCGAGGTGGTGATCGACCCCAACCAGCTTTCGGCCGACGGCACGACGCGGCTCACGAGTTTCGATCTGTCGAAAAACGGCCGGTATGCGGCCTATGCGCTGTCGAAAGCAGGGTCCGACTGGCAGGAAATCTACGTGATGGACATGCAGACCTTAAAACCGCTGCCCGACAAGCTCGAATGGGTGAAATTCACGGGGGCGGCCTGGAAAGGCGACGGTTTTTATTACAGCCGGTATGACAAACCCGCTGCCGGACAGGAGTTATCGTCCAAAAATGAGTTCATGAAGGTGTATTTCCACCGGCAGGGAACCGCTCAGACCCAGGACGAACTGGTGTATGAAGACAAAGCGCATCCGTTGCGGTATTTCTTTTCACAAACTACTGAGGATGAGCGGTTTTTGATTCTGAACATTTCCGAGGGTACGGACGGGTCCGAGGTCTGGTACAAAGACCTGCAAGCCGGTGACAAGCAATTCAAACGACTTTTCGAAGGCTTTAAATACAACTACTCGGTTGTCGACAATGTGGGCGATCAGTTGCTGGTGTATCACAACAACGGCGCACCAAATTACAAGCTTTCCAGAGTGATGCCCAAAACCGGTGCGCTCAGTGATCTGATTCTGGAAAAGCCCGAAAAACTGGATGGCGCTTCGGTTGCCGGTGACAAAGTCTTTGCGAATTATCTGAAAGATGCCACCTCGCGTATTTACGTGTATGACCTGAACGGCAAGCTCGAAAATGAAGTGTCGCTGCCGGGCCTGGGAACCGTGAGCGGTTTTGATGGAGAGCGCGACGATAAATTCGTATTCTACACCTTCACCTCCTTTACGTTTCCGGCCACGATTTACCGCTACGACCTGGCGACGAAGAAAACCACCCTATTCCGGGCGCCGGAAGTCGATTTCAAACCGGCAGATTACGAAACCAAACAGGTGTTTTTCACCAGCAAGGACGGCACCCGCGTACCGATGTTCCTGACCTATCGGAAGGGCCTGCAACTGGACGGCAACAACCCGACCATGCTCTACGGCTATGGCGGTTTTAACGTCACCCTCACCCCCGGATTTAGCGCTTTGCTGATTCCGTTTCTGGAACAGGGCGGCATTTACGCATCCGTGAACCTGCGTGGAGGCAGCGAATACGGTGAAACCTGGCACGAACAGGGCATGAAACTCAAGAAACAGAATGTGTTCGACGATTGCATTGCGGCTGCCGAGTACCTGATCGCTCAAAAGTACACCTCACCACAAAAGCTGGCGCTGCGGGGCGGTTCCAACGGCGGTTTGCTGGTGGGCGCGGTCATCAACCAGCGGCCGGATTTGTTCCGGGTTGCCATTCCGCAGGTGGGCGTGATGGACATGCTGCGGTTTCATAAATTCACCGTTGGCTGGGGCTGGGTATCGGATTATGGCAGCAGCGATAATGCCGACGAATTCAAGGCGATTTATGCCTATTCGCCGATTCATAATATTAAAGAGGGAATCCCGTATCCGGCCACGATGATCACCACCGCCGACCACGACGACCGGGTGGTTCCGGCCCATTCGTTCAAGTATGCGGCCACGTTGCAGGAACACTACAAAGGCCCGAATCCGGCCCTGATCCGGATCGAAACCAATTCCGGCCACGGTGCCAGCAACACGAAGAAAAACATCGAGTCGACGGCGGATATTTACGCGTTTATGCTCTGGAATATGGGCGTGAAGAGTTTGAAATAGACGTGAGAGCAGAGACAAGAGAGTAGAGACAACAAAGCTGTTGGTCTTTATTCTCACCTCTCTGCTCTCACGTCTCACAACAAAAAACCGCCGGAAGCGTGCTTCCGGCGGTTTTTTGTTGTGGCGATGCCTGATTAAAATTTGAAGGCAACCCCTAATTTCAGTGCAGAAACACCGTAACCAACTTCTGCAAAGGCACCTAAATTCGGTTTGAAATAATACCGGCCACCCAAGTGGACACCAAACAGCACCTGGTTACCATAGGCATTATCATAAAATCCCGAGTAACCTGAATTGTCTTTGAAGCTTGAGATGTAATAGCCCAATGCCAGACCACCGTACAAGTCCAATTTGTCATTGTTCAGATTCAGGAGTTCGTTGACGTGGTAAGAACCGCGTACCGCTATCGGAAGAAAGGTATACCGCCATTTGTAACCACCGAAGTTGTAACCCCAGGTGTAAAAATCGACTTGTGCACCAACACTGATTTCGTCGGTTATTCCCACTTCAAAAGAAGCTCCGATCGGAAGACCACCACCATAGTAGCTTGACAAACCAATACCGGCATTCAATAATTTATCGCCTTTCTGATATTGTGCGAATGATTGCGTACCTACCAGCAGCAGGGACATTACGAGGAGTGAGGAGAATAATTTTTTCATTAGTATGAATGAGTTAGATGTGAAACTTAGGCCAAAATAAGGGAGTTTCTCAGGTTCTTACAAGTGGTGAATGGTTAGTTGGGCGCTTTTCGGTGAAAAACGGGTAGAATTCCCTTAAATTCTCGTAGTAGTTACCCTTATTTCTTTTTTAGTAGCAAGTAGTTCTACGTATGCTTCCGTTGTATTCCATGTAGTTACAATAATTACAACGGGCTTTTGAACGCTCCCGGACGGGCGGTTCCCAGACTATAATAGGTAGGGTGTCGAAAAAAAAATCGAATTTTCGCACAACCCCTGTAATGAATGCCCTCTTCCGTCGTCTTTGTCTCTGAAATGGATTTACAAGCCTTCAAACAAATCGTACTCCCCGTTCAGGGCCGGCTATTTCGGCTGGCCAAACTGTTTCTGCGCAACCGCGAAGAAGCCGAGGATACGTTGCAGGAGGTATTGATGCGGCTTTGGACGAAACGGCAGCAGTTGGATTCGTACCACAGCGTTGAAGCACTGGCGGTGCAGATGACGCGAAACCTGTGTCTGGACAAACTAAAATCCCAGGCAAACCGGACAACGGACGGCAATACCGACCTGACAACCGTTCAGGCAGACGATGTTTCGCCGTATCGCCAGACCGAATTAGCAGACAGCAGTGCGTTGCTGCGTCGCATCATCGGCGATTTGCCGGACCCGCAAAAGCTGATTCTGCATCTGCGCGATGTGGAGGAGTATTCGTTTGAAGAAATTGAACAAGTAACGGGCCTGACTATCAACAACATCCGCGTGATTTTGTCGAGAGCCCGGCAGCGGGTGCGGGACAGTTACTTAAAGACCAACGATTATGAAGCAGGATATTGAAAAGCTGCTCGAAAAATACTACGCCGGGGAGAGCACCCTGGAAGAAGAAAAAGCCTTGCGGGATTTTTTTCGCGGCCCCTCGGTTCCCGCCCATCTGGAGAACCAGGCCGGGCCGTTTCGCTACTTCGCCGAAGCCCGGAACGAGCAGCCATCCCCCGCTTTCAACAACCGGTTGGCTAACCGGCTGGGTTCGGAGGGTCGCATCCGAAGTCTGACGACCTGGGGGCTCCGAATGGCGGCCAGTGTGGCCCTGCTGGCGGGCGGTTTTGTGGGCGGTTTTTATTATAGTAACCGGGTTTCTGAACAAACCAATTCGCTCGAAACCTCGTCGACGGTGGCCATCAAAAAGGTGCTGAACTTCGACCCGGCGGCCCAGACATCGGCCAGCGAGCGCATTCAGGCCGTCAACCAGAGCTACGAGCTGGCGGAAGTCGATCAGGCAATTACCCAGTTGCTGATCAATACGCTGAATTTTGACGAAAACGTCAACGTACGGCTGGCGGCTTGTGAAGCCCTGATGCGGTTGCCCAACGAGCCGGGCGTTCGGGAAGCCCTGATTCAATCGCTGAAGATTCAGACCGATCCCTACGTCCAGATCATGCTCATCGAAACCCTGGTTTCGATTCAGGAAAAACGGGCCGTCGACGCGATGCAGCGACTCGCCCAAAACCGGCAACTCCTGGAAGCGGTCCGGCTGAAAGCGGAAGAAGGGCTGAATCGCCTGGCTCAGCCCAAAAACCGCTCTGCTTCCTGATTTTATTCGATTTCCACTTTTTACAGACCAAACCAATGAGAAAAATCAGTTTATTGATTGTCACGGCTTTATGCTGCCTTCCGGATGCCAACGCACAGGAATACAAGGCTAAACTCGCCAATGCCAAAGACCGGAAAATCGTTATCGAGATGGACGCCGGTGAATACAAAATTGAAGGATACGACGGCGATGAGGTCATCATCCGGGCGTCGTCGGGACTGGAAGCACCGCCGGAACGGGCCAAAGGACTGAAACCGCTGTATTATTCGGCCGTGGACAATTCCGGCATTGGGCTGGCCGTAACCCCGGAAAACGGCGGGTTAAAGATCGAAAAAGCCACCCGCAAAGACATTGACTACACGATTCGGGTGCCCAAAAAAGTCGCCATTCTCTTCCGGCAAATCAACTGGCGGAACGGAGCAGTCACCATCAGCAACATGGACGGCGACCTGGAAGTGCGAACCACCAACTCGCCCATCACGCTCAAAAGTGTGACCGGCCCCGTGGTCGCCAACACCACCAACGGCGAAGTCAACGTCTTTTTTACGAATCTAAGCCAGGAAAAACCGACGTCGATCACCACCATTTCGGGAGCGGTAGACGTGACGCTACCCGCCAATGCGAAGGCCAATATGAAGCTTCGGTCGATCAACGGCGAGATGTACACCGACTTTGATCTGGGCCTGAAAAGCGCGAAGGAAGGCTTGTCGCGTGTGGGTGGAGGCAACCACATCGAAGGAACGGCCAACGGCGGAGGAGTTGAAATTCAGCTCAATACCATCAGCAGCAACATCTACATCCGCAAGCAAAAGTAAGCCACCAAAAACTGCACTACTCCCGTGAAAAAGCTCCTCTTTTTGCTCCTGACCGGCCTGACTATCGGCCCGGCCTTCGCCCAAAAAATTATTGACAAAACCTTTCCGTTCACGCCGAACCAGCTCGTCAACCTCCACCTGAAGTTTGCCGACAGCATTCAGGTCCGGTATTGGGACAAACCGGAGGTTTACGTCCGCATTGCGGTGACCATCAACAGCGGTCAGCTCAACAATGCCCTGCTGGTTGAATCGGCGTCTACGGCGACTGAAATCAGCGTCAAAACCGATTACGACCGGGAGCTTTTGCGACTGGGCAAAGCCGAGGACTGTCCGGGCAAAAAAACGTCGACCTGGCGCACCGAAAAGAATGGTCAGGATTTTTACGTCTGCAGCACCATCCACTACCAGGTTTTTCTGCCCCGCAAAGCCAAACTGCGCGTCGAAACCATCAACGGCAACATCGACATCGAAGGCGCCAGCGAAGAGGTGTTTGCCAAAACCATCAGCGGTTTTGTCGACCTGAACTGGTCCGGAACCAAGGGCGCTAATCTGTCCATGAAAACCATCACCGGCGAGGTCTATTCCGATTTAAACATCGACTTCAAAAACAAAAAGCAGAAGAATCCGATGGTCGGTTATCTGCTGGAAGGAACCGTCAATGGCGGTGGGCCGGCAGTGCGGCTGGAGTCGATCAGCAACAATGTGTATGTTCGGAAGAAGTAGAAACTGGAACGCAAAGAACGCATCCAGTTTCGTATTCTTCTGACGGATTTTCACTATATACCGTTTGCTCAAAAACTACTGGTAGAACTGTGCATTATGGGTAGGTTGAGGGATCATAACCCGTTGGTTCAATGATCGATCCGACGGGGTTGTGAACCACCTAGACAAGCTTGCACCATGGTATTACTACTCAGGATCTGGATCTTTATCACCTTGGGAATCCTTCTGGCCGGAGCATCGGTCTGGTATGTGAACAGTTTATGGCAAACCTTTCGTCATAGCACGCGGGCCAGGGTCATTTTACCTTTCAATATTATCAATTCCAAAGCTGCCGGAACGGATGGTGAAAAGTTAGGTTCAGTGATGGCGCACATGCTCTCAGCCCGCCTTTCCCAACTTCAGCAGGAATTGATCGCAACGGCTGATGCGCTTGACACAAAAAATCAGAAAATCGTTGAAGATCAAAAAGTTCCACAGGATTTAACCAGAGTTCAACCCATTTCGATCGGTTATAGCGGGGTTGCCTTCAAAGAGGTGGACCTAAAGATGTCAGTGGGTGGCATTGATCTATCCGGTATCTTTTCGTTGGCACAACGGTTTTTCTCCGAAAGAAACGGCCTGCAGCTTTCTGTCAATTATGAAGAAGCGACCTCCGTTGTGGTTGGAACGCTGGAGGAAAGTAAGGGTTCCATCTGGTTGGCGGGAAGTGATAAAACCGGGGATATCATCGATCGGGTTGCCTATTATCTGGCCTATCAACGTTTTATTGAAGTCGTAAAGGAGGCTGAAGCCATTACCCCGGAAGAGTTTAAAGACCTGATGCTGGCTCTAAAAAAAGTGAAGGAATTAAACCGCCTTATTTCCAAAGGTCGACAACCCGAACAGCAAACGTTTCAAGAAATCATCACGACCTTGGATTCACTGGCGCAAAAAACGCCTAATTGGAGTGCGTTACTGCATGTCACAGCCGAAACGGCTGAAAACGCTAAAAACACCCCAAAGGCACTCGATTATTACAAATTAGAATATGCCCAGCTCCAGAAAGACCCCCAATCGGCTGAAAAAGAAGCGCAATCGAAACACATTCAGAACAAGATTGCGCTCCTCACCAAAGAATTTGATGAAAAACTAAAACTTTCCTTTCCTACGGCAACCACAAAGTCCGAACTGGAAACGAGTTCCATTACGGAGCGATCGGCCACCGAACGTCTCCTTGATCCGGTTCGCCGATTAATCGGGTATGTTCCCAATCAAGCCGAGAATACCAGACCGGTTCGAGTGGCCATTCTGGGAGGGGTACCGCCCAAAAATTTATTAAAAAGGGAGCAAATGGAAGTATTGAATAGTTCGTCGGCTGACACCGAGAATCAAGAGTCGTATTTGACGGATTATACAGCCTCCGTTACACAGGCGGTTCTACTAAGCGCTCCTCACGCTCATTTTATTTTCTCAAATGTTCATGCCAGCTCGGGCGGTATGGGAACAACAGCCCTGCTGGACATGATCAATGATCTGGCCAGGGCCAAACCCGATATTCTTGTGATCACCTACGGGCCGTTGGAAGGAAAAGTTTTTGAGAACGCTTTTGAAAGTTTTACCGAAGGAGGAATTCTCGTTTTACTGGCGGCCGGCAATGAACCCAAACGGCCCTTCCCGTTTGCAGGACGGCCTATCCTGAACAAAATCATGGTGGTGTCATCGGTCGATGAAAAGGGGTTTGCTTCCAGTTTTTCGCCAAGCGATCCGAAAAGTTTCTGGGCTCCCGGAGAAAAAATTCCGGTTCAAAAATACAAACTTCAGGATGGCCAATTCAGCGTCGAAACCGCTCCTGATTTCGTAAGCGGCACCTCTTTTGCTACGGCGGTTGCAGCCGGCATTGCGGCTACGGTTTTATCCGTACGCGCCCTTTCTCCGGATGCGGTCATCAAATTACTAAGAGAGACCGCCACGCCCTTCACCTCGTCAACTAACGCTACGCCTGCCATTCTTAACCAGAAAATGGCGCTGACAAAACTAGCCGATAGACCACATTAATGACGCTTACCGAATCCATTGAGAATCACGAAAGTTTGACCAAAACAAAAACGGCTTAACCGCATACAAGATGCGGTTAAGCCGTTTTTGGCAATCAGGTTTAGGATTATTCGTTCTCCTGTGGCAAGGTTCCTTTCGGCGTGTTCCCGGCCACTTCTGTCGCCGGTGCTTCCTGACCCGCTACGTTGAAATGCTGAATTTTGTAGTTCCGGTTGGCCAGATTTTCCTCAGCCGTATGCGGCACCAGAATACCGTTGACCGGTTCCGTATTGAGTCTTGGTTGCTTGTAGTTGGCTACCGCCCGGTTATTCACCGCCGGGGCGCTAATGCCTTCCCCTTTCTGGTTGGCCCACTTTTGGGCAACAGCCGCTTTGTTGGGGTGTTTGTAATTATGGGTCGAGTAGGTGACATCCTTCCGACGTTTGGTGTCGTCCTGGGCTGCTGCATTCAAAATCGTTAATCCACTAAGAGCTAGAGCAAAAATGTATGTTTTCATGGCTTTTTCTGTCTTTATAATAAATCAACCACTCGGTTTCAGGTTCATTTATATCCTACTGCCTGGTTGACTTTACAAAGGTCGTAAGCCGGTGTTAAGCTCGTGTTAGAACGACATTAGAACGGGGTTAGAAATGCAATTAGCGGGGAAGCGTGACGATAAAAGTGGTTCCGGCGCCTTCTTTCGACTCAACCCGGATATCGCCTTTGTGCAAGCGGACAATGCGCTCCGTCAGCGAAAGTCCAATCCCGAACCCCGGCAGTCCGCTGGCATTACGCCCCCGCTGAAACGGGATGAACACCTCCGCTAGCTGGTCGGGCGGAATCACCGACCCGGCATTATGCACCCGCAGTTCGACCGACTTCGGTTGTACGGATGCGTGAAGGGTTACCGTATGGTCGGTCGAAAATTTGCCGCCGTTATCGAGCAGGTTGAAAAAAGCCGTCCGCAGCAGGGGTTCGCTGCCCGTCAGTTGCCAGTCGGCGGGGGATGCATTCGGCGATTCGATGCGAAGGTGAACGGTATAGGTCGGTTGAAGCCGCTGAACGTCGAGTTGAACCTGTTCCAGCAAACGATCCAGTGGCACGGGTCCCATCGGCACGGCAGACGAGTCCATGCTGGCATTGGCCAACGCCAGCAGTCCATTGGCCATGCGGTTGAGCCCCCGGACATCGTCCAGCACCGAACGGAGCGTCGCCCGCAGTTCGTCGGGCTCATCGTCGGCCAGCAGCGACACTTCCAACTGCCCCGTAATGGCGGTCAGCGGAGTTCGCAACTCGTGCGACGCGTGCGACACAAACGACCGTTGCAGCCGAAACGCTTCCTCCAGCCGGTTGAGCATCCGGTTGAACCGCTGCGCCAGTTGGGTCAGTTCGTCGGCACTTTCACCTTCGGGCAAACGGAGCGACAGATTCGAGGCCGTAATTTCGTCGATCCGCTGATTGATCCGGCTGATGGGCTCCAGAATACGGCCCATGAAGTAGCGGGCCGCAATCAGCATGACGCCAATCATGACAAACCACCCCCCACTCAGCAACCGCGCCAAATCCTGCATGGATCGCACGCCATAGATGTCCACCGCCGAGGCAAAAATGACAAACGGAGCGGCTTTTTCGGTAAACATAATCCCTACGATTTCGCGATTTCCCTCCCGCCACTGCGTCGTTTGCAGTTCCCGCACCCGGTCTAAAACCGCGGGTGTTACCGTCAGAAAGTCCGTTCCGCTTTCGTAAATCAGGCGGTTTTGGGCGTTGTAGATAATGATTTCCTCGTCGGGTAAAACCGTCAGTTGATTCTTGTCGATCAGGTTGTAGAGGGCCGGACCCAGGTGCTCCTGCCCCACCAGCAGATGCCCCGCCGTCAGGGCTTCCGACCGCAGCCGGGTCAGGAATTCTTTTTTCCGGTACTGTTCCGCCACCAAATACAGAAACAGGCAGAAGAAGGCCAGC
This sequence comes from Larkinella punicea, assembly GCF_003334855.1. Classification (GTDB taxonomy): domain Bacteria; phylum Bacteroidota; class Bacteroidia; order Cytophagales; family Spirosomataceae; genus Larkinella; species Larkinella punicea. The sequence goes on from NZ_QOWE01000001.1 coordinate 226,907, forward strand.
AAAATGGAAACGATGGCGGTTGATAAAAGGGTCAGTCGGTTTTGAAGGCTCATTTTTCTTTCAGCACGTAGCCCATTCCGATCAGCGTGTGGATGAGCTTGGTGGGATAATCCTTGTCGATCTTAGCGCGCAGGTAACTTACGTACACATCAATGACGTTCGTGCCGGTATCGAACCCGATGTCCCACACCTGCTCGGCAATGTCTACCCGCGAAACCACCCGTCCAGCGTTGCGCATCAGATACTCCAGCAGGGCAAATTCGCGGGCGGTCAGCTCAATGGTCTGCCCCTGCCGACGGGCCACGCGTTCGTGCAGGTCGAGTTCCAGATCAGCCACGCGTAAAACGCGATCCGCTTCTTCCGTCGTTCCTGCCCGGCGCAGGAGTGCTTTCACGCGGGCCACCAGTTCCAGAAAATCAAACGGTTTAGCCAGATAGTCGTCGGCACCGGCTTCAAATCCCAGCAGTTTATCGGCGGTCGTATCCAGCGCCGTCAACATCAGAATTGGCACCCGGCGGTTTTGCTGCCGGATGTACTCAGCCACATCGAGGCCGCTGATGTCGGGCAGGTTTACGTCCAGAATAATGAGGTCGAATGCCGTTTTATTGAACAACTCTTTTCCCAGCTCACCTGTCAGCGCCACCTCCACCGTATAGGCCTGCGTCTGCAATCCTTTTTTAATGAACGTTGCCACCTTGGGTTCGTCTTCAACCAAAAGCAAATGTGCAGTAGAACCTGTCGTCATAAGTCAGCGTGATGGTTCACAAGATAGTAAAGCAAAACCGGTTGTAAAGTACGAATCGAATGATTAGTAATCTACACCCGGCTTGATCGGGTAAAAAGTATTCATCAGTTATTCTAAATTATATAATCCTATCTTTGAGACTCTGAGAACCCAGCAGACCGTTTTCTCTTTTCTTCTGCTGCGTTTCTTATCACCCCAATCAGAGGGTTGCAGGTAAACTCATTTTTATAGCACGATGAATAAGACAGGGGCAATCGTAATCATAGAAGACGATGAAGATGATCAGGAGATGTTGACTCAAGTATTTAAGCAACTTGACTACAAGAATGATCTTGTCTTTTTCATGGATGCCGAGGAAGCCCTCCGCTATTTAGTCTCCACGTCCATCGAACCCTTTATCGTTATTTCGGATATCAACATGCCGAAGCTGAACGGATTGGAATTGAGGGAACAAATTCACGCGAACGAAGACTTACGATTGAAATGCATTCCGTATCTGTTTTTCACGACAAGCGCCGAACAGGAGCACGTTATTGACGCCTATTCCAAATCGGTTCAGGGATTTTTTATCAAACCCTCCAAATTTGACAAACTGAAGGAAACCATCCGAAAGATCGTAGAATACTGGCAGGAGTGTGTGTCTCCAAATTATATCAAGTAATCAAAAAAGCCCCTTCCGGGGCTTTTTTGATGTCAGGCATTACTCGTGATTGGACGTCACTTTGTCATTGCTCTTCAGCTTGTCTTTAAACACCTTGCGGAACTTGTCGAGCTTCGGCGCAATCACAAACGAGCAGTAGCCCTGCTCCGGGTTGTTGGCGAAATAGCTCTGGTGATACGCTTCGGCTTCGTAAAATTTCTCGGCCGGGCTGATTTCCGTTACAATCGGCTTGTCATACGCACCCGATGCGTTCAGCTCTTTCTTCACGGTTTCGGCCAGTTGCTTCTGCTCGTCGTTGTGGTAAAAAATCACCGAGCGGTATTGCGTTCCGATGTCGGCCCCCTGCCGGTTGAGCGAAGTGGGGTCGTGGCTGCGGAAAAAGGCCTGCAACAGTTCGGCATACGTTACTTTTTTCGGGTCATACGTCACCTCGACGCACTCGGCGTGGCCGGTGTTGCCGGTGCAGACCTCTTTGTAAGTAGGGTTCACTTTGGAACCGCCTTCGTAGCCGGAAACGGCATCCGAAACGCCGTCCAGCGATTCAAACATGGCTTCCGTACACCAGAAGCAGCCCGTGCCGAAGGTGGCTTTTTCCATGCCGGCGGCAGTTGATACAGGGTTGTTGGTATTCATAATTTTAGATTTTTTCTCGGATGATTGTTGTTTCGTTGACTGGCCACAGGCCGACAAAGACGCCAGGGGCAACAGGGCCAGCAGCCAGGTACTAACGCGTTTTAGATGCATGGGTTTAAACATTGTACGAAGTTGAGGGTTTTATTCCGACCTTACACCGGTATAACAAAATCGAGTTCCAGCCTGTATCTACGCGGGAATCAATCCAACGGTTTTTAAAGAACAGAATCTATTTTAAGACGGTTCGCCGGAAAAAGAAATTGCCCGGCGTAACCCGAATACCGCAAACCATGACAATAAAACCCATGACGGAATCATTTGCCCTGAAAACAGAGTCGTTTCGTTTCGACGGCCGCGGATCTGAAAAATTCGCCATCGCCGATTTCCCCACCAAACTAGACGATTTGTACGAAGATTCGGATCATTACGAGGTCTTACTGCGCAACCTGACCACCGAACTGAATGAATTGCAGGAGAAAATGTACGCCCACAACCGCTACGGTTTGCTGACGGTTTTTCAGGCGATGGATGCCGCCGGCAAAGACAGCACCATTCAGCACGTTTTTTCTGGTGTCAACCCGCTGGGTATGCGCGTCCACTCGTTCAAACGACCGACCGATCAGGAACTGGACCACGATTTTCTCTGGCGCAACCTCATCAACCTGCCCGAACGCGGCACCATCGGTATTTTCAACCGCTCCTATTACGAAGAAGTGCTGGTGGTGAAAGTCCACCCCGAAATTCTGACCCAAACCCAGCGGCTGCCCGAGGAACGCACCGTCGAACTGGACAAACTCTGGAAACAGCGTTACAAAGACATCAGCAACTTCGAGACGTACCTGAACCGCAACGGTTTTCCGGTGTTGAAATTTTTCCTGAACGTGTCGAAAAAAGAACAGGGCGAGCGACTCATCAGCCGCATCGAAGACCCGTCGAAGAACTGGAAATTCGACGATCAGGACGTGGTGGAGCGCGGTTTCTGGAACCAGTACATGCAGGCTTACGAGGATGCAATCAACGCAACCGCCAGCAAAAAAGCGCCCTGGTACATCATTCCAGCCGATGACAAGAAAAACATGCGGCTGATCGTCGCTAAAATTCTGGTCGAAGAAGTGAAAAATCTCAAAACCGACTATCCGAAAGTGAACAAGCGTCAGAAAAAGAGTTTGCAGGATCTGGTCGCCGTTATCAAGGGCGAGTAATCCGGCCTTCTTTTCGCCAAACCGTCTGAACCGGAGTGTCTTCCGGTTCTTTTTTTCGTCTAAGCAACTGAGAGAAGTTCTTTCAGCCGGAACGGGCCGTCCGGCGGAGGTGCGGCCTTCCCCGTTGCCACGACGATTTGAAATACCGTTCTACCCTTTGGCTGATCTGCGGTTTTCTGCTCATCCGGTCGTTTGCCGTCGCGCAGGAATACCGTCGGCGCGAAACCAACCTCACGGCGTTCATTCAGAACCTGTTTCCGGTTCAAACCGAAGGCATTGACTACCAGGCGGTTTACGAGAATCTGTACCAGCTTTACACCAACCCGCTCGATCTCAACACCGCCACCCGCGACGAACTGGCGGGCACCTCCCTGCTGACCGAACGCCAGCTCAATAGCCTGGCGGAATACCGCACCCGCTTTGGCAGCCTGCTTTCGATTTATGAACTCCAGGCCGTCCCGGATTTCGACCTGCCCACCATCCGCCGATTGCTGCCTTTTGTTACCGTCGATGCCCAAAACCGCTCGCTTTCGGTTCGCAACCCCACCGACCATTACCTGATCATGCGGGTGGAACGCGTTCTGGAAAAGCAAAAGGGATTTACGTCGGCAGAACCGGACAAAAACGGCAACCTGCCCCGGCGCTACGACGGCAGTCGGCAGCAGTGGTACTGGCGGTATCGCTACAGCCGCCCGCGCGAGTTCAGCTTCGGGCTGACGCTGGAGCAGGACCCCGGCGAACCGTTTCGCTGGAAACCGGGCCATTATCAGTACGGCATCGACTACGTTTCGTTTCACGCCCAATTCCAGAACCGGGGCCGCTGGCGGAACCTTCTGATCGGCGATTACCAACTGCAAATCGGTCAGGGGCTCATCCTGGCGTCGGGCTTTTCGCTGGGCAAAGGCACCGAAACCGTCGCGGGCGTCCGGCGGCCCTCGCTGGGCGGACGGCCTTACAGTTCGCTGAGCGAATCCGGTTTTCTGCGCGGGCTGACGGCCACCTATTCCCTGCACAAAAACTGGGACATTACTTTGCTGGCGGCTCGCAATTGGCGGGATGGCAACGTGGTGGAAGACCCTGAAAATCAGGAAGACAAGATCAGCTCACTCCAGACCAGCGGCCTGCACCGCACCACGTCCGAACTGGCCGACCGCGCCAGTCTGCTGGAACAGAATCTGGGCATTCACCTGCTTTACCACCGGGAGCAACGGTGGCAACTGGGCGCGACGGTTCTGCACACGGTTTTCGACAAAACCCTGCAAAAACGCGATCTGCCGTATAATCGTTTTGAGTTTGTGGGGAAACAAAACACGGTTTTGGGGCTGCACGGCAGTTATTTATGGCAAAACGTCAATTTTTTTGGGGAAGCCGCCCGTTCGTCGAGTGGGGGCGTTGGGGCCGTTGGTGGCGCGGTCGCCAGCCTGACCAAGCGGTTTGACGTCGCGATTCTGGGCCGGTATTACGCCCGAAATTTTCACAGTTTTTACGCCAATGCGTTCGGCGAAAACACGCGCAACAGCAACGAACGCGGCATTTATACCGGTTTTCGGTATGTCATCTATCGCAAGCTGACGCTGGGTGCCTTCATGGATTACTACCGGTTTCCGTGGTGGAAATACCTGGTCGATAAACCGTCGCAGGGGTACGATTACCTGCTGCAAACCACCTACACGCCCACCAAAAAGCTTACGGTCTACGGGATTTACCACGAAGAACACAAAGAGAAAAACCTGCCGACGCGGCTTAGCAAAGGCCAGGAAACCGTTGAAACCGTCCGGAAAAACTACGCGTTCAACGCCGACTACTCCCCTTCCAGAATCTGGTCATTCCGAACCCGGATTCAGTGGGGCAGCTTCCGGTACGCAGGATATTCCGCGTCAAACGGGCTGGCCATCGTGCAGGATGCTACGGCGGACTTCGGAAGATTATCCCTCAGTGGGCGGCTGGCGTGGTTCAGCACGAACGATTACGACAGCCGCCAGTATGTCTACGAGCGGGATGTGCTCTCCGCGTTTTCGATTCCAGCCTACGCCAACAAAGGCATCCGGAATTACCTGTTGATGCAGTACACCCTCAACAAACACCTGGACGTCTGGCTCCGCTGGAGCCGAACGGATTTCCGAAAACAGGAAACCGTCGGCTCCGATCTGGACGAGATTGACAAACCGCACAAGAGCGAGGTGAAAGTGCAGGTGCGGTGGAAGCTATGAAGGTTACGCCATCAGCTTGTAGTGATTTGACATTTTTGTTAATGATGTCAAATAATATTACTATATTTGTAGTGCAGTTGAGAGGCCCTGCCATTTTGGGCCGCGAGAACATGGTTTCTCCTTGGCTGTTTTTTTATGCATTTACTTTACGCTGACGAGTCCGGGAGCGCGGCTGATCCTAACCAAATACACTTTGTCCTGGCAGGGATTTCCTTCTTTGAAAGACAAACCTTTTGGATATCGAATGAACTCGACCGGATTGCCGAACGCTTCAATCCTGCAGAAATAAATTCCGTCGAGTTGCATGGCAGCCCCATGATGGGAGGACGGAACAGTTGGAAACCTTTTCCAAAACAAGATAGGGTACAAGCGATCAAAGATGCCCTTTCAGTATTAGCAAATTCGCATCCATCCAATCGTATTTTCGCTTGTGTCATCAACAAAGCAAAGGTTAGCCCACATGATCCTGTAGAGATGGCCTTTGAACAATTGGCCAGTAGATTTGATCATTACTTGGGCCGGTTACATAAAAAGAATGATCCACAACGCGGCATCATTATTTTTGATAAATCCACTTACGAAAGCACTATTCAGGGATTAGCTACAAACTTCCGGACGTTGGGACATACATGGGGAGTATTGCGTAATTTGTCAGAAGTACCTCTGTTCCTTGATTCCCGTGCGTCGCGGCTTATACAATTGGCTGACCTGGTGTCTTACGCAATATTTCGATATTATGAACGTCAGGACACCCAGTTTTTCTCCATTATTGCAGATCGATTCGATCAAGAGAGCGGTGTTCGTCATGGCCTTTGCGAACGGCTTTGAGTTAAGTTCGTTGCATTTTCAGAAGACGAAAAATAATTGAAGATATTCTTATTCTATGTTTGTTGGCTAACATACACTACTTCGTTGTCGCTCGCATGTCGCGAGCGACAACGAAGTAGTTGCATTTCCTATCTTCCTTTCAATCCTCGCTCGGCCGAATGTTTACCTCCTCCACTTTCACCGTCTTGCTGCTAACCGCCGAAACGCCGAAGAAACCGACGGCTTTGGGGCCGCTGGCGTTGCGGTTCACCACATTGGTGGGTACGTTGGCGGGCGGTGAGGCAAACAGCCCGCCGTTGTTGATCTGGGTGCTGAGCTGCTGGAAGAAATAGAACGCATCCGGCGTGATCGACAACACTTCCACTTTCACCGAGTCGTTCCGGTTGTACAAACTGTCAGGGTTGATCGACGTCCGGATGGGCTGGATAAACAACAAACCGTCTGTATCAGCCGAACCGTTGAACGAACCATTGTACGACACGACAATGTCGCTGGTTTCGTCGAGCCGCTTGCCGTTGCGATACGTCCGAATCCAGTAATAATCCGTCTGGTTCGGCAGGTCCGTTGCGTAAAACTCGCCCGCGAAACCCTTCCGATCCTCCAGCGGATTGGGTTTTTCTTCCCGGAAAACCAGCGAATCGATGGCGGGAACCGCATTCATCTGGGAAATGGCGTAATATTCCTGCCCTTCAAACCGGATGCCCAAGAGGTATTTTTTACCGATTTTTCCGAATACTTCGCCGGGTTTCGGGGTCCAGACGTAGGTACCGTTCCCTTTTACATCGATAAATTCGTGAATCACGCTGTCTTCGTCGGCCACAATCACCGTGGCACCCAAAGCGGCCGGGGGCTGCGCTGCGTCAAAATACCCGGTGGTTTTCGTGAGTTTGATGGTTTGTGGCCCCGGCTGATCGGTCAGCCAGCCATCGATGGCCAGTTGCGACGGGCCGGTTTGCAGGTCAATATCAATCGGATCTTCGCAGGACGACAGCCCCAGCAGGAGCAACCCCAGCAAGATTACGTGGATGACCGAAAAACCGAAAATGTGTATATTTTTCATGGCGGTTTCTATCGTCTAAAACTTGAAATTGTAGGTTGCCGACGGAATCAGCGTGGCAAAAACCGAATAGCGCACGGCTTCGGCGACCGGAATCTGCACCTGTTCGCCGTTCAGCGTCACCGTCCGTTTGTCTTCGGCCTGCCGGAAAAAGACCGAGAATGGGTTCTTCCGACCATAGGCGTTGTAGACCGAAAATACCCAGTTACTCTCCCACTTCTGCGTCGGTTTTTTCTTGCGGTTTTGTAACGTAGCCGCCAGGTCTAAGCGGTGGTAGGGCGGAATCCGGTAATTATTCCTGGAATTCTCGGCGTTGTGCGGTACCAGATACCCCTGAAAAAGGTAGCCATTCGTCGGGAACGTGGCGGGTGTCCCCGTCGCAAAAGCGAAGGTGGCCGAGAAACTCCAGCGTTTGTTCAGGTCATACAAAGCCACGGCATTCAGCGTGTGCCGCTTGTCGAAACGCGTCGGAAACCAGCGGTTGTTGTTGATGCCGTCCACAAACCGTTCGGTTTTCGCCAGCGTGTAGCTCACCCAGCCCGTCAGGTCGCCTTTGTTCTTTTTCACGAAAAACTCAGCGCCGTAGGCACGGCCTTTGCCGTTCAGCAAGTCGCCTTCGAGGTATTTGTTGAGCAACAGGTCGGCACCGTCGATGTAGTCGACCTGGTTTTGCAGCCATTTGTAGTAGAGTTCCACCGACACTTCATACTCCGTACCGGTTTTGCCCAGATTCCGGAAATAGCCCCCTGCAATTTGGTCGGCAATCTGCGGTTTGATGTTGTTGGTCGATGGTGTCCAGACATCCAGGGGCGTGGAAGCCGAGGTGTTCGAAACCAGGTGAATGTATTGCGCCAGCCGGTTGTAACTCATTTTCAACGAACTAACCTCATTCAACTCATACTTGGCCGAAAACCGGGGTTCCCAGTTACCGTACGTTTTGATGGTTTCGTTGCGGTCGTAGGTCGTGGTGGAAACCGGAAACCGGCGCTGGTTGGGCGGCACATCGGTCTGAAATTCGTAGGCTTCGCCGGGGCCGAGGTAATTATAGAGTGAATACCGCAATCCGTATTGCAACTGCAACCGCTTGGAAACCAGTTGCTCATTGCCTATGTAGAGCGCACTTTCCAGGGCATATTTATTCTCCAGCCCAAACGTCCGCACGTCGCCCCCACTGGCAGCATTGGCCAGCCCCGGCTGGAAATCGTAGACAATGGCCTGACCACCAAACGTCAGGGTGTTGTTTTTGAGGAACAGCGTAAAGTCCGGTTTGATGCTGTAATTGACGATGGACGATTTCCAGTTGAAATAATCTTTGGGATCTTTCCGCTTCAAATCACTGTCGAGCAGGTAGTCGTAATTGCTGTAAAAAGCCGTGGTGTTCAGGAAAAGCTTGTCGCTGAATACGTGATTCCAGCGCAAACTGGTCGTGGTATTGCCCCAGTTAAATCCAAAATCGGCCCCAAACACATCGCGACCCAGATAACCGGACAGGTAAATCGTATTTTTGTCGTTGATGCGGTAATTGGCCTTGGCGGTCAGGTCGTAGAAGAAAAACCGGGAGCCTTTCAAATCGCCGGACAGAAACGGTTTGGCCAGAATGTCGGCATACGACCGGCGACCGGCGATGATGAAAGAACCCCGGGCCTGCCCGTCTTTATCTTTAAACAGCGGCTGCTCCAGTGTCAACCGGCTAAAGATCAGGCCGATTCCGCCCGAAACCGTGGTTTTCTTGGAATTTCCTTCCTTCATCCGAACGTCGAGGATCGACGAAATCCGTCCGCCATACACCGCCGGAATACCGCCCTTGACCAGTTTCACGTCCTTGACCGCATCGGGGTTGAAAACCGAGAAAAAACCGAACAGGTGGGAAGAGTTATAAACCGGCGCTTCGTCTAATAATACTAAATTCTGATCGACGTTGCCGCCCCGGACGTTGAAACCCGTTGCGCCCTCGCCGACCGTCGAGACGCCCGGCAGCAGTTGAATGCTCCGGATGACGTCGACCTCGCCCAGCAACGCCGGAATTTTCTGAATCGTCTTCATTTCCACCGTATTGACGCTCATTGCAATGTCTTTCACATTGTCGTCTTCGCGTTTGGTCGAAACAACAACTTCCTGAAGGTCACGCCCTTCTTCTTTCAATTCCATATCCAGCCGGACGTTCTGGCTGGTCAGGTCGATGGTGCGGTTCTGTTTGGTGAACCCAACGTAGGTATACACCAGATTGTAGGTTCCCAGGGGTAAGGTCAGCGAGTAAAAGCCGTAAGAGTTGGTGGTGATGCCGGAACCGGTTTCTTTCACGAACACCGAAACGCCAATCAGGCCTTCGCCGTTGGCAGCATCTTTAATATAGCCGCTCACAGTGGCCTGCCCATTGGTTCGCCGACTTGCAGGAGCCGGATCGGGGGTGCCCTGCGCCAGAACAGCCGGGCCGACCAGCAACAGCAACAGGCCAATTTGTACGATTTTTTTCATAAGGCGTGTTTCATAGGATGGTGGTTTAACGTATATCGTGCGTTACGACGACATTGACGGAATGACAGCAAAGGTCGGCTTTCCCCCCATCCCGTAGGACAAAAAAATGATGAACCGCCAAAATCCAGCCCTGAAAGGCATGAGGTGTAGTATAAAATTAATCCTGCCTTTTTTTTCTCTTCTCCCTCTGATGAAGTACGGTTTTTCACGCTCTGCGGTGTAGGAAAAATTTGCCCCTTCAACCTACCAAATGCGTCCCAACGACAGATTGTTCCGGAAAGTCAGACATATTGTTAGAAAACTAATTACCTGCTGGCTAAGTATATACCATTCAATCTCAACAGTTGTGCCGGTTTATGGTTAGGATATAGCGTACTTACGGTTTTACGGCCCGGAGCGAAAACCACTTCTCACGTTTAACATCCACAATCTGAACGGTATCATGAGTAAAATAAAAGAACTGGGTTTAGGCATTATCGGTTTCGGCGGCTTCGGTCTTTTTGCCGCCCAGCATTTCCTCCAGACCCCCAATGTGAAGCTAATCGGCATTGCCGGTTCCCAGCGCGAAGAAGCCACCAAGGCCGCCAACCGCTTCGGAGCCACGCATTTCGACACCATCGACGAATTGCTGGACCAGCCGGATCTGGATATCGTTTACATTGCCACGCCCCCTTTTCTGCACTACGAACAGTCGATGCAGGCATTGCGGGCTGGCAAACACGTGATCTGCGAAAAACCGCTGGCGATGAATGCCGAACAGGGCCACGAAATGGTCAGCTTCGCCGAGAGCAAAGGCTTGTTGATGGTCACCAACCTGATGCAACGGTACAATCCGATGTTCGAGCGGGTTAAAAAACTGATTGACAAGAAGATACTCGGTGAATTCCTACACGGTTATTTCGAAAACTACGCGGGTGACGAAGGGCTTTCGCCCCAGCACTGGTTTTGGGACCGGGAACTTAGTGGCGGTATTTTTATCGAACATGGCGTTCACTTCTTCGATATGTTTGCGGGCTGGCTGGGCGAAGGCCGGGTGGAAGCCGCTCAGGTTTGCAAACGCGAGGGCAGCGACCTCGAAGACCAGGTGAACGCGACCGTTCGCTACGGCGATGCGCTGGTCAATTTCTACCACGGTTTTACGCAGGTGGGCCGGATGGACCGCCAGGAAATGCGGCTTTTGTTTGAGCGGGGCGACGTTACGTTGCAGGAGTGGGTGCCTACGCGGGCCGTTATCCGGGGGCTGGTCGACGAAGCCGGAACGCGGGCGCTGATGGATTTATTTCCGGGTTCTATTCTGGATATTACGGCCAATTATGGTGGTAAAGACCGGGCTGCGCGGGGACGCAACAAGGACTTTGAAATCGCCCAGCAGGTTCAGATCAGCTACGGTTTCGACCACCAGAAAATGCACCTCTACGGCGAGTTGCTCCGGCAGATGTTCATCGACCAGACATCGGCCATTCGCTATCCCGAAACCCACCGGAAGATCACCGAACAAAATGGGTTGGTTTCGCTGCTGACGGCGGTGGATGCCGATCGGCTGGCGCGTTCCTGATGTTATTCCACACCATCACCAACCATATTCAACCATACCAACCATATCAACCATACCCAACCCCCCCGGCCATCCCCCCCCCGGCCTATAGCCGGGGCTAGTGATGTGAGCCTTTCAGGCTCGTGGGATGAATCTAATCCGTAACCCATTGTAATTTATACGGTAAGCCCTTACCTTTGCGGCACTGCTGCATCGAATCATCACATACCGCCAACCTTCCCCGAAAATTCCCACCGAAATCCGGTAGGGTGTTTTCGCACGCCCTTTCTTTGGGGTAAATCAGGCTTTTCCTGGTAGTCTGACGATTTTTCAGTTTCATTCAATTCCTTCTTTTTTTCCTCATGAAATCAAACGGTTTCATGGTAGCGCTGCTATGCGCAGCGGTTTTTCGGATCGTTTCGTGTTCCAGAGCCATTTCCAAACAGACACTAATCATGCAAAATACAGAACGCAATAAATCCATCATCCGGGATTTCTACCGGCGCACGGTTGCCCACGGCGACCTCGATTATGCCGAACAAATCATTGCCGACGATTACATCCAACACAGCCTGATGGTGAAACCGGGCAAAGCGGGGCTACTGGAAGCCCTGAAAGCCATGCAGCAAATGCCCAAACCAACCACTCCGGCCAAACCGTTCATGCGACTTATTGCGGAAAATGATTACGTGGTGACAAACCTGCGCTTTGAATTCGGCGGGAAGCCAATGGTCGTCGTTGATCTGTTCCGGCTTCGGAACGGGCAGGTCATTGAACATTGGGACGCCATTCAGCAACAGCCCGAAACCACCCTGAACAGGCATCCGATGATGGACGGAGCCGTTGACATGGAGGACATTGGGGCAACCGAAGCGAATAAAAACGTAGTGAGCGCGTTTTTTCAACGCGTTCTGATCGAGCGGAAAATTGACGCACTTTCGGACTATGTCACGTCGGATTTGATTCAGCACAAGCCCGAAATTGCCAACGGGCGGGATGGGTTATGGCAGTATTTGCAGGAAAAAAAAGGCGATTTCGACATTCAAAAAGTCCTGCGGATTATTGGCGAGGGCAATTTTGTGGTGGTGCAATCCGAAGGTCAGCTTGATCAAAAACCGGGTGCGTTCTATGACATTTTCCGGTTGAGCCAGGGGAAAATTGTGGAGCAGTGGGGCGTTCAGCAACCAATGTCCTAACGTCATCCCGGTTTTAAGCTACAAAATGGGTCATCCCTACGGGATTCTTAGACCTACTTTGTTCAATCTATACCCCCGGTTAAAACCGAGGGCTACAAAATGAATCATCCCTACGGGATTATGAATACAACAATCCCGTAGGGATAAGTCATTTTGTAGGGGTGGGTTTCAACCCGCCCAACAAGGTAAAGATCGAATTCACAAAATCCCGTAGGGATGATTCATTTTGTAGCCCTCTTCACAACCGCGCCCCTCGCAAGCGCAGGCTATTACTAACGACCGACACCGAGCTGAGCGCCATTGCAGCTCCGGCAATCATCGGATTGAGCAGAAAACCGTTGATTGGAAACAGAATCCCGGCCGCAATCGGAATGCCAATGAGGTTGTAAATAAACGCCCAGAACAAATTCTGACGAATCACCCGCACGGTTTTCCGCGACAGTTCCAGTGCCTTCGGAATGCTGCCCAAATCGGACGTGATGAGCGTCATCCGGGCTACATCCATCGCAATATCGGAGCCTTTGCCCATTGCGATGCTGACGTCGGCCTGCGCCAGCGCCTGGGAATCGTTGATTCCATCGCCCACCATCGCCACCACCTTGCCCCGGCTTTGCAATTCCTGGATGAAGGCGGCTTTATCGGACGGCATCACCTCGGCGCGAAAATCAGTCAGCCCGACGGCTTGGGCCACGGCACGGGCGGTTTGCGGATTGTCGCCCGTCAGCATATACACGTCAATGCCCCGGTTTTTCAAAGTCTCAATCGCGGCTTTGGATGTTTCCTTGATCTGGTCGGCAATGGCGATGATCGCCAGCACGTTTTTTTCATCGGTGAAATACACCACCGTTCGAGCCTCGTCCTGCCACTGCTTCACGCGTTTTTCAACCACAGCATCAACCGAAATACCGTGTTCGTCCAGCAAACGAAGGTTGCCCACCCGATAGGTAACGCCCTCATACCGCGCCGAAACCCCGCGCCCGGTCAGGCTCTCGAACGATTCCAGCGGCAGACTTTTCACGGATAAACCGGTCAGATACTCAACGACGGCTTCGGCCAGCGGGTGTTCCGATTGGTTTTCCAGCGCGTATAGAACGGAGGATGCCTGAGCGATGTCGGAACGTTGCCATTCCAGGTTGGTAACCGTAGGTTTTCCGGCGGTAATGGTACCGGTTTTGTCCAGCACAACGGCGTTCACTTTGTGGCCTAATTCCAGACTTTCGGCGTCTTTGATCAGAATCTGGTTGTCGGCACCTTTGCCCACACCCACCATAATGGCCGTGGGCGTCGCGAGTCCCAACGCACACGGACAGGCGATGACCAAAACGGTTACGGATGTCAGCAAGGCCTGCGCAAACGCGTTTTCACCCGCGAATAACATCCAGACGAGGAAGGTCAACAGGGCGATGCTGATGACAACCGGCACGAAAATACCGGCAATCCGGTCGACCAGTTTCTGCACCGGTGCTTTGCTGCCCTGCGCGTCCTGCACCATACGAATGATCTGCGCCAGAACCGTGTCGGCACCGACCTTTTCGGCCCGAAACCGGAAGCTGCCTTTCTGGTTGATTGTTCCGGCAAAAACTGTCTGTTCCGCCTTCTTTTCCACCGGAACCGGCTCGCCCGAAATCATGCTTTCATCGACGAACGACGTACCGGCAACCACGACGCCGTCCACGGGAATTTTCTCACCGGGCCGCACCACAATCACCTGACCCACCCGAACCGACGCTACCGGAATCTCCGTTTCCACGTCGTTTTCCACGATCCGGACGGTTTTGGGTTGCAATCCCATCAGTTTTTTAATGGCCGAAGAGGTGTTCGATTTGGCCCGTTCTTCAAGCAGTTTTCCCAGTAAAATAAAGACGACGATCACCGCAGCGGTTTCAAAATAGACGTGCGGGTGAATGTTGCGCCGGTGCCAGAAATCCGGGTTGAGCGTGTTGAACGTGCTGAACAGAAAAGCAATGCCGGTCGACAAGGCAACCAGCGTATCCATGTTGGTTTTTCCGTGCCGGGCCTGTTTCCAGGCATTGACGAAAAACGAGCGGCCCAGACCAAACACAACCGGTGCCGACAACACCAGCATGATTTCGTTGGCGTACGGAATATTCATGAAAAACATCCCGATCACCACCACCGGAACCGACAGAACAGCCGCCCAGATCATCCGCTTTTTCAGGGATTCATACTGGCGTTCCTGCGCTTCGGCCTGCACCGCCTGTGGGTCTTCCACATCCATCACGAGGTCGTAGCCGATGGAACGGATGGCGGTTTGGAGTTCCTGCTGCGTAACAACCTGGGGATCAAACTCCACCCAGGCCTGCTGGTTGGCATAATTGACGCCCGCATCGACCACCCCCGGCGTCGTTTTCAGCATCGACTCCACGCTGACGGCACAGGCCGCGCAGCTCATTTCCAGAACGGGGTAGGTTTTCCGAACCGGTTTGGAGACGGCACCGGCCCGGGCGGTTTTCGCCACCGCCGTGGGTTGCGCGTTCATACCGGTTCCGCTTTATAACCAGCTTCTTTCAGCGCTTCCTTCACCTGATCGACCGTGGCGCCTTCCACCGTCAGCAGTTTGTTTGGATTCAGGGTATCGACCTGCCAATGAGTTTCGCCAACGGCTTTGTTCAAAAAGGGTGTTACGGTGGCCACGCAGGCGGCACACTTGATATTGGTTTTGAATTGTATCGTTTCCATGCTCTTGTTTTTGTGATTTGATACGGCAAAGATCAGTGATAGAACAAGAGCAAATGGTACAGAATTCCGGATGATTCGTGTAGAATTGTGTTACATCGCCAGGAATAAGGGAATGATCTCTTAATATTCTGCCAAACGGGGCAGTTCCACCGTCCGCAACCAATACCGCAAAGTGGTTTGTAACTGTTCCTGCCAGTCTTCAAACAAAACCGGCTTGGTGTGAAACGCCCGCGCACCGAGCCGGTAGGCCTGGCTGATGTCTTCGGGCCGCGATGATCCCGACCACATCACGACCGGAATCTGCTGGTAGTTTTCGTTGGCTTTCAATTGCCGGAGGGTCTTCAGCCCGTCCAGAACCGGCATAAAAAAATCCAGCATGATCAGCGACGGATATTCTTCCGGGAGAATGCTCTGAAGATGCGTCAGCAGAGCCGCGCCGTGCAAAAACCGGCGAATTTTCAGATCCGGCTGTATTTCATGAATGGCCCGATCGATGTAACTAAAATCGGTCTGATCGTCTTCCACAACGTAAAAAGTAATACTCGTTTCCATAGCGTTTTTGCCCTTCTAGATAATAGAAATTAGACCAGAGACAAAAGACTTAACAATCAGGCATTGAGAAGTTTGCACTAACTCCGGCCCCTCTTTATGCCTTTATCTTTTGTCTTTAATCTCTTGTCTTTAATCTCTTGTCTTTTGTCTTCTGCCTACTTCATCCAATCAAAATAAAATGTACTTCCTTTACCCATTTCCGATTCCACCCACACCTTGCCCCCCTGCTCCTCGACCAGCATTTTCAGAATAAACAACCCGACGCCGGTGCTGCTTTCGGCCTGGGCAACGTTGGAGGTGGTGCGAAATAATTTAAAAATCGCTTCGTGTTCATCCGGTGCAATTCCCGGGCCATTGTCTTTGACGTAAAATTCGATGGAACGGCCCCGGTCGCGGCAGCCGATTTCAACAAGGCCAGCGGGTTTGTCATTGTATTTGATCGCATTGCTGATCAGGTTTTGAAAGATCTGATGCAGCTTGATTTTTTTGGTATTTAACACCGGCAATTGCCCTTTAATTTCGATGGAAATGTGCCGGGGCGGAAAAATCAGCAGGGCAATCTGATCGACCAGTTCGTGAACATTCACCTCCTCGACGGTTTGTTGCGCCACATTTTTCCGCGAATACTCCAGCAGGGAATTGATCATGTCGGACAAATGAAAAGCCGCCGACTTCGAGTGTCCCACATATTCCTGAATTTCTTCGCGCGGAACCACCTCTTCCTCGTTTTTCATTTCGAGCAACGACAGAGCCGCAATCATGCCCACCAAAGGCGACTTCAGATCGTGCGCGACGATGTAGACAAACTTCTCCAGTTGCTTATTTATTTTCTCAAGTTGGAGCGCCGTCTGCTTCAATTCCTGCTGGTAGTGATACAATTGTTCAAATACATTCACTTTCGCTTTGGTCACGTTGACGTCCAGCGGTTTTTGCAGGTAATCGACCGCCCCTTCGTCAAATCCTTTCAGAATATACTGCTCTTCCTTGTTGATGGCGGTAACGAAAATGATGGAGATGTCCCTGGTTTTTGGATTTGATTTCAGAATCCGGGCCACTTCAAAACCGTCCATTTCGGGCATCTGAACATCCAGCATAACCAGCCCAATCCGATCGTTTTTCAGGGCGTACCGCAACGCTTCGTTGCCCGACGTCGCCTTGATGAACGTTCGCTGGTCGTTCGCCAGCATTTCTTCGAGCACAAGCAAGTTCTCCTCGCGGTCGTCGACCAGCATGATCGTCATATCGGGAGAGTGGTTCGCTGTTACCATTGTTTTTCAGTTAATCGTTGAGTGTGTGTAAAAAAGAGGCAATGTGTTCGGGTGTCAAAACGACCGCATTTTTATTTCGGTTAATGGCGGCCTGCGGCATCACGGGATACTCGGCGGTGGCCGGATCCTGAACAATGGCCACCCCACCCTGCCGGACAATGGCCAGCAACCCGTCGGCACCGTCCTGGTTGGCTCCGCTCAGCAAAATCGCCACCGCACTTCCGGCGTAGGCCATCGCAATGCTCTCAAACGTGACGTCAATCGACGGACGGCTGTAATGAACCGGCTCAGAATAATCCAGACTGATCGTCCGGTCGGCTTCAATCAGCAAATGGTAATTCTGCGGAGCCAGATAGACGCGGTGCGCCACAATAGCCTCCTTGTCGTCGGGTTCGCCAATCACAAGCCCCCGGCCTTTGCTGGTCAGGATCGTGTCCATGCTGCTGGTAACGTTCTTCAGCCGGTGCAAAACCACGAAAACCGCAAACGGAAAGCTCGTCGGCAGGGCCTGCAACAAAGCCGTTACGACCGGTATACTACCCGCCGAACCGCCAATTGCCACCACTCTACATCCGGTCATCGGTTTTTCTGGTTTATGGTTGCCCCCAACCCCCTGAAGGGCAGGGCTGTTAAGTGCTTTCGCTTTTCGCCCCCAACCCCCTAAAGGCCGGGCGGCCGGTGCCGGGCTTTAAAATCCGGATGTTTTAGCCCGGCACCGGCCGCCCGGCCTTTAGGGGGTTGGGGGTTTAAGTCTTACTCCGGTAAATCCGAACCACCGGGCTCACGACATCGAACTGATCCCGGGCCTCCGAAAACAGCAGCGATTCTTTCATGCCCAGCGCCAGATAGCCCAGCGGAGCCAGGCTGTTGCTGAACAGCGTCATAACCCGGTTTTGCAACTCCCGGTTGAAATAGATCAGCACATTCCGGCAACAAACCAGTTGAAACTCATTGAAAACCTGATCGGTTGCCAGATTATGGGTCGCAAAAACGATGTTCTTCCGGTATTCCTTGTGAATAATTGCGTTCTCATACCGGGCCGTGTAATACGATGAAAAATCGTTGGTTCCGCCCGACTGAATGTAGTTGGACGTATACTCTTTCATGTTCTGCAACGGCACGATGCCCTGCCGCGCCCGCTCCAGATTGGCCGGATTCAGGTCGGTGGCATACAGGCGCGTCCGGTTGAGCAAACCCGCTTCATGCAACAGAATCGCCATCGAAAACACCTCCTCGCCCGTCGAGCAGCCCGCATGCCAGATTTTTAGGATCGGATACGACGCCAGCTTGGGCAATACGGTATTCCTCAGTTCTTTATAAAAAGCCGGATCACGAAACATCTCCGTGACGTTCACCGTCAGCGACTCGATAAACCAGGCAAAAAACCGCTCATCGTTCGTCAGTTGGTACTTCAGTTCAAAGGCCGTCAGACAGCCCGCTTTTTGCATACACCGGATGACGCGACGCTGAAGCGACGCCCGGGCGTAATCGCCGAAATCGTAGCCATACTGCCGCCGAACCAGGTGAACGACCTCTTCCAGATCCTCCGCTGAAATGTAAATCGGTACGGTCATGCTTTGACGGATAACCAGACACGCATTAACGAAAATAACCGGCCGCTGTCGATCGGTTTGGTGATGTAATCCGACGCCCCGGCTTCGATGGTTTTTTCGCGGTCACCGGGCATGGCCTTGGCCGTCAGGGCAATCACCGGCAAATGCAGCAGTTTCAAATCCGAGCGAATCCGGCGGGTGGCTTCATACCCATCCATTTCGGGCATCATGATGTCCATCAGCACAATGTCCGTATCCGGGTGCTGCTGCAACACCTCCAGCGCTTCCCGACCGTCGACGGCGGTCAAAACGTTCATTTGCTGGTCTTCCAGCAAAGTACTGAGCGCAAAAACGTTCCGCATATCGTCGTCTACCAGCAACACTTTTTTCCCTTGCAGGCTCTGGTCGTTGATTTTAGTCAGCGGTTTAGGCAACTCCTTCTTCTCAACTTCCTGCACTTTATACAAAAACAGTTCCAGTTCATCCATCAGCCGGTCGATGGCCTGCGACGACTCCCGGATCACGACGTCGGACAGTTTTTTGAGCTGCCATTCGTCTGCCGGTTTCAAATCCTTGTCCATGTAAATGATCACCGGCAGCGATTCCATCGGCATGGCTTCGCGCAGGTCTTTCAATTGCCGGACACCTTTCTCCAGATCGCCCCCCATGTCGACAATCAGGCAGTCATACGGTTCTTTCCGCAGTTTTTCCAGTGCTTCCGCGTTGGTGGCGACGTATTCGCACTCCAGATCGAATTTTCGCTGTCCGATAAATTGCCGCAGCGAATCGTCGTTCAGGTAATTGCCCGACAACACCAGCACCTTCTTGATCTGCCCCTGCAAGTGGTCGCTGATCCGGTCAAACGCCTTCTCCAGATCGTCTTTTTCGACCGGTTTCCGGATATACGCCAGCGCACTCCCGATGCCCAGCTTCGGCTCGTCGGCCGCCGACATCACGTGTACCGGAATCGATTTCAGACTCTCGTCGTTTTTCAACCAGTTGATCACGCTCCAGCCATCCACCACCGGCAGTTGCATGTCCAGAATGATGGCCGACGGTTTGTATTTTCGGGCGTAATAAATGCCTTCGTCGCCCCGTAAAGCCACAATCGTCTTGTACTTTTTGTTGCGGGCAAAATCCTGCACAACCCCGGCAAAAATGGGATCGTCTTCCACAATCAGCATTACTTTGTCGCCTTTTTCCAGTGTGTTCCGGTCGTCTTTCAGCGTGTTCTGTTCAACAATGCCGTTTTGCAAACGCGGCATTGTTCCGTTCATAGGTGTCGAAGAAACACTTTCCTTTTTCGGTTCGGGGGCAACGGTGCTGGTTTTATCGCCGGTTTGTGCTTCGGTCAGCGGCAAATAAACCGTAAACGTGCTCCCCTGCCCTTCTTCACTTTGCAGCCGCATTTCGCCACCGAGCCGCTTCACCAGTTCCTTACTGATGGAAAGTCCGAGACCCGTGCCGCCATACTTGCGGCTGGTCGAACCGTCGGCCTGCTGAAACGCGTCAAAAATGACCTGCTGCTTGTCCGGCGAAATGCCGATGCCGGTGTCTTTGACGGCAATCACCAGCCACCGGTCGGCTTTCAGGAGGGGTTCGTTGGCAAAACCGTCCATCGGATTCCTGGTGCTGAACGACAGCGTGATCACTCCGCGCTGGGGTGTAAACTTGAAGGCGTTGGACAACAGGTTTTTGATAACCTGCTCCAGTCGCTGTTTGGCAATGAACAAAACCGGCGGCACCGACTCGTCGACTTCGGTGATGAGGGTGACGCCTTTCTGCTCCGCCACCACGCTGAACAGTTGCTCCTGATCGTAAACCATCCCGCTGACCGTCGCGTTTTCGGCCACCATGTCAATTTTTCCGGCTTCAATCTTGGACAAATCCAGAATGTCGTTGATCAGATTGAGCAGATCCGAACCCGATTTATGGATCACATTGGCGTACTCGACCTGTTTGCCCGTCAAATTACCGGCCTTGTTCTCAGACAGCATTTTGGCCAGAATCAGGACGCTGTTCAGCGGAGTCCGCAGTTCGTGCGACATATTGGCCAGAAATTCCGACTTATAGCGACCGGTTTCTTCCAGCTCACGCGCCTTCAGGGCGAGCGTCTGTCGACCCACCTCAACAGCTTCATTTTTCTCTTCCAGTTCGGCGTTGATCTGCCGCAATTCTTCCTCCTGCACCTTCAGTTCCTCTTCCGATGCCTGCAAAATTTCCGCCTGCCGCGTCAGTTCTTCGTTCGATTGCCGGAGTTCTTCCTGCTGGTTTTCCAGAATTTCTTTCTGTTCCTGCACCTGTTCCAGCAAGCGGTTTACCCTTCGGCGGGCATCGGCTGCGTTCAGCGCAATGGCAATGTTGTTGGCAACGGATTTCAGCAAATCGAGTTGCGTGGGGGTCAGCGGCTGGAACGTCGCCAGTTCAATGACGCCTTTCAGTTCTTTTTTGTACCAGAGCGGCACACAGACCACCTGCCCCGGAACGGCTTTTCCGCTGCCCGACTGAATGGCCCAATAGTCGGCCGGAACGTGGCTGGTCACGGCCACATCCGACCCCGTGGCCGACTGCCCCACCAGGCCTTCTCCAATTGCATAATACCGGGTTGAGTGGGTCGGCAGCGCAACCGATGCGTTCAGTTCCAGATGGTGTTTTTCGTCATCGTAGCAGTAAAAACCGCCCGCCTGAACGTCGAGATACCGGGTCAGCTTTCGCAGGACTTCCTGCGCCAGCGACTCCGATTCGCCCACGCCCTGAACCGAATCGTTCACCACCGTCATGCCGGTCAGCAGCCAGTTTTTTTCCGTGCTGACCTGGTTGAGCTGTTCGACCTCTTCCAGATTCTGCACCAGCCGGGCTTCCGCTTTCTGGCGCTTATTCATCTCATACCAAAACAGATAGGAAACAACGACGCCCAGAATCAACAGAATAACCGCCCCGACACTGAAGACATAAATGGCCGTGATAACGGCCTTGTCGCTTTCTTTTTCACGGTTGTTCAGGAGCAATTCCTCCGCCAGAATCATCTCGTCCAGCGTTTTCCGAACCTGGTCCATCCGGGCTTTTTCGCCGTCGGTGACGCGGACAATATCGGCCCTGGTGTAGAGAGCCGCATCATCGCCCAATCCTTTCCAGTAGTACAACAATTCCCGAATATGCCTTTCGGCTTCCACCACCCTTTCCGTTTGTTCGGGACTGTCGATCACCAGCTTCCGAATGGCGTCAGCCGATCCTTCGATTTTCCCAACGGCCTCATAATACGATTTTAGAAACCGCTTTTCGTTCGTGCCCCGGAAGCCCCGCCGGCCGGTTTCCATGTCAACCAGCAACTGTTCCGTAATGGCTATACTTTTCAGAACCTGATAGCTATGCCGAACCCACCGGGCTTCATCAAACTGATTTCGAATGGTTCGAAACGCGATGATACCAAGCGCAACAAAGAGAAACAGAGCCAGGACAATCCCAATATACAACCGATTGGTCGACGATAATTTCATACAGTTGAAGCGTCAAAACGGCGGGCAACAGAGGCCGAATATGCGCAAAGTAGTTTCGCCAAATATGCGGCTAATACGGGATTTGGCAACCCCGGCTTAGCCGTGACACGATCCAGTTGGCATACGATAAAACCCGATGATGAAGCCATTCAATAAATTACAAAAAGGCAAAAATCGTACCGCTATTGTTACTACATTTACAAAGCTGTAGATTTAATAGTATTCCCTAAAGCTAGTAAGGAATTCAGTTTATCAGACAAAGAATCATAAAAAAATATCAGACTATTGTTCCTAAAAATAGTGTTGTGTATTTTGCCGGCATCCCGATTTTGAATATGAACCCTCCAGGTGTGCAACAAACCAGAAAAACTGACTTGACTGTTCGGGTTCTGATCGTTGAAGACAATTTCATTAACCAGACATTTTTATCCACCCTCCTCCGCAAATACGGAATCCCCAGTGTGGTGGTCAACAATGGGCTGGAAGCCGTTAATTTCCTGAAAAAAGAAACCGTCGATCTGATCTTGATGGACATCCAGATGCCGGTGATGGACGGCCTGACGGCAACGCAACAGATTCGGGAAGAATTAGGCTTATCGATTCCGGTGGTGGCCGTTACATCCAATCCGGAGTTCGAGGTGCGGCCCCGGTGTCAGGAAGCCGGCATGGATGATTTTCTGGCAAAACCCATCCAAAAAAAGCAACTGGAGGCCATTCTGGAGCGGTTTTTACCCCGAAAAGACGAACAAACGCCGGTGGTAGATCAAACGTATTTACGGGAAATAACCGGTGGTGATCACGATTTAATCAACGACCTGATTGCCTTTTTTAAAGTAGAACTCCCGATCAATAAGCAAGCCCTGTTCGAGGCTCTGGACCAGAATAACCGCGATGAGTTCGATCACCTGGCGCACCGTTTCCGCTCGTCGCTCAACTCCGTCGCCATGCTCGACATTGCCGCCGGGCTAAAAAAGATTGAGAAAAATCCGGCCCTGACTGACCAGCAGGTTCGGGAAAGTCTGACGGATTTGTTCCGGCAAATTGCAATTGGTCTCGAAACGCTGGAAGTCTTGATCAAGCGCTAAGCCGCTCAAATCGATCCGCGAACGATCAGCTTACTCTCCAGAACCACCCGTTCGTAAGCAACCCTCGTATTTTTCAACTCACTTATCGATGGTCACTTTCGAACAGTTGATTTCCTCACAATCGCGGTTGAACAGCACCAGCGGGACGTTCTTGTTCTGAATCCTGTGTAAATGATCGAATTGCGTGGTGTTGGCCGAAACCGACAGAATAATGCCCGAAACCCGCGAACTCAGCAGACTCTGCACCTGCCGCACTTCCTTCTCATAGCTGTCGTCGGTCTGACAAATCAACAATTGATAGCCGTGCCGCTCCGACACGTCGACCATGCCCGGAATGGCCTGTGAATACAGCGAATAGGTGATTTTGGGAACCACCACACCGATGGTGTTGCTCCGGCGGTTGAGGAGTTGAAAGGCCAGTTGATTCGGCTCATATTCCAGTTGCCCGGCCAGTTCAAAAACCGCCTTCTTCGTGCTTTCCTTGATATCCGGATGATTCCGGAGCGCCCGCGAAACCGTTGAAATCGAAATACCGAGTTGGGTAAAGCCGGCGTAACGTCCTTGTTGATTGGTGCCTATGCCGCGCTCGACGGACAGGGCGCTTTCGGTGGAAACATCAGCGGTGGTACGGCCTGGGCCACACCGCCCGACAACTGGATTTACGGCAGCGAATACGGCGGTGAAGCCCACGCCAACGCCCTGGCCACCAGCATCGAAGCGACCAACGCGTTTTTCAACGAAAAATGGAAAGCCGATTACGCGGGGGTTAGTCGCTGCAATGCGGTGTTGCGGGTGGTCAATAAAGCCAGCGACATGACCGATGCCGAAAAGAACAATGTGATCGGGCAGGCCCGGTTCCTGCGGGGATATTTCTATTTTGACCTGAAGAAAATGTTCAACATGGTGCCGTGGATCGACGAAACGATGACAGATTACAAACAGCCCAACGACAAGGATATCTGGCCGAACGTCATGGCCAACTTCAAGTTCGGGATGGACAACATGCCTGAAAACCAGAAAGATGCGGCCAGTGCGAATAAATGGGCTGCGGCTGCGTTCCTGGCAAAGTCGTACCTGGACCAGCATAAATACGCCGAAGCGAAAGCGTTGTTCGATCAGGTGATTGCCAGCGGAAAAACCGCCAAAGGCCTTGCGTATGACCTGAACCCCGAATTTGAAGACAACTACCGTCCCGAGAAAGAACTGACCAGTCCCGAAGCGCTGTTCTCGGTGGAAATGTCGGCCAACGTCGGCAATGGAACCATCGCGACGGCCAATCAGGGCAGCATGTTGAACTTCCCGATCAACAGCCCCTTCCGGTGTTGCGGCAACTTCATGCCATCGTTCGATCTGGTCAATTCATTTCGCACCAACCCGGCGACCGGTTTGCCGTATCTGGATGAGTACAATGCGAATGCGATCAAAAGCGATCAGGGCATTCTGTCCACTCAGCCGTTTACGCCCGATGCCGGCACCGTCGATCCGCGTCTCGACTGGACGGCGGGTCGGCGCGGACTTCCGTTCAAAGACTGGGGCCTGATGCCGGGACAGGCCTGGATCCGGAACCAGTCGGCAACGGGGCCGTACGTCAACCTGAAGAACATTTACTGGAAAGCTACCAGCGACAAATATTACGACGGTATTTCGTGGGCACCCGGCTCGGCCATCAATTACATCGTCATCGGGTTTGCCGATGTGCTGCTGATGGCTGCCGAAGCCGAAGCGCAACTGGGTAATCTGGACAAGGCACAGACGTACGTCAACCGGGTCCGAAACCGGGCGGCCAATCCGGCGGGATTTCTCTACAAATACGTCGATGAAGCCAAGCCGGAAGCTGGTTTTTCCAAAAATCCTGCGGCCAATTACAAGGTTGCTCCCTATCCCACCGGAACGTTCGCGACCGGCGGAAAAGACTTTGCCTTAAAAGCTATTTATTTCGAGCGAAAACTGGAATTAGCCATGCAGGGCCACCGGTTTTTCGATCTGGTGCGCTGGGGCAATGCGGATAAAATGCTGAACAGTTATTATGCCTATGAATCGAAGCTGGTCACGGAAGCCATCGGCATGAGTTTTATCCCGAATAAAAACGAATATTATCCGATTCCGCAGGCCTAGATCGACATCAGCACCATCAACGGGAAGCCCACGTTGATCCAGAATCCGGGGTATAAATAATGAAGAAGTCCGCTCTGTTGCCCCGCTAGGGGCGTAACAGCGTAGCGTCGGTAGAGATTACTCATAAAATCGAAAGGTTGGTTAAAAGCTAATCACCTATCGGTAATGGTAGTGATTTTTCGAGAAACAACCTGAAGAGTAATGAAAAAAGCGTATCGGTATTTGGTGCTATTATGGATGAGTTGGACAGTATCACCCGTGGTATTTGCGCAGAAGGAGCGCAATCTGTTAAGCCGTTTTTCGACAGACGAAATCGCACGTTCGCTGCTGCCTAGGGAGCAATGGAAACCGTTTTCGAAAACCGGTATTGAATGGCAAAAAATACTGCCCGATTCCGTCCGAAACTCTATCATTCTGGACGCCGAAAAATACCGTCAGGCACCATTTGAAGCCATTCCCGCATCGCTGATGCTGGAATACCAACGAACCGGCATCCGCATCAATTACGAGAACGTTTCGCTCAAAAAAAGAGCACAGTTATTCACGCTGCTGCTGGCCGAAGTGATGGACAATAAAGGCCTATTCCTGGATGCCATTACGGACGGAATCTGGTCGATTTGTGAAGAGAGTTTCTGGGGCGTTCCGGCGCATTTATACCAGCAGAAGGCGGGTCTTGGTCTGGTCGATACGGAAGACCCTTCGGTCGATTTATTCGTCAGTGATACCGGAACACTCTTGGCGTTAGCCGATTATTTTTTAGGGTCGAAGTTGGATAGCATTTCGCCACTCATTCGAAAGCGAATTTACAAGGAGGTGAACACCCGGATGTTTACGCCTTTTGAAAAAGACAGCGGGCGGTATTGGTATCTGCAAAAAGGGCGGAAAGAAGCTCCCGTTAACAACTGGAATCCGTGGGTGATCAGCAACTGGATGGCGAGTGTATTGCTGTTGGAAAAGGACGATACACGTCGGGCAAAAGAGCTTCATCACGCCTTAACGTTGCTGGACCATTACCTCAACTGGCTGGGCGATGACGGCGCCATCGACGAAGGGCCAAGTTACTGGAATGGCGCCATCGGACGGTTATTCGACGCGCTGGTGGTGCTGGAAAGTGCCTCGGCCGGTCGCCTGACGATTTATCAGGAACCGCTCATTCAAAACGCCGGAACCTACCTCTACAAAATGCACATTGCCGGCAACTATTTCATCAATGTGGCCGACGCGTCGCCGGTTGTTCATCCCGACGGGGTGCAGTTGTATCGGATTGGGAAAACCGTTCAGGATACCATCATGCGCGATTTTGGAGCCTGGACGTTCCACAATGGCCTGGAGAAAAGAGCCCTTTCCAATGGGTCCACCCGCCTGTCTGTGCTCTGGAATTTGCTGGCTTTTCAGGAATGCGTGAGCCGGAAAGGCCGCCCGCCGATGTTGGCGGATGTCTGGTTACCGAGCATTCAGCAGATGGCGGGCCGGACACCGGGCGGTTTATTCGTGGCTTCACACGGTGGTCACAATGCCGAAAGTCACAACCACAACGACGTTGGCGATTTCATCGCTTACGCCAACGGCCAACCGGTGATCATCGATGTCGGCTTCGGAACCTATACCGCCAAAACGTTTTCCAAAGAACGGTATTCGCTCTGGTACAACAGCTCGGCATACCATAACCTGCCGGTAATCAACGGGTTTCAACAGGCAGCGGGTGGGCAATATGAAGCCCGGAATGTAACGTACAACAAAACCACGGGCAATTCTATCTTACAAATGGACCTTGCGGCCGCGTATCCGGCCGAAGCGGGTGTTCAGAAATGGCAACGAACCGTGGCCCTGGAAAAAACCGCGCATACCGTTTCCATCACGGATGATTATGTGCTTCAACAGCCTGTCCGGGAATTAACCCAAACGTTCATGACGGTTTGTCCGGTCGATCTGAGCCAGGCGGGAAAAATCCGGTTTGACATACCGGGTTCCAAACCGGCTTCGCTGGACTACGATGCCTCCGCCTGGACGGTTAAAAAAGAGTTGATGCCGGGTGATGCCCCGGACGAAAAACGCCTGGTCGAAAACTGGGGCCGTCGCCCGATCTGGCGGATTTTACTGGTCAGTAAAACCAAGCAGAAAGCAGGAAAATTTAAGTATGTAATTACGCAGTAAGCACCCTGTCAGCGGTCGGAGACCCTGACAGGGGTGAATTACCAGACTTAAACTTGACCACTGTCAGGGTCTCTGACCGTACGACGGCCCGACCCTGACAGGGTGTAAACCCGACTATTCCTAAACCTAACTATGTATAGCTTTCCAAAAATCAGAGCGGTCATAAGACTTCTTTTGATCGCTCTTTTTCTGCCTTTTTGGGCTCTCGCTCAGGACGATGCGTCTCAACAACCGTATCAGGATCTGACGCACGAAAGCCGGGTTTTCGGCCATTCAAAATACTATCGATTATACCTTCCAAAAAGCTACGGAAAATCGGCGAAACGCTATCCGGTCGTCTATTTTTTTCACGGTTGGGGTGGGCGACATTCCAGTGATGACAATGCCAAACTGGCATATGCGAAACTGAAACAACTGGTGGATCAATATGACCTGATTCTGGTAATGTGGGATGGCAATATCGACGGAAAAGAACCGCGTCCCTACAACATTGGCAACCACGAAGATGTCAAGTTTTCGGTGCAGATGAAGGATTATTTCCCGGAACTGGTTTCGCATATCGACCAGACGTATCGCACGCTAACCGACCGAAATCACCGGGGCATTATCGGTTTTAGCATGGGCGGTTTCATGTCTTTATTTTTGTCCGGCAAATACCCCGATCAGGTGTGCGCGGGCGTCAGTATGATGGGCAGTCCTGAGTTCTTTGTCGGAACGCCTGAAAATCACACGCTTTACCCTGTTCGCTACACGTTTAAAAACCTGCAGGATGTGGATTTCCGGATTCACACCAGCGATAACGACATCTTATTCAATCTGAATGAAGAAGTCAAACAGGGTGCGATCTGGGAAGGAAAACCGGTCGAATTTGAGCAGTTTCCCGGCGGGCATCGGGTCGACAACGCCGGCGAAACCCTCATCTTCGAAAAAGCACTAAAATTCGTTGCGGAATCGTTTAAAAAAGAACACAAAACACCCGAACGCTGGTCACATTATGACCTCTATCCGAGCTTCAGCTTGTGGGGTTATTCGGTGGAAAGTAACAAACAGCAACCCGGTTTTATTTTCCTGAAAAACGTGGATAAAAAAGGATTTGGCGGGTATACGAATCAGTGGCTACCCGACGGGCCTCCCCTGGCTATCGGCCCATTGAAAGTAACGACGGCGCCGGTTTATACGCCCACTAAAACGTATCAGATTGCCACGTATTCGGCTTCGTCCGGAAAAACCGTGTTGAGCGAAAAACAAAGTAGTTCAAACGGTCAGTTGACAATCGAAGTGGACGCTCTGGGCGGTGAAGTGGGGGTATTTGAAAAAAACGATGCGCCGGAATGGGTTTGTCTGGATTATAAAATAGACGAAAAAAGCCGGTTTTTGAATGTCGGTTCTGCGAATAAACTGGCTCTTCGTTTGTTTAACCGGGGCGGTGAAAGGGAGATTTTCCAACCGATTCGGGTGGTAGTCAGCACAATGGACGGCGAAGTCGTTGTACAAGATTCCGTCATTCAAATCAATCCTGTCGCTGCGGATCACATCCTGCGTTTGCCTCCTTTACGCATTGCCTGCTCCAAAAAACCGCCCCTGCACGCGGAGCCGTCGGCGGTTAAATTCAAGGTGACGGTTTATGCAGGGGATCAGGTGTTTAACGACGAAATCAACGTGCCGATCTGGTATGACATGCCGGTTTTCAATGAAGTTAGTGTCGATGATGGGAAGATCATTCGCGGAAAAGCCCAGGGGAAAGGTAATGCCGACGGCATCGTTAATGCGGGCGAAAACGTGATGGTGTACGAAGGAAAAAACCGGCTCCGGCTCTACACCGAAAATCCGTGGGTCCGGGAAGCATGGGCCGACGAAATGATTCCGGCCCGCTGGCCGGACGGTTTTACGCAAAATACCGTGCTGCATATTGCCCCCGATTGCTCGGATGGTCACCAGATCGAGTGCCTGGCCAGTTACGAAACCAAGACGTTCAACCCCATCGAGCGGAAAGTAACCTGGGGAAAGGTAAAATTTACGGTTCGTCGGAAATAACCGTTCAAAAAAATAGGGCATCATTCGAATGATGCCCTATTTTTTTGAACGGTCAGTACACCCCTAAATCCCCTAAAGGGGACTTATAGCATTCGGATTAAACGTGTCCAAGTCCCCTTTAGGGAATTTAGGGGCAAAAAGCGAAAGCCCTAGTCTGGTTTACAACAAGAATTTAAGCCGAATCACTTCCTTCTCGTTCAAATACCGCCAGGTTCCGCGCGGCAGTTCTTTTTTGTTCAAACCGGCATACACCGTCCGGTCCAGTTTCGTCACGACGTAGTCGAAATGCTCGAAAATCCGGCGAACAATGCGGTTGCGACCGCTGTGAATTTCGATGCCGATAACCTGGGCATCCGGCGTCACAATTCCCAGATCGTCAGGTTTAATATAACCATCTTCCAGTTCAAAACCGTCCCGAATCGCTTCAAAATGTTCGTTGGTCAACGGTTTGTCGAGTTCAACCTGGTATACTTTCTTGATTTCGTTCGATGGATGAGTCAGTTTTTCGACCAGTTCACCGTCGTTTGTCAGCAGCAGCAAACCGGTGGTGTTGCGGTCCAGACGGCCCACCGGATAAATCCGGTACGGCGTTGCTCCGGCCACCAGATCCATCACCGTGTTGCGGTCTTCCGGATCTTCTGTCGTCGTGATATAATCTTTCGGTTTATTCAACAACACGTAGGTCATTTTCTCCGGATTCAGCACCCGGGTACCGTATTTGATCACATCCGTGGGCTGCACTTTGTAGCCCATTTCGGTCACCACTTTGCCGTTCACGCTGACATCGCCTTTGGCAATCAGTTCATCGGCATCCCGGCGCGAGCAAATCCCGGCGTTGGCAACATACCGGTTCAGCCGGATCAATCCCGAGTCGGCATCGCGCGGTTTTTTATCACGGTCACCACTTCCGGCTTGCTCACGAACTTTCTCATGACCTACCCGCTTCGGGCGTTTGTCGCGCGAATTGCGGCCTCCCAACGCCTGCTCCTTCATCTTGTCGATGTCGTATTCCGGTGCCCGCGAACGGCCCACCTGACGACCCCGACTGTCTTCAATTTTTTGCTGTTTGGCCGCATCACTGTCGTCCTGACGGGGGCGGTCATAACGCGAGGGCTGATCGTCCCGGCGTTCCCGATCGCCCGGGCGACTGTCCCGGCTGAATCCTTTGTTCTCGTCACGCGGTCCCCGCGGACGGTCAAAATCCCGGCGCTCGCGGTCGGCGGGACGGTCTTCGCGCGATCCGCGATCATCCCGGCGCGGGCGGTCAAATTCCCGTCGTTCACCGCTGGACGGGCGGTCGTCCCGGCGGGGCCGATCAAACTCCCGGCGTTCGCGCGGTTCTGCTCCGGGTTCGGTGTTGCGGTCATCGCGCGGTTCGCTCTCGCGGCTCCGTTCGGTGCGCTCACCGTAGCTGCGTTCCGACCCAAACCGGCTTTCCCGGCGCTCGGGCCGGTCAGTATGTGGCCTTGCCTCGTCATTCCGCGACCGGTCACCGTGCGATTTTTCACTACCGAAACGGCTGTTGCGGGTTTCCGACTGACCGCCGTTGCGGCCATACCGGGGTTTGTCATCCCGCGAACCCGAACCGCCAAACCGGCTGCTGCGGTTATCCGGGCGGTCATCCCGGCGGAAATCTTTATTTTCATCCCGTGGTCCGCGCGGACGGTCAAAATCACGGCGGGGTCCACCGCCTTCAAACCGGCCACCAC
Organism: Larkinella punicea; assembly: GCF_003334855.1. Classification (GTDB taxonomy): domain Bacteria; phylum Bacteroidota; class Bacteroidia; order Cytophagales; family Spirosomataceae; genus Larkinella; species Larkinella punicea. Next base: position 258,115 of record NZ_QOWE01000001.1, read on the forward strand.
GCGGGCTATCACTGCGGGATCTTTCATTCCGATCCGGGCGATCCGATGACGGACCGGACGACCGGCGATCATCATTCCGTTCAAAACGCGGACGATCCGGGCGCGAACCCGCGTAATTAGAGCCACCCGTCCGGGGCCGTTCCGATCGTTTATCATCAAACCGGCGTTCACCGGACGAAGGACGTTCTCCCCGCGGTTTGTCGAAACCCGGTTTGTCGAAACTGCGCTCTTTGCGTTCATCCTTACGGTCTCCGGAGTCCTTGCGTTTGACGACGTTGCTGTAGAATTTATTCGTCGTCTCCGTCTGACCGTAGCCTCCCGATCTGCCTTCCCGGCGGCTCTGGGGTTCTTCTCTTTTCTTACTCATGAAAGTTGCAGTATCACTACTGTAGTTATTGTAGATTCTATTGATTATCAGCCAGTTCGAAAACGCATCCTGAAATGGGCTGCAAAGTTAGCGTATTTTAATGTAACTTCTGTCTTTGTTCTGAAACGGAACACCATTTTGTCCGGAAACAATTCCTAACCTCACAACAATTCCCATTCTGATTTCTCTTACCAATGGCTTCTGCAACTACTTCTATACAACCTGACTCCAAAGAACCAATCTGGAAACCCGACCGGCGGATGATCGACCAATCGCAGATGAAACGATACCTGGACTGGCTGTTTGTCAAGAAAGGTTTGTATTTCCGCGATTACCACGACTTGTGGGACTGGTCGACCACAGACCTCGAAGATTTCTGGCGAAGCATCTGGCAGTTTTTCAATATCCAAAGCCACCGCGATTACCAGGAGGTGATCGAAAAACCGGCTTCGGGCATGATCGGGACCCGTTGGTTTACCGGAGCGACCCTGAACTACGCCGAACATATTTTCCGCAACAAAACCAGCGAACGCCCGGCCATCCTTTTCCAGTCGGAACAACAGTCACTGACGTCGTTAAGCTGGTCGGAACTGGAACAACAGGTGACGGCCATCGCCCATTTTCTGCGCGAAAACAACGTCCGCCCCGGCGACCGCGTCGTGTCGGTGTTGCCCAACATCCCGGAAGCCGTCGTGGCCTTTCTGGCCACCAACAGCGTGGGCGCCATCTGGTCGAGTTGTTCACCGGATTTCGGTACGCCCAGCATCATCGACCGCTTCCGGCAAATCGAGCCCAAGGTGCTGTTTGCCATCGATGGCTACCATTATAACGGAAAACCGATCGACAAAACCGACGCGCTGAGCGACTTGCAGACGGCATTGCCCACGTTAAAGAAAGTGGTCTGGGTAGCCAATCTCGATCCTGATTTCGAACCGCCAACCGGCCCCCGCAGCAAGTCGGTTTTGTGGAATTCGGTCCTGCAAACCAACACGGCGATTCCCCTGGTTTTTGAACCGGTGCCGTTCGAACACCCAATCTGGATTCTGTTTTCGTCGGGAACAACCGGCAAACCGAAGGCCATTACCCACAGCGTCGGGGGCTGTTTGCTGGAACACCTGAAAGCGCTGGCTCTACACCAGGATGTTCAGCCCGGCGACCGGTATTTCTGGTACTCCACGACGGGCTGGATGATGTGGAATTATTCGGTGGCGTCGTTGCTGGTCGGGGCCACGCTAGTCATTTACGACGGTTCGGCGGGGTATCCCAACATGGACGTACTCTGGAATCTGGCCGAGCGCGCGCGGGTCAATCATTTCGGCGCGGGGGCGGCCTACCTGCTGGCCTGTATGCGGGCGGGGCTGTCCTACGTCGGAAGTTCAAAGTTAGTTCACCTGAAAACCATTGGCTCCACGGGCTCGCCGTTGCCGCCCGAAGGCTTCCGCTGGGTGTATGAATCGGTCAAAAAAGACGTCTGGCTGGTGTCGCTCAGTGGCGGTACGGACATTTGCAGCGGTTTTGTCGGCGGTTGTCCGCTGCTACCGGTTTACGAAGGCGAAATTCAGTGCCGGATGCTGGGGTGTAAACTCGAATCGTTCGACGAAAACGCGAAACCGATCCGCAACGAACTGGGCGAAATGGTGATTCTGGAACCCATGCCGTCGATGCCGATCTATTTCTGGAATGACAACCACAATGATCCGGCGGGTAACCAACGCTACAAATCCAGTTACTTTGACCAGTACGACGGCATCTGGCGGCACGGCGACTGGATCAAGATTACCGACCGCAAAACCGTCGTCATCTACGGTCGCTCCGACGCCACGCTCAACCGCGACGGCGTTCGGATCGGCACGAGCGAGGTGTATAGCGCCGTCGAGAGTGTTCCCGACGTAGCCGACAGCCTCGTGGTTTGCCTCGAACTCCCCGGCGGACGGTATTTTATGCCCCTGTTTGTGGTGCTCGAAGGCCAGACCACCGATCCGGCGACCGAACTCAACGCGGAAATGGCCCAGCGAATCCGGCTCGCGCTCCGAACCCAATACAGCCCCCGGCACGTTCCCGACGCCATTTTTCAGGTACCGGAAATACCGTATACGATCAGCGGGAAAAAAGTAGAGGCCCCCGTCAAAAAGATTCTGATGGGCATCTCGCCCGAACGGGTAACGAGTCGCGATACACTCCGGAATCCGTCGGCGCTGGATACCTTTATTCTGCTGGCAGACAGCATGAAATCTGATTTGTTGGTGAAATAGGAGAGTCGGAATAAATTCTATATCTTTCATTCAATTTCGGCAAACATTTTGCCCGTATTTTATCGTTATGCAGTAAGTGCGCACGGACTTCCGGGCAGTCGGGTTTTGGGCGTGTTAGTCGAGTAAACTAGTATCAACAACCTATAGAATGTTTTGCGGACGACTGTCCGTGGGTACGACTATGAGAGAACCTGAACGCGAAAAAATTCAGAACGACAAGGCGACCGTCCGGTTGCCGATGCTCCTGGGCATCACGCTGGCAGCCGGCATGTTGATCGGCGCTACATTTTTTAGTGGCGGAAAAAGCCTCAACAACATCGGACGCGGGTATTCTAAGTTCAAGGAAGTTCTTCAACTGATTGAGAATAACTACGTTGATTCGGTCAATACGGACGATCTGGTGGATTATTCCATCTCCAAAATGCTGGAGAAACTGGACCCGCACACCACCTACATGAACCCGACGGATGCCGTGGCCGCCCGAACGCAACTGGAAGGCGGTTTTGACGGAATCGGTGTCGAATTCAATATTTACAAAGACACGGTTTACGTCGTAACGCCCATGGCCGGTGGCCCGTCCGAAACCGCCGGGATTCTGAGTGGCGATAAGATCATCAAGGTCGACGAGACCGATATGACCGGCAGCAAACTGGACAATGCCCTCGTTTTCAAGAAACTACGCGGCAAAAAAGGATCGTCCGTCAAATTGTTCGTCCTGCGCAAAGGCGAGAAAAAACCGCTGACCTTCACGGTTCAGCGCGACCGGATTCCGACCTATTCCGTCGATGCGGCATACATGATCGATGACAAAACCGGGTATATCAAGGTAAACCGGTTCTCGGAGACGACCTACGACGAGTTCAAAAAAGCCCTGGGAACCCTGAAGCAAAAAGGCATGAGGCAGATGGTGCTCGACCTGCGCAACAACCCCGGCGGCTACATGGACCGGGCGACGAGCCTGGCCGACGAGTTCATCTCCGGTGATAAACTACTGGTGTATACCGATGGCAAGGATGACCGCTACGACCGCCAGACCAAAGCCCGCATTGCCGGCCAATTTGAAGAAGGCCCGGTGATCGTGCTGATGGACGAAGGCAGCGCGTCGGCGTCAGAGATTGTGGCGGGTGCCTTGCAGGATCAGGATCGGGCGCTGATTGTCGGACGGCGGTCGTTTGGCAAAGGGCTGGTGCAAATGCCGGTCATGTTATCCGACGGTTCCGAATTGCGGCTAACGATTTCCCGCTATTATACGCCAAGCGGCCGGAGTATTCAGAAACCGTATGTGGCCGGTCACGGTGAAGATTACGAAAAAGAACTGGAAGCCCGTTCGAAGAGCGGGGAATATTACATTGCCGACAGCATCAAGAACAACGCGAAATACAAATTTAAAACGTCGGGTGGCCGGACGGTTTTCGGAGCCGGTGGCATCACGCCCGATGTGTTCGTACCCCGCGATACGCTGTTCATGACCAAGTATCTGATTCAGTTGTTTAACAAAAACATTGTTCGTGAACAGGCGATGGAATACGCCAACGATCACCGCAAACAACTGGAAAAAGACGGTTTTAACAGCTACAAGAAGAATTTTGTCATCACAGACGCCATGCTGAAACGCCTGACGGACGACGCCACGGCGCAGGGCATCAAGTTTAACGAAGCCGAATACAAGCGGTCGAAGAAATACATCCAGACGCAGTTGAAAGCCTACATCGCGCAGTATGCGTGGCGGCAGGGCCACCGCGACGGTCTCAACAACGAATTCTTCGAAATGCTGTCGGAGGGCGACGAAACGTACAAGAAAGCCCTGACGCTCTTCGATCAGGCGCGGTTATTGGAAAAAGGCGGGTATGCCGCCCAAAAGTAGAAAGCAAAAAAGTAGAACGGAGGATCTCCGTTCTACTTCATCATTTTACTGAGCTTGCCCGACGACTGCATCTGATTCATTTTCTTCATCATCTTCCGCATTTCGTCAAACTGTTTCAGCAGATTGTTCACTTCCTGAATCGACGTACCGCTGCCGTTCGCAATGCGCTTTTTGCGGTTTCCGTCGATGATATCGGGGCGTTCGCGTTCGATCGGCGTCATGGAGCCGATGATGGCTTCGATGGGTTTGAACGAATCGTTATCGATATCGACATCCTTCATCATCTTGCCCATGCCGGGAATCATACCGATGAGGTCTTTGATGTTCCCCATCTTTTTGATTTGCTGCAACTGCCCCCGGAAGTCGTTGAAATCGAACTTGTTCTGGCGCATTTTTGAGCTAATGCGCTTGGCTTCGTCTTCATCGAAAGCCTGTTGCGCCCGCTCAACGAGTGAGATCACGTCACCCATGCCCAGAATCCGGCTGGCCATCCGGTCGGGGTAGAAGATGTCAAGGGCTTCCATCTTCTCGCCCGTACTCATGAACTTGATCGGTTTCTGGACGACGCCCCGAATCGAGAGCGCGGCCCCACCGCGGGCGTCACCGTCGAGTTTTGTCAGCACCACGCCGTCGAAGTTCAGCCGGTCGTTGAAGGTTTTGGCCGTATTGACCGCATCCTGCCCCGTCATCGAATCCACCACGAATAGCGTTTCCGACGGATTTAACGCTTTTTTGAGGTTTTCCACCTCTTTCATCATCACCTCATCCACGGCCAGACGACCGGCGGTATCGACAATAACGACTTTCTTGCCGGTTTTACGGGCGTGCGCCAGGGCATTCTGGGCAATCTCGACGGCATTTTTGTTTTCCGGTTCGGCATAGACCTCCACACCCACCTGCTCGCCCAGCACTTTCAACTGGTCGATGGCGGCCGGGCGGTAAATGTCGCAGGCCGTTAGCAGCACGTTGCGGCCCTGTTTTTTCAGGAAAGCTGCCAGTTTGCCCGAGAACGTTGTTTTACCGGAACCCTGCAAACCCGCAATCAGGATGATGGCCGGATCGCCTTTGAGGTTAATGCCTTCGGCTTCGCCCCCCATCAGTTCGGTCAGTTCTTCCTGAACGATCTTGACGAACAGTTGCCCCGGCTCAACGGCGATCAGCACCTTGCGGTCGAGGGCTTTCTCCTTGACGCGGTCGGTAACCTCTTTGGCAACTTTGTAGTTTACGTCGGCGTCGGTCAAGGCCCGGCGCACTTCCTTTACGGTCGCGGCAACGTTGATTTCGGTAATCCGACCCTGTCCTTTTAAGGTCTTGAAAGCCTGATTAAGCTTATCCTGAAGATTTTCAAACATGATTCGATGCTTATTTACCTCTGATTCCCTCTGATCGTCTCTGGTTAGCTCTGTGTACTAGCTATTAAATTGTTACACAGAGTTAACCAGAGAGTATCGGAGAAATCAGAGAACTGCAAAGTTAATGAATTTTAGGAGAGGGAGGAAATACCTGTTTGGTTGGTTAACGTTGACTTAATCGCAAATCTATCGTCTAAAGAGATATTAAAATGCGGCAATGATGAATGGAAGGCTACTCAAGCAAATTTCTGAAGTACGAATCAAAGAAGCGGCTGTCTTGTTATCAACAAAAAACTATTGTGGTGCCTATTATTTGGCTGGATATGCTATGGAATGTGCGCTAAAAGCCTGTATCGCTCAAAAGACAAAAAGACATGTTTTTCCGGATAAGAACTTTGCCCAAAAATGCTATACCCATGATTTAAAAGAATTGGTAAAACTAGCAGATTTAGAGGCACAACGACTAAATTTGAAAAAGCACAACTGCACTTTCGCTACCAATTGGACCATCGTGAAAGACTGGAACGAAAGTAGCCGGTATCGAATGATTACAAAAGCCGAGGCTAAAAATTTACTTGATTCAGTAACCGACCCGATTAGTGGAATATTAATATGGATACAGCACTATTGGTAAACAAACAACTGGAAGAAGGAAAGAAACTGCTCGAAAAGCTGGATGCTTCGGGTGCTTCCATTCCGGTTGCTCTCTGGATTAATCTTCCGGATACCGAAAATTGGCGTTTATTGTTTGCCATGAAAGGTATTGATCGGGACGGATCAAGAATGGCCTACACTAAAATATACAAGGTCATCAAAGAAAATGAAATCGACCTTTCATTAGGCGATGTATCGGTGATTGATACGCATAATACGTTGTGCCGTCAATTGAAACACATGATCCATACTGAACCCGGAATCAGTAACATTCCATTTTTTGGCAACTACATACACGGTCAGCGGTTTCCTGATTCGGTGCTTTATCGGGTAAATTGATAGACCCTACCCTATGGCCCAAACCCCTGCGGTTTTCACAACAGCAACCCGTGCCAGCCTTCCCGCAACTTATTCACCGCACGGTGTAGCAGATTACCGACGGACTGGTAGCTGAGCCCCATCACTTCCGCAATTTTATCGTTCGGCAAAGCCGCAAAAAACTTCAGGTGAACGGCTTCCTGCTGGCGGTCGGTCAGGGTTTTCAGGAGTGTTTCCAGGCGGCTGCGCTGGTAGGCCGATAATTCCGTTCGGATCAGTTCGTCCTCGAAGCTCTCGGCGTGGAGAAAACCGTCGGCCATCCCGTCTTCAAACGGCTCCGTCTGTCCCCTTCGGAGGGCATCTTTATACAATTTCCGGCGTAACGATTTGAAGAGATACACCCGCACATACTCCGTCTGGGCAATGTTTCGGCGGTAGGCCCAGAGTTCCACAAACAAGTCCTGTATACAATCTTTTAACAGGTCTGCGTCGCGGGTAAACTTAAAACCGTAGTGGTGCAGCGGGCGGTAGAAACGCCGGATCAGTTCTTCAAAAGCCACTTCGTCTCCCATTCGAACCTGATTCCACAGATCCGGGTCCGATATCGTTTCTTTCATACGGACGGAGAATTAAGCATACGAATGAATCAGTTCACGAAGATAAACCAAATGCCGTTCTTCTCAAAAAGTAGTAGTTTATCCGTAAAAATTTGCAGCGAGCTGCGAAAATGAGCGATGATCACCCCCAACAAAAATTTACCCGTCCGTGGGTATGAACTTCAAAAACCGTTCTATCTACCTAAACAAGACCGGAGAACTCACCCCGTTACATGCAGGCCTACCATTCCTATAAAGCCGAAGATTTTCTGACCGACGATTCCTTCATCGCCTGGGTTTATAACCGCGACGCAGCGGCTGCGGCTTTCTGGTCCGGCTGGATGGCGCAACCGCAGCCGAACCGGGCGGAAGCCTTGCTGGCGAAAGACATTCTGGAAGCCCTGAACCTGCCGGAAACGGAGGTGACCGAAGCCACCCTCACGCACGAAACCGGGCAGATTCTTCGGCGCGTAAGCCAGCAGCCGGAAACGCGCAGCCTGCCGGTTTTTAGGAGATCATGGTGGCTGGCGGCTGCAACGCTCATTCTATTGCTGGGTGCGGGCTGGCTGGTGTGGCGGATTCCTCAAAAGTCGCCGTGGCTAACCAGCCTCTTACCGGAAGCCCGGCCCAACGACGGCGTGGTGGAGCAGGCCAACCGCACCAGCAAACCGGTTCGGGTGACGTTACCGGATGGAAGCACGGTTCGGCTCCAGCCCAACAGCCGGATTCAGCACGTCGCCGGTTTTGGACAACAGGTCCGGGCCGTCGTGCTGACGGGGGAAGCGTTTTTCGACGTGGTTCCCAATCCGAAAGTGCCGTTTCTGGTCTACGCCCGTGATGTGGTGACGCGCGTGGTCGGAACCAGTTTCACGGTGAAAGCCTACGACGATCTGCCGCAGGTGACGGTGGCCGTGCGAACCGGACGCGTGACGGTGTATTCCCGGAAAGAACTGGAGCAACAGCGAAACGTCGAAAAACCGGAAGTCACCGGCGTGGTGCTAACGCCCAATCAGCAGGTGGTTTTTAACGCGAAACAGGAGATTTTTCGCAAGGAACTGGTTGAAAATCCGGTTTTTATCGCCAAAAATGCCACGTCGGTTTCCTTTGAATTTGACGACGTTCCGCTTACCGAAGTGTTTCGGCGCATCGAGGAAACGTACGAAATCGACATTGTGTACAACGAATCCCTCCTGCAAAAATGCAGCCTGACGGCGTCCCTGACCGGTTTGTCGCTGTATGAACAGCTTCGTTTGATCAGCAAATCGCTCCAGGGTTCCTACGAAGTAACCGATGGAAAAGTCCTCATCCTGGCAACGGGATGTGGCGAATAGACCTTAATCAGTACCAATGCGACACCTTTAGTTTATAAACCATGAAAAAACGACTACCAACCCGACCGTTTGGGTCTTACCTCCGTCGGATGACGTACCTGCTCCTGCTGATCACAGTCAGCCACGCCGGTTTTTCGTTCAACCCGGATCAGGCCACGAAAGAATTGCTTAGCCAGCGCGTCAGTTTACAACTGAAAAACAAATCGCTGAAACAGGTTTTGGCCACGATTGAAAAGCAGGCCCAGGTCAAATTTGTTTACATCCCGCAAAACATCCGGGTCGACCACGACCTTTCCGTGACCGCGACCAATGAACTGCTGTCCGGTGTGCTGGAACGCCTGTTTGCGCCCCTCGGCATCACGTATGAAGTAACCGAAAACCGCATCATTCTGACCAAAGGCAAGACCAGCGACCTGCAACCCATCGAACCCGCCACCGCAGCCGTGGATCAGGCGGTTTCGGGAACGGTTTCCGACGACAAAGGTGAGGGCCTACCCGGCGTCAGCATCACCGTCAAAGGCACCACGCAGGGAACGACCACCGACGCGCAGGGGGCTTTCAAACTCAATGTGGCCGATGGCAATGCGGTGCTGGTTTTCAGCTTCGTGGGCTATGCCAAACAGGAAATTACCGTAGGCACCCAGAGTGTCCTTACGGTTCGTTTACTGCCTGGTGACCAGACGCTGAACGAAGTGGTTGTCACGGCATTGGGGATCAAACGTGAGAAAAAAGCGCTGACCTATGCCGCCGGTGAAATCAAGGGCACCGACCTGGCGCAGGCGAATGTGACGAACCTGGGAACGGCGTTGTCCGGAAAAGTGTCGGGGGTTCAGGTCACTTCGTCGGCGGGCGGGATGGCCGGTTCGTCGCGGATCGTGATTCGGGGCAACTCGTCACTGTCGGGCAACTCGCAGCCTTTATACGTGATCGACGGCGTTCCCATCGACAATTCCAACCGCCGGGCCATCAGCTCGTTTCAGTTGCAGGGCGGTCTGGACGGCGGTGACGGTATTTCCAACATCAACCCCAACGACATCGAATCCATGACCATCCTGAAAGGCCCCAACGGTGCGGCTTTATACGGTCAGTTGGGCGCCAACGGGGTGGTGATCATCACGACCAAATCGGGTCGGCGCAACCGGCGGCCTTCCATTCAATACAGCGGCAGTTATTCCGTCGGTAACGCGCTCGTCAAACCGGATTACCAGAACGAATACGGACAGGGTTACAACGGACAGTTTACGTTTTACCGGCAGGCCAACGGCGTCGTTGTGCCTTTCAATGCCGCGTTAACGGGCGGTGTGCCCAAACTCAGTGCGGGCCGGAACCCGACGACACGCGGAAGCTGGGGTCCTAAAATGCAGGGTCAAACCATCGAAGACATGTGGGGTGATACGGTGAGCTATTCGCCCATTACTGACCCCTATTCGGCTTTTTTCCGTCCGGAAAAACAGGCCATGAATACCGTGAGCGTCGATGGCGGGGGTGAGAAAGTGAACTATTATTTTTCGCTGACCAACCTGACCAACGACGGCTTTACGCCCACCAACAAGCTGAACCGTAACTCGGTGACGGTGAAACTCTCGGCGGATATTGCCAAAGGACTGAACCTGGACACGAAAGTCAATTACGTCAACCAGTTTGTCAACAACCGTCCCTATGTGGGTGACGACGGTCTGAACCCGGTTTACCGGTTTTTGTACGTTCCCCGCAGTCTGAACATGGACGGTCTGAAGCGGTATGCCTACTCGGCCAAGGACATTCGCTATTCGCAGGACCTCGGCGGCAACGGGTATTTTGTCGGCGGTGAGAAAATCTTTGAAAGCAACTCCGTGACGTCCAACCCGTTCTGGACCATCAACAACACGCACAACGAGGACACCCGCGATCGCATCATCGCCTACGCCAAGCTGAATTACGAGTTCATAAAAGGCGTCAACCTGCAGGTGCGCTACGGAACGGATTTGTATTACGAGCGCCAGTATGGCTGGAAAGCCGTCGGAACGCGGATCTCGCAAACCGGCGATGTGTTTGAGAATGTAGAGTTTAGCAAAACCGAAAACGTGGACGCCTTGCTGATGATCAACAAAGAAGTCGGCGAATTTTCGATCAACGCCAACTTTGGGGCGAATCACCTGAGCAACAAATACCGGATTACGGGCAATACCGGCACGCAATTGAGCATTCCGGGCTTGTATGCCGTGGGTCGGACGGTGTTGAATACGCCCCGGCTGGGGGTTTCCGAGTCCATCATCAACTCGGTATATGGGCAGGCCAGCGTCGGCTTCCGCAATTACCTGTTCCTCGACGTGTCGGCGCGAAATGACTGGTCGTCGACCTTGCCAATCTCCAACAGCTCGTTTTTCTACCCATCCGTGGGGTTGAGCTGGGCCGTAACGGATGCCATTCCGCTGAACATTCCGGCGCTGGATTACTTCAAACTCCGGGCTTCCTACGCGCAGGCCGGCCGTTCGGGCGATCCGTATTCGACCACCGGCTATTACGGTCTGAATGCCAATACGTTCCTGAACCAGCCGCTGGCAACCTACACCAGCACGATTGTGGACCCGAACCTGAAAAACGAACTGAAAACGTCGTACGAAGCCGGGGCCGAGTTACGATTTTTCAAAAACCGCCTGAACCTGGATTTTACGTATTATCATTCCGTAACGAGCAACCAGATTTTGCCGATTGTCATCTCGCAATCAACGGGTTACAGCAGCAAACTCACCAATGCCGGCCGGATTGAGAATAAAGGGATCGAATTCCTGATTGCCGGAACGCCCATCAAACTGGCAAACGGGTTTACGTGGGATGCGGGTTTTAACTTCTCCGCCAACCGCAACAAAGTGCTTGAACTGATCGACGGCGTGAACGAAATCGTGGTCGGTTCCGACCGCAACATCCGGGTCGTCGCGGCACCGGGACAACCCTACGGCCAGTTGAAAGCCGCCGATTATGCCTGGCTAAAAGACGCCAACGGCAACCGGCTGATCGACGATAAAGGCCTTCCCATTGTGCAGAGCATCGGAACCGTGGCCATCGGCAACGCTACGCCCAAATGGATCGGTGGTTTTACCAACACCTTCTCGTACAAAGGCTTATCGCTGAGCGGCTTAATCGACATCCGGCAGGGTGGTCAGATTTTCTCGCAGGGACGCGTGCAGGAAGCTGCTTACGGTACGTCTAAACGGACGCTGGAAGGACGCGAAGGCGGTTTGATTGCCGCCGGGGTGAAAGCACGCCGGGAAGGCAACCAGTGGATCAGCACGGGCCAGGCCAACGACATTCCGGTGACGGCGCAGGCCTACTGGAACCGGGTAGCTTCGGACAAGGGTTTTGCCGTCGCCGAAGAATTCCTGTACGACGCCAGCTACATTGCGATCCGGGAATTACGGCTTTCCTACCAGCTTCCGTCGGCCATTCTCAAAAACAACAAGGTGGTTCGGGGCGCTTCACTGGCTTTGTATGGCCGGAACCTGGGCTACATCGAACGGCATACCGACGGTTTTTCGCCGGAAAATTCATCCATCAACGTCAACTCCGGCACGATGGGCATGGAACAACACTCGCTCCCGCTGCTGCGAACCATTGGTGTAGACCTCAACCTGAACTTCTGATCGGAACCCAAACGGCATCACAATCATGAAACGATTCTCTAAAAAAATACGCCTTTCGGTACTGGGTTTGCTCCTTACGGCATCAGCCTGTACCAATAACTTCGAGGAAATCAACATCTCCCCCACCCAGCCCCGCAGCGTTCCGGCTGAGTACCTGTATTCGCAGGCGCAACTCAGCGGTTTTCTGGCCGACGGCACCAACTGGTGGCAGGTCGGTTCGTGGGTGCAGCAGTGGGCCAGCGGCTCGTTGTCGGCCCCTTCGCAGTATCTCGAAGACCGCGATATTTACGAAACCAACAACTGGACCGCCCATTACGAACTGATCAAGAACCTGTCGCAGATTCGGAATCAACTTTTGAAAGGCCAGGAAGCTACGCCCACCGGCCGGACGAAACTGGCCATTGCCAAGATCACGGAAATCTATTTCTGGCAACGCATGACCGATTTCTGGGGCGATATTCCGTATACCCAGGCCGGTTTGCCCGACGACAACCTGATTCTGCTGCCGAAATATGACAAGCAGGAAGACATTTACAAATCCCTCATCACGGAGTTGGATGCGGCTGTCGCCCAACTGACGGCCACGGATGTGTCGTATGGCAACGCGGATTTTGTGTACAAGGGCGATGTCACCAAATGGCGGAAGTTTGCCAACTCGCTGAAACTCCGGATGGGCATGCGGCTTCGTTTTGCCGATGCGGCTCTGGCGCGTAAAACCGTCGAAGAGGCCCTGAAAGCGCCTTTGATCGAAAGCAACGCCGACAACGGGGCCATGCCGACGGTGACACAGGACGGCAATCCGTTTGGCTACCACCCGACCATCGGCGGTTACAACAGCAGTAAAGAGCTGAACCAACTGGCCGCTCCGTTCATCGACGTTCTGCTCGCCAAAAATGACCCGCGTCTGCCCCGCATCGCCGAGCCAACCGAGAACTCCAAGAAAGCCGGAAAACCCGTTTACCGGGGTCTGGGGGTTGCCTTGGGCGGCAGTGTCATCATCAACCGCGACGACTATTCGTACGGCACCATTGCTATTTACAACGACCGGAAAGCCACCTTTCCGTACGTTTTTCTGGCGTATTCCGACAACCTGTTTTTCAAGGCCGAAGCTGCTTTGCTGGGCTGGGGCGGTTTGACGCCGGCACAGGCTGAAGGTTTTTATCAGGCCGGCATCCGGGCCACAATGCAGATTCAGCCGTATGCCATTGCCGAAACCGCCATTACGGAATACCTGAGCCGGGAAGGCAAACTGACGGGCACTGAGGAGCAGCAGTTGGAGCAGATCATGAACCAGAAGTGGATCAGCCTATTCATGCGGCACTACGAAGCCTACGCCGAATGGCGACGCACGGGCTACCCCAAACTGAAACCCGGTCCGAATCCCGGCACGACCAACGGCCAGATTCCGCGCCGGGGCGTTTACTCAAGCACCGAGCGGCTCCGGAATGCCACCAACTACAACGAGGCCTCGTCGAGAATGGCCAACGGCGACACGTATTTGAGCAAAGTCTGGTGGGATAAGCGGTAATTTTTCTTTGAGCGTAAAGAGCATAGACAAGAGAATAAAGACTGCACGAAACGTCTTTACTCTCTTGTCTATGCTCTCTTGTCTTCTCTACTCTCTTGTCTCTACTCTTTACTCTCAAAAACCCTTTTTATCTTTGCGTTCAGGTTAACAGCTCCGGAAATTGAACGCGGTTTTTCACAGGAAACGATGGGTATGGCTGGTGTATCTCCTCATCGCATTGACCGTGGTGCTGGTGACAAACGATACGCCGTTCCGCGAGCGAATCCGGCTGCCGAGTTTCTACACCGATGTGCTGTTCGCCCTGGCTTATACTTTTGCCATAGGCTGGTACTTGAACCGGGTGACGGAAAAACTCAATCAAAAATACCCCTGGACCACCGACCGCCAGAACCGGATCCGGTGGCAGGTGCTTTGGGGCATTGCAATCCCCCTGCTTGTTCTGGTGTTTCTGGAGGTCGTTTACGTCCGGTTTTTCCTGCAATTGAGCCCGAATTTTAGCTCCATTTTTCTGGCCGAATTACCCCTCTCCGCCACGTTTTTGTTGCTGCTGAACATGCTGCATTCGCTGGTTTCCCTGCCTACTCCCGCCCAGCCGGTCACGCTTCCGGTTTTGGAAAAACCGCAGACGGCACCGTCGTTTCTGGTCAGCACGGGACACACCCAAAAACCGGTGTTGATGGATGACATCGCCTACTTTATCATCCTCGAAAAAGTGGTTTATCTGGTCAGCATCCGACAGGAAAAATTTGTGGTGTGGGAAACGCTGGACGAGGTTATGGAGAAGGTCGATGCCACCCGGTTTTTCAAGCTGAATCGCCAGGTCATCGCCCAGATTCGCAGCATCGAGTCCGTCGAACAGACGCCCACCCGAAAACTCCTCGTGACGCTCTGCCCGCCTATTCCGGAAGCGGTGTATGTCTCGAAAGACCGGGCCACGGTTTTTCTGACCTGGCTGGGGAAATAGCCGTCCGTTTCAGCGGCTATTTTGCCGGTTTGGGTTCCATTCTCCCGCCAAAACACCCGCTGTGCGCCATCAGACCGGTATTTTTGCAGCGCAATTCAGACATCCCGTTCCGAACTGCCCGACTGTAAACAACATCCACATTCGCACATGAAACAGTACCCGGCCTTCCTGAAGGCGCTTCTATGGGCTGGCTTTCTGGGAGCCGCCAGCCCGGTTTTAGCCCAGAAAACGAGCGGTTCGCTCCCCGTTCGCCTGACCCTTTTTTCCGAAAGCACGTCCATTCCTTTTGCCGACGGGCTGGTCACCAAACCGCTCCATCCCGGCGTGTCGATCGGGACCGAGTGGGCGTTGAAACGACGGTCAAAATCCCGCCTGGTTCAGGGTCTAACCGCCGGGTATTACCATCACAAAGAAGTAGCGCAGGGTATTTTTCTGGGCACGGATTTCCGCTACGAACGGCAATTGCCGCTTTCACTGTATGCCTCCATCGGGCTCGGCATCGGCTATCTGCATACGTTCCGAACGCAGGACGAATTCCGGCTGGAAGATGGGCGTTACGTCCTGAAAAAAGACCGGGGGACGCCCCACCTCCTGCTTTCCGTTCCGCTGGAAATCGGGTTGCGGCTTCGTCCCAACAGCCCCCGGTCTCCCCGGCTTTTTGTGCAGTATCAACCCTGGATCGAATATCCGTTTTCCCCGGATTTCATCCCCCTCATGACGCACACCAATCTGGCGGTTGGGTATGAATTTTTCCCCTTTCGTTAACCCCACACCCATGAACACAACCACCCATTTACTCAGAACCTTCCCCCTTTTCCTGCTGGCCTTCCTGTTGAGTTGCACGCACTCCGAAGTCATTGCCCCGGCTACCTTCGCCTGTTCCGTCGATTTCAACGACCAGAGCGACACGCACCCCAAACGGAGCCGTTTTCAGGCCCTGCTCGATCAGAAAGTCAGTCGGGGCGTACCGGGGATTATATTGTCCGTTCAGGACCCAGTCAACGGCGAATGGCTGGGAGCCGCCGGGATGGCCGACCTCTACAACCAGATTCCCTTGCAGAAATGCAACATCACCCGCGTCGGCAGCACCGTGAAAACGTTCACCGCCGTGACGGTTTTGATGCTTTACGACGAAGGACTTCTGTCACTGGATGATGCCGTTAGTAAATACCTGCCGAATTCGGTGCTCAGCAAGCTCGACAATGGCACGAAAGTGACCGTTCGCCAACTCCTGAATCACTCAAGCGGGCTGTATAATTACATCCAGAATCTGCAATTCCAGACGGCTTCGTTGAATGACCTGAAGAAAGAATGGTCGCCCGGCGAATTGCTGGCGTATGCGAACGGGAAGAAGGCCTATTTCGCGCCGGGAGCCGACATGCGGTATTCCAACACCAATTACATTTTGCTGGGAATGCTCATCGAGCAGATCACACAGAAGCCTTTTTATCAGGTATTTGAAGAAAAAATCTTTCGCCCGTTGCACCTGACCAGCACGCAGTTTGCCGCCCGAAACCCGGTTCCGAAAACCATTATCCGGGGTTACGTCGATCTGTACAATGATCTGAATGTGGTGGAAAGCACGTATTACAGCGGCTGGGATTATTACACGGCCGATGGCGGACTGATTTCCAATCCGCACGACATGGCGGTTTTTCTGCGCACCTTGTTCGACGGTAAGCTACTCAAACCGGCCACGCTGGCCGAAGCCATGCAGTGGAAAGAACCGCTCAAACAGGAACCGGAAACCTACAAAACAGCCGCCGGTCTGGGATTTTTCAGGATTGAAACGCCCTACGGAATCGCGTATACCCACAGCGGAGACGCCATTGGTTATTACGCCAACATGCTCTATTTCCCGCAACAAAAAACGACGGTGGTCTACGGCGTCAACGGCAACTACGGGCAAATCGACCCGCTGGTTTCGTCGCCGGAAGCCATCAATGGCATGCTGGAAACGGTGTTTCGGTAAGGTGTTCACGGGTTTTGGAGGAGGTTGCGCAGAAAGGAGTTGCCACTCCATCAATTCAGCAGGCAGTGGGGAACGTTACGGTTTAGGCTATGGTTAGAAAAAACCGTTAGTTTGTTCCGTGGAGCAGCCCGCAAACCGAAAAATCATCCACATCGACATGGATGCGTTTTACGCATCGGTGGAGCAGCGCGACAATCCTGCGTTGCGCCAGAAACCCGTGGCCGTCGGCGGATCGCGCCAGCGGGGCGTCGTGGCAGCGGCCAGTTATGAAGCCCGGCAATTTGGCGTTCGTTCCGCGATGGCGTCGTCGGTTGCCCTCCGCAAATGTCCCGACCTGATTTTTGTCAAACCCCGCTTCGATGTCTACAAGGCCGTTTCCAGCGAAATCCGCGCCATTTTTGCGGAATATACACCCCTGATCGAACCCTTATCGCTGGACGAAGCCTATCTGGATGTGACGGATAACTTAAAAAACATGCCTTCAGCCACGCAGATCGCGGAGGAAATCCGGGCAAAAATCCTGCAAAAAACGCAACTGACGGCTTCTGCCGGGATTTCGTACAACAAGTTTCTGGCCAAACTGGCCTCCGATTATCGCAAACCCAACGGTCAGTATGTGATCAAACCGTCGCAGGGTCTGGCGTTTGTCGAAACCCTGACCGTCGGGCAATTCCACGGCATTGGCCGCGTCACGGCCGCCAGGCTCAACCAGCTTGGTATTTTTACCGGCTGGGACTTACGGCAACAGTCCGAAGCCTTCCTGAAACAGCATTTTGGAAAAGCGGGCAGTTATTATTACACCATCGCCCGCGCCATCGACAACCGGCCCGTGACGCCCGACCGGCTTCGGAAATCGATTGGGTCGGAAACGACCTTCGACCGGGATTTAACCACCGAAGCCGACCTTCTGGCGGGTTTACAACCCCTGCTCGACTCGGTCTGGCGGTTGTGCGAACGCATTCAGGTGGTGGGGCGCACGGTTACGCTGAAAGTAAAATTTGCCGATTTTGAGCAAATTACCCGCAGCCGAACCACGCTGGGGCCGGTTTCCCAGAAAACTTTTCTGGATCGCATCGGCGTCGAATTGCTCACGTCACTTTTTCCCCTTTCCAAAGGCGTCCGGCTATTGGGCATTTCACTCTCCAACCTCGACGCTTCCGACCAGCCATCCGGCCAGCAATTGGTGCTTCCATTTTAGCCGCCGACGGGACTGAAACCGGGCAAAAAGCGCCATTCTTCCGAATACTGGAATTCGTCCTTTTATTTTCGCCGTTCGATAAATAGATCGCTTTCTGTACAGATTGTTTCGCCTAAATTATATTCGGTTTTGAACCGGCTGTAAAAGCGTACCTCATCCCCGATTTTTCCAAAAATCCGACCGGTCTTCCCGGCCCTTCTCCCTACCTCAACCATGAACACGACTCCTAAACCAAAACTCTACGCCCTGATCGTGGGCATCAACGACTACCGGGCTGATCTGATTTTGCAGGGGCAAATCCGGTTTCCGGCCCTCGGCGGATGCGTCATGGATGCCCTCAAGGTGCAGCGCTACCTCAAAAACGATCCCGCTTTTGAACCGCACGTTTTATTATTGCAGGACAGGAAAGCCGACAAGGCCAGCGTTGTCAGTGCTTTTCGTGAGCATTTGGGACAGGCGAAAGAAGGTGATGTAGCCCTGTTCTATTTCTCTGGACACGGCACGCAGGAATGGGCCGATCCGACGGTCTGGAAGCACGAAACCGATGGCCGGCTGGAGTGCCTGGCCTGTCATTATGACGAACAAACCGCTTCCGACTTTCTACTGGCAGACAAGGAATTACGGTATCTTATCCAGCAACTTTCGGCAAAAAAACCGCATGTCGTTACCATTTTTGACTGCTGTCATTCGGGCGACAATACCCGCAACGGGGCGCTGGTGCAAACCGTGTTCAAAGACGAAGCCCCCCGCGAAAAACGCATCCCATTTGCCTTCGCCAAACGTCCCTGGGAGCAGTTTATTTTCGGACAGACGATTGCTGCGGATACGATCCGGCAGCAGGGCGATGCGGTTGCCTTGCCCGAAGGAACGCACGTCCAGTTATCGGCCTGCGAATCCGACGAATCGGCGGTAGAGGTCAGCGGTGAAGGTGTTTTTACCAAAACGCTGCTGACGGTTTTGCGAGCGTCGGCGGGCGACCTGAGCTACTACACGCTGCGGAGCCGGGTCCGGCAATATCTGCGGAATGTGTACGAGCAAAAACCGCGCATTTACGTCGCCAACGGGGATGATTCGCTGCTGCATACCACCTTTCTCAACCGGCCGGGCCAACGGGGGCAATCGGCCATTGGCGAGGTGACCTACAACCGAAAAACCGGCTGGCAGTTGAACCTGGGCGCGATTCACGGCATTACGATGGAAACCAAAACCATCACGGTTTTCAATCCCGACGACCCCGGCCAGAAATACTCCGCCCAACCGGGCCTCATTCGGGTCGACTCGACGCAATTGCGGTTCGAGCCGTCGGTCAACCTGAACCAGAATGCGGTTTTTCAGGCCACCATCGACGGCCTGATGATGCTTCCGCTGCCCATTACCCTCAAAAACAGGGGCGGTTTGCTGGAAGACCAGCAAACACTGCTCGACAAGCTCTCCAACGAAAGCGGAGGACTTATTGTGACCGAAGAACGGGAAGAGTTGGCGAAGTATGTGGTTCACGATCAGGATGGTCGCTATTACATCACCTACCCCAATGACCCTTACCGCCCGCTGACGAACGTGATTGAAACCGCATCCGAAACGGCCATCCCGGAACTGGTGGAACAGTTGAAACACCTGTCCCGCTGGGAATTTATGAACAACCTGACCAATTCGGGCACCAACCAGCTACCGGGAAAACCGCTGACGGTGGAATTTGCCCGGATCGGGGCAGACGGGCAAACAACGGCGATTTTTCCGGAAAATGACCTCCTTCCGATTCACTATGAAAAACAGGCCAATGGCCGTTGGCAAAGCAACCTTCAGGTCAAGATCACCAATCCCGTCAGCAACCAGCGTTCGATGTACTGCTCGGCCCTATATCTCTCGTCTACGTTTGAATCGTTCACCGGTTTTCTGAACCCCAAAGCGTATTTGCTGGAACCGGGCAATTCGGTTTGTCTGGGTTTGAACAGACAGGATTACCTGCCCGCCACGTTGCAGGACACGATGCGGTTTTACAACTGGCCAACCCGTTTGGAACACATCAAACTGATTGTTAGCACGGATGAGTTCGATCCACAGGCACTGACGCTGGCAACCCTGCCCGACCCGCCCCTGCCCGGCGATGAAAACCGGGGTGGCAATCGGGGCAGTTTTGCAACCGATGACCGTTCGATTCAACTGACGGGCTGGACAACGCAGTCGTATACCCTGAAGCTGGTCAATCCGGAGCCCAATGTGATTCTGGATACTGAACTCAACGCGATGCTCCACGATCCGGTTACAACACCCTTTGCGTTGGGGATCTATTTCGATGCCCATCCGGGAACGAACTGGGAAACCGATTACCAGCTCAAACCGGACATTGAAGTGCTGGATTCGGCGCACCTGGACGAACGCGGGCTGATTAGCGACCTGGGTCTGGCTGCGGCCAACACGCTGGCCAACCGGTTGCGCAACCGGCAGTATGCGCAGGTAACCAAACGTTTCCCCAACCGCGTCCGGCTGGTTTCGGAGGGCGATTCGTGGTTTCAGCATCCGCTCGTGACCGACACCATCGACCACCTCTCGCGGGCGTTCGCCATCTATTGCGTGGCAGCCGCGGGCGATACGCTCCGGAATTACCAGAAAACCGGTGAATACCTCGATGCCATCGACGAACAGAATCCGGCCTTTTTTCTCATCAGCGGGGGCGGCAACGACATCCTCGGCGACCAGTTCCGCACATTTCTGAAAGCAAATCCGGATATGAGCGAACCACCGGGCCAGAATCCGCGTCGGTTTCTGAATGACAAGGTATTCGCCGAACTGGATGCGCTGCGCGACCTGTACAAAGCGATGTTTGGCCACCTGAAAATCTATAAACCGAACCTTCAGATTCTGGTGCATGGCTACGACTACGTGATTCCGTTGCAAGTGACCAACAAAGGCTGGCTGGGCCGCTATATGATCGAAATAGGCATCAATCGGCAGGAGGACCGATTTGCCACGATTCAATTTATTCTGGACGAGTTCAACAGCCGGATCAAAACGGTGGCCGAAGCCTTCGAAAATGTTTCCTACCTCGACCTCCGCAAAACCGTCCGGCCCGACCAGTGGTATGACGAAATTCACCCGAACAGCGACGGTTATCAGCAGGTGGCGATGAAGTTCATGGAACGCATCAACGTTGTTCTCGCTAAACACCCGGACCTTGCGCAGCCCCTGAACCAGAGCCGGGGCGAGGACTTTTTTTTCCCCCTCAGTGGTCGGGGACAGGTAGTGGCGTCAGAAAACCAAAAGCCCCAGTCACAACCCAGGACAGTAATTGGTTCGGCGGCACCGGAGAAAGTCCGGGGGGCAAACCGGATTACCATCAACCTGGAAAATGTCGAATATGAAACGGCCCCTTCCAGGTCGTCGCACATTCCTTCACCTGCTTTTATGCCCCCGCCCGCTCCGCCGGTCACTAGCCCGGCTGAAGCCAAACCCACGCATTCTCCGCTTCGCGAAGGCCAGCTTGATTATGACATCCCCGGTTCCATGAAGGTGAATTCGCAAACGACCTGCACGGTGCGGATTGCGGGGAAGGAAGTAGAAGCTGCCTTGTTGAAGATCAGCGAAGGCAGTGTTCATCAGGACATTATCATCGGCAACGAAATGAGTGTTCGGCTGGTCGATAGTTCGGGTGGGGAGTATTTCAAAATTACCACGATCAGCACCGAGCGGCAGGAAATCTGGACCGGCGACGACACCCAATGGAAGTTTTTTGTGCGCCCGCTCAAAGCCGGTCGCCATCCGTTGCTGCTTCAGATTACAGTTCACCTCGGAAACCGCTCCAGAGATCTGGATGTGCTCGAAAAAGAAGTACTGATCAGCAGTGACGATTTGGCCGTTCCCACGCCCGACACGAAAGCCTGGAAACGAATTTTATTTCTTTCGGCCAACCCCATGACCCACGAACCGCTGCGGCTGGGTGCCGAAGCCCGCGAGATTCAGGAGGAACTGCGGGGGAGCGACGGGATTCTGTTTTCCACCAGCCTGGCCGTTACTCCCCGCACGTTGACGCGCTCTATTTTGCAGGAAAAACCGACTATTGTGCATTTTTCCGGCCACGGCACCGATCAAGGGCTGTGTCTGGAAACGGAAAGCGGGCAGTTGAAAACCGTCAGTGCCGAGGCTTTGGGTCGACTTTTTGCGGTTTTCGACGACTCGGTGCAGTGCGTGCTCTTGAATGCCTGTTACTCCGAAACGCAGGCCCGCGCCATCGGCCAACACATTCCGTACGTGATCGGGATGCAACGTTCGATTGGCGACGAAGCTGCGATTGCTTTTTCGGCGACATTTTATCAGGCCCTGGGTTCGGGGCTGTCGATTGTGGATGCCTATGAGCTGGCCGTTGCCGGAATGGGCCTGGAAGACAACCGACAGGCCGCGATCCCGGTTTTGCTAAAAAAGAACCCCGTCAGCGGTCGAAGACCCTGAAAGCGGTTCTTTTTTAGCAAAACCGGGACCAAACTAAAGATTGCGTTGTTGTCTAACCCTGTCAGGGTCTTCGACCGCTGACAGGGTTAGACAACAACGCAATCTTTCCGTCCATCGTCGTCACCAGTACCCGGCGGTTTTTCAACGGCCAAACGCGGTTGAGCATGGCATTCGACAGCTTGTGAGACCAGACCAGTTTACGGTTCTGGCGGTCGATGACGTACAGCGCACCTTCGTCGGTCGGCACGTAAATCAGTCTGTCGCGCTCGGTCAGCGGCCCCGGACTGATTTCGTAGCCATACTGACAATTGACAAACCACGCGCCTTGCCCATTGGCCGAGTTCGTCGGAATGGCCCAAACGGAATCCTGCATACACTTGACGTAAATCAGCGAACGGTCTTCCGACACGCCCATCGACTCGAAGCCTTTGTGCTGGCTGGCTTTCCAGATTTCCTTCCCGGTTTCGGCGTCGATGGCCGTCACGGTGCGGTCGGGCGTCTGGATGAACAGGCGGTTTTTGACCAGAACCGGCACACAGGCTGCGGGCGAGAAATTGCGCATTTTCCCGTTGGTCCACCGCCAGACCGAATCGCCGGTTTTCCGGTTCAGGGCATACAACGACGAGCCCCACGAACCAAAATACACGCGCTTTTTGTCGACCACCGGCACCGATTCCACAAAGCCTTTGACGCCCGTGAACGTCCAGCGTACCGAGCCATCCGCCAGCGACAACGCCCGGAATTTCCCTTCGGAACTACCAATAAAAACCGTGTTCCGATCCATGACGGGCGACGCCACGATGGGTTGGCCGGTTTCCTGCTTCCAGAGCAGGGTGCCGCTGCGTTTGTCGAGGCAATAGATCGTGCCGTCGGTCGAAGCGACCACGACCCGGTTTTTGCGAATGGCCGGAGTTGAATAGACTTTTCCGCCCGTGGCAAACCGCCAGCGCACCGCTCCGTCAGCCGTGGAGAGTGCCACGATCTGCCCGCTGGTGTTGGGATAGATGCAAAAACCGTCGCTTTCAACGATACCCGCGCCAATATCGCTGCTGTCCTGTTTGGCCCAAACCGGTTTTACGCTGGCGTATTGCTCGTTCATGCTATAGTCGGGACGGGGATAGCTTTTGGCTGGTTGCTGACTGAAGTGATGGTTTTCCAGCACGATGGTTCGCCAGACGGTTTTTGTTGCCAGGCCGGGCGTCCGTTCGGCAAACGTCATGGTGTCGTTCTGCATCGTGACGATGTTGTATCCGCCCACTTGATCCTTCGCCCGCAGGTTGGAACGGCCCATCGTTCCCGGAATGCCTTCAAAATTAAGTTCGCGGTTGGCGTGTCCATGTCCGCAGAAAGCCGCCTGAACGTTGGTTTTCTTGAGTTCGTCAATCAGCAAATACCAGTTTTCCAGCGACTCATCGAGTGGATAGTGGTTCATAAAAATAACCGGCTGGTCGGAACCCTTCAGTTTCTCGACCTCAGTCCGGAGCCACAGCACGTCTTCGCGGGCCACCAGCCCCGGCGACATCCGCATGTTGGGGCCACTGCCGCAGCCAATAAACCGGTATTTGCCAAACGTGAAGGAAAACCGCTCCGCTCCAAACACCTTCCGGAAGCTATTGCAGCCGTTCTCCGACCATTTCGTGTCGTGATTACCTGGGAAGATATACCACTTCTTGTTCAGTCCATCCAGAATTTGTTTGGCAATTTGGAATTCTTCCTCCGAGCCAAAATCGGTGACATCGCCCGTAAAAACCGCAAAATCAAGGTCGGCCTGGGCATTGATGTCGTTGACGGTTCGCTGCAAATCGTCGGCAGCGGTGGCGGGTGCGCCCACGTGGGTGTCGGTTACAAACGCAAACCGGATGGGTTGGGTGAGTGCCGGTTTTAACCCGAGCAGGGAAACCAGCAGGAGGGCGAGATACTTCATACCGCAAATTACAACCGACAAAACCAGAAACAAGACGCGGGATGAAACCGATCGGCGGGAAGTTCAGTTATGGAAAATAACCGCCGATTGCTTATCTTTTGATTCTCAAACCGCTTTTTCATGGATTGCCTGACCGAACTGAAAAACAATCCGAGATTTACGGGTGTGCCGGACGAACAGCTCCTCTGGCTGGTCGATCGCTCGGAATGCCGCGAGTATCCGGCTGATGCCATGATTTACAAGCCCGGCGACCCGACCGATCATTTTTTGATTGTCCTGAAAGGTCACATCCGGTTTTACCTCATCCAGCAAGGGCAGCAGCAGGAATTGCGGGTGTCGGAAGATGGTTCGCTGGAGGGCGTCCTGCCGTTTTCGCGGATGGTAGAATCCGTGGCCTTTTGGCAAACCATCGGCCCAACGGCGGTTTTGGCCCTGCACCGCGACCACTTCCGCGAAATGATTCAGACGCAATTCGAACTGACCGAAACGCTGGTGCATGTCATGACCACCCGGGTGCGCGAAACGACACGGCAGTTACAGCAGAACGATAAAATGATGGCGCTGGGACGAATGTCGGCGGGGCTGGCCCACGAGCTGAACAACCCGGTTTCGGCCATTGTCCGGAGTTCCGACACGCTGAAATCACATTTGCACAACACCCCCCAACGGTTTAAGGACGTGATGGCGCTCCGGGTCACCGACGAGATGGTCGACCGGGTCAGCAACCTGCTCTTCCGCAAAACCCAGGGTCCGGCGGAGGGAAAGCGGTTGTCGCTGATGGAACGCAGCAGCCTGGAAGATGAACTGCTCGACTGGTTTGACGATAACGACGTGGCGGATGGCAGCGAGCTGACCGAATCGCTGGTTGATTTTGGCTTCACGACCGACGATCTGGACACCCTCCTGGTGGACGTTGCACCGGATAACCGGGCCACGGTTTTGAACTGGCTGGTCAATAATCTGGTGACGGAGCGGCTGGTCACCGACATCGAGGAAGCATCCAAACGCATTGCCATTCTGGTAAATGCCATCAAGTCGTATACGCACATGGATCGCGGAACCGGTCGGGAATGCATTCACCTGCGCGAAGGCATCGACAGCACGCTTGTTTTGCTGAAACATAAACTGAAAGAAAAAAGTATTCAGGTTGAGGTTACGATCCCGGACGATTTGCCGCAGATCGAAGCCTATCCCAGCGAACTGAACCAGATCTGGACCAACCTGATCGACAACGCCATCGACGCCATGCCCAACGGCGGTCAGTTGCAGATAACCGGCGAAGTGGACCACGAATTTGAACTGATTCGCGTGATCGACGATGGCTCGGGGATTCCGGCCGAACACCTCGACCATATTTTCGATCCGTTTTATACCACCAAAGCCATTGGCAAAGGAACCGGGCTCGGCCTCGACATCGTCCAGGGCATTGTCCGTCACCACAATGGCCGGATTTACGTCAACTCCAAACCGGGAAGAACCGAATTCAAAGTCTGTCTGCCCATTACATCCTAACGCATGAAACTCCCCATCATCCTTGCCATTGACGACGATCAGGCGGTTTTGCAGGCCATCCAGCGGGATTTACGGCAGCAATACCGGAAAAATTACAAGATTCTGGCCACCAACTCCGCCAGCGAAGCCCTGGAGACGCTGGTTGAACTGAAGAAGAAAAACGAGGAAGTAGCCCTGTTTCTGTCCGATCAGCGGATGCCGGAAATGCTGGGCGTCGACTTTCTGCTCAAAGCCCGCAAGACGTTTCCCAACGCTAAAACGGTGTTGCTGACGGCCTATTCCGACATTGAAGCCGCCATCCGGGCCATCAACGACGTTCAACTGGATTACTACCTGAACAAACCCTGGGACCCGCCCACAGAAAAACTGTACCCGATTCTGGACGAATTGCTGAGCGACTGGCAGTCGAATTACCGCCCGCCGTTTGAAGGACTCAAGCTGATCGGGTATCAGTTTTCACCCCAGACGCACGAGTTGAAAGACTTTCTGGCGGGCAACCTGTTTCCGTACCAATGGCTTGATTTTGAAACGAATCCGGAGGCCAAACGACTGGCTGACTTACACGGTATTCAGCCGAAAGAGTTGCCTGCGGTCTTGCTGGAAAATGGTGCGGTTTTGAAGCAGCCGTCGATGCCTGCCGTTGGTGAAATGCTGGGACTGAGTGCCAAAGCCACCCAATCGCTGTATGATCTGGCGATTATTGGTGCGGGGCCGGCCGGTTTGGCGGCCGCCGTTTACGCCGGATCGGAAGGGCTTCGGGCCATTCTGATCGACAAACGTGCGCCCGGTGGTCAGGCCGGAACCAGTTCACGGATTGAGAATTACCTCGGTTTCCCGTCGGGGCTGAGCGGTTCCGAACTGGCCCGACGGGCCATTACGCAGGCCACCCGCTTCGGGGTCGAGTTTCTGGCTCCGCACGAGGTGGTTGCCATCAAACCGAAAGGCCAGTACAAACACATCGAGCTGAGCGACGGAAGCGAGGTGGTAGCCCGGAGTATTGTGCTGAGTACGGGCGTTGCTTATCACAAACTGGACTGTCCGGGGCTGGATAAACTGACGGGCGCGGGGGTGTATTACGGCGCAGCGACCACCGAAGCCTACGCTTTCAAGGGCAAACCGGTTTACGTCGTGGGCGGGGGCAATTCGGCCGGGCAGGGTGCCATGTACCTTTCCCGAATGGCTTCCGACGTCCACATCATCATCCGGCGTCCTGATCTGACGGCCACCATGTCGCAGTATCTGATCGACCAGATCGAAAAAACGCCGAATATTCACGTCCATCCCTGCACCGCCATTGCCGAAGGGCTGGGTGAATCGCACCTGGAATGCCTGATCCTGGAGGACCTGCAAACTCAGGAGCGAACGAAGGTTCCGGCCAGCGCCTTGTTCATTTTCATCGGTACCAAACCGTATACCGACTGGATCCAAATGAACATTATCAAGGATCCCAAAGGCTTCATTGAAACGGGCCGCGACCTTGCAAGGTACGACGATTACAAAGAATTCTGGAAGTTAGACCGCGATCCGTTCCTGCTCGAAACGTGCAGCGTAGGCATTTTTGCCGCGGGCGACGTACGCGCCGGCGCCATGAACCGCGTGGCGTCGGCGGTGGGCGAAGGGGCGATGGCGGTCAGTTTTGTTCATAAATATTTAGCCGAAACCTAGTTCCGTTGCCGGAAATCCGACGACTGATTTTTCTTTACCATGAGACAAAAAGCCTGCTCCCATCTCCTTGCTGTTGAATCCGTTATACTACCGGATCGTCCGGCGGTTTGCGTGGAATGCGTCAAAACCGGTGATCGTTGGGTACATCTGCGGACCTGCCAGACCTGTGGGCAGACGCACTGCTGCGATTCGTCGCCCAACCAACACGCGACCAAACACTTTTACGCCACCAATCACCCGGTTATTGCCTCGGCCGAACCCGGCGAGTCGTGGCTGTGGTGCTTTGTCGATGAGCAGATTATGCCCTATATCTTACCCACAGCCTGAAGGCTGTGATTACATTATTTCGGAACCGGCAAAGTCACGTCAAGCGCGAGCGGCTGGCCAAACTGCGGCATTCCGTCGGATGTCCACGTAAATTTCTGCGCCCTCGGCGAGCGGTGTCCTCCGCAACCCTGCCCCGGATCGGGGTTGGCGTGATACAGAATCCAGTCTTCCGTGCCGTCGGGTGATTTGAAAAAGGAGTTGTGACCGGCGGCATGCGTTCCCGAAACGTTCACGGCTTTGAAAACCGGCTGATTCAGTTTGGTCCAGTTCCGGGTGTCCATCAGGTCTTTGTCACCATCAACATACAGCATCCCCAGGGCATAACTGTCGGTCCAGCAACCGCTGGCCGAAAACACCACAAACAGGCGGTTGCCGTGCGCCAGGGGTTGCGGCCCTTCGTTGACGAGCACGACTGGTTTGTCGTCAGGTCCCGGCCTGGGAATTTTGCCATCTACTTCCCAGGCGAAGGTCGGCGACGAAATTCGGACACGCTTGCCCGTTGCCGTCCAGGGGTTTTCCATCTGGCACAGGTAAATGTCCTGTTGTCCATTTTCGTCCCCTTCCCAGCCCGACCAAGTCAGGTACAGTTTACCTTTGTGCTCAAAAACCGACCCGTCGATCGCCCATTTGTCATCGGGTGTTTTAATCTGGCCTTTCATCGTCCAGGTGCCCAGCAAGGGGTCGGCAGATTCGTTTTCCAGCACCCACAGGCGGTGGTTGCGGTTTTTGCCGTCATCGGCGGCAAAAATCAGGTACCATTTCCCCCGGATAAAATGCAGTTCGGGTGCCCAGATTTCTTTGGAATACATCCCCGATGCCGGAGGTGTCCAGACGATTTTCTTCTCAGCGGTTTTCAAATCCGCCAGCGAACGCGTTTTCCAGAGCGTCAGGTTGCGCCCGGTGGTGTGCGTGTAGTAATAAAAACCGTCTTTGTGAATGCTCCACGGGTCGGCCCCCGATGGCAACAACGGATTGGACAACGTTTGCCCGAAGGCCAGCGAAGCAGAAAATAAGAGTAAAAGGAAGAATGCTTTTTTCATGAGACGAAACCCCTAAATCCCCTTCAGGGGATTTGGACGCAACCACATCCGGATGCAGAAAGTCCCCTTCAGGCCGGGCCGACGTTTCGGGATTTAGGGGCATTTTTATCAATACCCTTTCGACAACTCAACCTGGTTTTCCAGCGGTTTTCCGTTGATAAACCGGTTCAGATTCTGAAAAAACAGGTCGACTTTACCTTTGTCTTCCGTCGCCTGCCCTCCGCCCGTGTGCTGCGTCAGAATCACGTTGGACATCTCCCACAGCGGGTTGTCGAGCGGAAGCGGTTCCACTTCGGTGACGTCCAGCACCGCACCGGCTAATTGTCCACTTTGCAGGGCGTCGATCAGAGCCTTTTCGTCGGTCGTGCTGCCCCGGCCAATGTTGGCATAAACACTGCCGGTTTTCATAGCCGCAATCAGTTCGGCCGAGAAAAAGCCTTTGGCCGTTCCGGGTAAGCAATTGACCACCAGATCAGTTTCGGGCAGGGCGGCTTTCAGTTCTTCGGGCGTGTGCAGTTCGGCTTCCGGATTGGTTCGGGCCAGGAATTTAACCTCGCACTGAAAACCGGTCAGCATTTGCCGGACGGCTTGCCCGATGGTTCCCGATCCCAGAATGATCACTTTCTTGTTTTTGAGTAATCCCAGTTTAAACCGCAGCGGTACACCCACCCATTTCTTCTGCGTTTGCAACACGGCCAGTCCGTGAATATCCCGGTAAAACGCGATAATTCCGGCCACAATCGTTTCGGCGCAGGGCCAGGCAAAATAATCGCCCATATTCGTCACTGGCGCACTGAGTTGAATATTTTTATACCCGTCGAACCCCGCTGAATCTAACTGCCACCATTTCAGACTGGTACCGCCCGAAAACCAGGCCAGGGGCGGGTTTCCCAGCACCAGGTCGGCGCGTTGAAAAGCCGCTGGCTGTTCGCCTTCGGGAAGGTCTTTTTTGAAGATTACTTCATAGTTATCAGGCAATTGCGCACGGAAATACGCTTTATCGGACTCATTCAAGGGGGTGTTTACAAAAACAATCATGCCAGCGGTGTTAGGTGTATGAGGGTAAAAGTAATCAATCCCCCTTTTTTACTTCGACAAAACTACCTTCTGGTGCCGAACGGGTTGCCCCTCTCGCATCAACCGGATCAAATAAACGCCAATCGGCAGGGTTCCCAAATCCAGCGTAGCCTCGGTATGTGCCTGCACTGCCAGCCGGGCCGTCACGGGTTGGCCGAGCAGATTCATGACCTGAACGACGCCGTTGTTGGGCGATTTTACCCGCAAAAACCGGTCGGTCGGACTCGGATACACCCACGGCAGCTTTGCTTCTTCGTCTTCAAGACCGGTGATGATCACTTTTTCCGACGTGTTGCGGAGATACCGAACCCCACCGGTGCTGGTTCCGGCCAGCACATCCGCCAAACCGTCGTCGTTCAGATCGGCAGCCGTCAGGACCAGATTGGCACCGGGCGTGGCCTTGTCCGTGGTCTGGGTAATCTCGTTGATCACCAGCGTGGAGTCCAGCAATACCATTTTGTCGGTAGGTTTTTCCGGCAGTTGATAGAGTCGCAGGCTTCCGTCGCGGGTGCCGGTCAGCAGTTCGGGGCGCTGGTCGCCATTGAGGTCGATGACGACAATAGAGGGGCTGGTCGCGCCGGGCACCACGTTGATTTGGCCGTAATTCTGTTGCTGAAGTTCGTATTTGGGAGCGGTTGTCGTGCCGGTATTGCGGTGATACTCAATGGTTCCATTTTGCTTTCCGATCAGCAAGTCGGTTTTTCCGTCCCGATCCACGTCATACCAGGTCGGCATATCGATCACGCCCAGCCGGTCGGGCGTCGGGATTTGCTGCACCTTGGTCGGGTCAAGTTGAAAAGCCGCACCCCGGCCAGCCTGATTCAGAATGTACCGGATTTCCGGTGCGCGGTTGATCGAATTGCCGGTGAAAACCAGGTCGAAGCTGTTGTTGCCGTCGATGTCGGCCACGGCCACTTTCAGATCGGTCAACAGAAATTGCTCCGAAAGTTTCAGGTAGTCCGTGGTCCGCAACTCAAAAACCGGTTTACTTTTAGTGCCGGTATTTTCGAAATGCGCGATGCTGGCCCGGTAGCCATTCGCGGCCCGAACACCCGCGTTGCCCACCAGCAAGTCCATGTCGCCGTCGCCGTCGAGATCGGCCAGAACCGGGGTTGCCCCTTCGCCCAAATCAATCATGTCTTCCTGCAAAAAGCTTTTGCTGACGTACTGAAAATTGGGCAGTTTATTGGTTCCGGCATTTTTATAGAACCAGTTGGACGCCCGGTAATCGATCAGGTTGCCTTCATTTCCATACGTATTGGGCGACGCGACAAGGTCTTTAATCCCATCAAAATCAAGGTCTTCGGCGTAGAGGGCCGGAAAAATATCGAAGGAGATCGGGGTAACCGCCGGAAAGCGGCTGGTCGACGTGATGAAACGGGCCGAAGCACCGTTGCCGCCGACGTTAGTCAGCATCGAAACGTTGGGACAGGTGACGTGGGCCGTCAGCAAGTCTTTGTTGCCATCGCCGTCGAGGTCGATCACAAGCATGGAATTTCCGTTGTGCTTCACCCGCGCACCCGAATTGTCGCCCCCGGTTTCGTTGCCGACGTAGATACAATCCAGTCCGAAAATGAATTCGTCGCAGTGATCGTCGCTCTTAAAATTGCCCCAACAAAACCCGATTCGCTTGAAATCCAAGCCATTGGGATCGTTTTTCCGCTCAACGCTCATGTTCTGGTACAGATTCGCCGTTCCCCCGTTGATGTCGTAGGTCAGAATGTCGATGTCGCCATCGTTGTCGACATCCAGAATCGCCGGAATATCGACCGAGTTGATGTACAAATTCAGCGTGCCGGAAAGTCCTTCGTGATAAACCGGGTCGGCAATGGTTTTCCACGACAATTGGCCGTTTGCCGAGGTGTTTTGCAGAATCCGAAGCCCGCCGTTGGTGTGTGTAAAGAGGTCTTTTTTGCCGTCGTGGTCATAGTCGGCCAACAGCATCCAGGTGCCGAACGTAATGGCCGGAAACTGTTCCTCATACTGCGGAGCATACCGCCAGACGTAGCTCGCATCAGCCTGTCTTTCAGCCACAAATGTCATAATCCGACTGGTCTGCCGGTCGTATACCACCAGGTCTTCAACCGTATCGGTGTTGAGGTGAAGGGTAGAATATTGCGCCCCGTTGATGCCGCCCGCCCACGGATTAGCCAGGTTCCGGCCCACGATTTTGACGGTGGCCCCGGCCTCATAGCGGAAGGAAAAAGAACCGCCGGTTTGAGCCTGGGCGATTTGAAGAATCAGAAAACAAAGTACGGTAAACAGCTTTTTCATGTAACTTTGGCTCATTAACCGCGTGAAAGCGGCCGACTAGGAGGTCGTGCGGTTAACTGATAACGAACAGACTCATAACGTTGGTTTACTTCTTTCCGGAAAATGGTAATATCCATTCCTGAATTGTACGATCGCTTCCGCGAATGCGCGGGCGTATCGACTGATACCCGTAAAATTACAGAAGGTTGTCTGTATGTCGCGCTCAAAGGTGAGAAGTTCGACGGAAATTTATTCGCGAATGATGCGCTGGAAAAAGGCGCGCGCTACGCCCTGGTCGATACGCCGGAACTGGCGACCGACAGCCGGTATTTGCTGGTCGACGACGGTCTGACGGCTTTGCAGGAACTGGCTCGTTACCACCGGAATACGCTGACCATTCCCGTCGTCGGCCTGACTGGTTCGAACGGAAAAACGACCACCAAAGAACTGATCGCCAGCGTTGTGTCCCGAAAATACCGGACCTATGCGACGCAGGGAAATCTCAACAACCACATTGGCGTGCCGCTCACCCTGCTGGCCATCGATGAAAATTACGAGATGGCGGTTGTGGAAATGGGCGCTAATCACCAGGGCGAAATCCGGCTTCTGTGCTCCATCGCCCGACCGACGCACGGGCTGATTACCAACGTCGGGAAAGCGCATCTGGAAGGGTTCGGGGGCGTTGAAGGGGTTCGCAAAGGCAAAGGTGAGTTGTTCGATTTTCTGGCCGAAACGGGCGGCACGGTTTTTATCAACGCCCACAGCCCGGTTTTGATGGAAATGGCGGCCGAACGGCTGTTCCGCGAGGCTGTTTTTTACCAGCTTACCGATCAGTACGAAATTCTCAGCGACAATCCAGTGGTTTACAAGGATGAAGTCGGTCATGTCATCACCACGCACCTGCCGGGTCGTTACAACTTTGACAACATGGCGGCCGCGCTCTGCATCGGGAAGTTTTTTGGTGTTCCGGCGGAAGAAGCGAACGAAGCGGTGGCGGGGTATAATCCGACCAACAATCGGTCGCAGTTCATCCGGAAAGGCAGCAACACCATTTTGATGGACGCCTATAATGCCAATCCGAGTTCGATGGCTGCGGCCATTCAGCATTTCATGAAGCAGGATGCGACTCACAAAGTCGTGATTCTGGGCGACATGTACGAACTCGGACCCGAAAGCCCCGCCGAACACGCGGCTTTGGGCGAGTTGATTGCCCAAGGGAAATTCGACACCGTGATTCTGGCCGGGCAGGACATGCGGTATGCGCTGGGGGCGCTGCCGAAAGCATATTATTTCCCCGACAAATTTTCGTTACACAACTGGATTATGGACAATCCGTTTCAGAACACGGCCATCCTGATCAAAGGGTCGCGCGGCATGGGGTTGGAGTCGGTTGTGCAGTTTTTGTGATCAACTCATTAGTCAGGAAGATATGCTACAGGTAAGTAAAAAAACGGTTGGTCAATGGCTCTTACTGAGTCTGTTAGCTGAACAACGGGAGCTTCTGGAACGCACCCGACAACTTGAAATGAAGTACAGCCTTGGCTTCACTGATTTCGAGAAAAAGCTCCATCAGCAAGAACATGAAGTTTTTGGCCAATGGGACGATTTCATTGAATGGCAATCGCTTAATACAGCATTGGCAGAACTTCGTACCAAAATTGATGATGTAGAAAATGGAGCTATTCGAGTGGTTGACTGACACCCGCGTTGTTTCAGTTTATTTTATCAACCTTCCTAAACGATTCGTTATGAAAAAAATTCCCTTCCTTTTTCTGCTGACGTTCACGATTTCAATCGCTTCGTTTGCTCAGGAAGCCATTCCCTTTGAAAACGAGATCAAGGCTTTTGAGGAACAGGACCGCAGCGCGTCGCCCCCCCAGGATGTGATTCTGTTTACCGGCAGTTCGTCCATCAAGCTCTGGCAAACCCTCCAGGCCGATTTTCCGGACAAAAAGGTGCTCAACCGCGGTTTTGGCGGTTCTAAATTGACCGATGTCATTTACTTCGCCGACCGCGTGACGGTTCCCTACAAACCCAAACAGATTGTGATTTATGCCGGTGAAAACGATGTCGCCAGCGGCACCGTGACGGCTCAGGAAGTGCGCGACCGGTTTGTTACGCTGTTTACGAAAATCCGGAAATCGTTGCCCAAAACGCCCATCGTTTTCATTTCGATGAAGCCCAGCCCGTCGCGCCGGAAGTTTTTACCGGTTACGATGGAAGCCAACGACCTCATTAAGAACTACATTGCCAAACAAAAACAGGCGCAATACCTCGATATTTATACACCCATGCTCGATGCCAACGGCCAGATCCGGGGCGAACTGTTCCGGGCCGACAGCCTGCACATGAGCCCGAAAGGCTACGAAATCTGGACGGCCAAACTGAAACCGCTCCTGAAGTAAGAATGATTAAAACCAAACGCATTGACCAGTACCGCATTGATTAACACCGCATCCCTGGAAGAAATTTTTGAAGCGTTCAATTCGCTCCGCGTCCTGATCGTCGGCGACGTGATGCTCGACTCCTACGTCTGGGGTCGCGTGGATCGGATTTCGCCGGAAGCCCCCGTGCCGGTTGTAACCGTTCAACGGCGGGAACTGCGGCTGGGCGGTGCCGGTAATGTGATTCTGAATGTCCAGGCGCTGGGTGCCGAACCCATCATTTGCTCCGTGATCGGAACCGACGAACCGGGCGACCGGCTGATCGGTCAACTCCGGGGAAACGGCTTAAACTGCGACGGACTGATTCGGAGCGACGCACGCATTACCACCATCAAGGAGCGGATCATGGCCGGTTCGCAGCAGGTGGTTCGGGTGGATACGGAAACCGATCAATACATCTCCGAACCGGAACGGAATCTTCTGATTGCGAAAGCAAAAGAGCTAATCCCGACGTGTCAGGTAGTTATTTTTCAGGATTACGACAAGGGTGTTCTGAGCCAGGAAGCCATTGCCGAAATTACGAATTTTGCCAACGAACAGGGTGTTCCGACGGTGGTGGATCCCAAAAAGCGGAATTTTATGGCCTACCATCACACCACGCTTTTCAAGCCCAATCTGAAAGAGTTGAAGGAAGGATTGAAAATTGATTTCGATGTAACGAAAACCGGTGAATTTCAGGCTGCTATCGACAAGTTGAAAGCCCGGATGAACCTGAAAGGTGCCTTGATTACCCTCTCGGAGCGGGGCGTTTTTATCGATTTTCAGGGCGAAATTCACCGGTTTCCGGCCCACATCCGCCAGATTTCGGATGTTTCGGGCGCGGGTGATACCGTCATCAGCGTAGCCGCCTGTTGCGTGGCCCTCGGATTGCCGCCCCGTTTCATCGCCGGTCTGTCGAACCTGGCCGGAGGGCTGGTCTGCGAATCGCTGGGCGTCGTACCCATCGACAAGCAACGGCTGAAAACGGAAGCCATCAAGGAAGCACTATTGTAAACCAATGGAAGTTCAGAAAGAAAACTACACCATTTCGACCGATCCGGCGCGGCTCCAATTTGAAGTTATCTTCGATTTTCTGACCAACCGCTCCTATTGGGCCACCGGCATCAGCCGCGAAACGCTGCAAAAGCAACTGGAGCACACGACTTTGCATTTTGGCCTCTATGATGGCGAAAACCAGATTGGTTATGCGCAGGTGCTGACTAATTTTACGTCCTTTGCCTACCTCGGCAACGTTTTCGTGCTGGAAGACTACCGTGGCCAAGGGCTGTCGAAGTGGCTCATGGCGACCATTCTGGGCCATCCTGAGTTGCAAGTCATCCGGCGCTGGCTCCTGGCCACCCGCGACGCCCACGGTTTATACCGGCAATTCGGTTTCACGGAACTCACCAAACCGGAAACCATGATGGAGAAATTCGACGATTCGGCCATTCGGCGCTGAAACCGACTGATTTACTCCGCCTGTCTTCTGATTTCGTTGATGTAATCGTCGGTGTAGTCTTTACCCCGGTTGTTGTGGTATCGCCACACCACCTTGTAATTAAAAATCACCGCGACTGGCTGAATCGTCTTCTCCCTGGCTCCTTGCTCCAGAAATTGAATCGCTTCTTCTGAGGTATCGAACGGTTGAATTTCCGCTTCGGAATGCCGGGTAAATACGGCGTCGGCTTTCTTCTTCTCGCTCATGCGGTGAATTCTTTTACGGTTTCGATAAAATACTTAACCTTCTGCGGATCGGTATCGGGATAGACCCCGTGACCCAGATTGGCAATGTACCGCTGTGTTCCGAAAGTCTGCAGCATCTTCGTCACTTCCGTTTTGATCTGCCCATAATCGGCGTACAATACACAGGGATCGAGATTGCCTTGCAGGGTTTTGCCCGGAATCAACTGCCGCGATTCGGCCGCGTCCATGTTCCAGTCCAGCCCCACCACCGAGCAGCTCAACTGCCCGATTTCCTGGCGGGCGAAAAACGCGCCTTTCGCAAAAACCGTCACCGGAACGCTGGTGGTTTCGGCCAAGGCGTCGCAAATCTGTTTGATGTAAGGCAGTGAAAACGTTCGGTATTGATCGGGCGACAAAATGCCGGCCCAGGAATCGAAGATTTGCACCAGATCGGCACCCGCCCGGATTTGGGCTTTCAGATAGTCAATGGTGCTATCGGTAATTTTTTGCAGCAAGGCATGCGAAAAGGCCGGATCGGCATACAGCAATTTCTTCGCCACCGAGAAGGTCTTGGAGCCTTTGCCTTCGGTCATGTAGCAAAAAATCGTGAACGGCGCACCGGCAAAACCGATCAGCGGAACCCGGCCATTCAGCTCTTTTTTAACGATTTTGATGGCATCCAGCACATAGGCCAGATCGCTTTCGGCATCGGCAATTTTGATTCGATCCAGTTCCGTCTGGTTGCGTACGATTTGCGGAAAAACCGGCCCCCGTTGCTCGGCCATTTCGTATGGCAGCCCCATCGCTTCCGGGACTACGAGAATATCCGAAAAGATAATAGCAGCATCAACACCCAGAATATCAACGGGTTGAATAGTAACTTCGGCGGCTAACTCCGGCGTTGTCGCCAGTTTGATGAAGCTCCCGGCTTTCTCCCGAACGGCGCGGTATTCGGGCAGAATCCGGCCCGCTTGCCGCATCAGCCAGATGGGAACACGTTCTACGTTTTCGCCACGGGCAGCCCGTAGGAACAGGTCATTTTGTAAAATCATGGTGCAAAGATAGTCTGGTTAACAGGTTATTTCGCAGAGTTTAGCGGAGTACAAAAGAGTTTAGCGAAGTTTTTTCTCTGCTAAACTCCCTTAACTCCGCTAAACTCTGCGAAACAACCCCAAAACTGGTATCGTTTTATCAAACAAACGTTTGGTAAAAACAAATCAACCTTTTACCTTTGCACCATGCCAGTTCAGAAAGTCACGCGGGAGGAGATTTTGCAGAAAGCCATGCTGGTTTTCAAACGGCAAGGCTACCACCGAACCACGATGGAGGATCTGGCGCAAGCCTGCGGTTTGTTAAAAGGCAGTTTTTACCACTACTTTCGCAGCAAGGAAGTCCTGATGAACGAGGTGCTGCTGTATTTCAATGCGGTTAACGAAAAGCAGCTTTTTTCGATTGCTTATGATGAAGATAAGCCTCCGAAAAAGCGGCTGGAACACCTGATCGATGCCTTGTTCAACGGCATTGTGCGGTCGGAAGGCGGTTGTCTGATTGGTAATACGGCGCTGGAAACGACTTTAGTAACTGAAGCGTTTACCGAACCGTTGCGCGTTCATTTTAACAACGCCCTGGCGGCTCTCGCACACCTTTACCGGACGAACCATCCGCCGGAAAAAGCGCGTGAACTGGCCGAACAGGCTACTGCCGAAATCCAGGGCTCTCTGGTCTTGGTAAAAGTGTTTGGGAATGAACAATTGCTGACCGACTGCCGCAATCGCGCCGTCGAACGTCTGTAAAATCACCTCAGGTAGTTGACTATCAGACGGTTAAAAAACTATTATCTATTAAAAGACCGGATGAATAAATCCGGATGATCAAATGAAAAGAGTCGTCGTAACGGGATTAGGGGCTTTGACGCCCATTGGAAATACCGTAGAAGAATATTGGAACGGACTGGTTCAGGGGCGTAGTGGGGCGGCTTTGATCACCAAATTCGATGCCACGCTGTTTAAAACCAAGTTTGCCTGCGAGGTAAAAGGCTTCGATCCACTCCAGTTTCTGGATAAAAAAGAAGCCCGCAAAATGGACGAATACAGCCAGTATGCGCTGGTGGTGGCCGACGAAGCCGTCCGGGATGCGCATCTGATTGAGGATAAAGTCGACCAGAACCGCGTGGGCGTTATCTGGGCGTCGGGCATTGGCGGGATGTACAGCTTTCAGGAGGAGGTCATTGCCTACGGCGCCAGTGGCCGGAATCCGCGCTTTAATCCGTTTTTTATTACCAAAATGATCGCCAACATGGCGTCGGGCCTCATTTCGATCCGGTACGGTTTTCGGGGCGTCAACTTTGCGCCGGTTTCGGCTTGTGCCTCTGCGACGCACGCCCTGATTGATGCCTTCAACTACATCCGGTTGGGCAAGGCCGAGGTCATCATCGCCGGGGGTTCGGAAGCGGTCGTCACGGAAGTCGCCGTCGGTGGGTTCAATGCCATGAAAGCCCTGTCGGAACGCAACGATGACCCGGCTACGGCATCGCGCCCGTTCGATGCCAACCGCGACGGTTTTGTACTGGGCGAAGGGGCAGCCGCGATTGTTTTGGAAGAATATGAACACGCCAAAGCACGGGGTGCCAAAATCTACGCCGAACTGGTGGGCACCGGTGCCACCGCCGACGCCTATCACATGACGGCCACCCACCCCGAAGGTCTGGGGGCCACACTGGCGATGAATGAAGCCCTGCGGGAAGCCAACCTAAAACCGGAAGACGTTGACTATCTGAACGTTCACGCCACCTCAACGCCGGTTGGTGACCTCAGCGAAGCCCAGGCCATTCAGAAGGTATTTGGGCAGAATCCTGCACGACTGCACCTCAGCGCCACCAAATCGATGACGGGCCACCTGCTCGGAGCCGCCGGTGCCATCGAAGCCGTTGCCGGAATTCTGGCGATTCAGCACAACACGATTCCCCCCACGATCAACTTGCAGGAGCGCGACGAACGCATCAGTCCGGACCTGAATCTGACGCCCAACGTCGCGGTTCAAACGCCGGTGAATGTGGTCATGAGTAACACCTTCGGCTTTGGCGGACACAACGCGATTGTGGCCTTTCAGAGGGTGTAAGGTCCCCGAACACCATAAAACCTGTAAGGTATTTGAGACCTTACAGGTTTTTATATTTCCTAGTATTTCCTAATTTTGGTAAAATTTGGAAATACTGTGAAAAGACTTGAAAAACCTCCAAAGACAAAAAAGTTGGTGGAGTTTCTCATCGACCCCGTTAGTACAATAATCATAGAGCAATTCAGCGAATACAATCAGCTAGTTAAACAAATCAACGATGAATATCTTTATTGGGATAAAGCAAAATATAAGCTCCCAAATTCATTAAAAAATGCTGATATAAATTATGCGGAAGGATTGTGGCAGTTAGCCAAAGTCAGGCGTGAAATTGGACAGAAATCACTAAAATTCGCAAAACATCCATTTATTCTGTCTTTACCTGATCTTCTTTATAGCCAACTTCATCATTTCGATTTACATCTAGGCGGTTCGCTGGGTGGCCAATCTGAACTTTCTGAATCCGATAAACACCAATACCTGATTGGCTCGATCATGGAAGAATCCATTGCTTCCAGCCAGATTGAGGGAGCGA
The DNA here is from genome assembly GCF_003334855.1 of Larkinella punicea. Lineage (GTDB taxonomy): Bacteria > Bacteroidota > Bacteroidia > Cytophagales > Spirosomataceae > Larkinella > Larkinella punicea. The sequence goes on from NZ_QOWE01000001.1 coordinate 298,127, forward strand.
TAACTTCGCGGATTGTGGCAAAAGATATGCTGCGAAAAAACCGTCCTCCTCGCAACAAGTCGGAGCAAATGATTTTAAATAATTACCAAACTATTCAGCATATTCTTCAGATTAAAAGCCAACCGCTTACTTCGGAGTCATTGTTGGAAATTCATCGGTTAATAACTGCCGACACAATGGAGAAGCCGGAAGAAACGGGGCAGTTTCGCCAACATGATGATATTCACGTAGTTGATGCGATTGAGGGTGAGGTAATTCACACTCCACCCAGCCACACAACGCTACCCGCTTTTATCGAAGATTTATGCGGCTTTTTCAATGATGAAACACCGAAATTCTTCATCCACCCCGTTGTTAAAGCCAGCATTATCCATTTTTTAATCGGTTATTTTCACCCCTTTACCGACGGAAATGGTCGAACGGCAAGAGCGTTATTTTACTGGTATTTGTTAAAAAAAGGCTATTGGCTGACCGAATACCTGTCTATTTCGAGAGTCATTTTACAATCCAGAATGCAATATTACCGGGCTTTTCAGTATACGGAAGCTGACGAAAATGACTTGACTTATTTTGTCATTTATCAGGTCAAAACATTACGGAAAGCCTACGAAGAGTTGAAGAAATATATTGATCGGAAGAATACCGAAAAGAAACAATTGGTTTCCTTTCAACGGATCGAAGGGATTTCACTACGGCAAGCCCAAATTATCAAGCTGATTCAGGAAGATGCGGATCGCATTCTAAATGTGAAAGAAATTGAGAACCGGTTTGGAGTCTCGAACCAAACCGCACGAAACGATTTGCAACAATTAGTCGATATGGCGTTTCTGGAAAAGGTATCGGTGAACCGGAAAGAACAGCGATTCGTGAAAAGTCGGCAATTTGATCAGGTATTGAAAAAACACCTTTCCCGTTAAGCCGTTAATGCCAGTATGCCAGCCATCGAAAAAGACCTCAAAAAAGAAATTCTGAAACTGCCGCCGGGCGAGAAAGACAAGTTGTTGCTGCGGCTGATTGCCAAAGACAAGGACCTGGTCGAACGGCTGAATTTTGTGCTGATCGAGGGCGAAACCACAACCGAGGAACGACGGCACAACCTGAAAGAGAAAATTGCCGAAACCGCCCACGGCCACTACACCCACCCCGACGGCTGGATGCTGAAAGCCCTGCGTTCGCTCACGTCGGCGATTGCCCACCACGTCAAAATCACGAAGGACAAGTACGGCGAAGTTGAACTAAACATCTACATCCTGACGGCTTTCTTCAACGTTCAGCCGAGTCTTTTTGCTCACCTGAACCACCACAACCAAAATTCGTGCGCCTTTGTGGCCAAAAAAGCGGAGACGATTTTGAAAAAACTCCAGAAAATCGATCCCGATTATTACATCGAATTCGAAACCGATGTTAACCAGGCCCTCGATTTCATTTATACCCACGGGCCGGGGCTGTATGCCCGACAGCTTGGCCTGCCGAAACAGTGGAAACCCTAGTACCGAATACTAGCCGTTTACAGTCAAAACCGGTCGATTTTTACGTCTGATAACCAACAAAAGGATAACACCAGCCAGAATAGCCGGAATGCTTAGAATCTGACCCATGTTAAGCACCATAGAATTCTCAAAATCTTCCTGACTGGTTTTTAAAAATTCGACCAGAAACCGGAAGCTAAACAGTAGGATCAGAAAGATGCCGGTTATAAAACCGTTGGGAAGTCGATAGCGTTTCTGCTTCCACAAGGCGAAGGTCAACGCGAGCAAAAACAGGCAAAAAAGCGACTCGTAGAGTTGCGTCGGATGACGGGGCACCAGGGGCAGTAAGGCCGGGTCGGTTTCCCGAACAAAGACAAAACCCCAGGGCAGCGTGGTCGGTTTTCCATAAATCTCGGAGTTCAATAAATTCCCCAGCCGAATCAGCGCTCCACCCAGGCTGACGGCAATCACCAACCGATCGACGACCCAAAGGTAAGGCTGATCACTCCGCTTTCGACTATACAGATACAATGCCACAGGAATAACGATTGTCGCTCCGTGGCTCGCCAGTCCTTCAAACGGTAAGCTCAGCATGGATTTTAGCCATCGACCGGGCTGCGAAATCAATAACTCCCACTCATAGAACAGGTAATGACCCAGTCGTGCGCCAATCACCGTAGCCAGCACGACATACAGAATCAGGATTTCCAGGTCTTCAACCGGTTTCTGGTCGCGTTTATAGAGGTATCGCATCACCATTTGGCCACCCAAAAAACTGGCGGCAAACAACAAACCGTACCAGGCAATCGGCCATTCAAGCCCGAAAATGTCCAGGGTGTAAATTCGGGAATCAAAGTCCCAAACGATAAATCCCAATGCGTGAGAAACCATAGAAATCCGGAGGTTAACAGCCCGTGGTGATACCCAATAAAAAAAGACTGACGCAAAAATTTAGGGCCGCGTGTCGATACGGTTTATACCACGGATAGACGACGGTTTTCGATTGAATCAGGCGCAAAAGATCATCCTCGCTCCACCGGGATTGTTTGCCCACCTGATCTTTATAGGCATTCCAGATCGGTTTCAAATCGTCGGTATTCATAGCGGTTCTTTTTTTAATAGTTTACCCAATCTGGCTTTAATTCGATTAATTTTCGTACTGACATTCGTTCGACTCATTGCCAAAATCGTCGCCATTTCCTCGTAACTGTGTTCGTCCAGGTAGAGCATAATGATGGCTTTATCGACGTCTGACAATTGACTAATGGCCCGATACAACCCCTGCGTTTCGTCATCGTCTGTTTCCGACGACGGAAGAAGAAACTCCTGCTCCGAAAAGGGCACACGCTCGGGTTGCGCTTTATCCTTCCGGATGCGGGCAAAAACCGTGTTAAGTGCTACGCGGTAAATCCAGGTGGAGACTTTAGACTGGTGATTAAATGAAGGATAGGACTTCCAGAGTTGCAGTACGATTTCCTGAAAAAGATCCTTTCGGTCTTCCGGCAACTGATAATACAGGCTGCAAAGGCTGTGGATCAGCTTCTGGTGCTGCGCAATGAGCTGTACAAATTCCTGTTGTATGGATGCTTTGGCCACAGACGGAGTCAACAAATGGATTCAGGGGTATTAGTTGTCCAAAGTCGGAAAAAGTCACACGCAGCCTTACTTTTTTAGCTGAACCCTTCCAGTTCCGATAAAATCTTCGAAACTGATTCTTCTTTTGCCGTGATTTCCAGCCGCTTGTGGGGATTGGTAAAACCGGAAACAATTTCAACCGAGGATTTAGAGATTCCGAATTGACGCGCCAGAAATTCTACCAGATACGCATTGGCCTTGCCCTCCTGCGCCGGAGCCTTGATTTTGGCGTTCAATTGTCCGGCCGCGTCGAAAAAGAGTTTGTCGATTTTGCTGCCGGGTTTCACTTTCAGATGCAGCACCATAGACGAACGGTTACACGTTGATTTTGTAATTTATTGCTGCTTCATCGCCGGTTTTGCCCCGAAAACCCCAGTTATGGGCGGGGCTTTCCAGAATGCAGATTTCAATGTCGGCCAACGCCAGGCCAATCTGCTGGCTGATGCGTTCAAAAAGCAGGTTGATCAGCTTCTTTTTCGTCTCAATCGTCCGGCCTTCAATCATTAGAATTTCGATGATGATGTACTGTTCCGAGCGACCTTCCGGCATGAAAAAATCGTCCGGTTCGAGATACAAAAACCGGTGGGCGCGTTTGTTCGACGGAAATTGCAGCGCATCGACCACACAGGAATGAATGACATCCGACAAGGCATTTCGGATGGCCCGCAACGGTTCCTGAAGACCGTAAATCTTGACCTGGCTCATGGTGAGGGACAAGAGAAGTTAGAGAAGAGACAAAAGAAATATTCTCCTAATATACAAACGTTCCGACTTCACTCTGAATGGTTACGCGCTTTCCTTCGAATGCTTCGACATGACCAATAATCCGGCCTTCGATGCCGAACTGGGCGGCAATGTCGATCACGCGCTGGGCGTTCGCTTCCGAAAGATAGATTTCCAACCGGTGGCCCATGTTGAATACCTTGTACATTTCCTGCCAATCCGTGCCGCTTTCCTGCTGAATCAACGCAAACAAAGGTGGTATCGGAAAGAGATTATCCTTTATAACATGCAGGTTATCAATAAAATGCAGCACTTTGGTCTGGGCTCCCCCGCTGCAATGCACCATACCGTGAATCTGAGAACGCAATTCATCCAACAGAGCTTTCGCGACGGGTGCGTACGTCCGCGTTGGCGACAGAATCAACTGTCCGACGTTCAGACCGGTTTCATCAACCGGGTCGGTTAACTGCTTCGAACCGCTGTAGACCAGGCTCCGGTCCACGGCGGGATCGAAACTTTCGGCGTATTTGTCGGCCAGATAATGCCCCAGCACATCGTGCCGCGCGGAGGTCAGGCCGTTGCTGCCCATGCCGCCGTTGTAGGTTTTTTCGTAGGTCGCCTGCCCGAACGACGCCAGGCCGACCACCACATCCCCGGCCTGAATCCGGTCGTTGCTAATGACTTCATCCCGGCGCATCCGGGCAATTACCGTGCTGTCGACAATGATCGTTCTGACCAGATCGCCTACATCGGCGGTTTCGCCCCCGGTGCTGAAAATGTCAATACCGTGTTGCCGCAACATCGCCAGAATCTCTTCGGTTCCGTCGATAATTTCGGCAATGACTTCGCCCGGAATGAGGTTTTTATTCCGCCCAATGGTCGACGACAACAGCATCGGACCAGTGGACCCCACGCAAATCAGGTCGTCGGTATTCATCACGACGGCGTCCTGCGCAATGCCCCGCCAGACCGACAGATCACCGGTTTCTTTCCAGTAGAGATACGCCAGCGACGACTTGGTTCCGGCGCCATCGGCGTGCATGATAGTGCAATAGTCCGGGTCGCCCGCCAGCGCATCGGGAACAATTTTGCAGAACGCTTTGGGAAACAGCCCTTTATCTAAGTTGGCAATGGCTTTGTGAACGTCTTCCTTGGAAGCCGAAACACCCCGCTGCGCGTAACGATCAGTTGGTTGATTCATTGGTTATTTTAAAACTTCAACGGTATTCAGTTCCGGGCCACCGCCGTGGTTGGCCGATCCGGCCAGGATGTAAATGTTATTTTTGTAGACCACCGCCTGCGTACCGTGCCGTCCTTCGTTCAGTTTCGGCCCCGACGTCCAGCGGTTGGTTTTGGGGTCGAGAATTTCGGCTTCGTTGTGCGACAACAACTGTTCACTTTCGCCCCCAATCACCCACACTTTATTGTCTTTCGTCACCGCCGTGCTGCCCGCCCGCAACGTCGGGAAGTTGCTTTCGGCCGGCAGGGTTTCCCATTTGCCGGTTTTGAAATCATAGACATCCACTTCCGGCATGGTCGTATCGATCACGTGACCGGTTTTGGCCGACGAGCGACGTCCACCCGCCAGATACATTTTGTTGCCCACCACGGCGGCACTGATGTGATCACGCGAACGGGGCGCGTCGGCCAGTTGTTTCCAGGTATTCGTTTTCGGATCGTATTCGTCCAGGCGGGAAACGTGGCCGTCAAAATGGCCGTCGATGATGCCGCAAACCATGTAAATCTTGTCGTTATACACCACCACGCCCGCCGAGCCACGAAGCTGGTCTTTCGGAATTTCCGGCCCCTTGCGCCAGACGCCGGTTTTGGGGCTATAGATATAAATGTTCGGAATGGGTGTTTCGTGCGGGTATTTCCCCTCAAACGCGCCCATCACGTAGATTTCTCCTTTGTAGTTAATAGCCTGAAAATGATTCATTTCTACCGGTGGCGTCGGCAGCTTTTTCCACATCAGGGTCTTGAGGTTCAGCGCTTCCAGCGGTTTCATGCCGCGACCGCCGATGGCATACAGACTATCGCCAACGAGGGCGGCTGCGTTTTCGTGACGCTTTTCGCACTCGTTTTTGTACTTGACCTGCTCCCAGGTTTGGGCCACCACCCAGGATTGACTCAGAAGCGTCAGGACGGAAAAGACAAGGCGTTTTTTGTTCATAATAATAGGGGTTTTGGGTTTACGGTATACGGTTGGCTGACGCATTCTTGTTGCTACGATAGCCAGCATGCGTCAGCCACCGTAAACTGAAAACCGAATACCGAAAACTATTTATCTTCCTCATATACAATCCCCGCTTCGGCCCGTACGGCATCCAGCAAACCGATCAGGTTCAGGCTGTCGTCGAGCGACCACAACGGACTTTCGGTTTTCTTCCGGCGCAAACAGTCCGAAACATGCTCGGCTTCGTAATCGTAGCCCCAGGTCATTCGGGAAAACGTAAAAGTCTGCGGTTCGCCATCCGCGGGTTGGTGAACGACGGAATCCCCTTCGTGGAAGCGACCGGGTAAATACAGATTTCCGGTTTCGCCGTACAGCACCGCGTCGGTTTCGGTTTTCGATACCACCGTGCTGTTCAAAACCGCCAGTTGGTTTTCGGCGTAGGTCAACACCATGCCGCATTGTTCATCGACCCCCGTTGAACCAAAAACCGCCGTAGCTTTAATCGTTTGGGGAACTCCTAGAAATACATACGACAAAAATAGCGGATAAATCCCAATGTCCAGCAGTGAACCACCGCCCAACGCCTTGTTGTACATCCGTTTTTCGGGAACAACGGGCGCAATAAATCCAAAATCCGCCCGCAATCCCTTCACCCGGCCAATCGCCTGATTTTCGGCCAGTTCCCGGGCTTTCTGCACCGACGGCATAAACCGGCTCCAGAGCGCTTCCATCAGAAACACCTGCTTCGATCGCGCCGTTTCGACCATCTGCCGAACCTGACCGGCATTCATGGCAAACGGTTTTTCGCACAAAACCGCAATGCCCGCATTCAGGCACAGGAGCGTGTTTTCGAAGTGGTGATTGTGCGTCGTGGCGATGTAGACCACGTCCAGCCCCTCGCAGGTCAGCAGGTCTTCGTAAGAACCGTAGGCGTGTTTGGCACCGTATTGGGCCGCAAATTCATCGGCCCGTTCCTGGCTGGTGGAGGCCACCGCGAGCAGTTCGACATCCGGGACGGTTTGGAGATCCTGAACAAATTTATGGGCAATCCGGCCCAGGCCGAGAACACCCCAACGAATCACGGCCATAAGCAGGGCAATTGAAACATTTTGGGAACAACTATAGACCAAATGTACGGCATCAGGGGTTATAGACAAGAAGCCATCGTATTTTTGCCTATGACTTTCTTTAAAATCAGCCTTCTATTCGGCCTGTTTTTACCGCTAATGGGCCACGCTCAAGTTGTTAAGCCAGACACCCTGAAATCGGCCGCGCCCGTCGACTCGGTCGCATCAGACTCCACCGCCCGTCTGAAAAAAGAGGAAGCAGCCAAGGCTGCACCGGTCGCAGCCAGCGACCCGACGGGTTTTCACTACAAAATTACAGCCGACGGCACCGTGACCGCCGGGAACGTCAACCGGGCGTTGATTCAGGTTGGCGGAGCGTTCGACTGGGCGGTGAGTCAGCTTTTCCGGTTTGCCAGCAACCCTTCTTTTGCCTACGGACGCCAGAATCAGCAGTTGAATGAACGGGAAATTCTAGCCGATTTTCGCACGACTTACCTCCACGAACGCAAGTTTTATTACCTCGGTTTTGGAGCCGTCGAAGTCAGCAACCTCCGCAAAATCCACCAGCGGCTCACCGGTGGAGCGGGCGTTGGCTACAAACTGCTCAGCCGCAAGAATGCTTACCTGTCCGTCACCAATGTGTTGTTGTATGAGTACACGGATTTTATCACCAACTCTGCCGAAGTACAGGATGTCAATGTGTTACGGAATTCTACGCGGGTTTTCGGGGAGTACCAGTGGAACAATGGCCGGTATTCGATCACGCACACGATTTTTATGCAACCGGCCCTCAACCAGCCCAACCTCCGCTGGAACGGCAATCTGGCTTTCCAGATCCGGCTGACCTCGCTCATCGGCGTACGCACGGCGGTTCAGAATTCGTATGAAAGCGTGGTGGCCGCGGGTCGGAAAAACAACGATTTCCGGTGGACAACGGGCCTGGTGCTGGAGGTGAAATAACGGGGTATTGTTGGTAACTATCCGCAAACCGCTTATCTTTTCCACTTTCGTGAACTCACCCACACTATACGTAACAGCCCCCACAGGCCCATTTTCATGAATTTGAACCAATCCTACACGGACTACCTGCAGCACACGTCGGTTTCGGCGCGGCCATTTCCGGCGGCCTGTCTGGAAGTGTTTTTGCTCGACCAGGCTCAGGATCGTCAACACCGGCGCGAAGTGGACACACTGAACGAATTCGCCGAGGTTTTTGACTGGAAACTCACCCGCGACTACGAGAAGGCGCTCAACGACGGCTACACGCTCATCGTTTCGAACGCAGCCCGGTCGATTCTATGGGTCAGTCACCGGTTTTTGGCCATGACGGGTTATACCCCAACGGAAGTCATTGGCCGCACACCCCGGTTTTTGCAGGGACCAAATACCGACCCCGTCCGCATCCGCCAGTTATCATTAGACCTGGAACTGGCCCAAAACGGTCAGCGTACGCAACCCATTCTTCAACGGCTTGTCAACTACCGGAAAGGTGGCACTCCGTATCTCTGTGACATTGAAATTGACCCGATCTGGAACAGGCAGGGCGAACTGACCCACTACATTGCCGTGGAAAAAGAAGTGTAACGGACGGGACAAAACCGCTTATTTCACCTCAAAAACCGCCTTCCCAACACCCGGTCGGCCATCGGTCGACGCGCCTTCGGCTACCACCCGAACCGGGGTGCGGGCGTCGGAAGCGAAAAAGGTGAGTTGGGCTTTCCCGTCGTCTCCGGTTTGAATCATCGGTGCCCAGTGCAGGGTCGACCGAAAATCCGGCCGGACGTGCTCGGGTTTGGTTTCATCGTAGCGCGGGGCATAAAACGCCCGGATGGCCCGATAACCCGGCACCACGGCCACCAGCGTTCCGGGCGACTTGTCCTTGGTATAGTCATAATCCGGTGATCCGCGTTTGGTGTACACGGCAATTGCTCCACCACTCGCCCGGCTGCCGAAGATCGTGGCTGAAGCTCCTTTCAGCACGTCGATGGACTCCACATCATACACCGACACCGTTAGGATGCTTTCTTTGGAAACCGGCATACCGTCGATGAGAAACAGGGGTTCAACAACCCCCGAAAAATTGGCGGAACCGCGAATCTGAACGGTTGGATTCATGGCACTGCCCGACACGTTGACGCCCGCAACCCGCCCCCGCAGCATATCCAGCACCGTCATGGCTCCGCCCGTCATGGTTTGGTCCACTTTGATGGTATTGCTGGCCTGCCCGTAAATTTTCCGGGAGTCCGTGGGGACTTCCCGTCTTTTACGAATCGTTACTTCTTTCAGTAGTATCTCCCGATTTCGCCGGATTTGGGCTTCAATTTCCTGGTATTCCTTCACGTGTTTCAGATAATCGGCCAGTTCATCCCGCTGAAAAACCAGGGGATTGTATGGTATTTTCGTCAGCTTCACCGCCGGATTGATCAGATTATCGAGTTGTATTTCCAGATTCCGGTTGTTTTTGCCCATCACCGCCTGAATCATCACCCGCGTCGAATCCTGAAACGACAGGCCGTATACGCCGAAACGGCCGTTTTCGTCGGCTTCGCCCGACAGGATGTCGCGGCTGCTATCGGGCTGCATCACCAGCACTGTCAACGTGACTTTGCCGGGCGTCTTCTGATTGGGACGAACCACCCGTCCCGACAGCACCAGCCCCTGTTCGATCGGATGCTGCGGAGCCGGATAGGTTTCCTGTAACACCTCTTTCCAGACAAACCGACGCCAGCCCTGCGTCATCATCAGCACATCCAGATCCGGCAAGCGCTCTTTGTTCGCGGGATCAAAATAATAACCGGGTTGCTCCACGCTGCCTTTCAGGTCGGAGTTGAGCAGCAGATGCGACACCAGATCGGCGGCATACGGTTCTTTCTCCAGCACCTGACCGGCATCAGTGGCCGCCAGCGCAAGGTTAGCCCGGACCGGTTTTTCCGACTCATCCGTCACGGAAATGTTCAACTCCACTTTCTCGCGCGGGCTGAACGTGGGTTTAGACGGTTTCAGGTGAATGGTCAGGCGGTTATTTTTTTCGATAAAAACGAGTCGTTCACAAACCGGCTGGTTGGCTTCGTCGAACAAGGTCAATTGCGAAATCCCCTCGGGGAACAACTGCCGGGGAATCTGGACCACGACAGCTTTTTTCGTGACCTCCCCCTGCGCTGCCTGAACGGCTTTCCCCCGCGATTGTGCAATCACGGTAAACCGCCCCTGAACGCTGGCCGGTTTGTTGTTTCGGACATAGATGCGCACATTTTCGCGGTTGGTAATGTTATCGACCACCATCATGTAGCCTTCCGGCTGGGCGGCTGGCAACGGATATTGATGCGTACTGCCATCGCCAAGTTTAACAAAAGCCGTATAGGTCTGACCGGTTTCCGGCTTGATCGAAAAATAACCCATACCCAGGTGTTTGGTCGAAAAACCGGTGACAGTATCACCCGCTGAACTCAGCACAAAACCGGATGTTTCCAGCCCTTTCCCCGCCGGACTCACCGTTTTGAAAGCCACCCGCCCTTCGATCCCGTTTACCAGTTGGCCCCCTTCTGGAAAAAACTGCACGTCCGGTTGCAGCGAACCCGGCGCAGTGGTCATGGCCTGAACAGGGCCGACGTCGGTTCGCAGCAACGTTAGCGGTTTACTGAAAAAATACTCTTCCGGAAAATTCCGCATCCAGCCCGTATAGGCCCGCAGCACGTACGCGCCCGACGCCAGGGAGTCGCCCAGGGCAATATCACCGGTGGCATATCCGTTTTCTGCTTTTAAAATTCGGTGAACCACCACTTTCTGGCTCTCGATTTGCAGCAGATCCACATACAGAACCTTGCTGACAGAATCGGCCAGGTGCGACGGCCCATCGAACAAATAGCCTTTCAGCCAGATCGTTTCGCCGACAGTATAATACGGTTTGTCGGTCTGAACGTAGACTTTTTCTTTCGGGTAGGCCGTGTTAAACGCCTGTAACCGTTCGACCAGGTAGACCGGAAAGGTGTCATCGGCCAAACTGAATGCCAGCAAAACCGATGCGGCAACAAACCATCCGAGACGTCGAAACGAAGTACTTAGTAGATTCATTTAGTAGTTTTTCAAAATAATGTGGTAAAAAAACAAATACTCGCTCATAAATTAGCAATCTTAACGGCCACTAACCCTAAATAATGACAAAGCCCACTCTTAAAACCGCGCTTGTTGTTGGAGCGACTGGTCTTGTTGGAAATGTACTGACCCATCGCCTGCTGGATTCGTCAGCCTACGAAAAAGTAAAAGTGCTGGTCCGGCATTCGTTAGGATGGCAACACCCCCGTTTACAGGAAATCCAGTACGATTTTGACCATCCGAACGGTTTACTGGTGCAGGCCGACGATGTTTTTTGCTGCCTCGGCACCACCATGAAAAAAGCGGGCTCTAAAGATGCCTTTCGAAAAATTGATTATAAATATCCATTAGACGTTGCGCAACGGGCTTTGGTCAACCGGGCGAAGCAATTTTTTTTAGTTTCGTCGATGGGAGCCAATCCGGACTCATCGATTTTCTACAACCGCATCAAGGGCGAACTGGAACGCGACCTGACCGCCCTGAACTATCCGGCCCTGTTTATTTTCCGGCCTTCCCTCCTGCTCGGCGACCGCAATGAATTCCGGTTGGGCGAACGCATCGGGGAAGGATTGATGAAGTTGCTCAATCCGCTGATTCCCGCCAAATACAAAGGCATCCGGGTGGAAAGCGTAGCCAACGCCATGTTTCAAAAAGCCCAGGAAGGACTGACCGGGAAGCACATCATTGAATCGGATCAGTTGCAGAATTTCTAACCTATGTACGCTACTTCCCTGATTCAGTACGGCCAGTCCGAGCCGCTGCCGGAACCCCTTATACTCCGCGCCGGACCGCTGACGATGCAGTATGAACACGGTTTTCTCCGGTATATCCGCCTGGGCAACCACGAAGTTCTCCGCCTGATTTACCACGCCGTCCGCGACCCCAACTGGGCCACGGCCCCGATGGTGATCGAAGACGAAACCATTGACCAACAGGCCGATTCGTTTCACATTCGCTATACGAGTGTTTGCCAAAATGAGACTGTCCACCTGCGCTGGCAATGCGAAATCATCGGCGAACCGGACGGAACAATCCAATTCAATATCGACGGTGAAGCCCTCGCCGACTTCCAGCGAAACCGCGCCGGTTTCTGCATCCTGCATCCCATTCCCGAATGTGCCGGTCAGCCCTGCACCCTTACGCACCCCGACGGTAGCCAGACCGTCGCTCCGTTTCCGGAAGGCATCAGCCCTCACCAGCCTTTTCTGAACATCCGGGAAATGCAGTGGCCAGTTTCCGACGACAGCTCGGCGGTCTTGTGGTTTGTGGGTGATGTTTTCGAAACCGAAGACCAGCGCAACTGGACCGATGCTTCCTATAAAACGTATTGTACGCCCCTTTCGCGTGCGTTTCCGGTGCTGCTCCAAACCGGTGATACCATTCAGCAATCGGTTGAACTCCGGCTGGTCGGTTCGTTTGCCCAGCCTTTGCCTTCAGAATCTGAAACAGACAAAACCGCTATTACCTTTGATTCAGAAACCCTTTCACTGCCCGTCATCGGGCTGGGTGCCAACCCGGAAGTGTTGACGGATTCGGTGGTGCATTTGCTCAAAGAAGCCCGCTTCCACCACCTGCGCGTGGAGGTTAACTTCCAGCATCCCGATTGGCACGGGACCTTCCGGAAAGCCGTCAACGATGCGGTTTTGCTGGGTTTAAAGCTTGAACTGGTTTTGATTTTCAACCAGTTGGCGAATTACGAGCTGTACAGTTTTTTGAAAGAGCCGGTCGATCCGTCGCTGGTTTATTCCATAACAATTCTCAGCAATTTTGCCAAATCAACCCCGGCGACGCTGCTGCATGAAGTGACGTCGCCAATCCGTCAGGCTTTTCCCGATGCCCGGATCGGTGCCGGAACCAACGTTTTTTTTGTGGCCGTCAACCGGCAAACGCCCCCGCTCGAAACCGTCGATTTTCTCAGCTACGCCATCAGCCCGCAGGCCCACGCGGTTGATAACCTGACGTTAATGGAAAACACCACGGCCCAACCCGACACCGTCCGGGATGCCCGGCACTGGACGCCGAACGTTCACGTTTCGCCCGTTACGCTGCGACCGCGTTTTAATCCCGACGCAACGGGCAACGATGCCGATTCTACGAACAATCAGATGCCTTTTTCGACGGATCCCCGGCAAATGTCGCTGTTCGGAGCTGCCTGGACGCTGGCCAGTCTGAAGGGATTGATTCAGGCCGGAGCCCATTCAGTTACCTATTACGAAACCGTAGGTGAAGAGGGGATTGTCCAGGGCGATTTCCCGTCGGCTTACCCCAACCAATTCGTTGCCGAAGCTGGTATGGTTTTTCCGCTGTACTGGATTTTTCGATTCGTGAACGATTTTCGGGAAGGAAAGGCGATTCCGACCACCAGCAGCCAGCCGTTCAAGGTCGAAGCCCTGTGCCTGCAAAAGGACGACAAAGCGGTTTTGATTCTGACCAACCTGACCGATGAACCGCAAACGGTTTCTGCTCCGATTACCCGGACAGTCAGGATGCGGACGCTGGATGAATCCTCTTTCATGAAAGCCTGTTTTTCGCCGGAATCCTTTTGGGAGGAACTGGGCAAAAGTCTCAGTCCTGATAATGAAGAGCAGTTGCGGTTTAGCTTACCCCCGTACGCAACGGTTTTCGCGGAATGGGAAACCAGGGCAGTATAATGTTCAGCCCACGGTTCAAACCGTGGGCTGGTATATTTTTTCAGACTAGCCAATAAGCCCTGAGCCGTTGTCCGGTTTATCAAAACGCATTTACAATTTCCGCTAATGTCACCCCCAGCCATTGCCGGGCCATTTTGTCGAGTTGCGATTCATCGCCCTGGATATGCAGCGTCGTGTGCGTATGCGTCAGGCGACCACCGGGCGCGAGCGCGGAAGCGGGCGACGAGCTTTCCAGTTCGTAGAATTTTCCCATCTGCGGCTGACCCGGTTTCATCGGCCCGTCGTTGTAGGCGTTAGCGACATCCCCCGCATACGGTTCTTTCTGGATTTCCCAGGCCGAATTGACGTAGTCGCGGTTGGCCGGATCGAACGTAAACGTGACCAGCGTGAGGGTTTGAGAACCGGGATCGTAGCTACCCAGCCGGTTTTTGACGCGGGCGGGCGGCACCCCGATTTTGCCACGGGCATTGGCATCGGCCTTAAAGAAAGCCACGCTGTCGTTCACCACCAGCCGCGACGCCGGTATTTTACCAAAATAACTGTCGTTGATGGCCTGCCCCGGGCCGGGTTGAAATGGCACCACAATCGTGGCTTCCGGCGACGCGTTGAACATGCCCAGAATCCAGACCGACAATAGCCCTTTTTCTTTCGTCCACGGCTCTTTTCCGGTATTGATGAGGGTATTGACGGATTCAACCCCCACGATCTTCAGTGAGTCGTTTAAAGACGCAGTCGTTGCGCCCAAAACCTGGCTGATCTGCTCCGCGCGCAACAGCCGGACTTCACGTTCCACGCCGACACTAAACTTTGTCCCGGAATAATTCGTCAGCTCAAAGGCTTTCGTAAACCGGGCCGAACGCTCATCTTTCGACGCCAGCACGAACGGTTCGGAGTCGATGGCTGCGGGCGTTTGCCAGTCGTCGCCGGTAAATTTTGCACCCGGTTTGAAGTAAATGGCAAATTGTCCACCCTCGGGTCCGAGCCAAAACCGGTCTTCTCCGCCAAACGCATTCATGTGCGGCAGTAATTTCCCCGATTGAATCAGCTCGCGGTTGATCCAGCCGTAGCTCGTTTCGCCATCGGCGGTGCTGGTCATGATCCGTCCCTGATACGCCGGACAGATGAGAACCTGGGATTTACCGTCTTGCAAGGTCACTAAATCGGGGTGGTATTGCTGGAGAAAAGCTGCGTCGGAAGCAAACATACGGGTTTGGGTAGTATCGGTTGGGGATGTTTTTTCTTCATTCGAAGAATTGGATTGGCAGGACAGCGCGCCCGCCAGAAAGGGCAAGACTACCCAAAAACTCATTTTTTTCATCATTTGGCTTAGGATTTGTCAGAATTTTCCGAAATTAACCACTTCTTATTCACTTCCCGAAAACCTCATTTAATCTTTCTCCGAATATGACCTTCGAGGCAACCATTCGCCCGGCTGATTATCAGGATGTTGGAACGCTTTACCGTTTCATTTGCGAACTGGAAGAAACCCAACTCAATGCGGTGGCGTTTCGGGCGGTTTTTCAACGGAACCTGACCGACAAACGGGTGCATTATTTGGTCGCGGAAGTCAACGAAGATATTGTTGGTTTCATTAGCTGCCATGTGCAATACCTGCTGCATCATACCGGTAAAGTAGGCGAAATTCAGGAGCTGTACGTTGTGCCGGAATACCGGAATCAGCAGATTGGTCGCCAACTCGTGGCCGCGATGGAGGAACTCGCCGAAGCCCACGGTTTTGTCAATCTCGAAGTGACGGCCAACCAGAAACGGACGCTCACGCACCGGTTTTACCAGCAACTAACGTTCCGGCCCTCGCATTTCAAGTTTGTGAAAGAGTTTCAGTAGGACGATCCTCCACTTGCGCCCCGTTCCCCTAAAGGGGACTTAGACGTTCCAGATGCAAAAAGTCCCCTTTAGGGGATTTAGGGGCGGCAGAAGTAGATCCGCTCTCCTACTCCCGCTTCGAGAAGTAATCATTCACGTCTTTGTAGCCTTCTTTCACCGTTTTGGTGCGGGTCGAAATGCGGTATTGGCTGAACAAATCGCCGTAGTCGCGGGCGGCTTTTTGCCCGGCGGCATCGTTGTCGAAGTAAAAACAGACCTCGAACCGCCGGAAGAGTTTCATCCACTCCCGCTTGAACATCGTCGCGCTGCCCAGGCTGACGGCGGGCATGCCTTCCTGCATCAGCGTCATGCAGTCGAGAGCGCCTTCGGTGACGTACAGCGTCTGCCCGGTTTTGATCAGGTCGGTTACATCCGCATTGAACAACTCGACCGGAACACCGCTCAAAAACTGATACCGGGATACGGTTTCGGACGGGTTTCGGATCACGCGACCCTGTAAATAAACGATGTGGCCCTTTCGGTAGTAGGGAATAATGATCGGATGCCGGTAAAAAATCAGGTTGCCTTTTTCGTTGAACAACCCGCATTCCTGCAAATCCGGCAGCGAGTAGGTCCTTCGCAGATACGCCTGTGCCGCCTGGTAATCATTGACGATAAACAGGCGAAACTTCCGCAAGGTGGTTTCTGAAAACCCACGACTTAGTAAATACTGCCAGGCTTCCTCCCGCACAGCATTAGTGGGTTGTAACGTACAAATCCGTTGAAAATCCTCGTAAATCGTGCTGTGCAGCGGTTGGTAAACGTAGGCATTCGTGTCGGTCGGCAGGGCTATTTTCGGCGGTTTTGCTGAAATCGGTGCCTGTATTTTGTTCAGATGGCCTTTCCTGTATAGCTCCGGCTTGTAATCTGGCAAGTAATTGAACGCCAGTTCGTGCATGGCCGCCGTATACTCCAGATTGGCAACTCCGGCGTAGAAGTTAATGACGTCTCCGTGTTTGCCGCATCCGAAGCAGTGATACGAGTTGTTTTGCGGATAAATGACCAGCGACGGCGTTTTTTCGGCATGAAACGGACACACGATCTTGCGGTTTTCGTGCAGTTCATACCCCAAATCCGTTACAACGCGGACGATGTCGATGGTACGGGTTTGTGTGAGCAGATCCATTTAGTAACCGTTTGACTCTGCATGTTAACAAAAAAAACCGGACATCGAAGCAGGTGCTTCGATGTCCGGTTTTTTGTTATGGAGTAAAGAAGTGAGAGCTAAGACTTAACCGCTCAGGTGGTATTTGTCTTACTTCTCTTGTCTATTCTCTTTTGTCTCAAAAAATCAATTCAGGAAGCTCAACCGCAGTTCAGCCAGTTGGTTACGGATCGATGCATCGATCTGTTGATCACCAATGCGGAGAATATATCCACCAATCAGTTTTGGATCAATGGCTTCTTCGAGTTCGATTTGCTTTCCGGTTGCTTTGGCAACGACACCGATAAACTGCTGCCGAATTTCCTCCGTCAGCGGCAGTGTTGTCGTGACCTGAATCTTCTGGATGCCTTTCAGTTCGTTATACTGCCGGACGAATTCGGTAGCGATGCTATCCATGATTCCTTCCCGGTTTTTCTTCGAAATGATGTTGAAGATCGTAAACGATAGCGGATCGACGCGGCTTTCAAAGATCGCCCGCAACACGTTTAGTTTCTTCTCATGACGCAAAATCGGGCTTTTCAGGGCCAGCATCAGGTCGCGGTTTTTACGAACCACGTCGCTGAAAAACAACATATCTTTGTACACCTCTTCGACCTTCTGCTTCTCTTTCGCGAGGTCGATCAGCGATTTAGCGTATCGGAATGCTACTGTAGATTCTGCCATCTTGGAGTGATGAATTAAGAGTTAAGACGGGGCCGCCCGTGCGGTGAAGAGTTGGCTGACGCACATAACTCTTCACTCTTAACTCTCAATTCTTAATTTAGTCGTGCTTCTGCTACCAGGCTTTTAACCAGTTCTTCCTGTGATTTTTTATCGCTCAATTCCTTTTTCAGAATTTTTTCGGCGATGTCCAGCGACAACGTGATCACTTCACGCTTCACTTCGGCGACCATGGCCTGGCGTTCGGTCTGCAATTCTTCGCGGGCTTTCAGAATGATGCGATTGCCTTCTTCCGTTGCCTTATCGCGTGAATCGGCAATAACGCGGTCGGCGGTTTCTTTGGCTCCCCGCAGGATAGCATCCCGTTCGGCGCGGGCTTCGGCCAGCAGTTTCTGGTTGTCGGCCTGCAGTTTCGCCATTTCGATCCGGGTTTTCTCGGCCATATCCAGGGCTTTCTGAATATCGTCTTCCCGTTCTTTCAGGCTTTCCGTAATCGGTGCCCAGGCAAATTTTGATAGAATGAAGTACAGCAGTCCAAAAACGACCACCATCCAGAATAGCAACCCAATGTCGGGAATGAGCAGATCCATTGACGTACGAAATTAGGATATATGAATACGTTGAATTTCTTTTTTTGATTGAAATCAGCCCGTCGGCTGACTAATTCATACCGACGGGCTTTTTCCAGTTTTGTGAGTCGTATGCCAACGCCTAATGCAATCAGCGACCCGGATGCGGTTTCCTGGTTAGCCCAGTGAGATCAGCAGACAAATAACGGCTGCGAACAGAGCCACGGCCTCGATCAAGGCTGCGATGATCAACATCGCGGTCTGAATCCGACCAGCAGCTTCCGGTTGGCGGGCGATACCTTCCATCGCCGAACCACCAATACGGCCAATACCCAGACCTGCACCGATAGCGGCCAGACCTGCGCCAATGGCGGCACCCATTACTGCGAAGCTACCCGTAGCTTCCAGAAGAATAGAGAGCAACATTGCAAACATGCTCGATAAATTGATTTATGGTTAAACAAAAAAATACAAACTAAAAACTCAATGCCCGTGATCGGCTTCGTGACTGTCTTCAATCGCGCTACCGATGTACATCGACGTGAGCAGGGTAAAAATGAACGCTTGCAGGAACGCAACCAGCAATTCGATCAGGTTCATGAAGAGCGAGAAAACGATAATCAGCGGGCTAACACCCCAGCCCATGCCGGAACCGCCCAGGTCATTGGCAATAAAAATCAGGCCTAACAAGCTCAAAATGATGATGTGACCCGCCGTGATGTTGGCAAACAACCGCACCATCAGGGAGAACGGTTTCATGAAAACGCCCACGATTTCGACCGGAATCATGATCGGCAGCAGCGCCACCGGCACGCCGGTCGGCTTGAAAAGGTGAGCCCAGTAATGCTTGTTTCCGCTCAGGTTGACGATCAGGAAGGTGATCACGGCCAGCGTCATTGTGATGGCGATGTTGCCGGTCAGGTTGGCACCACCCGGTAACAGTCCGAGCAGGTTATTGAACAGAATAAAGAAAAACAGCGTCAGCAGGAACGGCAGGTATTTGGCGTATTTCGGGCCGATGTTCGGTTTGGCAATCTCGTCGCGAACAAACAGGATGACGGGTTCCAGAAACGATTGCAGGCCTTTGGGTGCTTTGCCCCGGTTTTTCTCGTAGCCTTTCCGAACGGAGAAAAATACAAGTAAAAGCAGAGCCGCACTCAACAATAGAGAAGCTACGTTTTTCGTGATGGAAAAATCGTAGACCTTAATCGTCTTGTCGGCCTCACCGTTGGCACCGGCGCGGTAAATTTTATTGTGCTCTTTTACGTAACCATTGTAGTTGGCTTCGTGGGCGAAATGGGAAGACGAAAACACATCTAAGCCCTTGTCCTGCGTATACAGAATAACCGGCAAAGGCAGTGTTAATCCGTGCGCAAATTCCCAACCGTGGTCGTCTTTAATGTGGTGCATGATCATGTCGCCCACATTGAATTTCTTCTTCTCCCCGGTTGCGCCGTGGTCGTGATGCTCGTCGTGCTGTGCCGTAACGGCGGCCAACGTGCTCAAAAACAATACAATACTTAAAAATGCTTTACGAATCAGGAAACGAGACATATGAAGTAAATGGTATATATCACAAACCGCGTCGCAAGTTACGACTCAAAATGTAGATTTCAAAGGCTGTGTAAAATATATATAGTGCAAGAAAGTCCAGAATGAACAGTTTCACGCCATCGACTCCCCGCCACAAAAAGAACCCGACAAAAACAAGGCACAGAATCAGCCGGGCCACGATGGTCGCCATGTAAAACGGGATGAATTTTTCGCGATTATTCTGAAAACCAACCTCCATCAACCGGTGAATCAGGAAGGAGATACTGAGAAAAAAAATCAGCATGAACTTCCAGTAGGGATGTAACCAGCGTTCGGCTCCGTACTGTTCGGCTACAAAAAATACAATTGCAAGCAGGGCGGTGGCCCCAAGACTCGGGAGCATATCAGGGTTGTTTGGGTAAACTGCGGATAAAGAGGTACAAAGACGAGCCAATGGCGACCAGCGACAGCACCAGCGTCCAGATGGGTTTCTGGTTGCCCTGCCACTCGTCCAGTTTGATGCCGCCCCAAACGCCCAGACCAATCGTGGCCAACATTTGAAAACCGATCGCGGAGTATTGCACGAACGAGCTGGTCTTGCGGGTGACCTTCCGGAACGGCTTTTCCGGATCGTCGGAATGGGAATTATCGGGTTCCATGCGTCAGGTCTTCGGATTTGGTGTCAGTTATTTCGTATTTTTGTAGGCGTGGCACACTTTTCGATACGGATTTTGCGTCGACGTCGTTACTCTGTAGTGTTGGTTCTGCGAAGGTAGAAAGCCTTCCGTCGGTTACCAAGTATCTTACCATTTTCCATGCAAGGCGGGTTTTTCAACCGATATTTCATTTCTCCATCCGTAGCTGACGGTTTCCGGCTTTTTCTGCTGTGGGTGGTCTTGACGGTTTGGGTCAGTGGCTGTTCGCAATACAGCCAGAAAAAGCTTCCGGTGGCCTATCACAACCTGAACGCCCGCTACAATGCGTACCTCATTGCGCGCGACCGGCTTCGGGAGGTCGAACGTTACCAACAGAAAACCTACCAGGAAAATTACAACCAGCCGCTGCCCATTCTGTTGCCGCTCGATTCCACCAAACTGGAACCCGTGAAAGCGCAACTGGACGACGCCATCAAGAAAGCATCGCTGGTGGCCGAACGCCATCAGAACAGCAAGTGGCTGGACAATAGCTATATTTTGTTGGGAACCGCCCGCATGTATCGCCAGGATTACGGCAATGCGATGGAGGTGTTCAAATACGTGAATACAAAAGGCGAAAGCGAGGACGAAAAGCACGAAGCGTTGATTCTCCTGATGCGGACTTATGTCGAAATCGCTGACTATGCAAATGGGTTGAATGTGGCGGAATACCTTCGCGTTCAGCCGCTTAATAAGGTCAATACGCGGAATTATTATTTAACGAAAGCGTATCTGCACCAGAAAAAACAGGAATATGCCGTGTCGGCGGCTTTGCTGGATGCCACCTTCCCCTTCCTGAAAAAGGGAGAAACCACAGCCCGCTTGCATTTGATTGCGGGTCAGCTCTATGATTTAACCGGCAAATCGGAGAAAGCCGTTGCGCATTATCGCTCAGTGTTACGAAACCGCCCCACCTACGAGCAGTCGTTTTATGCTACGATTTATTCCATTCAGGGCGGACGAACCAGCAGCGAACGGTTTAGCAGGATGCTGAACGACCGGAAAAATATCGACCTGAAAGATAAGATTTATTATACGATGGGTTTGCTGGAAGCCCGAAACGAACGGTATCCGAAAGCCATCGAATACTGGAAAAAATCCATTAAGGAAACGACGACGAACACCCTCCAGATTCCGTATACTTACCAGGAAATGGGGAAACTGTACTTTGAAAAGTTACTGGATTTTCCCACCGCCAAGGCTTATTACGACAGTGCGCTGGCGCTGCTGCCCCAGCAATCGGCCGACTACAAACTGCTGGCCGGTCGAAAAGTGTTTCTCGATGAGTTCGTTGCCCAGCAGCAAACGATTCTGACGGAAGACAGCCTGCAAAAATTGGCGCAGATGAACCCGGCGGCTCTGGACCGTCATCTGGACGAAGCCATCGACCGCAAACTGAAACAGCAACAGGCTTTACTCAAACAGGCGCAGGAAATTGCCGCTCAGGCGTCGAATCGCCCTGCCACCTCGTCCGACATTCCGGCCGACCAGCGGTGGCTTCTGTACAATCCCATCATGATTACGCAGGGAAAAACCGAGTTCACGCAGAAATGGGGCAACCGGCAACTGGAAGATAACTGGCGCCGGAGCCAGAAAGAATCGACGGCGCAACTGGCCGCGGTTGACTCGGCCCCCCAAACCGGTACGGCCCTGAATGCGACGGGGGCCGACGGCTCTGCTCCGGCTACCCTGACGGCCGAAGAGCGAAAAGCGCAAAAAGATGCGCTGTATGCGACCATACCGTTCAGCCCGGAAGCCCGGAACCAATCGAACCAGCGGCTCGAAGACGCGTATTACCGACTGGGGAAATTGTATAAATTTCAGTTCAATCAGCCGGACAAAGCCATTCCGACGTTTGAAACCCTATTGACCCGTTTTCCGAATACTTCCGTGAAACCGGAAGTGTATTACCTGCTAATGGTTTCGAACGACCAGTTGAACCGGCCTTCGACCTGGAAAGACAAACTGCTAACCGAATTCCCGACGTCGTCGTATGCCCGGCAGGTCGGAAAAACCGGCACGAATGGTGCCCCCACGGCGACCGGCGAATCCGAAGCCCAGCGCGTTTATACGGAAATCTACGGACTGTATAAAGCCAACAATCTGAGTGAAGCCCTCAGCCGGGCCGAAACCGCCCTGGGTGCATTGACCGGCAGTTTGATTGAAGACAAGATGGCCGTTTTGCGCGTCATTCTGATTGGCAAAGTGCGCGGTGTGGAGCCTTACCGTCAGGCGCTGATCGAGTTCATCCGCGATTATCCAACCAGTTCATTGCTTCCGAAAGTGCGAGAAATGCAGGTAGCCGCCGAGCAGCAGACGGCCAAGCGAAAGTAACGTTTTTGGTTAAAATGTGTACATTTGACAAAAGCGGAAGTGTATCCCAGTATCAAGTTTAATCCCTGATTCCCCTATGTTTGAGTTACAACCGGGTTTGTATCGACGCCTGATTGCAAGACTCTGGAAATTGACCCTGGCCGGCGTTGTCCTGCTCATTCTGTATATCGTTGCGGTTAGTTTCAATTTTCTGTGGTTGTTTGGCGGAATGCCCAGTCTGAAAGCACTCGAAAACCCGCAGAGTTACCTGGCTTCGGAAATTTATACCGAAGACGGGGTTCTGCTCAGCAAATATTACCTCGAAAACCGGACGCCCATTGAGATTTCCCAGGTTTCGCCCAACGTCATTTCGGCCCTACTGGCAACGGAAGATGCGCGGTTTGTGAAGCATTCCGGAATCGACGCCCGCAGTATTTTCCGGGCGGTCAACGGCGTTCTGACGGGCCGGAGCAGTTCGGGCGGGGGCAGTACGCTCACCCAGCAGGTGGCCAAAAACCTGTTTGAAACCCGGACTGAAAAATTCCGGGGCGTCTTCGGCAGCATTCCCTACGTGCGGGTCATCATCGACAAAACCAAGGAGTGGATTCTGGCGGTACGTCTCGAACGTAACTATACCAAACAGGAAATCCTGATGATGTACCTGAACACGGTATCGTTTGGGAACAACACGTTTGGGATCAAAACAGCCGCCAAGACGTATTTTAACAAGGAACCCTGGCAACTGAACGTCGAGGAAGCAGCCATGCTGGTCGGGATGCTCCAGAATCCGTCGCGGTTCAACCCCCGGCTGTATGAAGACCGTTCGCTCTTACGGCGTAATGTGGTGCTGTTTCAGATGCGGAAATACGGTTTTCTGTCCGACGACCAGTTTGCGCTCTACAAACAGAAACCGATCAAGCTCGATTTTAACATCGAAAACCAGAATACCGGCCGGGCGGCTTATTTCCGTTCCGTTATCAAAAGCGATATTCAGAAGTGGCTGGATGAATACAACGAAGCCCACCCGGACGATGAACTGGATCTGGAAACCAGCGGTCTGAAAATCCGGACGACCATCGACTCCCGCTTGCAAAAAGCCGCCGAAGAATCGGTTTACGAACACATGCGCGAACAGCAGCGGAAGTTCTACGAACACTGGCGGGGCCGGAATCCTTGGACCCAGAAAATCGGCGGTAAATACCGCGAAATACCGGGTTTCATTGAGCAGGTAGCCAAACGAACGCCCCGGTATATTGCGCTGAAACGCGAATACGGCGACGACGAGAAGGCAATCTGGGCCGAAATGCGGAAACCGGTGAAGATGAAGGTATTCGTGTATGGCGGTCGGCGGAACGAGAAAGACACCGTGATGAGTCCGCTCGATTCGATCAAATACTACAAGCGGTTTCTGAATGTTGGTTTCATGTCGATGGACCCGCGCAACGGCCACGTGAAAGCCTGGGTGGGCGGGATCAACTTCAAATATTTCAAATTCGACCACGTTAAACAGGCCAAACGGCAGCCGGGTTCGACCTTCAAGCCGTTTGTCTACCTGACGGCCATCGACAAAAACTTCCTGACACCCTGCGACCGCGTAACCGATCAGCCCGTTCGGTTTGAACCGCAGGAAGACAACAACGGTCCCCGCGCTTGGGTACCGCATAATTCTAACGGCAAGTGGAGCTATCAGCAACTGTCGCTCCGACAGGCGCTAGGTCGTTCGGTAAACTCGGTCAGCGCGTACCTGATCAAGCAGGCCAAATCGGCATCAGTGGTCGAATATGCCCACAAACTCGGTATTGAAAGCAAACTGACCGAAAACCCAACCCTGTGTCTGGGAACAAGCGACGTGTCGGTCTACGAAATGGTGGCGGCCTATTGCACCTTCGCCAATGCCGGTTACCGGGTGAAACCGTTGACGGTTCTGGAGATCCGCGACAAAAACGGTAATTTGTTGAAGAGCTTTTTTGCCGAAAATAAACTGGTCATCAACGCCAATACGGCTTACCAGATGCTGTACCTGATGCGCGGTGCGGTGGAAGATCCCGATGGAACCTCACAACGGCTCCGAACCCAGTATAAACTGCTGGAAGGCGGTAACGAAATTGCGGCCAAAACCGGGACGACTTCCAGCTATTCCGATGGCTGGTTTATGGGCATGACGCAGAATCTGGTGTCGGGCTTGTGGGTGGGTGGCGACGACCGCAGCATTCACTTTCGCGATATGGCACTGGGACAAGGCGCGCGGGTGGCCATGCCGGCCTGGGGCATGTACATGCAGAAGGTCTACGCAGATCCCACGTTGCGACGTTCTTATCCAAAAGTTCCGTTCCGAAAACCCGACGGTTTCAACCTGTCGCTGGATTGTGGCGGTTATGCCATCGACTCCAGCCAGCGGTACATTGCGCCCAAAGTCGTTGAGTCGGAAGAAGAAGAAATTTTGAATTAACGTGTGAGACAAAAGAGGTGAGATAAAAGACAAGAGACTACTCAATCCACTACTACTTTAGTCTCTTGTCTCACCTCTAGCCTCTTTTATCTATTCATGAAAATCCTGCTGGCTCCTGATAAATTCAAAGGCTCACTGACTGCCCGGCAGGTTTGTGACGCCATGACGGAAGGCATTCGGCTCGCTCATCCCGACGCCGAAATCGTGGCCTTGCCGATGGCCGACGGCGGAGAAGGAACCGCCGAAGTGCTGACACAGGCCACCGGCGGGCAATGGATTACGGTTTCGGCTCTCGATCCGTTCGACCGACCCATTCAGGCTTCCTACGGTATTTCCTCCGACCAGCAGACGGCTTTTATTGAAATGTCCCAGGCTTCGGGCCTGCGGCTGCTCCACCGAAATGAGCTGAATCCGCTGAAAGCAAGCACATTCGGCACCGGTCAACTCATTCTGGATGCCATTAGCCGGGGTGTTACGCACCTGGTGCTGGGCATCGGCGGCAGTGCTACCAACGATGCCGGTATCGGTATGGCAGCGGCTTTGGGGTGGCAGTTCCTGGATGATCAGGGTGAACCCGTTACTCCCTACGGTAGGAATCTGGAGCAGATTGCCCAGCTCGTTCCACCGGTTTTGCCCCTGAATCTTTCCGTAGAAGTTGCCTGTGATGTGACCAATCCGCTTTTTGGCCCTACCGGGGCGGCTTATGTGTATGGCCCCCAAAAAGGCGCTTCGGCTGACGATGTTGCGAAACTGGATCAGGGCTTACGGCATCTGGCGCATCGGATTCAGGACCAGTTTGGCGTCGATTTAGCCGATATACCGGGAGCCGGGGCGGCTGGTGGACTGGGTGCCGGTGCGCTGTTTTTTCTGAAGGCTACGCTGAAAGAGGGGGTAAAAGTGGTCATGGAGCAAACCCGCTTCGCGGAAAATCTGCCGGGTACGGATCTGGTGCTGACCGGCGAAGGCAAGATCGACAACCAGACTTTGCAGGGTAAACTCATCAACGGCATTGCGCAGGAAGCCAAAAAGTTTGCCGTGCCGACCGTTGCCCTCTGCGGAACGCTGGAAGCCAAACCGCAGGAGTTGAAGGCCTTAGGACTAACAGCCGCCTTCTCAGTTTTGACCCATCCCCAATCGCTCGACGAAGCGTTATCCGGTGCCTACGACGCCGTCAGGCAGACAACTTTTAATGTTCTTCGTTTGTTAAATAGGAACACGGATTAAACGGATCAGACAGATTAAAACTGATTCTATCCGTGAAAATCCGTTTAATCCGTTACATCCGCGTTCCCATCCCAAAAAATGGCCGAATTCGATTATAAACCAGAACTGGCGAAGGTTCCGCACGAACCGGGCGTATACCGGTATTTTGATGCGTCAGGAGAAGTCATTTATGTCGGCAAAGCCAAGGATCTGAAAAACCGGGTCAGTAGCTATTTTGCCAAATCCAACCAACACGACCGCAAGACCCTCAGACTGGTTAGCCAGATTCGCAAGATCGAATTCACCATTGTCCATACGGAATTTGACGCGCTGTTGCTGGAAAACCAGTTGATCAAGCGGTTTCAGCCCCGGTATAACATTCTACTGCGCGATGATAAAACCTATCCGTTCATCTGCGTCACCAACGAGCGGTTTCCGCGTGTGATCACCACTCGTCGCATCGACCGTAAGATGGGCACGTTTTATGGCCCTTACGCCCAACTCCGACCCATGTATACCCTGCTGGAGATGTTCAGCCAGTTGTTTACGCTCCGGACCTGTAACCTTAATCTGACACCGGAAAACATCGAAGCCAAAAAATTCAAGGTGTGTCTGGAATACCACATCGGGAATTGCAAAGGCCCCTGCGAAGGGCTGGTTAGCGAGGCCGACTACCTGAAAGACATCGATCAAATCCATTCCATTTTGAAGGGGAATGTGGCACCGGCCCAGCAGTATTTCAAAGAACGCATGTTGGAATCGGCCAATCAACTGGCATTTGAGCAGGCCCAGCAATTCAAGGAAAAGCTGAATGTCCTGCAAAATTTCCAAAGCAAATCGACGGTTGTCAACCCCAAGATTTCGGATGCGGATGTGTATACGATTGCCTCGGATGAGTCGGCGGCTTACATCAATTTCATGAAGGTGGTGAACGGGACCATCACCCAGACGAATACGGTGGAGGTCAAAAAGAAACTGGACGAATCCGATATGGATCTGCTGACCATGCTGATTGTCGAATTTCGGACGCAATACGGCAGCGAGGCTAAGGAGATTATCACCAACATTCCGCTGGAGGCCGATCTGAAAGCCGAAATTACCGTACCGCAGATTGGGGATAAGAAGAAGCTGCTCGACATGTCGATGAAGAACGTGTTGTATTTCCGACGTGAACGGGCCGAGCGTGCAGCCGCCGAAGCCACCGGAAATGCCAGCAAAAAAGACCGGGTGCTGATTCGGCTAAAGCAGGATTTGCAGCTCAAGACCTTACCCAACCGCATCGAATGTTTCGATAACTCCAACATTCAGGGAACCAACCCGGTTTCGGCGATGGTTTGTTTCATCGATGGAAAACCGTCACCCAAGAATTACCGTCATTTTTCGATCAAAACCGTTGTCGGCCCCAACGACTTTGCGTCGATGCACGAGGTGGTTTCCCGGCGGTATATCCGCGTGCTGGACGAGCAAAGCGGTCTGCCTGATCTGATTGTGATTGACGGTGGTAAAGGCCAGTTAAGTGCCGCCTGTGAAGCACTGAAGGAGTTGAATCTGTATGGTCAGGTACCGATTATCGGCATTGCCAAACGATTGGAAGAGATTTACTTCCCGGAAGATAGCCTTCCGCTGTATATCGATAAAAAGTCCGAGTCGTTGAAGCTGATTCAGCGCATTCGCGACGAAGCGCACCGGTTTGCCATCACCTACCACCGCGACAAACGCAGCCGAAACAGTTTGATCAGTGAACTGGAAAACATCGAAGGCATTGGCAAAAAAACGGCAGCTAAACTCCTGAAATATTTCAAAGGCGTGAAAAAGATCCGGGAAGCACCGATCGATGACATTGTAACCGTCGTGGGAGCCGACAAAGCGCAGAAAGTCAAGCAATACTTCGAAACGATCGATCAGGTGTGATCAGTAGACAAGAGAATAAAGACGGAACGCTGACTTTTAGTCATAACAAAAAAGGGAGCTTAGGCTCCCTTTTTTGTTATGACTGGATTGGGATTAATATTCCCACAAACCGTGTTCCTGTTCCATCAACTGCTGTTCGAGTTGATATGATTTCAGCAAGCCTTCCCGTTCGCTACCGTACTGACCGATCAGGTCACGGTCTTTTGGGTTCGACACTTTATAAATCCGTCCGTAGAACAACCGCAGATCGAAGGCATCAGCCAGGTTCTTGTGCTGGGCCTGATTCTGTGAGTTATACCAGATGAACTTCTTCGGATCACTGCGGAACAGTTTGTCCAAATCTTTGTATTTAAAATAGGCCACCTGCGTTTCCAGACCCGATGGACTTTTATCGGCCGGAATCACAATGCCGACGGTTTGAATGTCGTAATACAAGCGGGAGCGTTTGCGATCGAAAACCCAATCTTCCTTGATATCCAGAACACTATATTCGTCACTCAGCCGTTCGATACCTGTAAACGGATTCGCCTTTGCCATCGCGCTTGAATCCACTTTTGGCACTTCCGGAACTACCGGAGCGGGTTTTACAGGCTTTTTACCTTTGGTATTTTTAGCCGTTGTCTTTTTCTTGGGAGCGGGGGTTCCCCAGCCATCGTCTACCGGTTTAGCCTTGGCGGTTTGCGGGGCAGGTGTTCCCCAGCCATCATCCGCCGGCTTTTTAGCTGCCGTATTTTTATCCTTAGCAGCATCGCCCCAGCCATCGGTTGCCTTGTCTTCATTGCCAAAACCGGCGGCTCTTTCTTCAGCCGTCAGGGTAGCGCCCTGTTCGGGTGCGGCCAGTTTTTCGGCGAATTTTTCTACCGGCATCGGCGTATTGACAGAATCATTGGGATAAGCAACCAGAACCCCGGCTTTCACGGCATCAATCAGATATTTGGTAATCTGATTGTTCTTGGAAAACATGGCCTGATTCTGCTTTTCGTTCAGATCGACGCGACGCCATAATGTTTTCTTCATCATGACATCATTTTCGTTGATCTCCCGAACCGACAATGGATTGGTTTTCGTATTGTCTCTTTCCTGCGCCTGTGCCACCCCTCCTGCCATTACTGCCAATACAGCAGCTACTGCTACGCTTCCCGCCTGTTTCATGACCTTGTGCTTTTTGCGTTTATTCTTCACAATAACGAACTGATTGTCAGCTATCGTACTGACTAATTCAAATTAATTTGATATACCTTCTGAATGACGGGAACATCACTAATCTCTCCCCGGAAGTTCCGGCGTTCGACCCCTTCAACCTCGATGACATACCGCATCCCTGGTTGGGCATCAGCCGCCAAAGCTCCAACCGACCCCCCGTTTGGCCCTAACGAAACCGGAGCCCCAATGGGGCGGCCGCCCTGCGCCAAACGAACCGTGAAGCCTTTTACCCGGAAATTCGCATCGTCCGGCATAAAGTTTTTAAAGCTTTCATCCGGAATCGCCCGAACCTGAATACTCCGTACACTGGATACCGGCATCCCCCGGCGCTCATCGATTTCGGCCCCACCGGCATATACCCGTAAGGTCGGGCGAGGCACCCGGTTTACCTTGAACTGATTGGTCCCCAACAGGCTACCGCCGTTGTTAACGTTCAGGCTTACCTGAGCCGAACTTGGAATAACCGTAATTTTACCCCGTTCACTGCTGGTTAAAACCGCTGCGCCATTGGCCGTAAACGTTGGGTTCCACAAGGCACCCAACTGCGGACTCTGAATGCTCAATTTGTTGGCACAACCCAGATACAGCGGAGGCATGGAAGCCGTTTCTATTTCGTAAGACGGTTTGGCGACAAAGTATTCCTGATTGAAGTTAACGGTTTTCATGCCGTCCGGTGCCTGATAACTGATCGAACCAACCAGGGAACGTTTGGCCAGCCCACTTTTATCGTAAGTGCCGCCCTGCGCCGTAAACTCAATTTTACCAACACCGTCTTCCACCCGAACCGCACCACCATTCAGGCTCATGCGGGGAGAAATTCCGCTCGACGAAGCTGCCAGGAACATTTCACCCTTGAACTTGGTGCCAGCCACAACCACTTTTGACTCCATGCTGACCCGGGCCAGAATCTTGTCAAACTTGATGTCCTGCGCGCCCACTTTGCTCGCCAGATAGTCCAGGATTTCGCCTTCCATCCGCCGGATGTCCGACTGACGCTGACTCAACACGGCCAAAGCCGCCGGAACCGGTGTTTGCTCAAAGTTCAGTTCAGCAAAATCCTTGTTGCGTTGTTCTTTGGAACGACTGGCGATTGGATCATCTTTGGCATCAGCCGCCAGCGATGTAAATTTGGCGTTGGGATTGTATTTCTGAAGTTGCTGGGTAAACTGGTTCAGCTTTTCTTTCAGTTCATAGGCTTTCCCGTTTTTGCGGCCACCCACCATGATAATCCCAACTTTGTCTTCTTCATTCGGGTTTTTCAGTCGGCCTTCCTCATCGAGTCCGCCCCCCGCTTCCGTGATCAACTGCTGTTTCACGGCTTCCAGTTCATCCACGATTTTGGAGGTCATGGTTCGAACTTCTTCCGCCTGTTTAACAACAGCCACATCGGCGGCCCGGTTTCCTGATTTATCAACGGTGGCCTTGATATTGTCTAACGTGGATTGGTTGATGCGGTTTGCAGAACCCGTCGACGTTTCCAGACTGCTATTCAATAAGATAAATTTCTCCAGTAAAGCCGAACTGACTTGTAAGGCCAGCATCGCGGTCAATACCAGATACATCATCCCGATCATTTTCTGACGGGGTGTTTCTTTTGCGCCTGCCATTAGTTTATGGTAGAGTAACTTGTAATGTAGATAAAAAAGTGTCGCTTAAAGTCTATAGTTGGTATTTAACGATACGATTGTAAGTCGTTAAATACCAACTTTCTTACTTTCAACGATTATTTAGCACCATTTCCGCGCATGGCCGTCAACATACTGCCGTATACGTTGTTGAGTGACGACAGGTTGTTGGTCAATTTTGACATTTCGCTTTTGAACTGCTGCGTGTCACGGCTGGCTTCCGACATGTTTTCCATCGCGCTGGTCAGATTGCCATAAAACGCATTCATGGCTTTCAGGTGCTTGTTGGTATCCTGTAATTCCAGTTCATACACGGCGTTCAGAGCGCCCATACTCTGGGTGATTTTCTGGAATTGCGTACGGTATTCTTTGGCATCCTGCGTTGCATCGGCCATCGCGTTCATCGAAGTGACCGCGACACCATACGATTTGTTCATTTCATTGATAGAACTAGCCGCCTGCCGAACATTCTGGGTGTATTCGTTGGTGGCAATGGTGGCATCCGAAACGTCACGCATTTTGCCAACTGTATCCGTAAAGCTGCGCAAACCCGTTCCCAGTTTTTCAAAAATCTCCGGCGACACTTTCGCATCAGCCAGCATTTTATCCATATTGGCGGTCAAACCGTTGCTTTGCAAAGCCGGGCGACGTTGGGGCAATTCACCATCGTAATCGTCGGATAATTCGGGATAAACCCGCTCCCAATCCGGCTCTTTCTGCGTTTTTTGAGCGAAGGTTTGAAAAGCAAACAAAACGAAGATCGCCACTTCGGTCAGCAGACCAATGGTCAAGATGGTGCCTCCACCCTCCCAGTGCTGAATTTTACCCAGTGCGCCGAGAATAACGACGGCAGCACCCAGACTATACATTGTCGGAAGGATTTTGTCAAAGAAAACACTCGAACCGTTACCGTTCTTTTTAGCCATGATTAAAGCAAAAATTAAATGGGTATTATGTGTTGTGTATAGTTATTAAATCAGGGGTTGAGTCTATTCCATTCCGAAAACGAACCGGATTAACGGCGGGCTCCCCGGGAAGCGGTTCTTCCCTGCAGGTTGTCCATCACACACCGGAAGCCGATGTACGACCGTTTGTTGTTTTCGAGTTCATAATACCGCGTTCCTGTTTCCAGATAATACGCGATATCTTTCCAGGAGCCACCCCGCACCACTTTCCGGGGCTCGTCGGCGTTCTGGTTGTCCGGGTTCATATCCCAAACAATGGCCGATGCGTTTTCGGCGTAGGCATCGCGGGTCCACTCGGCCACGTTGCCGGCCATGTTGTAGAGACCGTAATCGTTCGGATTGTAAGCGTTGGCCGGAGCGGTGTACGGATAACCGTCGGCGTCGAAATTCCCGCGTTGCGGTTTAAAGTTGGCCAGATAACAGCCTTTTCCGTTGGCGACATACGGCCCACCCCAGGGATACTTAGCGGAGTTGTGACCACCACGGGCCGCCCATTCCCATTCTGCTTCGGAAGGCAGACGATACCGGGGAGAAACAAACTGGCCTTCTTTCGTGCGGTAATCGTTGTACAGGTTCGTGCGCCAGGTGCAGAAATACTGGGCTGCCTGCCAGCTTACCCCAACCACCGGATAGGTGTCGAATGCCGGGTGTGAAAAATAGTACTCCAGCATGGGGTCCCCGTTGTGATAGGTGAAGTCGTTTTTCCAAACGGTCGTATCCGGGTAGAATTTCGTCATGATTTCTTCTTCGCCCAGCACCGAAACCGAATCGGTCAGCAAGGCATTGACAAACTGACGGTATTCGTGGTTGGTAATTTCCGTATCATCCATATAGAATGAACTGATCGTTACCCGCCGGTTCATGTTCGTCTGGGTTGCTGCTAAATCTTCATCGGCCTGTCCCATCATAAACGAACCCGACGGAACCAGCACCATACCATAAGGAGTGGTTTGTTTCCAGCCTTTTCGTCCATTGGCAGTGACTTCTCCATTGACAACGCCGACATCCTCGCCCTTGCCTTTTCCACCACCAAATTTTGATTTGATAAACCCGCAACCCTGCATCAGCAGAATCGTTGCCACCACCATCACCCCTCGGGCTGCGTTGCCGGTAAACCACTTGTTACTCATAGTTGTAGGGTACGTTAAAATCTGTTTCGCGTGCAAACCAGTCTTAGAACGAAAATAAAGCATTTTATTGTATACGTACATTTGAATTGATTAAATGCATCTATTATTCAAAAAAAGTACAAACTAACCTGCGATCAGTTCCATCACGTAGCCTACTAATTTTCTCAAAATTATCACTTTGGCCTTTAACAGCCTAACAATAATTACGCCAATCGTAGAAATGGCAACGGAGTAATGAAACGACGTCAGTTTGTGTAGTTGTTCTCTCAATAGCGGAATCGGGGCGTTCTGATGATCGGTTTACGGCCTGAGCGGGGTTCGGGAAGTGAATAAGACAAGAGTATTTCGTGCGACGTCGGGCTTTTCGCATCGCGGTTGCTCACCACAAAATCGAACGCATACCCGAAGCGCAGGGCATTATTCCGGAGTAAACTAAGGCCGGCCGTTGCAGTGAAAGCATCGCCCTGGCGGTAGCCAAAACCGACCCAGTGTCGCTTGTCGTACATGGCCAATGCGCTGACTTCGATCGACGAATACGTTGCGTTGGTGTTGAATTTGTAAATGGCTGATGGCATGATGTCGATGAGTTCATTCCACGCATACCGATACCCCGCCGTCAGGTAAGCAGTCCGGTAAAGTGGGTTGAGGCCCGTGTCGTTGCCTAGTTTAAAATCGGGCTGGGTCAGGTGTTTCATGCTGGCACCAATATAATAGGTGTCGGCATTGTAATAAACTCCCGCGCCCAGATCCGGCTGTGTCTGGTTGACGCGTCCGTTCTGAATCAGCGGATCGCCGGGATCGTTGGGCCGAAACCGGTCATAATTGATCGACCGGTTGTGAATACCACCCTCTGCCCCAAACGAAAGTGTTCCTTTTTTCAGGGGTACCCGAAAAGCGTAGGCGACCTGAACCTTCTGAAATCCCTGTGGACCAAATGTTTCGTTCACCGCGTTTAAACCGATCCCTCCCCGGATTTTATTCAGGGGCATATTGAACGAGAACAATTGGGTACTGGGAGCTCCTCCTTCGTCAAAAGTGCCCTGATAACCCAGGTATTGCGTCCGGTGTACCAACTGAAACCGGGTCACCCCTTCCGAACCGACTGCGGCTGGATTGTAGTAGACCGGATTGAACATGTACAAGCTAAACTGCGGATCCTGATCCTGAGCCTGAACGCCCAATGCCATCATGAAACAGGCTAAACCAAGCAGGACAACGTAAAACTTACGATTCATATACTATCAGAACAATCACCAGACTAATTTCAGAAAGCGGCCGAACGGATCAACCGCCCGATCAGTTGCCAAACCTGCTTAAGCGCATGTTACCTATTAAACGGAGATTTTCCAAAAATATTGGTATAAAAAAAGAGACTCCATTAAACTCCGATTGCGCGGTCTGAATGACTTACCGGATTCAAAAAAAATCACGGTTGTAGCTCATTCGGACAGCGCAATCATCACGCAGAATCGTTGCCATTTAGTGGCTGTTGGCCTTCTTCATATACAGTTCCAGGGCACCCGCCATCGACGGGGCATTGGGCAGCGGAGCTTCAATGTCCAGAATAAAACCGGCCTCTGTAACGGCTCGCGCCGTAGTGGGCCCAAAAGCCGCCATCCGGATGCCATTTTGCGTAAAATCGGGGAAATTATGCAGCAGCGAATTGACGCCGGACGGGCTGAAAAACGCAATGATATCGAACGAATGAATGTCCAGATCCGAAAGATCGGCCGGAACGGTTTCATACATCACGGCTTCGGCCAGGTGCAAACCGCTGGTGTCCATAAAATCCGGAATATCGTTGCCCCGGATGTTGGAACACGGAAACAGAAACTTCTCATTCTTGTGTTTCCGGATCAGGTCGAACAGATCGGCAGCGGTTTTATTGCCGGTAAAAATTTTCCGTTTCCGAATCACGATGTACTTCTGCAGATAGTTGGCGGTTTGCTCCGTCACGCAGAAATACTTCATATCGGCCGGCATTTCCAGTTTCGCTTCCTGACAGATTCGGAAGAAGTGATCGACGGCGTTACGGCTCGTAAAAATGATGGCCGTATGGTCGAGGATATTGATTTTCTGCTTGCGAAAGTCTTTGTAGGAAACGCCCTGAATCTGAATAAACGGACGAAAATCAATTTGCAGGTTGTATTTCCCTGCGATTTCAAAATAGGGCGAATTAGCGTCGGCAGGTCGGGCTTGGGTAACTAAAATACTGGCTACTTTGGTCAGCCTTTCCTGGTCGTACTTAGCAGAAATCTCACTCATCGAATACCTCGCGTTTTGTGTTTAAAGCTTGCCCACTGGCTACAGTGCGAACCGTACCCCAATGGTTAGCGGGATCAATTCAACGATGCAAAGGTACGAAAATAAATACAGATTTTTGATAACGGCTTTGTTTGCAATGACAACATATAACAGGGCCAGCCGAATGACATAGAAGCCGACAAAGGGAACAATCAGCCAGAGGCTGGGCCAGGTGTTGGTGGCGGAGGTGTTGGCGGCAATCGTAGCTACGCAAATGGTGCCGCCTGTAAAAAAAATCAGGGAAGACTGCATGACCTTGAAGAAGTGCAAATTCACTACCTCTTCCAGCCGGTATAAGCCCCCAATGGTCACGATAAAAAGATATTTTGCCAGCAACAGAAAAAAGGCCAGAAAACTCAATTCAAAAAACGTAAGGGTCAGATCCAGCAGCCCCTGCCCCCGCAGCAACAGGGCGCGCGACAGAAAGAGATCGATGTTTTTGCTCTGAATAATCAGGTATAAATACGCCGTGATAAACCCCAGATTCATCAAAAAAAGAAGATTCGTTCGGCTCAGCGGTCGGTTGACCAGAAACAATTCATCCCGAACCGTTACCGACAGCAAATCAGCCAGATTGAAAAACCGCAGGAAAGCCCGGTGGTGAAAATTGAACAAATACGCATTGACGGCCACAATGAATAGCAGGCAGAGCGTGAAAAAATTGGTGTACATCGACAACCGGCGGGGCAGAATACTGAGCCGGGTGTCGGTCACGACCACATCTTTCTGGGTGGCCGATTTCTGATGGCCGATAAACACCAGCTTGTCTTCGACACCGGGACTACCGTGGAGCGTCAGAAACAGTTCCGGTTTGCGGTAAGCGCGGTACAAACTGTCCAGGTTCAACACCAGCCAGTCATTAGCCACCAGTTTGTGTTTAAGAGCCGCGTCGATGAAGAGATAACCGTCCTGCCGGGTCGAAATCAGCAGACTGTACCGGCGGTTGCTTTCAATATCCAGAAAAAAACTAACGGAGGAAACCAGGGCGTGCTGTTCGTCGATGAAAGGCACGTAGGATTTGTAGGACTGATCATAGACCAACCAGTCGTTGCGGAAGTCGTGGACGGGAAAAAACTGTTGATTCGGCCCGACTCCCTGTGCAATACTTCCCAACGCCCACAGAACGAGGGCCAGGGTGGACAAAATAAAACGGATCCGCACGAGTCAGGAATAATGAGTTAAGAGTTAAGAATTAAGAGTTAATGCATCAGCCAACCGCATGGGCGGCCCCGTCTTAACTCTTAATTCTTAACTCTTAATTCTTAACTATCAATTCTTCCCGATGGCTTTCAACATCGTTTCACCAATCAGGGCTGGTGATTCGACGACGTGAATGCCGCATTCGGACATAATACGCATTTTGGCGGCTGCGGTGTCGTCCGCACCACCGATGATGGCTCCGGCGTGGCCCATCCGGCGGCCTTTCGGGGCGGTTTGTCCGGCAATGAAGCCAACAACCGGTTTGCGGTTTCCGTCGGCTTTGATCCAGCGTGCGGCTTCGGCTTCCATGCCTCCGCCAATTTCGCCGATCATTACGATACCTTCGGTTTCGGGGTCGTTCATCAGCAGTTCAACGGCTTCTTTGGTCGTTGTACCGATGATGGGATCACCACCGATCCCGATGGCCGTGGTTTGGCCAAGTCCCACTTTCGAAAGCTGATCAACGGCTTCGTAGGTCAGGGTACCGGATTTGGAAACAATGCCGATGGTGCCTTTTTTGAAGATGAAACCGGGCATGATGCCCACTTTACACTCCTCGGCGGTCATCACACCGGGGCAGTTCGGCCCAATCAGCCGGACGTCTTTTCCGGTCAGATAGTCCTTGGCCACCATCATATCTTTCGTCGGAATTCCTTCCGTAATGCAGATAATCACTTTGATACCGGCGTCGGCGGCTTCCATGATGGCGTCAGCGGCAAAAGCCGGTGGTACAAAAATAATCGAGACATCGGCCCCGCCCTTTTCAACAGCTTCCTTCACGGTGTTGAATACAGGTCGGTCGAGATGGGTCTGTCCGCCTTTGCCCGGAGTGACTCCGCCAATGACGTTGGTACCATACTCGATCATCTGTTGAGCATGGAATGAACCTTCAGAGCCCGTAAAGCCCTGGACGATAACCTTGGAATTTTTGTTAACTAATACGCTCATGATGAATGAAAAGCTGTGCTATGCGTGTGAAGGTATAAGCCCTTGGAACCGGCGCAAAAGTAGAGGGAAATGGCTAAAGAAAAAAGTTATGAGTTAAGAGTTAAGAATTAAGAGTTAAAACGCGTCAGCCAACTCTTCACTCATAACTCTTCACTCATAACTCTTCACTCATAACTCCCTTTTGCCTTTTTCCCCGAAAAATTGTTATTTCCAGCATGAACCTTTCAAACATGGTGTCAGATGCCGTCCTGGCTTTCACGGGTATCTGGGTCTTCTGGCGGTATTTTATGGCATTGAGCTGGTACAATCGGGTACTCTGGGGCTTATTTCTGATTACCATTTCGATGACCGCTCTGGTCGGCGTTCTGGTGTTTGCGGGCATCCAGGGCGTGGTGCCGCTGCACCGCTCGCTGGAAACGCTGGCGGCCAGTATGGGGGTCGTGTGCGTCATCGTCGGGGTGTGGGGCCTGATTCTCAAGCAGAGAATTACGAGATCCGGTTTTGTCATCACCGTTACGCTGGGCATTGTTTTATTTCTGCTTTTGCTGCTGAGTCCCACCATCCGGGCCTTTGAGCCGGTCATTCCGTCGATGGGCATGGTGATCGTGCTGCTGATCGCGTTTCTGGGCGTCGTTCGTCGGGATCCCCGCGCCACCTGGGTGGTGCTGGCCGTGATGATTCTAGCGCTGGCAACCCGCATGGGCCAATTAAAAAATCTGCCCATTCATCCCATCGATTTTTACCACTATACGCTTTCATTATCACTACTTTGCTTCGGAAAATCGGCTCAAAAGACGGACGCAGAAAACCGGCCGGGAGGAAAGTAATTTTGGAGAGCAGGGTTCCAAATCCTACGGCGGACCATTTTTTTTGGCTAACTTGCCGACATGGATAACTTCGTTGTCTCGGCCCGGAAATACCGTCCGGCTACCTTCGATACCGTCGTCGGACAGGCACATATTACGACTACACTCAAGAACGCGATTTTAACCAATCACCTGGCGCAGGCATTTCTGTTTTGCGGACCACGGGGGGTTGGAAAAACGACCTGCGCCCGGATTCTGGCCAAAACCATCAACTGCCAGAACCTTGGAAAAAGCGAAGCCGTCGAACCGTGTGACCACTGTGACTCGTGTGTGAGTTTCAATCAGAATGCTTCGTTCAACATCCATGAACTCGATGCGGCTTCCAACAACTCGGTGGAAGATATCCGGAACCTGATCGATCAGGTGCGCTATCCGCCCCAGTCGGGTCAGTATAAAATTTACATCATCGATGAGGTTCACATGCTGTCACAGGCCGCTTTCAACGCGTTCCTGAAAACACTGGAAGAGCCTCCCTCCTACGCCATTTTTATTCTGGCGACCACCGAAAAGCACAAAATCCTGCCGACGATTCTGTCGCGTTGCCAGCTCTTCGACTTCAACCGGATTCAGCCGCGCGACATCGCCGACCATCTGGCCAGCATTGCTCAGAAAGAAGGCATTCAGACCGAATACGAAGCCCTGGAACTCATCGCTCAGAAAGCCGACGG
Organism: Larkinella punicea; assembly: GCF_003334855.1. Taxonomy (GTDB): domain Bacteria; phylum Bacteroidota; class Bacteroidia; order Cytophagales; family Spirosomataceae; genus Larkinella; species Larkinella punicea. The sequence goes on from NZ_QOWE01000001.1 coordinate 337,231, forward strand.
CGGTTTGCGGGATGCGCTTTCGATGTTCGACCTGAACGTGACCTTCTCGGAAGACCGGATTCTGCGCTACAAAGAAGTGCTGGAAAACCTCCACATCCTCGACTACGACTACTATTTCCGGCTAACCGACCTGCTGCTGGCGGGCAATTTGCCGCAAAGCATGTTGTTGTTCGACGAAATTCTGCGGAAAGGATTCGACGGGCATCAGTTCATTGTCGGGCTGAGCGAGCATTTTCGGAACCTGCTGGTTTGCAAGGATGTAGCGACCATTCAGTTGTTGCAGGTGACGGAAAGCATTCAGCAAAAGTATCTGCAACAGGCCGCCGAAGCGCCCCTGAGTTTTCTGCTCTCGGCCCTGAGCGTCGGGGCACAATGCGACCTGAACTACAAATCGGCCAAAAACCAGCGGCTACACGTGGAAGTTTGCCTGATGAAACTGGCGAATCTGCCGAATGTGCTGGACATCCATGCCGTACCGGTTTTAAGCAGTCATTCGGAACCTGGCGAAACCCGGAACCCGGAACAGGCTGAAAAAAAAAAGGACAGCTCAGCCGACCGTGACGCCTTAACCACAAGCCGGGAACCCGTCGCCCTGCCGTCGCATACCAGCGAACCTACGAACGGCTATCATCCCCAGCCGAATGGCAACGGAACCGCCAAACCGCTCCCGGAACGGAGTCCGGTGATCGCCGGGATTCCAAAACCGGTTGGTAGTAAGCTCCGGACCACGTCTAATCTGGTCACCGTCGAACGGCCGGTGGCCACAATGGCTGATGCCGTCGCGACGGCTTTGGCCGAGGCTCCCGAAATGATCAAAGTGGATAAACCGTTCACTTTCGAGGAGTTACAAACCGTCTGGCAAACGTACGCCCGGATGCGCGATCAGCAGGACGGCTCGCGAACGGAACAGGTGATGCTGAACCGCGCGTTTCGCCTGGAAGGTACCATGATCCACATTGCCCTCGATAACTCCCTGCAAGCCAACCTTTTGAACGACCTGCGACAGGATTTACTCACCTATCTCCGGCGGGAATTGCAGAACAGCCAGATTCAACTGACCGATACCATTGCGCTCCAGGAAACCCGAAAAATGATTTATACGCCCCAGGACAAATTCAATTACCTGGCCGAAAAAAACCCGGCCCTGCTGGAGTTGAAACGGACGCTGGGCCTGGATGTTGATTATTGAGCTTATCGCCCCTAAATCCCCTAAAGGGGACTTTTTACATCCCGTTTAAGCGGTGTTTAAAGTCCCCTTTAGGGGATTTAGGGGCAACAAGCCAAAGCCTATAGAACAATTAGCTAATCTGTTTCACGCTCAACTCTTCACATTCAAAAACGCTTTCACCGGGTTTTCCACCAGCATTTGCTTCCAGTCTTTCTTCGTAAATCCTTTGCGGTTTAAGGCCGGCATCAACTGGTTGAACAAAACCGTATAATCCCGACCGATGGAACCGCCGTCGGGTTGCGCGGGATCATACCAACCGGCGTCGTGGGAGAGCAGCGTCCGGTGCAAAAACCGGTTTTCTTTCATCAGGAGCAGGGTATCGACGTACTGACTCACATTTTTCCCATCCAAACCGTCCAGACTCACCCAGGCACCTTCCCGAACGGCGCGGGCGTAATGCACCATGTTTTGCCCCTGCGCATGTACCCACACAAATGCCGATGGAGCAACACCTTCCTGTTTCAAAATCTCTATTTGCTCGAAAGCGGGAACATACGGCCCGGTATGCGAGCAAATGGTCAAACCAGTGCGTTTGTGCGTCCGGGCGGCTGCCGTAATGAGTTTGCGGTGCAGTTCCGACAAGGGGCCGGGGTTGACGCCGATTTTCAGAAAAGCGGGCCGAATGCCGGTGCCTTCAATTCCGCTCTCGAACTCCGCCACCCAACGGTCGGCCAGTTGGTCGGCGGTTTCGGTTCGGGCGTGGGTGGGCAGGTATTTGTCATTCGATGCTCCGTAATAACCGGTGTTTGTCAGGATTCTAATTCCTGATTTTTCCGATAACTCTTTCAGCAACAGGGGGTCGCGACCCAGGTAGGCGGGCGTACAGTCGATCAGCGTCTGAACGCCCAGCTTCCGCAACGTCTGCAAATACGGCAGCATTTTCACCACCACATCGGCCCGTTTCCAGCGCTCCGGATTGATCTGATCAGCTCCAATAAAATCGACCAGCATGTGTTCGTGAATGAGCGTCAACCCCAGTTCCGACGCCTGAACCGCTCCGGTTACGGTGTTGATCATCGTTTTTTTTTGAAGAACCAGCCAAAACCCGGCGGCAAGTGACGTTTTCAGAAAGGTCCGACGTTTCATCATACTCGAATGGGTCATTAGGATTTTAAATACTTCCGGGCTTCCTGAATGGTCGACTTGTATTCGGCCATACTCAACACCTTTTTGTACATGGACTTCGCCCGGTTCCGGTCGCCGGACTGGGCCGAGATCCGGGCTAAACCGCTGTAGGCGTGGGCCGTAAACTCCTTGGCAAAGACCTCGTCTACCGGTAGTTTCAAGGCAGTTTGATAATTTTCGGCAGCCAGTTTGTGGTTACCATTCATTTTTTCTTCGGTAATGCCTTCCAATACTTTTACCGGCATGGCCAGAAACTTCTGGGGAAGATTCCGCAACCGTTCGATGTAGGCCTGGGCATCGCGGTACCGACCCGATTGCACCAGCGCTTCGGCGCATCCCAGCGTAAAGATCGGGTTTTGCGGGTATTTATCCGCCAAAGGTTTCAGAAACAGGGCCGCGCGGGCTGGTTGGCTTTCGTGTTTCAGGTAAATATGACCCAAATAGAGCGCGGTTTCGGTCCGGGTGAAAATCCCCCGGCGCACAGCCGTTTCCATCTGCTTCATTCCCAGTGCCATATCGCCATTCTGAAAAAAAAGCAGCAGCGGTTTCGAGACAGGATGATCCAGCGGATACCGTTCAATGTAGTAATTATAAAGTCCGGTTGAAAAATAAAATTCCGGATTTTTATCCATCAGTTTAAATCCCTTCCGCAAATAGCTATACGCCTTCTGCGCTTCACCGACGGCTTTCATCGTCTCGTTGTCGTAGTGGTTTTTCATCGCCAGATAGCCGTGTGAAGCCAGCGAGAAAAAGACGCCTTCCGGATCATTTTCATTGCGATCCAGCATTTTTTTCGACAGCGCAATGCCCTGATTCAGGTAGTTTACGTACTGTGTGGTGGCATTTTTGTTTTCTTTCAGCGGCAGATACTGCCAATAGAGCTGAATGGCTTTCATCACCGGCACCACCGGATGCTGGGGGTATTTGGCTTTTACCTGTCGAATATAGTCATCCGCTTCATCGAATTCGTAGTTGTAAATTTTATCGGTAGCCTTCAAAATAATCTGCTGAATACCAGCGTCATCGAGTATCTGGGCGAGAGCCGGCAAAGGGCCCGATAAGAAAAGCAGGAGCCAGAATTTTTTCATGGGAAGGTGTGTTCACGAGTTACGGGAATGTTCTTTTTTGAAGAATACGAATAGACCGTTACTTTTGTTAGTTCTCAAAACGCCTAACGACACCCCCACCGAAAAAGTTTGCCATGATTCGATTCGAGCATTTTGTGTTAGATAACGGTTTAAAAGTCTACGTTCACGAGGACCCGACCAGCCCGATGGCGACGGTCAATATTTTGTACAATGTCGGGTCGCGCGATGAAGATGCGGGGAAAACCGGTTTTGCGCATTTGTTCGAACACCTGATGTTTGGCGGCTCCCGCAACATTCCGAGCTACGACGAACCGCTGCAAAAAGTGGGGGGCGAAAACAACGCCTTTACCTCACCCGACATCACCAACTATTACATCACGCTCCCGTCGGCCAACCTCGAAACCGCCTTCTGGCTCGAATCCGACCGGATGCTGGGCCTGTCGTTCGACCCGACGGTTTTGGACGTGCAGCAGAAAGTGGTGATCGAAGAATTCAAGCAACGCTACCTCAACCAGCCCTACGGCGATGTCTGGCTGAAACTCCGCCCGCTGGCCTATCAGGTGCATCCGTATCAGTGGGCCACGATCGGCAAAGACATCAGCCACATCGAAACGGCGACAATGGATGACGTAAAACACTTTTTTTATACGCATTACCTGCCGAACAACGCCACGATGGTGGTGGGCGGAAACGTCACGCTCGAACAGGTCAAGCAATTGTCTAAAAAATGGTTTGAACCCATTCCGGCGGGCAAGGTTCACGCACGCAATCTGCCGCAGGAACCCATACAGACCGAAGCCCGGTTTCTGGAAACCGTGGCCGAAGTTCCCCTCAATGCGCTCTACAAAGTATACCACATGCCGGGTCGTTTCGCGGATAATTACTACTGCGCCGACCTGCTGAGCGACGTGCTGGGCCGGGGAAAATCGTCGCGGCTTTACCAGAAATTGTTGAAAGAACATGCGCTGTTCACCGGTATTTCAGCGCACTCGACCGGATCGCTGGACCCCGGTTTGCTCGTCATCAGCGGTTCGCTGAATCAGGGCGTATCGCTGGAAGAAGCCGATGCCGCTATTGAAAGCGTTGTGAATGAAATCATTAGCCAAACCGTACCGGAAGACGAACTGGCCAAAGTGAAGAATCAGGCAGAAGCGACGCTGGTATTTTCGGAGGTAGAACTGCTGAACCGCGCCATGAATCTGGCGTATGCGGCCAATGCCGGTAATGCGGACTGGGTGAATCAGGAAACGGAACGAATTCAGGCCATTACGCCAGACGACATCCAGTCGATTGCCCAAAAACTGCTCCGGAAAGAAAACCGCTCGACCCTGTATTACCGGGCCGCTTAAGTCGAACTGTTATGAAAATCCGCGTAGGGCAAGGATACGACGTGCATCAGTTAGCCGAAGGCCGGGAATTCTGGCTCGGCGGTATTTTAATTCCGCACACACACGGTGCGCAGGGGCATTCCGATGCCGATGTGATTTGTCACGTGCTCTGTGATGCCTTGCTGGGTGCCGCCAATCTGCGGAACATCGGCTACCATTTTTCGGACAAAGATCCGCGCTGGAAAGGCGTCGACAGCAAGCTGTTGCTGGCCGAGGTGATGCGGATGATTCGCGAAAAAGGCTATGAAGTTTCGAACGTCGATGTGACGGTGGTGTTGCAGGAACCGAAGTTAAATCCGTACATTCCGGCGATGAAAACCTGCCTGTCGGGCGTCATGGAAGTCCCGGAAGACGATATTTCCATCAAGGCCACCACGTCCGAACACATGGGCTTTGTGGGCCGAAAAGAAGGCATTGCGGCTTTTTGCGTCGCGCTGATTTATTCCTGAGTTGGTACTGAAAACGTTTCATTTACACTCATTGACCTGATAAACGATGCTTTTATCTCTGCGAAATCTGCGCCACCTCACCGCGCTTTCTGCGTTTTCTCTCCTCATCCTGTCGGCCCGCGCCCAGCCGAAAGTGGCAACCGCCAACGGCCCGATCGATTTTGAAGAGTATGAACCGGTTTCGACTTTGAAGACCCCGGAACACAAAATCACCCGCGCCAAATACCCGTTTATCGACGTTCACAACCACCAGTATGACATGGACCGGACGGATTTACGGAAACTGGTGACCCAGATGGATAGCCTGAACATGGGCATCATGGTCAATCTGAGCGGACGCGGTTTTACGTCGAACGTAGCCGAAAGCAGCACGTTCCTCGGCAATGCACTGGCCAATGTGCAGAAGTCGTATCCGAAGCGACTGGCGATTTTTACCAACATCAACTTTGCCAATCTGGGTGAACCCGGCTGGACGGAAAAAGCCGTCAAACTGCTGGAAGACGACATCAAAAATGGCGCAAAAGGCCTGAAAATCTATAAAAGCCTGGGTTTTAACGTGAAGGATACGGAAGGGAAACGCGTTCGGGTAGACGATCCGCGCCTGGATGCGATCTGGGCCAAATGCGGTCAATTGGGCGTGCCGGTTCTGATCCATACTGCCGACCCGAAACCGTTCTGGGACCCGATGGACCGCTTCAACGAACGCTGGCTGGAACTGAAAACCCATCCCGGTCGCAAACGGTCGGAAAGCAACCCGGTTTCCTGGGAACAACTCATTGCCGAACAACACAACGTGTTCCGCAAACACCCGAAAACGACATTTATCAACGCCCACATGGGCTGGTATCCGAACGATCTTGTAAAGCTGGACAGTCTGATGAAGGTGTTTCCGAACATGCTGGTGGAAATCGGAGCGGTTATTGCCGAACTCGGTCGCCAGCCCCGGGCGTCGCGGAAGTTCTTTGAAAAGTACCAGGACCGGATTCTGTTCGGAAAAGACAGTTGGGTGCCATCGGAATATGCGACGTATTTCCGCGTGCTGGAATCGGATGATGAGTATTTCCCGTACCACAAAAAATACCACGCGTTCTGGCGCATGTACGGCATGGCGTTACCCGACGAAGTGCTGAAAAAAGTGTATTACAAAAATGCCCTGCGGATTATTCCGGGCCTGGACAAATCGCAGTTTCCAAAATAAATTAAATGGTAAAAATCACCCAAATCGACGTTTTCAAGTACAACATTCCGCTCAAAGCACCCATCGCTATTTCGTTGGGGACGATTGAAAATGCCCGGAATCTGCTCGTCCGGATTCACGCCGACGGGTTGGTGGGTTGGGGTGAAGGCTCGCCGTTCTGGATGATTGTCGGCGAAACACAGGAAACCGGTTTTGCAGCCGCCCGCGATTTTGGCAAGCTGCTGATCGGGCAGAATGCCCTGGATATTGAAGGGAATCTGAACCGGCTGGACGCCTATTTACCCAACAATCCAACGGTGAAAAGTGCGTTCGATATGGCGCTGTACGACCTGGCCGCTCAGGCTGCCCGAATGCCGTTGTACGCATTTCTGGGTGGCGAGCGGTTTACGCTGGTCACCGACGAAACGATCTACCTCAATGCGCCGGAACGCATGGCCGCCGATGCCGTTCGGATCAAGGAAAAAGGCGGTTTGGCAATCAAAGTGAAGCTTGGCACCAACCAGCGCGACGACATCCGGCGCGTGGAAGTGATTCGCGAAGCGGTGGGCGACAGCATTCCGATTCGGACGGATGCCAACCAGGGCTGGAATTACGTCACGGCGGTCAACGTACTCAGAACCATTCAGGATTGGAACATCGAATACTGCGAACAACCCGTCAAGCATTGGGCCATCGCCGATTTGAAGCGCCTTCGAACCAAGACGACCGTTTCGATTATGGCCGACGAATCCCTGTTCAGCCATCGGGATGCTCTGCGGCTGGCGCAGGAAGAAGCCGTCGATTACTTCAACATCAAGTTATCGAAAAGCGGGGGAATTTTTAACGCCCAGAAAATCAACGCCATTGCAGAAGCGGCCGGCATCCCGTGCATGATCGGTTGCATGTCGGAATCCCGGCTGGCCATCACGGCCAAAGCCCATTTTGCCTCCGCCCGGCGGAACGTTTCGTTCTACGATCTGGATGCGCCTTTTGAACACGCCGACGACCCGGTTTTGGGGGGCGTTACGTACAAGGGCTACGAAATTGAATTGCCAACCGGGCCGGGAATCGGTGCTACCATTGACGAAACGTTTCTGGCTGGTATGGAGAGAATTGAGATTCGCTAGTTGAACAGCATGGTTATCCTCCCACAGTCTAATTTTTAACCAGCCCACGGTTCAAACCGTGGGACAACGAAGAATACAATTGGAATGGAAACCGTTTCAACGGTTTTTAAATCCTTAAACCTCCTTAAACCGTTAAAACGGTTTCAACCGGAAACGCAGGTATCGTGAACAAAACCCACGGTTAAAACCGTGGGCTGGAAAACGATCTTAATACGGATATTGGGGGATTTTCTGAATGCCTTACACTTCCTCCGCCTGCAACTGCTTCTCGTACAACTCGCGATAAACACCGTTGGCTGCCAGCAACTCCTCGTGGGTGCCGTGCTCGACCACTTCGCCTTCATCGAGCACCAGAATTTTGTCAGCCAGTTTGGCCGACGAAACCCGGTGGGAAATCACCACGGAGGTGCGGTTTTCCATAATCCGGTGGAGGTTGTTCAGAATGATGTTTTCGGTGTTGGTATCCACCGCCGATAAACAATCGTCCAGAATCAGGATTTTGGGGTCGCGGGCAATGGCGCGGGCAATCGAGAGCCGCTGTTTCTGACCACCCGACAAGGTGACGCCCCGCTCGCCAATCCGCGTGTCGAACTGCTCCGGGAAAGCGATGATGTTCTGGTATAAATCCGCGTCCTTGATGGCCTGTTCCACTTTTTCCTGCGGCATGTCGGGCATTCCGAATTTGACGTTATTGCTGATGGTTTCGGAAAAAAGAAACACCTCCTGCGGCACGTAGCCCATTTGCCGCCGAATGCTCATCAGACTGTAATCCTTCAGCGGAATTCCGTCGATCAGAATTTCGCCCCCGGTGGGATCATACATCCGCGTGAGCAGATTGGCCAGCGAACTCTTGCCCGAACCGGTGGTTCCCAGAATGGCGACGGTTTCGCCCGCTTTGACGTTCAGATTAAAATCTTTCAGTGCGACGATGCCCGAATCCGGGTACACAAACCGCACATTCCGGAATTCCACCTCACCCACGATTTCCCGTTCCAGCGATTTTTCGGAAACCAGATCGGTTTTCACGGCCAGAAACTCGTTGATCCGTTGCTGGGAAGCAGCCGCCCGCTGGGTCTGGCTCGTTGTCCAGCCGAGGGCCATCACCGGCCACGTCAGCATGTTGACGTACAGGATAAACTCCATAATGTTGCCCGGCGTCAGTCGCCCGGTCAGAATTTCCTGACCACCGATGTACACCACCAGCACGTTACTGAACCCGACGAGCAGCATGATCAACGGAAAAAACAGTGAATCGACGCGGGTCAGTTGCAGGGATTTCTGTTTGTAGACATCGCTTTCGGTCGTAAAATTGGTCGCCGAGTTGTCTTCGCGAACGAATGCCTTAAGCACCCGAATACCGGAAAACGCTTCCTGAACGAAGGTCGAAAGCCGCGAAAGGCTCCGCTGAATTTCTTCCGAGCGTTTGATAATGATGGTATTGACTACATAAATCGCAATGGAAAGAACCGGCAACGGCAACAGCACGTAGAGACTCAGCCGGACGTTGATCGAAACCATGTAGCTGATTACCAGGATAAACAACGTAATCAGGTTCAGCCCGTACATGATCGAGGGTCCAACGTACATCCGCACTTTGCTGACATCTTCGGAAATCCGGGCCATTAAATCACCGGTGTTGTGCTGACGGAAAAAACTGAGGGGCAGCGTCTGGTAATGCGCGTAAATTTCGTTTTTCAGGTCGTATTCGATGTGTCGCGACATGACGATCAGCGTTTGCCGCACCAGAAACAGAAAGAAGCCTTTCAGGAGCGCCATCGCCAGAATCAGCAACCCGTAGAACAGAATGCTGAAGGCAAACACATCGTAGAGATTGCTTTGCAGACGGCTGCCGTTGTAGAGAAAATAAATGTCGAGCGTTTCTTTCACCAGATCGAGCGAATACCGCACCAACTGCGCCGGAATAATCCCGAACAGGTTGGAGATGATGGTGAAAGCGGTTCCCCAAATGAGGTACCACTTGTATTTCAGCAGGTATTTATTGAGGTGGGAAAGTGCTTTCACAAATCAGCAGACGTCTTTCAATGAAACAAATCAGGGATATGGGCTGGTAACAGAAAACGGGCCGGAATAGTTTATCGACACGATAGGTTGATCGGTATTCGTCCTGAACCGGTATTTCGCCGGTGAAGACAAGTATAGTTCAAGACATTTTCCGTACTTTTGTACCCAATTACCAATCTTCGAAATATCGAACCGAGTTCTTTGTTTCTTGCCGGACCAGAATGCTAAACAGACGTTTATTGCGGATTAAGGTCATGCAGGCTTTTTATGCCCTGCGACAATCCGAATTATCCAATCGGCAGGCGGCTGTCGATACCATTACCGAAACTTTTCAGCGTGACCTGAATTCGATGGCGGTGCAGAACCTCCAGCAATTGGAAGGCTACCGCCGACTGGCTACGGTTTTGTTTGAAGAAGGATTAAAAGAAGGAAAACCGCCGGAAGAGGAGGAAATACCGCGTAAGGTGCTGGTAGCCGCCAACCAGGCCCTGGTAGATTACCGGAACAGCCTGACCCGGGAACGTCAGCGGGTGATGCAGGCGCTGGTCGATGACGTTCGGACGCTCGACAATTCCCTCATCCGCCTGCTGAGTCTGCTCCTGGAGCTGGCCCACGTGGCGCAAATTGACCGGGAACGGACCTATAAAAACCTGGATACCCGACAGATCGCCAAAGAATCGGGGCTGGACAGCAACCGGATTATCAAGGCCCTGCGCGAACACAAACCGCTGGAAGTTGAGCAGATTCGGCGGAAAATCGAGTGGGGCGACGACCGTCAGATGGTTCGGACCATCTACAACGATGTGCTGAAAGAAGACGACGTTTACCGCACTTACTGCGAATCCGAACAACACACGGCCGACGAAGACCAGCAACTGGCGCAGCACGTTTTGCGGAATGTATTGCTGAAGCAGGAACCAGCCCGGAGCTTTTTCGAGGAAATGGACCTGAGCTGGTCCGAAAACAGCGAAATTGTGCGGAGTATGGCCATCAAAACGCTGAAATCTGTGCAGGGACCGGAAGGATTGAAACTCGTGGCGCTGACCGAAGATTGGGTAGAAGACCGGGATTTTCTGGAAACACTGTACAAGAAAGCCCTGGAAAACGACGCCGAATACGAGAGCCTGCTGGCCGAGCAACTGACCAACTGGGATGTGGAACGGGTGGCACAACTGGACAAAATCATTCTGAAACTGGCACTCGCCGAGTTGCTGAATTTTCCGAATATTCCGGTAAAAGTGACCATCAACGAATACATCGAACTGGCAAAGCTGTACAGTACGCCCAAAAGTGGCAAATTTGTCAACGGTATTCTGGACAGTCTATCCGAAAAACTAAAAACCTCCGGCCAGCTTCGCAAAAGTGGCCGCGGTTTGATGGATAATAAATAAGTTTACCCGTTTCCGGTTGTTTCTCGTTTATAAAGACGAACAACTGATAACTAAGTACGATTATGAGCAGAACAAGTCAAACCCTGATTGCCTTTGTAACGGGATGCGTAACTGGTGCCGCACTGGGTCTACTCTATGCGCCCGAGAAAGGCGCCGTTACCCGTGACCGGTTAACCTATCGTTTGTCAAAATACCGTGAACAACTTCGCTACCTGCTGGATGATGTGTTAAGAACCGATAAACTCCCCGAAAGCCTGGCCAAAACCGAGGGCGAACGGGTCGTGAGCGATGCCCGCGAGAAAGCGGAAAAACTGTTGGAAGATGTCGATCGTCTGATGGCGCAGATCAAGCAGCAGGGCGCATAACAAGCCTATTTACCGGTCAGGAAGTCGGTTTCGACCGAAAATCGATTCACTTCCTGACCCTTCATTCCGTTTAAAAAAGTAATGAAAAACTTCCTCCTCAGTCTGGTTCTTCTCGCCGGTGTTACGGCCTGCAACCAGACCCAGAAAGACTCAACGAAAGCGTTGTCGGGCAAAATGCCTAAAATGGTGTTCACCGACACGGGTGTTTACGACTTTGGCGATATTACCGAAGGCGACACGGTATCGCGGAATTTCAAGTTCAAAAACGAAGGCGAGTTTCCGTTGATTATCAACAACATTCAAGCTTCCTGCGGCTGTACGACGCCCGAATGGCCTAAAAAACCGATCGAGCCCGGCCAGGAATCGTCCATCAAAGTGCTGTTCAACAGCCAGGGAAAACGGGGCGTTCAGAACAAAACCGTAACCGTTTATGCCAATACGGACCCGGCCTACAGCGAACTCGCTTTCCGCGTGATGGTGAATCCCCGGGATTCCAGCAGCGTCAAAACCGCCCAGTAAGCCATTGGCTGTTCAGCACCAGTAACTAATCCACGCATCCCATCAAACCCATTCATTTTAAACCGCTATTCGTCACAATGAATTTCCCTTCTATTTTAGCACAAGTACCGGGCGGCTCGTCCAATTCCATGGTTTGGAACATCGTCCTGTGGGTCGGTATTTTTGTGGTGTTCTACTTTTTCATGATTCGTCCGCAGCAGAAAAAGCAGAAGGATCAGAAGAATTTCATTGAGAACCTGAAAAAAGGCGACGGCGTGGTCACCATTGGCGGTTTACACGGCAAAGTATACGCTGTAGAAGGCACGACAGTGGTCGTGGAAGTGGACAAAGGCGTGAAACTGACGTTTGAAAAAACCGCCATCTCCCGCGAAGCAACGGTTAAATTACCGGCGTAATGCGAACGAATACTAAATGTAAAATGAGTAATGTTAAATGTAAAAGTCTCTTAGCAAGCGTTAAACACTTTTACATTTAACATTACTCATTTTACATTTAGTATTAAAATCTTTAGTTCCTCCTCCTTGTGCCGCTAACCAACACCCAACCCCGCCCGGTTCAACTGCCGACACTCGTTTTGTGTCTGCTGGCGGCTGCCGTGATCTGGTTGCTGAATGCGCTCAATAAGAACAACTACACGGTCAGCGTTCAGTATCCGATTGAGTTTGTTTACGACCAGAAATTGTACGTTCCAACGACGCCCCTTCCCAAAACCATTACCGTTAGCATCACCGGCAATGGCTGGAAGCTGTTCCGGAAGTCGTGGCTGCCGTTTCGGTCGCAACCCATCCGGTATTCCGTTCCCCGCCCGCTCGAAACCAAATACATCAATACCGCTTCGCTGGCGGCTTCTTTGACCGATCACGCCAACGACGTTCGGGTCAATTTTGTGGCCGGTGATACGCTGGCGTTGAATTTCGACCGGCTGGCAGCCCAGGAAGTTCCGATTGTAGTCGACAGCACGGGCATCGATCTGGCCGAAAGCATGGTGGTTTCCAGTTTGATCAACGTCAATCCCCGCGTGATCCGGTTTGAAGGCCCGGCCCGGCTGCTTCGGGCCATGCCGGATACCATCAAAGTGAAGATTCCGGCCCGTCGGCTGACCCAAAGCTACGACGAAGAGTTGCGACTGCCCATTCCGCGCCATCCGCTCATTCGGGCCAGTGCCGACCAGGTTTCGGTTAGTTTTGAAGTGGCCGAACTCCTGCAGCCGCTTCCTCCACCCCCTCCTCCCCAACCCGTAAAACCGGCCAAATCGACCAGGTCGGAAAAAACCGGAAAGTCCGCCAAAGCCAAATCGGTCCGTAAAAAATGAGTCAATCAGTGAAAAAACCCTTGTTAATTGGGGTTACGGGCGGAATTGGTTCCGGAAAAACCACGGTTTGCCGCATTTTCGAAGCCCTCGGGATTCCCGTCTATTCAGCGGATGAACGCGCCAAATGGCTGGTCGATCACGATGCCATTCTCAAATCGGATGTGACGCGCCTGCTGGGGTCCGAAGCGTATGACGAGGCCGGGCGTTACAACCGCAGTTGGGTAGCCGCTCAGGTATTTGCCAAACCCGATTTGCTGCTGCAACTCAACGCGCTAATTCATCCGAGGGTACATGCCGATACCGAACTCTGGGCGCGTGGCTATGCCGACAAACCGTATGTGATCAAGGAAGCGGCTTTGCTGCGGGCTGCGGGTGAAGACGGAAATAACCTTGACAAATTAGTTGTGGTGCAGTCGCCGTTGGAGCTTCGCATTCACCGCATTCACCAGCGCGATCCGCACCGCTCCGCGCAGGAAATCAAGAACATCATCAGCCGGCAGATCAGCGACGAAGAGCGGATTGAAATGGCCGATTACGTGGTCTACAACAACGATACCCAACTGCTGATTCCCCAGGTTTTGCGGCTCCACGAAGCCTTTTGCCAGACCGGTTTGTAATCCGCCTTTTTTACACTAATTGTTTTAAATTAACCGCATCAGCCCACAGCTAAAGCAGTGGGCTGACAAGCAAAACTGGTAATCCGGCGGTTATTTTACATCAATTAGTCCGTATTTCCTTGAAGCTATTTTGTAATTTGGCTATAAGAGATTACACTCAAAAACACGGACTTCAGCTCGTGGGTACATAACTATGAAAAAACGCTACTTTCTTGCCGCCTGCGCGTTCAGCTTTCTGGCGGGGGCTTTCGTCACCGACGCCGATCCGGCCAAACCGCTCACCGCCGACCTGGTCGATGCCGCGTCTAAAGTGTTCGGCCTGACCTTCACGCCAACCGAGCGGGATTCGATGCTGGGAAACCTCACCAATTACCGCAGCAATTACGAAGCCCTTCGGAAAATTGACGTGAGCAACGACGTGGCTCCGGCGCTGTATTTCAACCCTTTACCGGCCGGTTTTAAACTCCCGCAGGGAGCCGCTTCCTTCAAAGCCAGCCCCGTTGGTAAAACCGCCCTGCCCGCCAACCGCCACGACCTCGCGTACTATTCCGTCGCTCAACTGGGCGAATTGCTCAAAACCCGCCAGATCACTTCCGAAGAACTGACCAAATTCTTTCTCGAACGGCTGAAAACCCACAACGCCAAACTCTTCTGCGTCGTCACCTTTACCGACGAACTGGCCCTGAAACAGGCCCGGCAAGCCGATGCGGAAATCAAGGCTGGAAAATACCGGGGACCGTTGCACGGCATTCCCTACGGAGCCAAAGATTTATTCGCCAAAAAAGGTTACAAAACGACCTGGGGTTCAGTCCCGTACCAAAATCAGACGCTTGATTACGACGCTACGATCATTCAACGGCTGGAAAAAGCCGGAGCGGTCTTGTGTGCCAAACTGACCATGGGCGAACTGGCGATGGGCGACGTCTGGTTTGGCGGGAAAACCCGCAATCCGTGGGACCCAACGACGGGTTCCAGCGGTTCCTCCGCCGGTTCGGGTTCCAGCGTTTCGGCGGGATTGTTGCCCTTTGCGATTGGCACCGAGACGCTGGGATCCATTGTGTCACCCTCGAACGTCAACGGCGTAACCGGCCTTCGTCCCACCTACGGGCGCGTCAGTCGCTACGGAGCCATGGCCTTGAGCTGGTCGATGGACAAAATCGGGCCGATGTGCCGCTCCGTCGAAGATTGTGCGCTGGTTTTCAATGCCATCTACGGCCCGGATGGACACGATCCGACGGTAATTACGGCTCCGTTCCGGTATGCTCCGCTGCCGTCGCTGAAAGGCATTAAGATTGGGTATCTGAAAAAAGCCTTCGACGCCGATTATCCCACCAAAGCCAACGATCAGGCCACGCTGGAGACGCTGCGGAAACTCGGCGCGGAACTGGTGGTGTTTGAATTACCGGACATTCCGGTGGGCAAAATGTCGCACATTCTAAGTGCCGAAGCCGCTGCTTCGTTTGACGAACTAACGCGTTCGGGCAAGGACGATCAGTTGGTACGTCAGGTCAAAAACGCCTGGCCGAATTCCTTCCGTTCCGCCCGGTTTATTCCGGCGGTCGAATACATTCAGGCCAACCGCATTCGAACCAAACTCATCAACGAAATGGCGCAAACCATGAAAGGTTTCGACGTTTACATCACACCAACCTACGGCAACGCCAACCTGACCCTGACCAACCTGACGGGTCATCCGTGCGTGGCCCTCCCCAACGGGTTCAATGCCAAGGGATTACCCACAAGCATCACGTTTATGGGGCAGTTGTTTGACGAAGGGCGGTTATTGGCGGTGGCCAAAGCCTATCAGGATGCGACGGTTTTTCACAAAAAACACCCGGTTCTTTGAACATCCACGTTGGCGGCATGAAGTTTAAAGAACCGGGCGTACCTTCGCATGTTGCCCCTAAATCCCCTAAAGGCCGGGCGGCCGGAGCCGGACTTTCAGCATCCGGAAGGTTCGCGTCCAAGTCCGGCTCCGGCCGCCCGGCCTTTAGGGGATTTAGGGGCAACTACAGTATTTACTCGCCTTTGGCCTTCGTAAGTTCCGCGAACGGAATCACCCCGGCCCGTTGCGCCCAGACGTCATACAGTGCCGCCATCGCTTTGACCCGCTGCGGTTCTTTCGCGCTCAAATCCTGTAGCTCGGTCCGGTCGGTTTTCAGGTTGTAGAGTTCCCATCGATTGGACGGAAATTCCGACACCAGTTTCCAGTCGCCCTGCCGAACGGCCCGGTTGCCTTCGTGTTCGAAATAGAGCGCGTCGTGGCCTTTCCAGGTAGTTCCCCGAAAAACCGGCACCAGACTCACGCCCTCCGCCGGGGTGATGACGTTGCCTTTGTACGTTTTCGGATACGTGGCTCCCGCCAGATCCAGGCAGGTCGTCATGACATCGATGATGTGAGCGGGGCGCTGGTCGATCTTGCCTGGTTTCACAATCGAGGGGCCATAGGCGACAAAGGGCGTGGCCGTTCCGCCCTCATACTCCCAGTGTTTGTAGAACCGAAAAGGCGTATTGCTCAGGTTCGCCCCCCGCTTTCCGTAGGCCGTGAAAGAAGTGGGATCGCTCGACGTTTTTTTACTGCTTTCGTAAATGGCCGGCAGAAAATTGCCGGTTCCGATGTTTTCGTGGCTGGCTCCGTTGTCCGACAAAAACAGAATGACCGTATTCTGATCCTGCCCCATTTCTTTCAGTTTTTGCCGGATTCGGCCAATGTTCTGGTCCATCCGGTCGATCATAGCTGCGTAAACCGCCATCTTGTCTTCCCAGTCCTTCTTTTCGGCCTCACTGAGCGAATCCCAGGCCGGGATGGACGCATCGCGGGGCGAAAGCGAACTATTTTTCGCCAGAATGCCCATTGCCTTCATGCGCTGAAACCGTTCTTCCCGCAGTTTGTCCCACCCTTTCTGGTAAGCGCCCCGGTATTTCGCAATGTCCTCAGGCAGGGCGTGCAAGGGCCAGTGAGGAGCCGTAAAGGCCATATACAGGAAAAACGGCTGGTCTTTGGGAGTCTGGCCGATAAACTCAATGGCATGATCGGCGAAGGCATTGGTCGCGTAATAGCCTTTCTCCGGCGTGTATTCCTGATCGTCCAGCGCGATGGTGAGTTTCTGATTGGGGCGGTACGGGTCCTTGCCAAAATAACTGCTCGCTCCGTCGATCAACCCGAAATACCGGTCGAAACCGCGTTTCACGGGCCAGCCTTCCGGTTTGGTACCAACGTGCCATTTCCCGGCCATATAGGTTTTATACCCCGCCGGTTTCAAGGCTTCCGCAATTGTGACGCAATGCTGGTTGAGGTAGCCCTGATAGGCGGGTTGCTGTCTGGTATTGACCATATCGCCCACACCCGCCTGGTGCTGAAACAGGCCCGTCAGCAGCGACGCCCGGGTTGGGCAGCAACGCGACGCGTTGTAGAATTGTGGCATTCGAAGGCCATTTTTCGCCATCTCGTTCAGGTTGGGCGTCTGGATTTCGGAGCCGTAACAGCCAATGTCGGAATAGCCCATGTCGTCGGCCAGAATCAGGATAATGTTCGGTTTTTTCTCCGGCGGTTGCAGGGCGGGACAAAAAACGAACGTCAAAGCCAGAAAAGCCACTAAGAGTTTGAGTACCATTTTTTCAGGTCGTTAGCGTTTATTTTTAAGGATTTCGTACCGGTTTTACGCTCCGGTCGGCTTCATTTAAACACACCGGTATTGCCTTTTTCCCAAACCGGCATAAGCTGTTTGATAACGTCCGGGTTCGCGTCGGCCACGTTCCGGTTTTCGTTCGGATCGGTGCGGTGATCGTACAATTCCACCGTGGGTTCCTGCGCCCGGAAATACCGGGTAAAACGATAGCGATCCGTTCGGACGGTGATGCCCCGCTTGAAATAACTGTAGGCGGCATGCTCACCCCAGTCCGCCGGTTTGCCTTTTTTCAGGAGACTGCCGAAGCTCTTTCCGTCGAGCGTGGCCGGTGCTTTTATCCCGCATAACTCCATCAAGGTTGGATACATATCAATCGAACTCAGGATTTCATTCCGAACCGCGCCGGTTTTCATGCCGGGGGTTTTGACAATCAGCACACTGCGGACGGCTTGTTCGAAAATCGTGTGCTTGCCCCAAACCCGGTAATCGCCCAGGTGCCAGCCGTGGTCGCTCCAGACCACCACAATCGTATTTTTATCCATTCCCAACTGCTTCAGGGTCTCCAGAACTTTCCCCACCTGCGCATCCGTGTAACTCACACTGGCGTAGTAGGCATGACGCAATTTGCGGGCGTAGGCATCCGAAACCGGTTTTTCCAGCGAAGCCTGTTCGTCGCCCAGCGCATACTGATTGAACTCAGCGCTCTCGTGCAAACTGGCCGGGCTGACGTGCTCGGGAACCGTAGGCGACGGCGTCAGCGGAATGTTCGCTTCGTCATACAGGTCCCAGTATTTTTGGGGCGCGTTGAACGGCAGATGCGGTTTAAAAAAACCGATGCCCAGAAAAAACGGTTGCTTTTTACCCGCCAGTTCCTTCAATTTCGCCACCGCCAGATTGGCCGTCAATCCGTCGGGATAGTCCTCGTCGGCTACGTTTGCGGCTTCATACGGTTTGACTTTCGATTTCCGGCCCTGCCGGTTCGAACCGTCGGCGTAGCCAAAAAACGCATTCCAACCCGTCTTCCATTTTCCCGGATCAAACAGCATTTCGTCCCAGCTATGCGGCAGCTCCAACTGATTGCTTTTTGGGTCGTTGTAGCCATACACATAGCCATCGGGCGAGTGACTGATCTTCCCCATGCCGATAGTGTAGTAGCCATTCCGGCGCAACTGGTCGATGAACGTTTCCGGTTCGTCAGTCCGGGGTTTGCCAGACACCTGCTTTTCGAGGGCTTCGTTCGTAATGTCCACCGGATTGCGCGGCAGCCGCCCGGTTAACAGACTGTAGCGCGATGCTCCGCAGGTCGGCTGGGTGACATACTGCCGAGTAAAAAGCACCGATTGCTGCGCCAGCCGATCCAGATTCGGCGAATGAATCACCGGATTGCCGTAGCATTTGAGATCAGGACGCAGGTCGTCGATGCAGATAAAAAGCACATTCGGACGTTGCGGCTGACTTTCTCCGTTTCGGGTAAAAGCCAGCACGACCAACGCGCCAACGACCAGCAAACTGAACAAAATCCCTTTCATGAGCATACGGTTTTGGTTAATAACCGGGATTCTGCGTAAACTCACCCGGATTGGTCACCCGGTCGATCTGGGTTTGCGGAATGGGCCGAACCAGGTGCATTTCCTTGATGTTGGGAGCCGCATCGAGGTTGTATTTTTTGACCCGTTCCAGCAGTTGGCCCGTGCGTTTCAGGTCATACCAGCGATGCATTTCGCCCGCCAGTTCACGCGCCCGTTCGTCCAGCACAAATTCCAGGCTGAGGTCACTGGCCGTAATCTGCATGTCTTTTTCTTTGCCAGCCAGAGCCGCGCGGGTTCTCACTACATTGAAATAAGCAGCCGCTTCGGTCAGTTTGTTTTGGCGCCAGGCCGCTTCTCCGGCAATCAGGTACATTTCGGCCAGTCGAATCACGATGAAATCCCGGCGACCGTCGGTGGCATTGATGCTCGTCCGCAGCGGATCAATGTACTTTTTGATTACCGGAAACCGCCGACGCTGCCCTCCGCCAATCTCGTTGTTGGTGATGGTCGACGCGCCCACCCACGTATCCTTGAAGTCGATGTACCAGTAAGGAGCCGTGGTCTGAGCGGCATCCGGCACCGAATACGGAACAATTTTAATGGCCGTATCGCCCGGCATCACGGTTTTTCCGTTAATCGTACCCCGGTTGTTGGCAAACCAGACGGTTTTGAACGAACCTTCCCAGCGGCTGTCTTTCGACGGATCAAACAGCTTGATCAGGTAGTTGGTCGGCATAAACCGCTGATACGCCCGGCCATTGGGCAAATCCCGGATGATGGTCGGATTCTGCGTATAATCGAACAAAAAGAACAAATGGCTTTCATTACCAGCCCCGTTCGTCAACGGATCGGCCGTGTATTGCACCGACCAGACCACCTCCGCGTTGGCATCATTGTTAATATCCCAAAGGCTTCCATACGGTTTAATCATCTGAAAGTCATACGACTTTGTTACCTGACTCGCCAGCCGCTCGGCCTCGGCCCAGTTGCCCAGCGTCAGTTGAACGCGGGCCAGAAGCGCTTCCGAAGCCGGTTTTGTAATCCGTCCATACAGAGCGGCTTTGGCGGGCAGGTGTTCAATAGCGTATTGCAGATCCGGCACGATGCCTTGTTCATAAATCATCTTGGCGGGCGTTTTTTTCGCCGTGGTCTGCACGCCAATGGTTTCTTCCAGCGAAAAATGGACATCGCCGAACTGCTGAACCAGATGAAAATAGTACAAGGCGCGCAGAAAACGGGCCTCCCCGATGATGCGTGCCCGGTTGGCTTCCGTCACCCCCGCCACGCCCGGAGCGCGGTTGATGACGGCGTTGGCCTGGTTGATCCCGACGTAAAAATTGTCCCAAACCGCCCTGACAAACGCATTGGATCCCAGGAAGTTGGCGGAGTAATTGTTGATATCGGGATAATTGGTCACCCCACCAAACCCGTTGGTGAACATATCGGTGCCGGTGACGGTCAGGAAGAAGGCTTCTTCACGGCCGTAAAACCGGCGCAATGGCGTATAAACCGCTTTTAAACCGTCTTCCAGCCCACCGGGTGTTGCATAATAGCTGTCGGCGGTGGCGAGCCCAACGGGCGTTTCTTCCAGAACACTCTGGCAGGAAAAAAGACCGACCAGCAGAAGGGTCAGGCTGAGGATAGAGTTGACGTTTTTCATGTCTCGAACGGGTCGCTTAGAATTTAAGATTCATGCCGAATACAAAGGTGGCCGAGGTCATCGGGGTGCTGCCGCCCACAATGCCGGTCGCCGTTTCGGGATCGACCAGTTTATAAGGCGAAAAGATGAAAGCGTTGTCGGCGGTGGCATACAGACGTAGGCTCGAAATGTGTACTTTGGCCAGCAGGCTTTTCGGCAGCGAATACCCCAGCGTAATGTTGCGAATTTTGACAAACGAGCCGTCGAAAAAGCGAACCGCATCGGCATACAACGGCGCCGAAGCGGCATACGGCATCGGAATTTTGTTGGTCGGATTGTCGGGCGTCCAGTAATCGAAGTTCAGGCTGTTGTACCGCCCCTGCCACTGATTGCCGCCCAGATTGTGAAAATCGCTCCGGAGCATTTGTCCCTGACGGGCATAGACGAGGAACGAAAAGTCGATCCCCTTGAAGCTAAACCGGTTGGTAATCCCCCCGCTCCACTTGGGCACGATGGAACCCAATATCGTCCGGTCGTCGGCATTGATGACGCCGTCGGGCTGGTTGGTCAAATTTCCGGAGGCATCCCGGCCATTGACGTCGGCAATCTTGATGTCACCGGGGCGTTGTTTGGCTTCAGCGGCTGCCTGGGCGGCTTCACTGGTTTGCCAGATGCCGAGTTGCTTGAAGTTGTAGAAAACCGAGATTGGTTGTCCGATAAACCACTGATTTCCCACATCGTCCCGGCCGTTGAACAGGTCGACAATCTGCTCCTTATTCGAGAACAGATTCAGGCTGGCGTCCCACTTAAAACCGGAAGGGCTATTGACGACGTTGCCATTCAAGGTCAGCTCCCAGCCCCGGTTGCGGGTAGCACCGATGTTTTGCAGAACCGATGCATAGCCGGACGAAATCGGAATCAGCCGACTGAGCAATAAATCACTGGTTTTGGTATCATAGCGTTCCAGCGAACCCGAAATCCGGTCGCTCAGGAAACTGAAATCAACCCCCACATTGAGCGTCTTGGATATTTCCCATTTCAGATCGGGATTCGGAATGATGCTCAGGCCATAGCCATAGCCCGGTTCCGAGCCAAAGGCATAAATCGAGCGACTCAGTCCGCCGAGTGTCTGATAAGGCGCAATGGAAGTGTTGCCCACTTCGCCATAGCCCACGCGCAGCTTCAGGAAAGACAATACCGTATTGCCCGTCAGAAAGGCTTCATCCGAAATCACCCAGCCTGCCGATACCGACGGAAAAAAGGCCCAGTTGTTGCCCTTCGACAAGCGTGACGAACCGTCGGCGCGTCCGGTCAGGGTGAGCAGATACCGGTCTTTGAAACCGTAGTTAATCCGGCCCATATACGACAGTAACCCCCACTGTGTCAGCGAACTGGTGATGCCGGTGACGGTTCCCGAACTCCCTAAATCGTAGAACGAGGAGGTTTCGATCGGAATATTCTGACCGCTGGCACTCGAGGATTCAAAGCGGTTTTTCTGCGTACTGAACAGCCCCACCACATTCAGCGAATGCTGCCCGAATTTCTTGTTGTAACTCAGGAGGTTTTCCAGGGTGTAGGCAAAGTTTTGCTGATTTTCAACCGTCGCCCGACTGGTGCCACCCGCCAGCGTTCCGGAGTAATTCCCCCGACGGTAGGTGCTGAAATCCGGGCCGTAATTCAGGCGGTAGGTAAGCCCCTCCGCGAGTTGGTATTCCCCGAAAAGCGTGGCAAAAACCCGGTATTTCTTCGTTTCATCGACGTACTGATTCGGCTGAAATTCAAGCAACGGGCTGGTCGTATTGCCTTCGCGCGGGTTCGGATAGGCCACAAAAGCACCTTCCGCATTGTAAGGCTCAATCAGGGGCGAGAAAAGCAGGGCGTTGTTGTACGGCGCGTTCGACATCACGTTTTGCAGGTCGGTCGATACCGTCGCACTCACGCCGATCTTCAGCCGTTCGGTCAATTTGGTGTCGATGTTGGCGCGGAACGAATACCGGCGGTAATCGCTTTTTTGCAGCACGCCTTTTTCGTCGAAAAACGAGCCGGACAGGTAATACGTCGTGTTTTCAGACCCGCCACTGGCCGAAAGCTGGTGGCTTTGCTGAACGCCGTCGCGCAGAATGAGATCCAGCCAATCGGTCGAAATGCCTTTGCTCAGGTTGTCGATTTCCAGGCTGCTCATCAAAGCCGCGTCCTGGCTGGCGTTGTCAGGAGCGAGTCCCCGCGAAATGCGGGCGTAGCGGGCAAATTCATTCCCGTTCATCAGACTCAGGTCTTTTTTCGCCTTCTTGATCCCGTAATAGCCATCGTAGCTCAACACGGCTTTCCCCTGTTTTCCGCGTTTGGTCGTGATCAGAATGACGCCGTTGGCTCCCCGCGACCCGTAAATGGCCACGGCGCTGGCATCTTTCAGTACCTCCATCGACTCAATGTCGTTCGGATTGAAGTCGTTGATATTTACATCCGTCGGAATTCCGTCGATGACATACAGCGGGTTGTTGCTGGCGTTGATCGACCGGTTTCCCCGAATCCGGATGGTGGGGTTGGAACCGGGTGCGCCGTTGGCCCGGACGATGTCGACCCCGGCGAGTCGGCCCTGGGCGTTCGACAGAAAGTTGGCCGCCGGGGTTTCGGAAATGTCCTTGCTGGAAATGGAGGAAATCGCGCCCGTCAGATCCCGCTTTTTCTGCGTCCCGTAGCCCACGACCACAATCTCGCTCAAGGTTTTTTCATCCGTTTTCAGAACGATGTTCAGCGTGGTTTTGGAACCAACGGGGATTTCCTGCGTCAGATAACCGACAAAACTGAACACCAGCGTCACCGATTTATCCGGCACACTGATGCGAAACTGGCCATTTCCGTCGGTTGTCGTACCGCGCTGGGTGCCTTTGATCACAATGGAAACGCCGGGCAACCCTCCGCCTTTTTCGTCCGAAACCGTTCCCGAAATCACTTCCTCAACCGGCTGGGTCAGCAAAGAGGCTTCCGGCGACGAATTGGATTTAACCGCCGGAGCCACACCGGGCAAACGGTTCAGAATGATCTGTTTACCGGACACCTCATAGCCCAGATTCAACGGTTTCAGCATGTCTTCCAAAACCGTCCCCAGCTTTTCACGCTGCACATTCAGCGATATTTTGCGGTCGGCCTGAATCAGGCTGGTGCTGTAGAGAAACTTTACTTTCGTCTGCTCTTCGATCAGCGCCAGAACCGTTTTCACGTCCTGATTCTGCATCTGAATCGTCACTTTGGTGTTCAAAATAGCCTGCGCCCGAATGCCGGTCGCCAGAGCAATGCTGGTTACCAGTCCCGAAAGGAGCAGTTGCAGAAAACTCAGCTTCAGGGCCATTCGCCAGGAGATCAGGGTAGGGAGATTTTTTTTCATGCATTCAGTTTATTAGGTGTATTAGGGTAAGGGTCATTTGATTCCTCTGCCGCTTTCGAAGGGCGAAAGTATTTCATTTTTCAGTAATCAGAACGAATTTAGTAAATTAAATCACTAGACTAGATATACAATTCATAGGTAACCCCGGTTTCAAGCGCAAAACCGCTTCATCTACTGACACCCTTTTGCCGAAATAACAATCTGTGCATCAACGACTTCGTAATGCCCTTCAATGCCTTTGCAAAGAAGTGACAGCTTCTCAAAAAGGGGTTCTTCGGCTAAGGAGGCCGTTAACAGACAATTGCCCAGCAGTTCTTCATCATACACGATGTCGATTCCATAGGCCTGCTCCAGTTCCGAAAAGATCCGGGAAACGGGCGCATCCTTAAACTCAAAACGCTGTGGATAAACCGGTTCGGGTTCGGCAACCAGTGATTTCTTCATCCGAACCTCGTCGCGGGAGAAAGCCAGTTGTTGATTGGGGGCCAACACCACGCCTTCCAGTTCACGATTGGCCTGCATCGCATTGGCGCGGCTGTCGGTTCGGGCAAAAACCGAGACTTTGCCGGTTTTCACCTGCACCACCACCTGCTTGCCCGCTTCGGCGGCTTTGATCCAGAAACTGGTACCCAGCACTTTGGTGACCAGTTCGTCGGCGTACACAAAAAACGGTTTTGCCGGATTTTTGGTCACCTGAAAAAAGGCTTCACCGGTCAGATACACTTCCCGTTTTGCCTGACCGCCGAAATCCCGGGCGAAACTGATCCGGCTATTCGGCTGTAACAAAACCGTACTCTGGTCGGGCAGACGAACCGTCATTGGTTGCTCGGACTGGTTGACTTTTTCCAGTAAAGCCGTAGACGCCTGATCGATCAACTGCTCATACTGCGTCGGAAGGCGGTTTTTCTGGTAAACCCAAAGTCCCAGACAGAGCAGAATGGAAGCAGCCGCCAGCCAGCGCCACGGAACCGGGAGTTGGCGCACGGGGGCGGGTTGAATGCGTTCGCGGACGTTCGTGAACATCCGCTCGACCTGTTCCTCGTCCGGATATTCCTGAACGACAGCCTTATCGATCGATCGCAAAACCGTCCGGGCATGGTCGACAACCTGCTGTTTTTCAGGATACCGGTCCAGAAATTGCCGCCAGAAAGCATCGGTTTCCGGGGTCGGTGCATACACCCATTGTCTGAAAGACGCATCCTTTAGAAAGTCTTCCAAATCAAAATCCGCGTACTCCATCCTATCACTTTTTGGCTACGTAATTAGATTATGCCTTTAAAAAGAAAGAGAAAAGGAAGCCGCGGTTTAACTCACTTGCGAAGAAAAAAAAGTATAAACAGCAGAATGGTGCTGGAGAAAAAGGCAAACTGACGGAGTTTGTGAAGCCCGCGTTGCAGCAAATTCCGGACGGATTGTTCGTTGATCGCCAGAATGTCCGCGATCTGGGCGTAGCTGAAATCCTGGTAATAGTAGAGCATCAGGACTTCGTATTGGCGGAGCGGCAGTTTCTTCAGTTTGACCTGCAAATCAGCGGTTTGCGTTTGCAGCCTTTCGGCATTGATCACCTCCGTTTCCTGCGCCGGGCTGGTGGGCAGCCGCCACTCGTCGGTCATTTCCCAGCTTTCGGAGGCAAGCTGATCGGGCCGGAGGGCCTTATGAATTTTCCGGCGCAGAGAGCGAAACAAATAAAACCGGGCTGATTCGACGTCACTCAGGCGGCTACGGCTTTGCCACAAATCCACAAACAAATCCTGAACCGCATCTTCAACCGCCTGTTCGTCACGAGACAGCTTTTTACCGTAACTGAACAACACCCGGACATACCGCTGGTAGAGAGCCCCAAAGGCGGTTTCGTCACCCCGTTTGAAGGCCTGCCACAAGGTCTTATCGTCCGTAGCTTCCGAAAAAGACATCAACGTGTTGAAGTAAAAAGTTGCCCTGACCCGACGGTTTTGATCCAGAAATCAGCCGGTTTGCTTTCCCGCCTTGCCTGACCAGATCGCTAACCGACAACCCAAAGGTACAATTACTTCTTAAAATGTGTCTATCGTAAGCCAGAAATTGGTCGGCGTACGGGTGCGCCATCGAATTCATTTTTTCACTACTTTTGAACACACTTCACACTGACTGGCCTTATGTTCCGTACCTTATTTTCGTTTCAATTTCTTTTCGTTCTTTTTATTCAGTTTCCCGCTTTTTCCCAGCAAAAGCAACGGTTTCAAAATCTGCAACAGGCCCTGGCCTCGTCTGGCCAACTCGCTGGTTCACAAGGCCCTTCGAGTGTCAACTGGATTGATGGCGGTACCCGTTTTTCGTTTATCGACAAAGGGGTGATCAAATCGTTTTCGCCCAAAGACCAGCGCGAAGAGGTGGTTTTTGATGGCAGTGCGCTCAAGTTTCCCGAAACCGGCCAGCCCTTTACCTACGAATCGTTTCAGTGGTCGAAAGACTCCAAAAATCTGTTGTTTCAAACCAACTTCCGGCCTGTCTGGCGTCGCTCGGGCATTTCGGATTATTACGTGTACGGGGTCGCCGACAAAAGCCTGAAGCGGGTTGCGAAAGACGCCCAAACCGCTGAACTCTCACCGGATGGTTTGAAGATTGGCTACGAGCGGGACGGCAATCTGTTTGTGTTTGACTTTGCCACGCAGAAAGAAACGCAGCTCACCAACGATGCCGCGCCGTCGCTCTACAACGGCCGGTTTGGCTGGGCATACGAGGAGGAATTTGGTCTGGCGCAGGCCTGGGAATGGTCGCCCGACAGCAGGTTCATCGCCTACTGGCAGATTGACGAGCGCGAAGTGCCGATTTACGCCATGACCGATTACAAGGGGTTTGACGAAAACTTCACGAAACTCCCCTACCCGCGGGTGGGTGACAAAAATCCGACCGCGCGCATTGGCACCATCGAAATTGCCAATCGCAAGCAGCAGTGGATGAAGGTAGATTTGGGCGACGGCTATATTCCCCGCATTTACTGGACGTCGCAGGAAGGGCAACTGGCGGTGGTGCACCTGAACCGCAAGCAAAACCACCTGAAACTGTTTTTGACCAACGCCCGCACCGGCGACGCGAAGCAGATTATGGAGGAAACGTCGAACACCTGGGTCGACGTGTTCGATTTCTTTGCCGGCATCATGCACTATTTCTATTTTCCGGCCAATTCGCAGGAGTTTTTCTGGGTTTCGGAGCGGGACGGCTGGGCGCATCTATACCGCTACGACTACACCGGGAAATTGCTGGATCAGGTTACGAAGGGCAATTGGGAGGTGGTTTTTGTGCACAACATCGACGCCAAAAACAAAAAGATTTACTACACCTCGACCGAACAATCCCCGCTGGACCGGCAACTGTATGCCGTTGATTTCGACGGCAAAAACAAACGCCGACTGACCCCGGCTGCAGGTCGGCACAAGATCGATTTTGCGCCCAACAGCCAGTATTACATCGACCGGTTTTCGAACACCACCACCCCCACCCGCGTGGAACTGTGGGACACCAAAGGCAAGCTTGTCAAACCGCTGGAAACCAACGCCAACGTAACGAAATTCATCAACACCTACGCCTATGCGACCAAGGAACTGACCAACTTTACAACCTCCGACGGGCAGAAAATCGACATCTCAATCCTGAAACCGCTCGACTTTGACGCCACCAAAAAATATCCGGTAGTGGTGGATATTTACGGCGGGCCGGGTGCGCAATCGGTTTACAATGAGTTCAATACGTCCGGCTGGCACCAGTTTCTGGCGCAACAGGGATACGTCATTGTGAGCGTGAACAACCGGGGCAGTGGCGGTTACGGTTCTGCTTTTGAGAAAGTGGTGTACGAAAAACTCGGCCAGTATGAAAGCCGGGATTTTGTCGAAACCGCCAAATACCTGGGTACGCTGCCGTGGATCGATGGCGGGCGCATGGCCATCCGGGGACATAGCTATGGCGGTTACATGAGCAGCTACACGATGCTGACGCACCCGGGTATTTTCAAAGTTGCGCTCGTGGGCGCTCCCGTCACCGACTGGCGGCTCTACGACAGCATTTACACCGAACGTTACATGGGGTTGCTGCCCGAAAACGACGCGCAATACCAGAAAAGCGCGGTTTCGCCGAATGCCAAAAACCTTCAGGGCAAGATGTTCATCGCGCATTCGACGATGGATGAAAACGTCCACGTCCGGAACACCATGCAGTTGATGAATGCGCTGGAAGACGCCGGGAAAGACGCCGACCTGCGCATTTATCCACCAGGTGCGCACGGCGTAGCCTACAACAGCACCAGTTCATTGCTGCTGTATCAGCAGTATGCGGAGTATCTGGAGAAGTATTTGAAGAATGGCGCGGTGAACTGATAGAATGGCTGCTGTTTTTTCGTAATCAGTTTTCCACCTTAATCCCTTCCTCTTCCAAATACCGGCCAATATTAAATTTCTGCCCGTCAAGCAATTCCAGTTCCCGGTTCCAATCCATGGTTAACCAGGCATCGGCGGTTTGTTCGGCAATCATTACTTGCTGCGTATCCGTAAAAATCCAGATTACTTTGCTCGTACCAAAATCGAGAAGTTTTCGGGTTTTTTTATTGACGTAATTGAAGTCTTCTGTTTTAGACAGATCGGCTTTTACATCAATTTCCACGGCCACTTTGGCGGGGACGTCCACATAATGGACATTAATTTTATCCGGTGTCAAGACACTCTTTTCATAAATCGCGGCATCGTGCGACAAATTATTCCGGTGATCCAGGTGAACACCAGCTTCGTTGGAAGCAAACCAATATTTTTTCTCGTCCAGAGAACGAATCATTATTCGCATGAAATACGATACTAAAACCCACTGCAACGAACTGGAACCCATAATTTCTTCCGGTGTTTTTTTTCCCGCCAAAACGTCTTTATAACCGCTGTAATACAGCGATCGCCCATCCAACACCTCATAAATCAGCGATTCCAGGGCTACTTTTTGTTTAGACGTCTTTACCGGCGATTTGACACCCTGTGGTTTACGGGACTTTCCGGAAACTTCTTTCTTCTCAAGCGTCTGCATACCTTTTTCGTTTGATGCAAAATACGGTTTTTCCGGCAAATGTGCTTCAAGAATACCCTACACTTCCATTTTCAACGCCCGGCCGACGTCCTTCTGGTGCAGCCGCCCAATCGGGAGTTCCTGCCCGGCGACCTCGATGTGGCTGGGCGACCAGGCCGAAATCTTGTCGATGGCCACAATGAACGACCGGTGTATCCGCAGAAAATCCCGGCCCGGCAGCATGGCTTCCACCGAACTGATGGCCTGTTTCACCACCAGCGGTTTGGCGTTGGTCGTGATGATTTTGATGTAATCTTTCAGGCTTTCGACGTAAAGAATGTCCTTGGTATAGACCTTCACCATTTTGCGGTCGGCCCGAAAATAGAGAAACGCGTCGCGCTCCGACGGCACCAGTTCCTTTTCAACGGGCGGCTGATCTGGCTCCGAAATACCGTTCGCCATAATCTGGGGTTCAAGCCGCATGACTTTAGAAACCGCCCGCAAAAACCGCTCGAACGGAATGGGTTTGAGCAGGTAATCGACCACGTCCAGATCAAAACCGTCCAGTGCGTATTCGCGATACGCCGTCGTGAAAATCACTTTGGGGGGATTCCGCAAACTCCGCAGAAAATCGGTGCCGGAGAGTTTGGGCATTTTAATGTCTAAAAACAGCAGATCGACCGGCATCGACTGGAGCAGGCTGAATGCCTGAACGGCATTGTGACACTTGCCGACAATCTCAAGCCCATCGACCAGTTCGATGTACGATTCGATAATCTCCACAGCGTGTGGTTCGTCATCAATCAGCAGACAACGTACGTTCATAAGTAGTTTGTATTTGTTGTTGTTATTTTTTAAGCCCCTAAATCCCCTAAAGGGGACTTGGACACCGCATAACCCGGATTTTAAAGTCCCCTTTAGGGGATTTAGGGGCTAATTTCTATTTTACACCGGTATTTCAACGACCGGCATCCTATTCGGTTTCAAAACCGCCGACTCCCGGGGTAACCGCAGGGTCAAATCGACCAGAAACGTTTCTTCTTCCGGCTGAATTTTTAGTTCATAACGACCCGGATACAGCAATTCCAGGCGTTTTTGGACGTTTTGCAACCCAATGCCGCCGACCGCAGACGGGGCAAAACTGTCGGCATCGCGACTGTTGACCAGCTTAAAGGTCAGCACATGATCATCGACAGACAGGTCCAGAAAAATCCAGGCCTGCTCCAGTTGTTCACTGGTTCCGTGTTTGAAGGCATTTTCCAGAAACGGAATCAGCAACAGGGGCGCCATCTGTATTCCCTGCAAATCGCCGTGGAAACTCATCGAAACATCCAGCCGCGAACCGTAGCGCAACTGCTCCAGCCCGATATAATTTTTCATGAAGGCAATCTCCTTTTCCAACGGCACCTCCGACGCGTTGCAGTCGTAGAGCATATAACTCAGCAATTGCGACAGTTTCAGCACAACCGCCGGCGATTGCTCCGACTTTCGTAACGTCAAGGCATACAGGTTGTTGAGGGTATTGAACAGAAAGTGCGGATGAATCTGCGATTTCAGCAACTGTAACTCCGCGTTAAACTTTTCCTTTTCAATCTGCCGATAGGCCTGCTCTTTCAGATACCAGATTTTGACGAGTTTGATGGCAGCCGCAAAACCGCCCACCGTAATGCCGCCCCGTAATCCCGCCATCAATAAATAGGTTAGGCCACCCCCGCGAGCCCGCGACGTACCGAGCCAGGAATGCAAGGGCGTAACAACCGAGGTCGAAAGAAGGGCCGATGCCGACGCACTCAGAAATGAAAAAAGAATGACGCCAACCACCATTTTCCAATAGGGCCCTTGGTCCAGATACCGGGGGAATAAAACGTAAATAATACCGTATGACAGAACCATATGGGCCGGCATAAACACCAGTGAACTGACGCCGGAGGAAAAAAAACCCAGAAAGAACGCTTCGGTTTCTCCGTAACCGCGATGCAGGAAATCGGAGATCGGAAAAACACCATACAAAACCGTAAAGTAGAGTTGAACGACGCCCCAGAAAAGCCCATGCCGGGCCAGGCGGTAACGCGGCCGATTGGAAAAGATGAAGTTGGTGTTAGACAGTTGCATACGAGTACCCGATTGCCGACCGAATATAGATAAACGACACCTTTCCTGCCACGAATTGCGCGAATTGTAGACGAACGGTAACAAATCGTCGCCAAATGACTCTTTTCAGCGCCCTAACTACACTCGTCGCCAGCCCCTTGCCGTATCAGCCGGGAACCCACGCATTGGGCGATAATGCCGGCAGGCGGTTTTTCCCGTGTTTACCTTTGAAGCGTCAATTCCGACAACAACAACAACTACGAACGAACCGCTTCGGCGCTACCACCATGAAAATCAATCCACACTACCGTCTGGCGCTATTCGCCACTGCTTTCTTCCTGTCTTTGTCGGCTTTCAGCTTTGGTCAGGGACGACAAAACCGTCAGTCAACCTCACCCCGCCAGGGCTTCTGGGTTGTGGAATCCCAACCGAAGCAGAACTGCGTCGTGTTTTTCTACAACGATGACAACCAGCTCATTTACAAAGAGACGCTGGCGAAAAAACGACTCAATCTCAAACAGGCCAAAACCCGGGAGAGTCTGAATACCGTGCTGGAACAGGCTTTGCAACAATGGACCGTTTCGCAACAACCGGGTGGCGCGGCCATGCCAGCCGACCAGCAATGGCTGGCGACGGAGTTTCGAAAATGACAAAAGAGGTGAGACAAGAGATGAAAGACGCTCCCCTCAGCCAGCAAGCCCTAGTCTCTTCTCTCTTGTCTCACCTCTCACGTCTTTACTTTAATTTGGTTAAATTGGTTCGAGTCCCCCGGCATGGGCAGTTTGCTCCGGGCCGGGGGCTTTTTTGTGCGAAATAATTACCCGATTGCCAGACGGGAAGTTGAATTGGTGTTCGTAATCCGTATTTTCGGACTTCGATCCATCCGTTCTTCATGCAAACCGGCCTTTCTGTTCCCGCAACCCGCACCGAAATCCTGGCGGGCGTTTCCACGTTTCTGGCAACCATGTACATCATCGTGGTCAATCCGGCGATTCTCAGTCAGGCCGGTTTGCCGTTCAGCGGGGTTCTGACGGCCACGGTTTTGCTGTCGTTCGGATGTAGTGTGATGATGGGCCTGTATGCCCGCAACCCAATGGTGGTGGCGCCCGGTATGGGACTCAACGCCTTTTTCACCTTCACAGCCGTCAAAGGCATGGGCATCCGGCCCGAAGTGGCACTGGGGGCGGTTTTCTGGGCGGGCGTTCTGTTTCTGATCCTGTCGGTTTTCAACGTTCGGTCGGCCATTGTCAGGATCATTCCCAAACCGCTGCGGTATGCGGTTTCGGGCGGCATTGGCCTGTTTATCACCCTGATTGGCTTTGAAAACGCGAAGTTCATTGTGGCCAATCCGGCCACGCTGGTCAGCATCGCCAGCCTGAAAGACCCGATTATTCTGACGTTTATTTTCGGCTTATTGCTCACCAGCGTTCTGGTGATCCGGCAAGTTCCGGGAGCCATCATCATCGGTATTCTACTGACCACGTTAGCCGCACTGCCCATTGGCCGGTGGTGGGGCGATGCGTCGGCGGTGAATTTCGGGCAGAAAACACTCGTCAATTTTCAGGGGATCTTTGCCGCCCCGGATTTCAGCTTGATCGGTAAACTGGATCTGGTCAACTCCCTGCAATGGTCGCTCTGGCCGGTGATTTTTGCCTTCGTTTTCACGGATCTGTTCGACAGCCTGTCCACCTTCGTGGGCGTGGCCGAAGCCGCCGACCTGTATGACGAAGACGGTAATCCGCTCAACCTCAACCGCTCACTGACGGTCGATGCCGTGGCCACGACGATGGCGGGTTTGCTCGGCACCAGCCCCGGAACGGCTTACATCGAGTCGGCGGTGGGCATTGCGCAGGGCGGGCGTACGGGCCTGACGGCCATCGTGGCGGGTTGCCTGTTTTTGCCGTTCCTGTTTCTATCGCCTTTGTTATCGGTGATTCCGGCTATCGCCACCGCCCCGGCGCTGGTGCTGGTCGGTGCTTTCATGATGAAACCGATTACCAAAATCAACTGGGGTCGGCTGGACGATGCCTTACCGGCCTTTCTGGCGCTGGTGCTGATTCCGTTCAGCTACTCGATTACGCAGGGCATCATCTGGGGCTTTCTGACGTGGACGGTCGTCAAACTGGCCATTGGCCAATCGAAAGAGGTGCCGACCGGTTTATTGCTTGTCGATTTATTCTGCATTCTGGCGCTCTTTTCCGGACATTGATGGTCATGGAAGCACGGCCACCAGTTCCACTTCCACCAGCGCCGTTTCTTCGTACAGTCGTTGAATCTGTACCCAGGTTGCCGCCGGGAAATCGTTGTTGTAATACTTCTTCCGAACGTCGTTGTGTTTTTTTATTTCCTCGATGTTGGTCGTGTATAAATTCTCTTTGACCACATTCTGAAAAGTAGCCCCGTAAAAAGCCAGTGTTTTCTGAAGACCCTTGTACACGTTCGTCAGTGCAGAAGCCGCTTCGCCCCCGCCAACGGTTCCCGAAATGTAAATGGTTTTGCCGACCCGGACGGCCTGCGCATAGCCCGCTCCATCTTCACCTGCCTTCCCAAAATGAAATTTCTGTTTTTCAATTGCATTCTGGCTGGATTGTGCATTCACTCCATTAAAAACAACGGTCGAAAGCATGACAAGAATAGAAATGGCAAGTTTTTTCATCGTATTTTAGTTGTTTAACACTGAAATGTATGCGGCATAAACTATACAAAAGGATTCGTTTAAACAAATTTCTGATTTTGGGATTGTTCGTAATCGGGCTTGTCGCCGGCACTACGCCGATTCAGGCCCAACGGTATAAAACCCGTCCGATTACGGCCTTGCTCGGCGCTTTCGACGAAGAGGTGAAGCTGGTACAGAAATCCCTCAGGAAACCGAAAAGCCGGACGCTCAATGGAATCCACTTTATGACCGGCCGGATCAATGGACACAAAGTCGTGATCGCCGAAACCGGAATTGGAAAGGTCAATGCTGCCATGACGACGGCATTTGTACTGGCCTATTTCAAACCGGAACGGGTGCTTTTTACGGGAATCGCGGGTGGCACCAATCCCGACCTTCAACCCGGCGACATCGTGATTGCCCGGCAAACCGCCCACCACGATTACGGCTACATTACGTTTCAACAGCAGAAAACGAATCAAACCCGCAACGCCATCACGAAAGACCTGAACCCAACGTATTTTCCCGCCGATTCAATCATGATGCTGGCAGCACAGGAAGCCGCGAAAACCGTTCCGTTTGAGAGCATTCCCTCTACCTCGCGCCCGCCGTCGGTTGTGGTAGGCACGGTGGTGACGGGCGATGTCTTCGTTTCGTCCGACGAAAAAGTGGCCAGTCTCTGGTCGGAGTTCAAGGCTGACGCTACCGAAATGGAAGGCGCGGCTGTGGCGCAGGTTTGCTACCAGCAACAGGTTCCCTGTCTGGTGATCCGGAGTTTGAGCGACAAAGCCAACTCCAACGCCCGGCAGGATATGCTCACGTTTTTCAAGATTGCCGCCCGCAATTCGGCCAATCTGGTGATGACGATTGTGGGGAAACTGTAAGCTGGTCAGAGCTAAAAAAACGATTTGATCGCTTTGAGGTACTGAAAACCGTGTTGGGTTCCAGACAACAGTCTTCGATCCATTCGTTCCCGCAATTGATGGTCAGAATATGCCGGGACGAAATTACAAGGTAAGAATAGTCTGAAAACCGTCGCGCAAAATTCCCAGATCTGAACCAATGGCCAGACAGGAAAAACCGGCTTTTCGCAGCTCCGGTATATCGGCCGGGTTTCGCACCAGAATCCCGGCCTGCTTCCCGTTCTTTTGGGCCGCCTGGCTCACCCGCGCCAAGGCGTCGGTAAATGGTAGGGACGGTTTTGATGGGCAGCGTACGGCTAAATCCAGTTTCAGATCCGCTGGCCCCACAAAAAGCACATCGACCCCCGAAACCCCAGCAATCGCTTCGGCATTCATAACGCCTTCATAGTCTTCCAGTTGGGCCATAAAAACCGGAGCGGGCAGTTCCTGAATGACTTTGGACGCGCACAGTCCGTAGGCATACGCCCGCACCGAACCGGAATACCCGCGGGTTCCGTGGGGCGGATAGCGCATGGCGGCCACACAAGCGGAAGCCTGCGCTGGAGTTGAGACATGCGGCAGCATAATGCCCGATGCACCCCAGTCCAGCGCCCGGGCAATCAACGCCGGGTCGAGACTGCCCACCCGAACCACGAGCGTAACCTCCGGATTTCGGACGGCCTGCAAATTTGCCAGCAACCCGCTTTCCGTCAGACAGCCGTGCTCCAGATCGAACAGCAGCCAGTCCAGCGAACACGCCCCGGCCAGCTCGGCAACAACCGGTGAACCCGTTGACAACCAGG
The DNA here is from genome assembly GCF_003334855.1 of Larkinella punicea. Lineage (GTDB taxonomy): Bacteria > Bacteroidota > Bacteroidia > Cytophagales > Spirosomataceae > Larkinella > Larkinella punicea. The sequence goes on from NZ_QOWE01000001.1 coordinate 372,692, forward strand.
TTCCCAAACCCAGTCGAGGGACCTTTTTCTTTTCGAAGGAATTCATAAATCAGCGATCGTTTTATGGCCTTGCAAACCCAGCATCGCCGTTCGAATGCGCGCTTTGGTGAAGCTTTTCAGGGATTGTCCCGACGATCCGGCTCCGATCAGGAAAAAATCGTCCTGCCGGTCGAAGTACCCCGCTCCCACCCGGATAACGGCTTTGACGATCATATTCCGAAGCAGATGCAGCCAGAAACGCGGCAGAAATTGTTCCGGCAATTCCCGGATGGTCTGATAACCCGTCAAAACTGCCTTGATGAAGTCGCCGGAATGAAAACAGGCCAGCAGTGCCAGGTCGTCCGTGGGGTCACCCGATATGGTGTCGTCCCAGTCGATGACGGCTTTTAGTTCGTCCGGCGTTCCCAGCATGTTCCACAACGCCAGGTCTTTATGAACCAGACAACCGGTTTTCAACGCCAGCAAAGCGTCGTTTTCATCAACAAGATCCTGTACGTCAAGGCTTTCTTCGTTGGTCAGAAACTGGGCGTTCGTCAGAAAATCCAGATGCTGTTCCCAGTTCAGCCGGAAATAAGCGCGGTACGATTCGTGTAAACCGGTTAACCGACCGGTTTTTCGAAGCAGCTCCGGATCAAAGGGGCCGAAATTTTCAGGTGAAATTTGCTGCCAGCGGGCCAGATTAACCCCAATTTCGTGCGCAATACGGCCTTCATTCAACGCCCCTTTTTTGTGTAACGCGTTCAAATCCGGCGCATCGATAAACGCCAAAATCTGGTACGCAAACGGCACCTTCGACCGGGACGCATCAACGGCAAAAACCGCTGGCGTCGGCACCCCGGTTTGGCGAACCCGATCCAGAACGGCAGCTTCCACGTCCATGTAATCGTCTTTCTCCGGCCCATTTTCCAGCCGCAGAAAATACGTTTCTCCGCGATGCGTCGCCAGATACGTCAGGTGGTTTCCCTGACCGCCCGCCGGTTGCAACGTAAAGGAAGTGTCCCCAAAATGAATCTGCAAAACCGTTCGTAAGGCATCTTCTACGTCCTGATCCGGTACGGAAGCATGTGGCGTTATCAGACTATAAAAAGCGAAAGGCCGGTCGCATTTCCAATAATAAATCTGTTGCCGATTCACCATCCTAGTTTTCGTTCTTAGCTTCTGCCCTGGCTTCCAGCGATCGGCTAATCACCTGTTTGGCTTTGGCGTTCGGCGTCACAAAACCGCCTTTCAGTACGTCGTCTTCCGTAAACCGGGCCAGCAGAATTTCCCCGCCCGTACTCCGTTTCCGGCCCCGGTCGTAGGAAATATACAGGGTGCCGTCGGGTGCCTGAACACCATCAGGATACGTTACCATATTCCGTTCATCCAGCAACAAACCGCCCTGCCAGGTCTGCCCGTCGTCGTCAGAAAGATACGCCGTCAGGTGCGACCGGGCGATTTTGCCATCCACTTTAGCGTGCTTGACCAGCAGCAACCGACCCGACTGCAAACGGCGGATAAAATGCCGCGCGTTGGTGTTTTCAATCGCCGACTTCTGCGGTTCCGACCAGGTTTTCCCCTTGTCGTTCGAGTAGCTTTCCCAAAGTCCTTTGGCCGTGCGGGTGGTCAGCCAGAGTGTGCCGTCGCGCCGTTCGATAATGTGCGATTCGTCGTAGTCGGGCTGTGGAAACCGTACCCCGCCCCGGCGTTTCCAGGTGCGACCTTGATCGCTGGAAACGAAGACGTTAGCCATCCGGAGCGAATCCAGCTCGTGGTATGCTTCCCGATACGGAGAAGCCGGGTCCATCGCAATGATTTTCTCCCGGTTCCAGAGCGAAATCACCAGCAGCCAGTCGCCGTTGGCCAATAAGGTGGGTTTGTTCAGGGAGCAGCCGTGCCAGATTCGTTGCGGTTTCGACCAGGTGGGTTTGTCACTGTCCGGGTTGTCGCAAATGGTATACCAGTTACCGGCACGACCGTCGAAAAACGTCATCGATTGGTCGAAGAAAAGCCAGAGACGACCGCGCGGATCAGTCCACAAGGTTCCAACAATAGCCCGGCGGCTTTCGCCCAGCGACGCATCGTGCGGGTCGATCACGGCACGCGGTTTCGACCAGGTTTTGCCGTTGTCATCGCTGGTAGTCAAAGCAAAAAACGCTTCTTCGTTGTCGCCCCCGCCCACCCAACAAGCCCAAAGCCGGCCTTTGGGCGTTCGCTCAAGGCCGATGGTCATGTTGAAATCCAGCCGGTCCGGATCATATTCTGCCGACGGAGCGGTATTGATAACCGGTGGCACCAAAGCCGGATCGACCGATTTTTTCATCTGCGCCTGAACCGAAAAAACCGTCATCGACAAGCCAATTATCAGACAACAAAACTGTATTCTTAGCAGGTGATTCATGCTATCGTTACCTAAAATCCGCATACGGTATTTTCATGAAATAGTGACGAATACCATCTTCCATCGCCAGGTAGAGAACTTTCCGGGTGTCATCCGCAAAGCCATCGGGGTAGCAGATCATGGCCGGATTGTGTTCAATTTTCTCCATCGTGGCGGTATTTTCAATGGTCGCCAGCCGGATTTTTTTCGACCAGGTTTTGCAACCGTCTTTGGAAACCCAAAGAGACACTTCGCTGCGATCTTTGCATTGGTTTCCGATCAGCAATATGTCTTGCCCAACCTTCAACAAGGTAATTTTTGAATTTCCATTGGGAATATCGCTCGGCGCAACTTTAGTCCAGGTACGGCCAAAATCCCGGCTTTCGGTTCGGTACAGGACGCCGGTTCCGGAAGCCCGCATCAGCATCACCAGATGTCCGGGTGCCACTTCAACCGTGTTGGGTTCCCAGAGCATCCCCAGATCTTCGCGTTTGTGATAACCGTGCATTTCAACGTTTTTCCAACCCGGCTTGCAGATCAGCGCCGAGACGCAGAACGGCCAGTTTTTGCCCTCAATCAGCTTCTGACGGCTAAATTTCTGGGTAAACCCGTCGGCCTGTTCCTGACAAAAGGCGGAGAAAAACCATTCGCCGTTGGACATCACAAAGCCGCGTCGCAGCGTAAAACTGCTGGCGAACCCCGGTAAACTCACCGGCTCCGTCCAGGTTTTTCCGGCGTCGGTACTGACGGTCGTAAAGGTTTTCAGGTTGTTATACCAGGTCGGCGCGTCGAAGGTATTGACCGGCACAAACACGGTTTTATCGGACACAAACAGTTCCGGCGACCAAACCGCCCGGGTCGGATGTTTCAGAAACGGTTCCGGCGACGACCAGGTTTTGCCTTCGTCGGTGCTGCGGGTGGCAACCACAAAATTGCCATTGTCGGGTTCCCAGGGGCCACCCGTGTAGTGCAGACAGAGGAGTGAGCCGTCGGGCATCCGTCGCAGAATCGGCTCCCGCGACCAGCCATCGCCGTTTTTCTTGAAATCATTAATCAAAACCGGCGGATATGCAAACACCAGGCCGTTGAGTTTTACCTCGCTTTTCTGGGCTTTCAATTGAAAAACAGAGCCCAAAAGGAGCAACAGGACAAGAAACCGTCGGATATGGGACGAAAGTATTTTCATCGAATTAAAGAACAAACAGGTTGGAAGATCAATAGCCCGGATTTTGGGTTAACGCAGGATTCAGGTCGATTTCCCGCAGCGGAATTGGCATCAGCAGCTCATTTTCAGTCATTTTGAAATTGATGCCTTTGCTGGCAAAATGCGCATTCATGACCTCGATGGCGCGGCCTGTACGCACCAGATCGAACCACCGCTGCCCTTCGAACAGAAACTCTACTTTCCGCTCTTTCTCCAGCGCCAGCCGAACCGCCGGTTTATCCAGTCCGGTCAGATCCGACAAACCGGCGCGTTTACGCACCTGATTGATGTAAGGCAGCGCATCAGCGGTTTTGTCCTGCTCGTTGAGGGCTTCGGCGTACATCAGCAGCACGTCGGAAAACCGCGAAACCGGGTAGGTAACATTGCCATCGGACACGTTGATTGCGCTGAAATCCACAAACTTTAACCCATAACGGCTATACACTTTCGTGCCACCCAGCAAGGTGATCGTATCATGAACAGAAGCCGCTTTTCGCCGATCCGCTTTTTCAAATGCGTTAAAGGAATTCAACGTCGGCACCATTCGCCCACCGCCACTTTGGTTGTTGGGAAACAGCAGCATATTGGACAGAGCGGGCGTAAACTGCACCGAATACAAATTGCCCAGATTGGACCCGGAAACGAACTTAATTTCGAAAATAGATTCGGCTAAATTGTTATTTCCTTTGACCACCAACGTTTTATAGTCGGGCAATAAAGCATACTGTTTTTCGTCGATAACTTCTTTCAGTTTCGCAGCCGCCAACGCATAGTCTTTTTTAGTCAGATACACTTTTCCCAGCAGCGTTTTGACGGTTCCTCTGGAAACCCGGCCTTTATCGGCATTCAAGGTCGCGGGCATCAGCGACTCGGCACTGATCAGGTCGTCAATGATGGTTTTGTAGACCTCTTCCTGCGGTTTTAGCGATAAATCGGTGGCCGCAATATTGCCGGGACTTCGGAACTCCACGTCGGTAACCGGCACCCGGCCGAACAATTGCACCAAATAAAAGTAACTCCAGGCCCGGAAAAACCGGGTTTCTCCGATAATCCGATCCCTTGTCACCGGATCGAACGAAGCGCCTTTGATGCGGTTTAAAATGGTATTACAGCGGGCAATGGTGTACAAACCCACGTTCCAGGTCGCCAGCACCGTGGCGTTGGCGGCCGTAACGCTGTTGTCGTCGAACTCCACTTCGGCGGCTGTTGGCGCCAGCCACTGGAGTTCGGCATTGTCCGTTGCCAGTTCGTTGATGTAATGCAGATTACCGGTGTGAAATCCTTTGAATGAGCTGAAAACCCCCAAAAGAGAACTTTCAAAATCAGCCGCTGTGCGATAGAAACTCTCATCGTTAATCTGATTCTGGGGTTGCAATTCCAGAAATTCTTTACACGACGTATTTGAAATCATGACCAGAAAAACGGCCAGTATCGTGCTTAGTTTATGTAGTATTCTCGGTTTCATAATCGTATTCGATGATGTTTTTAGGACTTACGTCTGCTAATTCTGATGCACTTTCGTTTGTTGCCCCTAAATCCCCTAAAGGGGACTTTTAGCATCCGGAAGGTTCGCGTCCAAGTCCCCTTTAGGGGATTTAGGGGCAACAAACGAAAGTGCTAGTTATTTAAAAAAACCGGTAGCGTTATTTAAAAGCGACCCGTAACCCCAATGTGGCAATGCGCGGAACCGGATAGGAATAGAAATCGATGCCGGATTTGGCAATGTTATCCCCGCCGATGCTGGCTTCCGGGTCAAAACTGGGGTACTTCGTAAAGGTGTAAGCATTGGTCACATCCGCAAAAAGGGTAAAGTTTTGAAGGCCAAGCCGACCGGCGAGCGCGGTTGGGAATGAATACGAAAGATTGATGTTCCGGATGCGCACGTACGACCCGTCGAACAAATACCGCGACGACATGCTGTTTCCCCGCGCATAATCGTTCCGGATCGCTCGCGGAAGCAAGCCCTCGCCGGGGTCCTCAGCCGATTTCCAGCGGTTGTCGGCAATGGCAAGCTGATTCTGAACGCCCGCAACATTCAACTGGGTTTCACCGGCCTGGAAATAAACCAGATTACCTTCCGTTCCGATCACACTGACACTCAGGGAGATGCTCCTGAACGTAAACTTGTTGTTGAAACCCCAGGTATATTTTGGCCACGGATTTCCGACGATTTTCTTGTCCGCATCCGTAATCCGTCCATCCTTGTTGACATCTTCAAACCGCAGGTCGCCCGGTTGGGTGGCCGGATGCACGAGCGGACTGGCTTTAATCTCTTCCGGCGTCCTGAAAACGCCCAATGCATTGAGCATGAAGAAACTCGAAATGGGCGAACCGACCTGACTGACCTGATACGGCGAGTTGACAATCCGGGAGCTGGACGTGCTGAGTGCCAGCACCTTGTTGCGGTTGGTGCTCAGGTTCAGATTGGTGGTCCAGGAAAAATCTTTACCTCGTACGTTTTCCGAACTCACCGTCAATTCCAGCCCTTTGTTCTCCACTTCGCCGATGTTCTGAATGGACGAGTCGAAGCCGGAAGCCGCCGGTAACAAGGTGTTCAGCAACAGCCCTTTTTTGACGTTTCGGTAGGCGTCGACGGTGAACGACAGGCGGTTTTTGAACAGGGAAATATCGAGTCCGATGTCGGCTTGAAGCGACTTTTCCCAGGTAAGGTCGTCGTTGGCCAGGCTTTGGGGCGTAATGCCCAGCACAATACCGCTGGTGGTAACGTAACGCGACGTTCCGAGGAGTCCGATGTGAGCGTAGTTGCCAATCAGGTTATTCCCGGAGGTTCCATAACTGGCTCTGATTTTCAGGTCATTGACAAACGTAAGACCCGCCATAAACGGCTCATCGGACAGGCGATAGCCCAGCGAAAACGACGGAAAAGTGCCCCACTTGTGGTTGGCTCCAAACCGCGAACTGCCATCGCGACGCACCGTGGCCGTCAGCAAATACCGCCCGTTGAAGGTGTAATTGACCCGCGCCAGCATCGACAGCATCGACCATTCCGAGATAAAGTTATTTCCGGCGTTGACGTTTCCGCCCGACAAAAACGGGATGTAATCCGTCGGAAAATCGGACGCACCAGCCTGCAAAATATCATCCGAATTTTTCTGGACGGTAAACCCGATAACGCTGTTAAAATTGTGTTTTTCGCCCAGCATCCGCTGAAAACTGAGCGTGTTTTCGTTCAGCCAGTTCAGGCTTTTGCTGACGTAGGCTCCGGCCGTGGGCGGCCCCGTCAGGTTGAAACCGTCCCCAATTCGCGACGACTTCCAGATGCGGTTGTTGTTGGTGGTGTAGTTGACGCCCACCGACGATTTGAGCCGCAACCCATTCATCAATTCATACTCCAAATAGTTGTTGGTGAAGATGTTGGCCGCATTGCGCTTATCGCTAAACTCCCTGACAATCACCAGCGGATTCTCGACCGGAACGCCCATGGGATCAACCAGTTCGGAGTACGGATTGCCGTTTTTATCATAAATTGGGGCCAGCGGAGAACTGGATAAGGTGGCCGCCAGCAGTCCGCGCTGTCCAACGGTTCCCTCGGCGCGGGCAAAATTGCCGTAGGAATACGACCCGGCAAATGAAGCACCCAGTTTCAGCCGTTTGGTAAGCTGTGCGTCGATGTTGGTGCGGAGGGTGAATTTCTTCAGATTGGAGCCGATGATGATTCCTTCCTGATCAAAATAACCGCCCGAAACGTAGTAATTGATGTCGTTGGTGCCACCACTGGCCGAGAGCTGGTAATTTTGGACCGTCGCTGGCCGGAAAATCACGTCCTGCCAGTCGGTTCCTTCGGTGGGCAGCAACTGCGGGTTCCGATAGTCTGGACGCACCCACTGGGGCTGACCGCGCACGCTGTTGGGATCGGAGGCTTTCCCGCCCAGATACACCCAGGCGTTGTCGCGCCCGTCGGCCACCATCTGCGCAAACTGCTGTGGATTCAGCATATCCAGTTTCTTCGCCAGCGTCTGAATACCCACTGACGACTCCAGGTTGATGCTCGTTTTGCCCTGTTTGCCGCGCTTGGTCGTAATAATCACTACGCCATTGGCACCGCGTGAACCATAAATCGCCGTTGCCGAGGCATCTTTCAAGATCTCAACCGACTCAATATCAGACGGATTGATGGTGCTCAGCGGATTAATTTTCGTCGTTGAAGCATTTGTAGCCATGCCGCTGGCCGAGTAGGAATTTCCGGTGAAGCTGCTCAAATCCGATCCTCCGCCCATCGAACCGATGGCGTATCCGTCGATGACATACAAGGGCTGATTGCCGCCCGTGATGGAACTGATGCCCCGAATGACGACGTTGACGTTGCCGCCCGGCGCCCCCGTGGTCTGGGTAATCTGGGCCCCCGCCACCTTGCCTTGCATCATCTGATCGAAGCTGGCGGCCGGAACCGGCAGCAGGTCTTTGCCGCTCAGGTTGACAATCGAACCCGTCAAATCCTTCTTTTTCTGCGTCCCGTAGCCCACCACTACGACCTCATTCAAGGTTTTCTGGTCGGGTGCCAGTTGTACATCGATGGTGTTCCGATTGCCAATCGCCACTTCCTGATTCAGGTACCCGACGAACGAAAAGACCAGCACCAGCGCCGATGTAGCGGCATCTTCGGGAACGTTGAGCCGAAATTCGCCGTTTCCGTCAGTCGTGGTTCCGCGCGTGGTTTTCTTCACCACCACACTAACCCCCGGCAGACGTTCCCCGGTTTCGCTTTTCACACTTCCCGTCAGCACCCGGTCCGCTACGGGCGCTTTCGTCGGGGTCGCCAGCGGAAGTTCGGCGGTGGCCGTCCCCCTTTCCGTGGAGCCATTCGCCGGCGTTGGCAGGGAGAGCGCAGGATCCGGAAGCCGGGTTTCGGCATCGGCCACTTTCCGCGCCTTTTTGTCGCCGATGACCAGGTACGAACTGCTGTTTACTTTTTTGTACCGCAAACCCAGCGGCCGCAACACATTGCCGAGATTTTTTTCGAGCGTCGCTTTCGGATTAATGGCTTCCGCCGTAACCGTAAACCCCTCTACGGCACGCAGTTCAAACATAATATCGACCCCGTAGGTGTTCTTCAGATCGTTCAGTACGTCCTTGAGTTGCCGGACAGTTCCCCGCGGGGTTTCAACCGGTTTTTGCCGCATCGTACTGGCCAGAGCCAGGGACTGCGACCAGCCCGGCCGGAGCCCAAAAAGCAATAGGATAAACAGAAGCCCCGCTTGTGGAGCCCTTCGTAAAGGATTTACCATAGAAAGTAAGGGTTTAGAAAGTCTGGTTTAGTTGTCCATTAACTGGACATGATTGCCCTGCCGGACCACATTAATATCCAGCAATTCCGAGATGGATTGCAACAATTGATCGACATTGTCGGCCCGAAATGACCCCATCAGCACCCGTCCGGCCAGTTTCTGATCCTTGATATCGACCTGTAAACCGTAGTTTTCTTCGAGGAGATAGGCCACTTCCTGCAAAGGCGTTTCCTCAAAAACGAACCGTTTTTCGCCCCAGGCCGGATGCAACTGGGTTTGCTTCATCGTTTTCAGGGCAATGTGGTTCTGTGGGTCGAGCGTCACCAGTTCGCCGGGTTTCATCAGCACCTGCTTCACGGTTTGCCCGGTTTGCACCTGCACCTGAACTTTCCCTTTGTTCAAGGTTACTTTGGCTCCGCGTTTTCGGGCAAAAACGCTGAATTCCGTTCCCAGCACCACCACTTCGAAATTCTTGACGGTTTTGACAACAAACTTCTGATCGTCGGCGGTGTGGTTAACCGAAAAATTGGCTTCGCCGGTGAGCAGCACTTCGCGGATGCGCGTCCCAAATCCCCAGCGGGGTACGCGCAACGTCGAATTCGCATTCAGGAGCACGGCACTTCCGTCGGCCAGTTGCAGCGAACGGGTTTCGCCAAATCCCGTTTCGTAAGTTTGATACCAGATCGAATTGCGGAACAAAAAAGCACCGACGCTGACCAGCAGCAGAAAGGAAGCCGCCACCAGCCAGGGCCTGATCGACCAGCGGTTTTGCGCGGGCGCAACAACCGTTTCGGCGGTATCGACGTCGTCGGTTTGCGGATTGTCTTTCAAAAAAGCCGTGTAACGCTGAAGCGCGCCGTCGGTTTGGGTCAAATACTGCGGATGCAAATTTTCCCACTCTTCCAGCCATTCGTAGTAGCGCTCTTCGTTTGCTTTTTCCTGAAGCCACTGCGCAATCAACTCCCGCTGCAGCGGAGACGTTTTCCGGGCGAAGTGATTAAATAGCAAACTTTTGTTGACTTCCGATTCCATTTCCTGCTACCTGCTGTTTATTCATAAGACAACTTTTCGGCAAAAGCACCTTAGTGGTTCCAGGAATCTGCCCCTAAATCCCCTAAAGAGGACTTTTCAAATCCGGATTAGCCGCGTCCAAGTCTCCTTCAGGGGATTTAGGGGCTACACATCCACAGAGCCAGCAAAATCAGCCAGTGCTCTTTCAATCCTTTCCGAATAATGCTCAGGGCCTTCACCATATGCACCTCGACGGTTTTGATCGAAAGGCCCAGTTCGGTTGCGATGGTTTGGTATTTTTTCCCTTCGAAACGGCTCAGCAGAAAGACTTTCCGGCATTGCGGAGGCATCGATTCAACCAGATCTTCGACCCGGTGAAAGACTTCTTCAAACTGAATAATCTGGTCGGGGCGCTGGCTGAACGCACTTTCCTGCGTATCGGCGGTTTCGAGGTCTTCCAGTTTTTTGAATTCCAGGCGGAGGTAATTATAGGCTTCGTTGCGAACCGATCTAAACAGGTAATAGCGGTAGGAATCGGTAACAGATTCGTAGGCTTTTGTTTTCCAGAATTTACAAAAAACATCGCTAACGAGGTCTTCTGCTGTCTCTTTTGAGTAGACAAAACGGACGGCATGGCTGCACAGCGCCTGGTGATACCGCCGAAAAAGCAGTTCGCATCCTTTTTGCGGATTCTCGCTGAACGTCCGCCGAATAACCCATTCCGCATCCTGCCGAGCCGGTTTTTCATTCGCTGGCTCGATTTCCGGACCAGGGTCATTCCCGGGCGTGGTAATCGTCGGAACATGGAGGTCGGCAGAATCGAACCGTTGACGGGTTTGCATACCTTTTGATTAAAACGAGCGGGTCTTTGAAAGAGACAATCCTTTAGTAAGAAAGACAACTTTTCACCAAAACCACCTTAGTTGGTTTTAAAAAATTCTCAAATAAAGTCAAAAATTGTTGTGATTGTGATCAAACCCGCTGGGCTGGGCCGCTCCTCCGGAGCTTAGGGTCGTCATGGCAAGGCTTGTTTGCTATTAACAGGGAATCCCTCCGGGATTGAGGGTGCCGCTTGGTGTCGTGTTTGCATTACCCCGGAGGGGCAGGGCAGTTAGGTTCTTAAATTAGAATCGACTCAAGCCAACCATTTTGCCCCCCAGCCCCCTAAAGGGGGAGCCTGGAGCGCGAGAAAACTCCCCCTTTAGGGGGCTAGGGGGCAAAAGCGGGGCAGAACGTAACAGCCCTGTCCGCAGGGGTTTTCTGTTAATAGCCGACGGATTTTAATAGATATCATCATGTTCCGGAGGAACGTACTACTTTTTAACTCCGTCATCAATCCATTCAAACAGGTATTTCGTCTCAAACGGCACTTCAAATTTTTCCAGCAGTGTAAGGTATTCTTCCCGAAACGTGTGCTTCCGGTGATGTTCTTCCTGATTTAAAATATAGCGGACAACCGCACCGGAACGACGGCCCGGCGAAAACTGAAAACTGAAAACCGTAAACCTACCGTAAATTGTAAATCTTTACTTTTACACGAACTCCTTAACCCCTTCCTCCGTGCGTAAATTTTTCATTGGTTTCCTGCTCTTTCTGGTTGCGGTCGTCGTGCTGGGTGCGGGCTACGGTTATTACAACAGCCGCGACCGGCATCCCGGCTATTCGCTCGACCTGACCATTTCGGCTCCTGCTCAGCCCCAGCCGCTCAAAGTTGGTTTTTCGGCGCTGAAAATCACCCCCTACCTCCCCGACCGCTGGACGGACAAAAACCAGGATGCGGCTTATAAACCGGACGACGGCGACACCTTTACCGACGGCAACAACAACGGCGAATTCGATGCCTACTGGATGGCGGGATTCAGCCAGAAACGCGCGGCCAACGGCGTTCACGACGATTTGTGGGCGCGGGCCATGGTGATCGACGATGGCAAAACCCGGCTGGCCATCGTGGCCGTCGACCTGCTCGGCTTCACGCACAAAAACGTCATCAATGTCCGGAAATCCATCCCGGCCAGCGCGGGCGTTACCTATTCCATCGTGTGCAGCACCCACACCCACGAAGCGCCGGATTTTCTGGGCATGTGGGGCGGCAGTGTTTTGAAAAGTGGCGTAAACAAAGCCTATGAACTATTTGTTGAGCAGCAGGTGACGCGGGCCATCGTGCAGGCCGTCGAAAAGCTGCGACCGGCGCGGCTGCGTTTTGCGCAGGACCTAACCGGTGCGGATTCGCTGTTGATGGATACCCGAAAACCGCTGGTGAAAGACGCCGGTTTGTATAGTATGCAGGTGCTGGATGCGGTGAAAGACAGCACCCTCGGAATGCTCGTCGTCTGGGGAAATCACCCCGAAACCTTGTGGAGCAAAAACACCCTGCTGACTTCCGATTTCCCGCATTATGTTCGGGCGTATCTGGAAAAAGGAATCTCGCAGGGCGATTCGGTGGTGCAGAAGGGGCTGGGCGGCACGGTGGTGTATGCGTCCGGCTGCGTAGGCGGATTGATGACAACCTCGCCGAAAGTGACCATTCAGGACCCGCTGACGGGTGAGCAGTTTAAGGAGCCGACATTCGAGAAAGCCGATGCGCAGGGAAAACACCTGGCGATGCTGATTTACAAGTCGTTGCAGCAGGACACTACGACAGCCCGACCGGCCGACATCCGGTTGAAAGCGCATACGATTGAAATCCCGCTCGACAACCAACTGTTCCGGCTGGCGGTCGGATTGGGCGTTCTGGATGCCGGTTTTAGCAGTTGGGGGAACTTCCGGAGCGAAATTGCGGCTTTCCGTTTAGGCGAAGCGTCGTTTCTGTGTGTTCCGGGGGAAATCTATCCCGAAATCGTCAACGGTGGGGTTGAAAATCCGGTGGGTGCCGACTTTCGTATCAAACCGATCGAAACTCCTCCGCTAAGAAGTTTAATGCCGGGAAAATACAAGTTTGTGATCGGGCTGGCGAATGATGAACTGGGCTACATTATTCCGAAAAGTGAATGGGATACGGAAGCTCCGCATATCTATAACCAGGAGAACAAACCGTATGGAGAAGTCAACTCCACCGGACCCGAAACCGCTCCCAAATTATACCGGGCCATGGCTGAGTTATTGCGTGATTTATAGCAAATAAAGAGTTAGTTTTTTATATTCCAGTGGATATTATTCTCCAACCTAAACGGTTCAACTCCTGTAACATTAATTGGTATGCGGATTTTACTTGTTGAAGATGAACAGGAAGTAGCTTCATTTATTAAAAGTGGATTGGAAGACTACGGCTTCGAAGCCGACGTAGCCGGCGATGCTTTACAAGCTCAGGTGATGCTGGCCAACACCGACTACCCCACCATCATCCTGGATGTGAATCTTCCGGTGATCAACGGTTTCGAGTTGTGTAAACTCATCCGCAGCCGCTACGAAGACGTCTCGATTCTGATGCTGACCGCCCTGGGAAGTACGGAAAGCAAACTGAGCGGTTTTGACGCCGGGGCCGACGATTACCTGATCAAACCGTTCGAATTTCGGGAACTGGTGGCCCGCTTGCGGGCTTTAAATCGTCGGCGCTCGGCCCATCCTTCCGAGGCCACGGTGCTGAAAATTGCGGATCTGGAACTGAACCAGCAGAGTAAAACCGTCAAACGCGGCACCCAGAAAATCATTCTGACCGCCCGCGAACTGGCACTGCTGGAGTTCTTTATGAAAAACCAGAACAAAGCCCTTTCCCGCAATGAGATTACCGAAAAAGTGTGGGATGTCAACTTCGATACCGGCACCAATGTGGTCGATGTGTATGTGAATTACTTACGAAAAAAAATCGATAAGGATTTCTCCCCCAAATTGATCCATACCATCACTGGTATTGGCTACATCATGCAGGAATCTGAAGAATAACAGATGAAAATAAGAGCGCGTATTTCGGTTACTTTCCTGATTATTGTCGCCACCAATCTGGTGCTTTTTTCGCTGGCGATCTATTTTATTTCTGAATATTTCCGGCAACGCGATTTCTATTACCGGCTGGCCGACAAAGCCCGCATTACCGCCCGTTTACTGATCGAAGAAGACGAAGTTGACCCGGCTATTCTTCGTTTAATTGAACGCAACAACCTGACGTCTTTGCCCGAAGAACACATCGTTATTTACGACCAACAGAATAAACAGATTTACGCCAGTGCCGACACCGCACACGGTATTGCGAGCCAACGCGACCTGCTCGACCGCGTTCGCAAACAGAAGCAACTCTACATGCGTCGCAAAACCCGGGAGATCGTCGGGTTGGCCTACACCTACCAGCAGCAGGAATACGTGATCATTGCCACTGCCTACGACGAATCCGGACTGACGGAAATTGCTCACTTGCGGAATATCCTCGGTTTCGGACTGGTTTTCAGCCTTTCGCTGGTGGGTATTTCGGGCTGGATGTTTGCGGGTCGTTTTCTGCAACCGATTTCCAATGTGATCCGGCAGGTGGACCGCATCAGGGCGTCGAATCTGAACATGCGGGTGGATGCCAGCGATAACAGCGATGAGATTGCGCAACTGGCCAAAACCTTCAACTCGATGCTCGACCGGGTGCAGGAAGCGTTTGAGGTTCAGCGGAATTTTGTGGCCAATGCCTCCCACGAACTCCGGACGCCCCTCACGATCATTACCGGCCAGATCGAAGTGACACTCATCAAGAAACGCACGGTTGAAGAACACGAAGCCAAATGGGTGGCCGTTCTGGATGTGATCAAACGGTTGAACGTGCTGTCGAACAATTTGCTGGAACTGACGCAGGTGAGTCTCGACGATGCGCCCATCAAATTCCATGAGGTGGCTCTGGACGAAGCCATCTATCAGGCTACCAAGATGTTAACGACCCGCCGACCGGATTATCAGGTTATTTTTTCCTTCGAAAGCGAAACCATACAGTCTTCTCTTACGGTTCAGGGTAGCCTGGCGTTGCTGATTTCAGCTTTCGTAAACCTGATGGAGAACGGGTGTAAATTTTCGGCCAACAACCGGGTTGAAGTAATCCTGGGGGCGGATGAGCAGTGGGCCACCATCCAGTTCAAAGACGAGGGGATCGGAATTGACCCGGCCGACATCAAGCACATTTACGAACCCTTTTTCCGGGCCGAGAACGCCAAACGAATCCTCGGCTATGGCATCGGCCTGCCGCTGACCTACCGCATCATTCAACTTCACCGTGGTCAAATCTCAGTTGCGTCCAAAATCAACGAAGGCACAACCTTTACGTTGAAGCTACCCAAAACGTTCTAATCGTTTCCTAATTGACTTCTAATCGACTTCTCATCGACTTCTAATTACCCCTTAATTACCTGCTTTCCATACGGTTGTAGATTTGTATCATCACAAGGAAAGGTATTTACAACGATAAAAAGAATCATGAGTCCAGTTCGGTTCGACCCATTGCCTGTCAATGGGTTGGCGCATTTAAAGGCCTGGGATTGAGCTTGTATCGTGGAAAACCGTCCGACTGAGTCACACAAACTATGGAGAGCTATGATAGTCGATACGAACAACACCGAAAAAAAATCGAGTAAACTCGTTAACTGGGGAACGGTTTGGGGACTAATTTTTGCCACCATTGCCCTCGATTTATACATCAACTACCGCGAAAATAGCCAGGATAAGGAAATTTATCGCACGAAATACGAAGTCAAGGCATCGGAAGCGGACTCGCTGCGGGCCGTAAAAGTTGAGTTGGAAAAGCGGTTACTGGAGCTAAACCAGCGCGAAACCACCGCAATCGAGGTCAGTTCTGCCAACTGACCGGATCGGTTTAACCGCGTTGCGATTATCCTATTGTGACTTCATCCAACCATTCATCATCATGAAAACAACACAAAAAAACTTTCAAATCGTTGATTTGAGCAACGTAGAAGGGGATATCAAAGGAGGTGTTGTTTCATTTCTGGTAGCCGTCCCGCTTTGTCTGGGAATTGCCCTGGCTTCCGGAGCCCCTCTTTTTTCAGGAATCATTGCCGGGATTGTCGGCGGCCTGGTGGTCGGTCTGTTCAGTCGTTCAGCGCTGAGTATTTCGGGGCCTGAGGCAGGTCTGATTGTCGTTGTACTGGCCGCCATCGAGTCGCTGGGTTCGTTTCCGGCTTTTCTGCTGGCAACCTTCCTGGCCGGTGTTCTCCAGATTGGGCTGGGGTACATGCGGGCCGGGATTGTCAGCAACTTTTTTCCTTCATCGGTTATCAAAGGCATGTTGGCCGGCATTGGCGTCATCCTGATTATCAAGCAAATACCGCATCTGGTTGGCTATGATACGGATTCGGCCGAAGAGATTTCACTTTTTCAGCCCGATGGATTCAACATCGTTAGTCAGTTTCAGGCCGCTATCGGGCAACTCAACGGTGTCGCTTTTTTGATTGCCGTCGTGTCGCTGGCGATCCTGCTGCTGTGGGAACGCCCTTTTTTCAAAGAAAACAAGATTCTGAAAAATGTACCGGCAGCCCTGGTGGTGGTGGTTTCAGGCATTGCCATCAACGGACTGATCGGAATTTTTCAGAGTGATTGGGCCTTGCAAGGTAACCACTTGGTGCAATTACCGGTGCCCGATAGTCCGGCGGCTTTCGTCGATCTGTTTACGATGCCGGATTTTGAACAATGGACCAATCCGCAAGTCTACACCGCGGCCATTTCCATTGCATTGGTAGCCAGTCTGGAAGCCCTGCTGTCGATTGAAGCGACGGATGAACTGGACCCGCTGAAACGCAAAACATCTACCAACGCCGAACTGAAGGCGCAGGGAATCGGCAACATGGTTAGCGGCTTGATTGGTGGCATTCCGCTGACATCCGTCATTGTCCGGAGTTCGGTCAGCATCAACGCTGGTGCCCGGACGAAGCTCGCGGCCCTGGTACACGGAACGCTGTTGCTGGTGTGTGTGATTGCCCTGCCGACGGTGCTCAACCGGATTCCGTGGGCGGCACTCGCGTCGATTTTGCTGATCACCGGCTACAAACTGACCCGCGTCCGGATTTTCAAGCAGCTTTTTGAGGAAGGTATTGCCAAGTTTCTGCCTTTCGTCGTCACTGTCGTCGCGATTTTGATGACGGATTTACTGACCGGCATCGGCATCGGTATGCTGGTCGCCCTGTTTTTCATTCTGCGGGAAAATTACCTTAATGCCCATAAAATGGAAACCTTTCAGGACAATGGGCAGGAGCACATCCGCATCAGTCTCGGCGATTATGTTTCGTTCCTGAGCAAGGCCAGCATGGTGAAAGTGCTGATGAACGTGCCCGAAAACGCCATTGTAGAGATCGACAGCAGCAATTCGTCGTACATCGACAGCGATGTGATGAACACGATTCAAAATTTTAAAGAAACCGCCCACAAACGCAACATCCGTCTGATTTTTCTGCGTGAACCGGCTGATTATAAACCCGTTCCAGAATCGGTCATTGCCATGCGCAACCGTCACCTGCGGGAAATCGAAGAAATGAACTAGCACCGGTTTTCCGGACTTTCACCCCAATAATTAGCGTAGTCCTATCTTTGTGTGATAGAAGACCGATGACCCTGACCGCCCTTGCAGTCAGGGTCATTTTTTGGTTGGCAACCAGCATCCGAGCGAGACGGTAAAGCCGTAGGTGTTTTCTTTCGGTTTGGACGATGCCAGCGTCGAGGGATACTGGCTCAACCCGTATTGAAACCGGGCGTCTAAAAAGGTGGTGAGTCGCCCGATCCCCATTTCAATTCCACCACCACCCCAAACAGCCGCTTCGAGCCGACGCCTGAAAAGAACCTGATCTCGAAAAATCTCGGAGCCCTCAGCCGTAATCGTTAGCCTGCCGCCCAATGCATACCCCAGACTGGGGCCAAACAATCCGTAATAGGCCCAGCGATTTGTCACTTTCCGGCGATAAGAAATCAAGACAGGAAGCTCGGCAACTTCATAGTGCAAAACGAGTTTCCCGGTTCCGGCAGGCACACCAATTTCATCGGTATAATCTACACCTGACCGCCAGCCCTTCTGAATGACCGATGGTTCTGCCCGAATTGACCAGCGATTTTTCAGAACCATCTCAACAGGAACCGCAACAGCAAAGCCCCTCGCCAGGGAACCGTTGGCGAAAGAATTCCGGGTGTGAACCGTCGACCAGTGAGCACCCGCCCGCACACCAATCTGTACCTGAGCGTGCAGTTTTAGCGAAAAAATCGCAACAATAAAGGTCAAATAGAAAAGCTTTTTCATCAAGATCAGGCGTTATTTGTCTGGTAAACGATGAATCTGATTTTGTTCATATAACCGGTGATAAATATCTTCCGGGCGGTTTAACATTTGCCAGATCTTCGGGTTTATGCAATACATTTAACCGTACCCATGAATTTAGCCGAACTGGTTCACGACCCCGTCAAGGCCGCCAAAGCGGTCAAGTTAGTATACGTCAACGATTCTATACCCGGTATTTACCGCCATCGGTCGGGCGATCAGTTTGTCTACAAAGACCCGAAAGGCCACCTTATCGACGATGACGAAACCCTAGGCCGCATCAAAAAAATGGCCTTGCCTCCGGCCTGGGAAAACGTCTGGATCTGTGCCAAACCCAACGGACACCTCCAGGCCACCGGCATCGACACCAAAGGGCGGAAGCAGTACCGCTACCATACCAACTGGAACGCCATTCGCAGCGAAACCAAGTTCTTCCGGATGATTGCCTTCGGGCAACAACTCCCCGACCTCCGCGCCCGCATCGAACAGGATTTGAAAAACCGGGAACTGACCAAAGAAAAGGTGATTGCGATTGCCCTCAGTGTGATGGAGCAGACGTTGATCCGGATTGGCAACGCATCGTACGAGAAAGAATACGGCCACTACGGTTTGACGACCCTGAAAGACCAACACGTCAACGTGGCGACCTCCCAACTCCAGTTTCGTTTCAAGGGCAAAAAAGGCATTTACCACGACATTACCGTTCGCGACCGGCGGCTGGCCCGGCTGGTGAAAGCCTGTCGTGACATCCCCGGCAAAGAGCTGTTTCAGTATTACGACGAAACCGGCGAACACCGCAGCATCGACTCCGGCATGGTGAACGGTTATTTGCAGGAAGTGACAGGGGAAGAATTCTCGGCCAAGGACTTCCGTACCTGGGCCGGAACCGTCAACGCACTGCGCTTGCTGGCCGAACTGGAACCCTGTTCGACAGACCAGGAAGCGAAGAAAAACATCAATACGATTCTGGAACAGGTGGCCCATAGATTGGGTAACACGCGCACCGTCAGCCGGAAATATTACGTGCATCCGCAGATTCTGGAAGCCTATGAATGCCGGGATTTAAACCCGTATCTGAAGCGCAAAAACCAGTTTCGCCAAACGTCGCCCTATGGGCTGGACCCGATTGAGAAACTGTTGCTGACGTTTTTGAAGGATAAAGTAGAGCAGTAAATCTTTGAAATAAACTGAATTTATAAATACATTACTGTATTATAACTAAATTCAATTTCATGGATTTATTTACGCTCATTACCCTGCTGATCGTTACCTCTGCTCTTTTTGCTTACCTGAATACCCGTCTGCTAAAATTGCCCGACGCCATCGGCATTATGGTCGTCTCGCTGGGCTTCTCGCTGCTGCTGATCGGGTTCCATTCCATCAGGCCCGACCAATTTACGCTGATCCGACAGACCATTGCCGGCATCGATTTCAATCAGGTGTTGTTCGATGTCATGCTGAGTTTTCTGTTGTTTGCCGGGGCCTTTCACACCAATGCCGCCCTTCTCAGAGTAGAACGGCGCTCCGTTATTTTGTTTGCCCTGGTGGGGGTTTTGCTCAGTACGGTGCTTGTTGGAACGGGATTGTACTACAGTGCGCACTGGCTCGGTTTTGAGCTTTCGTACCCGTTGTGCCTGCTGTTTGGCGCGCTGATCTCACCAACCGACCCCATTGCCGTACTTGGCATTCTGGCGCGGTTTAAGTTGCCCAACAGCGTCAAAATGAATATTGTTGGCGAATCCCTGTTCAATGATGGTGTTGGTGTCGTAGTCTTTGCTTCCATTTACCGTATTGTGCTTGGCGGTACTGAAAGCGTAAGCATAGGCGGGATTACCTGGCTGTTTG
This sequence comes from Larkinella punicea, assembly GCF_003334855.1. GTDB lineage: Bacteria > Bacteroidota > Bacteroidia > Cytophagales > Spirosomataceae > Larkinella > Larkinella punicea. The sequence goes on from NZ_QOWE01000001.1 coordinate 392,578, forward strand.
TGGAAGAAGCCGGTGGTGGGCTTCTCTACGGATTGGTTTTAGGATACTGCCTATACTGGCTTCTGCGCTCGATAAACCACTACCAGACGGAGGTCATGCTAACCATCGCCTTTGTGATGGGCGGCTATCTGCTTGCCCAGAAAATCCATGTTTCCGGTCCGCTGGCCATGGTTGTTGCCGGTTTATTTGTCGGTAACCGAGCCCGTCAGGATGCCATGAGTCAGCAAACGGAGGAATACATCGACAAATTCTGGGAACTGGTCGATGTGATTCTGAACGCCCTGCTGTTTGTTTTGATCGGAATTGAATTACTGATTATCGACTTTGAAACATCCTACTGGATCATCTGTCTCCTGGCGATCCTGATTGTGCTCTTCTCGCGGTTTCTGGCCATCTGGATTCCCTTCCGACTGGCCCGGCGCTGGCTCACGCTCGATTCGAAAGCGCCCCTGATGATGACCTGGGGCGGATTGCGCGGGGGTATTTCCGTCGCCCTGGCTCTTTCAATCAGCAATGCCGTTCCCAACAAAAATCTGATTGTGGCCATCACCTACGCTGTCGTAGTCTTCTCCGTGATCGGACAGGGATTAACGCTGGAACGGCTCATTCGCCGATTGTATAAAACGGACTGAACGCACCACTACGACAATCACGCTGCCTTCACAATGTAGTAAATTCAGGCTTCACCCCTGCGCCCGCACCCACCGGTGATGGTCGCACCGCTGGCAGGTTGAAACCGGCCCTTTGCCGTATTCCACCACCTGGCCACACTGGCAGCAAGCATAAATCCCGGCTTCGGAAATCATATCGAGGGATTCTTTTAATTTATGGGGAAGAATCGGTAAACCCGGCTTTATATCGTCGTCTTTGAACTTAAAAATGCTGACTTCGCCGTTGTGTTCCAGAATCGCCGTCCGAACCTGTCCGAGATGTTCAATACCCGCCATCCGCAGTTCAGCAAACAGCTCATCCAGACCCAGGTCTTCGTCATCGAAGTTCTGCACCAGAATACAGCCATTTTCGATGACGTAAACCGGTTTCCCTTCCAGAAATTCGCGGACGGGTTTGCTCTTGTCACTGAGCCGGGTGAAGAATTTGTAACTGCCCATCATCACCACGAACACCACCGCAGCCGCCAGCAGCGGCACATCGTGGTAGAACATGGGATCGCCCGCGGCTGACCCCAGGCCGATGACCAGCACCAGTTCGAAAACCGAGAGTTGTTTCACCTCCCGCTTGCCCGATATTTTGAGGGCGGTCAGCAAAATCAAAAACATGACAAACGTCCGCAAAGCCACCTCACCGAGGTAACTCAAGGGAAAATCGTGCAGCAACATCCGTTGCCAGTCAAAAGCCTGAATCGGCTCTTCGTTGTTCATCGACCGTGTTTTCGATTTACTCAGGATGCCTTGTCTTTCCGGATTTTCAAGTTCCGGTTGGCCGCCCATTCTTCGGCTTTGGAGGTGGCAATCGGAATCGCCCGTTCCTCCTCCATTCCTTCTTTCAGCAGCGCATTGGCAATCGAAATCGCCTTGTTCCGCACCGGCGCCATAAAATTCTTCAACGACACCGGATAATCCTGCTTCGTCCAGGGCATGATGAGATAAGAGATAAGAGTGATGAGTTAAGAGTTAAAAAAAGCATCGTATCTGTTTTTTTAACTCTTAACTCATCACTCTTAACTCTTATCTCACTTCGTTTGTTGCAGAATCTGGCTGCTGAGCCGCAGGAGTTCGATTTCGGCAATTTTGGTGTTGTATTCGGCGTTGATCAGGCGGGTTTCGGCGGCAACGGCGTTGCGCTGTACATCCCGGAACTCGACCGCCGTCGAGTTGCCAACCCGGTAGCGTTCAAAGGCAATCTCGACGTTTTCATTGGCGATTTTGAAGCTTTCCAGTTCCAGATTGACCAGAATCAGGCTGTTGCGGTATTGGGAGTACGTCTGTTCGAGGGCCTGCTGCAGTTGCAAACGCTGGTCGGACTCCTGGTACTCGGTGATGAGCGCATTCGTCTGGGCATTGGCCAGCAACCGGCGCTGGTTAAAACCGGTAAAAATCGGAATGCTGGCCTGAATGCCATACTGTAGGGCATCGTTGCGGGCACTCCGAACCCCGAAACCGCCCTGGTTATCGATGGCCGTGAAATTATACCCCCCCACCAGATTGACAACCGGCAACCGCTGCGACCGCGCCAGCCGCACGTTCAGGTCGGCAACCCGCCGGTTCAGGGACGCAGCAATCAACAGCGGGTTGTTGTTGGTCAACGACTCCCGAAGCTGGTCGAGCGAAATATCCGTCCGCACAATGATCGTATCCCGAACGGCAAATTCCGTGGCGGGGTCCCGAACGATGAGCGTATTCAACAATACTTTGGCATTCCGCACATTCTGCTGCTGCGTTACCAATGCGGAGCTATCGGCGTTGTAATCGACCTGAGCACTTAGGAAATCGACCCGCGAGCGCGTTCCAACTTCGTAATTGGCACGGGCCAGTTCCAGGCGGTCGCGGGAAATATCCAGCGCCTGCCGGAGTGAAACCAGTTGTTGCAATTGCCGGATCACATCATAATAGCCCGTGGCCACATCGGCCACCGTGGCTTCAATGTTGGCGCGGGTGTTGACTTCGCTAATCTTCACGACTTCGCCCAGGCGGTCGTAGGTAATGAAGTTGCCAAAACCGTTAAAAACCGTCCAGTTTACCCCCACCCCAACCTGCGTGTTCCGGTTGGTGATTCCGTAGAGATTTTGCGGAGGACGCAATCCGTCGAGAAATTCCTGGCGTAAATTTTGTAAGTTGCTATTATTGGTTAGGTTACCCGTTACATTGGGAAAAAAACTGGCTTTGGCCGTTTTAAAATCGGTGCGGGCAATCTGCTCCTGCGACCGGAAGATGCGAACTTGGTAACTCTTTTCAAGAGCCGCCGAAATCGCTTCCTGCAAGGTAAGTGTTTCACCCTCCTGCGTAATGACGGAGGTGCGCCGGGTGCGCGGAGCGAGCGGTTGAACGGGTTGAGACCAGGAAGTAAAGAACGAAAAGAAAAGGAGCAAGCTTAGAAAGAAGCGCATTCTGGTATTATTTTTAAGTATCTGACCTTCAAAATTAAAAGATATTCTGTCATTCTTTGTATACCGGAATTAGATTTGGAGGTATTTCTTCTCTACCGAACATTTTCGAAACAATCTTCCACCAAAAGCGTAAATTTCCGGCATGAACCATCGCTACCTGCTCTTCGGTCTATTCATGGCCCTTTTAACGGCTTGTTCATCCAAAAAAAAGGCCGATTTACTGGTTCATCATGCGGTTGTTTACACGGCGGATTCCCTCTTCACCAGCGCTCAGGCTTTCGCCGTCAAAGACGGAAAATTCGTGGCCGTCGGCTCTTCGGAAAGCTTGCTGAATGACTACCAGGCGGATAGTGTTGTCGATTTGAAAGGGCAGCCGGTGTATCCCGGTTTCTATGACCCTCACGCCCATTTCCTGGGGTTGGGGCAGATGCTGGATCAGGCCGATCTGGTGGGAACAAACTCCTTCGACGAGGTGGTTCAACGGCTTAAAAACTTTTCCGAAAAACACCCCGCCAACCTTTGGGTCATTGGCCGGGGCTGGGATCAGAACGACTGGCGCGACAAGCAATTTCCGACCAAAGAGAAACTGGATGCGGCCTTTCCCAACCTCCCGGTTTGCATTACCCGCATCGATGGCCACGCCGTTTTACTCAACTCCAAAGCGCTACGGCTGGCCGGTATTGCCAAAGGATCAAAAGTACCCGGCGGGGAAGTGGTGCTCGCGAATAACGAACCGACGGGGGTCCTGATCGATAATGCGATGGGACTCGTCCGACGCGTCATCCCGCAGCCTGATGCCAACGACAAGGAACGCATGTTGCTGGCGGCTCAGAAAGTGTGTCTCTCGCTGGGCCTGACGACGGTTTCCGACGCCGGTCTGGATCGGAAAGATATTGAACTGGTGGAACAACTGCACCGGGAAAACAAGCTGAAGATTCGGGATTATGTGATGATCAAACTCGGCGAACCGAATCTGGACTATTACCTCAAACGGGGGCCGTTCCAGACCGACCGGCTGACGGTTCGCTCCTTCAAACTCTACGCCGACGGGGCGCTGGGGTCGCGGGGTGCCTGTCTGCGAAAACCGTATCACGACCGCCCCGAAACCGCCGGTTTTCTACTGCTGAACCCTGCCGAACTGGAACGGATTTTGACCTTGCTGGAAGCGAGCACATTTCAGGCCAATACGCACTGCATCGGCGACTCGGCCAATCACCTGATCCTGGATCTGTACGGCAAACTGCTGAAAAGCCCCAACCCGCGCCGGTGGCGGATCGAACACGCGCAGGTGGTTTCGCCGGACGATTTCTGGAAATTCAACCGGTATTCGGTCATTCCGTCGGTGCAACCCACCCACGCAACCTCCGACATGTACTGGGCCGCCGACCGCCTGGGGCCGATCCGGGTGAAGGGAGCCTATGCCTTCAACGATTTGATGAAACAAAACGGCATGATTGCTTTCGGGAGTGATTTTCCGGTCGAAGCACCGAATCCGCTCTACGGTTTTCATGCCGCCGTGGCCCGGGTCGATGCCAAAGGGTTTCCGGCCGGGGGTTACCAGATGGAAAATGCCGTAGACCGTGCATCGGCCCTGAAAGCGATGACGAGTTGGGCCGCTTACGCCAATTTTGAAGACCACCTGCGCGGCAGCATCGAACCCGGCAAGCAAGCCGATTTTGTGGTGCTGCAACAGGATATTATGAAGATCCCGGCCCCGCAACTCCGAGGGGTGAAGGTGTTGCAAACCTGGATCGGTGGAGAACGACTGTTTTGATCTATATGAGTTGACTATTGAACACTGAATATTGAAATGCAACCCTCTACTCACGTTCACGAGCCCGCTGCCAACCCGTTTCGCCGGACGGTTTACCGGGTACTGGAAACGTCTACCGGAAAAAAACGGGGTTTGAGTCTGGTATTCAACCTGACCCTGATCATCGTCATTACGCTCAATGCCGTTGCCATCATTCTGAACACCGTACCGTCGCTTAAGCTCCGCTACGACCATTTATTCGTTGATTTTGAGATCTTTTCCGTTATTTTTTTTACGGTTGAATACGTCGTTCGGGTCTGGATCTGCGTCGAGAATGAGAAGTATCGGCACCCGGTTTTCGGACGAATCCGGTACATGCTGTCCACCACGGCCATTGTTCACCTATTGGCGATTCTGCCGTTTTACGTAACGCTTTTTCACACCGACCTGGCCCTGATCCGGATTCTGCGGATTTTCCGGATTTTCCGGCTCTTCCGCATCACACGCTATTCCAAGGCGTTTCAGGTCATTCAGAGCGTGGTGGAAGACAAAAAGGAAGAACTGGTGCTGAGCGTCTCCTTCCTGATGTTCATGCTCGTCATCATTTCGAGTGTTATGTACTACCTCGAACACCCCACCCAGCCCGATCAATTTTCGAGTATTCCGGCCACCTTGTGGTGGGGCATCAACGCGATGGCCACCGTTGGCTACGGCGATATTCACCCCATGACGCCTTTGGGAAAAGTGTTGGCGGGTTTGACGGCGGTATTGGGCATCGGTCTATTCGCCCTGCCAACCGGTATTTTAGCCTCGGGTTTTGCCGAACACGTCCGCTCCCAAAAAACTGGTCAGAAGCGGCATTGCCCGCATTGTGGGAAGGAATTGTAAACCGTAACCTTATTTCCCTTTGTATTTTGCAATCGCTTCCTGAATGCGTTCGATGCGGTTATCGGGATCGGGGTGGCTGCTCATGAATTCAGAAGGTCGGTTGGGGCCACCGGCGGCTTTCAGCACTTCCATCACATCGATCATCGCTTCGGGATTATACCCGCTCTCGACCATCCACCGAACGCCGAGTTGGTCGGATTCGATTTCGTCATCACGGCCGTATTTCAAACCAATCAGATTAGCGACGTAAGCCGCAATGGCTGAATTGCGGCCCGGCGAGTTGGGGTCTTCCGTGGCAATGGCGGCTGCTCCGGCCAATCCCTGGGTAAGCTGTTGCTTGGCGATTTGCTCGGCCGAATGGCGACCTACCACGTGCGTAATTTCGTGACCCAACACCCCCGCCAGTTGATCCTCATTTTTCAATTTATCGAGCAAAGCCGCCGTAATGAAAATCTGCCCGCCCGGCACGGCAAAGGCATTAACCGTCTTGTTGTCGGCCAGAACGTGAAAATCAAATTGATACGGGCTGTTTTTCACATCGGTGGAATTGACGATTTTCTGGCCAACGCGTTTCACCGACTGCTGAACTTTTTCGTCCGGATAGAGACCGCCAAACTGCTGGGCCATCTGGGGCGCACTTTCCAGCCCCAACTGAACTTCCTGTTCGGGCGTGAGGCTGATGTGTTGCTTCTCACCCGTCACCGGATTTTCCTGCGTGTTACTGAAGTAGGTGAAAACGGCAATGAGGGCCGCAATCAAACCAAAAATTAAACGACCGGCTCGCGAACGCATGATGTGAGGAGTGAAAGGTTTTTACTTTAGTCGTATACTAAACCAAAAAGTAACAAAAAGTTCTCAGGTAATTTTCAGGAGATTCGTCAAAACCCGGTCTGAAGCCGCCATGATCGTTTTTTTGCTGCCTTTCTTTTCACTGCTCCAGCAACTTTCTTCTCAACTTTCGCTCTGCTGTTAATTCGAAATTATGTTAAAACCACCTGGTTGTAGTTCCGGGAAAAGGATGAAAAGATCAGGTGGTCTGCAAAGGGCGAACAAGAAACGGTTTACTATTTCGAGATTTCAACCCGCCAATCCGGCCCGCTGCTGATTTTATATTTTCGGGCGAAATCTCCCCTATTCACCGCTACTGAAAAATTGAGCAGGCTATTGAAATAGGCCACATTCCCGCCTTCTTTCGACTCGCCGAAGGTATTCACAAACAATACATTACCCTTAAAAACTCTCTTATTTTTATTAAAAATCCGAATGCGTAGGTTTTCACCGGTTTTAGCACCCATTTGCTCAAAAAGCAGTTTGGGAATGTTGGTCCAGACGTTGCCATACTGCACATCCAGCACCGGAACCGTTCCTTTCAGAACGCCATTTTCAAGTACCGGTTTCTGGTACGGTATTTTCCAAACCTCAGCAGGCAGCTTTTTGCCGACCTGTGCCAACGAAATGACCTTAGCCGCCAGTCGGGCTCCCGTGTAGGCATAAACGTCGCGGCCGTGAAAAGTATAGGATTCCGTCGAGTTGCGCAGGCGGTTGACGGCTTCGTCAATTTCGCGCACTTCCTGAATGCCTAGCTTTTCGGCAATGAGCGTGAGCGTTCCATTGTCGGGCGTCACAAAATAATGGCCTGATTGGGTGAGCAGCACCACCGATTTCCGATCCGTTCCCACGCCGGGGTCGCAAACCGAAACGAAAACCGTGCCTTCGGGATAATAGGGAGCCGTTTGCAACAACCGATATGCCGCTTCCCAGATGTTGTAGGCTGGAATGTCGTGGGTCAGATCAAAAATCTTCAGCGTAGGCGACACGCCCACCGCCACCCCTTTCATCGCCGAAACCGCCCCGTCTTTCAACCCAAAATCCGACTGAAAAACCAACACACCATTCTGGGCGAAAAGCGCAGTCGCCATCAGCCAGCCGTGGATCAAAAACAAGGCGGTTTTGCGGTTCATGATCTATCAGTTAAGAGTTAAGAGTTAAAAATTAAGAGTTATTCTACTAAGTTAAAATACGTTAGCCAACCGAACCGCACGGGCGGCCAACTCTTAACTCTTAACTTTTAACTATTTCCCTGCTCCCTTCAACTGCTGAACCAGCCAGGTGGTCATCAGTTCCGTTTGTTCGGGATAGGTCCAGTGGCCGGTGTCTTCGTATAATTTCAACTGTTTCGGAGCCGAAATTACGTTGTAAGAGGCATACATGGAGGTCGGCGGGCAGGTCTCGTCGTTGAATCCCCAGGAATAATAACCAGGTACTTTGATCAGGCGGGCAAAATTGACGACGTCGTAATACCCAACGGTTTTGATCTTGGCGGGTGTGTTGTTGAAAGCCAGTGCCTTCCCGTAAAACAGATGCGGCCACCCGCCAGCCCGGCCTTTCAGATACCCCGTCACATCCGACAAAGCCGGATAATAGGCTCCCAGCCACTTCACACGGCTGTCCAGACCGGCAGTGGTGATCGACAATGCGCCCCCCTGACTACCGCCCGTTACGGCCAGATTGCTGCCGTCATACTGCGGCAAACTCACCAGAAAGTCGTTGGCCCGCACGCAGCCCAGATACACCCGTTTGTAGTAATACCGGTCGCGGTCGTCGAGGTTGAAATTCTGATAACCACCCAGCCCACCGGCACTCAGATTGAGATAAACTGCCGGATCGAGGTTCACCGGAATGCCGTGAATCCCGATTTCCAGGGTAATAATACCCTTTTCTGCATCGGCGATATTGCCGTTGTACGGACGAATCCCCGCCCCCGGAACCCGCAGCAAGGCCGGATATTTCCCCTCCTGCTTCGGCACACACAGAATGCCATACAGCCGGGAGTTGGCGTAGTTCTGAATATTGACCTGATACACGTTCACTTTTTCGGTGCAGCGCTCGGGCAGCAGCGTCATGCGGGCATCGAGCGGAATCCGGCTGAGTTCGGCTTTGGCACTGTCCCAGAACATCTTGAAATCGGCGGGATTTTCGACGGTTGGCACTACCTGCAGCGGGTTGAAACCGGCCGTAGCCAGATTGCGGTAGGTCTTGCCATTGATTTCGGCGGTGGCGATGCAACGCAGAAAACCGGGTGTTTTCATTGTTCCACCATCGACGGTCGTCGTGCCGTTGGCCAGCGTCACGGTTTCCTGTTTCGTGGGCTCCATTTTTTCCGGCCCGATTTCATACCGGATTTTGGCCCCTTTGACGGGATTGCCGTATTGTAAAACGGAAATGGTAAATTTAACAGATTCGCCGGGACGGTATAACCAATCAGTATGATCGGGGGCCACGACGATTTTAATGGGACGTTCGGCGGGTTGGGCCAGGGCACAAACCGTTACAAGCAGGTACAGATAGACCAGCAGGAAGCATTTTTTCATAAGGCTCAGGTGTTGAAATTTTATTCAGCAGTTTTTGTTGGTAAGCAAAAAAGGGCGGTTCTCTACCTGTCCAGGCAAATTTTATTCATCCTCTAACCACTGCATTCATGAAAGACATCACGACCCGCTACACCAATGGCGAAATAACCGTCGTCTGGAAACCGGCCCTCTGTACGCACTCCCGACGCTGTTTTACGGGCTTACCGGACGTTTTCGATCCGCGGAAAAGGCCGTGGGTGACCGTCGCCGGAGCGACAACGGAACGCATCGTGGAACAGATCCATCAGTGTCCATCCGGGGCATTGTCGTATTTCCGGAACGATGCGGTAACGGCAGAGTAATGCCGATACCCCCTGAAAAAGCTACAAAATGATTCATCCCTACAGGATTTGTAATTTGATAATCCCGGAGGGATGAATCATTTTGTAGCCCCCGGTACAACCGGGGGTAGAGATGAACAAGGTGGGTCTAAAATCCCGTAGGGATGACCGATCTAACGCCCAGAAACGGGTATGGCTTGAAAAACCTACAATTTCCCCGTCGAACCATCCGGTTTGACGTAGATGAAATCACCGTTGATCGGCGCACCGAAATAATTGATTTTCAGCGCATCCAGGCGTTTTTTATGAACGTCCAGCCGCTGCTTGAAGCTGTCGAGGTTCCTGCGTTCTTTAGGCGTCCAGCCAATTTCGGCCATCGCAATTCCGCGGGGAAACAGCATGTATTCGAGGTGTTCCGGGGTTTTGACGTATTCCGTCCAGAGGTTAGCCTGAACGCCGATGATGTGTTTTTGCTGTTCTGCCGACAAACTGTCGGGCATGGGTTCGTAGGAATACGTTTTTTCCAGGGGCAGCAACCCGCCAATCGACACCGGTTGCGACACCGTCTTGGGGTCGGCCTGGTAATAATCCAGGTAGAAAAACGTGGTGGGCGTCATGATCGCGTCGTGTCCCTGCCGGGCGGCCGCAATACCGCCATCGACACCCCGCCAGCTCATCACCGTCGCATTGGGCGACAAACCGCCTTCCAGAATTTCGTCCCAGCCAATCATCTTGCGGCCTTTCGACGTAATGAATTTATCGATGCGTCCGATGAAGTAGCTTTGCAGTTCGTGTTCATCTTTCAGCCCCAGTTTTTTGATCAGATCCTGGCAAAACCGGCTTTCGATCCACTGCTTTTTCGGACATTCATCCCCGCCGATGTGGATATACTGGCTCGGAAACAAGGCGATCACTTCGGTCAAAACATCCTCCAGAAACTGAAAGGTTTCTTCCCGTGGGAACAGCACATCGTCGTGAACACCCCAGCGACCCGTTACCGGCACAATTTTGTCGGGATTGCTCCCCAATTGCGGATAAGCCGCCAGCACCGCCATCGAGTGGCCCGGCATTTCGATTTCCGGAATTACCGTAATAAACCGTTCCTGCGCGTATTTGATGACGTCCCGGATTTCGTCCTGCGTGTAAAAACCGCCGTAGGGCGTTTTGTCAAATTTGTTGTTCCGGTAATGCCCCAGCATGGTTTCTTTGCGGACCGAGCCGATTTCGGTCAGTTTGGGGTATTTTTTGATTTCAATCCGCCAGCCCTGGTCTTCGGTCAGGTGCCAGTGGAACGTATTGAGTTTGTGAAGGGCAATTTCATCAATGAATTTCTTCACCGCCGGAACCGGGTAAAAATGACGACCCACATCCAGCATCACGCCCCGGTAGCCAAACCGCGGCTGGTCTTCGATGTCACAGCACGGCACCGACCAATCGACGCCCGAAGCCACCGCTATGCCAAACACCTCGGCGGGCATCAATTGCAGCAGCGACTGCATCCCGTAGAAAAAACCGTTGGGCTGTTGAGCGGTCAGCGTAATGCGTTTGGGCGATACGGTCAGGAAATACCCTTCGCTGCCCAGTTTGGGGTTTTGTTCGGTTACAAAAACGATAGTCCCGCCTTTGCCGGTTTTGATTTTCGGCATCCGACCGGTGGTTTTGGCAAGCTGCCCGGCCAACATCCCGGCCACCCGGCGCACGTCAGCGTTGTCGGTACCGATGCTAATGACGACTTCGTTCGGGAGTTTGAAATTCCCTTTCTGCTCATCGAGCCGAACGGGTTGAGGAACCAGGGCATACCGGCTCGTCTGCGCTTCGGAAACCCGAATTATCAGACAAAATATTACTACACAGAAAAACAATTTTTTCATTCAATATGCGGATTTATTAAGGAATTTCTTCGTGCTCCAGTAAGCTCTGCACAACATAAGCCTGGGTGCCGTAGAGTTTCGCCATTTCACCCAGCCGGGAGACCGTGATCACTAACTTGTTGCGAAAATCCGCCAGGCAATACTTGTCGATGGCCTGTTCGATGGGGCGGGTAATGAGTCGTTCGGCTTTGGCTACTACGCCATTGACAATAATGAGTTCGGGGTTGAATAAATGAACAGCAATGGAAAGTCCTTTACCCAGCTCACCGCCCACTTCATTGAGCAGATCGATGGCCAGTTCATCGCCCGCTTTGGCTTTGTCGATCACCAGCTCGACGTCGATGTCTTCAAAGTTTTCTTCGGCCAGTTTCGAAACGCGTCCTTCCCGCAAACCGGCTTTTACCCGACGCACCAGCGAGGAAGCCGAGGTCAGGGTGTCCAGGCAACCCACTTTCCCACACGAGCACAATTCGCCATCGGCCTGGAGTTGGATATGCCCTAATTCACCCGCAAAACCGGCCAGACCCTGCAAAATTTCACCGTTGTTGATCACACCCAGACCAACCCCCCAGTCGATGTTGATAGACAAAACGTGGTTTTTCCCCTTTGCCAGCCCAAACCGGTGTTCGCCCAGAATGGTCGCCTTGGTATCGTTGATGAGGTAAACCGGCGAGTCGAAACAATGGGCCAGCAATTGCTGCAACGACTGTTCGGGCCGGTTCAGTTTCTTGTAGGTGTAATTGATCCCGGTTCGGGGGTCCACCAGGCCGGGCAGGGCGCAACCGACGCCAATGATGTTCAGGTTGTGTTCCCGAATCCGGTGCGAGATTTCCTCCAGCGGCCCTTTCAGCGATTCCAGAAAAGCCACGGAATCCTCTAAACGCAGGTTGACATCCAGGCGGTCGAGTACGCGGTTGGTCAGATCGAAAACCACCAGTTTAACGTCGTGAACGCTGATGTCGACCACCACAATTGCCTGATTTCCGGGCCGTAGTCCAAACAGCGCCGGTTTTCGCCCGTATTGAGCCGCGCCGGTACCGATTTCCTGAACCCAATTTTCAGTCGCCAGTTCATCGATCAGCATCGTGACGGAAGGAACACTGGCGTGCAACGCCTTGGCCAACTGGGCCAGCGTCCGGGAACCCAGTCGGTACATCTCTTTCAGAATACCGCGCTTTAAACGACTCTTTTTCTTATCGACAATGGATACCGTATAGTTTGCCTCCATAAATACAATACTCTATTAAAACCTCTACGAGATGAAAAGCGATGAAATATAAGAATGATATTTTTAAAATAATTTACTAATAGAACGATTTTATTAAATTATTTACAAAACAGCAATAATTTGCTTTAAACAATCCTACAATTCTGTCAAATCAGGCTCGATTTATACTAAAGCGAAAGCAAACGCAAAATTTACTTATGGTCAGCGCATCGGGCTTAAACTACTTTTCAGCCGTCCTGAGCACTGTTTTCCGTTCGTCCATCCAGGTTCGGATAATCTGGGTGAGCGGTTTGGTTTCGATCAGAAAACCGTCGTGACCATACAGCGAGTCGATTTCTTCGTAACGGGCGTCCGGAATATGGCGGGCCAGAATCTTTTGTTCGATGGGTGGAAAGAGAATATCGGATTTGATGCCGACGGCCAGGGTTCGCGAAACGACTTGCTCAAGTGCCAGGCTGATGCTGCCCCGGTTTCGGCCGACATTGTGCGAATCCATGATTTTCGACAAAATCCAATAGGTGTACGCATTGAAGCGATTGGCTAGTTTTTCGCCCTGGTATTGCTGGTAGGTGGAAGCTTTGTAGTGGTCGAGTTGCTCGTTGTTGTCGAGTGCCTGCGTAAAACCGTAGGTGTCATAGTTGCGGTACGACAACATGGCCACGGCCCGGGCAGCTTTCAGACCCGTCCGGCCGGCATCATCGTGGCTTTCGCGCCAGGTGGGGTCGGTGCTAATGGCCATCCGCTGCGCTTCGTTGAAGGCAATGCCCCAGGGCGACATCACGGCGTTGGAAGCAATCAGAATCAGGTTTTGAATCACTTCGGGTTGTTGAATGGCCCATTCCAGCGCCTGTTGCCCGCCAAGCGAGCCGCCAATGCAGGTTTGAATCTGTTCAATTCCCAACTCCTGCCGGAGCAGATCCAGGGCTTTGACAATGTCGTGGATCGTAATCAGCGGAAACGCGTGGTAAAACGGTTTGCCGGTTTGCGGATTGACCGACAGCGGCCCTGTGGAGCCGTAACAGGAGCCCAGCACGTTGGCACAGACGATGAACTGATGCGCCGGATCGTAGAATTTACCCGGCCCGATCATGCCATCCCACCATTCGCCGGGATCGGCACTCCCCGTGAGGGCATGGCAAATCCAGACGACATTTGAACGGTCACTGTTCAGCGTTCCACGCGTCGTATACGCCAGCCGGAAGCCCGGCAGAGCCGCACCCGACTCTAAAGCGAAAGTGTATTTGTAGTCAAAAAACCGGGTTTCCAATCGGAAAAAGAATTATCAGTTTTCAGTTTACGGTTTACGGTTTTCAGTTTACGGTGGCTGACGCATGAAGCCTAACGCGCCAGCTACCGTAAACTGAAAACCGTAAACTGAAAACCATGAACCATAAACTAAAAGATTAAGCACCAATGGCGGCAAACGCCCGTTCAAGGTCGGCTTTGATGTCGTCAAGGTGTTCGGTACCCACCGACAACCGCAACTGACCCGGCTCGACCCCGGCACTGATCTGTTCGGTATCGCTCAACTGCTGGTGCGTGGTGGCCGCCGGGTGAATAATCAGCGTTTTGGAATCGCCGACATTGGCCAGGTGGCTGATCATCGTCAGGCTGTCGATAAACTTATCGGCCAGTTCTTTCCCCGCTTTCAGCTTGAACGTCAACACGCCCCCAAAACCGCGTTTCAGATATTTTTTGGCCAGTTCATGGTAAGGACTGCTTTCCAGACCCGGGTAGAAAACCCGTTCCACCTGCTCGTGTTGTTCCAGCCACTGCGCCAGAGCAAGGGCGTTTTGCACCGTGCGATCAACGCGCAACGACAGCGTTTCGATGCCTTGCAAAAACAAAAACGAATTAAACGGACTCAGCGAAGGGCCCCAGTCGCGGAGACCTTCGACCCGGGCGCGAATGATGAACTGGATGTTGCCAAACGGCCCGCCAATGCCGAACACGTCGTTGAACACCAGCCCGTGGTAGCCTTCGGACGGTTCGGTAAACTGCGGAAATTTGCCGTTGCCCCAGTTGTAATTCCCGCTGTCGACAATCACGCCCCCGATGCTCGTGCCGTGGCCGCCGATCCATTTCGTGGCCGATTCAACCACGACAGCCGCGCCGTGTTCGATGGGCCGGAACAAATAACCGCCCGCGCCGAAGGTGTTGTCGACAATGAGCGGCAGATCGTGCTTTTTGGCTAAAGCCGCGAAGGCTTCAAAATCCGGAATGTTAAACTGGGGATTTCCAATGGTTTCCAGGTAAATGGCCTTCGTTTTGTCGTCGATCAGCTTTTCGAAGCTTTCCACTTTGTCGCCATCGGCAAAGCGGGCATCGATTCCGAGCCGTTTGAACGAAACCTTGAACTGGTTATAGGTGCCGCCGTAGAGATAGGAAGTCGTCACAAAATTATCACCCACACTTAGAATGTTGTTCAGCGCAATAAACTGCGACGCCTGACCGGACGCCACGGCCAGAGCCGCCACCCCGCCTTCCAGAGCCGCAATGCGCTTTTCGAAAACATCGGTCGTGGGGTTCATGATCCGGGTATAGATGTTCCCGAACTGCTGCAGAGCAAACAGTTTAGCACCGTGTTCGGCATTATCGAAAACGTAGGAAGACGTTTGATAAATGGGAACGGCGCGCGAATTGGTGGTGGGCTCGGGCTCCTGTCCTGCGTGCAGTTGCAGGGTTTCAAAATGCAATGGTGTTGACATACTTGCTGCTAGTTATGGAGTTAAGGATTGGTAAAGCGAGAGTTAGATTCTGAAATTGACGCGCCAGCCGGGACGTTGGAACGTCCAAACGCCGGTTTGCCGGAGTGATGGAGTTGTTGAATGGCGGAGATAAATCCATGGCGCATTCCGTCAACCCGCAGCCGATAGCCTCTCCCGGTTGTCGGTATCGTTGGTGTGTGTGAAATTAGTAGCCCGCCGGGGGCATACAGCATCGGATGTTGGTCATGTGTCTGTTCGATTTATATCTCCTATCGGATGCCGAAGCGATCCGTAGGCGGGATGTAGCACCTTGCCGCGCGGCAGGTTGCCAGAGGTTCACCGAGCCCGGTCTCTTGCCTCT
Source organism: Larkinella punicea (assembly GCF_003334855.1). Taxonomy (GTDB): domain Bacteria; phylum Bacteroidota; class Bacteroidia; order Cytophagales; family Spirosomataceae; genus Larkinella; species Larkinella punicea. Next base: position 408,142 of record NZ_QOWE01000001.1, read on the forward strand.
TCTTTATAAATCAAGCGCAGCAGGAAGTCTGCTGCAACGATTCGAGGGTATTCGAACCGTGTTGGAAACTTGATTTGAGCCGCAAGTATAGCGAACGAAGCCCGATGCTGCAAATTTTTTGGCAGGAAACCGGTCGAGCAGGACTTCGACATGGTAGGTATTCCCAATAAAAAACCTCTCATTTCAGGGTCTGACGACCACAAAATGAGAGGTTTCAGGAGTCTGGCGCTGCCCGAAAATTCCGGAACATCGCCGAGGGTATTGACTAGGTCGTCAGCTTCCAGCCATCGCGGTATTGCCGCGAAACAAACTGGTTGGCATCGTCGAAGTTGGTAATTTTCATATTCTTGCCATCCCACATCAGGCGTTGGCGACCGGGGTAGTTGAAGCCCTTGCCGTCGGCTTTCGGCGTCCGGAGCATGTAGCTGCGAATGGCCAGGTTGCCCATCAGAACGGACTCGGTCAGCGGACCGGAGAAGTCGAACGAAGACGTCAACGCTTTGTGTTCCTTGCTGTTAAAACCGGCTTTACAGGCTTCGGTCCACAGAATCTGGTGGCCGTTTTCGGGCCACGGTTTTCCGTCGGCCGGTTTGGGCTTCGGAGCGGCTTCCATTTTCTGTCCGTCTTTGGTATACAATTTCGGGTCATCGCCGTACATGCCGCAGGCAATCAGACCTTTGTCGCCCACCATAAACATGCCGTTTTCGCCACCTTCCGGATAGGCTTCACCCGCGGGCAAAAAGTCGGGGCGGAACGGACGGATACCGCCATCGGCCCAGATCAGTTTGACATCGGATTTGTTTTTAGCCGACGCCGGGAATTTCAGTTCCACGTGCGACGCTGGCGGACAGCCTTCGGGGTTGTATTCCGGCGTCCAATCTTTCAGGAATACTGAGCTGATGCTGGTTTCCACTTCGGTGGGGTAGCCCAGTCCCAGAACGCGGAACGGAATATCCATGATGTGGCAACCGATATCGCCGAGTGCGCCCGCACCGAAGTTCCACCAGCCGCGCCATTTGAACGGGTGGTAAGCCGGTGTGTAGCCCACTTTCTGGGCCGGTCCCAGCCACAGATCCCAGTCCAGATCGACCGGTGTATTTTCGGCAGCCTGCGGCACCGGAATACCCTGCGGCCACACGGGGCGGTTGGTCCAGATCTGAATGGTGTGTACTTTTCCGATCAGGCCTTTGTCAAACCAGTCCACCATCTGTTTCTGCTGCGGGTTCGATGACCCCTGATTTCCCATCTGCGTCACCACCTTGTATTTACGGGCGGCTTCGGTCAGCATCCGGGCTTCGTAAATGTTGTGGGTCAACGGTTTTTGCACGTAAACGTGCTTGCCCCGCTGCATGGCGGCCATGGCCACAACGGCGTGTGTATGGTCGGCGGTCGAAACCGTAACGGCATCAATGTTCTTTCCTTCTTTCTCGAGCATTTCACGGAAGTCCTTGTAACGCTTGGCGTTCGCGTGCTTCGTAAAATTCTCTTTTACACGGGGAAGACCCCAGTCCACATCACACAGGGCCACGACGTTGTTGGCTCCGTTGTTGAACGAGTTGTTGATGTCACTGGACCCTTTTCCACCAAAGCCAACAGCGGCCAGGTTGAGTTTATCGCTGGGCGCAATGAAGCCCGGCCCGCCCAGAACATGGCGCGGCACGATAAAGAAACTACCAGCAGCTAATGCCCCGGCCTGAATGAACTTGCGACGCGATGTCTGCGACGGTTTTTCAGAAGATTGCATAAATCAGATAAGGACTATAGGTAAATCAATACAAATAAAGCTCAAATTAAGGAAGATATACCAATCGGGAAGCGAAAAAATGGTTAAAGTAAATGAGATGGTTTTAATGGTTGATGAGGGTTTAATGGTTAAGGATGGTTTTAATGGTTGGATGGTTAAGAATGGTTGAATGGCTGGTGGAGACCATCCCTAACCATTCAACCATTCTTAACCATTAAACCATTAAAACCATCCAACCATCCACTTTCCGCAGTTAAAATTTTTCCGGGATTGCCGGGCCATTCCTTCGGGTGGTTCGTTACCTTTGTATGAAGACACCGTTTCGTATGGCCCAATATTATCGTTTTGACAAAGACAATGCTTCCCGGCGTGCCGGAACGGTTGCCCTGAAGGATGCGATCGGGCAGATGCTGAAGTCGTATCAACTGCAAACCCGGTTCAACGAAACGTATCTGGAAGCTTTTTGGGAGAAGATGATGGGCAAAGCCATCGCTTCCCGCACCAACCGGCTCTACGTTAAAGACCGTAAGCTCCACATCGAAATCAACTCCGCTCCGCTGCGCAGCGAACTGGTGATTGCCAAACAGAAAATGATTCAGCTCATCAACCGCGAAATGGGTGCCGATGTGCTGGAGGATGTCATTTTTATCTGATTCACTTTGATACGACCCCCTTTTTTAGAACCCGGTCAGCGGGTGGGCGTGCTGGCTATGGCCAGCCGTTTGGATTATGAAACGCTCGAACCGGCCTTCCACATTCTGCGCGATCAGTGGCAGTTGGAGGTGGTAGAAGGCGAATCGCTCCGGAGTAGTTATTATCAGTTTGCGGGCGACGACGCCCTGCGCACCCGCGACCTGCAACAGATGCTCGACGACCCCGGCATCCGGGCGATTTTCTCCGCGCGCGGGGGCTACGGCAGCTACCGCATCCTCGACCGCCTTGACTTTACGCAGTTTCTGAAAAATCCGAAATGGATCATTGGCTTCAGTGACATTACGGTTGTACACTGCCACCTGCACCGGATGGGCATCCAGAGTTTACACGCCATTATGCCCAAATTATTTGGCGGTGAAGGCGTTACGGATTCCATCGAAACACTGCGGCAATGCCTTTTTGGGGAATCTCTTACTCCCTATACCAGCCCCTTCCACCTTCTCAACCGCCCCGGAACGGCCACGGGCCCACTGGTTGGCGGCAACCTGACGCTGCTCATGCACATTCTGGGCACGCCATCCGACATCGATCTGACCGGCAAACTTTTGTTTATCGAAGACATCGACGAGACACTTTTCTCCACCGACCGCATGATGATTCAGCTCCGGCGCTCCGGCCGGCTGGCCGATCTGGCGGGTTTGCTGGTAGGTCAGTTTACGGACATGCGCATCAACGACTCGTCACCCTTCGGCAAAACCGCCAACGAAATCATCGCCGAGCAGGTGGCCGGGTATAACTACCCGGTCTGCTTCGATTTCCCGGTCGGTCATGTCGCCCGCAATCTGGCCATGCCGATTGGAAAAACCGCAGAGTTAGTGGTGAAGGAAGAAGGCGGGCAATTGCGGTTTTAAGGGGAATAATAAATGCAAAATGATGAATTTTAAATGTAAAAGTGACTGGTAAGAGAGAGCGTCGTCTAATGGTTCATGAATACTACATGGAAATGGCCAATGACGAATGATAAAATGGGTGAACGAAAGACCCGGCAGTAGGATGTCGAAGAACGGCTTATTGATTTTGCCGTACTAATCATTGAAACCGTAAACCGAATCCCCCCCACAAAAGCAGGGAGTCATCTGGGCGGCCAACTTATTCGTTCGGGTACTGCGCCAGCCTTACATTATGGTGAAGCCCAGGGCGCGGAGTCTCGAAAGGGTTTTATTCACAAAATGAAGGGTGCCCTGAAAGAGCTTCGGGAGTCGCAGATCAACTTGAAAATCCTCAAAAAAACTCAGCACCTTACTTTTGCCGACGAAAAAACCACCCAGGAATGTCGGGAACTGGTTCAAATCTTCACGCGCAGCATTGAAACCGCTGAACGCAATCTAGCCCAGAAGTAGCCCCACTTTTACATTCATCATTTTACATTTTTCATTTATTATTCTTTTCTCAATCACTTCTTCTTCCCACCCGCCGTTGCGGCTCCTTTCCACTGCTCCATGTAATCGACGGTCAGGTGGCAGAGCGATTTGACGCCCAGGCCAAAGCCGCTTTCATCGATGAAAAAATCCGGGGTATGATGCGGGGCGGCATCTTCCAGTTTGCGGCCTTTCGGCATGCCACCCAGAAAATAGAAGAAACCGGGTACTTTTTGCTGGAAAAAGGAGAAATCTTCCGCACCGGTATCGAGCGGACGGATGATCACGTTGTCTTTTCCGGCCACGGCTTCGAGCGTTGGCACCATTTGGTCGGTTAAAGCCGGGTCGTTATAGGTCACGGGATACATCACGTCGATTTTTACGTCGGCTTTGGCTCCGGCACTTTCCGAAATGTTGGTGGCAATTTCGTTGATCCGGCGGTGGATGGTTTTTTGCATGTCGGGCGTAAACGACCGGATGGTGCCGATCATATTCACCTCTTCCGGGATGATGTTTTGCCGAATGCCGCCGTGAACCGCACCCACCGTCACCACCGCCGGGTATTCCGTAATGGCCAGATTCCGGCTGACGATGGTTTGCAGGCCCATCACAATTTGCGACGAGGTAACAATCGGATCGACCCCCGACCACGGTGCCGCGCCGTGCGTCTGTTTGCCTTTGACTTTGATGCTGTAAAAATCGACGGCTGCCATCGTGGCCCCCGGGCGGTATTTGATCGTCCCGACTTCGGTCTGGGAGTTGATGTGCAGGCCAAAAATGGCGTTGACCTTCGGATTTTCCAGAACCCCTTCTTTCACCATCAACTGCGCGCCCCCTTCTTCGCCAGCCGGTGGCCCTTCTTCGGCGGGTTGAAAAATAAACTTGACGGTTCCTTTCAGGTCGTTTTTAACACTGGCCAGCACTTCGGCCACGCCCATCATAATGGCGACGTGTGAATCATGGCCGCAAGCGTGCATGACGCCGGTTTTCTGACCGTTGAACTCCGTCGTTACCGTGGATTTGAACGGCAGATCGCCCCGCTCGGTCACCGGCAAACCGTCCATGTCCGCCCGCAACGCCACGACCGGCCCCGGTTTGCCGCCTTTCAAAATGCCGACGACCCCGGTTTTGGCCACATTGGTTTTTACCTCGATGCCCAGCGAATGGAGGTGAGCGGCAATCTTGGCGGAGGTTTGCAGTTCGCGATTGCCCAGCTCCGGGTTCTGGTGAATTTCCCGACGCCAGGTGACCACTTTTTTCTCCAGACCATCAGCCAGTTTATTCATCTGATTCTTCAGGGGCGACTGGGCCGGTAACGTAAACGGTGCCAGTGCAAGCGAAAAGACTATTGCACAGACTGTTCTAGTAGAAATCCTCATACACTCGTTCTGGTTTATTTCCTGTTTTGCCGAAAATGCAAGCTAAGTTGTTTTTCTAAGTAATATTTAGAAAAATTTTATCAAAATAGTATTATGCAATCATTTTTTGAACCATTTTTGCGAATAACCTAAACAAATATACAGATTTATGAAAAAACTATTACCATCCCTATGGGTGTGGTTTGCCTTGTTGTGTCTACCAGCACTGGCACAGGACCGCACCGTTACCGGGAAAATCACTTCATCAGATGACGGCTCCCCACTCCCGGGAGTGAGTGTTCAAATCAAAGGCACCACCCGCGGTGCCAACAGCAACAGTGACGGCACCTACCGCCTGGGCAACGTCCCGGAAAATGCCCGGCTCGTCTTCAGTTTCATCGGTTTTGCTTCCCAGGAAATCGAAACCGGCAACCGCTCCACGATCAACGTCACCCTCCAGGTCGATGCCACCAGCCTCAGCGAAGTGGTGGTGGTCGGGTACGGTACGCAAAGCAAAAAAACCATTACGGGTGCGGTTTCTTCGGTCAATGGCGAGACCATTGCCAACAAACCCGTTCAGAGTTTCGATCAGGCTTTGCAAGGCCGGGCCGCCGGGGTAAACATCATCACGCCGAACGGGGTTCTGAACAACGCGCCGGTGATCCGGATTCGCGGGGTTTCGTCCATCAACGGCAGTTCGTCACCGCTGATTGTCATCGACGGCCTGCCCATCAACTCCAACGACAACGTTTCGGCGGGCGGTTTTACGGTGAACAACCCACTGGGCGACATCAACCCGTCCGACATCGAATCGCTTGAAATCCTGAAAGATGCGTCGGCAACGGCCATTTATGGTTCTCGCGCGGCCGCAGGCGTCATTCTGATCACCACCAAAAAAGGCAAGGAAGGCCGGGTTCAGGTGACCTACGACGGCTGGGTTGGCGTTACCAAACCGTTCAAGCTGTTCGACATCCTGGATGCACAGCAGTACATGGATTACAAAAACCTGGCCGCCCGCAACGCCAACCTGCCCGACCAGTTTTTTCCCACCCTCAATGCCGATGGCAGCGTGGTCAACACCGACTGGTACGACGTGATTTACCGTACCGGAACCGCCCACAACCACAACCTGGGGGTCAACGGCGGGACAAAAGACACGAAGTACGCCTTCTCGGTGGGCTACACCGATCAGGAAGGGATGTTGAAACAGAATTCCTTCAGTCGGATGACGGGTCGGATGAACATCTCGCACCAATTGAACAAAGCCATTCGGCTCGGTGCCAACATTGCGCTGGCCAACAGCAAAAACCAGGCCCCCAACACCGGTACGACGGGCGCGTTCAGCACCGGCGGTCTGGGTCGTTTGCCGCTGGTGCTGGCTCCCAACCTGGCCCCCCGCAACCCCGACGGATCGTACAACATCAACCGGGCCGGTAACAACATGGGACTTGGCAAAAACCTGGTCGGTGCCGGTGGGTATTACAACCCGCTGCCTGACCTCGAACTCAGCCGGTTTACATCGGAAAACAACCACATACTCGGCAATATTTTCGCCGATTTCACCCTGCTCAAAGGGCTCACGTTCCGGACCTCCTACGGGATTGACAACACGACCGTCGAAGACATCGACTTCCGGAACAGCGTTCACGGTGAAGGCGGAACGGCTGGTGGTCAGGCGTTTAACATCTTCACCAACATTAAACAGTGGAACTGGCAGAACTACCTGACCTATGATCTTCAGGTGGGAAAAAACAATTTCTCGGTTGTGGGTGGTAACGAAGTCCAGAAGTATACGATCAATCGCTGGGGTGGTGCGCGGCAAGGGCTGTCGGACCCATTCTTTACGTCTTATCAGGGAAACTTTACGAGCAACCAGCCGCCGGCTGGTAACTTCCAGAGCCAGAATGGTTTGATCTCGTATTTTGCCCGCTTTGATTACAATTTCGACCAGAAGTACCTGTTAACCTTCAACTTCCGTCGGGACGGTTATTCGGCCTACGCGGCTGGCCGTAAATACGGCAACTTCCCCGGAGGATCGATCGGCTGGCGGGTTTCGGAAGAAAATTTCTGGAAAAATTCAATCGGCAAAGTGGTCAACGAGTTTAAAATCCGGGCCAGTCTGGGCCGCGTCGGAAACGCCGGCATCAGCGATTTCGGCTCGTTGAGTTTGTTTAACTCCGGGTTATACGGCACCGTGCCTACGTTCTTCTTCTCGCAGGCCGGCAATCCGTCGCTGCGGTGGGAAAGCAGCACGAGCACCGACATCGGTATCGCGTTTGGCCTGTTCGGCGACCGAATTACGGGTGAACTGACCTATTACAAGAAAGACGTCACCGACCTCGTTCTGCCCGAACCCCAGGCCCCTTCGCGCGGGATTCCGAACAACTTCATTTTGACGAACATTGGCTCGATGGCCAATACCGGAATTGAGCTGGCGCTGACATCTTCGAACATTACCAAAGGCAAATTTAACTGGACCACCAGTTTCAATATGTCGACGCTGAAAAACGAAGTGACGGCTTTGGCTAACAACAATGCCGACATTCTGGCCAATACCGGCGGTCTGGAAAGCTCCAACATCGTGCGGGTCAATGAGTCGATCGGGAGTATTTACGTCATCCGGACCGACGGCGTAAATCCGGCCAACGGTCGCCGGATTTTTATCAACGCCAACAACGATCGGGTGCAGTATGACCACTCGGCCCCGGCCGCCAGTCGCTGGACTTACGTCGACCGGGATGGCAACGCTCCGGCGATTTCCGGTACCGACCGGGTTGTGGTGGGTGCGGCCATACCGAAATGGTACGGCGGTTTGGACAACACCTTCAAGTATGGCAATCTGGAATTGGGGGTTTTCCTCCAGTTTTCGGGCGGCAACGTGATATACAACGGAACGAAAGCCGGTTTGCGCGATCAGCGGCCCTGGAACAACGACGTTGGCGTGCTGAACCACTGGAAACAGGCGGGTGATGTCACCGACGTTCCGCGCCCGGTTCTGAACGACAACATCTCGAACGGTTCGGCCAACCCGATTTCTGAAAATGTGGAAAAAGGCGATTTCCTGCGGGGACGGAACATCATGCTCGCCTACACGATCAAGAACGATCTGTTGCGGAAAGCCAATCTGTCGTCGATCCGGGTGTATGCGCAGGTGCAGAACGCCTTCATCATTACGAACTACACGGGATCTGACCCTGAAATCTCGACCAACCGGAACTCCAACACGGCACCGGGCGTCGACCGGAACTCGGTTCCGCAGGCCCGTACGTTCACGGCCGGTTTGAGCCTTAATTTCTAATCGATCGTTTGACGTCCTGATTGAACAGCCCTTTAAACGGTTAACACGACTTTCCATGAAAAATCATACTTCATATTTATTCACCAACCGACGGATGTTTCTGAAAGCTGCGCTACTTTCGGTGTGCCTGCTGCCCGTCGTAACCTCGTGCAGTGAGGAAGAACTCCTGGAGCCCAAACCCCTGACCAGCCTGGCCGACGTGGAAGCCTTTTCCAACCCCGATCGGGTGCTGGCGCAGGTGAACGGTCTGTATTCGAGCATTAAAAATGGCCAGTTCCTGGGTGGCCGGTATTTCATTTACGTCGACGTCCGGGGCGAAGAGTTTCTGAATGTGAGCAACAACGGCGTAACGGCCCTCCAGACCTGGAACCACACCAACAACTCCGGTTCCAACGAACCCACCAACCTCTGGAACCAGGCGTATCTGGCCATCAACCGGATCAATTTGTTTCTGGAAGGCCTGGATGCCAACCCGACGGTGGTCGATGCGGCACTGGCCAGTCAGTACAAAGGTGAAGCCCGGTTTTTGCGGGCACTAGCCTACCTGTCGATGGTGCAGCTCTACGCACAGCCCTACACGAAGGACAACGGAGCCAGTCTGGGCCTGCCCCTTCGCTTGCAAGGCGAGGTCGGAACGGGCAACAATGACCTGGTTCGCAGTACGGTAGCGCAAGTGTACGCCCAGATTCTGGAAGACTTGAATTTTGCCGAACAAAACCTGGCGGCCACCAATGCCTCTGCGGTTCTGAATACGACGCGCGCTCATAAAAATACCGCCATTGCCCTGAAAACCCGGGCGTATCTGGCGATGGGTCGTTACGCCGATGTAGTGACCGAAGCGGCCAAGATTGTTTCGGCAACGGCCCCTTACCGGGCGGCAACCGGTGTGGCCCACCAGTTGCAGGCATCGGTTGCGACGGTTTTTACCAATTACACCACGACGGAATCCATTCTTTCCATGCCGATGAGCAGCAACGACCTGCCCGGTACGCAAAACGGGCTGGCGAGCTATTACATGCCGATTGTCGGGATTGGTGACTACAGCCTGAACCCGAGCGGAATCATCGGCAACGCGGCTTTTACGGCCACCGACGCCCGCCGAACCAGTTTTGTCAAGAACGATTTTACGGGGGATGCGGGCCGGATTCGGCTCACCAAGTTTCCGACGGGGCCTCAGCATACCGACTATGTTCCGGTAATTCGGTACGCCGAAGTGCTGCTGAACCTGGCCGAAGCCAAAGCACGGCTGGCTGCAGGGGTCGATGCTGATGCGCTGGCGTTGCTGAACGCCGTTCGGGGTCGGTCGGCACCCACGGCGATTTATACCGCGATGGCCGACAAGGCCGCGCTGGTCGACGCCATCCTGCTGGAACGCCGGATCGAGTTGTTGGGGGAAGGATTCCGCTCCAACGATTTGCTGCGCCAGAATCTTCCGCTCCCCGCCAAAGCCAATATTCAGGCCGTGACGGTAGCGGCCTCGGTCTACATCTGGCCGATTCCACAGGGCGAACTGAACGTAAACAAACTGGCCGTGCCAAATCCGTAACGATAGCGTGAAGTAGCCTGGAAAACCGCACGACGGATTATCTCAACGCCTTCCGGAAAGGGTCGAAACTCGGTAATAACGGGTTAGAATCCTTCTCCGGAAGGTTTTCTTTTGATTTTAACACCATTTTGTTCAATTTATCATTATATTGATCCTACTATTATAGCAGTAGTTAGAAAGACAGTGGTCGTAGTTTACGCGGCTTTCCTGGTGTGTTGGAAAAAAATGTTACTTAACGCACTATTTGGTTTACTTATTGCTGATATAAAAGTACTTTTGCAACCATTTTTTTACGTTCATCCAAACAATAACCTATCTATGAGAAAACGTTTAGCCGGATTCTGGCTAGTGTGCGTGCTTTTTGCCCTGCCCGCGCTAGCCCAGGATCGGACGGTGACCGGTAAAGTCACCTCATCCGACGACGGCTCCACCCTGCCGGGTGTGAGCATCCAATTGAAAGGTACCAGCCGTGGTACCACCACCGATTCAGACGGAAACTACAGTCTGACCAACGTTCCGGCCGACGCCCGTTTGGTGTTCAGCTTCATCGGAACCGCCACCCAGGAGATCGTGGTCGGCAACCAATCTACCCTCAATGTGCAATTAAAATCCGACGCCAGTCAATTGTCGGAAGTGGTCGTAACGGCTCAGGGGATCGAGCGCGACCGGCGTTCGCTGGGGTATTCGACCCAGGACGTTCGGGGTGATGTGCTGGCCCAACGCTCGGAACCCAACGTGCTGAATGCGCTTCAGGGAAAACTGGCCGGGGTGAACATTACCGGAGCCAGTGGTGCGCCGGGTGCTTCCACCAACATCAACATCCGGGGGATTACGTCGTTCAACGGCAGCAACCAGCCGCTGATCGTGGTCGATGGCATCATTTTCAGCAACGACCTGAACCAGACCGAAAACACGCTGTTCGGTTCGCAACCCGCCAACCGGCTGGCCGACGTCAACCCCGAAAGCATCGAGTCCATCAACGTGCTGAAAGGACCGGCGGCTGCGGTATTGTACGGTTCGAGAGCGTCGGCCGGTGCCATTGTCATCACGACCAAAACCGGTCGGAACATGAAGGGAAAAACGGAAGTGACGGTTAACTCATCGTATAACATCCAGAATGTCTCCGGTCTGGCCAAACTGCAAAACGATTACGGACAGGGAACCCAGAACAACTTCGTCAACACATCCGGCAACTCCTGGGGTCCGAAATTCGGTGGGCCACTCACGCAGGTTGTGACTTTGCAGGGAGAAACGGTTCCCTACCAGGCCTACCCCAACAACGTAAAGGACTTTTATCGTCAGGGGAGCATTCTGCAAAACTCCTTCAACATTGCTTCCGGCGACGAACGGCGCAATTTCATTCTGGCGATTGGTAACACGCTCCAGAACGGGGTTATCCCCAACACCAAATTCAACCGGACCAACGTTCAGGTCGGTGGGGAATCACGCCTGAATAATGGCATCAAAGTGAACGGTACGGTCACTTACGTACAAACCGTTCAGCAGGGTGTTCCGGGCGGAAACGGCGGTAGTGCCTTCGGTCAGTTAACCCGGATTCCACGCAGCTATGATCTGATTGGCCGCCCTTATCAGAACGCCCTGGGCCGGAGTATTTATTACAACCCTACGCAGAACCACCCCCTGTGGAGTGCCTATAACGAAACACTGCAAGGCCAGGTCGACCGGGTTTTCGGCAATATCCAGATTGGCTATGACGTCACTAAATGGCTGAACGTTTCGTACCGGGCAACCGCCGATACCTACACCGATCGCCGGAAATTCGTTGCCGCCATTGGCGCAGCGCGTACCCCGGCTGGCGAACTCCGGGAAGATATCTTCTTCCGATCGGAGTTAAACGGAGATTTGATCATCACCGCCCAGAAAGACAACCTGTTTCTGGAAGGGCTGAACGCCAGTCTGTTGCTGGGAAACAACATCAACCAGCGTAAGACTCAGAATCCAACGATCATCAGCCAGCAATTGACCATTCCGGGATTTGAAAACGTCAGCAACGGATCGGTTTTCTCCGCCAGCACCGAGAGCAGCACCATGCGTCGGCTGATGGGGTATTATGGCCAGCTTTCGCTGGGCTACCAGAACTACCTGTTTCTGGAACTGACCGGTCGGGTCGATAAATCGTCGACCTTGCCCAAAGCCAACAATACCTATTTTTACCCATCGGCAGCCGTCAGTTTTGTCCCAACGGATGCGTTCAAGCTGAATTCAAACGTGCTTTCTTACGCCAAAGTGCGGGCCAGCATTGCCAGGGTGGGCCGGGATGCTGATCCGTATCTGCTGAACTCCGTGTTTGAACCGGCAGCTTACGGAAACAATGCCGCCCAAATTACCTTCCCTATTTCCGTCGGAACCGCCAGCTTACCCGGCTTTCGGATCGACGACCGGATCGGCAATTCAAGTTTGACGCCGGAATTCGTGCGGTCGTATGAATTCGGGTTGAACCTGGGGCTGTTCCGCAACCGGGCGAGCATTGATCTGGCGTATTTCGACACCCGCAGTACCAACCAGATTTTCAACGTTTCGGTATCTAACTCAACCGGTTACGACACCCGCACCACCAACGTGGGTTCCATGCGAAATCGGGGGATCGAACTGGTGTTGAACACGACCCCGGTTCGGTTGGCTAACGGCTTCAAATGGGATCTGATCCTGAACTTTACCCGCATCCGGAACAAAGTGGAGGAAATTGCCCCGGGCGTTACCCAATCACCGATTACCGGGAATGCGTTCATCGGGATCAACCCGTCCATTGTACTGGGGCAACCCTATGGTGTTATTGTTGGAACGGCCAACGCCCGCAGTCCGCAGGGTGAGTATCTGATCAACCCCAACACCGGCCAGTTTGTACCGGGTCTTGCCGGTCAGGTGATTGCCAATCCCAATCCGGACTGGACGGCGGGTCTGACGAATAACTTCAGTTACAAAGGGTTATCGCTGTCGGTTTTGTTCGACACCCGTCAGGGTGGAGACCTTTACTCGTTTAGTGCAGCCGATCTGAGAAGCCAGGGGCACCTGAAAGTCACGGGCATCGATCGGGATCAACCCCGCATTTTGCCGGGTGTCATTGAGGTAACCAATACGGATGGTTCGAAGACATACACGCCTAACAACATCCAGATTAGCGCGCAGAATTACTGGGCCGGTCTCGGTGGTCTGGCTTCCGAAGCAGCCGTGTTCGACGCGACAGTTTACCGGCTGCGTGAAGTCGCCCTGAACTACAGCCTGCCGGGTAGCCTGATTGGCAAAACACCTTTCGGAGCCATTTCGGTGGGAGTTAGTGGACGGAACCTGTTCTTCTACGCGCCCAACTTCTTCATGGATCCGGAAGTAAACACGCAGGGTGCCGGTAATATTCAGGGGCTTGATTTGAATGGCGCACCCAACACCCGGAATTATGGCGTTAACCTGCGGTTTACCTTTTAATTAACCTTCATCATTCTTCCGACAATGAAAGTCTTGAATTATAAAAAATTCCTTCTGGTTCCGTTGATGCTGTCAATCGGAGCCTGCAGCAATTTTGTGGACGACATCAACCTCGATCCCAACAAACCTACGGCCGTAACGCCACCGGTTTTATTACCCACGGCCTTGGCGGGTTCCGCGTTTGCCAACAATGGTGAACTCAACCGGTTTGGCTCGGTGGTGATGAACTATCTGGCGGGTGCCGGTGGTAGCCCGGCTGCCTACGACATCTTCAATACGAACGGTGCCGATTTCGGAAACCAGTGGCGTTTTGACATCTACGGTGGTGCGCTCGTCAACTACCAGAAATTGATCGAAGCCGCCGACCAGAACAATGCCAAAGCCTATACTGGTATTGCCAAAATCATGAAAGCCTACACGTTTAGCATTGCCACCGATGTGTGGGGCGATGTACCGTATTCGCAGGCGCTGAAGGGTGAAGAGTTCATTCAGCCGCGCATCGACAAGCAGGAAGATATCTACAAAGGGAATCAAGCCTTAGGAATTCAGAGCCTTTTTGATCTGGTGCGCGAAGGTCTGGCCGACCTGGAGGCTGCTTCGACTTCCAAGCCTGCCGCCGAAGACATGGTTTACGGTGGTAACATGGATAACTGGAAACGGGCGGGCTACACCCTGATGCTGAAACTTGCCAATACCATCAGCCGGAAAGAACCGCAACTGGCGACGCAGGTGATCAACGAAGTGTTGACCAAAAACCTGTATATCAACAGCAATGCGCTCGATTTGAACGTAAAATTTGGCAGTAACGTAGGTAGCACCAGTCCTATGTGGAACCTGGCCATCTTCGCTTCCTTCAGCAACGAGCTCATTATGAGCACCCGGTTTCTGAACGTGCTGCGGCCCAGTGCGACAGACCCAACCAAAACCGACCCCCGGCTGGCTAAGTTCTTCACCAAACCGGCGGCAGATTACGTCACGATGGATAATGGTTTTCGGGGAACCCTGCCACCTACAGCAACCTGGTCCCGCTATGCTCCTTACGTAACGGGAACAAGTGGTGAAGGTCCGGTCCGGCTGCTGACCAACTTCCAGCGGGCGTTTATTCTGGCCGAATCGGCCTTGATCCTGGGAACACCGGGCAACCCGCAGACGCTGTATACCGAAGGCATTACGGCTTCGATGAAACTGGCGGGTGTCGCTGATGCCGACATTGCGGCCTATCTGGCCGCCAATCCGGCAGTGGCGACCCTAACCGGAACCAAAGAGCAGCAACTCGAGCAGATTATCACCCAGAAATGGATTGCCTGGACCGGCAATGGCCTGGAAGCCTGGAACGACTGGCGCAGAACCGGTTACCCCCGCTTGACAGCATCGCAGAATGCCGTGGGGATCGATGGAACGCGTCCGGTGCGGGCAGCCTACATTACCCAGGAAATCGAGCGGAATCCGGCCTTCCCAAATCCGGGGCCGCAGTCCAATGAAAAATTGTGGTGGGATGTTGATTAATCGGTCATTCGTTAACGGAATTATATCATGAAAAAAATAGCTTTTCAATTTCTTATCCTTTCAATCGTGGCGTTTGCCGGTATTTCCTGCAAAGACGATTACGTCTACAGCGATCTGGTCAAGGATAACCGCCCCGCCGTTCCGGTCACCTACACCGGTGCCACGACTTACGGTTTCGACCCGTATTACGAAACATCGGTAGCTGCCGGTGGTGCCATCAAAATCACGCTTTCGATCCCGTCTTCCAGTGGCCGGACGATCAAGGAGATTTCGAAAATAGCAGCCGGTGCCACCAGCATCAACGTTGGAACACTGAATACCGCAGGCAACTACACCGCAGCGCCGATTGCCGGCAGCGGCACTACGGTGGAATTTACGACTACTGTCGCTGAGTTTGCAACCAAGCGGCCTGCGGTTCCAACGGCTCCCCTGGCTCTTCCAAATTTCCGGGAAATCGCTTTTGTTTTCCTGGTAACGCTGGACGATGGAACTGAAATCAAAGCTGTTCCCGTACGCGTACGCATCCTCGCCTAACGCACCGGTTTGATTCTACTAAAAAAGCCAGCCGTCAGATTGACAGGCTGGCTTTTTTATGGAAAAGCGTCTCAGATTCCGTTACTCTACGCCTTTTACCTGCATTTCCAGGGTATAAACCGACTCCGAAGCCGTAATAAACAGCGTACGACGGTCTTTGCCGCCAAAACAAAGGTTACCCACCCAGCGGGACGGAACCGGAATGACCTGGAGTTTTTCGCCCGCCGGATTGTAAACCGTTACGCCTTTTCCACTCAGGTAAATATTGCCCTGATCATCGATCGTCATGCCATCGGAACCCTGTGAAACGAAAAGCTGGCGATTGGTCAGCGTACCATCGTCGTTGATCTGGTATTTATACGTTTTACTGGCGCGGATGTCGGCCACATAGAGGGATTTGCCATCGGGTGTGCCCACAATGCCGTTGGGCTGCATCAGATCACCATCCACAACGACCGGTTGTTTTTTCCCTTTGGGCAGATAATAGACCTTCTGGCCTTCCATATCCGGTTTTTTCCGCTCCCAGTAATCCCGCTGATAATAGGGATCGGTGAAATAAATACCGCCTTTCGCGTCAATCCACAAGTCGTTGGGGCCATTGAGCCGTTTGCCTTCAAAATCCGTCAGCAAAACCGTCACTTTTCCTTTCGGGCTAATCGACCACAGCTCATTTTTCTCATCGGCACAGGCAATCAGGTTGCCTTTTTTGTCGAAGTAAAGCCCGTTGGAACGCCCGGTTTTGTCCCTATACAGCGACAGATTGCCGTCGGTGTCATACTTCCAGATTTTATCGTTGGGCTGGTCGGTAAAATAAATATCTCCTTTTTTATTGACGGCGGGACCTTCCGTAAACTTGAACTGGCTGGAAATCTGCTTCGGAACGGCGCCCGCTGCGGTTACTTTGACGGAATCGGCACCGCCATCACTAAAACCGAGGAATGCGTGTAGCAACAGGCCGGCGGAAAGAAGCCCGGCTTTTCCGGTAAAATTCATGGGAATCGGGTTAAGGTTCAGGAATAGGCAAAGATAGCAGATTCCGCTTACCAAGGCACTTCCCGCTTGTCTTTCCAGAATTTTCCGGTTTCGCCCTGGGGAGCTTCCGTGGCTAACCAGAGGGTGGTTTCGGCACCTTTTTCGGGTGTTCGGTTGGCACCGGTTCCACCCATACTGGTTTGTACCCAGCCCGGATTGACGCAGTTAACCGCTATATTTTTGCCCACTAAAGCAGCCGAAAACTGACGGGTCATGGCGTGCAGGGCGGTTTTGGAAAGACTATAGGCCGGATAGCTGTCCTGCATATGGGAAAGCGAGCCTAAGTCACTCGTGATATTGATGATGCGGGCACCCATCCGGCTTTTCTCCAGAAACGGCAGAAAATCCTGAATCACCATGATCGGCCCAATCAGGTTGGTTTTCAGGGTACGCTCCAGCGATTCAATATTGAGCTTGCAGATGGATACATGCCGGTCGGCCTCTTCCAGTATGGCAGCATTGTTGACCAGCACATCCAAATGACTGGCCTTCTGAGAGAAGGCACCATAGGCATTTTTAACACTAACCGGATCGGTAACATCCAACTGCAGAAAGATGGCTTCGTACCCCTGTCCACAGAGCTCATGAACAGCCTCACGGCCCTTTTCTATATCGCGGGAGGCCATGAAAACCGCATAGCCTTTTTTACACAACTCCTGAGAAATCTCTTTGCCCAATCCCCGGTTTGCACCGGTTACTAAGGCAACCTTTTCGTGACTGGTGTTCATGATTTCTATGATTGAATGGTAGAGTTGAAGCACGCCAACTCTTTTGAGCCGCGACGTAACCTCTCCAACTCTACTATTCAATCACGGAAATTGTTTAAAAAGCGGCCTTTTTCAGGCATTTTAAGGTCATACATGATTGCACAATCATTACTCCGTTTCGTGTTAAAATGGGAAATTATGAATCTTTTCCCAATGCTTTCACGGCTCCATACAACATGTCGGTCATCCGACGGGAGCTTTCATCACCCAGGATATCAGCGTAACGGCGCATCAGGTTGTCCCACGCTTTTTTGATGTCCGGTAACATGGTGATTCCTTTCTCTGTGGCATAAACCAACGTGTGTTTTCCTTCGATCTTCCGCTCTACCAGCTTTTTCAATTCCAATTTTTCAATCAGACGGGTAATGGTCGACGGTGTCAAATGCAATTCTCCACTCAATTCCTTCGGCTGAATACCGGGATTTTCGATGGCTTCTTTCAAGACAAATGCATGGGAAGCCGTCAGGCCCAACCGACCAAATTCGTCGTCGGAAATGTTAGTCATTACTCTCGCTAAAGCATTTGCCGTAAAATTCAGACAACTGCTGTACTTTGAAATCCGTTTTTTCTCTGCGATCATGATTGCTAGGGTTTTAAAATTCAATCACCTGTATTATGTTACCGATTTGTAAATATAACGAACTTAATTAGAATTAGTTTGTCAAAGCAATTGTTTTTTAAAATACTTGATTGCGTTTATTATTAATTTGTTAACACAAATGACTACAGTTTTAGAGAATTGAAAAAGTAAAAATGCGTGTTGCTACAATTAAGTTATTAAACGGTATTAAAGATGCAAGAAAATAAAGAATAAATACAATTTGGTAAAAATTAAGCACTAACTTATTATAAAGAGGATCCTGGCATCTTCCTCCGGTTTTAGCCCAGACTTAGTCCCTTCTCCAGGCTACATATCCCTGATTCTCTTCCCCTGGCCCTTCATTACCGGGAAGGCAAATGGATTTCGGCCATCATACACCGCGCCGATCCCCCCCCGTTTCCTTCGATTGTCGACAGGTTGAAATGGAACAGTGTAGCAAAATCGTCCAATTCGTCACGCTGCCGGGCCGAAAGCGAATCAAAGGCCTGCGTCGACATAATCAGCAGTTTCTGCCCTTTCCGCGCCGTTACCAGCAGCATGTTTCCCGCAAAATGAGCCATTTGCTCCAGCGTAATGTCGATCACGTGCTTCCCGCTGTTCACCAGTGACTGCCGCACCGTCAGCCGCTCGTCGGGATCGGCAATGGCTGCCAGACACACGATAGCAAAAACGTCGCCAATGCACATCATCACATTGGTATGATAAATAGGTATGCCTGCCGCATCGACGGCTGAAAAGGCGACGACATTGTACCCGGTTTGGTGGCTGAACTCGGCCAGAACGTCGGCATCGGTTCGGGGTGACAAACAGGCGTAGGCAATCTTCTTCATCCGGTCAAGCACCAGACTGCCGGTTCCTTCGAGGTATTTTCCTTCCTGCTCAAAGTGCGTCAGATCGACAATTTTGGCAACGTGGTATTCTTTTGCCAGGTCATCGATGATGTCCAGCCGCCGTTCGAGCCGGCGGTTGGGTGCCTGCATGGGATAGAGCACAACCGTACCGCTGTAATGAAACGACACCCAGTTGTTCGGAAAAATGGAATCAGGTGTATACGGCTCCGGCAAATCGTCGTAAATAATAACATTCACCCCGCTAGCCATCAACTGATGGGTCATCTCGTCAAATTCCCGCAGGGCATTTTCCTGCACCACATCCCGGGATTGAGTTGCCAGATCCGTGTTCTGAAAGGCGTTGCTCCCGGCGGTTTGCTCATTGAATCCAAACCGTACGGGCCTGATCATGAGAAGGTTTGAGGTCGTCTGCGATTGCATAGGGTTAAGGTTTAGGGTTATAACTCGGCACGTAACAAAGGTAAACTCATGCAATGGGAACCGCCCCGCGCCCTCGACAGTTCAGCCGACGGCAACAGGATGAACGTATTTTCAAGGGTTTCCGGGTCGGCTTCACCCCGCTCAAACCGGTCCAGCAGGTCAACCGCCCGCACGGTTTCGAAGCCCGCCTGGCGAAAAGCTTCGAGGGTCTTGTCGTTCCGGTCGTATCCAATCACCACCCCGTCTTTCAGCGCCAGCAGATTACAGGAATCCGTCCATTGTTCGCGGGCTCCGAACGGAAATTCGTTGTTTCCGGAATAAATAAACCGCACCGGTTCCGTGCAGCCCAGGTCATCCCGGCTGATGGCCGTCAGCAGGTCTTCCAGGTTTTCGATCTCCACCGGTTTCTGCTCTTCCCCTTTCCGGAACTGCATGATCCGCAAATCGTCCGGAACGTCTTTCGGGGCCAGAAAATGCAGCAAATCACGTTTCCTGGCTTCGTCACCCGTGCGACCCAACGACCCCAGCAACACCCAGACGTTGCGTTTTACCTGCGTAAAAATGGTGTCGATGTGCATATAATCCCGCTTTTTCGGAATCTTGACAATCGTCACTTTGTCGACCACATTTTTGTCAAACAACAAACGAATAACCTGCTGGGCGGCATACAAGGTCGTTCGTTCACTACAACCGATCAACAGGTGGTTTTTAGCCACCATCATCACATCGCCCCCTTCGAGTGTCGACCGCGAATAGTCGTTGCTCACCTCATTGTCGGGCAGCAGAAAATGATGCTCGTTGTCCGGTATTTCGATAATTTTATCCCGGTATTTGCTAAACAACGGGTGGTAAAAGAAAATGTACTGGGCCAGAAACGCTTCACGGGTACGGGCCAGCTTGGCGGGCTTGTTCAGTAAAATATGGCTATTAATAACTATGCCAATGTCACGCGTGAAGATAAAATTTGGCAAGGGTGCGAACAGCATCGTCCGGTCGGGCAGTGATCCGGAGATCAGAATTTTCGATAATTCAACCGGATCATAGGTATACAACTGACTCTGAATCAAGAAACTACACCGTTCAACAGCGCAAATTCCCGAAATCAGCCGGGTCCGGATCACTTCATCGGCTAAAATTTCGGTCAGCAGGTGCTGAATATCAATAACGGCGTCGGACCGAAAATAGTCCGGGTGGTCGGGTTTGAAAAAATTACGCTCGGAATCGGCATTGATTTCAGCCAATTTGCCCCGTATTTTATCCGGATCCAGAAAGTACAGCAGAATTTTTACGTAATAGTCATACTCATCTTTCCGCATCGTTTCCAGGTGAACGATGTCTTCAAAAAGCCAGTCCTGCGCCTTGGAAGGGACGACTTTTCCCAGGCCGCGGTCGGGGCTGTGAATCAGCAGCCGTTTCAGCGAACCGACTTCTGAACTCACCCTGATTTCCTGCGTGCGCACCTGATGATTACCATTTTGCATACTCCAATGACCAAAAAAGGGATAAGACTTACGTATGATAAGTCTATTGCATTACAAATTGCCCCTAAATCCCCTGAAGGACGGTCGGCCGCTGCCGGACTTTTGCATTCAGTGTGTTTGGCGTCCAAGTCCCCTTTAAGGGATTTAGGGGCAACAAGCGAAAGTACTAAAAGGGAATACTTCTTCCAGTTGCAAGGTAAGGTATTGGGTAATGAAAAAAAAAGTCGGGCCGTGTCTGCCAACGAAATGCGGTGAGCGTCAACTTTTAACGGGTCTAAATTGTTATCAAATCGTGTAGCTATCGCTTCATGCATTACCTTTGCAGTTTAATTGAGTCGAAATCAACCTCCTGTTATGCTAACTATTAGCAATTTACAAGCATCTATTGGCAGTAAAGAGATATTAAAGGGTATTAACCTGGAAGTCAAACCCGGGGAAGTACACGCGATCATGGGGCCGAACGGTTCCGGAAAAAGTACCCTGGCATCGGTGCTGGCGGGTCGCGAAGATTACGACGTGACCGGTGGCAGTGTGCTGTTTGAAGGCAAAGACCTGCTGGAAATGGCACCGGAGAACCGGGCCGCCGAAGGAATTTTCCTGGCGTTTCAATATCCGGTGGAAATACCGGGGGTCAGCACGACCAACTTCCTGAAAACCGCCATGAACGAGATCCGGAAATACCGGGGGCTGGACCCACTGGATGCCGTTCAGTTTCTGAAACTGATGAAGGAAAAGATGAAGCTGGTGAATATCGACCAGTCGCTGCTGAGCCGGTCACTGAACGAAGGATTCTCGGGTGGTGAAAAGAAACGGAACGAGATTTTTCAAATGGCGATGCTGGAACCCAAACTGGCCATTCTGGACGAAACCGATTCCGGACTGGACATCGACGCCCTCCGGATTGTGGCCGAAGGCGTCAATCAACTGCGCTCACCGGAACGGGCCACCATCGTAGTAACCCACTACCAACGCCTGCTCGACTACATCGTGCCGGATTACGTTCACGTCCTCTACAAAGGCCGGATCGTGAAGTCAGGCCCGAAAGAACTGGCTTTCGAGCTGGAAGAAAAAGGTTACGACTGGATCAAGGCAGAAGTGGAAACCGTTTAATTTCAGTTAAAAATTAAAAGTTAAAAATTAAAAGGCAATAACCCCTGAGGTTAGCTTACCAAATAAACGCTGAATGGCGTAGCCCCTATTTTTAACTTTTAATTTTTAATTTTTAACTCATTCAAATGACTAATCAGCCCAATAACGATCTCAAATCCAGGCTACTGGCGGATTTTCGAAACTCGGAAGAGCGGATGAATGGTGCCAGCAAGTCGGCATTGCATCAAATCCGGCGCGAAGCCCTCAACCGGTTCGATCGCCTGGGTTTTCCAACCGTCAAACACGAAGAGTGGAAATACACCAATGTCAATAGCTTAATCAAGGAGGTATTCGAATTCAATGCCCCGTCGGCAATCACGCTGGAAGATCTGGCCCAGTTGGAGTCGTCGCAGCTCAACGGGAACGTTCTCTACTTTGTCAACGGCCAGTATCAGCCCCAGTTGTCGAAGATTGTGAGCCCCGCCGATCAGCTTTCGATCTCGACACTGTCCGAAGCAGTTAAAAATACGCCGGATTTGCTGAACCGGTATTTTGCCAAATACGCTGATTTTCAAGACAATGCTTTCACTGCGCTGAACACGGCTTTTGCCAGTGAAGGCGTGGTGATTCATGTTCCGGCCCATACGACGGTGGAAGCACCGACCATTCTGCGCTTCATTTCCGATGCCCGGCAGATGAACGTGGCTTCGCAGCCGCGCAACCTGTTTATTGTCGATCAAAACGCGGAAGTCAAAGTCGCCGAATCGTTCCGCACCCTGGGCGATCAGGCCAGTTTTACCAACGTCGTCACCGAGATCGTGGTGGCCGAAGACGCCCGGATGGAGTATTACAAAATCCAGAACGAATCGGATATGGCCTACCATATCGGCACCACGCAGGTGTATCAGCAAGACCGCAGCCATTTTTATTCGGCGACCGTCACCCTCGACGGCGGTTTTATCCGCAACAACCTGAACATCGCCCTCGACGGTTCCAACTGCGAAGCGCACATGTACGGGTTGTATTTCCCGAACGGCCGCCAGCACATCGACAACCACACGCTGGTGGATCACCGCAAGCCGAATTCACACAGCAACGAACTGTATAAAGGAATTCTGGAAGACCGGTCAACGGGCGTCTTCAACGGCAAGATTTTCGTTCGTCAGGATGCCCAGAAAACCAACGCCTACCAGTCGTGCAAAAACGTGGTGCTCTCGAACGATGCCACCATGAACACCAAACCACAGTTGGAAATTTTCGCCGACGACGTGAAGTGTTCGCACGGTACGACCACTGGAAAACTGAACGAAGAAGCATTATTTTATCTCCAGTCACGCGGTATTCCGAAAACGGAAGCCCAATCGCTGCTGATGTTCGCTTTTGCGGAAGATGTGATTAAGAAGATCAAAATCGACCCCCTCCGCGAGCAACTGGAACGCCGGATTCAGGCCAAACTTGCGAGGTAGTTAAGAGTTAAGAGTTAAAAATTAAAATGGGGTTGCATCGGTCGTCCGACACCCGTGCGGTAAAGCTCATGCGTCAGCCTACTTTTAATTTTTAACTTTTAACTTATAATTCTTAATTCTTTATGGAAACTGCGACACACGAAATCCTTGATATTGAAGCCATTCGCCGGGATTTTCCGATTCTTGATCAGGTCGTGAACGGTCGGCAACTGGTATATTTTGATAACGCAGCGACGACCCAAAAACCGCTTCCGGTTCTCCACGCCCTGACCCGGTATTACGAAGGCTACAATGCCAACATTCACCGGGGGATTCATACGCTGGCCGAAAAAGCGACATCGGCGTTTGAAGCCTCGCGCCGGGCCATTCAACAGTTTCTGAATGCGGCTCACGTGGAAGAAATTATCTTTACCTACGGCACCACCGACGGGATCAACCTCGTGGCCCAGACCTACGGACGGCGGTTTTTGAAAGAAGGGGATGAAATCATCATCACCACGATGGAGCACCACTCCAACATCGTTCCCTGGCAGATGCTGTGCGAAGAAAAAGGCTGCGTGCTGAAAGTGATTCCCATTGATGACAAGGGTGATCTGATTCTGGAAGAATACGAAAAGCTGCTTTCGGAACGGACCAAATTCGTCTCCGCCGTTCACGTTTCGAACGCGATGGGCACCATCAATCCGGTGAAGTTTCTCATTGAAAAAGCGCATGCCGTGGGAGCCAAAGTGCTGATCGATGGCGCCCAGGCCAGTTCACACATCGACATCGATGTGCAGGCACTGGATGCGGATTTTTACGTCTTCTCGGCGCATAAACTCTACGGCCCGACCGGGATGGGTGTGCTTTACGGCAAACGGGATATTCTGAATGCCATGCCGCCCTGGCGGGGAGGTGGCGAAATGATCAAGGAAGTTACCTTCGAGAAAACTACTTACAACGATCTGCCGTACAAGTTCGAAGCCGGAACGCCCAACATCGCCGATGTCATCGCGGTGTATGCGGCTCTGGAATACATTGAAACGCTGGGCAAGAAAAAGATAGCGGATTACGAACACAGCCTGCTCGAATATGCGACCGAAGCGCTCGAAAGCATCGACGGGTTGCGGATTATTGGCCAAAGTGCTGAAAAAATCAGTGTGGTTTCGTTCGTTCTGGACGGGATTCACCACCAGGATACGGGCGTTATTCTCGATCAGCAGGGCATTGCCGTCCGGACGGGTCACCACTGTACGCAGCCGTTGATGCGCCGGTTTAACCTCACGGGAACCACCCGGGCCTCCTTTGCGGTTTACAACACGAAAGAGGAGATTGACCGGCTGGTGCAGGGTTTGCTACGGGTCAAAAAGATGATGTTGTAATCTTAATTTTAACGATCATGCTTACTACAGCGACTATTATTGAAGCTTTTCAAAACCTTCCACCAAAAATTTCGCTGGATGAAGCCGTAGAGAAACTGATTATTCTCGAGCGTTATGAGAAGGCAATGGAAGAAATTGAAGAGAATAAAGGTCACAAGCATGAAGTTGTGATGCAAGAAGCTCGTCAATGGATTCAGGAACGGAAATAATTTGGCGGGATGAAGCGAAAGAAGATTTCCGGGATGCCTTGCAGTATTTATCTCGATCTTCTTTGCGCTATACCGAACAATGGGTAGATGAGTTAAACCGCAAATTGACGCTGTTAGCTACATTTCCTGAGATGGGCCGAATCGTACCGGAAAAGAATACGAGTTTCTTTCGGGAAATCTTAGTCGGGAAGTACCGCGTTTTGTATATCTATTTGCAAAAAACCATTACAATCGTAGCCATTCGGCATTCTGCCAGCGACGTGGATCGGATACAATGACCATCAACGAGAAACAGGACGAAATTATCGAAGACTTCGATCTCTTTGACGATCAGCTCGATAAAACGCAATACATCATTGACATCGGGAAGAAACTGCCGCCCATGCCGGTACAGTTCCAGACGGATGAGAACCTGATTCGGGGCTGTCAGTCGAAAGTGTGGCTGCATTCCGAAATGCGGGGCGATACCGTCCATTTCGAAGCCGACAGCGAACCGACCGCCCAGATTAGCAAAGGGCTGGTGAGTTTGTTGATCCGGATATTGTCGAACGAGAAAGCCGAGGATATTGCCAACGCCGATTTGTATTTCATCGACCGGATTGGATTGAGTAACTTGGTAACCTCCCGGCGCGCCGGAGGGCTGGCTTCCATGATTCAGCAGATGAAACAGTTTTCGGCGGCACAAGCTTTGAAAAACCGTACGACTGAGCGGTCAACGCTATAAAGTAGAAAGTTATGAATGACGAAGAACTGAAAGCCGAAGTCGTAAAAGCCCTGAAAGAAGTCTATGATCCGGAAATTCCGGTAGACGTCTACGAACTGGGGTTGATTTACGAAATCAAAATATTTCCGATTAACAACGTCTACATTCTGATGACGTTGACCTCCCCCTCCTGCCCATCGGCGGGAACCATTCCGGGCGAGATCGAAGCGAAAGTCCGGAGCATCGAAGGCGTCAACGACGTGAGCGTCGAGCTGACATTCGAACCGACCTATACCACCGAAATGATGTCGGAGGTGGCCAAGCTGGAACTGGGCTTTATGTAACTTGAACGGTTCGATGGTTGTAATGGTTAAAGGGTTGGATGGTTGTAATGGTTGGATAGCTAGCCGTACGACAAACCATTCAGCCATTTCTAACCATCCTTCAACCATCTAACCATTACAGCCATCGAACCATTACAACCATTTACTATACACTTTAAAACTCAATACAATGTATCCTCCACATTTAGTTGCCCCGATGAAGGACGACCTGCTAAGCGTCGGTTTCGAGGACCTGAGCACTGCCGAAAAAGTCGATGAGGCCATGGACAATGCCGAAGGCACCATGCTGGTGGTCGTCAACTCGGTCTGCGGTTGCGCGGCTGGTGCGGCTCGTCCCGGCGTTAAGGCGGCTTTAAACCTGAGCGGTATCAAACCCGACAAACTGGTGACGGTTTTTGCCGGCGTCGATTTTGAAGCCACGGCCCGGATGCGCGAGTATTTGCTGCCTTATCCGCCATCATCACCGGCCATCGGTATTTTCAAAGATGGCGAACTGGTACACTTTATCGAGCGGCACCACATCGAAGGACGCTCTGCGCAAATGATCGCTCAGCACCTGGAAATGGCGTTCGAAGAATTCTGCGAAAAGGCGTAAGCCTTAGAATAAAGAGAAGAGACAAGAGAATAGAGACAGAAATCGGATAAATCCAGGTTTCAGGTCTTTATTCTCTTGTCTCTTCTCTTTATTCTAAACCGCTATTACGGCACTTTGGCCTGCCCCAGCACCCGCAGCAAATTACCGCCCCAGATTTTGGCAATATCCTGTTCCGAATAGCCTTTTCGCACCAGTTCCAGCGTCAGGGCTTCGATTTCGCTGACATCCTCCAGACCATTGACGCCCCCGCCCCCGTCGAAATCGCTGCCAATGCCGACATGGTCGATGCCTACCAGCCGGACAATGTAGTCGATGTGTTTGACGATGTCCGCCACGCTGGCCCGTTCGTAGGCATACCGTTTCTGAATCGAGTCTTCTTTGGCATCAAGTCGCGTCCGCATTTCCGGGGTTACCACCCGGCCCACACCCGCCATCCGGATAGAGTTCAACGCCTGGCGGTGTTCGTCCGACGGTTTTCGGAGGTAATCAGTTACGAAATTTACCTGAATCACGCCACCTTTGGCCG
Source organism: Larkinella punicea (assembly GCF_003334855.1). GTDB lineage: Bacteria > Bacteroidota > Bacteroidia > Cytophagales > Spirosomataceae > Larkinella > Larkinella punicea. The sequence continues at coordinate 435,086 of NZ_QOWE01000001.1, forward strand.
CCAGCGCCTGGATCATTTCGTCGGTCATGTTCCGTGGAAAATTGCAAAGCGCACGGACGTTGGAGTGAGACGCAATCACCGGTGCTTTCGACAATGCCAGCACATCGTAAAATGATTTATCGGAAATATGGGACACATCGATCAGAATGCCGAGTCGGTTCATTTCCGGTACCACCTTTTTACCAAAATCACTCAATCCATTGTAAAGTGGACCATCGGGATCGGTTGCGGAGTCGCAAATGGCGTTGTTGGCAAAGTGGGCGAGCGTAATGTAGCGGCAACCCAGGTCAAAATACGTTTTTAGCATCGCCAGATCTTCGCCCACCGGATAGCCATTTTCCATTCCGATAAAAACCGCCCGCTTCCCGGCTTTTTCAATCCGGTAGGCATCGGCGGGTGTCGTTGCCAGTTCGGCCTGATCGGGGTGTTTTTTTAAAGCGGCATCGATGCTTTTAAAAATAGCGAGGGCTTTGGCTTTGGCCTCCGCGTGGCCTTCCGGTGTGCGGGGTCCCTGCGCCAGATAAACCGCAAAAAACATGGCGTCCATCCCGCCTTCTTTCATGCGGGGAAAGTCGATCTGCGACTTGTCGCGCACCCGGTCGTGCCGCTCACCCACATCAAAACCGTCTTTTACCATGTTGATCGGTGCATCGGCGTGGGTGTCGAGCGTCAATATACGCTGGTGAATTTTATGGGCTTTCCGGGTCAGCCGATCGGAAGGTAGAAAAAAAACGGTAAGCAGCAGAAATAGGGAAAGAATGGGGTTCATTGATGAGTGGTCTAAATCCCAAGGTAAAAAAGAATCGCTAAATTCGTACTATACGTACCCGTTAAACGACCGGGAAGCCCGTTCGATTCTGATTTATCCGGAACATCCGCTTTCTTTACAACCTGTTTTTTTCAAATTAACGATTCAGAAAATGACCCCAACTGCCCTGATCACCGGCGCCACCTCCGGCATCGGCCTTGCCATTGCGACCGCTTTTTCCAAACTAAAATACCGGCTTATTCTATGTGGCCGACGCCAGGAACGGCTGGATGAGTTGCAACAGACCCTCAGCCCGGATTCAGAATGTTATACGCTCAACTTCGACGTCCGCGACCGGTCCGCCGTTGAAACCGCCATAGCTTCCCTGCCCGCCGACTGGAAAACCATCGATATGCTGATCAACAACGCCGGCAACGCGCACGGCATGGGACCGATTCACGAGGGCGACGTGGACGACTGGGATGCGATGATCGACGGCAACGTGAAGGGCTTGCTGTACGTTACACGGGCGGTTTCTCCGGGCATGGTGGCCAACGGGCGCGGTCACATCGTTAACATCAGTTCCATTGCCGGGAAACAGACCTACGCGAACGGCGGGGTTTACTGTGCTTCAAAAGCCGCCGTCGAAGCCCTGAGCGAAGGAATGCGGCTGGATTTGACCCAATACGGCATTAAAATTACCAACGTGGCGCCCGGCGCCGTCGAAACCGAATTTTCGCTGGTTCGTTTCAAAGGCGACGAAGCGCGGGCAGCCAAAATCTACGAAGGATTCTCCCCGCTGACCGCCACCGACATCGCCGACGCCGTCGTATACGCCGTCACCGCCCCCCCCCACGTCACCATCGCCGATATGACCATCCTCGCTTCTGCCCAGTCCGCAGCAACGACGATTCACAGGAAGTAATGGTTTTGATGGTTGAAAAATGGCTAAATGGCTTTAATGGTTGAATGGTTTAAAAATGGTTGGGATGGTTAAGAATGGTTGAAATACCGCTAGCCATCCAACCATTTTTAACCATCCCAACCATTTTCAACCATCAAAACCATCCAATCCTATTTCAAAATCATACACGTCGAGGTCGCGTGGGCGTAGAGTTTGCCCTGGGCGTCTTCTACCCGTGCTTCGGCGGTGGCTACGCTGCGACCGACGTGGATGACGGTTCCGGTGCAGACGAGCTTGCCGGTTTTGGCCGTCACGGGCCGCACCAGATTCACTTTCAATTCGAGGGTGGTGTAGCCGACGCCAGCCGCCAGTTTGGTGTGAATGGCGCAACCCATAGCCGAATCACAGAGGGTGCTCAACAAACCGCCGTGTACGACGCCAATCGGGTTGTAATGAAATTCGGACGGGATCACGGAAAAAACCGCTTTGCCATCTTCCATCGATACCGGATCAAAATCCAGCGTCTGGCAAATGGGCGGAAGCGGGTTGATGCCGTCCTGAATACTTTGCAAGTACTCCAGTCCGGACATGGTTTTGGCGGCCTGTGCGCCCTGCATGGGATCTTCCCAGTTATACGATCGTTCTCTTTCGTCTGCTGCCATTGGGTACGTAAAAAATATAGTTAATTAGTTAATTTCAAGGCATTTCCGCGTCAAAACCGTTCTTTTCAGGATTGAAAAATACCGGCCAGAACGCCTTCTTTCAACGAATATGTCGACACCCGGATCTGCTGAATCCCGTAGGCACGCAGCACGTAATCGATCAGGCAGACACCCACCACAATCATATCGACGCGCAACTCGATCATGCCCGGCAATTGCATCCGTTCTGCGTGGTTGCGGGTCAGCAATAATTCATAAGACCAATAAAATTCGCGGATCGGCAACTCAAAAGCCGTCTGGCTTTCGTCCGGCAAATGGCCTTTTTCGTGCATGAATTGCAGGTCGACCAGCGTATCGAACGAACCCGACGAACCCACCAGAACGACCGGCGCATACTGATGAACGGCATTCGTGAGCGGCAATAATTGCTCCTGAAAATAGCGGTTCAGCCGATTGACCGCCGTCGGACTAATCGGATCGGTGTCCATAAACCGCTCCAGCAACCGTTGCCCGCCGATTTCGAAACTTTGTTTCCAGTAAACCCGTCGCTCCATACACAAAATAAATTCGACGCTGCCGCCACCGATGTCAATCACCAGCGCCATTTTATCATCCAGCGCGCCCGCAGCCCGCACCCCGGCATAAATATAACCAGCTTCTTCGTCGCCCGAAATGGTGCGGATGACAATCCCGGTTTCCTGCCGAATCCGTTCAATAAACGCCGACTGGTTTCCCGCGTTGCGGATGGCGCTGGTACCGATGGCAACGACGTCTTCGGGCGAAACCTGGTGCCTGTCAAGCACATCCCGAAAATACCGCAAAACCGTTAACGCCCGCTCGGTGGCTTCGTCGGTGATAAGGCCCTGATTGATACCGGATTTCCCAATTTTCGTCGGTCGGCTTTCGCGAAAAAGCGTCCGCCCTGCGTCCGTAATCATCAAATGGAAGGTATTGGTTCCGAGGTCAATAACGGCTTGTTTCATGGAATGGATGGATTGAATGGTTGTTGATGGCTAAAATGGTTAAATGGTTAAAATGGCTGGTGTTCATTTAACCATTTTTAACCATCAATAACCATTTAACCATCCGACCATTTCGTTGTTAATCATTTCGTGCAAAACTATTGGTTTTTTCCTTCTGGAAACATACCTTTGCAATCCGTTTGGTATCAGAAAATTAACGAATTGCAGGATATGCTTATCATAAACGTCAAAGAAAACGAGTCAATTGACAAAGCCCTCAAGCGCTTTAAGAAAAAATTTGAAAAAACCGGCGTATTGCGCGCTCTGCGTTCCCGGACTGCTTTCCAGAAACCGTCGATCAAACGTCGTCAGGAAATTCTGAAAGCGGTGTACCGTGAAAAAATGTACGGCAGCAATAGTGAAGTATAGTCTGTAGTATAGCACCGACAACAGCATGGGTTGGCAGTAGGCATTCGCTTACTGCTTTTTTTATGGTATCTTGTTCGGTATTCCGACTCTCAACGCCCTATGGTTTCGACTTTCCTTGAACACATCCGCTACGAGAAACGCCTGAGCCACCATACCCTGACGGCGTATCGCATTGACATCGACCAGTTTCAGACCTATCTGAAAAGCCAGTACGAGCTGGAACAACCCGAGCAGGCGACCTTTCACATGATTCGTTCCTGGATTGTGAGCCTGGTCGAAAGCGGACTGGATAAGACATCCGTCAACCGGAAAATTGCCACCTTACGCAGTTTTTTCGGGTTTATGCTCCGCCGGAAAGCCATTGCCGCCGACCCGATGCTGAAAGTTTCGGCCCTGAAAACCAGCAAAAAAATTCCGGTTTTTGTGGAAGAAAAACCGATGGAAACCTTGCTGGACGATGTCGATTTCCCGGATGATTTCAAGGGATTGCGCGATAAACTGGTGCTCGAACTGCTCTACGGTACCGGCATCCGGCTCGCCGAACTGGTGGGGCTGAAAACCGCCGACGTCAATTTGTACGAAAAAACCATCACGGTGTTGGGCAAGCGCAACAAACACCGGATCATTCCGGTGCCGACGCCCTTGTTCACGTTGATTCAACAGTACCAGCAAACGAAGGAAGCTGAGTTTGGCCCCAACGCCGACCCGGTTTTTCTGATCCTGAGCGACCAGGGTGTTAAATCGTATCCGGTTCTGATTCAGCGGATTGTAAAGCGGTATCTGGGTTTGGTAACGACCCTGGAAAAGAAAAGTCCGCACGTGCTGCGCCATACTTACGCCACCCATCTGCTCAACCGGGGTGCCGATCTGAATGCCATCAAGGATTTACTAGGTCACAGCAGCCTGGCCGCGACGCAGATCTATACGCACACGACGATCGATAAATTGAAGAAAGCGTATAATCAGGCCCATCCAAAGGCCGGGTAAGTTGGCAGTCGTCAATCTGCTTACTACTTTTACGGCATGAATTCGCCAGCACTTTCCGACACCCTCCTCGACCTGATCCGGCAGCAGCCCGACGCCGAAAAAGCCGTTGCGTATCTGACCCAACAAGCCGACGCCTACCGGAACCAACCCACCACCGCGGTTTTCTACCGCGTTTTTACTGCCATTCCGCGGTTTGTCGGCAAACAACCCATTAGCGTTTCGCCCGACCAGACGCAGGAAATACAAACTTTGCGGAACGGTTTTACTATTGAAGGCTGGTCGCTCGACCGGCTGGCGCGGGTTTGGTGGCTGCTCCAATTGCCTGCCGACGATCCGGCGGTGTATTTCAGCACCATCGAAAACCTGTTCAAAGCGGCCGAAATGAACGAACTGGCGGCTTTGTATTCCGCAATTCCGGTTCTACAGTTTCCCGAACACTGGCGGTTTCAGGCTACTGAGGGCGTTCGGAGCAACATGAGCCCCGTGCAGGATGCGCTGATGCTTCAGAATCCGTATCCGGCCGAGCAACTGGACGAACCGGCCTGGAATCAACTGGTGATGAAGGCTTTCTTCTGCGACAAACCGGTAGAAGAAATCCTCGGTTTTGAAGAACGCACCAATGAAACGCTGGCGCGCATCGCCGTCGACTACGCCCAAGAGCGCCGGGCGGCCGGACGCACCATTCCCCCGCAACTCTGGACACTGGTAAAACCGTTTGTAACCGACGCAAACCGGGCCGAACTGGAGGGTTTGCTACGAAACCACGGGGCGGCTGGCACCCCTGTTTAGCCTTCAATGGGTCATCCCTCCGGGATTTTTTCACCCAATCCTGCCCGTTTCAGTGGGTTAAAACCCACCGCTACAAAATGAATCATCCCTCCGGGATTGTTGGCCTAAACAGTCCGGAGGGATGATCCATTTTGTAGCCCCCGGTTTTAACCGGCAGGGAAGGATGCAACATGACAAACCAGCAATCCCGGAGGGATGGTCCATTTTGTAGGAATGACCGATTAAAAACCAATAAACGGGTGATTCCTGAAACCCGGGTTTAACTTACAACCAGCGATACGATAAACCAACCGAAAACAGCAAATTCGTGCTGTTTTTCAACTCGTTGTAGTTAAAAAAAACGTGCTGGTACTGCGCCTGAATCTCTCCGCCCAGGTTATTATTTTTCCCAAACTGAAACTTAGCGCCCACAGCCGGAGCCACCGCACCCCGAACGCCGGTTTTCTGATCCACCAGCGTGCCGTAATACCGGACATAATCGACGTAAGCACCACCGGCACCCAGTTGGAGGTACGGACGAAAAACCGAGTTGATGTCGTTCAGGTATATCGACCCAATCGCTAGCAGCGGAATGGTAGTCAGCGCCCGGGTTTGCACCGCCGAGATGTCGGTTCCGTCTTCAAAAGAAAAAACCTGACGCGGCAACCGCTCCGAAACGTATTGCTGACCGATGCGCGCACCGACCGAAAACCGACCCGGAAACATTGCTTCGACGGCAACTGCAAAATTGCGGTTTCCTACCTTGTCGATGAAGTTCTGCTGGCTACCCTGAGGCAGTCCAACCCCGTAAAAAACCGTAGCGCGGCCCGATACAAACCGCTCGTAGAGGGTTTTGTTAAACTCGATGTCCCGCTCTTTTTGTTCCAGATCCGTCTGCGCCACCGCTCCCAGCGCCCAGAGGATGCCCATAAGACTCAATATGATTTTCGTATTCATGACTGTTTTTTTGATGAAAGATGATAGACAAGAGCGTAAAGACCTAACTCACTCGCAGTGTCTTTACTCTCTTGTCTAATCTCTTTATTCTCTACTGATTAGCCCGCAGGTAAGCCGATTGATCGAACACTTTGGTAATGATGGAATCAACCGAAGCGGCATCGAAAATACCGGTGCCGCGAATCTGGGCCTGCCAGATTACGTTCAACTCCTGACTGGCGGTATTGGCATTCTTCAAATCGATCAGTTGAATCAACCAGTAGGTGTCGCTTACCTCGTAGAACGAATAATAATTGGGGTAATATGGGTTGAAGCCCCCAAAACCGCCCAAACCGCCATAGCCCCAGTAATCGAGGTAATAAGGCGAAAAGGGCATGGAGGTAACCCCCACGTAACTGTTGTTGACCCGCATCACGGAAACTCCCAGATCGGAGTTGATGCTCCGGTTCACCCGCTGATAACCACGGCTGGTGAGCGTTTGCGCCAAACGATCCAGAAATGGCTGCTCAATCCCCGTCATGGAAAGTTGCTGCTGATTGTTGCTAACTTCCACCACCGAATCCGGCAGACTAAATGTTCTATAATTGGCAAAATTGACCGAACGATCATGATTGGTAATAAAAACCTGGCTCTCTTCGGGCGACAGGTTGTCGAGTGGGTCGGGTCGGCAGGAACTGACTCCACTTCCTATGCCTCCACAAACGCCCACCCACAGCAGAATCCGAACGATAGTTTTCATAAGTTACTGAATTTACCTTTTACATAATTAACGATAAACGCACCGCATCTATTTAACGAAATAGAGAAGGCTTCGGTTTTTAATAGTATTCTAATGGCTCAAAACCGGTTTTCGGAGCACCGGAATCAGAATCGTTCTCCCGGTCACTTGCAACTGGATGACTACCCAACTAACTTTGCTTTTTAAAGCCGATACACTCATGAGTTTTTTAGATACAGTACGCGGGATGAAGTTTTTTGACATGCACGTCCACATGACCTCCCGCACCACGGACGACTACCAGGCGATGGCCGATGCCGGGATTGTGGCCGTGATCGAACCGGCCTTCTGGCTCGGACAGCCGCGCACGGGCGTCGATTCGTTCCGCGATTATTTTGCCAGCCTTGTGGGTTGGGAACGGTTTCGGGCGTCGCAGTTTGGCATCCGGCATTACTGTACCATCGGTTTGAACTCCAAAGAAGCCAACAACGAGGCCCTGGCCGAGCAGGTGATGGAAATTCTGCCGCTGTTTATCTACAAGGAAGGCGTTGTCGGCGTGGGCGAAATTGGTTTCGACGACCAGACACCCGCCGAAGAAAAATACTACCGCGCGCAACTGGATCTGGCCAAAGAAGCCGGTTTGCCCGTTCAGATTCATACGCCCCACCGCGACAAAAAACAAGGAACCAGCCGCAGCATGGACATTGCGCTCGAACATGGCCTGGACCCCGGCATGGTGATTGTCGATCACAACAACGAAGAAACCGTCAAGGAAGTCCTGGATCGCGGTTTCTGGGCTGGTTTTACGATTTATCCGTTCACCAAAATGGGCAACGAGCGCATGGTGGAAGTGGTGAAACAATACGGCCCCGAACGCATCATGATCAACTCGGCGGCCGACTGGGGCATCAGCGATCCGCTGGCATTGCCGAAAACCGCTGCCCTGATGAAAGAACGCGGTATTTCCGACGAAACCATCCGCCTGGTTACCTTCGAAAACGCCGTGACGGCTTTCGCCCAAAGTGGCCAGATCAGCCTCGCCGACTTCGAACAACCCATCGACATCGACCAGAGCCAGCGCTACAATGGCAGCTCCGTGCTGCGGGGAGGACAAGCTCCACGGGTGGATAAATCATCAACAATTATTAAATAATAAATGTAAAATGATGAATGATAAATGTAAAAGTGTTTAACTGACCAGAACTTTTACATTTATCATTCATCATTTTACATTTATTATTCCCTTTACATGCTCCTCCCGCTTCTTCGCCTAACCCGCCCTGCCAACCTCATCACCTCCGTTGCCGATGTCATGGCCGGGATGGCCATTGCCGGTTATTACCTCATTCCCAATGCCGATCCGGCGCCGGTGGGCTGGCTTTGCCTGTCGACGGTCGGGCTGTATGGCGGTGGCGTGGTGTTCAATGATGTTTTCGATGCCGAACTGGATGCCGTCGAGCGACCGGAACGGCCCATTCCAAGCGGGCAGGTGAGTCTGGGACAGGCAACTTTACTGGGAAGTGTATTATTGCTGATCGGTATTGTGGCCGCCTGGATGGTGAACCCAACAGCGGGCTGGCTGGCCATTGCAATTAGCGTTGCATCGCTCGTTTACGACAAGTTTGGAAAGCATAATGCCATCATCGGGCCGCTGAACATGGGCCTATGCCGGGGGTTGAATCTGGTACTGGGTATCAGCATTTTGCCCAATCAGGTGCCAGTCTGGGCGTCGCTCGGGGTCATTCCGATTGTTTATATTGCCGCCATTACGATGATCAGCCGGGGCGAGGTGCACGGTGGAAAACCCATGGTTCTCAGGGTGGCCGGTTTGCTCTATGGACTCGTGATTGGCTGCATTGGCGCGATTGCTCAGCAGCAACAGCAATTAGGAACAGCCATTCCGTTTCTTTTGCTGTTCGGCTTCTTCATTTTTCCGCCCCTGTGGCAAGCGATTCGCGAACCAACGGGCCGAAACATCGGTATGGCGGTTAAATCGGGGGTGTTGTCGCTGATTGTGATGAATGCCGCGTGGGTGGCCGCTTTTGCCTCGTTTCCGCTGGCAATGCTTGTCGTCTGTCTGCTGCCGTTGTCACGGCTACTGGCCAAAGTATTTGCGGTGACGTAACCGAACGGTTCCGGCCAAACTCTTGTTTTAAAGAATAAACCGTTGGTTTGGTTGTTTCAATCCATTGCCCCCCCACCCCCCTAAAGGGGGCTTTTGCCATATGCTTAAAGCCCCCTTTAGGGGGGTGGGGGGGGCAAATCAATTAGTACCTATACATTCTATTAACTTAGTGTCCCAAGGAATGAATACCCTTCACCAGTCATTCAGCGTTCAGTTTACCTACAACGTTTACTTTTCCGACCGTTTGTTCGAAAGTACCAATCTTACCTTACTCGAGTTCCTGAATAAACGACATTCGGAAGGTTTTCGCAAAAAACTGTTATTCATTCTGGATGAAGGCGTTGTAAGCAGCCATCCCAGTTTACCGGAACAGATCAAAGCGTATTTTGCCAATGTGTCGATCGTTGATCTCGTTCCGGACCTTCTGGTTATTCCAGGTGGCGAAGGTGCCAAAAACGATCCGGCACTGGTCGATCAACTCATTGAGGCCGTGGATCGCTACGGCATCGACCGCCACTCTTACGTGATTGCCATCGGGGGCGGTTCGGTGCTGGATCTGGTGGGCTACGTGGCTGCCATCTCGCACCGGGGCATCCGCCACATCCGGATTCCGACGACGGTTTTGTCGCAAAACGATTCGGGTATCGGTGTCAAAAACGGCGTTAATTACCGGGGGAAAAAGAACTTCCTGGGTTCGTTTGCCCCACCGGTTGCGGTTTTCAACGACACCGAGTTTTTGAAAACGCTCGACGACCGCGACTGGCGGGCGGGTATTTCGGAAGCCATCAAAGTCGCTTTGATTAAAGACCAACCGTTTTTTGAATGGCTGGAAACGAACGCCGAAAAACTGGCCGCCCGCGATCTGGACGCCATGCAATACCTGATTCACCGCTGCGCCGAGTTGCACCTCGACCACATTGCCAGTGGCGATCCGTTCGAAATGGGTTCGTCAAGACCGCTGGATTTTGGCCACTGGAGTGCGCACAAACTCGAACAACTCACTGATTTTGAGGTTCGCCACGGTGAAGCCGTTGCCATTGGCATTGCCCTCGACAGCCTGTATTCGCAACGACTGGGCTGGCTCAGTGAAGCCGACACCCACCGCATTCTGAACCTGGAACGCACCCTCGGCTTTTCGTTATTCCATCCCGCTCTCGACGGCGACGGTTTACTAAAAGGGCTGAATGAATTCCGCGAACACCTCGGTGGTCAATTGACGATCATGCTGCTGAAAGCCATCGGCAAAGGCGTGGAAGTACACGAAATGGACATGGAGCTGATTCGCGAAGCGATTGGTATTTTAAAAGAAAACGAAATTCAGCCCGCATGAAAACCCCGCTGGGACACCTCGGTTATTGCACCAATATTCACGCCGGTGAGCATTGGGCGGATCATTTTATCGCGCTGCAACAGGCCATTCCGACGATCAAACAAAAGCTTTCGCCCGATGCGCCCTTCGGCATTGGACTCCGGTTATCCAACGTCGCCAGCCTGGAACTGGTGCAGCCCGAGCGGCTTAAGGAGTTTCAGAACTGGCTGACCGACAACGACTGCTACGTCTTTACGATGAACGGTTTTCCGTACGGCGGTTTTCATAATACCCGTGTTAAAGACCAGGTTCACGCCCCCGACTGGCGAACGCCCGAGCGGGTCGACTACACCATCCGGCTTTTTCGGCTGCTAACCGCACTGCTGCCTGTCCAGATGGCAGGCGGTATTACGGAAGCCGGGATTTCCACGTCGCCCCTCTCCTACCGCTACTGGTTTCAATGGAACAACCGGGATGAGCGCGATCTGGCGTTCGAAGCCACTACGCAACGGCTGATGACGGTCGTGGAAGAACTAGTGCGCATCAAGCAGGCCGAAGGCATCAGTCTCCACCTCGACCTCGAACCCGAACCCGACGGTTTGCTGGAAACCGGTGACGAGTTTATCGAATGGTTCAACCTGTATCTGCTGCCCATCGGCATTGAACGGCTCAACGATGAGTTTGGTCTATCGGCGGGTGAAGCGGAAGCGGCTCTGCGCGAACACGTACAGTTGTGCTACGACGTTTGCCATTTTGCGGTCGGTTATGAACGCCCGGACGAGGTGCTGAAAAAGCTGAAAGAGAATGACCTGAAAGTAGGCAAAATCCAGATCAGCGCGGCTTTGAAAGCCACATTTCCGGTGGAAGAAAACAGCCGGGAAGCGGTTCTGGACCAGTTCCGGCAGTTCAACGAGCCGACCTATCTGCACCAGGTCGTAGCGCGGGATTCGAACGGTGATCTGCTGCGGTTTCCGGATTTACCCGAAGCACTGCTGGCCTTCGACGAAAGTCACGTCGAGTGGCGGTCGCATTTCCACGTTCCGCTTTTCGTAGCCGATTACGGTCTGCTGCAATCGACGCAGGAGGATATTACGGAAGTGCTTCGGTTACAGAAAGAAAACCCGTTTACGCAGCAACTGGAAGTCGAGACATATACCTGGGAAGTGTTACCCGAAGACATGAAGCTGCGGCTGAATGATTCGATTGGGCGGGAACTGGAATGGGTATTAAAGGAAATATTAAATGTAAAATGATGAATATCAAATGTAAAGGTGCTGGATTGAGAAATACTTTTACATTTAATATTCATCATTTCACATTCAGTATTTATTCAGTATGCAATAGTATTGCTCTCCATCATTAGCAATGAAAAAAACCGTAGTAATCGACGTGGTGGGCTTATCAGCCGCTTTGATTGGTGAACATACGCCTTTCCTGAAACAGTGGGTGGCCGAAAAGCAGCTTTCCAGCATCGAGCCGATGTTGCCCGCCGTCACAACTTCGGTTCAATCGACCTACGTAACGGGAAAATGGCCCACCGAGACCGGGATTGTCGGCAACGGCTGGTATGACCGCACCGAATGTGAAGTCAAATTCTGGAAACAGTCGAACAAACTGGTTGGTGGCGAAAAAATCTGGGAACGCGCCCGGCAACTCGATCCGTCGTTTACGGTTTCCAAGATGTTCTGGTGGTACAACATGTATTCGTCCGCCGACTTTTCGGTAACGCCCCGCCCGCAATACCACGCCGACGGAGTCAAAGCACCCGACTGTTACAGCCAGCCAGCCGACCTGCGCGACCGGCTTCAGGAAGCACTCGGCACCTTTCCACTGTTCAGTTTCTGGGGCCCTAATGCCAACATCAAATCGACCCGCTGGATTGCCGACGCGTCGCTGCTCGTCGATCGCTGGCACAACCCGACCCTGACGCTCATTTACCTGCCGCACCTGGATTACTGCCTGCAAAAATTCGGAAAAGATTTCAGCAAAATCTCGCAGGAATTACAAGAAATCGATGACGTTTGCAAAGACTTGATTCAGCACTACGAACGTCAAAATGCGGAAATCATCCTTCTGTCGGAATACGGAATCACGAACGTCAGCCAGCCGATCCACCTGAACCGCCTGTTGCGGGAAGCCGGGCTGATTCAGGTTCGGGTTGAACAAGGGCTGGAATTGCTCGATGCAGGCGCGTCACGGGCCTTTGCCGTGGCCGACCATCAGATTGCACACGTCTACATCAACGACCCGTCCTGTGCCGCGCAGGTGCGTTCGATTCTGGAAAAAACGCCGGGCGTGGAACTGGTGCTGGATGAAGCCGGGAAAAAGAAGTACCACATTGACCACGAACGGTCGGGCGATTTTGTCGTGATGGCCGACGCCAAAAGCTGGTTTACGTATTACTACTGGACGGATGATGCCAAAGCGCCGGATTACGCCCGGCTGGTCGATATTCACCGGAAACCGGGCTATGATCCGGTCGAGATGTTTATGGACCCGGCCAATCCGATGATCAAACTCAAAGCCGGTTATAAACTGATGCGCAAAAAGCTCGGCTTCCGGTATTTGATGAACGTCATTCCGCTGGATGCCACGCTAATCAAAGGTTCACACGGGCGGGTGGGCACCCAGCCCGCCGATCACCCGGTTTTTGTGTCGACGCGTCCGGGTCAGGCGAGTGCAAAACCGATACCGGCCATTGACGTTTACGATAAAATCTGGGAAGCCCTGACGACGGAAATACCCCAGAAAGCAACCTGATACAGAACTCCTTACCAAAACCCAAAGCCGACTGTTTTCGAACAACCGGCTTTTTTTATAGCCCGTTCGATAACAGAATCCAGTCAAAAGCATGGGGATTGTGTTGTTGAGTTAGTAGACAAAAGCGATGAGACGTGAGACCAGAGAGGGGCGCAATGCTAGTGAACTCATCAACCCTTGTCTTTCTTCTCTCATCTCACCTCTATTGTCTATCCACGCTTTCTGATTTACTCAACAACGAAAGAAACGGTATGGAAACTAAAATTCCACCCCAGCACCAGGCTCTCCAGCCCGGTCTGGAAAGTGAACTCAATCCGCAGCCGAAAGTGATTCGGTACACCTGCGTCGGGTCGGGAAAATTGAAAGATAAAGTGGCGTTGATTACGGGAGGTGACAGCGGAATTGGCCGGGCCGTCGCCGTCCATTTCGCCCGTGAGGGAGCCGACGTGGCCATTGCCTACACGCAGCGCGAAGAAGGTGACGCGCAAAAAACCCGGGATCTGGTGAAAGCCGAGGGGCGGCAGTGCCTGCTCATACCCGGCGATTTGCGCGATCCGACCTACTGCGAACAACTGGTCGAAGATACCGTCCGGCGGTTTGGCAAGCTCAACATTCTGGTGAACAATGCCGCCCTGCAACTCCAGCACAAGCGGTTTGAAGACATGACCGACGACGATCTGGTCAACACCTTCGAGATCAACATCTATTCGTTTTTTCGGGTGACACGAGCCGCCGTGAAGCACCTGCACGAAGGCGACAGCATTATCAATACGACATCCGTTACGGCTTTTCAGGGCCGCGCCGATCTGCCGGAATATTCGGCCACGAAAGGCGCGATCATGAGTTTTACCCGCGCGTTGTCGTCCAACCTGGCGAAGAAGAAAATCCGGGTGAATGGCGTGGCCCCCGGCCCGATCTGGACACCCCTGAATCCGGCGTCGGTTCCGGCGGATGAAGTTGCCCAGTTTGGCAAGGATGTGCCGATGAAACGCCCCGGTCAGCCCAGTGAAGTGGCGCCGGCGTATGTCTATCTGGCGTCGAACGATGCCAGTTATGTCACCGGTCAGACGATCCACCCCAACGGCGGAACGATTATCAATGCCTGACCCAAAACTTTTTACAGCCATGAATCTGGAACTTGAAACACCACCTCAGCACCAGGAAGCGCAACCGGGTCTGGAAAACGAGATGCATCCGCAACCAATTTACATTCAGGATTCGTACGTCGGCACGGGAAAGCTGGAAAATAAAGTTGCCCTCATAACGGGGGGCGACAGTGGAATTGGCCGGGCTGTTGCCGTTCACTTTGCGCGGGAAGGTGCCGATCTGGCTATCGTTCATCACCCGCGTGAACAGGAAGACGCCCAAAAGACCAAATCGCTGGTCGAAGCCGAAGGACAACGCTGTTTGTTAATCGCTGGTGACCTCAGAAATCCCTCATTTATCAGACAATTAGTAGATCGGGTCATCGGTGAATACCACCACATTAATATCCTGGTTAACAACGCAGCCAATCACGTCGAGCAACACGAGTTTACCGACATTACGGATCTGCAGTTGACCGAAACCTTTGAACTCAACATCCTGGCCATTTTCCGGCTGACCAAACTGGCGCTACCCCACATGAATGCCTACGACTGCATCATCAACACCACCTCCGTGGTGTCGTACCGGGGCAGCAAGGCACTGATTGATTATGCATCTACGAAAGGGGCCGTAACGGCATTTACGCGCTCTTTATCGGAACATTTGGTGGAACGAAATATCCGCGTCAACGCGGTAGCCCCCGGCCCCATCTGGACACCCCTGATCGTGTCGACCAAAACGGAAGAGGAAGTCGCCAGATTTGGCAAAGACACGCCCCTGGAGCGGGTCGGGCAACCGGCGGAAGTGGCTCCGGCTTTTGTTTTTCTGGCTTCCGAAGATGCGTCCTACATCACCGGCCAGGTCATGCACGTCAACGGTGGTGAGGTCGTCAATTCCTGAAAGTCTCTGCCAATTAGACCCAAAAGGGCAAATCAGCCCGGTTTTCCAGACGGCGTAATTAGACAATAAAAAGAATCTTTATGCCGGTCGGATTGAGGGTTGGTACGATAAGTGTTGGTTGTGAGTCCTGAAGTAGCATTCGTACAGTTTCGGACAATATACTGAGTTGGATATTTCTGTCAGCCTATTGACTCTGTCAAATGGTTTTCCAAACTTAGGTAGTCCGTGGGTTCTTTGTTTAACTTTTAAACCATGTGACACGTATGAGAATTCAAATTCATTGCGTCCATTTTACAGCAGATCAAAAATTGCTGGACTTCATTCAGAAGAAGCTTGACAAATTAGAAACCTTCAACGACCGGATCATCAGCGGTGAAGTGTATTTGAGGTTAGAAGGAAGCGATACCAACAAAGTCAAACAGAAAGTTTTCGAGGTTAAACTGTTTTTGCCCGGTGACTCCATTTTTGTCCGCCAGCAGGGTACCACGTTTGAGGAAGCAACCGACGTGGTGATCGATACGCTCAAGAACAAGTTAAAACGCCATAAAGATAAACAGCGAAGTATTTCCGCCCAGCAGATCAATGAGTCGACCGACCTCGTTGAAGCCGACACCGTTAACGAAGACATCGAATATTAACCGATATGTTTCAACGAAAAAAGCCGCCCCAACCGGGCGGCTTTTTTGCATCTATCGATTTTAGTTCATCGACTACAAACCAAACGCTTCTTTTACTTTATCGACGTAGTCGAGTTTTTCCCACGTAAACAGCTCTACTTCAACTTCTTTCGTGCTGCCATTCATCCCGAATACCTTCTTCACAATCTGATTCTCCCGGCCCATATGCCCGTAAGCGGCCGTTTCGGAGTAAATCGGATTCCGGAGTTTCAGCCGTTGTTCGATGGCATACGGACGCATGTCGAACAGTTCTTCGATTTTGGTCGCAATTTCACCGTCGGTCAGATCGACTTTGGCCGAGTTGTACGTGTTGACGTACAAACCGCAGGGTTTGGCCACCCCGATGGCGTAGGAAACCTGAACCAGAATCTGATCGCAAAGACCAGCCGCTACCAGGTTTTTGGCAATATGACGCGTGGCATAAGCCGCCGAACGGTCCACTTTCGAGGGGTCTTTGCCCGAGAAAGCACCACCGCCGTGCGCCCCTTTTCCGCCGTAGGTATCGACAATGATCTTACGACCCGTCAAACCCGTATCGCCGTGTGGTCCGCCAATGACAAACTTGCCCGTCGGGTTGATGTAGTAGGTAATGTTATCGGTAAACAAAGCCTGCAATTCCGGCTTCAGTTTCGCTTTTACGCGCGGAATGACAATGTTGATCACGTCTTCGCGAATCCGCTCCAGCATCACCGCATCGGCAGCAAAATCATCGTGCTGCGTCGAAACCACGATCGTATCGATCCGGATGGGCCTGTCGTCGTCGCTGTATTCAATCGTCACCTGCGACTTGGCATCCGGACGGAGATACGTCAGAATATCCCGGTCGTGGTTGCGGATATACGACATTTCCTGCAAAATCTTGTGGGCCAGATCCAGCGGCAACGGCATGAAATTGTCCGTTTCGTTGGTCGCGTAGCCAAACATCATGCCCTGATCGCCCGCGCCCTGATCTTCCGGATTGGAGCGCTCGACGCCCTGGTTGATGTCGGCAGACTGATCGTGGATGGCAGATAAAATACCGCACGAATCGGCCTCGAACATGTATTCACTCTTGGTATATCCAATACGCCTGATAACCTCCCGGGCAATTTTCTGAACATCGAGGTAGGTGTTCGTTTTCACCTCACCTGCCAGCACCACCTGTCCGGTGGTAACCAGTGTTTCGCAGGCGACCTTGCTGGAAGGATCGTAGGCCAGAAAATGATCGATCAATGCATCGGAAATCTGATCCGCGACTTTGTCGGGATGTCCTTCAGAGACTGACTCTGAGGTAAATAGATAGGGCATTGTACGTAAGATTTAAGACTAAAAACAGCCGCAAAGCTACTGGAATTTTACGATAGGTCAAATGCTAAATTTAGGTTCGACCCAAAGCGCGGTCAACCCGCTGAGGAATAGCAGGATCCAGACCCAATCCGGGATTTTCGCCGGAAAACCGCCTTCAGAATCGGGGTTCGTTTCAACCGCAACGGTCGACCGGGCACGCAGGTAATCACTCACCAACCGATTTCCAAACACCGGTTTTTCGTTCGGGTTATCAACGTAAACCGCCAAACTGTCCTGAAAAGACTGCCAGCCCACCCGGCCAAATCCATACGAAACATCGGCCGACAGGGGATTGATGGCTGAATAATCGAGCCTGACCGTGTCGTTTCCAAGTCGGATTTCAGCCGGTTTCCGGGTCAGATTGTTGAAGTGGATGATGGATCGAAGGCTTTTGAAAACCGGCGCGTCGAGCTGGATATTATTCGCAAAGGTAGGTTGTAAGGGCGTCAGAATGGCCGTCCAGATCCGGTCGTACGTAACACTGTCGCCACTCAGTTTCAGGGGAAACGTCTCGCTCACCAGACTTACGCCGATTTTAGCGGTCGTTTTCTGAACCGCCACCGGAGACCCGGCCACGGAAAACTGATTCAAGGCTTCGCTAAATTGAAACGGCAACGCCTGCAGACCGGTCCCAATCGGAATGGTCGCTTCATTCGATAAGCGCTTCAATTTCCAGCTCGTACCCAAAGCCCGGTTGATGGTTTTCGTGTCGGTTTCGGCGTCCGACAGATTGATAAACAGCACCGGTTTTCCCTGCATCACGGCTTTTTTGACGACAGGATTGGTCGCGTTGGCCGGATCGGTGATGATCACGTCGGGCATAGCCACCCGGTTGATGCTCAGCCGGTTGCTAAGGTCTTTGGAAATGGTAGATGTTACCTGGACGGAATACCCTTTTTTGCCAAGCCAGTCGGCGAGTGTTTTACTTTCAAAATCCGGGCTGTCGAGAATGAACTGATACGCAATGGGTTCAGAACTTCGGGTGAAATACCGAAGCGTATCCAGCGGTTTCTGATCCAGCACCAGCGTCAGTTCGGTGCGTCCCTGCGAGAAGGCCGGAAACTGAAAATTAAACGCCGTCGTGCCGGTTTTCACCGATAAACTATCCAGCGTCTGGTTGCCAAACCGGAGCTTCAAAATCTGTTCCTGCGACGATTGAAGACGTCCCCGCACCGACTGCATTTCGCCTTTCCGAAGGATGGCTTTCCAGCGCAGCATCTGCACCTGATCGGGTTGGGCATACGGAATCCATTCAACGGTTTGCCGACTCAGTTGCCCCAGCACATCGGGCGAAAAACCGGTACCAATTAAAGTAACGGTATCGATCATTCCGTCGGTCAGCCGCGATCGGAATGAGGCTTCTTTGAACGCATTGATCCGAACAACTTCCCGGTTTTTCAGACTGTCTTTCAGTTGGTTGACCGCCGAACCGGGCACGTCCGAATCCACAATCCATACCGGTTTTGAATCCGGTTTGATTTCCCATTCGATCTGGAGAAAATACGCCAGCAGCAGGCTCCAGAGCAAGATATTTAAAATACCCCGAATCCATTTTCTCCGAACCGGAAGGGTGTCATTTCGAACGACCAGCCCCACCTGCACCACGAGCAATACCGCTAGAAGCAACAGGATCAGCCAGCTAACAACATCAGCCGGGTTAAACGTGACCGTAAACCGATTCAATAGGCTCATTTTAAATGCCGCCAGAACGACTGTTCTAATTTCTTTTCGCTGGAATACGAGCCCAATCCGGATCGTTTTCGGTTTTGGGATGAACCAGCCGCCAGACGATACAACTTTGTTTTCAAATCCATTCGCTCTTTATCAGACAGGTTTTTACCAGATCCCAGTTTTTGTAACCCACTGATCACGGACCAGTTCGACAACCCACTGTTCAGGATGTCATTCGTCAAAGAAGAACTCAGTTGTTGTACAGTCCTTTTCTGGTTTTGATTCAAGGTTTTCAATTCCAGATAGCCCAATACTTCCCCAACCAACTGCCCGGTTTGAACATGGTCATACATCCGTTCCTGATTCAAATTAGTATTGACCTTGTTTAATTCGCCGGTCAGGCGGGTTTCTTTCTCTTTAATCGGTGGCGGATCGTAGCCGCTTTTCTTCACAAACGTTCGGGCTTTGTGCTGAGCGGCTTTCAGATAAATCAGCGCTTTATTCTCAAAAGGCAAGGCTTTTTCCGGTTCGTATAAACGCAGGTGCAGCTCAGATTGCCACATTTGTTCCAGCGCCATTTTCAACAAACTGCGGGTCGATTGTTCGTAAAATGTGTTGGTTTCCGCATCGTCGTGCGCGTGGATATATTGCTCCATCAAAGCCGCCACCGGGTCTTCGTTGTCGCTTTTGGCCTCATTCGCGTGGTCGTGGCCGTGTGCATCCGGAGCGGGAAGATCCTTTTTCTGCTGCTCCTCGGCTTTCTCGGCCAACTTGAACGCAAACGGTTTGGGCGCATTTTTCTCTTCTTCGGTGTCGTGCTTGTGGATAAACCCTTCCAGCACATTGCCCTCGGCCACCAAATCGTGTCCGCCAATCGAATTTTCAAACTCCTCGCCCAAATACTGCCCATACCGCAACCGCAGCACTTTCTGGTCAAAACCGATTTCGTTAGACGTACTTTTAAAATCTTTAGCCGCCAGCTTTTTGCGTTTGGCAATCAGCTTTTCCGTATCGATAATAATTTGCCGCTGGCTGCGAAAATACTCCGGCATGATGTTTACCGCCATCGTCGCCAGTTCGGCTTCTTCCACCCGGGCGGTGTCTTTGTACACCACAAAATAGGTGTCGGATTTGGAAAAATTGGCTTCCGGTTCTTTGTTATCGATAGCCGCCCAGTAATAATAAAGCTCGTCGCCCGGCGCAAAATTGAGGGCTTTCAGGTCAATGATTTTTGTCAATTGGGCCTCTTTGAAATTGGTTTGTGGCAACGCAAATTTCACTTCCCGAAACTTCACACTTTCACCGGAACCTCGTGCCACCGTGGCCACAATGAAGGCTTGCCGAACTTTAAAATCGTCGGAAATCCGCGCCGAAATCCGCAGGTTTTTATCATCTTTCAGAAAATGAAACCGGTATACTTCCTTGGAATCCGGCTGAATTTTCGGAGCCAGATCGGGTTGCGCTTCCAGTCGGTAATAATCAGATTGGTAAATCAGCGAGTCTTTTCCGGTCGGTGTTTTCCAGTAGCCTTTCAGGGCATAAATCCCGGAACTGACCAACTTATCGCGGTATTCAAAAGCGGGTCCGGCCTTCTTAAAAGCGATCTCTTCGCCCCGGCTATTGACCAGGCGAACCGAAACCGCCTTGGATTCGCTGAACGTTAACTGCCATTTTAGCAGAGAACCGCTTACCGCCGATGCGTTCAGATTAGCCGATTCTTTGACCGGCAAACCGGTATAATTGGGCGGTTGAATCTGCAACAACGCCGACTGAAAAGCGGGCGCAACAGGGCGGTTATCGTTGGCAAGAGCCGGCACGTATTCCGTCAACTGTTTCTGAACAACCGGATTCGATTGCAGGAGGGGATAGCCGTAATAAACCGCCACGGAAAGCAACACGAGCAACCCGTAAAAACCGGTTTTTGAAAAAATCACCGAAAGATACCGGCTCGCAGGAATCCGGACCGTCTGCACTCGCTCGTTCAACCGCGCCAGTTGGAGCTGTTCCGCAATGTTCAGTTCGTCTTTCTCCAGCAACGGCAAACTGTATTCCGCATCGCCCACCAGCCGATGCATGATCCCGATGGCCTGCGGTTTTTTGTCCCGAAACAGACCGGTAAACCAGGCACCGAGCCCAAAACCCAGCAACCCGAAAATGCCCGCCATTTCCAGCGAAAAACCGCAGAGCCGGGCGATCATACTCACTGCAATGCCCAGCAAACTACTCTTCAGCAGCGCGTTGGCGACGAGTTGGTAGATAATCGCCGACAGGGTGTTTTTCAGTTTGTTCATGCGTTCTGTCTTAAAGCCATCCAACGTTCCAGGCCGATCAAACCAACGAACACCAGCAACAGCCAGTTACGAATGTTCTCCGGTTGCTGCGCTCTTCGCTCCTCCGTCGTAATAAACAGCGTGTTTAACTGCTCCTGACTCAGTGGAAACGAATTCGGTTTGAGGTTAAAATGCCGGATCAGAAGTTCACCCAATTGTTCCGGCAGTTGCCCGGTTCGCACCCTTTCGGCGGTTTGGGGGGTCAGTTTTTCTTCCCAGAATATCACATTCGGAACCCTCGGAATCTTGAGTTTTCCCGAAACTACATAAAGCGTTTTGGGAACGGGAGCAATCACATCTTGGTCCGTTAAAACCCAATCGTATCCGGTTTTCTGATTTTTTTTCACATCGATTTGAATCCCAAGCGCATACACGTCCGACAGGGCATTCAAAGCCGCCAGTACAGTTTGCTGCTCGGTTTTATCGCGGAAATCAACCAACGCCGTCAAACGCCCCGAATGCGCCTGAACATCCTGAAAACGAATCCCTTTGCTCAAGGCCGTACTGTTGACTAGCTGATTGGAAGCATTCACAAATACGTTGCCACTGCCCGGTAATTTCAGATACGGCCGAACCGGGCGACTCGCCGAATCAACCATCGTATGCAATTTAAACTGCGCCGGAACCCGAATAAATGGAGCATTCGCCAGTTGCTGGTTATTCAGGACATACAGGTGTAATTCCGACGGTTTTGCCGATGCGGTATTGATGGCCGATTGCAATACATTCGGGTTAAACGTTCGTTGATCAGGCAGTTGCGCCGGATCCTTTATTGCTTCGGTCGCGGTATTAATCCAGTAAACCGCTTCTCCTTTTTTGATCGCTTCCTCCAGTTCAAACCGGTAATTATCGACCACCAACTGCTCCGGCTGCACCAGGTGGATTTTCTCGACAACCACCGGTTTTGTCAATCCGGTCAGGATCGGTTGGCTCAGTAAGAGTGCCAACAGAATTATAACCAGGCAGCGCAGGATCAGCAACAGGAGGTTGTCAAGCTTAATGCCCCGCTGCTGTTGCTGGTTCTTTTCCTGAAGCCAGCGTGTGGCCGCCCAGGCCAGGGTTTTGCCCCTTTTCTGGTGCCAGAAATGGATGACCACCGGAATCACTACGGCGCCAATCCCCCACAAAAATAACGGTTGTATGAACTCCATTAAACGCTTCTCCTGGTCAGAAAATCTTTTAGTGCCCCGGCGATGGGTTCACTCAGTTTTATGCGAATCAAATGAACGTGCGGCAGCAACAATTCTTCCTGTAATTTTTTGAAATAGGCCGAAACCGCCTGTTGAAATGTCTCTTTAATCGTTTCGGCCTGCACTTCAATTTCCCGGTCGGTTTCCAGGTCTTTAAACCGATAAAAACCGCTCAGGTTAAAATCCGTTTCCTGATCGCCGAGCAGTTGAAAAATGACAATTTCCCGGCGCGGACTGGCTACGGTTTTAATCAGTTGTAACCACTCATCGTCCACTTGCAGAAAGTCCGAAACCATCACCAGCAACTCCTTTTGCTTCTGCTGAAATTCCGGAAACCGGGCCTGTTTGGGTAGCCAGGTTCCGGAAGCGGTGGCATTTTGCAGGGCAAACAAAATCCGCTGAAAAGCCTGCTTACCGGTCGGCACCAACGTCTGCAAGGCCCCGTTTTGCAGCGCATACAAACTCATCTGATCGCTTTGCCGGTAGCCCAGATAGGCCAGCGAAGCCATCAATAGTTTCGCGTACTCCAATCGGCTGACGCCCTGCTCGGTGTAATTCATCGAACCGGATAAATCCAGCAAAAAGCGGATTTGCAGGTTGCTTTCCGTCGCCGATTCGCGCACAAGATGCTTGTCGGTTCGGGCATATAATTTCCAGTCGATGCGCCGGGGATCATCGCCGGGTTCATAATGGCGGTATTGCTCAAACTCCGTCCCCGACCCCGACCGTTTGCTGGCGTGAATCCCCAACAGCAGCTCATCGCTGACGAGTTTGCCGGCGAGTTGCAGGTTATTGAGCTTGATGAGATCTGTGGCTAGCATGATTTGGGGCTGTTTCGCAGAGTTGAGCGGAGAAAAAGGGAGTTAAGCAGAGTTAATCAAAATCTCCGCTTAACTCTTTTTTTCTCCGCTCAACTCCGCGAGATAACTTTACTTTAATAACTCTTTTATCACCTGATCAGTCGTAATATTCTCAGCCTCAGCCCGGAAGTTGAGGGCGATGCGGTGGCGCAGGATGGGGTAGGCCAGCGTCTGAATGTCCTCCGGGATCACCGAAAACCGTTCGTTCAAAACCGCCCGGGCTTTGGAACAGAGCACCAGTGCCTGCCCAGCGCGCGGCCCCGCCCCCCAGTCGCACCACTGCCTGACAAACGCCGACGGACTGCTTTCGGGGCGCGTCGACCGGACAAGTGTGTTGATGAAACCGATCAATTCATCGCTGATGTGGACCTGCCGCGTCAGGCGTTGCAAGTCCACCATTTCCTGATCGGTCAAAATGGTTTGCAGTTCCGGGCGAGCGGTGCCGGTGGTATTTTTCAACACACTCAGTTCCTCCTGTTCAGACGGGTAACTCAGCTTGATGTACAGTAAAAACCGGTCTAGCTGGGCTTCCGGCAGCGGATAGGTTCCGGCCTGTTCGATCGGATTTTGGGTGGCAATGATCAGAAACGGCCGGGGCAGCTCGTAGTCGGTTCCGGCGTAGGTCACCTTGCCTTCCTGCATGGCTTCCAGCAAAGCCGCCTGCGTTTTGGGTGGTGTCCGGTTGATTTCGTCGGCCAGCACCACATGGGCGAAGATCGGCCCCCGGTTGAATTTGAAGAATTTCTTACCGGTATTATGATCCTCTTCCAGAATTTCCGTCCCGATAATGTCGCCCGGCATGAGATCCGGCGTAAACTGAATCCGTTTGAAATTCATCTCCAGAGCCTCCGCCATCGTTTTCACCATCAGCGTTTTAGCCAGCCCCGGAACGCCTTCCAGCAAACAATGGCCACCCGCCAGCAGGGCAATCAGGATTTCGTCAATGGCTTTCTGCTGTCCGACAATCACCTTACCGATTTCTTTCTTCAGGCGCGGAAGCTTGGCGACTACGGTTTTGTAATGGGTCAGTTCCTTTGTTTCCAATGCTTATGCGGTTAATGCGTACGTGATAATGTTGACGCCAAATTTGGTATTATCCTCGGCCAGAAATCGTTTGTTGCGGAAGTCGTAATCCCACTCGCAACCATAATCCTTGTTACTGTACAAAACGCCAATGCGCCCGTTGATCAGCACGGCTTTCAGGTAGTCATGCACCAGGTCGTCGCCCCAGCCGTTCAACTCGAACGTCGTAGTCGGCGGTCCTTCTTCAAACTTGAAAAAGCAGGTGTAAATCGGGTGGGAATTCGGGATTTTCTGCAAAGCTTTCGGACCAAATGTGCGGGCCATTTCCTGCTCGAACGACTTGGCAAAAAGCCCGTCGATGTCGTGGTTGCAGTCGTCCACAAACACAAAACCGCCGTTCTGGACGTAGCGCTTGAAGTGATCCCGTTCCTGGGTCGAAAACTCCACCAGTTTATGACCGCTGAGGTAGCAGAACGGGCTTTTGAAGATTTCGTTACTCGTTAACTGAACCACTTTTTCCTTCTCATCCACGGGTATGGTGGTATACTCGACCAGGGAATGCAGCAGGTTGGAGGGCATTCGTTGGTCCGTATCCCAATCGCCGGAGGTATACTGGATGCGGGTGAAAATGAATGGTTTCAAGTTGAGTTGATGAAGTTGATGAAGGTTGTATCGCGGAGTTGAGCGGAGTAAAAGGGAGTTAAGCCGAGGATAGTATAAAAAAACTCTGCTTAACTCCCCTTTTACTCCGCTCAACTCTGCGAAATAACTAAACGGCGTCCGACAGCGAACTGAACGTAAACTCCCGTATTTTCATCGGGGGAATCAGGTAGTTGGAATTCGACTCCGTGCTGACTACCCGCTCCGGTTTACCGAGGGCTTCGAGGTTGTTCAGCATAATGATCGGACTTTCGTTGAACCGGAAGTTCTTGACCGGGTGTTTAATCTTGCCATTTTCGATGTAAAACGTTCCATCGCGGGTCAGGCCCGTCAGCAGCAGCGTTTGCGGATCGACGGAGCGGATGTACCAGAGCTTCGTCACCAGAATACCGCGCTGGGTGCTCTTGATCATATCTTCCAGCGAAGCGGTGCCACCCGCCATGATCACGTTCGTGGGCGATGGAACCGCCTTCACGCCTTTCTTCTGCGCCCAGAACCGGGAATAAGCGATGTTTTTCACCACCCCTTTTTCAATCCAGTTGACCTTTTCCTGCGCCCGGCCATCGCCCGACCAGGGCGAAGCCGGCAATTCGGGGTTCGTCGGATCGGAATAGATCGTAACGCGCTCATCCACAATCTTCTCACCCAGCTTGGTCTTGCCACCGGGTTTGCTCAGGAACGACCGGCCTTCGTCGGCACTACGGGCATCCATGTTAAAAAAGATGTTTTCAAGCAACACGGCGGCCGCCGTTGGTTCCAGAATAACCGTGTATTTTCCCGGTTCCAACGCCCGCGCCCCCACCGAACCGAGGCATTTCTGAACGGCAATTTTAGTGGCCGAAACCGTATCCAGTTTGGAAAAATCACTGTAGCCGCGCGTCACGTAGCCCGAGCCGGTTCCGTCGTCGGTGCGAACCGTCAGCGAAAAATTCACGTTCGTGCTGGGGTAATACGCAAACAGTCCTTTGGAATTCATCATGGCCGAATAGCCCCGGAAATCCTCCAGAAAACCGGCCGCAGCCAGTTTTTGCTGACCCGATTCCTGCAAGCTTTTCGCAACAGCCTCCGCCCGAATGGCGGGGGTAACTTTGGCGGTCGATTCAAAATAGCCCGTCGATTTCAGGTATTGCTGCGGTTCCAGAACGCCCATGTACTCCGGGTTTTCGGGAGCCAGTTGGGCCAGTTCCTCGGCCCGGCGAACCACTTTTTCCAGGGAAGCATCGTCAAATTCGTCGATGGCGGCAACCCCGTTTTTCTTGCCAAACGACGATTGCACCTGGATGGTCTGCGTGATCATGGTGCCGCTGGTCGAGACTTCGTTCCGGGCGTAGCGGATGTTTCCCCGCTCCCCGCCCACCACGTTCACCTCGCACGCATCCGCCTTGGAATAACTTAATACCTTCTGAAGCAATGCCTTAGCCTCAGCTTCGGTTAATAAAGCCATTGTGTTTATGGTTTAAAGTTTAAGGTTTAAAGTTTAAACCTTAAGGCAGAATGCGTTAGCAACCTTAAACGTTAAACTTTAAACCTTAAACTAATTTTAAATCTTCCTTGCTGTATTAATCACATTGACGCCGTTGAAACGGGTGGTGGAGCTGCCGTGGGAGACGGCGCTGACCTGCATCGGCTGGCCTTTGCCATCGAAAAACGAGCCGCCTAACCGGTAGTCTTTCTCGTCGCAAATCTGAACACAGGAGTTCCAAAATTCCTGCGTATTCGACTGATAGGCCACATCTTTCAACATGCCCGCAATCTGTCCGTCTTTGATTTCGTAGAACAACTGCCCGCCAAACTGGAAGTTATACCGCTGCTGGTCGATGGAGAACGAGCCATCGCCGATGATATAAATGCCTTTTTTGACATCCTTGATCATCTGCTCCACCGACAGGGGCGTTTTGCCAGCCGCCAGCGACACGTTCGCCATCCGCTGAAATTGCACCGAACTCCAGTTGTCGGCGTAGCAGCAACCCTGCGACTCGTTTTCGCCGATGATGTGAACCTGGTCCCGAATAGCCTGGTAATTCACCAGCGTGCCGTCTTTCACCAGATCCCATTTTTTGCAGGCCACTCCCTCGTCATCCCAGCCCACGGCACCCAGCGAACCGACCTGCGTTTTGTCGGCAAACAGATTGACCTGCTTGCTGCCATAGTTGAAGTTTTTGGATTTCCACTTGTCAAGCGTCGCGAAGGACGTTCCGGCAAAATTGGCTTCGTAGCCCAGCACGCGGTCCAGTTCCAGCGGGTGACCGACCGACTCGTGGATGGTCAGCCAGAGGTGCGAAGGATCGAGCACAAGGTCGTATTTCCCGGCTTCGACCGACTTGGCCGTCAACTTCTGCTTCGCGTGTTTGGCCGCCGACGTCACGTCTTCCAGCATGTCGTACCCTTTGTTGTAGCGGGTCGTAATACCGGTTATTTTATCGCTCGGATTGGCTTGCAGATAATCGTATCCCATGCCCATTGGCGCACTCAGTTCGCTGCGGGTCTCAAACTTGCCACTCTTCGGGTCGATGGCCGTCACGGTAAACGTGGGCCACAGGCGGTGGATATCCTGATCGATGTACGAACCGTCCGACGACGCAAAATACTTCTGCTCGTTGACCATGAACAACACCGAGTTGACGTAATTGGCCCCATTTTTCAGAGCCGCGTCGTTGACCGTCAACAGTAAATCCACTTTTTCCTTGATGGGAACTTCGAAGGCATTTTTCTGGATGGGTGCTTTCCAGCTTACTTCCCCGAAGCCTTTTTGCGGAGCCAGTTGTACCGGCTGTTTCATCAACCGGGCGTTGGCTTTGGCAATGGCCACGGCTTCTTCGGCGGCTTTGGCGGTTTGGGCTTCGCTTTTGGCTTCCACCACCGACGCAAAACCCCAACAGCCGTCGACAATCACGCGCACACCCACCCCGTAGGATTCGGTGTTGACAATGTTCTGCACCTTGTCTTCGCGCGTAATGACAAACTGCCGCAAATACCGGCCAATCCGAACATCGGTGTAGCTGGCGCCTTTGGCTTTGGCAGCATTCAGGGCGGCATCGGCCAGTCGTTTTTTAACGGCCACATCCACGCCGGGTTCCAGCAGTGCTTCCGGCGCAACCGAGCGACCGAAAACCGTGCTGTCAGGCAAGAGGAAAGCCCCAGCACTCAGGCCGGTCAATTGAAGAAAATCTCGACGGTTCAAAGTTTGTTGGTGATAAAGTGATACGGTCTAATTTTAACGAAATCTGGTCTCGTTTCCGTGGCTTTTGACCCGAAAAAGTAATAAATACCAGTCTTTCTGCTTATAATCCCAGGAATTATGGATTGATGGGACGTATTAAAAATGCGAAAGATGTGTCGATAAAACCATCCCCCAGTTTGAAGGATATTTGGCTGGCTAGCCCCGTTCCCCCGTTGCGATCAGCCCCCCAGCCCCCTAAAGGGGGAGTTTGGAGCGCGAGAAAACTCCCCCTTTAGGGGGCTGGGGGGCTGATCGCAACGGGGGAACGGGACGCTCCTTATCACACCGCATCCGACAGCGAGCTGAACGTAAAATCCCGGATTTTCATGGGAGGAATGAGCACCCCATCAGAACGAACGGGTTTCCCCAGCGCTTCGACGTTGTTCAGCATAATGACCGGACTTTCGTTGAACCGGAAGTTTTTGACGGGGTATTTGATCTGCCCGTTTTCGATCAGAAACGTCCCGTCGCGGGTCAAACCGGTGTAGAGCAAAGTTTGCGGATCAACGGCGCGGATGTACCAGAACCGGGTTACCAGAATGCCTTTCTGGGTACTTTTGATCAAATCCAGCAGCGACTGGCTGCCCCCCTGCATGATGAACCCCCGGGCTGGCGGAGTGCCTTTCACCCCGCTTTTCTGAGCCCAGAACTGCGAATAACTCATGTTTTTGATAATCCCGTTTTCGACCCAGAGCGTTTTTTCCTGCGGACGCCCATCGACGCCACCGCCCCCAAAGCGGCCCCCTCCTCCGCCACCGCCCCCACCGGCGAATGGCGAACCCGGAATCTCGGCATTGGCCGGATCGGAATAAATCGTAATCCGCTCGTCGAAGAATTTCTCACCCAATCGGGTGCCTCCCCCTTTGCGGCTCAGAAAGCTCCGGCCTTCTTCGGCATTCCGGGCGTCTAAGCTGTTCATCATCAGACCGATCAGACTACCGGCTGCGGAAGGTTCCAGAATAACCGTGTATTTTCCCGGTTCCAGGGCTTTGGCATTGGTAGACGCCAGGGCCTTGTTCATGGCTACTTCCGTGGCTTCTTTCGTGCTCAGTTTCGATACGTCGTTATAATCGCGGGACGCGTAGCCGGAACCGGTGCCGTCGGCGGTACGGGTGGTTACCGAAAATTCGACCGATGTAACCGGGTTGTACCCAAACAAACCTTTGCTGTTGGCAATGGCTGTAAAACCGGCGCTGTCTTCCATATACCCGGCGGCAGTCAGGTTTTTCTTACTGCACGGATCAATGCTGTCGAAAGCCGCCTGAGCGCGGAATTCCGGATTGATTTTAGCCGTACTTTCGGCGTACGCACGGGTTTCGATGTATTTCTGCGGCCCGAGCATCGGCACGTACTCCGGATTTTCGGGAGCCAGCCGGGCGGTTTCTTCAGCTCTCCGGACGGTTTTTTCCAGAGACGCGTCGTCAAATTCGTTGATGGTGGCCGAGCCGACTTTTTTTCCAAAAACCGCCGTTACGGCCAGCGACATGTTATCGGTTTCGCCACTCGTCGACACGTTATTCCTGGCATAGCGAATGTTGCCGGTTCGGTTGCCACTCAGCGTTACACTCATTTCATCGGCTTTGGAATACCCCAAAACCTTATCCACTATTTTCTTTGCTTCGTCTTTCGTTAGGATAGCCATTTGGTTTAACGTTTAACGTTTGAGGTTTAAGATTCAACGGTTAGGTAAGGTGCCCCTTAAACGTTAAACCTTAAACCTCAAACCTAATTTATATCTTCCGACCGGTATTGATGACATTCACGCCGTTGAAGCGGGTGGTGGGGCAGCCGTGGGAGACGGCGCTGATCTGCGAAGGCTGGCCTTTCCCGTCGAAAAACGAACCGAATGTCCGGTAATCGTCCTTGTCGCAAAGCTGCGCGCACGAATTCCAGAACTCCTGCGTGTTCGACTGGTAGGCGACATCATCCAGCATACCGACAATCTGACCGTTTTTGATTTCGTAATATACCTGGCCGCCAAACTGGAAGTTATACCGTTGCTGGTCAATGGAATACGAACCACGCCCCAGAATATAAATGCCTTTATCGACACCTTTTATCATGTCGGACACGGAGCGTTTTTCAGCACTGGGTTTCAGCGAGACATTCGGCATCCGCTGAAACTGGATCGAATCCCAGTTGTCGGCGTAACTGCACCCGTTCGATTCGGTGCCACCCAGAATTTTCACCTGATCGCGGGTTGCCTGGTAATTCACCAGAATACCGTCTTTGATGAGGTCCCATTCTTTGCCCGGAACCCCTTCGTCGTCGTAGGCCACCGTCCCGAGTGTCAGCGGCTGGGTTTTGTCGGCCACAATATTGACTAGCTTACTGCCGTAATTGAAGTTTTTGGATTTCCACTTGTCGAGCGTCGCAAAGCTGGTTCCGGCATAATTGGCTTCGTAGCCCAGCACCCGGTCGAGTTCCGTCGCGTGGCCGACCGATTCGTGGATGGTCAGGCCGAGGTGGTTGGGATCCAGCACGAGGTCATATTTCCCGGATTGAATCGACTTGGCCGATAATTTCTCTTTCGCCTGTTTGGCCGCTACCGTCGCATCTTCGACCATGTCGTAGGAGTTTCGGTAACTGATCAAGCCATTCGGGCCGGGGATTTTATCGCCCGCCAGACCGTCCAGATACTCATAGCCCATGCCCATCGGCGAGCTAAGCGCATCCCGGGTTTTGAACTTACCGGCCTGACGATCAACAGCGGTCACCGTAAATGTCGGCCAGATCCGGTGGATGTCCTGGTCGATGTAGGAGCCATCTGTGGAGGCAAAATATTTTTGTTCGTTGATAAAAAACAGGTTGGACGTCACAAAACCGGCTCCGTTTTTCATCGCTTCGCCGTTCACTTTCATCAACAGATCGATTTTCTCCTGAACCGGCACTTCGAAGGCGTTTTTCTTCAGGGGTGTTTTCCAGGCCACTTCACCCACACCTTTCTGCGGAGCCAGATCGACGGGTTCTTTCTGGATTCTGGAGTTGGCTTTGGCGATGGCGACGGCGGTTTCGGCGCATTTGGCAATGGCTTCGGGCCGAACGTCACTCGTGGCCGAAAACCCCCAGGTTCCGTTGGCAATCACCCGGATGCCAACCCCGTAGGACTCAGCATTGGTGATGTTTTGCACCTTCATTTCGCGGGTGAACACAAATTGCTGCAAATACCGCCCGATCCGAACGTCGGCGTAGGTCGCCCCCTTGCTTTTGGCCGCGTTCAGGGCCACATCGGCCAGCTTTTTCTTCAGAGCGGCATCGGCGCGGGGCTCAAGCAGTTGATGCAACGAAACCGTATTGCCCAGCACAGGAACAGAACCGCCCAGCAGAGCGCTCATTCCCAAACCGGAGAGTTGGATAAAATCCCTTCTTCTCATGGATTGTTGATGGAGTTATGGAATACGAAAAAATCGAAACTGACTATAGATTTGACACGTACTTTTCAGAGAAAATAGAGAGGTAGCTACTCAGTGGTGCAGAAACAGAGTACGAAAGTGGTTAAAAATAGCCAAAAGGGCAAAAAACTGTCTGTTTTTAATGGTCGCTTTTTTCTACTTTTCCAGCTTGCCGATGATCAGCAACTGACTCGCGTAGACGGCGTTCTCGGCATACTTGCGCGGATCGGTGATGGTCTGGTTGCGGTTTTTGAGAATGGCGGCTTTGTCCAGCGGTTCCGGCGAAACCGTCAGCGTAATGGTGTGCGTGCCTTCGTCCAGGGTCGGCAAAAAGAAATAATGCGAGCGGTAATAGGTGGCATAACTGTCGAAACGGGGATACAGCGCACCGGGTGTGCCATCGACCGTCACTGCATACTGCCCACAACCGGGACCGATGACATCGTAAATCCCCGCCATCGTCCCTTTGATTTTGAACTGAATCGACGCCCCCGGTTGGTTCGATTTCAGGAGATAGGGAAACCGGTTGCGGAGTTGGCGGGCCACGGTATCGGTCGTCGGGGTCAGCTCTTTCCAGTCGCCCTGTCGGGTCATCGATTGCACCGAAATCATCTGCGCGTTTTCCCAGTTGTCGGACACAAACGGCTTCGGGATGGCATGGGAGCCGGGTTTGCCCACGGTGGCAATCTGTTGCAATGCCTTGCTCAATGCTTCCACGTACAGCCGGTGACCGGTATCGGAATACGGGTGCGTTTTGTCGGGAGCAAAAACCGTCTTATCGGGAAAGTCTTCTTTTTTACCGCCCCAAACCAGCTTTCCCTGACGGTCTAATCGAATCACTTCCAGGCCCATATGCACCGACGGAATCCCGTAATGATTCGCAATGTCTTCCATCGCCCGCACGGAGTTTGGCATCCGGCGTGCCAGCAAAGCCGGAGCCATGGGCGCGTTCAGGGTGTAGACGAAACAAATGTCGGTGCGCCGGTTTTGCCGCCAGATTTGCCGAACAATGCCTTCCATCGCTTTGTGGATTTTGGTCGGCTGCTGACCGCCATCGTTGACCGCAAACTCGACAAATACCAGATCCGGTTTATGCACCAGCACATGCTCTTTCAGCCGGAAAACACCCAGATCGGAGCCGGTTCCGCCAATGGCCGCGTTGATGTGCGTCAGGTTGGCTTTCGGGTATTGCTGCTGCAACCAGCTCAGTGATTGCTCCCGCCAGCCATTGCCGGCCTCCGTGATGCTGCCGCCAAAATAGGCGATGGAAACCGGGCCGCCTTTCTGCGCTTTCTGAAAGAAATTGGGCAACCCCTCCCTGCCCAGAAACTCCCGGCTTTCGGATAAAGTATCGGTCTGCGCCTGAGCAGAATACGTGAATACTGAAATCGTAATGAGAACAAAAAAGGAAAACCGCATAGTTGAGCGAAAATTAAATATCCTACCTCTAAAATACCCCCAACCCCCTGAAGGGGGCTTTTAAATCCGGATGATTTAGCCCCCTTCAGGGGGTTAGGGGTGCATTTACACTATCTTTTCTCGTGTTGGGCGACCATCTGGTCAAATTCCTGCGCAACCGCCGAATCCAGCCGGGCCTTGTTGCGCCAGGCCATCGTTCCATAAACACCCGCCTGGCTGTAATCGAACGGTTTAAAACCGATCCGGCTGACCACGTCGGTATTCTTTAACCGAAAATCGAAGGTTTTGGGATCGATAAAACCCGGATCGGCGATAATGGAATGGGCGTCTTTTCCCACCTCCTGCCATTCTTTCACGGATTGTTTGCCAAAAACCGGTTCTTTCGATCGGGCATCCCAGTAGCAATTCTGGTCGGCCAACAGGTTGAATTTCGCCCAGTTGCTGCTTAGCAAGGTGCCGCTGTTGTAATAAACAATGTTGTTGGTAAACGAAAATGACCGGTGCGGTTCGACGCGGGTGGCCTGGAGCTGCGCCTTGATATTGTCGGCAAAAATGTTGTTGCGGATGATGTTGTCCTTGCCGTAATGCTGGTGAAAACCGGAGCTTTTGCAGGCATACACCAGGTTGTTTTCCATCACAATATCCGTCGAACCCTCGTCGGTATACAGCCCCCAGCCGCCGTAATCGAAGGCGTAAATGTGGTGGATTACATTGTTCGACACCACGGTTCCTTCCGAAACACCGAGTGTATAGACCCCGCCCATGTCGCTCAGAACGCCCCAGCCAAGGTGGTGAATGTGGTTGAACTCGACCCGGTTTCGCTTCGACGGACTGAAGGCATAGCCCCACACCCAGCCGACCGACACACCGGAATACCGGAAATCCGCCACTTCGTTGTGGGACAGCACGTTATCCCGACCGTGAAAGATCGTTAGGGCCACGGCACAGGGAAAAACGTGACCGCCCGACCGCAGAATGTTGTTGTCGACGGTAATGTGGTGGGTCAGTTCCGACGAATCGGGCCGGATAACGGTTTCGCCAATTTTGACGCCACTCGCGCCCAGATCGTGCAGGTAACACCGCTCCACCCGGCCGTTGGCGCAACCCCGCCGAAACCAGAGGCCACTGCCGCCGGTATGTGCCACTTCGCAGTCTATGAAGCTGATCCGGTCGGCAAAATCGAGTTGAATGGTGGCTTCCACGCGTGCGGCCGCCTGCTCGGGTTCCACGCCAAACGGCGGCATTCGGTAGCCCGCCACCTGAAACGACAGGTTCTCAAACCGGATGTTTTTCACCCGCTTGCCACCGGTTTCATCGCCTTTGACAACGACGAATTTCTCGTTAACCGGCGCAAAAACCGTGACGTTATCGATGGTTTCGCCGGGCCGGGGGCGGTAATACAAAGTCCCGGTTTTTTCGAGAAACCACTCGCCGGGGGCATCCAGAGCCGCTTTCAGGTTTTCGATGACAAACAGGGAATGGTTGGTAATTTTATTCCAGGGCTTCAGACCTTCGCCGGCGATGTAGAGTGCCGTATCGGCTTTGCTGACGGCCAGCACCGGTTTGCGGGTGTTGTCCCAGTGGTGGTAGAACGTCAAAACCGCCTGACTCAATTCGGCTTCCGGGAGCCGGACCAGCCAGTCCAGACTCTCCGGCGAAACCGTAATTTTCTGAGCGGAAAAATCAGCAAACGGCCCCGTTCCTTTGCTCAGGACGGTTTCGGTGACGGCTTTCGGCTGAAAAAAACCGGTATTGGGCGTTTGGGCGCGAACGACCCGCTGCCCGTTGACGTACAATTGCTCGAACGACCAGCCATACCGGCGTACTTCCGGCACGTCGGTTTTCCAGAGGTCGTCCGACACTTTCTCAAACCGGTTCAGACGCATGCCGCCGTAAAAAACCGGCATGCTGCCCGCTTCACCTTTGATCACCAGCGGAGCGGTTTCGGTACCGGAATCTTCGGCGGTCAAAAGCAGCGGTTCATTCAGGACATACTCCCCTTTCCGAACCACAATTTCGAGGGGTTTGGTGGGCGGTTTTTGCCGGCGCAGCAGCCGGGCGCGGTTGCGGGCACCCGTGAGCGTTGCCAGCGGTTTCTGGATCGTTCCGGGGTTTTTGTCGCTGCCCGAAGGAGCCACGTAGATCGTTTGGGCAACGGATTCAATCGCCAGCAGCAAAAGGCTGGAAAGCAGGAAAAGAGGAACAGTTTTGCGCATGGTTTAGGAATGTACTCCCTTCAAAAGCCAGTCGCAGCCGCATTTTACTAGTGTGTAAACGGCAAACCCAAAAGGAGGTGCGACAGTCCGGCTTATTATGCTTTTTTCAGCCACCGGTCAAACCAGTCGAAAGCATCGGTCTGCATGTCTTTGTCAAACTTGTGCTCGCCGTCGTAAAACCGCCCCGCGTAGCGATCCTCGGCCCCGGCTTTTTTAAAAACCTCACCCAGTATTTTATCGGCAGTCTTCATTTCGGGGAGCGTATACAACTCATCCTGGTTGTTACATTGAATCATGGTGGGAAGCGGCACCCGCAGGCCCAGAATCTCCGGAAAATCAAGGTAGCGGGGCAATAAGGGCGTATAGGTCATCCACGTATGCGTATACGTTTTGTGAAGCGTCAGATCGTCCCACGTGGTCATAAACCCGACGCAGACGCAGCATTTGATCCGGGAATCCATGCCGGCCAAATACACGGTTCGCAGTCCCCCGCCCGACAAGCCACCACAGCCAACCCGCTGGGCATCAACATCTTTTCGACCACACAAGATGGACAGCGCAACCTGATCTTCGCTTAGAAAAACGCCCGGCCAGGTGGTACCCGCACAAAACAAGGACTTCGACATGACGTGTTCATGCTCGGCGGACCATTTATTATAGGCTTCGATGTGTTCCGTTTTTTCCGGATCGGCATCGGTCTTCCCCCTCGTATCGAGTCCTTCGTATTTCAAATCGACGACATCCTCATACAACACCCGCCGGCTGCCAAACGCAAACGCATCGTGCACCAGCACCACATACCCCCGCCTGGCCACATCATTGGCCCAGGCCCTTCCGCTGTAATCTTCACGCTGGTGTTCGGTGAGCAATGGATGCTGATCATCCCCGGTTTTGACGATTTTTCGATACCCAAAATATTTCTTCCCGGCGTGGTCATGAAGGGCCAGAATGGCGGGCAACGGTTCTTTGGCTCCCTTAGGCTTCAGAACAACCGCCCTGGTGGGCCGGCCGTAGGGAA
Source organism: Larkinella punicea (assembly GCF_003334855.1). Lineage (GTDB taxonomy): Bacteria > Bacteroidota > Bacteroidia > Cytophagales > Spirosomataceae > Larkinella > Larkinella punicea. Next base: position 471,403 of record NZ_QOWE01000001.1, read on the forward strand.
GCTGCCAGCTAATCTCCTCGATCATCAGGCCGTCATACTCGAAGGTCCGGTCGATGCGGACCTCGGGCGTGGCCGGTGGCGGAGGAGCCGCCACCAATTCCCGCGTTTTTTCCAGGGCTTCCTTTTTCCAGCGGGTCAACTGCTCCGGCTTCCACCGGGCATTTCGGAACGAAAGAGAAGGCTGCGTCTGAAGCGAAGCCGCCCAGGAGCCATACAAGCCGATAATACTCTTCGTTTCCGGTACCATTTCGGGAGTCATGGGATTGGTTTGATTTTCTCCGACCGCATCAAAACCAATGCCGGGAGGCAAAAAGGGAACGGTCCCGGTCAGTACCGATGCCTTGATAAACGTTCTGCGGGTCTGGTTGGATTTCATATCGACTTTAGCCATTTCGTACGCGTCGGCCAAAGATATTTGTCCCGGAACAGAAAAGAAGGGAACACCCGCTAATTTTAGCGAATTGCGGCTGAATCGGGCTATAAGGAGTCCAATAAAATCGTTTGGTTGTCTGGAAAAGGGATAGCCCGCCCACACGAAGCACGGGCTATCCTCCCGGGTCCACGATTAGGTCGGTTTCCCTACGCGGGCCACTTCCTTCGCATTGATGTCGCTGGCCTGATGGGTCGAAATCCGGGATTTCTTCCCTCCTTTTTTTCCCCGAAACCACCAGATCAGAAAACCGGTTACGGGTAAACTGGCCCCGATCAGACTGACGAAGAAGGCCAGTATTTTCGTGGGCAGCCCCCCAATCTGTCCGACGTGAATGTCGAAATTCATCCGGTAAAGCTTCTCCCCCGCCGATAATTGTTCATACTTTCGCGACTCTTCAGACGGCAATTCTTTTAATGTGTTTTGATCAAAAAACCGTTCGTAGGTTTTATAAATGGTTCCTTCTTTCGGATTGATGGCCACCTCAAACGGGTCTTTTGCTTCCTTGGGAAACGCTATACTGAGTCGGGCCAACTCACCCGGCTGTTGTTGGCGCACCAACTGCCAGAGCCGATCTTCGGGTTTCGAATACAAACGGACGGTCTGGGTGGTATCAGATACCGGATGACCCTCTTCACTTCCGTAAATGCCCGCATACGGTTTCCCGGTCAATGCCCAGAAATACGCTTTGTCGAACCACCGAAAACTGTAGACGATCCCGGAAATTGTCAAGGCCAGGGCCACCAGCAGGGAGTAGAAGCCCAGCACATTGTGCAGATCCAGATTCACCCGCTTCCAGTTTGCCTTCCATTTGATGGCGAAACTCTTCTGGCGGGTCGCTGAGGTCCATTTTTTCGGATACCACCAGATCAGCCCCGTGATCATGGTAATCACAAAAATCAGGCAGGCGGTTCCGACGACGGGGCTGCCGATTTTGGGCGGAAGAAAGAAAAACCGGTGCCCGCTTCGGACGAAAATGAAAAACGATTCGGCGGTGGAAGGGCCTTTTTTATGGTGAATGATCGCTCCCGTATACGGATTTAGAAAAACCTGTCGGTACTTGCCTTCCGAAAACGGATAGGTCGTAAAAACGGATTTATTCGACGCGCCGTAGGTAATCGCCGTGAACGCAACGTGCTTTTTCTCCTGTTGAAAAACGAACGCATCGGCTTTTTTTAACAGCACGGAGGGCGGCAGAAAGGGCTGATTTTGGGGAACAACCCGTTGATAAGGCTCCGTAAAATACCACACTTCATACCGAAACACCCAAAAACAGGCGGTTAAACACACCACAAATACGACGATGCCTGAAAACAGGCCCAGCCATAAGTGGAGCCATTCGTTGACTCGTCGGAAAAGAGAGCGGTTCGATTTCTTCATGGTTGCCGGACAATGGAAAGGAACCGGGCGTTGCCTTTCAGCAACGCCCGGTCGGTTAGAACTTGAAGGTCAGTGAACCTGTTACCTGCCGCAGTGGCTGGGGCAAACCCCAGTTGGAGAAATAAGCCACGTCGGCCAGGTTATTGCCTTTGAGCGTGAACCGCCATTTCGGCTGGTCGAAAAACACCGACGCATTGAGGACGGTATACCCCGGAATGGTGATCCGATTGGCCGCGTCGAAATAGCAATCCGAAACGTAATTACCGCCGAATCCCAGACCCAGGTTTCGCAGCGTTCTTCCTGAAAACTTGTACGTCACCCAGAGATTGGCAAAATCCGTGGGGGCCTGAGCGACGTAATTGCCGACAAAATCAGCGGCTTTAACCACTTTATTTTCATTCTTTGAATAACCGGCAACGATATTCAGCCCCGCTACCGGATTACCGATCAGCTCAATTTCGAATCCTTTGCTTTGCTGGGAACCGTCCTGAAGCGTGAAGCTATTTTCGACGCGGGTCGCGTTGCGAATGGCAATGTCGTAGTAACTGACACTTCCGCTGAGTTTCCGGTTGAACGCTTCGGCCTTCACGCCCACCTCCCACTGGTTGGCATTCAGGGGCTTAAAGACCGAGGTCGTTCCATCGGGCTGAACCACGGGCGCCACATTCTGGAAACCGTTCATGTAATTCCCGAATACCGACACCTGATCCGGCACGAGTTGGTAAACAAACCCGAATTTGGGCGATACCGCCGTCTGCTCATAATCATTTTTAGCGGCCACGCCGTTGGTAATGGTAGGATTGTTCACAAAGCGATCCACCCGCACACTCAGCATCACGACCAGTTTCCGGGTCAGATTGATCACATCCGACGCGTAGGCGCTGTAGGTACTCAGCTTTGTCTCGTTATTGGAATTGGTTTTGGTCGCTACGATGGCATTCACTTTTTCCAGATTGATGCCGGGAATCGGCCGCTTCGTATTGACAACATCGTAGGTGCCGACGTCCGTAAACCGGAGTTGACTCGTAAAGGTGTAAAGATCTACACCCACCAACAGCCGGTTTCGGAAGCCACCCAACTGAAAATTACCCACAAAATTCTGCTGGGCGTTGATGGAGGTAAAAATCCGGGGGCCGTAGTTCGAGATGTTGCGGTTAAAGGTCGTATCGCTGGTCCAGTTGGGGTAAATCTGGTTGCTGTGTTCGATGCGGTTATTGCCAATGGCCACGTTCGTTTGTGAGGTCCACTGCGGATTGATCACGTACCGGGCACCCGCCGAATAATTCAGTGCGGTAATACTGGCGTCGATGTTTTCTCCGCCGAGCGAGGTTTTGATGGGAATGGGAATATCCTTAAAGTTACGATAAGATGTTCTCGGTAAGTTTTGATAATACGCAACCGTCGATCGGTTCGTCGAATTCAGCTCCGCGTCGAATAAAAAAGACAACCGGTCATCCACTTTGTACGACAGACTGGGCGTAACCGTATAGCGACGGTTGTGACCATAATTCTGGAACGACCCTTCCGAGTGAGCAGCCGCATTCACCCGAAACAAAACCGTTTTGTCGGCGTTCAACGGTGTATTGATATCGGCCGTAAAGCGGCTCAGTTCGTAGCTTCCCGCTGTGTAGGCAACCTCGCCTTTGAACGTTTCGAACGGTTTTTTCGTGACCTGGTTGATCAGTCCGCCGAAACCCACCAGACTGGAACCGAACAACGTACCGGAAGGACCTTTGATGACTTCCACGCGTTCCAGATTGATAACATCCGACTGGTAAATCTGAACAGCCATGCCATTGCGGATGGTTGTGTTCGCCGTAAATCCCCGGATGGTGGCACCCGTTCCGCCCGCCGGATTATTAAGCGGGGCAACGCCCGGCACGTTCCGCAACGTCTCTTTGAAATCGGTGATTACCTGGTCGCTGATTAACGCTTTGTTGACGGCGGTGTAGACTTGCGGGTTTTCCAGATTTTTAAGCGGCAGACGGGCCACGTAATCCGATTCTTTATGGGCAAATTTGTTCACATTGCCCCGCACCCAGACTTCCTGCAAGGTGTTCGAATCTTCGTTGAGGCTGATGGCCGGAATCGTGGTCGTTTCATTCGGTGCAACGGTCACATTCAGTTCAACCGGTGAATAGCCGAGTAATTGAACAACCACCGTTTGCGCGCCTTCCGGTACGTTTTTGATCTGGTATTCACCTTTTTCATTCGTAATCGACCCTTTGGTCAATCCTTTCAAAGAAACGTTTACGAATCCGGCGGGTTTACCGTCAGCGGTTTGAACGAAGCCTTTGATGGTTCCTTTTCCGGCTTCTCCCGGTCGGTTTTCTGCGTAGGACGTGGAGAAGAAAATTTGGACAAAGAGGAGGCAAATGCTTATCCTGATGATAAGCACAAGGTGTGTAAAATGTTTCATACTTTTGTTTACTCTGTTAATCGTTTTAGCGGATGATTTGACGGATACCCGGTGTAAGGTTTGGCGACAGTGCACCGGGTTTTTTATGGGTTATCAATAAGTAAAAGACGGATTCAACTCTTTCTGGCAATCTTTATACTTATTTAGACTTATTAAAAATAATTAGGCAAACATACAATGGATCAGAAGCGATCGCAACTATTTTGGCAAAAAATAGCGATTTCAGGCTCTGTTGGCCTTTCCTGGAGATTGTGAACAGGGGTTGTTAGCGGCAAAATCGGCAAACGGCCAGGTTGGGTTATGCATACGTCGTGGGTCAGGAGCTACGCGTAAAAGTAGTTTAAACCGCTTCTCACCCACTGGCGCTGAAGGTTTGCTGGATTGATAATAAAAAACTAAATACTTAGTTGTTTTTTACGCCCTCATAAACTAAAATTATAGTTGAACAAACGAAGGCTTTGCGGTACCCCGTATCGACCCGGCGTTGTAGTGGGGGCTTATCCCAACGGCGTCACATTCTACAACGCAATTTTGAGCGTCTTACTAACCCAAAAAAATGAAAGTAGCCTTTCTGTTATCCCTCATAATCAGCTCGTTGGTCACCTCCGCCCAGGAAAAATTCGTCAACGCCAATGGCCATACTTTCCATGTATCCGTAAAAGGATTGGAAAAAAGGAAGGCCAATGAGCCCATCCTTATTTTCGAAAATGGACTCGGAATGGGACTCGGCAATTGGAACCTGGTGATGGATGAACTGGCCAAGGTCGCTCCCGTTTTTGCCTATGACCGGGCCGGTGTGGAAAAATCCGAGAAAGTTTACCAAATGCCGACGGTTAAAGTAGTGGCTGAAAACTTAAAAGCCATCTTGACGACCTTAAACATTCCACCGCCCTATGTGAATATGCCACTCCAAACTGGGCCATTTACACCGATTAATGCTGGTCCACCCGCGCCGATGTAAACTGGGCCACCTGTGGATAAGTGAACATTGAAGAGACAATATTCCTAGTTTTCCAATGGGCA
>NZ_QOWE01000010.1 GCF_003334855.1 Larkinella punicea
CTACTTCAAAAAATCATTTTGCTTTAAAATCACTGCTGACGATGAACGCGATGAAATTGGCGATGCGAGACCTAAACAGTCTCAAAAGTCAATCTACTCTATTGGCTAAGGCTGCGTAACATCAGTTAATAAGCAGTACGGATTGAAATTTGAAACGAATTACCGCGAAGAAAAAATTGCAAATCGCTTATTTATAATTAAATCTCCAATGTTGCCTTCCAATACTTATCAAATATGCCACCCTAATCGACTGCGATTCATGAATGGAGGTTTTACAAAAAATGCAGATGAGATCATACAAGCCATTACTATTGAAGTTCTAAAATAAAGAGGATCTATAACATTGCCAATAGCCAAGAACGCTAAATTGATGAAGCCAGAAATCGGTAAAAACCGCCCCGCTATCTCGCCAACCGCTTTCTGGGATGTCGATTTTGAGCACCTTGACTTCGAAATCAAATCCCGGTTTGTGATTGAGAAAGTATTGAATTATGGCCTCTGGGCGGATATTACCGCTTTATTCCACTACCACGGTTTTGAACGGGTTAAAGCCGAAGTACTCGAAATTGCTTACCTAAAAAAGAAAACGCTTTCGTTTTGTTGCGTTATCTTTGACCTGAAGCCCGAGCAATTTCGATGTTATACACGGCAACAGTCCAGCCCGGTACCCTGGAATTACTAAAGTAACATACATTACCATGCAATTCTCACACCTCCATTGCCACACCCAATATTCGCTGCTCGATGGGCAGGCTGAGATCAAAAAGCTGATTAAAAAAGCCAAATCCGACAACATGCCCGCCGTCGCCATCACCGACCACGGCAACATGTTCGGGGTGTTCGAGTTTGTGGCCGAAGCCGCCAAACAGGGCATCAAACCGATCGTCGGCTGTGAGTTTTACGTCGTTGAAGATCATACCAAAAAGCAGTTTACCAAAGAACAGAAAGACATTCGCTACCACCAACTGCTGCTGGCGAAGAATCCACAGGGCTATAAAAACCTGATCAAACTCTGTTCGCTGGGCTATACGGAAGGACTCTACGGGAAGTACCCCCGGATTACGAAAGAACTGATCGATCAATACAAGGAAGGACTGATTGCGTCCACCTGCTGCATCGGGGCGTCGGTTCCGAAAACCATTCTGAAAAAAGGCGAGGAAGCGGGTGAAAAGGAGTTTCAGTGGTGGCTCGACCGGTTTGGGGAAGATTATTATGTGGAACTGCAACGCCACGAGATTCCCGACCAGATCAAAGTTAACGAAGTGCTGGTCAAGTTCGCCCGGAAATACAACGTCAAAATCATTGCCTCCAACGACTCCCATTACGTCGACCGGGAAGACTGGGTGGCGCACGACATCCTGCTGTGTGTCAATACGAACGAAAAACTGAGTACGCCTTCCGAAAAGGAATTCAATGATGAGGAAGGTTCTAAAAAAGGAACCCGTTTTGCGTTTTTCAGCGACCAGTTTTACTTCAAAAATACCCAGGAAATGTCGACGCTGTTCCGCGATTTGCCGGAAGCGATCGATAACACCAACGAGATTGTCGACAAGGTCGAAACGCTGAAACTGAAGCGTGATATTCTGCTGCCCAACTTCGTGATTCCCGACGGTTTTGCATCCCAGGATGATTATCTCGAATTTTTGACTTTCGAGGGTGCTAAACAACGGTATCGGGTGTTGACGCCCGAAGCCGATGAGCGGTTGCGGTTTGAGCTGGGGGTGATCCGGCAGATGGGTTTTGCGGGCTACTTCCTGATCGTTTCGGATTTCATTCAGGCCGGGCGTGATTTAGGCGTGATGGTGGGGCCGGGCCGGGGCTCGGCGGCAGGTTCGGCGGTGGCCTATTGCATCGGGATTACCAACATCGACCCGATCAAGTACAACCTGCTGTTTGAGCGGTTTTTGAACCCCGACCGGAAGTCAATGCCCGATATTGACACTGACTTTGACGACGAAGGTCGCCAGAAGGTGATCGATTATGTGGTAAAAAAATACGGTAAGCAGCAGGTAGCGCAAATTGTTACCTACGGTACGATGGCGGCCAAATCGGCCATCAAGGATGTGGCCCGCGTGATGGAACTGCCGCTGGCTGAATCGAACGCGCTGGCGAAACTGGTGCCCGACAAGCCGACCTACAACATGACCCTCAAGAAGATTTTTGAGGACTCGATCGATACGCTGGGCATGATGATTCAGCCGGAAGAGGTCGAGAACGTGAAAAAGATGCGGGCCATAGAAGCAGGAAATGACTTGCAGGCAAAAGTGCTGAAACAGGCCCGGAAGCTGGAAGGCAACATCCGGAATACCGGTATTCACGCAGCCGGCATCATCATCGCGCCGGAGGATTTGTCGAACATTGTGCCGGTTTCGACGTCCAAAGAATCCGACCTGATCATTACCCAGTATGAAGGGAAAGTGATTGAGGATGCGGGCGTTATCAAGATGGACTTTCTGGGTCTGCGAAACCTCACGATCATCAAGGAAAGCCTGCGGCTGATCAAGCAAAACCACGGCGGTTTGTTTGTCAACGGGGTCGAAACCGACATTGACGACATTCCGCTCGACGACGAGGAAACGTACAAAACCTTCCAGCGTGGTGAAACGAACGCGATTTTCCAGTTCGAATCCGACGGGATGAAGAAATACATGAAAGACCTCAAACCGGACCGTTTTGAGGACTTGATTGCGATGAACGCCCTCTATCGCCCCGGCCCGATTGCCTACATTCCGAACTTTATCAACCGGAAACACGGGCGCGAAGAAGTCAAATACGACTTGCCCGAAATGGAAGAATATCTGGCGGATACGTATGGCATTACGGTTTATCAGGAGCAATTGATGCTGCTGTCGCAGAAACTGGGCAACTTCACGAAGGGAGATGCCGACGTGTTGCGGAAGGCGATGGGGAAGAAAGACCGCGCAACGCTCGACAAAATGAAGGGCAAGTTTATGGATGGTTGTGCGGCTAACAAGCTGGCCATCAAGACCTGTGAGAAAGTCTGGACCGACTGGGAAGCTTTTGCGTCCTACGCCTTCAACAAGTCCCACTCGACCTGTTACGCCTTTGTTGCGTACCAAACCGCGTATTTAAAAACGCATTACAAGTCGGAATACATGGCTGCGGTTTTGACCAGTTCACTGGGCAACATCGAAAAAATTACCTTCTTCATGGAGGAATGCAAAGCGATCGGCATTCCGGTTTTGGGGCCGGACATCAACGAATCGGAGCGGTTTTTCGGGGTGAACCAGAAAGGAGAAATCCGGTTTGGATTGGGGGCCATCAAGGGCACGGGCGACGCAGCGGTAGATTCCATCATTGAAGAACGCAAAAAAGGCGGGCCGTTTAAAGATGTGTACGATTTCGTGATTCGGATCAATCTGCGAACGGTCAATAAAAAGACGCTGGAAAGTCTGGCCTACGCGGGAGCCTTTGATAATCAGGAGGAATTCCACCGGGCGCAGTATTTTACCCCCGCCGAGGGAGAAACCGCCACGTATATTGAAAAACTGACGCGATACGCCAATAACTACCACGCCGAAAAATCGGCGGCCCAGCAGTCGCTGTTTGGCGGAATTGGCGGAGAACCCAACATTGCCCGGCCTAAACCGCCCGTTGTAGAGCCCTGGAGTGAGATTGAGCGGTTGAAATTTGAAAAAGATGTGGTCGGTTTTTACATCTCCGGTCACCCGCTGGATGAATTTCGGATTGAACTGGAAAGTTTCTGTACGTGTACGCTCGATAAACTGTTCGATGAAGCGAATCAGGGACGGGAAATTACCGTGGGCGGTATTGTGACAACCAAGCAACTCCGGCAGTCGAAAAACGGAAATCCGTTTGTGATTTTCAAGCTGGAAGATTACAACGGAACGGTCGAAATGAGTTTATTCGGGGAGGATTTTGTGCGAATGGGCAATTACATCGAAGAAGGTTTGTTTCTCCATGTAAAAGGTAAACTGCAAAACCGCTGGAACTCCGACGCCTTCGAATTTCGCCCGAATTTTATTCAGTTGCTGACCGAAGTCCGGAAAAAATACAGCAAAGAACTCTGTGTTCAACTCGATTTGAAGCTGATTAACAACGAGTTTGTGGCCAAAATAGCTGATCTGGTGAAGACTTATCCCGGTTCCTGCAACCTGGTGTTGCGGGTAACGGACGATGAAGACCGGGTTGACGTCAGCATGTTGTCGAGGCCGTTTAAAATCTCGCCGGTCAATGAATTACTGAAAGAATTGGACGCGATCGATGGAGTCGGCTATCGTTTGAATTAGTGTTGAACTTTTTTCCAATTCAAAACATTGTACGTACATAAGAGTTAAAGTAGACAAAAAATCGAGATACAATCATGGCAAAAGCGATTGAAATAACCGACGCCAACTTCGCAGAAGTAATCAATTCTGATATACCGGTACTTGTGGATTTTTGGGCTGAATGGTGTGGCCCCTGTAAAATGATCGGACCCGTTGTGGAACAACTGGCTGGCGAATACGAAGGCAAAGCCATCGTGGCGAAAATGGATGTGGACATGAATGCCCAGATTCCGGCCCAATTCGGTATCCGCAGCATTCCGACTTTGATGGTGTTTAAAAACGGAAAAATGGTGGACAAGGTCATTGGTGCCGTTGCCAAATCCGTTCTGGAACAGAAATTAGTAGCCCAATTGTAAGAATTGCGTGCTATTTTATCATAGATTGCCAAAGCCCGACAGCCATGTTGGGCTTTTTTGTTTGCATTTTGGGTGATTGAGTCACAATCTAATTGTCAAAGCTTGCCCGGTTTCGCGTTTTGGCCTATCTTACGAAAGAACGAATACCGTCTTTACACCCAGTACGATGCGATCACTTTTTCTCCTGATTTTTCTCCTGAATTCATTCCCAGCCTGGACGCAGGCTTTCCGTCCCGACGAAGTCAAACGCTGGCAGCAACGGGCGAAAGGCATAACCATCACTCGCGATACCTGGGATATTCCGCATATTTACGGAAAAACCGATGCCGACGTCGTTTTCGGGTTGTTATACACACAATGCGAAGACGATTTTGCGCGGGTAGAAGAAAATTACATCGACGCCATTGGCCGCATGGCTGAGGTCGACGGTGAAGACGCCCTGTACCACGATCTCCGCGCCCGGCTTTTTATGGATACCACGCAGGCCATGGCGATCTACAAAAAATCGCCGGCCTGGATGAAAAAACTGCTGGATGCCTTTGCCGAGGGGACGAACTATTATTTGGCCACACACCCCAATGTCAAACCCCGGTTATTGACCCGGTTTCAGCCCTGGATGCCCCTCATGTTCAGCGAAGGCAGCATCGGCGGGAACCTAAGTGTTATTTCTACGGAGCGGATCAAAGCGTTTTATACCAATTCGAAATGGTCGGCGCAGGCATATGATTTTGAGAAGACCGACCGCGAACCCGTCGGCTCGAACGGTTTTGCCATTGCGCCTTCTAAAACCGCATCGAAAAACGCCATGCTGCTGATTAATCCTCACACCTCGTTCTATTTCCGGTCGGAAGTGCATGTGGTCAGTAAAAAAGGCTTGAATGCGTATGGGGCTGTCACCTGGGGCCAGTTCTTTGTTTATCAGGGGTTTAACCAGAATTGTGGCTGGATGCACACATCGGGTGACGCCGATTCGATGGACGAATACCTGGAAACGGTTGAAAAGAAAGACGGGATTTACCAGTACAAATCCGGTGCGGAATGGCGTCCGGTGAAAACCGAAAAGATCTCGTTGCCCTACAAATCCGGGAATGAAATCAAGCACAAAGACTTTACGATTTACCGCACGCACCACGGTCCGGTGGCGGGTCAGCTCGGTGACAAGTGGATCGCCATTAGCATGATGAACGACCCGCTGAATGCGCTGGCGCAATCGTATCTGCGGACGAAGGCCAAAGATTACAAGAGCTATCAGAACGTCATGAAGCTGAACGGCAATGCGACCAACAACACGGTTTATGCAGACCGCAAAGGAACGATTGCGTACTGGCACGGAAATTTTATCCCGAAACGAAACCCGAAATTCAACTGGAACGAGCCCGTCGATGGGAGCGATCCGGAAACAGACTGGAAAGGCCTGCACGACATCACCGAGATTGTTCAGGTGAAAGATCCGGTCAGCGGCTGGATTCAGAATTGCAATTCAACGCCGTTTTCCGTTTCGGGACCCAGCAGCCCGGCCATCAGCCAGTTTCCGACCTACATGGCACCAGATGCCGAAAATTACCGGGGCGTCAACGCGGTTCAGGTATTGAGCCAGAAGACGGTTTTTACGCTGGACACGCTGATTGTAGCCGCCAACGATCCGCATCTGCCCGGCTTCGACGACCTCATTCCGTCGTTGCTTCAAGCCTACAAAACCGTTTCTGCCAAGTCAGAAGAACCGTCCAAACCACTGGCCGAAGCCATTGACCTGCTAAACAATTGGGATAAAACGTACGGAACAACTTCGGTGGCCACCACGCTGGCGGTTTTCTGGGGTGAAAAGATTCAACGCCTGGCCCGCGCGCAAATCAAAGGTAATCAGCGGTTTGACTTTTTGACGTTTACCGATTACGTCGTGAAAAACACAAGCCCGGAGGATAAAGTGAAGATGCTCGCCGAGGTGCTGGAGGAACTCACACGAGACTTTGGCACCTGGAAAACCCCCTGGGGCGACATCAACCGGTTTCAGCGGCTGACCGGAAAAATTAAAGAAACCTTCGATGATCAGAAGCCCAGCTTTCCGGTCGGGTTCACCTCCGCCACCTGGGGATCGCTGGCGTCGTTTGGGGCAAGGACCTATCCCGGAACGAAAAAAAGATACGGTAGTGTGGGCAATAGTTTTGTCGCTGTCGTGGAGTTTGGCGATCGCGTAAAAGCCCGGACGGTTGTCAACGGTGGCCACAGCAGCGACCCTGCTTCCCCGCATTTCAATGATCAGTCCGCGCTATTCAGCGCCGGAAAATTCAAAGACGTCTGGTTCTACCCGGAAGATATTCAGCAGCATGTTGGCAAAACGTATCACCCGGGAGAAAAATAAATGACATTCCGCCTGCGATCAAAACCGCAGGCGGAATGCTTCCTAATTAACAGAAAGCCACAAAAACCCATTTTTGGAGGACACGCGTTCAATCGAACCCGCTTTTTCCCAATCGGAAAGTATTTTCTCGGCACTTGCGAAATTCTGCCCGGTAATTACCGCAAATTCCTGGGTGGTCAGACTGCGAAATTTGTGAAACAGCTCCATTGCCGGTGACATAAAAGCCGTTTTCTGAATGTCAGGTTTTAGAAAGTGCAGTTCTTCTTCGAACAGGGAGTACGGTTTGAAGCCATAGATTTTGGTTTGTCGGGTAGCCGTTTCGAGAAACAGGGTTGGAAATCCGCGCACACCCAACCGTTTGGCAAAAGCCAGGTCGTCTTCAAAACCGGCTATAGCACTGTGTTCATAATCGAACCGGAACCGTTCCACATCAAGCCCAACCCAGGAGGCTGCCTGAGCGAGATGCTCCCACCTCGTGATATTTTTCTTGTGCAGGAAAACCATTTCACGAATGAGCCGCAGAAACAGGATGGCTTTTTCCGGACTTTGGTACCGGGCTGCTACAAACGCCACGGAGGGCGGATAGGAGGAAGGAAGCGGATCTTCCAGCCAGACATCGCCATCGATGGGCATCTGGTAATGCTGGCTAACTTCGTCCCAGTGGTGGGCCACATCGGCGGGTTTGCTAATGCCGCCACTGTTGTAAACGTCCCACGAAGGCAGCAAACCGCCCATGCGATAGTCGATGGTCAAAGACCGGCCATATTCCAGCTTCAATTTGCGAAGCTGCGGTTCAATGCCCCAACAGGTCGAACAAATCGGATCGGTAAAATACGTAATGTGAATTTGATCGACCGGAGTGCCGTCGGAAACTGAGGCCAATGGTTCATTTCCGGCACTTAACACGTGATCCGGAATTTCGCAGACACCCGAAACCGGGTTGCACAGAAGTGGATTAGTCATTGTATTGATAAACAGGTTGTATGAATCTAGTCGGTAAACTCCCGGATAATGCTCAGGACTTCTTCGCCGATCATTTTGACTTTCGTTTTTCCGAACCCTTTTACGGTTAATAATTCATCCAGCGTTTTGGGCCGGATGCGGCTTAGTTCCAGAATCGTTTTCCGGGGAAGCACCATGTATCCGGCGCTGTCGTTTTCCCCGGCCAGATCGTCCCGCCATTTCGTCAGGGCTTTGTAGAGGCTGGTACCGGCTTTATTGCCGCTGCTTTCGGATGGCTCACCGGCTTTCCGACGGTCCTTCAATTTCCGGTTTGGCTGAAAGACCAGTTCGGATTCGTTCCGGGCTTTCAGATAAGCCAACGCTTCAAAACCGCTCCGGCAACCGTCGAAACAGTGCATTTTGATGAACAGTTCTTTTTCGAGTTCTTCCAGCGATTCGCGCAGTGACTCCTGAACGAGTTTATTATCGGAACCGGTTGGATAATGATAAAGAATGGGTAATAGTTCATTGTTGACCAGGTTGTAGAAGTAAACGCCCGCTTTTCGAATGCGCTCTTGTAACGGCTGGTTATCCTCCGGCAAGAGACTTTCGGCGAAGTAAGCCGGGAGCTGTTGGCGGAACCGTGTGGCCAGACTACCGGCTTTTTCGTGGAAGAGGTTTTTGAAATGACTCAGGATTTGCTCAGCCCCTTCGTCCAGACTGGCCGCATTTTCGACCACCAGCCGAAGCGATTTGTTGATTAAATACTCCGATCGGTCGAATAAAAACAGGTCCAGCAACAGGTTTTCCTGGTTGACTTGTTTCGAATTCCACAACTCCTGTTCGTCGGGCGTTTGCAATTGAACCTGTTCGTGAAATTCCTCCAACATCAGCTCGGTTTTGATGCTGTGGGATGGAATGGGTGCGCGCAGCACCATACCATCCAGCGATTTACAGCGGCTCAGTGCCACATACACCTGCCCGTGGGCAAAAGCCGAAGCCGCATCGATGATCGCTTTTTCGAACGTCAGTCCCTGGCTTTTATGAATCGTAATGGCCCAGGCCAGTTTGAGGGGATATTGAACAAATTTACCGACCGGTTCTTCTTTAATTTCATTCGTAGTCGCATCCAGGGAGTACCGGATATTCGTCCACTCCATTCGATCCACGGCAAGTGTTTCGGTTTCTTTGGGACATTTGACATAAATAAAATCGTCGTCGATGTCAGTTATCCGCCCGATTTTTCCGTTGTAAAACAGTTTTTCGCGGGAAATGTCGTTTTTGACAAACATCACCTGAGCGCCAACTTTCAGTTCCAGACTGGCTTCGGTTGGGTAAGCGTGGGCCGGAAAGTCGCCTTCGATGGTGGCTTCAAAGGTGTGGGAGGACGTCTTTAAAGCCCGCAATTTCTGGTTGTTGATTTGCTGGGCCGCGTTGTTGTGGGTCGTCAGGGTGATGAATCCTTCGCTGTCGTCCGGTGAAAAATCAGCAATGTACCGTTGGTTCAACTCGTCCAATTGCAAACGCGTGACGCGTTTTTCGCGAATGCTGTTCAGGATGTCAATAAAACGCTGGTCGGATTGCCGGTAAATGTGCTGTAGTTCAATGGAAATGTACGGTGTTTTTCGCAGGGCGCGGCTCCCGAAAAAATAGCCGGTTTCGTAATACGGTTTTAGAAAAGCCCAGTCATCGTCCCGAATCACCGGCGGCAACTGCTGCATGTCGCCAATGAGCAGCAACTGCACACCACCGAAGGGTTCCGGGCGGTGGCGGTAGCGTCGCAACACCTCATCGATGCCATCGAGCACATCGGCGCGAACCATGCTGATTTCATCGATAATCAACAGATCCAGTGTCCGGAATAATTTGATTTTTTCCCGGTTTATTTTTTTGGATTCCTGGCCTGCCGTTCCCGGAACCAATGGGCCAAACGGCAATTGAAACAACGAGTGAATGGTGACGCCCCCGGCGTTGATAGCGGCCACGCCGGTGGGAGCAACCACCGCCAGTCGTTTGGATGTCAACTGTTTAATCTCGTGCAAAAACGTCGTTTTTCCCGTGCCCGCTTTTCCCGTCAAAAAGACATTACGATTCGTATGCAGAACGAAGTCGTGCGCAAGTTGGAGCTTTTCGTTAACAATGGTGGGCATAAAGTAACATAATGTAAATTCAAGACCGTCAGAGAGTTACATTAAGTTTTAAGAACTCGCCGGTCATTCCTGAAAGGATCTCAAGATACGAAAAGGAATGATCACAGACTATGCATTTCGGGCCTTTTTGATTTCTATACGTTGGGCGATGCCGGCAGGTATTCGAGTATGGAAACCTCACCCCGCAAGTCCATCAGAAGCGTTCTGACATTCAAGGTATACTGGTGGGCATCACTCCACGAATGAATCCGTTTTGCCAACTCAACCGCATGGATCTTGTGAAGTTCCTGTTCTTTTTTCTGATCTTCCGTTGAATCGTCAAAGGTACCTTCGTCGCCCAGGAATTTCTCGTAAGCCCCGCAATGGCGGTGTTCGAGAATATAGACATCCTGAATACCATGCAGTTCCACTGCCGTTTCGATGTGTTGAAAAAAGACCTCGTTCCAGGCACCATGCAGGTTGGCTCCCAGCGAACTACCGGCTAAAATAAACTGGTCGTACCGATTGGCCAGGTTGTCACGGTGCATAAACCGCACGATGTCGTCCAGCAGCCGCAGATCCATACAACTCAACAAAAGAACATTTTTACGGGGAGCGGGGTAGGTACTGGGCATGATTGACTTTTGCTTAGTATGAGAATGTGAAGTGTAATTTTAAGTGGCCTCCGCCTGCAATATACGGTATTCAAGGTAAACAGGAGGCACTTTTTGGCTTGAATTGTATTTGAAATAGCACTATTCTCTTAACAAGCGTTACTTATCGAATCTGTCGGTTTAATGAAAAAATCATATTGCTTCCATACCTTGCGCTTTTGCCGTATACGACTTATTTTTACTCATCAGATGATATGATGACTACTGATACGATCCTTATCAAGCGCGAAAGTCTGGCCGATGCGGTTGTCAACAAGCTCCAGCACCAAATCGCGTCGAATCACTACAAAATTGGCGAAAAGCTCCCTTCCGAACCTGAACTCATGCAGCAGTTTGGCGTGGGCCGCTCGACCATCCGCGAAGCCATCCGCATCCTGGCCAACAAGGGGTTGATCCGGGTGCAGCAGGGACTGGGTACCTTCGTGGAACTCCAGCAGAACAGCGTCGAACCATTTCACCAGAGTCTGTCGCGGGCCGAGGGCGACGATGTGAACGAGGTTCGTCAGTTGCTGGAACTCAAAATTGCCGAAAAAGCCG
This sequence comes from Larkinella punicea, assembly GCF_003334855.1. Classification (GTDB taxonomy): domain Bacteria; phylum Bacteroidota; class Bacteroidia; order Cytophagales; family Spirosomataceae; genus Larkinella; species Larkinella punicea. The sequence goes on from NZ_QOWE01000010.1 coordinate 11,308, forward strand.
CCCTGAACCGGACGCAGGAAGACATCGAACTCATGACCGGTTATCTCGAGAAACGGCACGAGGCCGCCCTGCAAAACCGCCCGGAAGAATGCATCGAAGCGGATATTCAGTTTCACATCCGCCTGGCGATGGCGTCGAAAAATGAAGTTCTCGTGGATCTCTACAGGATCATAGCCAATAAAATGAAGAAGTCGTTCATGGAAGTTTTTATAACGACGGAGACGTTGCTGAGTAAACAGAACATGCACACCTCCCTGCTGCAAAGTGTCGCCGACCGTGATCCTAAAAAAGCATGGTATTGGGCGGCAAAGATTACGGGCCAGATCCGGTAGTGCGTTCGATACCCGTAGATTCCAACTTCTAACCAATACCAGTACGTTATGGATTTAATCCGATCAGCCCTTCGTAAACCCATTACCGTGCTGGTACTGGTTGCGGGATTATTTTATTTCGGTGTCGGTGCCGTTCGCACGATCAAAATCGACATTTTTCCCAATCTGGATTTGCCGGTTATTTATATTTCTCACCCCTTTGGCGGCTACACGCCCAACCAGATGGAGTCGTTTTTCGGGAAACAGTACGTCAATCTGTTGCTCTACGTGTCGGGCGTTAAAAGCATCGAAACCAAGAACATTCAGGGGCTTACGCTGATCAAACTGTCGTTTTACGAAGGCACGAACATGGCCCAGGCGGCCGCTGAAGTGTCGTCGTATACCAACCGGGCGCAGGCTATTTTTCCACCCGGGTCCCAACCACCTTTCATTCTTCGGTTCGATGCGTCGACGCTGCCGGTGGGACAGTTGGTATTGAGCAGCCCGATCCGAACCAACAACGAATTACAGGATTTAGCCAACGTCTATGTCCGGGCGCGGTTCAGTGCCATTCCGGGTCTGGTGGCTCCGGCCCCCTTTGGTGGTAACTCGCGAACGATTGTGATCCGGGCCGATCCGGCACTGCTGCGCTCCCACAACCTGACGCCCGACCAGCTCGTACTGGCTTTGCGGGCCAACAACCAGGCGACGCCGGCGGGTAACGTGCGGGTGGGCGATCTGAATTATTTTACGCCGGCCAACACCACCATCCGGGAGGTGAAAGACTTTGGAAACATTCCGTTGTATACCGGATCAGTTCAGAGTTTGTATCTGAAAGATGTGGCGCAGGTAGAAGACGCGGCTGATATTACGTCGGGTTATGTGCTGGTGAATGGCCGCCGGTCGGTGTATTTGCCCATTACCAAATCGGCGGATGCGTCGACCTGGGAAGTGGTGCAGAATTTGAAAAAAGAGCTGCCTAATTTTCAGTCGTTATTACCCGAAGACGTTACGTTATCGTATGAATTTGACCAGTCAGTTTACGTCATCAATTCGGTCGAAAGTTTGATCACCGAAGGCGTCATTGGGGCGATTTTAACCGGGTTGATGGTCCTGCTTTTCCTGGGCGATCCACGGGGTGCTCTCATCGTGATTATCACCATTCCGATCTGTATTATTTCCGGGGTTTTATTCCTGTCGTTATTCGGGCAAACCATCAACATTATGACGTTGAGCGGTTTGTCATTAGCCATCGGGATTCTCGTGGATGAATCGACGGTAACGATCGAGAATATTCACCAGCACCTGGACATGAAAAAGCCCAAAGCGCTGGCGATCTGGGATGCCTGTCAGGAAATTGCCTTTTCCAAACTGCTGATTCTCTTTTGTATCCTGGCGGTTTTTGCCCCGGCCTTTACCATGAAGGGTATACCAGGGGCTTTGTTTTTACCGCTTTCGCTGGCGATTGCTTTTTCCATGATTACGTCCTACATCATGGCCCAGACGCTGGTGCCGGTATTGGCGAACTGGCTGATGAAAGCACACGTCATCAAAACCAACGGAAAAGCCGGGAAACACGACGCCCAACAGGCCCAGTCGCTTCCGGTAACGGCCCTGTCGTCGGAAGAACGAATCCTGAGCGGAAAACAGAAATTAGCGCACCAGGCTGACCTCAATAACGACGGAAAAATTGGCCGTTTCGAGCGGCTACGGATTAATTTCGTGCGCTTTATTTCGTGGACTCTTCCGTATAAAAAATCCATAACCGTTGGCTATGTAGTGGTCGCACTGGCCAGTACGGCTTTCTTTTTGAGCACCATTGGTCGCGATGTTTTACCGCGCGTCAACGCCGGTCAGTTTCAGGTTCGGCTGCGCGCGCCGGATGGTACCCGACTTGAAAAAACCGAGCTTACCATGTTGAAGGCCATCGATATTTTGCACCAGTTGGTGGGGAAAGAAAATGTCGATATTACCTCCGCCATGGTGGGTATGCACAGCTCCCAGTTTTCAACCAGCCCGATTTATCTCTTCATGGCCGGGCCGCAGGAAGGCGTTTTACAGGCGAGTTTAAAACCCGATTATGACGTCGATCTGGATCAGTTAAAGGACCAGTATCGGGCCAAAATGAAGGAAGCTTTGCCGGATATAAAAATGTCGTTCGAGCCGATTGAACTGACCGATAAAATCCTCAGCCAGGGTTCACCGACGCCCATTGAAGTGAAGGTGATCGGGAAGAACAAACCGCAAAACGAGGAGTATGCCAACAAGGTGATTGCCAGTCTGAAAAAGATCCCGTATCTGCGGGATATTCAAATTGGTCAGGCGGTTAATTATCCGGCCATCGACATCGAAATCGACCGCGTCCGGGCGGCCCAGTTGGGAACGGACATCTCGGCGATTTCGCGTTCGTTGACGGCCTCGACTTCGTCGTCGCGGTTTACCGAAAAAAACGTCTGGATCGATCCGAAAAGTGGTCAGATGTACAGCGTTCAGGTGGTGGTGCCGGAAAGTAAGATGGCGAACCTCAGCGATATTGGCGAAATTCCGGTGACACCCAATGTCAACCGCCCGGTTCTGAGCGATGTGGCAACCATAAAAAAAGGCCGGACCTACGGCGAAAATGATAACATTGGCGCGATACCGGTTTTGTCGGTCACCGCGAATCTGAACGACATGGATTTGGGAACGGCCACGGTTGATGTTAAAAAAGCCATTGCCGATCTGGGGGAATTGCCGCGCGGATTAACCATTGAAACCCGGGGGCTGACGCAGGTGCTAACCGAGACTCTGGACAGTTTACAAACCGGTTTATTAACCGCCATTATCGTGATTTTCCTGATGCTGGCGGCTAACTTCCAGTCGTTTAAAGTGTCGCTGGTCGTTTTGTGTACTGTTCCGGCGGTTTTGGCGGGTTCCCTGGCCTTATTGCTGCTGACGGGCTCAACGCTCAACCTGCAATCGTACATGGGCATGATTATGTCCGTGGGGGTATCCATTTCCAATGCGGTTTTGCTGGTGACCAACGCCGAACAGTTGCGAATGAAAAACCACAATGCCCTGCTGGCGGCCAAAGAAGCCGCTTCGCTGCGGATGCGACCCATTCTGATGACCAGTGTGGCGATGGTGGTGGGCATGCTCCCCATGGCCCTCGGATTTGGTGAAGGCGGTTCGCAAACCGCCCCGCTGGGCCGGGCCGTCATCGGCGGGCTGATCGCTTCAACTTTTGCGGCTTTGCATATTTTGCCGCTGGTATTTGCCTGGGTGCAGGAAAAATCATCGACCCAGTCTGTATCGTTAGACCCTGAAGACAAAGAAAGTAAACATTATATTCCCGGCGTATATGAATCGGTTAATTAACAGAGTAGGGTATTCAGTATTGGCGGTTTTTTCCGGAATTCTGGTGGTCAGTTCGTTGAATGGCTGCCACTCGAGCGAGGGGAAAACAGAAAAGACAGCCGTGGCGGAGGAGCTGCAACCACTGGAAGTTATTGCGTTGCGCAAGGGCAAACTCTCGTCGAGCCTGCAGATTCCCGGTGAACTCGTAGCGTTTCGGGATGTGGATATCTACGCCAAGGTGAGCGGTTTTATCAAGTCCATTCATGCCGATGTGGGGACGGAGGTGAAGGAAGGACAGTTGCTGGCCCTGGCCGAAGCCCCCGAACTGAACGCGCAACTGTCGGCGGCCCAGTCGAGACTGAAGTCGCAGGAAGCGTTGTACATTGCCAGTAAGGCCAATTACGATCGCTACGTGGATGCCGCCAAAACGCCGGGAACCGTCGCTCAGACGATGATTGAACAGACCCTGGCGAAAAAGGAATCGGACATGGCCCAACTGGAAGCCGCCAAATCATCGTACCGGGAAGTGTCCGACATGCGGAAATACCTGGAAATCCGGGCACCTTTCAGCGGGATTATCAGTCTGCGGAATGTCAGCACCGGGGCCTACATCGGGCCGTCGGGCAAAGGGTCGGAGTTTCCGCTGTTTGTGTTGACGGAACAAAAACGGCTGCGGCTGGTCATTGCCGTTCCTGAAGCCTACACGGGGTATGTTGACCTGAACGACGAGGTGACGTTTACCGTGAAAGCCTATCCCGATAAAAAATTCAGCGGAAAGGTGAAACGACTGGCGGGAGCGCTCGATAAACGCCTACGTTCTGAAAGAACCGAAGTGGATGTGGTCAACAACGACCGCAAACTCCTGCCGGGCATGATTGCTGAGGTGACCATTCCGTTGCCGACCAAAAACACGACTTTCGTGGTGCCAAAATCCGCCGTGATCAATGCCACAACGGGTGTTTTCATCGTCAAAGTGATCAATCAGAAGGCCGAATGGGTTCCGGTTCAGAAAGGGCTTGAAGACGGCGACAGCGTCGAGGTGTTTGGCGAAGTGAAAGAAGGCGATCAGATCCTGACCACCGCCACGGAAGAAGTCCGGAACGGTTCGGCCATTCGTTCGGTAAAACAACGGACGTAGTCGCCGGAGAGCCGGTTTTCAGGAATCAATGGCGTTTAAAATAACCGCACAGGCCTCCCGAATCTGCTCCTCGGTAATGATGAGCGGGGGTGCAATGCGCATGGAATTATCGCAGAATAAAAACCAGTCCGTAATCACGCCCTTCGCAATGGCCCGGTCGATAACCGGTTTTAAAACGTCGAACGATTCAAATTCAGCCGCCAGCATCAGCCCTTTGCCCCGGACTGCCTGAATGGCCGGATGAACCAGCAACTGCTTGAACAACTGGCCTTTGGCTTCGGCCTGTTCGTGTAATTTTTCGTCCTGAACAACGCGCAGGGTGGCCAGCGAAGCCGCCGAGCAAACCGGGTGGCCGCCAAACGTCGTGATGTGTCCCAGAATCGGGTTGGTTTTGAAAACGCTCATGATCTCGGCGGAACTGATGAACGCGCCAATCGGCATGCCGCCCCCCATGCCTTTGGCGCAAACCAGCACGTCGGGTACGACCCCAAAATCTTCGAAAGCCCAGAAGGTTCCGGTTCGCCCAAAACCGGTTTGAATTTCATCGAAAACCAGCAATGCGCCCACCTCCGTACACCGCTTCCGCACCGCCTGAAGATACGACGCTTCCGGCCCGCGAACGCCCGCTTCGCCCTGCACCACTTCCATAATGACGGCAGCGGTTTTTTGGGTGATTTTCTCAAGGTGCTGCCAGTCACCGTGCTGGATGTGCCGAATACCGGGGAGGAGGGGGCGGAAGCTTCGTTTGAAATTTTCGCTCCCGGATAAGGAAAGCGCGCCCTGCGTGGCTCCGTGGTAGGCATTGAAACACGAAATGATTTCCCGCCGACCCGTAAACCGTTTGGCCAGTTTCATGGTGCCTTCGATGGCCTCCGTGCCGGAGTTGGTGAAATAGACGCTGGACAGCGGTTCCGGCAGCGTTTGGGCCAGCGCGTGGGCCAGTTCGACCTGGGGTGTCTGCACATATTCGCCATACACCATCAAATGCAGGTATTTGTCCAGTTGCTCCTGAATGGCCGCCAGCACCCGCGGATGGCGGTGACCGACATTGCTCACACCGATACCGGAGATCAAATCGATGTAGCGCTGGCCGGAACCGTACAGATAAATGCCCTCCGCCCGCTCGATTTCGAGCGCCAGGGGAAAGTCGGATGTTTGGGCGACGTGCTGAAAAAACAGTTGCCGATGGGTTACTACTGTGTTGTTCTTCAAGGAAATAGTTAGTTGCCGGTGCAAAAATACACCTATTAAACGCTTGGGCGAAATCGGTAAGTTTATTAACTTTAATCGTTATGAATTTTTCCTGCCTATGAAGCTAATCTACCTGTCTGTTATTCTGGGAATTTTGCTGGTTTCGAAGGGGTGGTCCCAGGACGTTTACTACGAACCAGGTCAGTCGCATATTCCCGGAACGTATGATTTTCTGCTCAAAAATGGCACCACGATACGCGGCCAATTCGTCCGGCGGGATAGCGCTTCGTATCTCATCCGGACCAAAAAGGAGGGCGACCGGCTGTTGGCAGCCCATGAGATTCAGCGCGCCGATCTGGTTGGCGGCACCCTCCGCAGCGGCCCCGACTTTCCGAACGGTTTCCCCTTCCGATTATTTTTGATGCCCACGGCGTATATGCCGGAAAAAAAGAGCCTCTATTTTCAAAGCAGCTACGTTTTATTCAGTCGGCTGGATGTGGGAATCACCAAAAACCTGAGTGTGGGCACAACCTTTCAGACCCTGAATCCGCGGAATTTTCACACGTTTTCGGCCAAATACGGTGCCAAACTGCTGCCCAGAACCCACATCGCGCTGAATGTCCAATATATCGGGATTCGTCTGAACGAACACTTGTTAACCAAACTGGGACTCGCCCAGGGCGTGGTGACCGTGGGCGATGCCGAGCGCAACATAACCGTGGGAGCCGGGGTTACTTTCTCCCGGCAGGGCATTGCTTCGTCGGGTGTCGTCACCATCGGCTACGTCCGCAAACTGACGCCGGACCTGACGTTCATCAATCAGAACAACATTCTGGTGGGAGAGGCCATCGAGCCGCAATATACCTACCTGTCCGGTTTGACCTCGGCGGGCTTGCGTTTCAACCGCCGTCGACACGCGTTCGATACGGCGCTTCTGCTGCCCATCTACAGTTCCAACGGCCTGGTTCGCACCAGCCCACTGCCGTATCTGAGTTATATGGTTCGGATTGGGAAGTGAGTGTAGAATAGAGAGGTGAGACAAGAGAGTAAAGACTAAAAACCGTTAAGGAGGTCTTTACTCTCTTGTCTCACCTCTCTATTCTACACTCACTCTTCAAAAAAACACACCGTTCCGCCCACCCAATCGAAGTCTTTGTTGAACCGAACACCAATCATTTCGCCCCGGCTTAAGCGTGCCAGATTAGTCAGGAGCGTCGGGCGCGGGTCTTTCTCGTGCCAAATGTAGAGCATCCGGATTTCGCACTTCACCAACCCGTCCGGCGACTGAATAACCGGTTCGTATTTGACTTTTTTCTGGAGTAAATAATTCTCTTTGTCAGAAATTGAATCCAGATCTTCCTTTGAAATATTCAGCATAACGCCACTGCCCGCGAAAGAAAAAAGCGGTTTTAAAACGTAATTTTCCAGATCGTCGGGATAGGTTTTTACCTGGTCCAGGTACTGACTGGTCGGCACGTAAGGGCTGTTCAGCAGAGGCAGCGTGTGTTTACTGATGCGGAAAAACCAGTTCGGGTGTCCAATCCATTCAACGTCTACATCGTCCGTCAACGAGAAAGCGGTTTTTAGCTCCGGAAAGTTTTCTAACTCGTCAAATATCAGTCGGTTATAGATGCGTTTGATGTGATAACGCTGTCCGTCTTTTTCGTAAAAAAGCTTCCGTCCTTCCTTCTGTATGTTCGTCAGGCAAACCGCTTCGATGCCCAGCATCTGGTGGGTGATGGCAAAGTCGATGCGGGTTTTCTGTTTTTCCGGGTAAATTTCCAGCAGAATCACCTGCTCCGGCGGCTCCGTTCCGATGATCAGCCGACGCAGATGCTGGCGGTAGGTTTCGTCGGAATCGACATCGAACAGGTGATTGAAACCGTCGGGAATGGGAAAGTAGTTTCTGAAATTACCGGACAAATAAGACTGAAAACCGAATATCGACGGAAAGCCCTGCAATTCGATCAACTGCGGGAGTAAATCGCCGTTTTTATCTTTGCAAATGGCAAAGTCGATGGCTAGAAAAGACGTATGTTCATTCTCATTCGGTACCCGCTGGCCCGGCGGAATGGCGCCTTCCGACCACGCTTTAAACTGCTCATCGGTGATCGTATCAACAATCGAATCGCAGGCTTCCAGAATCCGGTTTTTCAAGGCCAATGGGACAAAAACCGGGGTTTCGGCCACCCGAAAATCCAGTTGTCCCGGATAATCGTGGTGAATCTGATCCAAAAAAGCCCGGTAATTTTCCGGGCTGAATGCTTCATTGTAGGCCTGACGAATCGATTGGATCATAGTGGTTGGACGTGACCCGGATGTCTGAAAACCGGGCCACGTTTTAAAGGTGTTCAGATGGTTTGGCGCAGAAAATCCGGAATCAGTACCGATTCGGTCAGTCCGATTTTTTGAGGGTCCAGTAGCGACTCGACCATTTCGTTGTATTTTTCTTCGCCGTGGTTCTCGACAATCTGCTGTTTCTTCTCGTCTTTCATGAAATACCGCAACATGCCTTCGCCGTCGGCTTCCGGGTGAAACTGGGTTCCAAACACCTCGTCGGTAAACCGGACGGCCATGATCGCCCGTTCGTAGTCGACATGGGGGCGGATTTTTTCCAGACACAACACCTTGGCATCCAGCTCACTGATGCGCTCCCAATTGGGTTCAGTGAGTTGGTAATCCCGCGAATCGACCGCAAAAAACGGATCGGGTAATTTCTGAAACAGCGGATCGGTTTGACCTTCGTCGGTTTTGTGAATCGGGAAAATACCAAAGGAGGTCGACCGCCGTTTGCTGATGGTTCCGATGCCGAGGTGCCGTGATACCAACTGAAACGAATGGCAAATCAGAAATAGATATTTCTTTTGATTGCTCGTCCGGTTGTGCGAAAAAAGCTGGTCGATCAACTCAAAATAAGGTTCTTCCCAGGGCTCATCGCTCGGCAGCGGACTGCCGGGACCCCCACTCGAAATGTAAATATCGTAGTCGAGTCCGGGAATTTCGTTCTTGCCACGGACATCGAAAACCGTATGCGTTAATTCAAGCTGTTCTTTTTCGCTGATGTTCCGGATTAGTTGCAGAATACAGCGCATGCCTTCATTCGGGACATTGTTGTATAGGTCCAGAACGGCCACTTTCATAGTTTCCATTGGGTACGTTTCAAAGCTACAGTAAACCCCCAACCGAAGCGTCGGCCCGGCCCCTGAAGGGGGCTTATCGCACTCAGTATAAGCCCCCTTTAGGGGCCGGGCCGACGCTTCGGTTGAGGGCAATCATATCTAAAAGATAACTATCTCAAACCGTGAGAAGTTTCCTCCACGATGTAATCCACAACACGCTTGAGATCATTGGTTTGCCGAAAAACCGCCAACTGCCGGTCGGCACCGGTACCCATTTCGAGAATGGTTTTGACATATTCGACATCTTTCCGGCTGCCGAGTTCGTCGACCACATCGTCGATGAAATCGAGCAGTTCCTGCGCCAGGGTGTGGTAGGGAACCTCCTCCTGCTTGCCGAAGTCGATCAGTTTTCCTTCAATACCGTACCGGGCCGCCCGCCATTTGTTTTCGTTGATCAGCAGCCGGCGATAGGGCCTGAAATTCAGGTTCTGCTTGTGGAGTTTGTGGATCTTCACCACCAGCGCCTGCATCACGGCCGCCAGACAAATCGTTTCATCGACCCGCATCGGCACGTCACAAATCCGGAATTCGATGGTGTCGAAAAACGGATGGAGCCGGATGTCCCACCAGATTTTCTTGCCGTTGTCGATGCAGTTCGTCTTGACCAGCAGGTTGATGTAATCGTCATATTCGGCCGCCGACGAAAAATAGTCGGGAATGCCCGTTCGCGGAAATTTGTCAAACACCTTGGAACGGTACGACTTGAAACCGGTATTTCGTCCGCACCAAAACGGCGAATTGGTCGACAGGGCATACACATGGGGCAGAAAATACCGCAAAGCGTTCATGATGTGAAGTCCTTCGTTGCGGTTTTCGATGCCGACGTGAACGTGCAGGCCAAAAATCAGGTTCGAGCGGGCCACGTCGCGCATCTCATCGATGAGCTTGTCGTAGCGTTCGTTGTCGGTGATGAGCTGATCCTGCCAGTCGGAAATGGGGTGGGTGCCCGCTGCCGCAATCCGCAGGTTCTGCTTGTCGGCCAGGTCGAGAACCATCTTGCGGAGGTAGGTAACTTCCTCGCGGGCTTCGTGAATGTTCGTGCAGATGTTCGTGCCGACTTCCACCACGGCCTGGTGCATCTCGGCTTTCACCCGTTCCTGCAACTGAATTTGACCGCCCTCCACAATTTTCGACATGTGCGAACGCAATTCGCGCGTGACGGGGTCGATCGTCTGAAATTCTTCTTCGATTCCTAACGTGAATACTGGCATGAAACAGAGTTGGGCTGCGTGAACCGATTCCTTATTTTGCTTTTTTCGCCTTTTTCTTTTCGACGGGTGCTGCCACCGGTTCTTCCACCAGTGTTTCCGGAACAAAAAGCCGACCCTGCGATGAGCTTTGAATATACGAACCCCAGGTCAGGTTGTCTGCCCCCGGTTTTTGGGCTTTCGCCCTTGCAATGGCCATCGTGGCGGCTGCTTCCACAACCCAGTCGAAATTGGCCTGGCCCACCGAATGAATATCGGCGTCCGGGGCCGGGTTGCAGAAGTCAATGGCGTAGGGAATGCCGTCGCGGATGGCAAACTCGACCGTGTTAAAATCGTAACCCAGCGCCCGGTTGAGGGCGATGACGTAGTCTTTAACGGTGGCCATCAATTTTTTGTAGGCATCGCCGGTTACTTTCGGTTCAGCCGCGTAGCGCAGGTGGTGCGGGTTGCGCGGTTCGTAGGGCATAATCCGGACGTCGGTGCCGCCGATGCAGTAGCAGCGGAAATAATCATCGAAAATGATTTCTTCCTGCAACATCATCACCAACTGGGCGGTTTCGGCGTATTTTTCCCACAGATCCTCCGCGTTGTAGATTTTGTAAACACTTTTCCAGCCACCGCCGGAATGCGGTTTCATGTAAGCGGGAAAACCGATGTACTTGAAAATGAACTCCCAATCCATCATTTTCAGGTTGCGGAACGAGTTTTCGTTCGTGTCGTCGGGTCGGTCTTTCGAGGGCAGCAGGACGGTGTTCGGAACCGGCACATTCAGTTTGGTCGCAATCGCATTGTTAAAAAACTTCTCGTCGGCACTCCACCAGAAGGGGTTGTTGATGACGGCGGTTCCGCTCAGGGCTGCGTTTTTGAGGTAGGCCCGGTAAAACGGAACGTCCTGTGAAATCCGGTCGATGATGACGGCGTAGTCGGTGGCTTCGCCCTGAACGACTTTGTCGATGGTCACAAATTCGGCCACGATGTCGGTTTCATTTTTGCTGTTGACGCGGTCGACGAAGGCTTGCGGAAAGGAGTTTTCCTGCCCAAATAGTATTCCAATTTTCTTCATATGCGTTTTATGGGATCAAAATCGGTCGTAACGGAATAAAGGGTTAGCGCACTAAAATTGTTTAAAATGATGCCCCAGATGCGCCACATAATCGTCGATGAGCCACAACAGGGTAACCGTCGGAGAACCATCAGGCGGTATGACCGGCTTTTGAAGGGTTTCCTCCGGTATATTTTCGGTAACATACAAAATTTGTCGGTTCAACGATTGCCAGTACGTCAGTAAATGTTCCAGCGGTAGTTCCTGATAGCGGTTATAGACCACCGACTGGTTCTGGTTATACCGTTGAACCACAAACGGTGGCGGCAGAAACTGCGCGTCAGTAAACCGTTTGAGGTTGTTGAGTCCTGAATCGATCAAATGCCCCAGAATCTCCTTCTTGGACCATTTTCCGGGATTTCGGAAGGTCAATTCCTCCTCACTGAATCCCCGCAAACGCACCGGAACTTCCTCGAGGTACGTTCGAAGTTGTTGCAAAGCCTCCGGCAGCGGGCGCTGGTTTTCGATATAGCCGTATTTCAAAACGGAAGGTGGTTTACGGTTTACAGTTTTCGGTTTACGGTGTGGTTCCCTGACCGGACTGACACATGCCGTATTTTTCTTTCGTTATTCAAAATTCGATGTTCCGTATTCGATTAGGACTTACGTCTGATAATTCTTTATACTTTCGCTTTTTGCCCCTAAATCCCCTAAAGGGGACTTGGACACGGCTTAATCCGGATGCAAAAAGTCCCCTTTAGGGGATTTAGGGGCAAAAGCGAAAGCCCTATCGATATTAAAAATGAACGCGTCAGCCCCCGTAAACCGTAAACCCAAAACCGAATAGCGTAAACCGAATTTACACCTGTGACAGATAATGCGGAAACATTTCACGCCAGACGGGCCAGTCATGCGCGCCCCAGGGACGCACATCGAGCCAGTGGTGAATGCCTTTGCGGTTCAGGATGCCCGACATCGCATAGTTATCCGGTTTGCAGAAATCATGCTCCGATGTCCCCAGAATGATTTTCATATGGTAAAACTGGTCATTGTGGGCGTTCGGAATGTAATCCGGCGGGTTGTTAAAATAGACGTTGTCGTCGTAATACCCACTCATGAACGATTTAATGTCGAACTTGGCACCCATCGACCAGAGGTGCGCCACTTTGTCGGGATGGCGGAATGCGAAGTTGAGCGCCTGAAAACCGCCGAAACTGCACCCGCCCACCGCGATTTTTCCGACCTGACACTCGTGCTGAATCCACGGAACCAGTTCCTCGTTCACCATTTTGTCGTACCAGAGGTGGTTTTGAATCCGGACCGATGGATGCAGGTGTTTGGCATACCAGCTATCCCGGTCGATGCTGTCGATGCAATAAATTTTAACTTTCCGGTTGTCGACAAACCACTGGGCGGATTCGATCAGTTTAAAGTCTTTGGCTTCGTAATAGCGTCCCATCGTGGTGGGGAAAAGGAGTACGGGGTAGCCCCAGTCGCCGTAAACCAGCATTTCAATGTCGCGACCCAGGTGGTGCGAATACCATTTTCTGTAGTGTTCCTGCAAAATATCGGTTGGTTTTTTGTTGATGATTACGGAGGAAAGATAACCATATTTACGAATTTCCACGAAAACTGTCCGTAATTTTGGGGTAATTAGCCGATCCAATCCGGTAAGCCCTTAGCGGAATGAAGGAATGGTGAATGTGTTGTAACGTTCTTATAATGAGTAGAATTGGTGAAATAACTTCGTTTGCCGATGGGGTGACGAGCCACGTTGACACCGGTTTGGTATCCGTTTACCTGAACCGGAGCGTCCGGCTGGATGTCGTTTTGCCGAAAGAATACGCGGGTTCAGATGAGTCTTTTCCGGTCCTGTACCTCAACGATGGGCAGGACCTGGAACGACTCCGTATGATCACGGTTTTGAATTCATTGTATCATCAAAAAGCTATCCAGCCGTTTATTCTGGTTGCCATTCACTGCGGGGACCGGATTCAGGAATACGGCGTGGCTGCAAAGGCCGATTACCTTCACCGGGGGGCCAAAGCGGGCCTTTACGCGGATTTTGTTGTTCACGAATTACTCCCCTACGTACGGAAACAATACCGGGTTTCGACTGATCCTGAGCAGTCGGTTTTTGCCGGTTTTTCGCTCGGTGGCCTGTCGGCTTTCGATCTGGTTTGGCATCGCCCGGAACTGTTTCGAAAAGCCGGCGTGTTTTCGGGTTCGTTCTGGTGGCGGCAACGCGGACTGAACGATGGCTATTCGGATGACAGCGACCGAATTATGCACGCGCAGGTTCGCAAAACGGAGCCACCGGTCGGTTCGGCGTTCTGGTTCCAAACCGGTACGCTGGACGAAACCGACGACCGTGACCACGACGGCATTATCGACTCCATTGCCGACACCCTCGACCTGATTGCTGAAGTAGAACGCCGGGGTTTTCGCTGGGGCCGCGATGTTCAATATGTGGAAGTGAAAGACGGTCGGCACGATCCCGAAACCTGGGGGCAGGTGATGCCGCAATTTTTGACCTGGGCGTTTGCCAGGACTTTAGCGCGTTTGCCCCTAAATCCCCTGAAGGGGACTTCTTAATCCGGTTTAGGCTGCGTCCAAGTCCCCTTTAGGGGAACGGGGCAATTAGTTTATCAACCGATTCCTGAACCCATGAAAATGCTCCTTTCAACCGTCGCGATTGCAACCTTAATCGCCTGCACGTTCCCGGAACCGGGCGTAACCGTGGCCGAACGCAAGCTCGTCTGGTCTGATGAATTCGAGAAGGCCGGTTTGCCCGACCCCGGAAAATGGGCGTACGACGTGGGCGGCAGCGGTTTTGGAAACAACGAATTGCAATTTTACCGCGCATCCCGCCCGGAAAATGCCCGCGTCGAAGACGGTTTTCTGATCATCGAAGCCCGGAAGGAAAAGCACGAAAACCGCGAGTATACCTCCGCCAAACTGATCACGAAAGGGATTGCCGAGTGGAAATACGGACGAATCGACGTACGGGCGAAGCTGCCGAAAGGGCGCGGAACCTGGCCGGCAATCTGGATGCTTAGTGCCAAAACACCGTTGAAATGGCCGCTCGACGGCGAAATCGACATCATGGAACACGTCGGTTTCAACGAAAACCAGATTCACGGCACCATTCATACCGAAGCCTACAACCACACCAAAAATACCCACAAAACTGGCATCAAAGTCATTCCCGGTGCCACGGACGATTTTCATACCTACTCCATCGACTGGACAGCGGAGAAGATTGATTTCCTGATCGACAACGCGACGTATTTCACGATCACCAAAAAAGAAACCGGCAGCAGCTACGAACAATGGCCGCTCGATCAACCTTTTTATCTCATTCTGAATCTGGCCGTTGGCGGCAACTGGGGTGGGCAAAAGGGCGTCGATGAGTCGATCTGGCCCCAGCGGCTAATGGTCGATTACGTCCGCGTGTATCAATAAACCGCTTTCGGTTTCCGGGTTCGCTGGCGGAATCGCCGGGCCATCCCAATCGCCAGGATGACAACAAAACCGCCCCCCAGCCACCACCAGGCCGTTTGGGACGCGGGTAGCGGGTCGGCGTTGCCCACCAGAACGAGTCCGGCCCAGCGGTAGGGCAACTGGTCGGCGCGGGAAGCGCTTTCCAGCCAGTCGAGCTTCGCTTGCCGAAGCGCCTGATCTTTCGGAAGTCCCTCGCTCAAATGGTAATAAAACCGCTCCGTTAGCTTGTAGGTAGCCTGATCCTCCACACTCCAGAGTGTGGTCAGGACGCTGGGAATCCCGAGCGTGGCGAATCCGCGCGCCAGACTGAAAATGCCCTCGCCCTGCTGGTTGACACCCAGACTGGTTTTACAGGCCGATAAAACGATGAGCTGCGTCTGGTAGGGGCCATCATCACTAAGTTCCGACAACCGCAGGGTCGAGTCGGCGAAATACAGCAGCGGTTCGCGGCCAATGCTGTCGGCTTCGGCGTGCGTAAACAACTGAACGACACGGTAATGCGGAGCCATCGTCCGGAATGCCCGGCGGGTCGCGGCCTGGTCGGTCAAAACCGTCGGATGACTGAACCGATCACCAATTTTGGCCAGCACCTGACCGGAGCCGACGAGCGTGGCCTGCTGGAGCGTCTGGTTGAAATGCACCGGAGCCATACCCAGAAATTCCGAACTCTCAGAAGTGGAACGTTCCGCTTCTTTCAGCAAAACCGTGGCCGAATAACCGTAACTGAACGCGTGGTGTTTGATGAGAAAGTCGGGTTGATTGGCGGATTTACTGAGGGTTTCAAATGGGATGAAGTGGTAATCGGGAGAAACAATGATACGTTCCGTGTTCAGGTTCAGCGGTTTAAGAAGTTGGTTGTAAACCTGATTGCTCAGCGTTACGAATCGCCCGAACTGCCGGTTTTGCTGGTCGGTGGCACAGAGCGGCAGAAATTCGCCCACCACCTTTTGATAATCCTGAACGGACTGCCGCAACAACCGGGTGCCGGATGGCCCAACGGCCAGACTATACAGAGCACTGTCGCCGACGAAATACGAAACCAGCGTCGATTTCCGGTCGTTCAGCCAGTTCTGAAGACGCGCCAGGGACGGAACCGTATTGTCGAATTTGTAGCGGTAATACGTGGGGTTTTCCTGCTCCAGTTTTTTGAGAAACGCATCCAGTTTTTCCTGTTCGGTCAGCAGAACCGTTCGCGTTGAATCGGAGGAACGGCTACCGGGTTTCAACGCCGAGAGCGCATTTTGCATCGTGTTGATCCGCTGGCGAAAATCCTGTTCCTGCTGAGCCTGTTGCGGAGGCAATTCCTGCCTGGCGCCCAGTTCGTTGAGTTTGTCGCTCAGCAAAACCGCCCGGCTTTTTTCAAAAAAGTGGAACGCCATTTGGTTGTTATTCAGTCGGTAAGCGGTTTCTATGGCCCGTTCATACATGCTGTGGGTTTTCTGCCGCCAGTAGAGTTTCGACTGCTGACCCGCCTGCTCAAACCGCATGATGTCGATCATCTGGTCGGCAATCTGGTAGCGTTTCAGGGCTTCCTGAAAAAAAGCACGATGGTTTCGGGGCCTGCTTTTGGCGTAGTCGAGCCAGGTATCGGCTTTGTTCTGAATCACCGTCAGCAGGTACTCTTTGTAGGGCGTCAGCCGGATGGTCCGGGTCAGTTCTGCCGGTTTTTGCCGGTCATCGAAGTGCAGCGTGTCGAGGGCCGTCTGGAAATAGTTCAGGGCGGTTGGGTAGTGCTTTTTTCGCCAGTAAACTTCACCAATGTTGCTCAGGATTCGTACGCGACCGTATTGGTCGTTGCCGATGGTTTTCAGGGCCTTACGGTAATACAGGAGTGCTTTGTCGTAGTCTTTCAGGTAGTTGTCGTACAGAAAACCGATGTTGGAGGTCACTTCCGACTGGCCGGTTGGGTTCTGGATTTGCACATGAACGGAATAGGCTTTTTCGTATGCTTCGAGGGCTTCACCAAATCGGTGCAAACGACCCAACACACTGGCCTGGGACGAATATGCATTGGCCAGCTTAACCGACGGTTCGGGCGAAGGGCCAAACAAAAGGATGATCTGATTGACGATTTGTAAAGCCTGTTCGTTGTCGCCGATTTCTTTCAGGCAGTTGGCTTTTTCGGTGAGATTAGCCGCCATCAATTCGGCATTACCGATCCGTTCGGCGAACGAAACCCCTAATTCAGCCTGGCGGATGCCTTTCTGGTAGTCAGACTCTTTAAAAAACAGATTGGCTAAATGCCAGTAGGCCAGTCCCACCAGTTCATACCGTTCGGGATAGCGGCTTCCCATCGTGACAAACTGCTGAAAAACCAGTCGGGCCGTCCGAAAATCCTGCCAGTCCAGGTAGATATTGCCCAGGTTGAAGTAGCTTTTGGTTAGGAATGAGGGGCTGACATCGGTTCGTTTCCGGGAATTCAGCCGGATGGCACGGCGGGTGTAGTCGATTGCGGTTGGATAGTCCTTTTTAAGATAAGCCAGGGTGCCCAGCCGGTGCCAGATCTTGGCATAGGTCGAGTCGCGGTTGAGCTGACAGCGGTCGCAGATCCGAACCAGCGCAGGAAAGCCCAGGGCCTGTTGGCTGTTATCCAATGTCATCAGGCTATCATACCGCAACCGGATCATTCCGGGCTGTGGACACTGGCCCAGGCTGTCGAAAAACAGGAAAAAACCGATCAGAATGCCACAAAACCGCCATCCTGCCCGGCGTGTTCGGAATAGGATGGTCGTTTTGGCAAAACCGCCTGGCGTCATGGGTTGGATTCGTTAGGGTTCATGGCGAAGCACATAGTGATCTTTTAGCTGATTGTTCAGGCTGGGATCCGTTTTAAGCGTTGTCGGAGAAAGTGTGCGCATTTTGGTGTACAGTCCCGCCCGTTTGTGACCAGGCCAGTCTGGTCCGAGTTTGTTGACCAGTTTGCCCGTCACCACCGGAGCCGCGAATGAACTCCCCGATTTTGTCCCTCCATTAGCGGCTGTAATGTCGAGCACCTCACAGCCCGGGATGATCGGGCCGGTTACTTTCAGGTTGAGGTTATTCAATACGCCGATATTGACCGCCTGACGCGAATAGTTCTGGTTGGGGCAAACAGCAAACGGCCCCTCCGGTAAAACGGCGGGATTGGCTTTGACTTCTTTTGTACTGGAATGAATGGTCGTAACCGCAATGACATTTTCACGGGTCGCACTGAATGCCGCCGGCCAGAAAGGATTGGTGTCCAGATTCCGGTAGATTCCCGTCAGCCACCCGAGCGGGTTTCTCTCCAGACTTTCGATTTTATTGCCGGCGGCTGCCACCAGCGTAATCCCGGTGGTGTCCAGTTGTTGGATGAAATGATCCAGCAGTTTGCTTTCCTGCTGGCTGTAAAATCCCCAACTGGCATTGATCATTTTTGCGTTCATTTGCCGGGCATACGACAGGGCGCAGAGGTTATCGAAGAGTGTGCCCTGGCCGCTGGCACCAAAGGTTTTGAGGTGCATAAAGCGGACCTTGCCCGCGGCCCAGGCGTTGTTTCTGAGCTGTTCATGAATCAGCGAAGTCACCAGCGTTCCGTGGTTATTGTCGTCGTACGGGAAACTGGCATTGTTCACAAAATCATAGCCAAACTGGTCACCCACTAACCCATTGTGATCGCGGTCGGCTTCGGGGACTTCGGCCGTGTTGACCCAAAACGAATTGGAGGCTGGTGTGTAAAGTGAACCATCAAAGCCCGTATCCAGTATCGCTATGATAAAAGGTTGATCGGTTGGATTCGTCGTCGGAAGAATTACCTTAACCACCTTTCCCGGCTCATTAACAGGGCCGTAAGGCAATGAAAGCCGGTAGTTTTTAGAACCCGGTTCGTCCAGTTGTGGCCAGTTCAGACTGCCATCGGGATTCAATTTAATGCCATACGGAGGCTCTCCACTGACGCCACTGCCACCCCCGGTACTGGACGCCATTTCTTTTCCGCTAATGATCAACTGGTCCAGCCGTTTTCCTTCCAGCAACACAAGGGCGCTATCGCAGGGGCACCAGTGCTTGATTTTTATGGTCTCCTTCCCGTTTCTTAAAAGCACTTTATTGACTGAATCGACACTCTCTTTTTGTTTAGCAACCGGCATGGAAACTTTTGTTCCTTTCACATCGATGAGGGAAAAGAGAACGATGTTCTGGTCGGGTACATGCTCGGATTCCGGGTACGAGCGAATCGAATTGCAGGATAGCAGGGCCAGAAAAGCCACAGAGAGGATGAGCAGGCTGGTAAAAATACGCATGGGGATATGAAAAATTTAGTTAGTTGAACTTGATCTTCTCTACCAACTGCCCGGCTTCTTTCTTTCCTTCCAAATTGCCTTGAATAACAGTCAGTAACAACTTTTTAGCCCGGTTTTTATCCATCGGTTGTCCGCGCTTCAACCGGGCGAGTGCTTCCAGAAAAATACCCGGGTTGGCATACAGATCGGTTTGCTGGCCCAGCCGCTGAAACCGTTCGATGGCTTGGTCGTATTGATTGAGCCGGAGGGAAACAAGACCGGCCCGTTTTAACGCTTCCGGATGCGTGGGCTCCCGCTGGAGCATGCTTTCAAAAACCGTTTCCGCCTTTCTGAATTCCCCCATATTGTAGAATTGAGAACCGGTTTTCAGGCTGTCGCTCTGGCCATCGAGCGAAACCGGCAGTTGACCATAGCGTTCTGAGAGATACTGGTCGGCTACTTCGCGGACCGACGGGGGCGTTTGCCAAACCGTCAGGAAGCCCAGCACCAGAAGCAGGCAGGCGGCTACGGCTACCAGCATGCGCACCGGCAGTCGGCGAACCGGCAGCGGTTTCAGCATCCGCCGGGCTTCCTGACGGGCGGTTTGGCGGGCCAGCAGGTAAAAGGCCACGGAGCGGGCCAGGGCCGGATTATGGGGCAGGGTGGCTTCAAAACGATCCCGGTCAGCGGGTGACAGCCGCCCTGCAAAGTAATCGTCGATTCGTTCAAGTTCCTTCATCATGGGCGAAGTGTTTGCATCCTGAGTTGGTATGGAATGCGTCCACCCCTTAGTCGTTTTTTTGCCGCATTAGGCTAACATCTTGTCTGGAAATTCGGGAGGGTTTACGGTTTACAGTTTACAGTGCGCTAGCCCCGGTGGAGAACTGCACCGAATACCGTAAACCGAATACCGTAAACTTGTTTCCCTCTCTCCGGTTTCTGCCGACTAAGGAAATGAACCCAACGCAAGGAAATGTATGGCTGTCCGTATTGTGATTTATGAGCGGGATTGTGGTTTTCGAAAAGCCCTGTCCAGCCAGATTGCCGTCACGGCGGGCTATGTCCTGCTGGGCGCATTTTCGGATACGATAGAACTGGAAAACCAACTCCGTGGGTTGAATCCGCAGGTGATTCTGCTGGATATTGAACTCTCCATGGAACTCGGAAAAACTGCCAACGGTCAACTGCATCGCGAATTTCCGGAGGTCGATGTGTTGTTGCTGACCAGCGATGACCTGGACGAACGGGTGATGGAAGGGATTTGCGCGGGTGCTTCGGGGTATTTACTCAAAAAAATACCGCCCGACCGGATTCTACGAGCCATTTGCGAGATTTACGACCGATCGCAATAACCGAAAAACCGTTTGGCAAAACCGGTTCTATAGTTTTTCAATCAGCACTTCGGCTTCGGTCTTGCCCTCCAGATTCTGCTCGATGACGGTTTTTAACAGCGTTTCGGCTTCCCGAAGATCGTCGGGTTGTCCGCGTTTGAGTCGGGTCAGGGCTTCCAGAAACAGACCGGGGTTGGCAAACAGGTCGGTGCGTTCACTCAGCCGGTGGAAATGGTCGATGGCCTGGTTGTACTGTCCGGTTCGGAGCGCGACGAGTCCGGCCAGCTTCCGGGCACGGTCGTCGGCGGGGTTGCGTTGCAGCAAATCATTGAAAATCGCCCCGGCTTCCGGTAGTTCCCCTTTGTTGTAGCGGGCAATTCCGGCTTGAAGGCTGTCGGTTTGCCCGTTCATTTGAGTAGGCAACTGGCTGAAATTCTGATGAATATACTGGTCGGCCATTTCAGCAGCCGACGGCGTCTGACGCTGGAACAGCCAGTAGCCTCCCAGTCCGAGGATGAGCATTGCGCTCGCTGCCATCGCCAGCCAGGCGCGAGCCGGCAACTGACGAACCGGCCCCGATTCTTCCCGCAACGTTTCAAAGCGCGCTTTCCGGTCGGCGCGGGCTTCGTTTTGGGCCGCTTGTCGGGCGGTCAGGTAGAAAGCGACGGCTTCGGCCAGCGCGGAATCGGTTTCCAGCGACGATTCAAACCGCGCCCGTTCCTCCACCGGCAGGCGGCCCGAAAAATAGTCATCGATGCGTTCCAGGTCGTTCATTTGTATAAGTCCCTCAAACGTTCTAAACACCGCAACCGGCTGGTTTTGGCAACTGCCGCCGTGTTGTAATTCAATTGCCGGGCAATTTCCTCGTCAGAATACCCTTCGCCCCAGGCCAGAATCATCTCCCGGCATTTCTCACCGAGCGTACCAATCAGTTTACGCAGATGCTCGACATCGCTCTGGGCAATGAGTTGTTGCACAACCGAGCGGGCCGAATCGGGCAGTTGCAGCAGCGAATCATCCAGCGAAATGGCATCATGAACCCGATCCCGCTGCGTAGATTTTTTCCGAATCAGGTCGATACACTTGTTGGTGAAAATCTGATAAATATACGTTTTCAGTTCCGCCCGTCCTTCAAACCGACCCGCGAGGATATTCTCGATGACGGTGAGAATCGTATCGGAATAGGCACTGGCGCAGTCGTCTTCCCCCAAACGGTGTTTACGGGCGCCGTCGGCAATTAGATAGGCGTATTTCTGGTACAGACGATCTTCACATTGTCTGCGCTGAACACTACCGGCTTCTAGTCCGGCAATCAGGTCTGAATCGGTTGGCTGGCGAGCAAAAAACCGCATGAGTAGGAGGGTCTGCTGGAACCAAATATGCCGAAAAAAGCGCGCTTTCCAATTTTTTCTGCGCAAGATGTTACCAATGTGGGGAAAGTGTGCGACTAAGATGTCAGAACAAAACTTCTGCACACACCATGAAAACAATTTTTAGTAGTTCACTCCTCTGCCTGCTTTCTGTTGGGACCTTACTCGCACAAACGAAGTCTTCTACCGAAGACGTTACGCCAATCGACCGTCCCGGTTATTGGGAGGTCTCGACTGATTACCGCACCAACGGAACGGCCATCCGGTATTTCAATGCCGACAAGCAATTGATTCACCAGGAAATTCATTCCAACAAACTGGTCAAACTGACGAAGAACAACGTACGACGGTTGAATGCCACCATGACGGAAGTGACCCGGAATCAGTTGCAATCCTCCAACGTCAAAACGGTGAGTCTGCCGACCAACAACGAAGACCCGAGAATTGTCCACGACCGCAAGCGACTGATGACTGCGGAACGCCGGGCCTCGACCGCGGACCTCATGGCACGGGTTGTGCCTGCAGCCGTTGGGCATGAAGCCTTCCTGAAGGTGTTTATTTACAACCCGCACGAAGAACGATTGCGGATCGAAATTCTCAACTCGAAGGGCTATTCGGTTTGTCAGGAGTTTAGCAACAGTTACCAGCGGTATTATCGTTTCAACCTGAGCAGTATGCCCGCCGGTGACTATCGGGTTCAGATCTACAAGGCGTCGGAAAGAAAGCCCAGTTTCGAAAACCTGGTTTCATTGAGCCGCAAACCCTCACAGACCTTATTTTCGATGAAACCCGAACTGCCGGTGGGCGCAAAAACCGACTCGCTCATTTCGGAAAAAGACTGACCATTCTGATAGGTAATGAATCGGATTCCGGGAAGACACGCTGTTTTCCCGGAATTTTCTTTGGTTAAACCGCTAAAATTAGATGGTTTGCAAAAAGGCCATCGTATCGACCCCGTCCGCATAATCGCTCAGGCCGGGGCGCTGTGTATGGCCGAGGGGAACGCTGCCCGGATAAAAACCGTCTTTCGAGGCCACGCACTGAATTCGGTCGGAAAGGGTATTCAGTTTGCCTGTCAGGGTTTCCGGGTCGGCGTAGGTTTGGTAATAGAGCGTTGAAATGGGTGAGACCAGGCCTTCGTTTTCAGTTACCAGCAAAAAACCGTTGTCGAAGTGTGGCACACCGTTGATGAGGTAAATCGACTTGTTGTAGTCGTAGTTGTTGTTGTATTTGTGGTGGCTCGTGAATTGAAAAGCGAGCGGATCCAGCCGTTGCAGGAACGGAATGAAATCATAGTGTTCCGGAACGAACAGCGTGGAGACGTTGCGGCAGCCCAGACCAAAATAGTCGAGGGCGTCGTGGCCCAGTTTGTCCAGGTCACCGGTCGTTTCTTCGCCGGTCAGGATGGCGACGGATGAGCGGTTTCGGCGGATAATGTGCGGTTTTTTGGAGAAATAATACGCAAAGTACCGCGCCGAATTGGAACTGCCGGTGGCGATGAACGCGTCGGCCTGGTTCAAACGCTCACTAATGAGGATACGATCCGCAAATTTGGGGTTGATTTCAATGATTTTTTGTATTAAATAATTGATAAGTACAAAATCGGGCGTACTTAGCTTGGCCAGCAGGTGATGGCCACTCAGCAATACACACAACAAATCATGAAAACCGACGGCGGGGATATTGCCCGCCATGACAACGCCCACATTTTTAGGGGTTTCAGTGGTGACGTTATAACCTTTTATCCATGCCGATAACTTTTCTTCATTCAGGTATTCATCGGCAATGGCCAGGAGGGCTTTCAAGCTGTTTTCCGGCGTAAACCAGTGGTTGGAATAAAAGGCTTTTTCGGCGATTTCAGGCAATTCAGACGTGTTTTGGGCTTCTTTCAGAAAAATTCCCAACTGGACAAAAGTGGCAATGCGTTCGCTTAAATTCATTCTGATTCGGGATACTGGACGGACTATTGAACGGGCAAAATTAAATTATAGTTTGGTGTCAAACTTTAAATAATTATATTTGTTGATTAATTAACATTCACAATTAACCAGCAACTGTTTCGAAAGGTACGATTCTTTCCCGGAAGAAGACGTTCCCCACGAATCATTAACTTTCTACCTGCAAATGGCAATCATGATCACAGATGAGTGCATCAATTGTGGTGCCTGCGAACCCGAATGTCCGAACACGGCCATCTACGAAGGTGGTGTCGAATGGACCTGGGGCGGAGGAACCGAATTGGATGTTGTCGATTTTGGTGATGGTACGGTAGTCAACGGTAAAGATCCGCAAACCCCGGTATCCGACGAATTTTATTACATCGTTTCTGATAAATGTACGGAATGTGTTGGTTTCCATGAGGAACCACAGTGTGCAGCCGTTTGTCCGGTCGACTGTTGTGTACCCGATCCGGACAATGTGGAAGAAGAAGATACGCTTCTGGCCAAAAAATCCTGGCTCCATGCCGAAGCGGCCTGATTGACTCACCAGATACCCCAAAAAAATCCCGGATCACCGATCCGGGATTTTTTTTGCCCCACAGTTTTGAAATTGTAAACTATAATAGGATTATTTAAATAATTAATTGAATGACATGTTAAGGTTGAACTTGTATATTATTCCAAAATAACGTCAGTTTACAAAATATGCTATATTGGCACATTTCATTTAAAAACACTCAATATGGCTCTAGTTTTAAGTGACTTTTGGCAATTTAAGTCCATTTTTAAGGGAAATTGGATTAAATTTTAGCAAATACTTGCAAATTAGGTATTGAGTAATAATATTTGTGCGTCAATTTAATTAATCAGCTAATTCTCGAACAAACCAAAGAAAATTATGAAAAAAACTGTTTTACTGGTATGTTGTTCGTTTTCCATCTTATTGTCCAAAGCTCAGGACGCCACGACGACTACTTCTAAGCCGCAAGAAGTAGCCGCGACAGAGCCTGAAGCCGAAAACAAGGGTAAATTTTCTTTCTCAGGCTACATCGATTCGTTTTACAGCGGTAATCTCAATAATCCTCTATCACGCAGCAACCTCGGGGCTGCCGGTACTGCCCGCGTTTTTGATCAGCGGGCTGGTCAAATTTCTCTGGGTCTTATTCAAACCAAAATCGGGTACAGCACTGACAAGGTCGATGCCGTACTTGACCTGACCTTTGGTCCGAATGCTGATCTGGGTAACTATGGTAACGTGATCGGACCCGTATCGGGCGGTACGTCCCTGGCTGCCATCAAGCAGGCCTACATCAACTGGAAGACGTCCGACAAATTCTCGATTATGGTGGGTCAGTTCGGTACCCACATCGGGTATGAAGTAATCGATGCGCCGGTCAACTACAATTATTCTTTATCGAACCTGTTCAACAACGGGCCTTTCTACCACACCGGTATCAAGGGTACCTATGCTTTCAGCGACAAGGCGTCGTTGATGCTGGGTATTGTGAACAACGTCGATAGCTGGAGAGACAACAACAAGGCGAAAGGCATCATTGGTCAATTGTTTTTTGCACCGGTTTCGGGCTGGAACGTCTACCTGAATGGAATTGTGAGCAACGAAGCCAACCCGGATTCGACGGGAAAAGCCGTAAAGGGGATGTATTCCGTATTTGATTTGACGACGACGTACCAGATCACGGAGAAATTCTATCTGGGTTTGAATGCCGCCATCGGTTCACAGAAAGAAGATTTTCAAGGCTATGCACCAGTTAAAACGGGTACTTCGACCTGGAGCGGGGTTGCCGTTTATACGAACTATGCTTTTACGGGCAAATTTGGCCTGGGCGCCCGCTACGAATATTTTGACAACAAAGACGGCGCGCGCGGTTTGCGTAATTTCAATGGCGAGGGAACGAGTGTCAACTCCATCACCATCACGGGCAACATTACGGCGGCCGACGGCAACCTGCTGATCAAACCGGAGTTCCGGCTCGACAGCTACGCCAAACCTGGTGGCAGCAACACGGCTGAATCCCAGCAGTTTGAAGACAGCGACGGCGCTTACACCAAATCCTCGCAATCGACGCTGGGACTGGCCTTTATCTACAAGTTTTAGTACGCAACCCCACACTGGTCTTTCGGGACCTTTCTCAACCTAATGTACAACTAAACCGTTCAAGTATCATGCAAAAACCATCTTACTTACCGCTTGCCCTACTGCTGATAGTCAGTGTATTGGGTGTGATTTTTCCAGCCGTTCCGAAGGGAATTGTCACCGAAGGCATCAATTCGGGAGATACGGCCTGGATGCTCGTTTCCGCTGCGCTGGTCTTGTTGATGACCCCCGGTCTGGCCTACTTCTACGGAGGTATGGTGAACAACAAAAACGTCATCTCGACGATGCTGCAAAGCTTCATTGCGATGGGTGTCATCAGTATTCTCTGGGTGGTAGTCGGTTTTAGTCTGGCTTTTGGCGAAAGCATCGGGGGTTTCATCGGAAACCCAACCACATTTTTCATGTTCAATGGCGTACTGGATGGCAAACCGTGGCCGTTGGCAGCAACAGTTCCCCTGGTCGTTTTCGCATTCTTTCAGTTAAAGTTTGCCATGATTACCCCGGCTCTCGTAACCGGTTCGATGGCAGAACGCGTCAATTTCAAATCCTACGTGTTGTTCATGATCCTGTTCAGCCTGATTGTGTACACACCCCTGGCTCACATGACCTGGCACCCGGACGGTTTCCTGTTTAAACTGGGTGTTCTGGACTTTGCCGGTGGTACCGTGGTTCACATGTCGGCCGGTTGGGCTGCTCTGGCGGGTGCTTTGTACCTGAAACGCCGTAAATCACACATGGAAGCCAGCTACTTCCCACCAGCCAACATTCCGTTCGTGCTGTTGGGTACGGGTTTACTGTGGTTCGGCTGGTTCGGGTTCAACGCTGGTTCGGCAGTAGGCGCATCGCCCCTGGCTGCTTCGGCTTTCGCTACCACCAACACGGCTGCGGCTGCGGCTGGTTTGGGCTGGGTGTTGTTCGATGCTGCTAAAGGCAAAAAAGTATCCGGTTTAGGATTTGCCATCGGTGCGGTTGTCGGTCTGGTTGCCATCACCCCGGCGGCTGGTTTCGTAACGATCCCAACGTCGATCTTTATCGGAACGGTTGCTTCACTGGTTAGTAATACGGTGGCTCACCTGCGTACGAAATCAAGACTGGATGATACGCTGGATGTGTTCCCTTGCCACGGTGTAGGTGGTATGGTCGGGATGCTGATGACGGGTATTTTCGCTTCAAAAGGCGTTAACTCGGCGGTTGTCGACGAAGGTCTGGCTTTTGGAGATACCAAACTGTTCTTCATCCACCTGATGGCCCTGGTGATCGTATCGGTTTTCGCTTTCGGTGCTTCATACCTGCTGCTGATCATCACCAACGCCATTCTGCCACTGCGGGTTAGCGAAGAAGACGAGAAAGTGGGTCTGGATGTTAGCCAGCACGACGAATTCTTAGTAGACGCTTAGTTCCAAGATATACTGACAGAGCCACAGGGGTTGCCTGTGGTTTTGTTGTACTCGATGAAGGTATCTGTCTTTGACGGATACCTTCTTTTTTTGGGGAAAGGAATTAATCATAAATGTAAAATGGTGAATGCTAAATGCTAAATGTAAAAGGAAGGATCGCATCCTCAAACCCTTTTACATTTAGCATTTAGCATTCACCATTTTACATTTATAATTCCCTTAAAAGAAATCCCTCAATGAAGATGTAAGACGGCCGGTTCCGAAATGCTTTCCGTCACTTCCATTAACCCGGCGCTGTTCAGGCCCGTCAGCAGAACGTGTTTGGTTTCGTTGATGAGCAGCGGATCGTAGGTAGCCGTAACCCGAACGTAGTTTTCGGTGAAGCCCAGCATCTGACCGTTTTCAACATCTTCTTCAAACAGAACAGAGGCTTCCCGGCCGACTTGCTGTTCGTAGAAAAACCGCCTTTTTTTGTCGGAGAGGCTGTGTAGCATTTTCGAGCGGTCGGCCCGTTTAGACGGATTGACCACCGGTTTTAGGTTCAGGGCGTGCGTGTTGGGGCGCTCGGAATACGTAAAAACGTGCAGATACGAGACTGGAAGTTCGTTCAGAAAGTGGAAGGTTTCCAAAAAAGCCTCGTCCGTTTCGCCGGGGTGGCCCACAATCACATCGACACCGATGCAGGCATGCGGCATCAACTCCTTGATTTTTGCCACCCGTTCGGCATAGAGTTCGCGCTTGTAGCGACGGCGCATCAACGCCAGCACGGCATTGGAACCCGACTGGAGCGGAACGTGGAAGTGGGGGACAAACCGCTTCGATCGGGCGACGAACGCAATGATGTCGTCGGTCAGCAAATTGGGTTCAATGGACGAAATCCGGAACCGTTCGATGCCTTCTACCTCATCCAGGGCCTGAATCAGTTGCAGGAATGTTTCTTTCGGCTGAAGATCAAGCCCGGTTTTGGGTTGCTGCCCAAAATCGCCGATGTTGACCCCGGTCAACACAATTTCCTTCACGTTGCGGGCGGCAATTTCGCGGGCGGCCCGCACCACATTGGCAATCGTGTCGCTCCGGCTGTTGCCCCGGGCGAGCGGAATGGTGCAGTAGGCGCAGGGGTAATCGCAGCCGTCCTGCACCTTCAGAAATGTGCGGGTGCGGTCGTTGAGTGAATAGGACGCGTGGTAATCGACAGCTTCCTCGATAGGCGAATTGTAAACGGCGGTTTTTCCGGACGGTTCCTTGACAAAATCGCCCAGCAATTCGGCCAGCCGGAATTTTTCGGAAGCTCCCAAAACCGCATCCACACCGGGAATGGTGGCAATTTCGGTGGGTTTCAGTTGCGCGTAGCAGCCCACAATGGCCACATAGCCATCGGGGTTGATGTGTTGTGCTTCCCGAACAATTTTTCGGCATTTCTTGTCCGCATTGTCCGTAACCGAGCAGGTATTGATAATAAAAATATCGGGCTTTTGATTAAATTCTACGCGCTCATATCCCTTTTGCTCCAGGATGCGGGCCAGGGTGGAGGTTTCGGAGAAGTTGAGTTTGCAGCCGAGTGTATAAAAAGCAATTTTTTTCATTTGACTGCAAAATTACAAAACTATTCGGTACAGCCGAATCAAACCGATAAGGTGGTGGAACGAAACCCGCAAGGTTTTGAAAACCTTGCGGGTTTATTAGGCTTTCGAAAACCCGAAACCTGTTAGGTCTTCAAGACCTAACAGGTTTCGGGTTTTTAAGATTACTTATTCAGAAAATCCTGATAGGATTCTTCTTCGTAGGCTTCGCCCAGTTCGATATCCTGTTTTTGAATGACCCCATTCGAGGAAATGAGTTGGCGGCTGGTGTTGTCGAACAGCAGATGCCGGTTGGGCTGGACGACGCCAAAACCGTTGTTAAACGCGAAATAAGCAAACGGGCGGTTTTGGGGGTTGAGTAAATCCCGGCTCCATTTAAAATCGGTAGCGTCTACCTTCAATTGGTGTAACAAGGTGGCCGCCAGATCAGTTTGGGAGCCGATGCGGTCGATGACCTGCGGTTTGGCTTTCAAAGCGCCCCCCAGCCACAACATGGGAATGTGGAAATCCCGCACGCGGTCGGTCGACAAAACCGGCAGCCGGTGTCCGTGATCCGCCGTAATCACAATGAGCGTGTTTGCCCACCACGGCTGCTTTTTGGCCTGGGCGATAAACTCGCCCAAACTGCGGTCGGCATAATACATCGAATTCAGAAACAACGATTCTTCATCCGTACCGGAAAACACCGTCGGCATCGGGACTTCAAACGGTTCGTGACTGCTTAAGGTGAACAGCGATACAAAAAAAGGCTGCTTTGCACCGCTCAGATCCGACAGAATCCGGCTGTACACCACATGGTCATGGGCGCCCCATTTGGAATTCCAGTCGCTGGATTTAAAATCCGGTTTGGAAATGATCCGGCCAAACTGGTTGTGGTAGAGGTACGATTTGATGTTGGCAAATTCGGTTTCACCACCGTAATAGAACGACGTTTCGTAACCGGCTTTTCTGAATTTTTCGCCCAGTGTTGGCAATTTCGCCGATTTGGTCGGTAAAGTCATGATGGAAGCCGTGGCCTGCGCCGGAAAACCGCTCAAAAGCGCAATCAACCCTTTTTCACTGCGGTCGCCACTGGCGAAAAGCTGGTTGAACAGGATGCCTTCGTGGCTGAGCTTTTCAAATTCTGGGGTAACACCGGCCCGCCCGCCCAAACCGGCAACGGTTTTGGCTGTAAAACTTTCCCAGACGATGAGAATGACATTCGGCTTTGGGTTGGTTAGCAACGACTGCTGGTTGCGAACCGGTTGAAAAAGAGGCTTTAATGTCCGGCTAGCCTGTCCTTTTGGGAAAAAGGAGAAGGGGTTTTTGCCATATTTATTCCGTTCCAGAACAGAATGCATAAAATTCCATTGGGGGGTTACGGCGGCATAGTTGGCAAAAGCTACCGGTGAGAAGTAAACGGCGCTGACATTCATGGGTGCTAATTGGAGTCCCCCCCGAATTGGGATAACCAGAGCCGCCGTTGCGGTCAGCAGCAGGGGCGTTGCAACCCACCACCGAAT
Source organism: Larkinella punicea (assembly GCF_003334855.1). Taxonomy (GTDB): domain Bacteria; phylum Bacteroidota; class Bacteroidia; order Cytophagales; family Spirosomataceae; genus Larkinella; species Larkinella punicea. The sequence goes on from NZ_QOWE01000010.1 coordinate 41,691, forward strand.
CGGATTCAGCCGAAGCAGCAGGGGGTGAATCAGCCGTTTAAAATAATAGTCGCCCACGAGTAACATTCCCACAAAGAGCGTAGTCAGCGATAAAATCGGCGAAGCCGCCACCGACGCGGCTGCTTCCCGCGGTGATGTTAAATAATGTAAGGGGGTGATATCCAGGTGAAAACCCCAGGTGCGAAACACCTCCAGATCGGCAACCGTAATCAGGGAAACGACGATCAGTTCGATGAGGGTGATGATTCGCAGGGACCGCGCGAGTTTCGGGGAAGACCAGTTGGGCAATAACGTGATGAGCAGGGCGGGAATCATGGTGAGGTACCCGGCCGTTGAAAGGTCCATCCGCAGCCCATTGGCAAAAACACCCGCTATAGCCGCGGGATTCAACTGGCTGGTTTGGGATTGATAGATCAAAAAAAGAACGCGGCTCACCAGCAACCAGCCGGTCCAGCCCGTCAAATACGCCATGAGAATAAGCAAACGACTCTTCATTATTTTTGTAAATACAATGACCAGGGGGCCGCAAAGGTAACACGATTCCGGGCTCGATAATGCCTTATTATGTAAACGGTTATAGAATTGTGGTTTACTTTATCTTTTGTAGATGCAATTTGTTCTGGTGTAGATGCAAAATTTGGATGAAATAGGTATTTTCTCAGATGAAGGAATTTCAATGATCAAAAACCAGTTTTTGTGATTTTTAGCAATTTCTCGTGAAAAATAGGTTAAAACGGATGTTATTTCTTGGAAATTACAACAAATAATCAGTATTTTTGGGTGTTTTTAATCCAAAAACCACCTCGAACCTAATATGTCAAACTTTCGGTTTAAAGCTCTCGAAATTGCACAAAGTCGGCAAGCCCTCTCTGTTCCACCTCCGGCAGAACGTGTAACGGAATACTATGGCTCCTACACATTTAACAACGAGGTTATGCGTTCCCTGCTGTCGCCGGAAGCATATCTGAAAATCACCCAGGCCATTGATACCGGCGGTAAAATCGACCGCGACATTGCCGACGAAGTGGCAAATGCCATGAAAGCCTGGGCAACGGCGAAAGGTGCAACCCATTATACGCACTGGTTTCAGCCATTAACGGGAGCAACAGCCGAAAAACACGACGCTTTCTTCGACGTGACGATGGACGGAAAAGCCATCGAAAAATTCAAAGGGGGCGCCTTGGTTCAGCAGGAACCGGATGCATCCTCGTTTCCAAGCGGTGGTCTGCGGAACACCTTCGAAGCACGCGGTTACACCGGTTGGGACCCCAGCTCGCCGGCTTTTTTGATGGACAACGGTGCGGGTGGAAAAACCCTTTGTATTCCCTCCGTATTTATATCGTATACCGGCGAAGCGCTTGACTACAAAACGCCTTTGTTGAAAGCCCTGCTGGAAGTTGACAAAGCCGCAACGGCGGTTTGTCAGTATTTCGACCGGAATGTAACCAAAGTAACCCCAACCCTGGGTGTCGAGCAGGAGTATTTTGTCGTTGACAAAGCCCTGTTCTATGCGCGTCCGGATTTGGTAATGGCCGGTCGCAGTGTTTTCGGACATTCTCCGGCGCGTGGTCAGCAATTGGAAGACCACTATTTTGGCACGATTCCGCCCCGGGTGAATGCCTACATGGTTGACTTTGAGTTTGAAGCCATGAAATTGGGCATGCCGGTTCGGACGCGTCACAACGAGGTGGCTCCGGGTCAGTTCGAGGTAGCGCCAACGTTTGAAGAAGTGAACCTGGCCATCGACCACAACGCCCTGTTGATGGATTTGATGGAAAAAGTGGCCGAAAGACACAACTTCAAAGTGTTGTTCCACGAAAAACCGTTTGCCGGTATCAACGGTAGCGGGAAGCACAACAACTGGTCGCTGGGAACCAACACCGGCGTTAACCTGCTGTCTCCCAGCTCGAAACCAAAAGAAAGCCTGCGGTTTCTGACGTTCCTGGTCAACGTGGTAAAAGCCGTTCACGATCACGCGGATCTGCTGCGTGCCAGCATTGCCTCTGCGGGTAACGAATACCGTCTGGGTGCCAACGAAGCGCCCCCGGCCATTGTATCGGTGTTCCTGGGTGAGTCGCTGACGAAAGCCCTGGAAGACCTCGAAACGAAGTCGGAAGTGATTGTCAACAAAGGCGATAACGTCTATTACAAACTGGGAATCAACCGCATTCCGTCACTGCTGAGGGACAACACTGACCGGAACCGGACCTCACCGTTTGCCTTTACCGGAAACAAGTTCGAATTCCGCGCTGTGGGTGGTGGCGCCAACTCGGCGTCTACCATGACGGTTCTGAACACGATTGTTGCCGCTCAGTTGGTTACTTTCAAACAGGAACTGGATGCCCGTCTGGCCAATGGCGAGAAGAAAGAACTGGCCATCGTCGAGATTCTGAAAGAATACTACAAGTCGTCAAAACGGATTCTGTTCGAAGGAAACGGCTATTCGGATGAGTGGGTTGAAGAAGCCGCCAAACGGGGTCTGTCGAACATCAAATCGACACCGGAAGCACTGGGCGTATACCTGAAACCCGAATCGCTGGAATTGTTCGAGCGCGTGGGTGTCCTGAGCCATGCCGAAGTCGAATCACGCTACGAAATCGAACTGGAGAAGTACATCAAAAAAGTACAGATCGAGTCGCGGGTAGTGGGTGATCTGGCGATGAATCACATCGTTTCAACGGCGCTGAAATACCTGAACAAACTGGCAGAAACCGCCAAAGCGCTGGTTGACCTGGGCATGACTGACCAAGCCGAGCCGATCAAAGACTTGATCAAGGAGATTTCGGCCCGCGTAATTGCCATCAAGAAAAACGTCGAAGAAATGACGGAAACCCGCAAGAAAGCGAACAATTTGACTGATACGGCCGAAATGGCGAAGCTATACGCTACGGAAGTAAAAGACTTCTTTGACGTTATTCGTTACGAAGTTGACAAGCTGGAGCTCATCATCGATGATGAAGACTGGCCTCTGGTAAAATACCGCGAGTTACTTTTCGTCAAGTAATAGTAATTTTCCAACCATATCGTTACATAAAGCCTGCGCCAATTGGTGCAGGCTTTTGTTTTGCACGGCACCAGGCTTTTTTTTAATCCTATTAATCGGTTTTGACAACAATCAGTGGTTTATTTACATTTCTGCCTGCCAAACCAAAAAACCGGTTTTGCACGTTTAGAAAGTAAAGGCCCAACCTCTAACCGAACTAGTAATGCCGTTTTCGATGGACACTTTGCTGCGCGATTTAAGCCGCCTGCCACACCGGGGGGCGGCCACGGTTTTCGAAGCGTCTGCGATTGAACGGTTGTCATTGGCCCTCCGGGAACTGCAGGCCACCGTAACGGTCGAACCCTTCCGGACGCCCCGTACCTATGTGACGGTGATTTACTGGCTAATCGCCGGCATCGTTACCGGGTTGTTGACGGCACCCTGGCTCGGCTGGCTGGCGGTGCTCTGGACGTGGGGCTGGGTAACGTTGGCCTGGTTGTTTTTCAACTGGCGGTTTTCGCCCGTCACCCGGCTTCCTCCGCAGGTAACCTCCCACAATATCATTGGCCGATGGCGTGAAACCGGGTTTGGGTATGCCGGTGACCAGGAAAAACCGGTGATGAAAGTCATTTTGATGGCGCATTACGATACGGCGCCCATCTCGCTCTTATACCGAACCGGCACCGTGAACAGTTTCCATACCACCCTTGTTCTGTCGCTGGTGCTGATGCTGGGGGCCGGGCTGTTGGTACTCTTTGAACAACTGGGCGTAAACAGCGACTGGATGCCGTGGATTCGCTATGGCCTAATTGCCTATTTTGTTCTCCAGGCGCTGCTCGGAACACTCGGATATTGGCTCTATGGCTACACCAACGGAGCAAGCGACAACGCAACGGGGGTTGCGGCCGCCATCGCCACCGCCGAACGGCTAAAGCAATTGTATATGCCCGGACTGGAAACCGAGGTGGTGCTGACCGGAGCGGAGGAAGCGGGTATGATTGGCTCCCGGGCCTATCTGGACAAACACATCGACAGTTGGCCCAAAGGCCGGACGGTGGTGGTCAATTTCGATACGCTGGGCAATGGATCGCTGCGGATCATTAAACATACCGGAACGGTTGAAGTTATTGAATATACCAACGAGCTGATGAAAACGGCGGAGCGTTTGCTGGAAGAAAAACCGTTCCGCGGGGTGGTCAAACCCGGGCGCTGGCACACGGCCGATTTCGACAGCGTCTGGTTTGTGCGCCGGAAAATTCCGGTGATGACCCTGACGGCGATGGACGCCAAAGGCCGAATGCCCAACATTCACCGCCCGGAAGATCAGTTGCTGGTGACGGATGTCAGTGCCATTCCAACGGCGGTCGATTTTGCCATTCAGACGCTTGTACGGCATTACCAGACGTATGAAATCACCGCCGAGCGGTTGTGAATTGAACGGTCTGCCGGTTTTAGATGTTGAATTTTACGGGCGGGTTTGTAGATTTGCCCAATCGATTACACGCAAATTTTAACAATTACTGCAATGGGTACGTATAAAAACGAGGGATTTGAACCCGCAACGATTCAACTTCTGAAAGAGGAATGCCAGGAGGAAGGAAGTTCATTCGTCTATGTGGAAGATGAAGATGATGATCTGGAGGTTCTGAATTCAGGCGAATGCGTTCACATTCAGTTTGTTGGTAAACACAAGGAAAGCGAAGTTATCTACGACGCCATTATTTATACGTTGCGGCTTCACCACAGCAGCCTGGTGTATGAAATGGCCATGGAAAAGGTCAAGAAATCGTTTCCCCAGTATATCCCGGTGGAGGAACGGAAGCCCGATTACCGGATCGATGCGGAACTGGAAGAGGAAATCGAGTTGTTCTTAACCGAGTTGATCGAGGAAATCGAGGAGACCGAAGCGGTAAAAGTGCAGGAACACATTGAGATCGATCACGAGTTTGAATACGGAATCAGTCTGGATGTTTGCCTGAATGTCGAAGAAATTTCGGAAGAGGTCATCGAAGATTTTATCGCTCAGTTCAACAGCAACACGCTGAAACTGGACAAGACGATGTATTCCTTTACCAACGACGAACCCGAAGAGTAAGCGCAAATTTCGACGGTTGGTCCGTATTTATGCACCTGTTTTATCAGCCCGAAGCGGAAACAAACGCTTTTCTGAGCGAAGAAGAATCCCGGCATTGCGTCAAAACGCTGCGACTGGCCAAAGGAGCAGCAATCGATGTGACCGATGGTCGCGGCAAACGTCACAACTGTGTCATTGAAACCGCCGACCCGCGCCGGTGTATTTTTCGGATTGTTGACACGTACCGCCAGGCTCCGCGGCCATACCGGATTCACCTGGCCGTGGCGCCGACCAAAAACATGGACCGAATCGAATGGCTCGTGGAAAAAGCGGTGGAACTGGGCGTCGATCAGTTTAGTTTTTTTGTCAGTCAGCATTCCGAACGCCGGATGCTCAAAACCGACCGGCTGGAGAAGATTGCTGTTGCGGCCATGAAGCAATCCCTGCAGTTGTTTATGCCGGTGATCGAACCGGTGCTGGATTTCAAAACCGTGCTTGCCCAGGCTGCCGACGATCGGTTCATTGCGCATCTTCCTGAAAACGAACCTGCGGTGTCTTTGCTGAAAGCCGCCAAACCGGAGCGGACAACCCTGGTGCTGATTGGTCCCGAGGGCGATTTTTCGGAGCGTGAAATGCAACAGGCAATTGAAAATGGATTCAAAATGGTTAAATTAGGGGAGACCCGGCTGCGTACCGAAACGGCGGCTCTGGCGGCTTGTCATACCATTCATCTGATTAATACGACAACCTGAACATGAAGCGACTTACTGGAATTTCTTTGGCGGTTTTGGTTTTAGCCTTGACGACGGCCTTGTCGGTACAGGCGCAGTATTCGTATAAAATTGCCAAATTGAAGTACAATGGCGGGGGCGACTGGTATGCCAACAAAACGTCGATTCCCAACCTGATCAAGTTTTGCAATGCCAACCTGCGGATGAATATTTTTCCGGAAGAAGACATTGTGGAAGTGGGCAGTCCCGAATTATTTTCGTATCCCTTCGTTCATATGACAGGCCACGGGAACGTCGTTTTTTCGGATGCCGAAGCCCAAAACATGCGCCGGTATCTGATGTCGGGCGGTTTTCTGCATATTGATGACAATTACGGGCTGGATAAATTCATCCGGCGCGAGATGAAAAAGGTATTTCCGGAACTGTCGTTTATCGAATTGCCGTACAATCATCCGGTTTACCACCAGAAATTCAACTTCACCAACGGCCTGCCGAAAGTGCATGAACACGATGGAAAGGCACCGCAGGGATTTGGATTAATCTGGGAAGGGCGTTTAATCTGTTTTTACAGTTTTGAGTGTGATTTGGGGAATGGCTGGGAAGACCAATCGGTCTATAATGACCCGGAAGAGGCTCGTCAGCAAGCTTTACGCATGGGAGCCAACCTGTTACAGTATTCGACAACCGCTTTTTGAGAAAATAAATAAAAAATAAAAATTTGTCTTATTCGGTTAACTATCGACGTTATTGTTGTAGATTTGTAGAATCTAATTGCACTGAAGTTGGTTTTTAGCCATTCACCTTTAACAAATTTAATCCCGTGGTAATAATCCTTATTGCCTTTGTTGTTCACTGGTACGTATCGCTTTTCTGCCAGACATTTTTTCTGCACCGGTATTCGGCTCACAAAATGTTCACGATGAGCAAGGTATGGGAACGCTTTTTCTTTTTCCTGACCTATCTCTCACAAGGGTCCTCGTATTTGAGTCCTCGCGCTTACGCCGTTCTGCACCGGATGCACCATGCGTTCAGTGATACACCCAAAGACCCGCACTCTCCACACCACACGAAAAACGTGTTTACGATGATGTGGAAAACGAAAGATCTGTACAATGCCGTCCTGAACCGGGTGCGGCCGATTGAAGCTAAATTTGACCGCAACTACCCGGAATGGTATGCGCTGGAAAAAATCGGTGATTCCTGGATTTCCCGCGTAGCCTGGGGAACGGTGTATTCATTGTTCTACATCTTCGCCTTCGTTTACCTGGATATGCACTGGGCGTTTTTCTTCCTGCTGCCGATTCACTTCCTGATGGGACCGATCCACGGAGCGATTGTGAACTGGAGCGGACACAAGTACGGTTACGCCAACTTCGACAACCACGACCGGTCTAAAAACTCGATGTTTTTTGATTGGCTGATGATGGGCGAGTTGTTCCAGAACAACCACCACAAACGTCCGAATGCTGCTAATTTCGGTGCGCGTTGGTTCGAACTCGATCCGACCTACCCGGTTATCCGGCTGCTGTCGGCGTTGGGAATCATTAAAATGCGCCCCGCGAAAGTAACGACCAACGAATTCGAAACCGGACACGACCGTCTGGTGGAACATAACGAGAAAATGTCGGCTTAACGGCCTACACATCCAAACCAAAAATGCCCGCCAGTCAGACTGGCGGGCATTTTTGGTTTGGAGAAGAAAGAGGTTAGACAAGAGAGTAAAGACTTTTATCAGATCGGACTTGTCTTTATTCTCTTGTCTAACCTCTTTACTCCCTTCTCTAACCTCTTTACTCTTTTTCACAACAACTCCTTCGCCACTTCATCCCACGAAAGGACCCGTTGGAAGATGGTGTTGTCACGGTTGTGGGGGGCGTCGAACAGGAGACCTTTCCCCTGAAAACTGACCAGATTATACGGCATGTCGTCAATCATGATGTCGGCCCGCAGAATGCTCTTGTCACCGCAGAAGACCCGGTTTTTCCAGTGAATGTGCGGAAAATGCTGATCGAGCCAGTCGTATTTTTCCGAAAGGGAATTGCGAAACTCCATGGCCGCCGACGTAACGAACAGGTCGTACTTTTCTGAAAGCGCCTGTGTCACTTCAATGGCTCCGGGCATAACGAGAATGTCGGCAAAGAAACCCGGTTCGTGAACATAATCCGTCAGGCGCTTGTAAACGTCCTTTTCCAGCAGCTCATGAAACGAATTGTCCCGGAATACGGTGGGCAATGCCGTTGTATCGAAATCACGGCGGTAGATGGCAATAAACTTGCCGACGGTGTCCGCCAGCACATCATCCATGTCAATGGCAATACGTGGTTTCATTCTTTAAATTTTATGCCAATGGCTCTTTTGCCGCTTGAATAGACAATGGCGTCGATGGGCCTCTTGGCTTCGGTTGCTTCTTTTTTTACACGGCGAACAAATTGTTCGATATCTTCTTCAATGGAGTTGTTCACAATGCCACCGGTAAAGTAGGATTTGGCTTTCACACCCCCGGAAGCATCGACTACGGTTTCGTAATCCAGAACGGGCTCGTTCATGACGTAAACAGCCAACCCATCAATTTTTCGAACCTTCGCGAGCCCTTTATTAGCCCCGGCTTCTTCTTTGAATTTAACGGCGATGGCGGTTTTTGAGCCCGAAATGACGACGGCATCGAACGCTTTGTTGTCTTTTTTGCCATCCTTACTAGCCCGACGGACAAACTGGGCGGCTTTTTCGGAAACCCCTTCATTCACGACCCCGCCGGTAAACAGGGATGCGGCTTTGGCACCGGATGCGATTTCGAACACGGTTTCGTACGCGCGCAGCGGTTCGCACATCACGTACGTTTCAATGCCCTGAATTTTTTCAACCCGTGCGTTCGTTTGCGCGAAAACGGTGGTAAAACTAAGGATGGTACAAAAAATAGCGGGAAAAACCAGTTTCAATTTCATGAGTATAGTATGTTGTTTGAGTAAGATGACCCGAAACTACAACTGTGGCAGACCCAAAACCCGTACGAAATGCTTCGCATGGCATTTTTGAGACCTGAAAGGCATAAATGCCGGGATGAACGGTTAGACAATTTTTCGGTCCGGATCGAACTCTTCCAGGTAATCTGAAACGCGCTTGACAAACTGCCCGCCCAGCGAACCATCGACCACCCGGTGATCGTAGCTGTGGGAGATGAACATCTTTTGCCGAACCCCAATCAGATCGCCCTGGGGGGTTTCGATGACCGCCGGTTTTTTCTCAATGGCCCCAAAAGCCATGATGGCCACCTGCGGCTGCACGATGATGGGCGTTCCCATGACGTTGCCGAACGTGCCGATGTTGGAAACCGTGTAAGTACCGTTGGCCAGATCGTCGGCGGTGAGTTTATTTTCTCTCGCGCGCCGGCTCAGGTCGTTCACTTTCCGGGTCAATCCAACCAGATTATATTGATCGGCGTTGTGAATGACCGGGACAATCAGATTGCCGCTCGGCAGCGCCACGGCCATGCCAATATTGATGGCTTTTTTAACAATGATCGTATCGCCATTCACCGAAATATTGATCATCGGAAAATCGCGGATGGCCTTCACGACGGCTTCGATCAGGAGGGGCGTGTAGGTAATATTTTCGCCGTACTGTTGCTGAAATGCCTTCTTGTTGCGTTCGCGCCACTGCACCAGAACCGTCATGTCGGTTTCGACAAACGAAGATACGTGGGGCGCAATCCGCTTCGATTCGACCATTCGTTCGGCGATCATCTTCCGCATCCGGTCCATCTGAATGATGTCGTTCTGGCCGGTAATGGAAGCGGCTTTCGGAAACGAAGAACCCGTCGAAACCGGCTCGGATTTTCGTTTTTCGACGTAGGCCAGAATATCGTTTTTGGTGATGCGGTTTTCAGCACCGGTGCCCTTGATCGACGCCAGTTCAGCCTGAGAAATCCCTTCGGCCTTGACAATGCTCAGCACCAGGGGCGAATAGAAACGGTTGTTTTCGGCCACACCGGTTTCGGCATCAGTCCGGATTTCCGGATTGCGCGACGAAATCTGCGATAGGTCGTCTTCCAGTTTGGCCGCAACGCTGGCCACATCCTGCTCCTCGGTTTCTCCGAATGGGAGAGAGTCCGGCGTCGGGGATGCCGGCTGATCCTCCGCAATTCCTTCGACCTGTTCGACTTCAATCCGGGCTACCGGGCTACCAATGGCCACAACGTCGCCATCGTTCACCAGAATTTCTTTGAGAATACCGGCATGGGACGATGGCACCTCGGTGTCCACCTTGTCGGTGGCCACTTCCAGAATCGAGTCGTCGGCTTCAATGCGGTCACCGGGCTTTTTGAGCCAGGAGATAATCGTACATTCTACAATACTTTCGCCCATCTTGGGCATAACCATGTCAACAAGTGCCATTGGCAGGAGTTTATTTTTCGTCCAGCAACGTTTGCCGGAGGAGGTTTAAGATTTGAACAGTCGTGTTCTGAATATTCTGCTCGCGGTAAGGCCCCAGTTTCAGCAAGCGGGCGACGGTCTGTTTTTCGGTCGAACAAGCAATCCAGATGGTGCCGACCGGTTTTTCGGGGGTTCCGCCGTTGGGGCCGGCAATGCCGCTGGTGGCAATGCCCACGTTGGCCCCCAGCTTCATTCGGACGCCTTCTGCCATCTCCCGCACGGTTTGTTCACTGACCGCGCCGAACTGGCTCAGGGTCTCCGGTTGAACACCCAACTGATTGACCTTGACAGTATTGCTGTAGCTGACTACCCCGCCGACAAAATACCGCGATGAACCGGCGTATTTGGTGATTTGACTTGCCACGAAACCGCCCGTGCAGCTTTCGGCGGTCGCCAGCATCCAGTTCCGTTCAGATAACAACTGCGCGACTTTCGTTTCCAGTTCATCGTCGTCATACCCAAACACAAAAGGCTGGATCAACGGAAGAACGGCTTCGACCTGTTCGTCGATTTCCTGTTTCAGCACCACCGGATCGCTACCGGTTCCGGTGAGCCGGAGCCGCACCTGGCCGAAATGGGGCAGATAGGCCAGTTTGATGTGCGCGGGCAGTGCATCTTCCCAGTTGGCAATCGTTTCGGCCAGAAAGGATTCGCCGATTCCCACCGTGCGAATCATCTTATGAACGATCGTCGGCGTTTCAAACTGCTTTTGCAACAGCGGAATGATCCGGTATTGCATGAGGTTCTTCATTTCAAACGGTACGCCCGGCAGGGAGACATAGATGGTTTCATTTTCGTTGAACCACATGCCCGGCGCGGTTCCCCAGTCATTCGGCACGTAGGTGCAATTGAGGGGCAGGTCGGCCTGTTTGGCGTTTATTTCGGTAATCGGACGGCCCCGGCTTTCAAAAAACTTCGTCACAAACGCCAGCGCTTCGGGGTTTCGTTCAAGGGTGGTATTAAAATACTCGCAGATCGTGACTTTCGTAATGTCATCCTTGGTGGGGCCGAGACCACCGGTCAGAATGACCAGATCGGCGCGTTCGGTGGCTTCTTTCAGAATGGCCAGAATCGCGTCCTTCTGATCGCCAACCGACGATTTCCGGACGGTCCGGATTCCGATTTTCGTTAGTTCCGCCCCGATCCATTGGGTGTTCGTATCGGTAATTTGTCCAAACAGTATTTCGTCACCAATCGTTATAATTTCGGCCAGGATGGGTTTCATGAAAAAAAATCTACAAGTTTTTGTGGCTCGACCCTTTACTTTTTGTCAGTTTTGCTGTCTTATAGAGAAAGGCCGATTGACAAACTAACATCAGAATGGTGTCTTTCGAGCCAAAAATACGTAAAAAAACGGTTTATCTTTTGCCGACAAACCATCGGCGAACGTTTCACAAGGAGAATCAACCTGAAAAGCACATGAAAAAAACAGTCCTTTTTGCCCTCCTGCTCGCCGGTTATTCCGGTGCCGCAATTGCCCAGTCCGATTCGACCCAACCAAAAAAGAAGGGTATTTTCGGACAAATTCTGGATAAAGTAGGCGATGTCGCTTCGGGCGGAAGCTCATCCAATGACGAAATTGCCAATGGATTGAAAGAAGCCCTCCGGATCGGGATCAGCAAAGGCTCCGATCAGGCTTCGGCCGTAGACGGATATTACAAAAACACGCTGATTAAGATACTGATGCCGCCGGAAGCCCAGAAGGTGGAATCGGCTTTGCGTAAATTGGGCATGGGAAAACAGGTCGACCAGTTCATCATGTCGCTCAACCGCTCGGCAGAAGATGCCGCCAAGAAGGCCAAGCCGATCTTTTTGAACGCCCTCACGTCTATGACCATTCAGGATGCCGTCGGTATTTTGCGGGGGCAGGACAATGCGGCCACGCAGTATCTGAAGCGCACCACGTCGGATCAGTTGATGGCGGCTTTTACGCCGGTGATCGACAGTACGCTGAAAAAAAACAATGCCACCCGGTATTACGGGGATCTGGTTCGCACCTACAATAAATTGCCCATTGCCACCACCAAAGTCAATCCTGACCTGACCAATTATGCCGCCACGAAAGCCGTCGACGGTATTTTTACGCTGGTTGCCCAGGAAGAGAAACAAATCCGCGAAAACCCGGCGGCCCGCGTCAATGATTTGCTGAAGAAAGTATTTGGTCAGCAGTAAACCGCCGAAAGACTGGTTTTTGCTTTTGAATCGTCGGGGCAGGATTGCAAATCCGTCCCACAAATGGTTACCTTTGAAGTCTTAAAACTCCGGTTAACTGCCCCCAACCCTCTAAAGGGGGCTATAAATACAACTAGTTTGAGCCCCCTTTAGGGGGTTGGGGGAGTCTAAGCGGAGTCTTTACTGTACTGAAAAGCAAACGATGAAAAAATCAGAAATCAATTTTGCGGTTGAATTAGACGACCACAATATCCCCGAAAAAATTTTCTGGAACGCGACGGACAACCCCAATGAAGGACTGAGTGATACCAAAGCGGTGGTGGTGTCGGTATGGGATCATTACAACCAGGGTACGCTACGCTTGAATCTGTGGACCAAAGACATGGCCGTGACCGACATGAAGCGGTTTTGCGTTGAAGTGCTCGGCAGCCTCGCCGACACCATCGTGACGGCCACGGGCGACCAATCCATGGCCGACCAGATCGACAACCTCTGCCGGGCCTTGAGCAAAAAGGTGGAGGAAGAATACCGCGAGCAGCAGAAGCAGGCATAACCATCCTTGTATTCGGTTTACGGTTTACGGTGGCTGACGCAAGCTGCGGATTGGATGCGTCAGCCACCGTAAACCGTAAACCCTTTACTGATGAAGATACTGAGTTTAGTCGTGATCGTTGTTTGGCTGACGGTCGGTATGGCCGTGGGGCAGGGGGTACAATTTCGGAAGGAGCCGTTGACGGCGGTTTTGAGTGCGGCCCGGAAAGCTAAAAAGCCGGTTTTTATCGAAGTGTATTCGGAAACCTGCCACATTTGCCAAAGTTTTATTCCCACGTTTGCGAACAAAACGGTGGGGAAATTCTACAATACCCGTTTTATCAGCACCAAAATCGATATTTCCAGCAAGAGTACCATCGCTTTTCTGGACAAAAACCGCCTGTTTGTTCCCTCCTTACCACTGTTTTTGTATTTTAATTCGCAGGGAGATCTGATTCACATGGCGATGAGTAACAACTCCACGGATGAGGTGATTCGGCACGGAACCACGGCGCTGAATCCGGAAATCCGGTCGTCGGCCATGCGCAAACGGTTTGAAGACGGGGAGCGCTCCACGAATTTCCTGATCGATTACGGGATGTATGCACGGGTGACGCGCGATACGGTGACGAACATCCGGGTGATGAACGAGTATGCCACCCGGCAAGCGGCCAATACCTTTGCCAGTCCGACCAACTGGCTCGTATTGCAAAAACTGATTCTGGACGTCGACAACCCGCTTTTTCAGTATATGATCGGCCACCTCGATCAGTTTATCAAGCCCAATGGCGCGGAGCAGGTCAAAACGGTAGCGGAGAATATTCTGATGTCTTCGCTCTACAGCAGCCGGGGAAATCAGTATCCGGCCGCAAAAATCATTACCATCCGTAACCAGCTTCAGCAAGTTGGCATCGACGGACGCGTCGCCAGTAATCGGACGCTGCTTCCCGAAATAAACGCTTATTTTCGGGCGGGTCAGGCCACCAAAGCCGCTTCCCGAATGGACGATCACATTGCTCAGAACCAGTTCTCAACACCGGAATACCTGTACGTGATTCGGTTATTCAACCGGAAAAGCCCCGATGCCAGCGATGCGCCGACGGTAGCCCGTTGGGCCAACAAAGCCATCCCGCAGGCAAAAAGCCCCGCCGAACAGGCTGATTTGTATTTTGAACTGGCGGAAGTGTATCGCCGGGGTGGAAAAACCGCCGAGGGCTTGAAAGCCGCGCAAAAGTCGCTGGAGATGGCGAAAGCCGCTAAAATCGATACGAAGCGGAATACAGAGCAGATTGGCCGATTGAAGTGATTTTCAAGAATAAATGACGTTCGAGAACGGCGGTTGTTTCAGCAGGTACGCCGAATTTTCATCGCCCAGTTCGATGGCCCGGATCAAGTCTTTCTGGGCCGGACCGTACTGGTCTAGTTGCATCCGGGCCATTGCCCGCCAGCGGATGGCGTCGGGCTGTTGCCCCCGGAAATACCAGACGGCTTTGTCAAACTCCTTGAAGGCTTCACCGAATTGGTTCAGTTGGTAGAGGGCAATGCCTTTATCGAGGTATGAATCGGGAATGGTATTGTCGAGGCTCAGGGCAACTGTCAGATCGAAAAGGGCCGAATATGCATTTTCATTCCGCAGGTGGCATTTTCCCCGGTAGGCAAACGCCAGGGACGATTTGGGGTTTTGTTTGATGGCCTGGTCGAAATAGGCGAAAGCTTCATCGTAGCGATGAAACTGGACGAGCGTGATGCCCTCGGCAAACCGAAGCCGGTCTTTTTCCGCCTGCGTGTCGTGGTCGATCACGAAATACCGGACAACCAGGTAGAAAATAAAGAAGAATCCTATCAGCGCAACTTCCATAACCTGAAGTTTTCAGAAAACTACTGTAAACTAGCTGAAAAACCGGGCATTTGCAACCCGTATCCTATTTTTCCAGTTCTTGGCGAACCGCTTTGGGTAAACTGGCAACGATCAATTCGTAGGAATGGTCGATCCATTTTTTTAGATCACTTTCCCGAATTGTTCCGTCAATAATAACGGTATTCCAGTGAACTTTATTCATGTGATAACCGGGCCGAACGGCGTCATATTGCTCCCGTAATTCAACGGCCAGTTCCGGGTTGCATTTCAGATTGACCGACAGCGGGCGAGCATCCATCGACGTCAAGGCAAACACCTTGCCGCCAACCTTGAAAACCAGCGTGTCTTCACCAAACGGAAACGACTCGTTGGCACCAGGTTTGCTCAGGCAGTAATTTCGCAACGTTTCGATGTTCATCGCATAATGGCTCTGACAATCATCACAATTAGACAGAACAGGAACATGATGATGGAAATCCGGTTGATTCCGTGCATCATGCGAATGTTGGTGTTTGTCGGGCGACTGGGGTCTGGTTTCTGAAAAACCCGGTAGAAATACCGGAAGACGTCGCCCAACTTGAAATAATCTCCGATTTTGGACATAATGAGTTAAGAGTTAAGAGTTAAAAATTGAGAGTTAAATCGGTGAGAGAATGCAGAGTGGATAACTCTTCACTTTTAACTCTTAATTCATCACTCAGATTCCGGTTCATTCCAGCGACCGTCTTCTTTAATCAATTCAATCAGTTCATCGACGGCGTGTTCGGCGGTGACCGACTTTTTGATCACTTGCTGACCCCGGTACAACGAAATTTTGTCTTTGCCGATTCCAACGTAGCCATAATCGGCGTCGGCCATTTCGCCGGGTCCGTTGACGATGCAGCCCATGATTCCGATTTTGATGCCTTTCAGGTGGTCGGTGCGTTTGCGAATCGTTGCCGTGGTTTCCTGCAAATCGAACAACGTTCGTCCGCAGGAAGGACAGGAGATGTACTCGGTTTTCGACATCCGGGTTCGGGCGGCCTGCAAAATGCCAAATGCCGTCGAGTTGTACCGGTTTGCCGTCGCCAGGCGCTCTTCGGATGACAGGTCGGGAAGCTGATCGGTGGCCAGCCAGGCTCCGTCGCCCAGGCCATCGACCAGCAATCCGCCGATGTCCGTTGCCGCGTAGA
Source organism: Larkinella punicea (assembly GCF_003334855.1). Lineage (GTDB taxonomy): Bacteria > Bacteroidota > Bacteroidia > Cytophagales > Spirosomataceae > Larkinella > Larkinella punicea. The sequence continues at coordinate 57,642 of NZ_QOWE01000010.1, forward strand.
GTTGCAGGGAATCGCCCTGACTGTCCGGAAAACTCCGCAGCGTTACGACCGGGCAGAAAATTTCGCGGTTGATCAACTCGACATACAATCGCCGAAGTTCGGCCATCGCGTGGGTATTTTCCGTTCGAACCACCAGCACAACGTGTTGATCTTCACTGAGCGCACTAGCTAATTCATCCGAAAAGTCACCCAGTTGGGTCACAACGAAATTGAGAAGCGGGTGCAAACCGCCCGGTTTTTGCCGACTGTTCAGGTAGGTACTCGTGTCAAGCAAGGGGAATTTATGAACCTGATCGGTGGCGGAAAGCCAGACCGAATAATCCAGAATTTCTTTCAAGCCGTTGGGTAACATGAACGAAGCGGGCTGAGAACCGGTGTACAGGTAGTCGGCACCCAGGTCATTCATCCGCCATTTGTCGGGAACGGGCAGGTAAAAGTGGCCGATGGGCCGGAGTTGCTCGTGGTGGGTGACCGGTATTTCGGAATAATCGGCAATCACGCGCGGTACGTTGACCCCACCGAAATTGGCGACTTCGCGGGTTTTCCGCCGGGTATACTGATACGGATTGATGGGATACTGCCGGATTTCCGGAATCTGGCTGTGGCCCGCCCGTTTTGCATAGCGGTCGATGAGTGCCTGCGCTACCGGCGCTTCCAGTTCGGGATCTTCCGTTAGGGAAACCCGGACGGTATCGCCCAAACCGTCTTCCAGCAACGTGCCAATGCCAACAGCGGATTTAATCCGGCCATCTTCCGCTTCCCCCGCTTCGGTGACGCCCAAATGCAGCGGATACGGTTTTAAGCCTTCGGCATCCAGTCGCTGAACCAGCAAACGGTAGGCTTCTACCATCACCTGCGGATTGCTGGATTTCATCGATAGGACGATGCTGTGGTAGTTTTCATCGTCGCAAATCCGCAGAAATTCCAGGGCTGATTCCACCATGCCGAGGGGCGTATCGCCGTAGCGACTCAGAATCCGGTCCGACAGCGAACCGTGGTTGGTGCCAATCCGCATCGCCGTGCCGTATTCTTTGCAAATCCGGATCAGCGGCAGGAATTTGGCCCGAATCCGTTCCAGTTCGGCGGCATAGGACGCGTCGGTGTATTCGATCACTTCAAACCGCTTCCGGTCGGCATAATTGCCGGGATTGATCCGGACTTTTTCGACGATGCGGGCGGCCAGTTCGGCGGCATTGGGGGTAAAATGTATATCAGCGACGAGGGGTGTCGTGTAGCCCCGGGCGCGTAATTCCTTGCGGATGTTTTCGAGATTTTGGGCTTCCTTGACGCTGGGTGCCGTAATCCGGATGTATTCGCAGCCCGCTTCGATCATTTTAATCGACTGTTCCACCGAACCCAGGGTGTTCATGGTGTCGATGGTCGTCATCGACTGAACCCGGATGGGATAATCGGAGCCTAACGGGACGTTGCCGATGGGAACCGTGATGGTTTTGCGACGGGAATATCCGGTTAAGGAGTTGCAATAGAGAGCCGGTTTTTCGGCGGATGGTACTAAAGACGGTGTTGCGAAGTCAAGCATAGCCTAAACAGCGAGTGCGGAAGAGGATACAAAGGTACAAAACCGGCGCGTTTTCCCCGCAAAAGCTAGTAATAGAACCCGCTTTTCTCCGAAATTGTTCATTTCGGAAAGTTAGAAAAAGAGATGTATATACGTTGATAATCAGTCGGTTATTCTATTCTTCAACCTTGGTGCCTTCGTCTACCCGAATAATATAGGCCGCACCGCCCTGGCGTTCAATGGCTTCGGCGACGGCTCCGGCATGACCGGGCGCGTAGGCAAACATACACCCACCGCCACCCGAACCGTTAATTTTACCGCCCAGCGCCCCGGCATTCAAAGCTGCTTCGAGCATCCGGTCGATTTTGGGTGTCGAAATGCGTTGGGCATCCCGCAGATTGGTGTGGTGGCGATTGAGCAAGTTGCCAAGCCGGATGTGATCGAGATCGGCTGATTCCAGCACCTGGCGGGCTTCGCGGAGGAGATCACGATTCGATACCGTGCCCTCCAGCAGCGTATTTTCTCCGCCCGATAAGAAAGGGCGGTAGTCGTCAAGTTCCAGAACATCGGTGGTATGGAGCGAGAATTCCGGGTTGACAGCTTTGATTTTCCGGACAATCTCGTTGACGCCATTCCGCACCCGGCCCAGAATATCCAGCGTATCTTTGGCTTCCAGCGAGTCGCCCAGCACGAAAGCACCGAGTTTGGGCCGTAATTCTTCGATTTCGATGCGCGGTTCCGATTCCAGATAAATAACATCGCCGATGGCGGTGGAATAATGATCCATCATGCCGCCCGGTTCGCCAAATTCAAGCACTTCGGCTTCATTGGCCAGGTTGCCAATTTCCTGCCGACTCAGCAGACGCGGACGGTCGCTCAGGCGCATCAGAAAATGCAGCCAGGAAGCCACCAGCGCCGATGAACTCGACGTACCGGAATTGATCGGGATATTTCCGTGAACCTCACATTCCACCCCCTTCGAAAACCGGTAACCGTGTTTTAACAGAACATTGTAGCTGCTCCGGAAATAATCACGCGGTTTGGTATACACCAGACTGGCGTCTGATAGCTCGAATTCTTCCCGCTCGTTTACATCCGGCAGATTGATCACCACTTTCCGATCCGCCCGGTGTGAACCGGTAATCCGGATTCGCCGGTTGATGGCTGCGGCAATGACGGGCAGCCCCAAATAATCCAGGTGTTCGCCGAATAAACAGATTCTGCCGGGGGTGGAAACGATTAATTGACTCATTACCAGGTGTGTTTTTTGCTTCCTGACAGCGCGTAATACAAGATGTAGCTTAGCAGGGGCAGGATCATAGCGTACGCTAATTTCGGACTAACGGCGTCGGTTAGGTAACCGTGCAGCAGGGGCAGTAACGCACCACCGGAAATACCCATAATTAATAAAGCAGAGCCTAATTTGGTGAATTTTCCCAGCCGGTCGAGCGACAACGGCCAGAGGGCCGGCCAGATTGGCGCGATGGCGAAACCCAGGAGCGCGATGCACAAAACGGACGTGAAACCGTCGGTCAGCAAAGCCCCAACGGTTAAAACCAGTCCGAGACTTGTGCCAATGATGAGTGATTTCTGTTGCGAAAGGAAACGCGGAATGAGAATGATGCCCAGAATGTAACCACCGAGCATACCGTATAAAGTATAGGCCGTAAAGTATTTGGCTTGATCATTGGAGAACCCCAGCGCAACGCCGTAATTGATGATCGTGTCGCCCGAAATGACTTCGACTCCCACGTAGCAAAAAATGGCCAGAACGCCGAGTACCAGGTTGGCATGTTGCCAAACGCTATCAGTAGTTAATGGCTTGGTTATTATGTTTTTATCTTCTTCCTGCTCTTCAGATACTTCAGGTAAAGTCGAAAACCGGATCAGCATGGCGAGTACCAACAAAACGCCCGTCAGAATCAAATAAGGCGTTACCACTTTATTCAGCGATTCTTCGGCCGATATGACATTGGCACCGGTTAACAACAAACCGCCGAAAATAAACTGGCTGATAATCCCCGCTAATTTGTTGGCGACACCCATGAAGCTAATCCGTTGTGCGGCACTTTCGCGGGGGCCGAGGATGGTCACGTAGGGATTGGAAGCCGTTTGCAGAACCGTTAAGCCAATACCGATCAGAAACAAACCGACCAGGAACAACGGATACGAAACCGCCTTGGCAGCCGGTATGAACGTGACTGTGCCGATGGCCATGATGATGAGGCCCAGCGACATCCCGTTTTTAAATCCCGTTTTCTTGAGCAGCCAGGACGACGGAATCGCCATGAGCGTGTAGGAAATGAAAAACGCCGACACCACCAGGTTCGAACCCACGGTGCTGAGCTGAAAAGCCTGTTTGAAAAAGGTAATCAGCACCCCATTGACCCAGGTGACAAATCCGAAAATGAAAAATAACATGCCGACAATGAGCAGCGGCCCAAGGTAGCTATTGGTTGAATTCCGGGTTGCAGTCGGAGTCATTTTTTGTGAAGTTTGGAGAAATTGAGAACGAGCCTGCAATATAGCACGCGGTCGTTCAATATATTTTAAATTTTTTTATTAATTAAGAATTTTATTCTGATTATCGGGCCGTTGCCGAATTAATAGTCATCCGTTAACGCAAAAATGGGTTTATTCGTCTTCCATTTTCCGCGCGTAAAGTCCGGAATTTCAATCGGTTTGCTGCCTTTGGCGATGGATTCTTCCGAAAGTGGACTGATGGCGCTCCAAACCGCTGCGTCATACACGTCGATTGGGGGTGGCACTTTCCGTTTGACGGACTCGATAAAGGCCCGGATCACGAAAAAGTCGATTCCGCCGTGGCCCGCATTTTCGGCGGTTTGGGCGTGGCGCTTCCATATCGGGTGATCATATTGGTCCTGGTATTCTTTAAAAGGCTCCCACTGGTGCGGTTTGGCGCTTTTTCCTTCAATATAAATGGTTTTGCCATCGTCCATCCAGATGCCTTGGGTTCCCTGCGCCCGGAAGCCCAGCGAATAGGGGCGGGGTGAGTTCGTATCGTGCATGATGACGATGTTTTCGCCATTCGCACAGTTGATGACCGTCGTAACGATATCGCCCAGCTTGAAATTCACTTTGGCGTTCGGGTGATTGGCTCCGCCTTTGTCCACCACAAATTTGTGCAGACTCCGGGCTTTGGTCGCGGTGGACGTCAGGTACGTAAACCGGTTGCCGCGATTGATGTCCAGCCAGTGGGCGACCGGCCCTAAACCGTGGGTAGGGTACAGATCTCCGTTGCGATCGACGGAGTGTTGGGTGCGCCAGCGGGCTTCGGAATAGCCTTTGGCTCCGAATTCGACGCCTTCTTTGCCCATGCCGCCGTTAAACTTGACGGTTCGCAGGTCGTGCTGGTACCCGCAGTGGGCATACAGCATTTCGCCGAACAGACCCTGACGAATCATGTTCAAAACCGCCATGACATCGCGCCGGTAGCAGACGTTCTCCAGAATCATGCAGGGCATCCCGCTTTTTTCCGATGCTTCGATCAGATCCCAGGATTCTTTCAGCGTAACCGTCGCCGACACCTCAACGCCCGCGTATTTACCCGCTTTCATCGTAGCCACCGACATCGGAACGTGCCATTCCCAGGGAGTGGCAATCACAACGCCGTCGATGTCGTCGCGTTTGAGCATGTTCAGAAAATCTTCGTCTGTTTTGCCAAAAACCGCCGGCTCGGGCCGCCCGGCTTTGCTAATCATGGCTTTGGTGCGGTTGATGGCATCGGGATCGATGTCGCAAATGGCCGTAATGGCCACATCGTTCCGATAAATGGCCTGATCGACGTGGCTGCGGCCCCGGCCACCCACACCGATAAAAGCCAGCCGGACTTTTTTGTCCTGGGCCGGGGCACCGGTCAGAATGGTCGGAAATAAATGGGCGGAAGAAACGGTTGCGGCCGCAGAACGCAAAAAATGACGTCGATTCGTTTTCAAGGAGGTTCGGTCGTTAAGGGTTTGTTAAGGACTAAGCCGTAAAAAAAGGCAAAATATCGGTAGAGCCAAAAAAATGACGGGATTACTTGTATTTTTATCCGTGGCGTTGTCCGCAGGCGTCTCCGGAAGGCTTATAAATTTCTTAAAACCGCCGGTATATACGTATGAACCAAATCAGAAACCGGGCTGTTATCCCTGCGAAACTGACTGAAATTGCTTCCTGAAGGCGGACTATCCCACCGCTTGACGGCTCAAATGTGTTGCAGACAACCTTTCTGACGACATTTTGGTCGAGAATTAGTATCAATCGAAAAATCCGGGCGACCGGTTCTGACAGAATGGACAAAAAACGGGTAGCAGTGTTCCGTAAAGAACACTTCAACGCGGCTCATCGTCTCCACATTCCGGAATGGTCGGATGAAGAGAACAAACGGGTTTTTGGCAAGTGCAATAATCCTCATTACCACGGCCATAATTATGAGCTGATTGTGCAGGTCACGGGCGAGGTTGACCCTGTTACGGGTTTCGTCATGGACATGAAATTGCTCAGTGATTTGATCAAAGACCGTGTTACGGACCGGTTTGACCACAAAAACCTCAATTTAGACACGGAAGAATTTAAAACCCTCAATCCCTCCGCCGAACACATTGCCATTGTTATTTACGATTCGCTGCGCAGCCAGCTAGATTCATCTCTGGATTTGAAAATCAGACTCTATGAAACCGAACGGAACTTCGTTGAATACCCGGTCTAACGGCCATCATCCTGCTTATGACCTGCTTCATGACGTAACAGTCGATGAAATGGGTGATGACCACGTGGCGTCTTCCATCGAAACTCCGTTGCGTGATGATGCCTTTGACTTGAGTGATGAGGCAAAAATGGACCTGATTGAAGGCCATTTTCGGCACATTATGAACATTTTAGGCTTGGATTTAACCGATGACAGCCTGAAAGGAACGCCCCGGCGTGTCGCTAAAATGTACGTGAAGGAAATTTTCAGCGGACTCAATCCGGCAAAAAAACCGCAGGCGGCCCTGTTTGAAAACAAATACCAGTACAATGAAATGCTGGTGGAAAAAGGCATCACCGTTCATTCGCACTGTGAACACCATTTTGTCCCGATCATCGGCCGCGCCCACGTGGCCTATATTTCGAGTGGGAAGGTAATTGGTTTGTCCAAACTCAACCGCATTGTGCAGTATTTCGCCAAGCGCCCCCAGGTGCAGGAGCGGTTAACGGTGCAGATTGCCAATGAGTTGAAAGCCGTGCTGGAAACCGAGGACGTGGCGGTGGTAATCGACGCCCGGCACCTGTGCGTTTCGATGCGCGGGGTCCAGGATGTCAACAGCTCGACGGTTACGGTGCATTACGGCGGCAAATTCAAGTCCGATGAAGCCACCCGCCAGGAATTCCTGCGCCACGTTAGCGAACCAACCGCTGCTTTGTAGTTAAGAGTGATGAGTTAAGAATTAAGAGTTAATGGCACAAGCACGCATTTAACTTTTAATTCTTAACTCATCACTCTTAACTAAATTAGAGTTCCCACGCGCTCCAGAAGCGCTTTTGTTTTTTTGATGCCTTCGTATTCGCTCAGGGTTGAGCCTTCGTATTCGATCCCGGCGATGCCTTTGAAACCGCTGTCTTTCACGATTTTCATCATGCGCATGTAGTCGGTGTCCGTGCAGTTGCCGCTGGCGTCGAAATCGTGGGTTTTGGCACTGACACCCTTGGCGAACGGCATCATTTCACCCACGCCCTTGTAGCGGTCGTATTCTTCCACACATTTGCCGCCCCATTCGGAATTGTCGCTGCGTTTGATGCAGAAATTGCCGAAATCGGGCAGAATACCGACGTTTTTCATGTTGACCTGCTTCATCACGCCCGTCAGCCACTGGCCGTTGGACGAGTAACTGCCGTGGTTTTCGACAATCACGTTGATGTTCATGGTTTTGGCAAATTCGCCCAGTTTTCCCAGTCCTTCCACGGCGGCTTTGGCCACTTCTTCTGCCGTTCCTTTTCCAAAGGCATTGACGCGGATGGTTTTGCAGCCCAACGTTTTGGCGCATTCGACCCAGGGCTTGTGTTTTTCAACGGCTTCGTTGCGTTTGGCCGCATCGGTTTCGCCCAGGTAGCCCTCTCCGTCGATCATAATCAGGTGATTCCGAACGCCGTTGTCCTTGCAGCGCATCATCAGTTCTTTTAGATAGGTAGCATCCTGCGCCTTGTCCTTGAAAAATTGGTTGACGTATTCGACGATATCGATGCCAAATTCATTTTTAGCGAGGGCCGGAAAGTCCAGGTTCGTAATTTTTTTCTCGTTGAACAACGCCTTGTGCAGCGACCATTCGGCCAGGGAAATCTCGAAGAACGGTTTTTTGGCAGCGGCCTCAGCCAGAGCGGGAAAGGCCGACGCCGTGGCGGTCAGGACGCTGAGTTGTTTTAAAAAGGAGCGACGCGATGTCATAGGTTAATCGTTTTAAATGGGTTAATCTCGAAACTGGTACATGTATCAGGAGGAAAGATACTAAAAAGGTCCTTTTGATTTAACCACCAACTGAATGGATTTTGAAATCAGTTTCTAATGCAATACATTTACGGTGTACTATCTATCTAATACACTAATACAGATAGAGGGCGATCTCACAATGACCATTAACGTACTATTGACTTCACCTTGTTAACCTTACTTTGTATGTTCAGAAGCTTTTTAATTACGGCATTTAGGAATCTAAAAAAGAACAGATTATACGCTGTTATTAATTTATTGGGCCTGTCTCTCGGCGTTGCTTGTTGTATGGTCATTTTCGTAATCGTCAGATATGAAACTTCCTTTGATAAATATCACAGCAAATCGAGTCGAATTTACCGGGTGAACTTATACCAACAAACTGAAAATGGAACCCAGTTTAATGGTTGTAATTATTCACCTTTGGCAGAGGCTATCCGAAAGGATGTTTCTGGGCTCGAAGCGGTGACCGGTGTCTATTGTTTACAAGTTTACCAGTTTTCCAGAGGAACCGATCTATTTGAAGATCAATACGCTTTTTTTGCTGACCAGCACTATTTTGATGTCTTTGATGTGAAGTGGATAGCTGGTAACAAAGCGGACGCGTTAACCAATCCGAATTCTGTGGTTGTTACGGATGTTTTCGCCGAAAAATTTCTTGGCGGACCCCGTGAAGCCCTGGGGAAAACTTTTGTGTTGGAAAATAAGCTAAACCTGACTGTGTCGGGAATTGTCGAAGCGCCCCCTACAAACACGGATCATCCGTATAGTATTCTGATATCTTATCCGTCACTGGCCATGTTTGTCCCAGACCAGGTCAATAATTGGGAAACAGTTGGTGCTGGAGCAACTTATGTGGTATTTAACCACAACACGAAAAAGGATAAGATCGATAGTCAGTTCAAAAATGTTGTCAATAAATATCTGAGAGAGGACAGAGCGAAAAATACAACATTTTTTTTACTGCCCCTGGAAGATAACCACGACAGGAATTACGATTACACCAGTTTTACCTACGACTTCCCGGTACCGGTTATGACAATTTTGGCAATCATTGCCGGAATGATTGCTTTTATTGCCTGTATTAATTTTGTGAATTTGGCAACAGCCCAATCATTGAAAAGGGCCAGGGAGGTAGGCGTTAGAAAAACCATGGGCAGCAGCCGTCTTCAGCTCATTGTACAGTATGTGACTGAAGCTTTCATCATTACGTTGTTAGCTGTTGTTGTGGGATTGGTACTGTCAAAGGCAAGTTTAACGCAGCTTAATCAGGCATACGGGGTAAATTACCAATTAAATTTTTTAAACGACCCCTCTACATGGCTGTTTAGTGCCTGTGTGACTATTTTTGTAACCCTTTTGGCTGGTTTTTATCCTTCCTTTATCCTATCAGGATACAAACCTGTTTTGGCCCTGCAATCCCAAACTTTTAAAGGAAAATCCAAAGGGCTCCCGATCCGAAGAGCACTTGTTATTTCACAATTTGCCGCTGCACAGCTATTGATCATTGTAACGACCATTATGATCAATCAGGTTAGTCATTTCAAGGATCGTCCAACCCCTTTCGATCCAAAGAAAATTGTTGTGATTCCATCGCTTCGGGGGAATGAAAAGCAGCAACATCAGAAGCTGCGGTATGAATTACAAAAAGTGCCGGGCCTCGTTAGCTATAGTTTTGGAAACGTGGGCAACGAAATGGGCGAAATCTATATCGACAAGCAAAAAAAACACGCTGGAATGATCAGCTATGCTGACACCTCATACATTCACACCTTTCGGATGGAATTGTTGGCGGGAAGGAATTTGTCTTCCGATACGGACGGAACTTCTTCACAGGTCCTGGTCAACCAGGCTTTGATCAAGACGCTGGGCCTTGCAAATCCCGCATCCGCTATTGGGAAGACCTATGTATTGAAGGGAAAGACCGTTGTGATCCGAGGAGTCATCAGGGATTCTTATACACAGCCAATGAGCAATAAAGTTGATCCCGTAAGCATTCTGTTTAACCCACACAAATTTACAGGCGTAGCGATGAGTATCTCCGCCAGTAACGCATCTGAAACCCTGGCCGGTATTGAGAGGGCCTGGAAAAGCGTTTACCCGGATTACCTTTGTAAATATCAGTTTATGGATGATTCTTTGAACCGGGAGTATGGATCGTATAATGTAATGTTTTCTATTCTCGGAACCGCTTCTTTTCTGGCCATATTGATCGGATGCCTGGGTTTGTATGGATTAGTTTCCTTTATGGCGATACAGCGTACAAAAGAAATTGGGATTCGCAAAGTATTTGGGGCTACGATCTCAAATATTATGATGATGTTCACAAAAGAATCGGCAGTGCTGATTATGATCTCTTTTGCAGTTGCCGCCCCACTGGCACATTTTGCGGGTATCGGAATGTTGATGGAATTTCCTGAGCGCGTGGAGCCAGGAATAGGAATTTTCATAACTGGTTTTTTTGCTTCACTGCTTATCGCACTGTTTACGGTAGGCTATCGCTCTTTTATTGCGGCCATTCAAAATCCTGCTGAAAGTCTCAAAAGTGATGGCTGAAAGATCCTGGGGATTGGAAGATGGGGAAAAGCCGAATAGTTCCCTCCCGGTTTAGAATGCCGCTTGATAAATATCTATTTTGGGAGGTGTATAACTAAAGTATAACTCAAAAAGGAAAAAGGCCCTCAGCAGCGTGTGCGGGGGCCTTTTTAACCGAGATATGAATACAACCTGAATTAAGTATCTCATTTGAGCACTAAATTCTCACCGAAAATTACAAAAAAGTTGATAACGGCCAACTTTTTTAATCGGATTTTGTGAAATTTTTTTGAAAAAGAACCGCATCAATTCGGCTCGGCTTCCGTGACAAAGTGTTTTTGGTTGGTCGAAATGTTGGCAATCGTCCATTCCACATCACCGGAGAACGCGTGAGCCCGCACCGGACAGTCGGCAATGCGGCAATAGTGGCAACACTCGGGCAAACACGGATCGACGTGAATGAATATTTCCACTTCCGTATCAATTTCCCGCTTCAGCACCTCTTCAAACTCGTGAACTTCCTGGTGAACCTGCGCCAGCGTCCAGTAGTAAGGCAACGTCAAATGGCAGTCGATGTGCAGATCGGCCCCGTACCGCTGCACGCGCGTGTTGTGAATATCGATCCAGTTGCTGCGCTTGTGCTGATTCAGAATGTTGAGAATGCGTTGTAGCAGCGCCAGATCGGTTTCGTCCATCAAACCCGCTACCGAGTGCCGGATCAGGCCGAGGCCGTTGAAAATGATCACCCCGGACAGAATGAGCGACAACACACCGTCGAGCCAGGTCAAATCGGTGAGCCAGATGAGGCCGATGCCCACCACCACGATCAAACTGCTCAGGCTATCGACCAGCAGGTGACGGCCGTCGGCAATGAGGGTGATTGAACGGGTTGACCGTCCGTTTCGGATCAGCAGCCAGCCCACCAGGGCGTTGGCCACCGTGGTCAGGGCAATCAGCGCCAGACCCCAGTCCAGGTTGGTGATGGATTGCGGATCGGAAAAGGATTGAATGGCCTGGAAAATGATGAAAAGCCCCGCCGAGAGAATTAACGCCCCTTCAAATCCAGACGAGAAAAATTCAATTTTACCGTGGCCGTACGGATGATTTCGGTCGCGGGGCTGTCCGGAAAGGTAAATGCTGTACAAGGCAAACCCACTGGCAATCACGTTGATAATGGATTCGAGGGCATCCGTCAAAACCGCCGTGGACGACGTCAGCCACCAGGCCGTGAATTTGAGAATCATCAGTGCCACACTCAGTCCCAATGAGATCGACATCCACTTGTATTTGATTCGCTGACTGGGTTGCATGAAGCCGTTGGCTGGTTTATAGCCTGCAAAGGTAGCAAACTGTAAAGGATTTCTCTTTACATTTGCTGGTATGGAGTTTACGGAAAATCCCTGGAAAACGCTTACGTCAACGGTTGTGTACGACAACAACTGGTTGAAAATCAGACATGAAGAGGTGGTTACACCCGCTAACACCCCCGGCATCTATGGGGTGGTCAGTTTCAAGAATAAAGCGGTGGTCGTGGTGCCCATCGATCAGGATGGGTATACCTACCTGGTAGGCCAATATCGCTATCCGCTCGATGAGTATTCCTGGGAGGTGCCGGAAGGCGGTGCTCCCGTTGGCACGGATTTGCTGGAATCGGCCCGGCGCGAACTGAAAGAAGAAACCGGTCTGGAAGCCGAAAAGTGGACGATGATTGGCCGCATTCACACCTCCAATTCGGCCACCGACGAGGAGGGCTTTCTGTACATCGCCGAGGAACTGAGCCAGGGAGCGCACGAACCGGAAGAAACGGAACAATTGCAAATCCGGCGGGTTTCCTTAGCGGACGCCGTTGACATGGTGATGAATAGTGAAATTACCGATGCCCTCAGCGTCTGCGCCCTGCTGAAAGTAGCGCGCTTGAAACAGATCTGATCGCATGATGATTGAAGCTATTTTCTACGGTTTCATAGCGGGTATTCTGCTTTGCCTGACGTTCGGAACCGTATTTTTTTCCCTGATGCAAAACAGTGTCGACAATGGCTACCGCTCGGGCATCAAGATTGCCTTTGGCGTGGTGGTTTGCGATGCCATTTTTGTCGTTTGTGCGTTGTTCGGTACGGCTTTTCTACCCCAGATCGACGGTTTTGAGTTCTATTTAACGCTGTTTGGCGTGATTCTCCTGATGGCGATGGGCGTTGCCAACCTCTTTAAAGGGACGCCCCGGCTGGCGTATCCGAAAACCCGCTTCGGTAATTTCCTCTACTACTTTACGACGGGTTTTGTCCTGAATGCCATCAATCCGATCAACTTCATTACCTGGGTTACGCTGGCGGCTTACCTGACCAATTCGCTGCACTACAGCCACCAGGAACGCTACGGTTTTATGATCGCCAGTCTGGTCAGTATCTTCCTGACCGAATCGGCTCTGGCGGTTTTTGCCCACAAACTGAAACGTTTTTTTACGCCCAAAGTCGTGCTGATCTTTAACCGGGTCACCGGGGTCGTCTTCATTTTCATTTCCCTGCAACTGGCCTGGACCCGGCTATACGATCCACTGATTGCGATGTTGAAGCAATAACCGGACATAACCCCGTCAGCGATTCTAACCCCGTCAGCGGTCGAAGACCCTGACAGCGGTTAGAATCGCTGACGGGGTTACAGGCGCGCAGCACCCACTTCGATGCCCTGCGTTTTCAAAAAGCCTTCCCAGTCGGAGATCATATTTTTCTTCAAAACCCGGGGAAATTTGTTCTGACCGCCCATTTTTCCCTTGGCTTCCATCCACTTGTAGAAGGTAGTGGCGGGTAAAACAGTAACAAATACATCCTTGAGGGCGTGTCGGCGTTCCACCGCGTAATCATCATTCAGTTCTTTCAATTTGGCGTCGATGAGGTTTTTCAAAACCGTTTCATCGACCGGGTCGTTGGTGCCAATGTACCAGTGGTGGGCGAAAAGAGTGTCGTGGGAAATACCGGCGACCGTAAACTCCCGCACATCGATGTTGAGTTCCTGCGAAGCCAGCTCAACGGCTTTGTTCATGTTATCCACCGACAGGTGTTCTCCGCACAGGCTCAAAAAGTGCTTGGTGCGTCCGGTAATGACGATCTCGCTGTGTTTTTTGGAGACAAATTTGATCGTATCACCGATCAGATACCGCCAGGCTCCCGAACAGGTCGAAATCAGCAGGGCGTATTCCTTTCCTTCCTCCACTTCGTCGATCATCAGCGCCTGTGGTTTGTCGATCACCTCGCCGTCGGCATTGAAATTTTCGTCGTTGAAGGGGATAAATTCAAAAAAAATGCCGTTGTCGAGCACCAACTGCATGCCTTCCGCGTTGGGGTGCGTCTGGTAGGCAATAAAGCCTTCCGACGCCAGATACGTTTCGATGTAGGTGATCGGACGGGCCAGCAGGTGCTCAAAACCGTGCCGATAGGGTTCGAACGATACCCCGCCGTGGCAGAACACCATCAGATTCGGCCAGATGTCGTGAATGGTTTTGACCTTGTAATGGGCGATGATTTTCTCCATTAGCAACTGAATCCAGGCCGGAACGCCCACCACAAAACCGATGTCCCACTGACTCGCCTGTTCCGTAATTTCGTCCAGTTTCAACGCCCAGTCGCGTTCCTGCGCAATTTCTTTGCCCGGTTTATAAAACTGCTGAAACCAGAATGGAATCTGGCTGGCCGTAATCCCGCTCAAATCGCCTTCAAAATGGTTATCGCGGTAATTCAGTGTCGTGCTGCCCCCCAGCATCAGAAAGCCCTTTTCGTAGAGTTGCGAGGGCAGGTGCTGGTAGCGACCCAGGCTCAGAATTTGCCGGATGCTGGTTTTCTGAATCGCCTTCGACATGGTTTTTGTAACGGGAATGTATTTGGAAGCTGCTTCCGAGGTGCCGGAACTCAGCGCAAAATACTTGACCCGACCCGGCCAGCAGACGTTTTTTTCGCCGTTGATCGACCGTTGCCACCAGTCCTTGTAAATCTTGTTGTAATCATAAATGGGAACAATCTCCCGAAACTTGTTATAAAATGCCTTTTCGTCTTCGAAAAAGGCGGCATTCTCAATATCTTCAAACTGAAAAGCCTGTCCAAATTGCGTGTAACGGGCTTTTCCGATCAGCTTGACAAAGGTTTTCTTCTGTAGTTTGAGGGCATTCAATTTTTTCCGCCGAACCACGTTGGTCAGCGAAATACCCCTTTTCAATAAGCTTCCTAATAAGGCCATAGGGCAAAATCGTTAGGATTGTTGTTTACCGGTTTCGAGCAGTTCATTCGGTTCAGCGGGCGCCGGGATGGCCGAATTCCGTTCGTTGATATTCCAGGATTTCATCGTTTCAATGATCTTGTAATCCGTCAGATCCAGTTGGCAGGGAACCACCGATGTGCAGTTTTGCGACAGCGCGTATTCGTCGGTATCCTCGCCGGTATCGTCATTGACAAATTTTCCGGACATCCAGAAGTAGCTCCGGCCGTAGGGGTCCTTGCGTTGATCGAATTCTTCCTGCCAGCGCGCATCCGCCTGCCGACAGATCCGGATTTCCTGCAAAGGTTTGTCCGATTTGGCCGGAAAATTGACATTCAGCGTAACGCCTTTGGGAATACCGTGTTCGAGGGCGTGTCCGGCAATTTTCAGAATATGGTCGTGGGTATGGGAAAAATCGGGTTCGTGGGCGTAATCACAGAGCGAAAAACCGATCGCGGGAATGCCTTCGATGGCCGCTTCGATGGCCGCCGACATGGTTCCCGAATACAGCACACTGATGGACGTATTGCTGCCGTGATTGATGCCGCTCACCACCAGATCAGGACTGCGGTCTTTCAGCACAAAATGTTTCGCCAGCTTGACACAATCGGCGGGCGTCCCGGAGCATTCATAGGCGGGCGTCCCCGGATAAAGATCGACTTCGTTTAAGCGCAGGGGAGAGGCAATCGTGATGGCGTGACCCATGCCCGACTGCGGGCTGTTGGGTGCAACCACCACAACGTCACCCAGTTGTTTCATTAAACCCACCAGCGTTCGAATGCCGTGGGCGGTAATGCCATCATCGTTTGTGACTAGAATAAGCGGTTTTTGTTCCGACATGATACTTCGGTTTGTGTGTTTACTGGATGCCAAAGGTAAGGGTTTCGTCTCTTTTCCCGCTCGTCTCCCATCTTTTCCGTTAATTTTGTACGGCTAAATCGTAAACTACATGTCACTCGAGTTCAAAACCGCAACGCTTTCCGACATCGAATCCATCATTGCCCTGCAGGAACAAATCTGGGAGCCGACCTACCGTGCCATTCTCGACCAGGAACAGATTACGTACATGTTTCAGGCCATTTATTCACAGGAGGCCCTCCGGGAGCAAATGACCGTCGAAAAACAGGAGTTTATTCTGGCCTTTTCCAATCTGAAATTGACCGGTTTTGCGGCATTCTCGCGGAATGAAGCCGACGACGAGCGGTTTAAGTTACACAAAATCTACGTATTGCCGACCGAACAGGGCAAGGGAACCGGTCGGCTTTTGCTGGAAGAAGTCATCCGTCGGTGCCTGGCGGCTGGCGGAAACCGCCTGTATCTGAACGTAAACCGGTATAACAAAGCCCGGCAATTCTACGAACGGCTGGGCTTTAAAGTGGTCCGGGAAGAAGACATTCCGATTGGACCGTACTGGATGAATGATTTTGTTCTCGAAAAACCTTTAGTGACTCAGGGTTGATTGCTGACTCCGGTAGCCCAGCAGGGGCGAATACCCCCGCGTTTCCTTCGCGTAATAGCCGGTGCCGTCGTAGGGGCGCAGGGCCGGATCGTTTTTGCAGGCATCCGCGCAGGTTCCCTGGTGTTCGGCTCCACACGCTTCGCAGAGCGTTACGTGGTTGTTACAGGCCGGGCTGGCGCAGTTAATCATTCGATCGGTGTGGGTGCCGCAGCGGTAGCAGGTTGAAATCACCACCGGGTTCACCTGGTTGACATCGACCGCGACCCGGTTATCGAACACGTAACACTTGCCGTCGAAGTCTTCACCGCCTTCTTCAATGCCGTATTTGATAATACCGCCGTGAAGCTGGTAAACGTTCTCAAACCCCTGATCGAGCAGGTACGCACTGGCTTTTTCGCATTTGATACCGCCCGTGCAATACGTAATGATTTTTTTGTTTTTCAGGTGTTTGATTTCGTCCATGTGCTGCGGCAGTTCCCGCAGATTCTCCATGTCGAACGTAATCGCTCCTTTGAATTTGCCGACGGAATGTTCGTAATTGGAACGCATGTCGATCAACACCACGTCTTCGTCGTCCTTCATCTGCCGGAATTCATCCGGTTCGAGGTGAATGCCGGTTTTTATGCGCGGGTCAACGGGCAGGTCGGAATTGACGATCTCGTCTTTCAACCGCACGTTCAGTTTCTGAAAAGCGTGGCTGGCGTAATCATCGACCTTGAATTCCAGGCTTTCAAACCGCGGGTCGGACTTCACAATCCGCATGTATTCGTCACAATCGGCGGGCAAACCCGACACCGTGCCGTTCAAACCCTCGGGCGCGATGATGATTCGGCCCAGCAAATTGAGCCGGATGCACAGCCGGTGGTGTTCATCCCGAAACTGCTCCGGGTTTTCAATGGTTGTATAGCAGTAATATAATAAAACGCGATAGGGCTTCATAACACAAACAATTCCTGTCACTGGTTCACACACAAAGATACAAAAAGTATCCCTGACGTCCACGTTTGGGTAACTGATGACCGCTATGCACATCGCGATAACCGGAAATATCGGGGCCGGCAAAACGACACTGGCCCATTTACTAGGCACACATTATGGGTGGGAAGTCCTGAGAGAAGCCGTCGATGACAATCCGTATCTGGTGGATTTCTACGAAGATATGAGTCGCTGGTCGTTCAACCTCCAGATTTATTTTCTGAACAGCCGGTTTGAGCAGATGCTGACGATCAATACCGGAAACCGGTCGGTGGTGCAGGATCGAACGATTTATGAGGATGCCTCCATTTTTGCCCGCAACCTGCACGAGAGCGGTTTGATGAGTCCGCGCGATTACCAGACCTACCGCCGGGTGTTCGAAAACTTGCTGGAACTGGTTCGTCCGCCGGATCTGATGATTTACCTGCGCGCGGATATTCCCAAACTGCGGGAGCAGATCCGCAAGCGGGGCCGGGACTATGAGAGATCCATCAGCCCGGCGTATCTGGCGAATTTAAACCGGTATTACGAAGCTTTTACGGCCGACTACACCGCCGGAAAGTTGCTGGTGATCGATGTGAACGAGCTGGATTACGTGAACAGTTCTGACGATTTACGGGCGGTTATTGCGCGGGTTGATCGGGTGTTGGGAGTGAATTGAAGCCATTACGCTATCACCTTCGCTTCCATCTGCCCCTCGTCCAGCGGCTGCATCAGCTCCCTGATTTCGGCCTTGGTCAGCTCCGGGTCAAGCCAGCGCCGTTCTTCTTCGCGGTTCAGAATGAGCGGCATGCGCTTTTTGGTGTTGTGGATGTAGGCCATCAGCGGGTTGGCATTGGTGGTCACGATCGAGAACGTCGGCCGGTTTTTCCAGACCGAATAAATGCAGCCCAGCGCAAACGGTCTTTGATCCGTCAGGGTGATGTAATACGGAATTTTCTGTTTCCCTTCGTGACGCCATTCGTAAAAACCGTCGATCAGCAGCAGGCAGCGTTTCGAGCCGATGCTATCCCGAAAAGACGGTTTTTCGAAGATCGAATCTTCCCTGGCATTGAGGGTCATGTTGGCCAGTTCGGCCGCTTGGTCTTCTTTGGCCCAGGCGGGTAGTAATCCCCATTGAAAAAGCTGGATTTCCCGCGGATTTTCCTGCGTAATAACGGGCAACAGCGGATGAGTAAAACCGGAAATTTTTCCGGCTGGAACGTACGAATCCGGATACTGAGAGATTTTATTCAATTTTGCCAATTCGACCAGTTCAGCCAGGGCATTGACGGAATAACACATGGAAAAATCAGTTGTTGAGCACTTGTAAGATACCAAATTTCTCGGCTATAAGGAAGAGAATGCCGGGCCATAGGATGGAATAATAGGTGAAAAAGATTAAAAACCGTACCGTAAAAGTAGCTAGTGGTCAATCCCGAAAATCAGGATCAATTTTTGTTAGGCATAGCAATTATCAGACAGCTATATAAAGTATCTAAGAATAAACCTATCTTGCACTTTTAGAATCTCTGGGCCTTTTCATGAAAATCTTTATTCTCTCGCTGCTGGCCTTTTTCCTGGTTTTTTCCGCTTCCGTAGCCCAGACGGGGCCGGTACGGTTTAAGCACATTACTACCCATGACGGACTTTCCCAAAGCAATGTCACCTGTATTATTCAGGATCAGCAGGGCTTTATGTGGTTTGGAACGCAGGATGGACTCAATCTCTACGACGGTTATTCGTTTACGGTTTACCGCAATGATCCACACCGGCACAACAGCCTGAGTGATAATTATGTTCGCTCCCTCTATGAAGACCGGCAGGGCCGCCTGTGGGTCGGAACCGACGCCGGGGGGTTATGTCTGTTTGATAAAAAAACCGGAGGCTTTACATCGTATAAACGCATTGAGCGAGATTCTAAAAGCTTGAATAACAACCGGGTAACTGCCATTTCCGAAGACCGGAACGGCCATCTCTGGATCGGAACCGACGGAGGTCTCAACCGGTTCAATCCCGTCGACCATACCTTTACGCCTTACAGCCATCAGCCCGGTGTCCCCACCAGTTTGAGCAGTGATTTGGTTCAGGATGTGGTGATCGACCGCGCGGGCCGGATCTGGGTATCGACTTTTGGCGGAGGGCTCAACCGGCTGGATACCGTCACACATACGTTTCAGCACTATGAAAACCGCCCGGCCGATCCGTCGTCGCTGAGCCACAATAATCTTCGGCAACTGTTTGAGGATTCGAAGGGTCAACTCTGGATTGCCACGGAAGGGGGCGGGCTCAACCGGCTGAATCCCGACCTGGAAACCTTTACACGCTATCAGTACAATTCGGCCGATCCGGGCACCATTAGTCACAATGATTTGAATTCGCTCGGAGAAGATCGCCATGGGAATTTATGGATTGGAACCGAAAACGGTGGAATCAGTGTGCTCAATCAAAACCGCACCAGGTTTACCCGGTATCTGTACGACGAAAACCAGGAAGACGGCATCAATGATGCGTCGGTGTATGCCATTTGCCGGGATCGCAGCGGCAACATGTGGATTGGTACGTATAACCAGGGAATCAATTTTCTGGATCACCAACCGGCCAAATTTGTGCTCTACAGGCGGGATAAAAATAATCCGAATACGCTGAACAACACCAACATCATGTCGATGCTGGTGGACCCGCAGGGCAATTTGTGGATGGGAACGGATGGGGGAGGCTTGAATGTCCTGATGAAATCCACACAAAAATACCAGTACTACAAACACCGTCCGACCGATCCGGGCAGTGTAGGCAGTAACTTTATCATGAGTGTCTATCAGGATTCCGACAAGGATATTTGGGTGGGAAACTACAAGGGAGGTCTCAGCCTGTTTAATCAATCGACCGGCACGTTCACCAACTTCCGGCAAACCAACAATGCCAAAGGACTCAGCCACGAAACGGTTTGCACCCTCGTTGAGGGCAAAAAAGGAGAAATCTGGCTGGGAACGCTGGGGGCTGGTATCAGTCGGTACGACAAAAAAACCGGGCAGTTCACGCACTTCCGGCCTGACCCTTCCCGCCCCGGCAGCATCAGCGAGGGCTACATCAGTTCACTCTGCTACGACCACACCGGCACCTTGTGGGTAGGGACGGAAGGCGGTGGTTTAAACCGGTTTAATCCCGAAACCGGCACCTTTACAGTGTACCGGCACAACCGGCAGGTGGCCGGCACGATCAGCCATAATTTGATCAACAGCCTGTATGAAGACCCCACCGGCAAACTCTGGGTGGGCACCAACGGTGGTCTGAACCGTTTCGACCGGCGAAAACAGACTTTTGTGGCTTTCCGAAAGAAAAACGGGCTGACCAACGAAGTGATTCGGGCCATTACCAGCGACCGGCGTGGCAACATCTGGATCAGCACCAACAAAGGACTCGCCCGCTTCGATCAGAACAACCAGACGTTTCGCAATTATGACACCGGCGATGGCCTGCAACGGGGTTTTTTCAACCGCATGTCGGTTTTCAAAACCAGGCAGGGCGAGTTATACTTTGGGGGCATCGGGGGAATGAACGTGTTTTCACCCGATAGTCTGCGGGATAATCCCGATATTCCGCCGGTTTACATCACGAGTCTGCACGTTTTCGACCAGCCCGTCTGGCTCCGGTCGAACAAAATCAGCCTATCTGCCGAACAATCGACGCTTACCTTCGAATTTGCCGCCTTGAATTATTCCCTGCCCGAAAAAAACCAGTATGCCTACAAACTGGAAGGGTTTGATCAGGGCTGGAACTACAAAAACCACAAACGGGTGGTTACCTACACCAACCTCGACCCCGGTTTTTACACCTTTCGGGTGAAGGCGTCCAACAACGACGGCGTTTGGAATGAACAGGGGACGGCTTTCCGGGTCATCATCAAACCGCCGTTCTGGCAAACCTGGTGGTTCGGATCGCTGATGGCCCTGGCATTTCTGGCCAGCCCCAACCTGATTATCCGCTGGCGAACCCGGGCGCTCAAGGCCCAAAAAGAGAAACTGGAAGAAATCGTGACCGAGCGGACGGCCCAGGTGCTTTACCAAAAAGAAGAACTCCAATCCCAGTCGGAACATTTGCAGGCCCTGGTTGAAGAAATTCACGAGCAGCAGATACAGGAAAAAAAGGCCCGGGAAGAAGCGGAGCAAGCCAACCAGGCCAAGAGCGTTTTTCTGGCCACGATGAGCCACGAAATCCGGACGCCCATGAACGGCGTGCTGGGCATGACCTATTTGTTGCAGGAAACGGAACTGTCGGAAGAACAGCACGAATACGTCGACACCATTCACCAGTGCGGAACGAACCTGTTGGGCGTAATCAATGACATTCTTGATTTTTCCAAGATCGAATCCGGAAGTCTGGAACTGGAAGAGGGCGACATCGACCTGCTGCATTGTGTGGAGGACGTGCTGGATCTGTTTGCCGGAAAAGCCGCCGAAAATGGGCTGGATCTGGTCTATCAGTTTGAGCATCAGGTGCCGCTGCATGTGATTGGAGACGGGTTGCGGTTGCGTCAGATTCTGATCAACCTGGTCGGAAATGCGGTCAAATTCACCCACAAAGGCGAGGTGTTTGTGCGGGCCGACGTTCGTCAGCGCATCAACGACAACGAGCTGGAGCTGGCGTTTCAGGTACGGGACACGGGCATTGGCATTCCTGAAGACAAACGTCAGCGGCTTTTCAAGGCGTTCTCCCAGGTCGATTCATCCATGACCCGGCGCTATGGCGGAACGGGTCTGGGGCTGGCCATCAGCGAGCGGCTGGTCAAATTGATGGGTGGTGAAATCGACGTCGAAAGCGAGGAGGGCCGGGGCACTACCTTCACCTTTACCGTTCGTTGCCGGGTCAGTCAACAGGCCAAGCGGCATTATATTTTGTTCAATACCACCGAAAACGAGGGCAAACGGGTGTTGGTGGTCGATGATAACCAGACTAACCTGACCATTCTGAAATCGCAACTTGAGCAGTGGAAGCTGGTACCGGTTACGGCCTTGTCGGGCGCCCAGGCGCTGACACTTCTGTCGGCCAATCCGTTGTTTCAACTGGTTGTTACCGATATGCAGATGCCGGGAATGAACGGGGTGGAACTGGCCCGGAACATCCGGATGCAGCATCCCCGGCTCCCGATCATTCTGCTGAGTTCGGTGGGTGAAGAAACCCGAAAATCATACCCGGATCTTTTTTCGGCGATTCTGACCAAACCCATCCGCCAACAGCAGCTTTTCGATCTGGTTCAACGGCAACTGAAACAGCCCGACGAGAACCAGTCGACGGTTTTTCGACCCATTCAGCACAGTTTATCCGACGACTTTGCCCGGCAAAACCCCCTCGATATTCTGGTTGCGGAGGATTATCTGGCCAATCAGAAACTTATTCTGAACATTCTGAACAAGTTGGGGTATCAGCCCGATCTGGCCCAAAACGGGAGCGAAGTGCTGGCCATGTTGCAGGGAAAATCGTATGATGCCATTTTGATGGATGTTCAGATGCCGGAAATGAACGGTCTGGAAGCCACCCGGCGCATTCGCCGTCAGGCTGGTCCGCAGCCCATCATCATTGCGATGACGGCCAATGCCATGAAAGAAGATGAGCAGGAGTGTCTGGAAGCCGGCATGGACGATTACATTTCCAAACCGCTCTTGCTTGATGTGCTGAAAACCGCCCTGGAAAAAGCGTCAGTTCGGCGGCAGCAGCGGGTATAGGAGAGAAACCGGGTTTAAGTGAGCAGAAAAAATCCCTATTGCCTGGCAATCTGCACTTGATGATTTATTGGAAAATGCAAGGTCAGATTACAGGAGCAACCCGAAGGTGAAAGTGTCCAATAATAGCAATCCAAATAATAGTAGGACTTACGTCTGATAAATTTATTTGCATTTAAAACGCCCCTCGATCCCGAAACGTCGGCCCGGCCTAAAGGGGACTTTTAGCATCCGGATTTGACAGTCCCCTTTAGGCCGGGCCGACGTTTCGGGATTGAGGGGCAAAAAGCGAAAGTCCTAAATAGGTTTTGGTGAATTTTTTAAACTGTAGATTTTAAAAGATGAGAATAGTCATTAACCCGTTCAATGTACCAGTCAGAATGAGTATATCTCAAAATTGTCAATGAAGTGTTGTTTAGCTGAATTTTATGAGTCATCGCAGGAGAAGAGTCCAATATTTTACGCAGCAAGCACTTTATTGCCATACCATGTGTAACAATTCCAACTGTTACTTCAGAAGGTAACGTCAAAAGTGGACTTATAAAATCATACATTCTATTTTCCACCTCGAACTGGGATTCCCCGTTGTGGTCCTTAAAATGCCAATTGTCAGTACTCATGATCCGTACGGTTTCCTCTGTGTATATCTGAGTTCGTAGCTGACCTTCCCAATCTCCCATCCATTGCTCCTGTAGTTGGTCCGAGAGCAGGGCTTGAGGTAGATTAGCAATACGTCCAATAATGGCTGCAGTTTGCACGGTTCGTTCGGCAGGACTGGAAAACCAATGCTTAAACTGAATACATTCTTCTTTTAATCGTCGGCCAAGCTTTTCTGATTGCGCAATTCCCTCGTTTGATAACAGGTAGTGGTTAGAACGGCCACATATCAAATGCGGTTTTTGGTTTCCTTCACTCTCTGCATGACGAATGAGGTAGAATGTAGGCATAAGTTTAAAGTTTATCCTGAATTATTTTAGGGATTAAAGACACCGGTTTGAAACAGAAAAACCGCCAAATCAGCTTGATTTGGCGGTTTTAGTTCTTTTCTGTGTCCACGGAGGGATTCGAACCCTCACACCATGACGGCACCACCCCCTCAAGATGGCGTGTCTACCAATTCCACCACATGGACAGGAAACCGTATTTTTTGTGGATGCAAAAGTAGACACTTGCGCTCAAAAAACCAAGACGTCCTTACTTATTACTAAAAAATGATGCGACCATCAGTAAGTGCAGCAAGCTCCGTGCCTTTATGACCCAGAACGTATAGTGGGTCGTAACCGGCCGGACTGGTTCGTTCATCATAGGTTAGCACTGAACCTGGCTCTTCTCCCGATAGAAGAGCCAGTGTTTTTTGGAGAGGTGAGAGGATAGACAAGAGAGACAAAAAGAGTACGTTTGAAAAGTCTCACCTCTCTTGTCTATCCTCTCACCTCTCTCTGATCTATTCTTCCCGCAGCACCACCACCATTTCATCGATGGCGGCCCGGATGTTGTCGCGGACGTCCAGGATAGACGCTTCCATCATGTAACAGGGCGCACTGATAATCTTGTTTTCCCGATCGACTGAAATTTCCCGTACGGTTTTCATCTCGGCGTGGTGGCCCAGCGAAGTAATTCCGGCAGCAATTCCACTGATTTCGTACGGACTTTCTTCCCGATCCGAACCCACCGTGAGCGTGGCCGAAATCCCGCTGCCTTCCAGGGCTTTGGCCAGCGTGGTGGGGCTCATGCACAGCGCGACAATCGGTTTCTTGAGCGAAATCAGGTCGAGGATGAATTGCTTCACCGGTTCCAGAATCGCTCCCTGCGGGCCTTCGAATGCCCATTTCGTAATATTTTTGGCCGTGCCGAAACCGCCCGGCATCACCAGACCATCCAGTTCGTCGGCAGTCAGGGTGGCCAGATTCCGGATGTTGCCCCGTGCAATCCGGGCCGATTCGACCAGCACGTTGCGGGTTTCCGGCATTTCTTCGCCCGTCAGGTGGTTAATCGCGTGGTATTGGTCCACATCCGGCGCGATGCAAACCGTCTCGGCGCCCACTTCCGCCAGGGCCAGCAGGGTCAGGACGGCTTCGTGAATTTCGGTGCCGTCGTAGACGCCGTTTCCGTGTAGCAAGACTCCGATTTTCATAATTCAGGGGATCAATGAGGTGGTTTTTTGGGGAAAATTAAGCCAAAAAGTTGTAACTTCAACGATTCATTTCAACCTTCGCCGGACGAAACGAAATTCTGCTAGTAGTAAACAAAAAGAAAATAACAGAGAGCATATGGCAATGGAATTAGTAGGTAAACTGGTGAAAGTTTTACCTGAACAATCGGGTCAGGGGAAAAACGGAACCTGGACGAAGCAACAATTTGTACTCGAAACCATCGACCAGTTTCCCAAACAAGTCTGCCTGATGGCCTGGGGCGAAAAAGCCGCCGAACTGGCGCAGTATGCGCCGGGCGACACGATGAAATGTGCCATCAGCATCGAATCCCGCGAATACAACGACCGGTGGTATACCGACGTGCGGGCCTGGCGGATCGAGGCAGCAGAAGGCGGTGGAGGAGGATACGAACCGCAACCGGCCCCAGCCGCTGCCCCCCGTCGCTCCGAGCCCCGCGCAGCCGCGGCAGACCGTCCTCTGACGACGTTTGAAGAAGAAGACAACGGACTTCCGTTCTAAGGCTAAACTGACCAACCGGGTGATTTTTGGTTCTGCCGAAAATCACCCGAATCAGAGTTTGGAAAACAGCTTTTCCATCCCTTCATCGATCTGTTTCTGAAGCTTCTCCGGCTTCTTCGGGATAACCCCTTCCACAATTCCCTGCCAAACCATCTCATTCCGCTTCGAATCGATCAGGTGTACGTCGATCGTTCCCTGCCGGTATTTTCCCACGGGGACTTCCTGACTCCGCCAGCTATAGCGCCGTTGCCCGATGTAATAGGGCGGATCGGTGCGAAAATTCGTTTCACGGGTCTGCGTCTTCTCATCGACGGCAATGCCGATGTTCATCATCAGATCCGGCTGCGTGTCCACCCGGCGCAAACCCTTGCTCACCAGTTGTTTTTCAATGGCGGTTTTCAACGCATCGACCTGTGACCGGTAAAAACCGCTCTGGGGAATATCGCCCGTCGATTCGATGTCTGAAAAGGCAAACGTTCGATAGTTCGACAACGCAAAGTTGGGAGCCGGTTCGGTTTTAACGACACGAATCGAGCTACAGGCAGCGCCTACCATCAAAAGAAAGAAAAGGCAGGCCGGTGTGAGGGCTTTCATGGATTGGATGGTTCATTCATTTGCTTTTAAAACGAATGGCCGGTGAAAAAGTTGGCGGGAGCGTAAACGGATGGTGGAATGCAATAAAAATCCCGCCCCTGAGAAGGATGCGGGTTCGTGAAGAAAGCGTGTCTTCGCTGTATTTTTGGTGATCCGGCTGGGATTCGAACCCAGGACCCATACATTAAAAGTGTATTGCTCTACCAGCTGAGCTACCAGATCGTTAGCAATTGTCAGTGATCAGACATGAGGAACTCGATGCGACTGAAGAATTAACACTGAAAACTGTAGACTTCTTATTTTTTTAGTGATCCGGCTGGGATTCGAACCCAGGACCCATACATTAAAAGTGTATTGCTCTACCAGCTGAGCTACCAGATCGGAAAAAGGAGCAGATGAAAAGAAATGATATAAACCGTAACCTTTCTACTTTTACCTTTTGTAATTTTGAGTCGCTTCCCAAAATTGCGATGCAAAAGTACCTTTTCTGACGTGAAAATGCAAGGTCACTCTTTAAAATTGCTCTATTTTTTTTCATTTGTGCTGTTCCTGCGGGTCGGAAATGCAGTCGCAGCATCGACGTCCGTCACCCTCTATCAGGCTGATTCTCTGTTTGCTGCGGGGCTCTACCCGGCTGCCGTAGAGGCCTATGAATCCCATCTGCGAAAAGGCTACAAACCAACTGATCCGATGCTTCTCAAGCTGGCCTACGTGTGGGAAAAGCAGGGTGACGTGGCCAAAATGCTCTATTACCTGCAAGTTTATTTCGACCGCCGACCCGACGAAGCCATCCTGAAAAAAATGCACGATGTGGCGATTCAGAATAATCTTAGAGGCTATGAAACCGACGACCTGAATTATTTTTACCTGTTCTATAAACAGTACGGACTTTACATCACGCTGGGGCTGGTGTTGCTGGGGACCTACGCCTTTGGCATTTTCTGGCTGAAATACCGCAACCACGAACCGGCCCGCAGGCGGCATAAACTCATCGTCCTGGCCTACCTCACGGGCTTGCTGCTGCTGGTCAACTTGCCCGAACGCTACCAGTCCGGGATCATCAACCGCGACCGCGTTCTGCTCCGGCGCGACCCTTCTTCGGCGGCTCCGGTTGCCGATGTCATCAACCGGGGCCACAAAGTCAACATCCTCGGCAGCCAGGACGTCTGGCTCCACGTCTTCTGGAACGACGGCCTGTATTATGTCCGTAAGGATAGTGTGTGGTTAATTTGAAATGAGTTAAGGATGATGAGTGAAGAGTTAAAAATTAAAAGTAGGTAGGACTTTCGCTTTTTGCCCCTAAATCCCCTAAAGGGGACTTGGACGCGGCTTAATCCGGACGCTATAGGTCCCCTTTAGGGGATTTAGGGGCAAAAGCGAAAGTCCTAGTTGGCTGACGCAAGCTGAAAATAAAGTGCGTCAGCCAACTCTTCACTCATAACTCTTCACTAATTTTTTTTCCTCAAAGGTGAGTCTTTCTCCTTCGCCAGGGTGTTGTACACCATCCGATCCATGAGTCCGGGCATCCATTTGTTGAGGAAAACCGTCAGCTTCCCCTGAAAGGTCAGAATCAGGTCGCGTTTCCGGCGCTTGACGGCCTTTACGATGTGATCGGCACATTCTTCCGCGCTCATCATTTTACTCTCGTCACGCATCGTTTCTCCCGCCACCCGGCCCTCGTTGTTCAGGGAGGAAACGCGGATGTTGGAAGCCGTAAAACCCGGACACGCCACCAGCACGTGAACGCCGGTGTCGAGCAGTTCGGTGCGGAGGGCTTCCAGAAAACCGTTCATGGCAAATTTAGAGGCCGAATAACCGCTGCGAACCGGCAGCCCCCGGTAGCCGGCAATCGACGAAATGCCGACGATGGAACCTTTGGTTTTCAGAATGTGGGGCAACGCGTAGCGGGTGGCATACACCGTTCCCATGAAATTGATGTCCATCACTTTCCGAATCACGTCCGGGTCCACATCCCGCAGCATTGAGCGCATGCTGATGCCGGCATTGTTGATCAGAATATCGAGTCGGCCATAGGTTTGGATGGTCGCATCGATCAACTTCCGGACGTCGGCTTCCTGGCTTACGTCGGCCTGAACGGCCAGGGTATCGATGCCGCTCCGGCGCAATTCATCACGGACGGTTTCGAGCGATTCGGGCGAACGGGCGCAAATGACGATGGAAGCCTGCTCGCGGCCAAACGCAAAAGCGAGTGCTTTGCCAATTCCCGACGAAGCACCCGTAATCAAAACAACTTTATCTTTCATGAAACTGGGGAAATTCCGGATGAGAACCGAAAGGGGGGCGGATAAATAATTATCAGTTTTTGGTAGAAACTTCTCATTTTAATAAGTTATCTAGGTATTGCCCGCCTGAGGTTGCAGAGAATTAGAGCAAAGTTAGTATTATTGCGGAGCAATCTGGACCATTTACTATTTACGATTTATGAAAAGAACATTTGCGTATCTGATGACCGCCTTTGTGGCAGCAGCCCTGACGGTGACATCCTGCTCACCCATTAAAGACGCTCCCGACAAGAATGATACGGTCGAATTTGTAGCCACCCTGAACGGTGCGCAGGAGGTGCCCGGCAATGCTTCGGCAGCAACCGGCACAATGACAGGTACTTATAACAAAGCCGCCAAGGAACTGAGCTATACCATCAATTACACCGGCATAACGCCGACGGCTGGCCATATCCACCTGGCACCCGGTGGCCCGGGGACGAATGGTGGCGTTATCATCCCGTTTGCCTCCCTGACGAGTCCGATTAGTGGAAAAAGCACGCTGAACCAAGTGCAGGAAAACGCCTTGATGGAAGGTCGGCTGTATGCTAACCTTCACACAGCTTTGTTCCCCGCTGGAGAAATTCGCGGTAATATCATGCGGAAAGAGTTCTAAAAATTGACTCCGTTAAGACGCACAAAAAAAGCGATCCCGGAAAGGATCGCTTTTTTTGTGCGTCTTAACGGAGGAGTGTCACCGTGCCTTTGTACGACCGGTTGGTGTACTGAATCAGATAAAAATACTGCCCCGGTGGATAATCCTCCCCATCCCAGCGGAAAAGCCGGTTGGTGGATGAAAAAACCGCTTTTCCCCACCGATTCACGATGTCGACCCGGCGAAACTGGTCGGAGCAATTGTCCAGCGGTAAGTTAGGAACGCTGAACACATCATTTTTGCCATCCTCATTGGGCGTAATGACGTTCGTAATGGTGATGTTGTAATCGACCGGAATGTCTTTCACTACGAAGGTGACGCGGGTCGTATCGTAGCGGTTCGGGCAACTGCTGTCCTGCGAAATAAAATCGAGTTCAAATGTGGCCTGCTCTTTTCCCTGTAGCACCGAGCAATCGGGTTGCCAGACAAAGGGTGAGGTCAGTGGCCCCGGCCCGGTTTTGTTTTCAAACTGCATACCCAGGCTTTTCCAGTCGAAATTTCGCCCCACCGCCGTTAGTTTCAGCACGTCGGGATCGGGATCTTCGGCAATGGCATCGAAGCGAACCGCGGCCGGAACCGAGTCGCCGTGCGTAATGGTCAGCTCAACGACCGGATCGGTCAGCGTGGTTCGGACCGTGGGCGGTCGGCCGGTTGCGGGTGTTGCTTTCAGCCGGACGGTTACCGTGTCACGCAGATTTCGGTTGCAGCGGGTGTCGGTCACGATGAAATCAACGACATATTCCGTGTTTTTGACCTGATCACACTGCGGATTCCAGTTAAATTGCGAACTCACCGAACCCTGTCCCGAAACCGCGGAGAAGCTCATGCCGACCTGAGCGAGCGTAAAACCGCGTCCGACGGCCGTCAACGTGATCATATCCTGGTCGGCATCGGTTCCCAACACGTTGAACTGAAGGTTTTTGCCCGCCTGTATGGTCGTCTGGTTGTCGGGCAGGGTCGTTTCTGCATCCGGTCGGCGGTTGAGTTCTGGTTCGAGTAGCAGGGTGACGAAAAGCGTGTCTTTCAACCCTTGTGGACAGCCCTCGTCGGTCGCCAGCAGGGCCAGTTGCAGCGGTTTTCCATCGGCCAGGCATTTGTCGAAACAAATACGGGTCCGAACCGAATCGCCGGAAGTGCGAATGGTCACTTCATCCGGTGAAAACGTAATCCCCTGCGCCGGGCCGTTCAAGACCGACAGCTTGACCTTCTGGTTGGCATCCAGGTCGGTGACGTACACATCCACGCAATTGGCATCCTGGGTGCTTAATTTCAATACCGTGCCTTCTTTGTAAAAAGCCGACTGTCCGGTCTGGCGCATCGCCACGGCGGGCGGGTTATTCTTCTGGCAGTCGATGACTTTTAACTGGAAATCCCGACGGACGAGGCCGATGCGCTGGTAAACGCCCGACGCATTTTTTCGGTACTCTTCCACTTGAACGCAAAAAACAAACAGACCCACCTGCCCGGCGGTTACGGTAAGCTGGCCGGTTCGGGTATTGACCCGCAACGGCAGCGGCCCCGGAATGGCCCGATCCTGGTTGAGTCCGCTGCTCCACCGGACTTCGGGATAAGACGAACTGGGCAATGCCACCTGCGGGCGTGGGTTTTGCGACGTGCTGAAACCGTTGTAGGGTGTCACGAGCCGGTAGGCCAGGCTGTCGCCGTCCGCGTCGGTAGCACCAAAATCGAACGCAAAAGGCTGGTTGATGCAGATGTAATCGCCCTGCACAGGCCGGAAGGTCGGCGATGAGTTGAAAATGTCCGTGCTGCCGGTTCGCTGGGCCGGAAACTCCAGGTAAAACGTGGAACCGGCCTGAGCGGGATTCTGGATGTTGCTGATGGAATTGTTGCGGCAACAGCGCTCCCAGACCATGTAATAGCCGCGCGGATCGTTGAACGCATTGAGATTGAACACCACATTTCCGCCATATTTCAGCAAACGCGTACGAAGCGACGGCAGGGCACACTCCGGTTTGGTGTAGTCGACGGGCTGCGAGCCGATTTGCGGCAGTTCGACCGAACCAATGAACGCATTGTCGCCTTTGCGGTAAATAAAAATGACAACGGTGGGATCTTCGGCCTGCGGATTGCCGTTCAGATCGTCGAAATAAAGGTTGAGGTTGATTTGATGGGTAAACGGGTTTTGATTGGTCAGTCTTTTCAACTCCAGTTCTCCCCCCACGATGTGCGTTGCCAAAGCCGGAAAAATCAGGCCCATCCAGCCCACTACCAACCAACACCACCAGGCTGTAATCCGATAAAACTGTTTCATTCAAATACGGATAGGGTTGTTGAAACCAAAATACGGTGCTTAATTTACAGAATTTATTACAGTTTATTATGTCAGGAAAGACCCAAAAGATGTCGCAACGGTTGCAAGCGATTCGGATTGATGATGTTGCGGCTGAAGGAAAATGTTTGATTCGAACGGATGAGGGAGTCATCTTTGTGGAAGGCCGTTCGGGCGGGCCGGTAGCAGCACCGGGCGACGTGGTCGATATTCGCATTGTCAACCGGAAAAAACAATACCGGGAAGCGGTGGTTGAAAAAATACATTCCTTTGGGCCGAGCCGGGCCGAACCGTTTTGTCCGCATTTTGGTACCTGTGGCGGGTGTAAATGGCAACATATTCGCTACGATGAGCAACTTCGGTTTAAGGGCCAGCAGGTGTTCGATCACCTGACCCGGATCGGGAAGGTGCAACTGCCGCCGGTTCGACCAACCCTACCCTCTGTGCAGACCACCTATTACCGCAACAAACTGGAATTTACCTGCGCCGACGGCCGGTGGATCACCGAGGAGGAGATTCGCTCCGGAATGTCGGTGGACAAACGGGCGGTCGGTTTTCACATTCCGAAGCGGTTTGATAAAATTCTGCCCATTCAGCATTGTTATTTGCAACCCGATCCGTCAAATGCCATCCGGCTGGCGGTGGGGGCGTATGCGTTCGAGCACGGTTTTACGATGTATAACCTGAACACGCACGTCGGTTTTCTGCGGACAGTCATTATCCGCACCGCTTCGACGGGGCAGGTGATGGTGGTGGTGCAGGTCGCCGAGGACCGGCCGGAGGAGTTGGCGGGACTGATGGACATGCTGAAAACGACCTTTCCCCAAATCGCTTCGCTGAATTATATTCTGAACACCAAACTGAATGATTCGTACCAGGATCAGACCGTGGTTCCGTATTGGGGAAAACCGTACATCGAGGAGCAGATGGAGGATGGCAGCGGCCAACCGTTAACCTTCCGGGTCGGCCCCAAATCCTTTTACCAGACCAATGCGGCCCAGGCCTTTGAACTCTACAAAATCACGCGCGACTGGGCGGGGCTGACGGGGTCGGAGCGGGTGTATGATCTCTACACCGGAACCGGAACCATTGGCCTATTTGTGGCCCGGAAAGCGAAGCAAGTGATTGGTATTGAGTACATTGAAGCGGCTGTTCAGGATGCGCGGGTGAATGCGTCCATCAATGGAATTCACAACGCGGAGTTTCTGGCGGGCGACATGGGGACCTTGTTGACACCGTCTCTTTTCAATAAATACGGCAAACCGGATGTGGTCATCACCGACCCACCCCGGGCGGGCATGGACGAAGCCGTGACGCGGAACCTGTTGCTGGCTGCTCCCCAACGCATTGTCTACGTGAGTTGCAACACCGCCACCCAGGCCCGCGATCTGGCCATTCTGGACGAATTATACGAAGTGAAAGACGTTCAGCCCGTTGACATGTTCCCACACACCCACCATGTGGAAAATGTGGTGAAGCTGGAGAAGAGGAATTAAGAGTGATGAGTTAAGAATTAAGAGTTAAGAGTGCGTCAGCCAACTCTTAACTCTTAACTCTTAACTCTTAACTCTTAACTCAAAACGGTGTTTCCTGTTGGTTGGGGTCGATGTGGCCGAAGTTGGTGAAGTTGCCGCCCGGCGTATTTAAGGTATTGGCTTTGCTTTTGACAATGCCGCCCTGGTTTTCGAAGGTCTGCGCGCCGGACGTTTTGGCGTCGAAACCGGCCGACGGACCACTGAATGGGGGAGGAGTCTGCGGCATGAAGAACGCATCCAGATCGGCAAACTTGGTGTATTTGCCCACAAAGCGCAATTGAACGGTATCCAGCGAACCCGACCGGTTTTTGGCAATGATGACCTCACCGATTCCGGATACGGAATTACCGGCTTCATCGGCGCTAATGCCGTAGTATTCAGGACGGTACAGGAAGATAACCATATCGGCATCCTGTTCGATCGAACCGGATTCCCGAAGGTCGGAGAGTTGCGGTTTTTTGTCGCCACCCCGGGTTTCAACGGCCCGGCTTAACTGTGACAGGGCAATGACCGGAACGTTCAGCTCTTTCGCAAGGTTTTTCATGGCCCGCGAAATCGAGGCAATTTCCTGTTCACGATTACCGCCCATTTTGCCCGACGTGTCGCCCTGCATCAACTGCAAATAGTCGATGACGACCAGTTGAATATCATGCTGGGCTTTCAACCGGCGGCATTTGGCGCGTAATTCCAGAATCGAAAGGGCTGGCGTGTCGTCGATGAAGATCGGCGCTTCAGTCAGTCGCTGGATTTTATGGTGAAGCTGCGCCCATTCGTGCGGAGCCAGATTTCCTTTCTTGATTTTTTCACTATCGATCTCCGCTTCCGCCGAGATAAGCCGGTTGACCAACTGAACCGACGACATTTCAAGCGAGAAAATCGCCACAGCCTGCCCAAAATCAACGGCGGCATTGCGGAGGGCGCTCACGACGAAGGCGGTATTGTGCGTAACGGTCATGTCCTCCAGGAGGAAGAGCCGGTTGCCATCAATCTCAAAACCGTAGTAGTCGTCTACCTTATCGTATTCAATTTCGATACCGGTTACCCGCCAGTCGACCGGACTCGCCCAGTGCCGCGCTTTTTTTCGAAGTATTCGAACCGGAATCCGGTTAATGTCACCGTAGATCCGAATGCGGTATACTTCGCTTTCAAAACCGATGCTGCGAATCGACGCTTTCTTGGCGTGAAGTGACGTTCGAAAGCCCAGCGAATTGCTCAGATACTGAATCTGCTGCGCAAAATCGAGGTACTTCGAGGTGATTTCGTAGCCATTTGACTGTTCCAGGAAATGCCCGTCACTATCGATCAAACCAGCCAGCAAACTCAACCGGTTGGCGGTTGAATTGGTCAGGTAATTCGCCGGGATGTGTTTGTTTTGCAGCAGGTTGAGCTGGCGTAATTCATTTTGCAGGGAGAAAAAGGTTCTTCCGCCCCGGCTTCCTTTTGTGATGGCGTAGTTGGCACACTTCCCTTCCTGCGTATATTCACAAACTTCCAGTTCCAGTTCGGCGGCATACTCCTGCAGGTAATTCACGATTTCGGAATCCTGGGTCGTAATCCGCGAACTGTAGGAGTGCCCGTCGCCCAGCCACAAGCCGATGAAATATGGATCGACCGGTACGGATTTTTCAGGGTATTCGACGGCTACTTTATAGCCTTTGTAATTCGATTTGAACTTGGTCGATTTGGTGAGGTAATCCCGAACCGTAATATTCAGAACATCGCCCCGTTGGTGTGAACCTTCGTTGCGACTGCGTTTCAGCGATAAGATATGGCTTTCATTGACCCGGTAATCGATCCCGTGGTTTTGGCGGACCCAGAACATGCGCTCCTGCCCACGGGCGATGGAAAGCACCCGACGGGGTGTAGAATCGTCGCCCATCAACAAATCACCCGCCTGAACGTCTTCGACTTTTTTGAGGGTGCCGTCAAACATGACCACCTTTGTGCCTTTGCCCAGGCATTTCCCCATCCCTGGCCTGGCCGCCAGAATGATCAATTCCGACCGCTGCCAGCCCGACGTCAGCCGGTCGAGGGCACTGAATCCCGACGGAACGCCCGTCAGGCCGTCTTTCATGTTCTTTTTCTGCTCCAGTTCCTCCAGGGCCTGCCGCATGATGGTACTCATGTCGGCGTAGTTCTTGCGGATGTTGGATTCGGAAATCTTGAACATCGACTGCTCGATGCGGTCGAGGAGGTTGAAAACGTCGGTGGTATCTTCGTAGGCGTCGCGCTGGATTTCGTTGGCAACCGTGATGAGCGCGCGTTTGATGGACGCTTCCGCAATGACGCGGGCGTGGTACTCGATGTTGGCGGCCGAGGTAACGCGGGTCGTGAGTTCCGTCACGTAGCCACCGCCCCCCACCATCTCAATTTCACCGGTTTTGCGCAGTTGCTGCGTCACCGTCAGCATGTCGACCGGTTCGGCATTTCCGAACAGGGTGACAATGGCGTTATAAATCCGATTGTTGGCTTCCTTGTAAAAACTTTCCGGCTTCAGAATGTCGATCACAGCCGAAAGCGCATCTTTTTCAATCATCAACGCACCCAGCACCGCTTCTTCCAGATCGATGGCCTGCGGGGGCAGCTTGCCCAGCCCCGTTGGCGTCAGCATGTGGTTTACACCGTCGGACAGGCTACGCCGATTGCCCATGTAAGGGGTCTTCCGAAAGTTAGAATTAGTAGGGCGATCGTTCTCCATTGCTTTGCAAGTATAGCCAATCGGTGGTAGAATGAAAAGCCGACAGGCCGGATGTCGATCGGTTCCGGAACGGTTGGCAGGTCACTAAGTTGTTGTCTCTAAAGTACATATTCCCCGACTGGCAGGGTGAAAAAAAAGTGAAAATGTTTTTTGTTTTTAGCTTACGGTTAATTCGATTTTATAGCCTTGCTGACCCATAGAATTCGGGGTTGACACTGGAAAAGGCAACTGATTAATCGTGAAGGATTTGCACAAATTTGGCAGGATTTGGAGATAATAATTGACGATTTTTGTTGTTTACTACGTATGATCCTCTAAATTTAGAAAGAAAATAAGGATCGGTCACACTGAAAATATGAACGGAGATTTGGTAGAAAAAGTAATCACCCTTGACAATGTATCGCTCATCGACTTTTTGGGAGTTGAAAACAACAACATCAAAGAGGTAGCAGCCGCCTTCCCGATGAGCAAGATTATATCCCGCGGGAACGAAATCCGTATTAAAGGTACGACCCCGGAGATTACGCGTATTACCGACATCCTGGACTCGCTGATCGAGCACTACCAGAAATACGGAAAACTCACCCACGAGAATGTTCGCAGCTTTCTCAAAAACAACGAACGTGAGCCGGTTGCGCTGCCCCAAACCGACGACAACGTGCTGGTGTATGGCACCAAAGGCGTCATTGTCCGGGCCAAAACCGCCAACCAGCAGCGGCTGGTGGATGTGTCCGAAAAATACGATCTGGTTTTCGCGGTGGGTCCGGCCGGAACCGGGAAAACCTACACCGCCGTGGCCATCGCCGTGCGCGCCCTGAAAAATAAGGAAGTACGGAAAATCATCATCACCCGCCCGGCGGTGGAAGCCGGCGAGAATCTGGGCTTTCTGCCCGGCGATCTGAAGGAAAAAATCGATCCGTATCTTCGCCCGATTTACGACGCGCTGGACGATATGATTCCCGCCGAAAAGCTGAAACTCTACATCGAAAGCCGCACGATTGAAATTGCTCCGCTGGCGTATATGCGGGGACGCACGCTCAACCATGCGTTTATCCTGCTGGACGAAGCGCAGAACACGACGCCGATGCAGATGAAGATGTTTCTGACGCGGATGGGACCAAGCTCCAAAGCGATCATCACCGGCGACCGTTCCCAGATCGACTTACCCAAAAACCAGCGCTCCGGGCTGACCGAAGCCGTTGAATTACTGAAGGATATCAAAGGAATCGGCTTTGTAGAACTGGATGGCAGCGATGTGGTGCGCCACCGGTTGGTTAAAGAAATTATCACCGCGTATGAACGGGCTGAAAAATAGGCAACTTTTTGCTGCGCTGGGATTCCTACTCAGCATCGGTCTAACGGAGTCACGGGCACAAACGCCCGTGACTCCGCAACGCTGTGGCATCGATGTGCGTGAGCAAACCCTTCAACGACGGGATGCGCAGCGACTGACCAAACGCCTGAAGCTTAACGAAAAGATTGAAGACCTTATTCGGCAGCGAACCGAAGAACCCGGAAAAGCCCGGGTGGGAGAGGTTGTTTACCGGATTCCGGTGGTGGTGCATGTGGTGCATACCAACTCGTCCGGTTTTGTGGGCGGGGCCAACAATTCCAACATTTCCGACGAGCAGATTGCCTCCCAGATCCGGGTTTTGAACGAAGATTACCGCCGGATGGCCGACACCCGGGGCTTCAACACCAACCCGATTGGGGCCGACACCGGCATTGAATTTTTTCTGGCCCGCACCGATCCCGACGGGCTTCAAACCACCGGCATTACCCGGCATTATACCCAGAAAACGAGCTTTAACATCTACGACGGTTCCAGTGGTGACGACGTTCAGTTGTCGCAGATTGCCTATTGGCCCAGCGATCAATACCTGAATATTTGGGTGACGACCTTACGGAACGATTACCTGGGGTACGCCCAATTTCCGGAAGCGGAAGGCATTGACGGTCTCTCGTCCCTGGAAAATGAATTGACAGACGGCGTCATCATCGATTACCGGTATTTTGGCAGCGACATCGGGGCCGTTACGAGCCCAACTTATCGGTATGGCCGAACCACCACGCACGAAGTGGGTCACTGGCTGGGACTGATTCATACCTGGGGTGATGCGGTTTGCGGAACGGATTACTGCAACGACACGCCACCGACCGAAAGTGCCAACCAGACGACAGCCTGCGCCGAGCGGTTTTCTACCTGCAACGGTACCCGAACCCGCAACCAGATCGAAAATTACCTCGACTACACCCCCGATGCCTGCATGAATTTGTTCACGCAAGATCAGCGAACCCGGATGCGGGCGGTGATTGAAGCCAGCCCCCGGCGTCAGCGCGTGGTGCGGTCTGCAGACCCGTTGCCCCAAACCGAATCGCTGACGGTGAATGTTTTTCCGAATCCTTCCCAGAAACTATCGACACTGGAAGTGCTGTTCACCGGTTTTCAATCGTTTCAGGTCGACATCACCGATCTGTCGGGGCGGATCGTCCGCACCCAGAATTATACCAATTATCCCAGTTCTTCCATCAGCCTGCCGTTGGATACGCTGGCTCGGGGTGTTTATTTTGTGAAAGTGCATACCGACAAAGAAACGGCGTCCAAAAGGTTGCTGATTCGTTAAATACTGGTTTGCGGTAAACCGACTAACTTTCCTGCCGTATGATTGAAGTGATTCAGGTTATCCGTCCGGCTGAAATGCAGCAAGTTTTTGCCATTCGAGAGGCTGTGTTCGTGAAAGAACAGCACGTTCGGGCGGAAGATGAGTATGATGAATTTGAAACCACCAGCCGCCATTTTCTGGCTTTCTGCGACGGAACACCCTGCGGAGCCGCCCGCTGGCGTACGACATCTAACGGTGTAAAGCTGGAGCGGTTTGCTGTTTTGGCCCCTTTTCGGGGCAAGGGCGTCGGTCAGGCGTTGGTTCGGACGGTGCTCGACGATGTGCTGAGTCAGCAGCCGGAACCCATCGAGTCGGTTTATCTGAACGCCCAGCTAACGGCCATGCCGCTGTATGCGAAGTTTGGGTTTAAAGCCGTTGGTCCGATGTTTGAAGAATGCGGTATTCAGCATTACAAAATGGTGCTGCCCGCTTCGTCCTTTCCGGCCTGATGCTGCGCTGGAACGCCTTCCCGTTTGTTCGCTACGTCGTGGCACTGATGAGCGGAATAACCGCCTATCTGTATTTTCCGGACTATTTCCGGCTTGTCACCGGCATACTCCTGATTGGCTTCCTGAGTTTGGGCATGCTGTTTTTCGTAAGAGACAAACCCCATGCCGTCCTCAAAGGCATCGCCGGCTGGCTGACTCTGGGAGCCATCGGCTGGCTGGTGACTTCGTTGCATACCCCGCTGAACGACCCTGCGAATCTGGTTCACCTCCGCCGACCCATTCGGGCGTATGAAGCCGTGGTGGGCTCACAGGCCGAAAACCGTGCCAAAACCTTTCGGTTGGAACTGGAGGTGCGGAAGGTGTTGACCGATCGCACCTGGCAACCGGCGAGCGGACGTCTCATCGTCTACATCGATAAAACCGTGGCCCAAAAACCGCGCTACGGCGATGTCTGGCTGGTTCGGGGTGAGCCCCGGACGATTGACCCGCCCCTGAATCCCGGCGAGTTTAACTACAAACGGCACCTGGCCCACCGGGGGATCTACCACCAGCAGTATTTACGACCGAATGATCGAGTCATTCTGGGCTATCGTCCTTTAAATCAGTTGACTGCACAAGCATACAAAATCAATGAATGGGCCGACAGCGTTTTTACCAGTCATCTGGGGAACGGCCAGGAATTTGCCATTGTAAAAGCGATGATTCTGGGCGTTCGCGACGGCATCGATCCCGAACTGCAGCAAGCCTATTCGGCGGCTGGAGCGGTGCATATCCTGTCGGTTTCGGGGCTACACGTGGGGGTTTTGTTTGCTGCGGTCAGCTTTGTGCTGGGTTTTGTGAAGCGCCGAAAGGGCGGAAAATACGTCTTTGCGGTGATCATGCTGGCATTGCTCTGGTTTTACGCGCTGATGACCGGTTTTTCCGCCCCGGTTTTGCGGTCGGCGTTTATGTTCAGTTTGCTGCTCATCGGCCAGACCCTGGGGCGCGCCAACAGTCCCCTCAATACGCTGGCAGCATCGGCATTCCTGATTTTACTGCTTGATCCGTACGCGATGACGACCGCCGGTTTTCAGTTGTCGTACCTGGCCGTTGGCGGCTTGACCCTCTGGTACGAAAGCCTCTACCAGAGCCTGACATTTCGATTCTGGCTGGCCGATAAGATCTGGAAAATAACGGCCATGTCGCTGGTGGCGCAAGTAATTACCTTTCCGCTGGGTGTGTATTATTTCCACCAGTTTCCCACCTACTTCTGGCTAGCCAATCCGCTGGTGATTCCGGTTTCGTCACTGGTTTTGATTCTGGCGATGGGGTTGCTGGTCGTGGGCTGGATTCCGTATCTGGGTTTGCTGGTTGGAAAAGCACTGTTTGCATCGATGTGGCTCCTGAATCAGTGCATCATCTGGACAGAGCGACTGCCGCATTCCATCCTGAAACCACTCATGGCCAGCGGTTTTGAACTGGGGCTGTTGTATGCGATTATTCTGTTCGGAGCGGCATTGCTGTTGTTCCGGAAAAAACGATTCGGCTGGTGGCTGGCCATCAGTGCGGTTTTGCTGACCGGGTCGGTTGGGATGACCACACTCCATCGAAAAAAACAGCGGTTGCTGCTGGTTCATTTCGTGCCGCACCAGTCGGCGATCAGTTTTGTAGAGGGCAACAAGGCGGTTTTGCTGAGCCGGGATTCGCTGTCGGATCAAAGCCGGGAAGTGACGTTTTACATCCGGAATACCTGGGACAGTCTGGGCGTCGACCGAATCACGTATGCGCAACCGGGTCAAACGAACCCTGGATTGCCGCTGTTTCAGAACCGGGCCATCACGCTGGTGAACTGGCAGGGAAAAAGTGTACTGATCATCAACCGGCTGCCTGCCCGGAAAGGGTGGCGATTGCCCGCCGTGATCGATTACGTCATCATCAGCCGGAACGCGCTGCAATCCTGGAGCCAACTGAAAGGCCGCGTAGCCGCCCGGCATTTGATTTTCGATGATTCCAACAAAACCCCGCTGACGGACCGGTTGCTGGCGGACGCCCGAAAACTCGGCATTCCGTGTCACTCGGTTCGTCAGCAGGGCGCGTATCTGGCGACCTTTTGAGGATTATTTCAACACTTTCCGGATAAAATACTGGTTGCCCAGCCGAATCGTCACCAGATAAAACCCTTTGGGCAATGACTGCACCTGAAGCGTCTGGCTGTGACTTTTCCCGGTTTTGTTCCCACGCTGGCTGAGCCATTGTTTCCCGCTCAGGTCGGCCACCTCGATGTAGATAATGCCGGTTTCGGCGGTTTCAAATTCAACGCTCAACTGATTGGCCACGGGATTCGGGAACACACGGACCGCGGTAGTTTGATCCCCCAGGATGACAGACAGGATTTTCGAATAGGCAACCGTTCCGTCCGCATCGACCTGTTTCAACCGGTAATAATAGGTCTCGGCCAACGCACCCAAATCGGTGTACCGGTACTCTTTCCGGCCATTTTGTGTGCCAAACGGGTCGATGACTTCGCCACTGATGGGTGAAAAATCGAGGGCATTATAAGATCGTTCAACGATGAAAAACCGGTGATTCAACTCGTTGGTCGTTTGCCACTCCAGACGAACCCCGGTTTCCAGCGGCTGGGCACGGAAGTAGGCATACGTAACGGGCATGGCGTTGGCACAACCCGTGCAGTTGGTCGTCACCGTGGCCGAACCCAGGTTGGAGGGCGTAAAGGTGCCGGGGAGACAGACCAGCACATCCGGGGAAGTGGTCAGGGGATTGTTCAGAAAGGTCTGCCCATCCTGGGGTTGAGCAATCGACAGACAGCCTTTGGTCGACTGGGCGGTGGTTTGATTGGAACTATTGTTCTGGAAATACTGGGTATGAATCTGGCCCATGTTGGCCATACAAATACTGCCACTGCCGTTGACCCGCGTCAGATTCGTTACATTGACCGTACCGCCATCGACCACCAGACTGCTGTTGATGTCCAGCGAGTTCATGTTCAGCACCCCGCCGTTTTCAACGATCACCCGGACGTTGTTAAAACTGGTATTTGAGGGATTGGAAAGCGTGCCCTGTACCCGGATATCCCCCGAATTGGAGTTGAGATTGGACAGGCTTCCGGAATTGTAAATCAAGATGCCACCGTTCAGGTTGGAATTGGTAAGCGAACCGCCACTCATGCAGACAACAGCCCCGCTAGGAATGGTCAGGTTCGAAATGGCGGTGGTGATGCAGTACGTGCCGCTGGCCAGTGTTTGATTACCGGTGGTTAAGGCTACACAGCCCGAGCAGGAGGGAACTGGGGGCGTACATTGTGCAAAGCCGGATTTTGGTAAAAATGTAACCACTAAAACGAAAAAGTAAATGATTTTTTTCACGGGAAAGTCTTGATTAATAGATCAATCCCAAAAGTAAATCAGCTTGCATAGACAAGCAAATAATAGTGACTTTTTCTTAAGTAATTCCTGCAAGATGCGCACCGGAGCACAGGCAACTCTGCCCCATCACTGTGCTGTCCAGCCGCCATCGATGGGCAGAGCCGCCCCGGTTAAGGTAGCCGCACTTTCGGACGCCAGAAACAGACAAAGTGCGGCAATGGATTCGGCGGGGATGAACTGTTTGAGAGCCTGTTTGGCCAGTAATATTTTTTCGACTACGTCTTGCTCTGAAAGCTGGTGGGTTCGGGCCTGATCGGCAATCTGTTTGTCTACGAGGGCGGTTTTGACGTAGCCGGGGCAGATGGCGTTGGCGGTAATGCCGCAGGGGGCACCTTCGAGGGCGATGGTTTTGGTAAAGCCAATTAAACCGTGTTTGGCCGCGACATAAGCACTTTTGTATTCAGACGCCACCAGACCGTGGGCCGAAGCGATGTTGATGATCCGGCCGAATTGCTGTTTTTTCATGAACGGCCACACGGCTTTCGTCAGGTGAAAGGCCGAAGTCAGGTTCACGCCCAGAATGGCATCCCAACGGTCTTCCGGAAATTCCTCGATCGGTGAGACGTACTGAATGCCGGCGTTGTTGACCAGCACGTCAATTCCTCCGAATTTTTCCCCGGCCCGGCTTACCATTGCCCGCAGGGCGGCCGGGTCCAGCATGTTCGCCGGATCAAAGTCCGCGTTAATGCTGAATTCTGCCGCCATCGTTTCGGCCAGTTGGGGGCCGTTGGCTTCCAACCCGTTCAGAATCAGATTGTAGCCCTGCTGGGCAAAGGCCGTGGCAATGGAAAGGCCAATGCCGCTGGTGCTTCCGGTAATCAGAACGGTTCTTTTTTGCATCATTTCAGGATGAATTAGCACCCAAAGCTACAACAGAGCGGGAATAGTTTGGTCACGGAAAGGCGGTTTTCCGGGCTGAATGTGTGCTTCGACCCGGAAAACCGCTTACTTTTGTGAAACCGTTTGTTTACAAATTCATTACCAACCCGATCCAGTATGGCCTCCTTCGATATTGTCAGTAAAGTTGATTTGCAAACATTAGACAACGCTATTAATGTGGCAATCAAAGAGATAGCGAACCGGTATGACTTGCGGAACAGCAAAACCAGCGTAGAACTCAA
This sequence comes from Larkinella punicea, assembly GCF_003334855.1. Classification (GTDB taxonomy): domain Bacteria; phylum Bacteroidota; class Bacteroidia; order Cytophagales; family Spirosomataceae; genus Larkinella; species Larkinella punicea. The sequence continues at coordinate 100,918 of NZ_QOWE01000010.1, forward strand.
TAAAAAAGACCTGACGGTGAAGATCGATACCGACAACGACATGAGCCTGAAATCGGTGGAGGATATTCTGCTGACCCGGGTGATCAAACAGGGCGTCGATGGGCGGAGTCTGGACTTCACCGCCGAGCCCCACCAGTCGGGAAACCGCCTGCGGCACGAGCTGAAAGTCCGGCAGGGGCTCGACAAAGACCAGCAGCGCAAAATTCTGAAACTGATCAAGGAAAGCTTTCCGAAACTGACCGCCCAGGCCATGGATGATCAGGTGCGGGTGACGAGCAAAAAAATCGACGATCTGCAGGCTGTCATCGGGATGTTGCGCCGGGCAGAACTGGAAATATCTTTGCAATTTGTGAACATGAAAAGCTAAACTTTTTTGCTGAACACTGCGTTCGTCAGGTATGGAAAAACTGGAAAAAATCCGTAAAGCCTATACCGACTATGTGCTTGAAAACGGAACCCCACCACCGAGTGTTTTTCAATTTGCGAAGAAGCTGAAAATTTCAGAAGCGGACTTCTATCAGGAGTATACCTCTTTTGAATCCATTGAAGCGGATGTCTGGCTGTCCTTTTTCAAACAGGCCCAGCAAACCGTTGAGTCTGATCCGATTTACCAGACGTATTCGGTCCGCGAAAAGCTCCTCGCGTTCTATTATACCTGGGTGGAGGTGTTGAAAGCCCAGCGCAGTTTTGTGGTGTTTAGCTACAACCAACTACGCCCGTCTACCGCCAATCTGTCGCCCATGGCGAAAGCCCGGATGGGAAAACCGTCGCCCCGGGTCCTGCAACTCTTCAAAGAAGCCTACTACGACTACGCTCGGGATTTGCTGGCCGAAGGCCGGGAAAGCAAGGAGGTCGAACCCCGGCCGTTCCTGTCCGACCGCTACGCCGACGGCTTGTGGACGCAAACCCTGTTCATCCTGCATTTCTGGGTCAACGACGTCAGCAAGAATTTTGAAAAAACCGATACCGCCATCGAAAAATCGGTCAACACCGCCTTCGATCTGATCGGCCGCTCCCCGCTGGATTCGTTGTTCGACCTGGCGAAGTTCATCTATCAAAATAAATGATGGGTTGTCAACGATGAATTATGAATGATGAACGATGGATGTGCTCATCATTCATCCATCGTTCATCATTCATAATTCATCGTTCAATTTCTGTCATTTCCAGCCATGAAAACGCAAAACCATATCCCCACCACCAAAGTTGCCCGGGCCAGCCAGTTTGTGAAGGCAGGGGTGAAAGTCGGCGGGAATTATTTGAAGCATTACGGGAAAAAGTTACTCGATCCCAGCCTGACGAAAGAAGAACTGCATCAGGACAATGCGACCGATATTTACAATGCCCTGAGCGAACTGAAAGGCAGCGCGCTGAAAATGGCGCAGATGCTGAGCATGGACCGCAACATCCTGCCGCGGGCGTACGTCGACCAGTTTGCCATGTCGCAGTATTCGGCCCCGCCCTTGTCGGGGCCGCTGGTGGTCAAGATGTTCCGGACCTATTTTGGAAAATCCCCCCAGCAGATTTACGATCGGTTCGAGATGGAAGCGGTCAACGCGGCCTCCATCGGGCAGGTGCATCTGGCCTGGAAAGACGACCGGAAACTAGCGGTGAAGGTGCAGTATCCAGGTGTCGCCGACAGTGTCAGTTCGGATTTGCGAATTGCCAAACCGCTGGCTATTCGGCTGCTGAACCTGAACGAAAAGGACATCAACCGGTATATGGGGGAGGTGGAGTCCAAATTGCTGGAAGAAACCGACTACGAACTCGAACTGAAACGATCGATGTACATTTCGGAGCAGTGTGCGTCGATTCCGAACCTCGTTTTCCCGAAATATTACCCCGATCTGTCGAGCAAACGCATTCTGACGATGGACTGGCTGGACGGTTTTCACATGAAGGATTTTCTGAAAACCAATCCGTCGCAGGAAATCCGGGACCGCATCGGGCAGGCTTTGTGGGATTTTTACAATTTCCAGATTCACGACCTCAAGCAGGTTCACGCCGATCCGCACCCCGGTAACTTCCTGATGCGGGCCAACGGCACGATGGGCGTCATCGACTTCGGCTGTGTGAAAGTGATCTCCGAATTCTTTTACGACAATTATTTTCGGCTGATCAATTTCGACATGCTCGACGATGAGGAAGCCACCCTGGAAACGTTCCGCAATCTGGAGTTTATCGTTCCCGAAGATTCGCCGAAAGAGCAGGCCTTTTTTGTCGATCTGTTCAAGAAAATGATCGTTTTGCTCGGAAAACCGTTCGAGAAACAGACCTTCGATTTTGGGGATAATTCCTATTTCGACACGGTGTATGCGTTTGCTGAAGAACTGGCCCAGGTGGAAGAACTGAAAAACTCGAAAGTCGCCCGTGGCTCGCAGCACGGTTTGTACATCAATCGGACGTATTTTGGTTTGTATTCGATGCTCAACGAACTGAAAGCCAAGGTGATTACGCACAAGCCGGATTGGCTGGTTTCCAAAAAACTGCGACTGGAAATGGAAACTGCGGCTTGACAAGCGGGTAAATAGTTTTAAGTTTATGGTTGGATAGGGACACGGATTGAACGGATTCAGCGGATTTTCACGGATAAAATCTGTTTAATCCGTTCAATCCGTGTTCCCATCAATCTATCTACTATAAACTAAGTTTGATGAGCAAGCCCCGGTTTGACGATATTTTCATGGAACTGGCCGTCAATCTTTCGAAGCGGTCGCACTGCATCAAGGCGCAGGTGGGTGCGGTGTTGACGAAAGAAACCCGGATTATTTCCATTGGCTACAACGGGCCACCGTCGGGAACGCACAATTGCGACGAAGAATTTCCGGAAGTCGGCTGTCCGCGCGACTCCAAAGGAAGTTGTTCACTGGCGCTTCATGCCGAGCAAAATGCGATTCTGTACGCAGCCAAAAACGGTGCGGTGATTGAAGGGGCAACCATCTACGTCACGCTGTCGCCCTGCATCGCCTGTGCGCGGATTATCTTCAGTATGAAAATTGCCAAGGTGGTTTTTCTGCATTCCTACGCGCAGTACAAAGGCATTCCGACGGACGAGGGTGTCGAGTTTTTGCGTAAATTCGGGGTAGAAACCGTCCAATACCAGCCCACGGCGGGGTTTGAAACTGTGCTTGCGCAGGGCGACCCGCATCTGTAGGCGGTCTGATCGATGAATATATTAGCACATGCGTACCTATCGGGCGATGATGAAGGGCTGTTGATCGGCAATTTTATCGCGGATTTCATCAAAGGAAATCCCGGTCATCCCCGGCATGGGTTATCGACGGCAGTGCAGCGCGGCATCTGGCTCCACCGCCAGATCGATCAGTTTACGGATCATCATCCCCTGGTGGAGGAAATGCGAATATTGGTTCGGCCCCGTTGCCATAAATACGCCGGAGCGGCCATTGATGTGTTCCTGGATCATTTTCTGGCAGTTCACTTTACGGAAATTTCCGGACGGTCGTTGACTGAATTTGTGCCGGCCTTCTACCAGTTTCTGAAAAACCACCGGACTCAATTGCCCGATGCCGCCTGGCGCATGGCCGGTTACATGATTCAACACGACTGGCTGACGAATTACCAGTTTCTGGAAGGCATCGACCGGAGCCTGAAAGGAATGTCCCGGCGCACGGCATTTCCGTCGAATCTGGACACCGCCATCGAAGATTTGAATGATAATTACGCTAGTTTTGAGAAGTATTTCCGCCGGTTTTTTCCTGAATTAGAACAGCATGTGCGTGATTTTCAGGCGATGAACCCGCCGGTTGTGTAATCGTTTCTTTTTTTTGTTTTATTACGTATATAGAGTACCGTTATGACCCCGGCTATTGACCAGATTCTGAAAGATGTTCGGAAGAAAAACTTTGCACCCCTGTATTTGTTGCACGGTGACGAAACGTATTTCGTGGATCTGATTGCGGATGAAATCGAAAAAGTGGCGGTTCCTGAGCACGAAAAGGGTTTTAATCAATTTACGGTTTTTGGCAAGGACACCCAGGTGGGGGCGGTAATCAACCTGGCCCGGCGCTATCCGTTCATGGCCGACCGGCAGTTGGTGCTGGTGAAGGAAGCCCAGCAGATGGGCGGTTTGAATGAAAAAGCCAGCCAGTCGTTGCTGGAAGATTACGCCAAATCACCGCTGCCTTCCACGATTCTGGTGTTGTGCCATACCGGCCCCTACGACGAACGCAAGGCCCTCGCCAAAGCCATCGGCCAGAAAGGCGTATTGCTGAATTCCAAAAAACTGTATGATAACAAAGTGCCGGACTGGATTGGGGACTATTGCCGCCAGCAGAACGTAAAAATCAGCTTGAAAGCCATCCAGATGCTGTTCGACTACATTGGCAACGACCTGAAACGGCTGGCCAGTGAGATCGACAAAATCATGATCAACCTGAAAGTCGGCGAGGAAATCAGCGCCGACACCGTGGAGCGGCTCGTCGGCATCAGCAAGGAATACAATGTGTTTGAACTGCAAAAAGCCCTCACGTTGCGGGATGTGCTGAAAGCCAACCGGATTGCCGATTATTTCGGTCGGAATCCGAAAGACAATCCGTTGCCGCCGATGCTGATCATTCTGTACCAGTTTTTTACAAAAGTGTTGATGGTACAGGCGTCCCGCGACCAATCCGAAAAAACCTTATCGACCTTGCTGGGTGTTCACACCTTTTTTGTGAAGGACTATCTGCAAACCGCCCGGGCCTATCCGTTGTGGAAAGTGGCCGGGATCATCCATTCCATCCGGCAGGCCGATGCGTTGTCGAAAGGCATCGAGGCACCGTCGCTGAACGAAGGCGCTATTTTGAAGCAACTGGTGTACGAGATTCTGCACTAACCTTCCGCCCCCCCGGTGTTTCGCCCCCCACCCCCTAAAGGGGGGCTTAAAAAAAACGGATCTAGAAGCCCCCTTTAGGGGGTGGGGGGCAAAAACCGCTGACCCAGTCAAAAACGCAAAAAACCGCCTGAAGGGGCGGTTTTGCTTTTCGTAGCGGGGACGAGAGTTGAACTCGTGACCTCAGGGTTATGAATCCTGTGCTCTAACCAACTGAGCTACCCCGCCAGATTTTTCGTGCCACAAAAGTAAGAAAAAAAAACATCTACTCCAACAAACCTTTTTGAGTCTCGTGTTAAAATTCTGCTAACTTTGCCACATTACCTATTAAAAATCACTGATATGGAAAACTATAAATTTATTGCGGAATACGAGCTGCGGGCATCTCCAAAGGTCCTTTTTCCCTATATCAGCACGGCTTCGGGCCTCTCTCAATGGTTTGCATCGAAAGTAAACGTCCGGCCGGATCATCAGTTTGATTTTTACTGGGACAACGAGAGTCACCCCGCCAAACAGGTTTCCATGCGTCAGAATAAAAGCGTTCGGTTCGAGTTTTTGAATGGCAATGACACCCCAACCGGCGAACATACCTACATCGACTTCCGGGTGGATGTCAGCGAACTGACCCAGTCGACGTTTCTACGCATCACCGACTACTCTTCCAATACCGATCCCGACGAACTTAAATCCCTTTGGAACAGTTTAATCGATAAGTTAAAAGAAATCGTGGGAAGTTGATTGCCAATGAAAAAAATTGACAAGCTCATACTGAAGTCGTTTTGGGGGCCGTTCGTATTGACGCTTTGTGTAGTCGTGTTTATCTTTCTGATGCGTCTGATGATGTTTTACATCGACCAGTTTGTATCGAAAGACGTGGAGTTGCAGGTCTTTGCTAAGATCCTCTTCTATTTCAGCCTCATTACCATTCCCATTGCCCTGCCGCTGGCGGTGCTGCTGTCATCCCTGATGACCTACGGGAACCTCGGTGAATTCTTTGAACTGACGGCCTTGAAAAGCGCCGGTATTTCCCTGACCCGGGCCATGCGCCCCCTGCTGATCGTCGCCACCGGCATTGCTATTTTCTCCTTCTGGTTCAACAACAAAGTCGCCCCCTGGGCCAACCTTAAGGGCTACAGTCTGTTGTGGGACATTAAATCGTCGAAGGCCACGCTGAGCATCAAAGAAGGGATTTTTTACAACGATCTGCCCGGTTACAGCATCAAAGCGGATAAGAAGGATGGCGAAACCCTGCGCGGGATGGTGATTTACAAGCATCAGGAAAACGGTATGGAAACCGGAAACCGCGAAATTATTCTGGCGGATTCGGGACGCATGTTTACCACGCCCGACAAACAATACCTGATTTTTGAGTTGTATAACGGCAACGATTACACCGAATATACCGATAACACCAGCGGTGTAACGTATGCCAGCAACGGTTCGCCCAACCAACTGGCCAAGTTTTTGCGGAATGGGTTTCAGCACTACAAGCTCCGGATCAGCCTGGATTCATACGGGTTGAAACGGACGGACGAACAGCAGTTCGAATACCACGAGTACATGAAAAATCTGACGGAGCTGGCCACGCTGACCGATTCGCTGAAGAAAGAACTGAAAGCCAGCCTGGCCGGAACGGCGACAACTTCCCGGCAATACTATAGTTACCAGTTCAAGCAGCCGCAACCCGTGATCGTCACCAATCCCAACACGCCGGTGCCGCCCGTGGTGAAGGCCGGCAAGTGGATCGATTCGCTGCTGGCGCGGCCTGTGGAGGCCCGAATCAAGGGCGAAACCAACGAAATGGCCTTGTCGCAGGCCCGCAACATGCTTTCCTACGCCGAATCGAACCAGACCTATCTGAAAGAGAAAGGCAAAACCGTCAACCGGTATGAACTCGAGAGCCACCATAAGTTTACTCAGGCCATTTCGTGTTTCATCATGTTTCTGATCGGGGCGCCCCTGGGGGCGATTATCAAAAAAGGCGGTTTTGGTATTCCGGTGCTGGTGTCGATTATCTTCTTCATTCTGCTGTACGTTCTGACCCTGACGGGCGATAAATACGCCAAAGATGGGTTGATCTGGGTACCGGCCGGGGCCTGGATGGCGAACGCGATTTTGCTGCCGGTCGGGCTTTATCTCATGAAACAGGCCCGCAACGATTCCCGGCTGTTTGACAAGGATGTCTACGTCATCGCCTTCGAGCGGCTGAAAAAGCGGTATATCAACTGGCGCACGAGCCGCCGGGAAACCCGGGTCGCCTGAAATATTCTGCACCGGTTTTTCAGCAGATAAGAAATAAAATCGTACTTTTGCGTTTCATTCATTTTTTCATTACTATTAGCTATCTGACGATGTATTTAAATACCGAGAAAAAGCAAGAAATCTTTGCTGCTCAGGGGTTCAACAGAACTGCGGAAGACTCTGGGTCGGCTGAATCTCAGATTGCACTGTTCACATTCCGGATTAACCACCTGACAGAGCATCTGAAAAAGCACAAACACGATTATGGCACCCGGCTTGGCCTGCTGAAACTGGTAGGAAAGCGCCGTCGGTTGCTGGATTATCTGATTAAAAAAGATATTAGTCGTTACCGGGCCATCATTGTCGAATTAGGTCTCCGGAAGTAATTCCTTCTTTGCATCAGGGAACCCCTCAAACCGGTTCCCTGATTTCATGTTTTACGTTTCGTATTTACGCTGTTTTTTAGATTTTTTTACGTTCGGATGGTCCGACGAAGCGGTCTGCGAGTAAGTTTAGTATAGTTGCGGTCTTTCAGTAGAAACAATCGGTTTATAAAGCGGCAGTCGTGTATTATTCTCTAAAGTATGTCACAAATCATCACGCAATCCATTAACCTTCCAGACGGACGTACCATCACCATCGAAACGGGCAAACTGGCCCGTCAGGCCGATGGTGCCGTAGTCGTTCGGTTGGGCGATACCATGTTGCTGGCAACAGTGGTCTCGAATAAAGAAGGAAAAGAAGGCGCAGATTTTCTGCCCCTTTCCGTCGATTATCAGGAAAAATTCGCGGCTTCCGGTCGCATTCCGGGGAGCTTTCAGCGCCGGGAAGGCCGGTTGGGCGATCACGAAGTATTGATCAGCCGCCTGGTTGACCGCGCCCTGCGCCCCATCTTCCCCGAAGATTATCATGCCGACACCCAGGTCATGATCACGTTGATTTCGGCGGATGCCGAAGTTCTGCCGGATGCCCTGGCGGCTTTGGCGGCATCGTCCGCCCTGGCGGTTTCGGACATCCCCTTCAACGGGCCGATTTCCGAAGTACGGGTTGCTAAAATCGACGGCGCTTATCAGATTAACCCCAAAACCTCCGATCTGGAACGGGCAACGCTCGACCTGATCGTGGCCGCTACGGCGAAAGACGTTTGTATGGTCGAAGGCCAGATGAACGAGTGTTCGGAAGAAGAAGTGGTCGAGGCCATTAAAGCCGCTCACGAAGTCATCAAATTGCAGTGTGCCGCTCAGAAAGAACTGGAAGCCGCCGTTGGCAAGCAGGAGAAGCGGGTCTACAGCCACGAAACGCACGACGAAGAACTCCGTCAGTTGGTTCACCAGCAGTGTTACGACAAAGTTTACGCGGTGGCCCTGCAGGCGAATAAAAATAAGAAAGTTCGCAGCGAATCGTTCAAAGCGGTTTTCGACGAATTCAAGAATATTCTTTTCCCGGATGGCGACGTCGATGGCTTTAAATTGTCATTGGCGAAAACCTATTTTCACGATGTCCAGTGGGAAGCCTCCCGCCGATTGGTGCTCGATGAGCGCTATCGCCTGGACGGCCGGAAGCTGGACGAAATCCGTCAGATCACGACCGAAGTCGATTACCTGCCTTCGGCCCACGGCTCGGCGGTGTTCACCCGCGGTGAAACCCAGTCGCTGACCACGGTGACGCTCGGTACGAAAATGGATGAGCAGATTGTCGATCAGGCGATGCTGCAAGGCTATTCCAAATTCCTGTTGCATTACAACTTCCCGGGCTTTTCGACGGGTGAAGTGAAACCGAACCGGGGCGCAGGTCGCCGGGAAATCGGTCACGGAAACCTGGCGCACCGCGCGTTGAAGAAAGTGTTGCCACCGGAAGCCGACAATCCGTATACAATCCGGATCGTTTCCGACATTCTGGAATCGAACGGTTCGTCATCGATGGCCACGGTTTGCGCCGGAACGCTGGCGCTGATGGATGCCGGGGTGAAAATCAAAGCACCGGTGGCCGGGATTGCAATGGGATTGATCACGGACAATGCCGGTAAATACGCCGTTCTGTCCGACATCCTGGGCGACGAAGACCACTTGGGCGACATGGACTTCAAGGTAACGGGTACCGAAGCCGGTATTACCGCCTGTCAGATGGATATTAAAGTCGACGGTTTGTCATACGAGGTGCTGACCGAGGCTCTGCACCAGGCCAAAGCCGGTCGTCTGCACATTCTGGGCGAAATGAACAAGTCCCTGACGGCTCCCCGTCCGGAACTGAAACCCCACGCCCCGCGCGCGATTACCATCAAGATCGACCGCGAGTTTATTGGTGCCGTAATCGGACCAGGCGGTAAAGTGGTACAGGAAATTCAGAAAGAATCCGGTACGACAATTGTCATCGAAGAAAAAGACAATGCCGGTTATGTTAACATCTTCTCGACCAACCAGGTCGGAATGGACAAAGCGGTTTCCCGGATTCGGGGCATCGTCACCGTTCCGGAAGTGGGCGAGATTTACGATGGAAAAGTAAAAACCATCATGCCGTTCGGCGCGTTCGTCGAGTTCCTGCCGGGTAAAGATGGATTATTGCACATTTCCGAGATCAAGTGGGATCGTCTGGAAACCATGGATGGCGTACTCGAAGTGGGTGAAGAGGTCCGGGTGAAGTTGATTGAAGTCGACAAAAAAACCGGAAAATACCGTCTCTCGCGGAAAATACTACTGCCCAGGCCCGTGAACAAAAATCCAGCCTGATTTGTTACATTTTAGTGTACAGAATCAGTTTATGATTTCGTTACCAATTGGACTTGCGTAGGCGGTCAGCCGATGAAGTAGTATTAAAACCGGACTGCCGGAAGGCAGTATTCCGTACATGAGACAGCTAAAGATTTCAAAACAGATTACCAACCGCGAGAGCCAATCGCTTGATAAGTATTTGCAGGAGATTGGTAAAGTGGATTTATTAACGCCCGACGAAGAAGTTCAGTTGGCCCAGAAAATCCGGGAAGGCGACCAGTTGTCGCTGGAACGGCTGACCAAAGCCAACCTCCGGTTCGTTGTATCCGTAGCAAAACAGTATCAAAACCAGGGTTTGTCATTGGGTGACCTGATCAACGAGGGAAACCTCGGTCTGATCAAAGCCGCCCAGCGTTTTGACGAAACCCGGGGGTTCAAATTTATTTCGTACGCCGTTTGGTGGATTCGCCAGTCGATTCTGCAAGCATTGGCCGAACAGTCGCGGATTGTTCGGCTGCCGCTGAACCGGGTGGGTTCCCTGAACAAAATTTCCAAGACGTTTTCCGACCTGGAGCAGAAATTCGAACGCGAACCGTCACCGGAAGAACTGGCCGCCGTGCTGGAGATTTCGGCGGCCGAAGTGGTCGATACGCTGAAAATTTCCGGTCGTCACGTGTCTATGGATGCGCCGTTTGTGCAGGGCGAAGAAAACAGTTTGCTCGACGTTCTCGAAAACGATGGCGAAGACAAACCGGATTCGGGCCTGATCAACGATTCCTTGCGGAAAGAAGTACAACGGGCCCTGTCGACGCTGACTCAACGGGAAGCCGATGTCATCACACTCTATTTCGGTCTGAATGGCGAACACGCCATGACGCTCGAAGAAATCGGGGAGAAATTTAACCTGACCCGGGAGCGCGTTCGGCAAATCAAGGAAAAAGCCATCCGCCGTCTGCGGCATACGTCCCGTTCCAAAGCGTTGAAAACGTATTTGGGGTAGACGAATTGTAAGAATACGCCGAGATCGTAAAGAAAAGCCGGGAATGCAGAGATACTTTGCGGACTCGGCTTTTTTTTGTGATCTCATTTTACTAACCCTCCGATTGTTGTGGCTATTCATCAGCACGTACTGAATCTCGTTGAATTGTGTGTCCGCAAGGGCATTCGGCAGGCCATCGTTTCACCCGGTTCCCGCAGCGCACCCATCACGCTGGCCCTGGCGCGTCATCCGGAAATGACCACCCGTGCCGTGGCCGACGAACGCTCCGCCGGTTTTATTGCGATGGGCCTGGCGCAGCAACTTCGTCAGCCGGTGATTCTGGTCTGTACGTCCGGCAGTGCGGTCTATAACCTGGCCCCCGCCGTGGCCGAAGCCTACTTTCAGGAAATACCGCTGCTGATTCTGACCGCCGACCGGCCCAAAGAATGGACGCACCAGCAGGACGGGCAAACGATTTACCAGACCGACATTTTTGGGAAGCACGTCAAACAATCGTTTGAACTGCCCGCCGATTTTGTCCACCCCGATGCCCGCTGGTTTGCCGAACGGGCGACGAACGAAGCCGTCAATCTGGCGTGGGCGGAACCGCGCGGTCCGGTACACATCAACATTCCGTTGCGCGAACCGCTGTATCCGGTGGGAGACGAAACCTTTCAGTATCCGGCCGTTCGGGTGATTGAACAACTGACGGCGGCATCGGCTTTGTCGTCGGAAACCTGGCACCGTTTGCAGGAGGAGTGGGAAACCGCCGAGCGGAAATTGATTGCCATTGGACAGGGGCCGCACGATCCGGCCTTGCTGGCGATTCTGAAAAAGATCAGCGAAGAATGGCGGATTCCGGTGGTGGGCGATGTGATTTCGAATCTGCCGCGCAACGGGGAGTTCGTCACGCAGCAGGATATTTTTCTGAGTTCTGCCAATGAAGAATTGAAAAATAACCTCGTACCGGATTTGCTGATCACCTGCGGCCAGTCGTTCATTTCGAAACAACTTAAAGTGTTCCTGCGGAATCACCAACCCAAAGCACACTGGCAGATTCAACCGCATAACCGCCTGGCCGATCCGTTTCAGTCCCTGACGCGCCTGATCCCGCATGAGCCGACGGCTTTTTTCGAAAAACTATTCTCGGATATTGATTACCAGCGGTTTGTGAGCAATGACGACGAGGATTCCGACGACAATTTTCAGGAGCAGTGGCAAACCCTGGATCGGAAAGCGACGCGCCTGCTGAGTCAATTCCTGAAAGACGAGACGGTTTTTCACGAATGGGCGGTCATTCAGCGGATTCTGGATGAACTACCCGCGGACAGCCAGCTTCACGTGGCCAACAGCATGCCGGTTCGGTACGTCAATTTTTGCGGAATGCCTGAAAACCAGCGGGTGGAGGTGTTTGCCAATCGCGGAACCAGCGGCATCGACGGTTGTTTGAGTACGGCAGTGGGCGCGGCTTTGACGACGGATCAACTCGTGACGGCCTTGATTGGCGATGTCGCCTTCTTTTATGACCGGAATGGCCTTTGGAACAACCTGGTTCCGGCCAATTTGCGCGTCATTGTGCTCAATAACCACGGCGGCAACATTTTCCGGATCATCGACGGGCCGTCCAAACAGCCGGAACTCAGTGCCTATTTTGAAACGAGCCAACCGCTTTCGGCCGAAAATACGGCAAAAGACGCCGGTCTGGCGTATACGAAAGTGGCCTCGTATGGCAATTTAAAAACCGCCCTGGCGGATTTTTTTTCAAAGGCTGATCGGGGCAAATTGCTGGAAATTGAAACGGACCGGTATGTCAATGCAGAACAATTCCAACGGTATAAACAACTGGTGCAGGAAACCTTTTTAGATCGACAAAACCGTTAAAACGGTTTCCTAAATCTATATTCCGATTTTCTCTAAACCCACGGTTGGAAACCGTGGGCTGTTAAAAAACGGTTAGAGTCCCCGTTTTTAGGTTCGAAATGAACTAACGGCAAAACCGGGCGGTTTGCTCTTTCGCCAGTTCATCGCCCGCATTGACGCCAATTTTCCAGGTTTGACACGCCTGTGTCACATCACCCGCTTGCTGATACGCCTGACCGAGATAGGCATATACATTTTCGACCGAGGCATCGAGCCGCTCGGCTTCTTTCAAAGCTGCGATGGCCTGAGCGGGCTGATTTTTGGCTATATAGTAAAGGCCCAGATTGCGGTGTGCCCAGCCGTTCTGGTCATCGAGTTTGATGGATTGCTGAATGAGTTTCAGGGCATCGTCCGGACGATTGGTTTGGAGCAGCAAATAGCCCTTGTTGTTGAGGTAATACGGCTGGGTGGGTTGCAGCGCCAGGGCCTTGTCGGTCAGTTTCAGGGCTTCCACGTATTTCTTTTCCCGACTTAAAATCTGTCCCAGGTTATTGAAAGCAAAATGTTGTTTCGGATCAACCTGAGTCGCCTGCTGGAAGTCGGTTTTGGCCAAATCGAATTGTTTCTGGTTGAAATACAACACCCCCCGGTTGGTCAGGGCTTCGGCGTTTTTGGGGTCCAGTGCCAGGGCTTTTTCGTAGGCCGCCTGAGCCGATGAAAGGCGGTTTTGTTTGACCTGCAGATTGCCCAGCCGGACGTAATAATAGGTCGAATCCCGGTAAACCGGCTGAATTTTGGTTAAATCGTCGCTACTTCCTTTGAGATCATTCAGATCCGACCGAACTTCGGCGCGGTTGAAGTAAGCCTGCCAGAATTCGGCATCTTTGTCAACTGCCCGGTCGTAGTCGGCCAGAGCCGCCTGGAGATCGCCGAGCCGGTACTGCGCCAACCCGCGATTGTTGTAGGCATCGGCAAAATCAGGATTTTTTTCGATCGCTTCGTTGTAAAACCGGATGGCCTGCCGGTATTCGCCGGTTTTAAACGAAACGTTTCCCCGTTGGAAAAATAGCGCCGATTCGTCTTTATCTGAGTTCGAACAGGCGAAAAACAAAGAACAATGAATAATAAATAATGAATACTGAATAACGAATGTTGAATTACGAAAGGGTGTATGGGAAGTGATGGGAGCCATGATTTGGGAATTTGGCATTAAATAAGTAACCTAACACTGTTAAATGGTAACAAAATGCGGTATATAAAAGAAATTTCGCATCCGGCGTTTCGGATTGGTCTCTACTTCTGGAACAACAAATACCTGATCAAGATCGAAGCCGGTCAGTATGAACAAACCTACAAGATCAGTGAAATGGATGTCAGTTCCGATGAAGAAGTGATCCAGTTGCTGGATGAACCGTTCATGCAACGGGTGAACGAACGATTCGGCCAGATGCACGCGGATTTTATGGAAACCATTCAACGGCACGAATACTAGACTAACTGCTCGTCACCGAGAGCCATTTTTTATACAACGCCCTTTGCCCGTCCGTCGGATTCGCAACCGGCTCGATTCGAAAAGCGGCCAGCGGATTTCCCGTCAGTTTGGCGGATACGGTTTTTAGTTCACCACCCCGATTCACGAGCACCTGAATGGTTTGGTCGGGGTGATGGGTGTCCAGTATTTTATCCAGATCGTTATTCACCCGCCGGTTGTCGATCGACAGAATTTCGTCGTTGACGTTCAAGCCGCTGATCCAGGCGGGGGAATCGCGCCGAACGGCGGAAACCGTGAGTTTGCCATCGGCGTATTTCGTCATCGCACCCAGGTAGGCGTCCTGTTTGCTGGCGCTGGCGTCCACCAGTTTGAGCCCCACTGGGTTCAGAAATGCATTGTAATCAATTTTAGCGGTTCCGAACACGTATTTCTGAAAGAAATCATCCATTCTGCGACCCGCAACCTGTTCAACGGCCTGCTGAAATTCATCATCCGTAAACCCGCGTTTCAGCTTTTTGTAATACGTCGCATATAACAACCGCATGACATCGTCAAGGTTTTTCTGGCCGTTGGTGTTCGACACAATCGTTAAATTCAGCAAACCGCCGAGAACGCTGCCTTTGCTGTAATACGAAATGGTGCTGTTCATCGAATTCTCATTGGGCCGATACAGCTTGATCCACGCGTCAAGACTTGATTCGGTCACCGATTGCACCTGGTTCCCCGGTAAATTCTCGATGCCGGAGATTTCACTGCCCACGGAACGCAGGTAAGCTTCCGACGTCAGAAAACCGCTTCGTTTCAGGATCATAGACTGGTAAAACGTCGTGATGCCCTCCGAAACCCAGAGCAGATGGGTGTAATTTTCATTTTCGTAATCAAACGGGCCGAGGGCTTTGGGGCGAATGCGCTTGACGTTCCAGAGGTGGAAGTATTCGTGGGCGACCAGACTCATCAAATTCTGGTAGAGCTGACCGTTCAAAAACGCGTTTCGGGTAATTTGCAGGGTCGTGGAGTTGGCGTGTTCCAAACCGCCCCCGCCGGTGGGCGTCTGGTGGATGATAAAAGTATAATCTTTACAGGGATGCTCACCAATGACCTTGAAAGCTTCCTCACAAACCCGTTTCATGTCGTCGGCCAGCCGGGTTTCGTCGTACAGTTTCTCGCCGTATACCGCCACCGTGTGCGGAACACCGGCTGCTATAAAGGTAAACGTATGTTGATTTCCAATTTCAATCGGGCTGTCGACCAGCGCATCATAATCGGCTGCTTCGTAGGTGTTGGACTGCCCGGCGACGCTGGCAAGGCCGGTGTTGATTTTTTTCCAGTCTTTGTACGGCTGAATTTGTAGGCGATGGGGACGGTTTCGCAGGTGATCGACGTACAGGAAGATGCTCGCGCCGTTCAGATACCCGTGGGAAGCGTCGATAAAACTGGTCCGTACGCTAAGTTCGTAGGCGTAGACTTTATAACGAATCGTCAGCGGGCTGGCCGTGGAATAGACGCGCCAGGTGTTTTTCCGGATTTTCTCGGAACGCACCGGTTTGTCACCCGCCGAGGCCCGAAACCCTTCCACGTTTTTGGCATACTCCCGAATCAGGTACGACCCCGGGGTCCAAACCGGCATTTTTACGTCGATATAACCGGTAGAGCCCGTTTTGGAATCGGTAGAGGCTCCGCTTACCTGCATTTCCACTTCAAAATAATGGGTTTGCGGTTCGGGCATCGACAGGGTATAGATAATGGAGGGAGTCGTTGCGAAAGGGGGGACCAAAGTGGATTCCGGTGCCGGAAAAGCCGCGTGGACGAAAGCCGGCAGGCAGAGTAAAAAGAAAAGCCAATGATTTTTTTTCATACGGAAATGCGTGTACTTTCGTTTTCAGATGGTAGAAACCCGTTCTTACGACTGACAAAAGTAATAACGTAACTACGATAAAGAAAATCTGTTTAACCCCAACGTATGCGTCCGACCCAGTTTGGAAAGGCATTCCACTTATCGGTTTTATTAACCTGCTCGGTGCTGGCAATGCCGGCAACCGCCCAACGAACCCTCAGTTACACCGAACCCGACGTCCTGTTCAGGAACGGGCTGGAGTGGTTTGAAAAAAATAACTATGCGGCAGCGCGCCAGGAATTCCTGCAATACCTGGACCGCAAAAAGCCCATTACCAACATCAGTGATCAGAATGCGGTTTCGGCGGAATACTACATTGCGCTGACGGGTCTGTATCTCGACATTCCGGAAGCGGAGGTTCAGGTGGACCGGTTTGTGAAAACCCACCGCGAACACCCGAAAGCCGGGCTTTTGTATGGCGATCTGGGAAAATACTACTTCGACAAAGGCGACTACGACCGGGCGATCACGTTTCTGGAAAAAGCCATCAAGCAAAGCCAGAACGCAAACGGCCAGGCCGAAAGCAAGTATCTCCTAGCGATGGCCTACTATTCGAAGCAGGATTTGCGGGCGGCTTTGCCCTTGCTGAACCAGATTAAACAGGACCCTGGTCTCGAACAGGCGGCATCGGCCTCGTATTATGCCGGTGTCATCAATTTCCGGCAGGGCAATTACACGGCCGCAATGGCCGATTTCAAGCGGATCGAAAAGAACCCGACCTACCAGAACGAAATTCCGAACTGGATGGTACAGTCGATGTACAAAGCCGGTCGGTATGACGACTTGCTGGCGTATGCCCAGCCGTTGCTGCAGCGGAACCGGGGCAATGCGGCCCAACTGGCCGAGGTGGCGCTGTTCACCGCCGAGGTGCTTTACAAAAAAGGCGATTTCGCCAAAGCCATTCCCTATTATAAGCAATACAGCAACATCAAGGGCCGCAGCGTTCCCCCGGCGGTTCAGTTCCGGTACGGCGACGCGTTGTTCAAAACCGGGGATTATACCGGGGCCATCGCGGCTTTGAAAAATGTCTCGGCGGGAAAAGATACGATTGCCCAGTATTCGGCCTACCGATTGGGGATCAGTTACCTGCAAACCGCCAATCCGACGTTTGCACTGAACGCCTTCGATCAGTCGGCCCGGCTGAATTTCAACAAGCCCATTCAGGAGGAATCGGCCTTTAATCACGCCAAACTCCAGCTCGATCTGAACAATGGCGGTGATGCTGTAAAAGAATTTACGGATTTCCTGAAACGCTATCCCGACAGCAAGTTCGAAAACGAGTCGAACGAACTGCTTAGCGAAGCGTATTTCTCGTCTAATAACAATGCGGCCGCCATTTCGTACATCGAAGGACTGAAACGGCGGACTCCGCGGATCAACGCGTCATACCAACGCATCACCTACAACCAGGCCGTGACGGATTTCAACGCGGAACGCTACGACCAGGCGATTGCCAATTTCGATAAATCCCTGAAATATCCGGTCGATTCCGATCTTCGCAACAACGCCCTGTTCTGGAAAGCGGAAACCTTCTCGGCTATGCGGAAATACGATGAGGCCATTCCGTTGTACCAGCAGGCCATGCGTTCCGGGAATGTCTCGGGTGATTTGCAGGGCAAGAGTTTGTACGCCCTCGGTTATGCTTCCTACAATAAAAAGAACTATCCGCAGGCTATTACGTATTTCCGGGATTTCATTTCCAAATCCGGGAGTTCCGACAAACAGGCGCTGGAAGATGCGACGGTTCGGGTGGCGGACAGCTATTTTGCGACCAAGAATTACAACGAAGCGATGCGGTTTTACGACAATGCCATCGCGCAGGGTCGCATCGACCGCGATTATGCCACCTTTCAGAAGGGTTTGATTCTGGCCTTCATGGAGCGCGACGTGGAAGCCAAAGCCCAGTTTGAAAAAGTACTGACCCAATTCCCCAATTCGCGGTATGCGGATGATGCGTTGTTTCAAATGGCGAATGTGGACTTTGAGAAAGGCGCTTACCAGCAGTCTATCCGCGGGTTTAGCCGGCTGATCAATGACAAACCGAAAAGCTACCTGATTCCGGCGGCCTTGTTGAAACGGGCGACGGCCAATACCAACCTCCAGGTTTACGAACCGGCGATTCAGGATTACAAACGGATTCTGGATCAGTTTGGCGGAAGCCCATCGGCACCGGGTGCGTTGCTCGGTTTGCAGAACGCCCTGAGTGATGCCGGTAGATCGGAAGAATTCAGCAGTACCTTGTCCAGTTACAAGAAGAATAATCCCGGCAGCACGGATGTACAAAAGGTTGAGTATGAAAATGCTAAGAGCCTATATTTCAATGAGAAATATGCACAGGCGGTGACGACTTTGCTCGGCTTTATCGACGACAATCCGGGAAGTCCGCTGGTGTATGAAGCCCGGTATTACCTGGCTGATTCCTACTTCCGTTCCGGCGATTTACCGAATGCCCTGCGGTATTATTACCTGGTCATCAGCGACAACAAATCGGATTTTGTGACCCGCGCGGCTGCCCGGGCGGCTGAAGTCGAACGCCAGCAGAAGAATTACCCGCGCGCCATTCGGAACTACCGCACGGTGCTGGCGCAGTCGAAAAGCAAGAACGAACAGTCGCAGGCGGTTTTGGGTTTGATGGATACCTATTACGAAACGGGCAATTATGACTCGACGCAGGTATCGGCCCGAGAAGTGTTGTCGATGGGGAACGTGGTGCCGGGTGCCCAAAACCGGGCGCAGTTGATGCTCGGGAAAGTGGCTTACGCCAAGGGGGATTTCAAACAGGCGACCACCGAGTTCGACAAAACCATCGCCCTGGCCAAAGATGAACAGGGAGCCGAAGCCAATTATTGGATCGCCGATATTCTGTACCGGACCAAAAAGCACAAGGAATCCATCGACGCTTTGCTGCGGTTCAACTCCGATTTTGCGCAGTACGACTACTGGAAGGGCAAAGGATTCATTCTGGTTGCCGACAACAACGTGGCGCAAAACGAGATCGCTCAGGCCAAAGCCGTGCTGAACTCCATTATCGAAAATGCTGAAAATCAGGAGATTGTTGCGGAGGCTAAGCAGAAACTGGCCGCCATCGAGAGCAAAAACTGATCGCTTTTCCGAAACCGGACCGGCTTTATTCATTCAACTAACAGACATCCGAATCACAGCGATTCAAACAGCATACCTGCATGTTCTTACCAAAATCATCCATCGACCATCTTAGATTGCTTTTGATCGTTACGGGCAGTTTGCTGCTCACTTCGGTCGATGCATTGGCGCAACAGACCCCGCGCCCCACCACGCCACCCGCCCGGGAAGGCGAGGTGGATGATCAGGAGATTACCATTGAGAAAAACCGCAAGATTGAAATGCCGGCGGCCAACCGCCTTTTCAATAAAATACCGTCCATCAAACCGTCTACCGAGCAGCGCAAACTGACTTACGAATTCAATGACCGGTCGCTGTCGGTGGGAGATCCGAAGCTATCGCCTTCGGCCTTGCCCATTCCGGCGGCCCAATCCGAGCAGCAGGAACTCTTCAACAATTACGTGAAACTGGGTGCGGGGAACTACAGTTCGTTTTATGGCGAAGCGTTCGGCAGCGGTCAGGTGATGGAGAACATCGCCGTCGATGGGTCTTTCAAGCATTTGTCGTCGGGCATGGGTCCGGTGGACGGCAAAAATTCGGCTACCTCGGAAAACCGCCTGAAGCTGAACGGAAACTACCAGACGGATGCTTTCAAGGTTTCGGCCAACCTGGGCTACGACCGGGAAGCGTTTTATTTCTACGGGTACCGTCGCCCGCAGGAAATCGACCGGCAAACCATTCGGCAGAAATTGACCACAACGCAGTTTAGGATTGGCATCGAAAACGTTGACCCGGATCGGAACATTGACTACTCGCTGAAAACCGGGATCGTGAACCTGACCGATAATTACGAAGCGACCGAACTCGACTGGGGAACCAACCTGAAAGGCTCGGTGGGGATCTCGGATCAGTTCGTTGCCCTCTTTGCCGCCGATGCCTACGTCACCCAACGGAGCGACGGGCCGGTCGATAACCGGAATTTGTTCCGGGTAAAGCCTACCTTCAAATATTCTAATTCGCTGCTGACGGTTACGTTCGGGGTTAACGCTGTTAACGAATCCGATAAACGCCAGAATATCAACCGAACACGGGCATTTCCGGTTTTAGACCTCGATGTGGTTCCGGCTGGGAATATTCACTTTTTTGCGGGTGTTGACGGCGACATTAACCGGAATACATTACGGACTTTTCTGGGCGAGAACCGCTGGCTGGCTCCGCAGGTGGTGTTGGCAAACACGGAGAAAACCTGGGATCTGTACGGCGGAAGCAAGGGTGAATTGGGAAGTGGTATTTCCTATGAAGGAAAAGTATCGTATGCCCGCTACAGGAATTTCTATGGTTTCAACAACACCTGGCCCGACACCTCGCAATTCTTTGTCGTCTATGACGGCGATCGTTCCCACGTCCTGACGGTTTCTGGTCAGGTGGGGTATACCTACAAGGAAGTGTTTCGCTCTACGCTGCGGGCCGACTTTTATGACTACAGCCTGAGCCGGATGGAAGCCGCCTGGCACCGGCCGACGATTTCGGGCTCGTGGTCGAATTCGTTTATCGTGAATAAAAAATTATTTATCACGACTGATTTGTACCATTATCAGGGAATGAAGGGCAAAAATTTCGTTACCAATCAGATTGTCACCCTCAAACCGATCTGGGATCTGAACCTGAAAATTGACTATTTCCTGGGAAAACAGGTTTCAGCGTTTGTTTCGTTAAATAACATTATAGGGTCTAATTATCAGCGGTATTTGTATTATCCGCAACAAGGACTTAACTTTCTCGGAGGATTGTCGTATAGCTTCTGACACTGCCTTAACCGAAAAGCATATGGTACCTGTATCGGAGTATCTCAAAAAACTGTTGTTTCAGTACGATTGCCTCGTGGTTCCCGAACTGGGCGGTTTTATTCTGCACTACATTCCGGCCACGTTTGTGGAAAGCACCGGAACCTACCTGCCTCCCCGGAAGAAAATCGCGTTCAACGAAGCATTGAAACTGGACGATGGTCTGCTGATCAACTACATGATGCTTCACGAGGGATTAACCCGCGATGAGGTGTTTCAGGTGATCCGGCAATTTGTGGACGAACTGAAGCAGGATGTGCGCCAGGAACGCATTTTTACGATAGAAGGGCTGGGCCTGTTCTCGGAAAATGAGGAAGGGAAGCTGCAGTTCGACCCCGAAATCCGCCATAATTTTCAAGGCGAGTCGTACGGTTTTCAGCCCATTGCGGCCCGTATGGTAACGGCTGTTGAGGAAGAAGAAAAACCGCTTGCGCTCGTTAAATTTGCCCCGGAAACGCCCATTGCAGTAGAAGCGGAAGAAGTTCAGACCGAAACGAAGGTGATTGAAATGCCCGTAGTGAGAAACCGCCGGCAATACCTGGCGTGGGCCGCTGCGGTTTTGCTGATCTGTTCGCTCGGTATTGTGACCGTAAAAAAATCGCCCTCGCAGGTGCTGAGTAGTTTGAACCCCTTCGAGTTGTTTGTGAGCGATGATGAGGATGCTCCGGTTACCGTTGCGGAAACACCAGCGACACCCGTTGAAACGGAGAAAGCTGAGCCGGTTGTTATGCCGGTTTCGAGTCCGGTAGTCGTTCCGACTCCGGTGGCTGAACCGGTTAAACCCGCCGTGGTGGCCGAGTCGATAGCACCCGTTGTGCTGGAACCAAAGAAAACCGAAATCTACTACCTCGCCATTGCCGGCAGTTTTGCCAGCGTTCAGAATGCGAAGCGTCTGATGCGTCGCCTGCGTCGGGAGGGTTTCGAAACGGCGTATATTCTGCCGCATTCCAAAAAGAAAGAACTGATCAAAGTAGCGGCCATTGGGTCGAATGATAAAACCGAAGTGCTGGCTTCGCTTGACAAGGTAAGCCGGTTGTCCGGTGCGAGCGCCTGGGTGTGTAAAATTGAGTGAACTGAACCATTAGGACTTTGGCTTTTGCCCCGTTCCCCTAAAGGGGACTTTGCGCATCCGGAGTAACCTGTGTCCAACCCTTTAGGGGAACGGGGCAAAAAGCAAGTGTATCAGAATTATTAGACGTAAGTCCTAACCTTATAAACTAGCAAAAGGCAGCCCACGGCTGCCTTTTTGCTTCAGGTGAACCGAACAATTCACGAAATCGTTTTAATTTTGCCGGTGTTGAACAATAGAGGCTACCGGTAGTTCCGTTAATTGGCTAAACACCTGCATCCATGAGTCGCGTCATACTGGAAAATGAGAATGAATACCGGGTAACGGCTTTTGCCGGATCGTTCGCCGTTTGTGCCCTCCTTTTTTTCCTGCTGCTGTACATCCGGTTGTGGCAGTCGGTTCCGGATCCCCCGCCGATCGAATACGTGGAGGTGAACTTCGGGACCGACCTGGTGGGCAGTGGCAACATTCAGACGTATAACAAAGCCAACGATTCTAAAAATAAGGAGGAAGTTAAAAAGGAAGAGGACAAACCGAATCCGAAAGTGACGACCACCTCGCGCGTGGAGAAAACACCGGTTTCGCCCGTTCCCAAGATTGTGGACGCCAAACCGAGTAAAGTGGTTACTGAAAAACCGGACATCGCCAGCAAGATTGAAAGCCCGGTGACGGTTCCGGAAAAGGCAGAACCCAAAAAAGTAGAAGCGACCACGCCCAAACCGACGCCCGCGCCACCCAAAGCCGAACCCGTTGCCGAGCCTAAGAAAGTGGATGCGAATGCGTTATATAAAAAAGGCTCTTCTGGAGGGTCGAATGGAACGGTAGGAAAAGCATCGGGAACAGGAGGGAATAACAATGGTGACGATGCATCGGGTGTGGGTGATAAAGGCAATCCGGATGGGAATATCAACGCCAAGCAATTCTACGGCACACCGGGTGGAACCGGGTCCGGCGTTTCGCTGAATATTGCCGGCTGGCGTTTGGCCACCAACCGCATTGCCCAGGATAATTCGGGAGAAAGCGGAAAAATCGTTTTCGAAATCAAGGTGGATGACAAAGGTGATGTTACTTTTGTGCGGGTTAAGGAAACCCGGGTAAGTCCAACCGTGACGGAGTTTTACAAACAACAGGTGTATAAATTGCAACTGGTGCAGAAAGCGTCGGCTGCTCCGCCGATTTCTACGGGTACTTACACCATTAACATCCGCTCAAACTAGTACCGAATGATGTATTCGGAAGCGATTGATTATTTGTATGCGCAGTTGCCAGTCTTTCACCGGATCGGAGCGAAGGCCCTCAAACCGGGTCTGGACAACATTCTCAAACTCTGCGAATACCTGGGAAACCCTCAGGAAAAATTTCGAACCATTCATGTTGGCGGCACGAACGGCAAAGGCAGTTCGTCGCATTTGCTGGCCGCTGTGCTGCAATCGGCGGGTTACAAAACCGGTTTATACACGTCTCCCCATCTCAAATCCTTCACCGAACGAATCCGCGTCGATGGCTTTCCCATGCCGGATGCGGAGGTGGCTCATTTTGTGGAAACCCACAAGGCGTTTATCGAGGATTTAAAGCCCTCTTTCTTTGAAGTAACCGTTGGTATGGCTTTCGACTACTTCGCGCGTCAGAACGTCGATTTGGCCGTTGTAGAGGTAGGGTTGGGGGGACGCCTGGATTCTACCAACATTATTACCCCGCTGGTGTCGCTCATTACCAACATTGGCTGGGATCATAGCGATATTCTGGGCGATAGTCTTCAGAAGATTGCCTATGAGAAAGCCGGAATCATCAAACCGGGTGTTCCGGTGGTCATCAGCGAGTACGATGCCGAAACGTACCCGGTTTTTAAGAACCGGGCTGAGGAATGCGGAAGTGACATTTTGATTGGTTCAGATTTCTATAAAGTTACTGATCTGGGGATTCATGCCGATGGCCGGCATTTTTCACTGGAACCTTACGACGGTGGTAAATTCGAGTTATCGCTAGCCTTATTGGGAACTTATCAACTCAGAAATGTGGCTGGCGTATTGTCGGTCCTGAAGGTCCTGTCTACTCCGTATATTCTTAATAATTCGATAGCTGAAGAATTTAAGGCAAAGTTATCAGAATCAGCGGTTCAAGCTGGTTTT
The DNA here is from genome assembly GCF_003334855.1 of Larkinella punicea. Classification (GTDB taxonomy): domain Bacteria; phylum Bacteroidota; class Bacteroidia; order Cytophagales; family Spirosomataceae; genus Larkinella; species Larkinella punicea. The sequence continues at coordinate 125,046 of NZ_QOWE01000010.1, forward strand.
GCCAAAGTCGTTGAATTGACCGGCTTAAAAGGCCGCTGGCAAATTTTACAACAAAATCCCACTGTGATTTGTGATACGGCTCACAATGAACCCGGTATCCTGAGTGTGCTGGAGTCGTTGCAAACGGTTTCATACCAGCAATTGCATCTGGTCGTGGGGTTTGTGAAAGACAAGGATCTGTCGAAGGTAATTCGTTTGTTTCCGAAAGGAGCGAGGTTCTATTTCTGTCAGCCTGACATTCCCCGGGCGCTGGATGCCGAGGTTCTGGCAGAAGCGTTTCGCGCGGAGGGATTTGCGGGTGATGTATTCCCGGATGTGAATCAGGCGCTGGAAGCCGCTAAAAGTCGTGCCAACCCGGCGGATTGTATCCTGGTGACCGGAAGCACGTATGTTGTTGCAGAATTAAACCAATTGGAAGCGTGAGTAGAAAGAAGCTTTCCCGTTTTGAACACAATCGCGTCAGTGAGAATGTTCTGGAGCCGGGAAAAGAGTTATTTGACACCATCAAGGGGCATTGGCGGGAACGGTATTTTCGGAATGCCAATCCGATTGTAATTGAAATCGGCTGTGGGAGAGGAGAATACACGATTGGGCTGGCCCGGCATTACCCACACCTGAATTTTATCGGCATCGACCGGAAGGGTGACCGGATTGCGCAGGGGAGTCTGCTGGCGCTGGAAACCGGATTAACCAACGTCGCTTTTTTGCGGACGGATATTTACCGGATTCAGGACTTTTTCGGAAAAGATGAGGTGAACGAAATCTGGATTACCTTTCCGGATCCGCAACCCCGGGTGAGCCAGTTGAAAAACCGCTCGACGGACGCCCGGTTTTTGAAGTTGTACCGGGAGATATTGATCGACGGTGGTTTGCTTCACTTGAAAACCGACCACGACGATTTCTTTGATTTCAGTATTGAGAGTTTGAGTCATAACGGATTTGAGGATTTGGTCTCGACCCGCGACTTGTATGCCTCCGAAATGAATAACCTTCACCTCGGAATCAAGACCAAATACGAAGAAATTTTTACCCGAAAGGGATTTTCGATAAAATACTTAAAATGCAAAAAGGCGGGCTATTAACCCGCCTTTTTTGGTGCCAAATCTTTTTATATTACAATTTAGCGATCAGGTCGGCAACCCGGCTTGAGTAGCCAAATTCGTTGTCGTACCAGCCGACGATCTTCACCAGTGTTCCGTTGGCGGAAGTCAGTTTCGAATCGAAGATACACGAGCTTGGGTTTCCAACAATGTCGGTTGAAACGATTTCATCTTCGCAATATTCCAGAATTCCTTTCAGCGGACCTTCGGCTGCGGCTTTCATGGCTGCGTTGATTTCTTCTTTCGTGGCTTCGCGTTTCAAAATGGCGGTTAGATCCGTCACTGAACCGTCGGGGATGGGTACCCGAAGGGCATAACCGTCGAGCTTCCCTTTCAATTGCGGCAATACCAGACCAACGGCTTTGGCAGCACCTGTCGAGGTCGGAACAATCGACAAAGCGGCTGCCCGGGCCCGGCGCAGGTCGGAGTGAGGAGCATCCTGAAGATTCTGATCGGCGGTGTACGCGTGAATCGTCGTCATGTAGCCTTTTTCAATGCCAAAAACGTCGTCCAGAACTTTGGCCATGGGAGCCAGGCAGTTCGTTGTACAGGAAGCATTGGATAGAATGGTTTCAGCACCCGTCAGGGTATCTTCGTTGACGCCCAGAACAACCGTTGGAATATTTCCTTTGGCGGGAGCGGAGATCACTACTTTTTTAGCACCAGCGGTCAGGTGTTGACCGGCACCGGCTTCATCTACAAAACGACCGGTTGATTCCAGCACAACGTCGACGCCCAGAGTGCCCCAGGGCAATGCTTTGGGATCACGTTCTGCATATGCATGAATTTTTACGCCATTAATGGTCAGGCTTTCGCTATCGGAGGTAACGGTGCCTTGAAATTTACCGTGAATGGAATCGTATTTTAATAAATGAGCCAGGGTTGCATTATCAGTCAAGTCATTGATTGCAACAATTTCAACATTTTCTTTTTCGAGGAGTCTTCTGAAAGACAGGCGGCCGATGCGGCCGAACCCATTGATGGCGACTTTGATTTTGCCCATTGTGTGTTTTAATTAGTTAGCAAGAACGGTACAAAGATAGTATTACAAATCGAAACGTAAAGGTAAGTTTAAAAGGGGAAGTCATAAAATCACGTAAGGACCGGCGAAATTTATGGAGGCAAAACGATTTGTTTAGTAAATGAGATGATTACATATTTAGTATATTTATGACCAATTGCTAATATCAATTACATATTTTGAGTATTATTTTAGCAATTTGCTAACGTTTCATTGGTTTTTTACTAATTTTAATAGTATATCATTCCTGTTTTCACTAATTAGGTTTACTTATTATTCACTAATCTCACCCTTTCACTATCTGCCTATCGGGTACTTATTCTCTACTAAATTGAGATCCGAATATTCGATGAAATAATTTATTACCTGCTTAAAAATGGTTATTTTTATAGTCTGTTTCTACCAGGCCATTTTACATTCAATGGCTTAAAATAGGAGCGACCCTATTCCTTTTATTCGATTTTAGCTTGCTTGAACACTCTAAAAAACGATACGTCGCGCAATCCTGACCGCTCCAAAACAGCGGACTTTTCCACCAGCCTGCCTACCTGTAAACCGATCGATTACGGTTTATTAAAACCACGCGGCTTGCATCGGACAAGCTCAATCCGGAAAGCGCAATCGTCTGGACCCAGCGTGATCGAGCCGTCAGTTAATCAGATCACTCACCTTAGCCTGCACACCAGTTATGTAACCTCAGTCAGTAACAATACTCATTTGTTGCTGACTGACCGATTATTAACCGGCGCTTTTTTGAAACGATACGGACAAAAGTCGATTCGCTATGGTCTTTTTACCATTCATGCAGGAAACCAAAAACACACTCTTCAGGCGGAGTACATGTATAATATATTTGTATTATATTTATTCAGTAACATACATCTCCGGCTTGGTACGTACTCATTGATTGTCATTTTTTGGTATCCTTGTTTTGCTGATAATAAGCACGGTCTTTATCAGTCTTTTTAACATTCTGACAAAAGCATTAAATAGTAAAAAACCGACAAGAACGATTTTAGAAAAAAATCTATAAGTATGATCGAAATCAAGTAGTTATAATAATCAAAATGAACAATTTCTATAAACAAATTTTTGAACTATGGAGTACATAAAAGTAATTGAAGATTGCTGGTCTGATCGTTCTTTATTAACCAATTCTGAAACCCTGGAAACCATTAAGAAGGTGATTGCCGAACTCGACGGCGGTCGTCTGCGCGTGGCCGAACCGGGTGGCGAAGGAGGGAAGTGGATCGTGAACGAATGGATCAAAAAAGCGATCTTACTGTATTTTGTTTCCCAAACGATGAAGACCGAAGAAGTCGGCATTTTTGAATTTCACGATAAAATTCCGCTGAAGACCGACTACAAAAGTCGCGGTGTCCGGGTCGTTCCACCAGCCGTTGCCCGCTATGGCTCCTATATTGCTCCAGGAGCGATCCTGATGCCGTCGTATGTGAATGTCGGCGCGTACGTCGATGAGCGAACCATGGTCGATACCTGGGCTACGGTGGGCAGTTGTGCGCAGATCGGAAAAGACGTTCACCTGAGTGGGGGCGTAGGCATCGGCGGGGTGCTGGAACCGCCCCAGGCGTCACCCGTTATTGTAGAAGATGGCGCCTTCATCGGCTCCCGCTGCATCGTCGTGGAAGGCGCACACATTGGCAAAAGAGCCGTCCTCGGAGCGGGGGTAACCATCACCGGAAGCTCCAAAATTATTGACGTCACCGGATCGTCACCGATCGAACACCGGGGTTATGTGCCCGACAATTCCGTCGTCATTCCGGGTACCATTGCTAAAGAGTTTGCAGCCGGGGTGTATCAGGTTCCCTGTGCGCTGATTATTGGTCTGCGAAAGGAATCGACAGATTTGAAAACGTCGCTCAACGATGCACTGCGCACGAACAATGTAACGGTTTAAGCCACGATACATATGTAATCGGATAGCCTTTACCTTACTTAATTCACAAAAGCCAATTTTACATTAGTAACGTTGGCTTTTTTCATTTGTAAACAATTGACATTTGTGCTATTTACATCAATAACTTTTAATAGTTTACAAAATACTTGTTCCTATTTGTAAACTATTTACTTTTGTAAAAACTATGCTACTATGAATGTAAATGACAAAATTAAACAGGTACTGAAGGATAAGAACTTAACCCCTTCTTATTTCGCCGATGAAATCGGGGTTCAACGGTCGAGCATCTCCCACATCCTCTCGGGACGCAACCGGCCCAGCTTCGACATCATCCAGAAGATCATTCGACGGTTTCCTGAATTGGGTTACGATTGGATACTGGAAGAAGATCAGCCCTTAACAAATGTAAATCCTCGTCCGGTCGCCATTCCAGCCATTCCGCGCAAGCCCAGCCCACAACCCGAAATTGTAGACGAAAAACCGCCTTATATAGCCCCGCCACAATCGTCTGTAGCGAAAAATAAAGAAGAAAAAACCATAGAGCGAATTCTGGTTTTCTACACCGACGGCACCTTCCGGGAGTACTCTCCGTCGTAAATAATTGGAGAATCCTCCACAACCTGCTACCTTTGTCGCATTAGGTGCCGCCTGCTGGTTTTGGCAGGGTTGGCTTAATAGGGAAGTCGGTGCAAAACCGACGCTGTCCCCGCAACTGTAAACCCGTACGAACTGATTTCCTCTTCTTGCCACTGTCCGGTTTGGTTCGGATGGGAAGGCCGAAATCAGTGGGTGAGCCAGGAGACCTGCCTAAAACAACGATGCTCAGTTTCTTTCGGGTGAAAAGGAAACCGGGTTTTACGGCTCCCAACCCTTTTAACGAGGGAATTGACGCCCACTTTTTTACTTAATTCAGCTATGATGCGGTATAGAGACGGGATTATCCTGTCCTTACTGGTGGGTTCGTTTTCGGTTGTGAACGGCCAAACCAGCGGTACTGACCAAACGTTACCCGCCGTAACGATTCGGGGAACCACGCCCGAGCGGTTTTCGGCCGGGCAGAAAACCCAGCGGATCGACTCCGTGACGCTCGAACAATTCCGGTTTCAAACGCTGACAGATCTCTTAACCTATACAACCCCTATTGCGTTTAAGGTATACGGTGCGGGGCAATTATCGACCGCTTCGTTCCGCGGTACCTCGGCCAATCACACCGCCGTGCTCTGGAACGGAATCAACATCAACCAGCCAACGCTCGGGCTAAGCGATTTTTCGACCCTGCCCGTCACCGGTTTCGATCAGCTCGCGGTTCAGTATGGCTCCTCCGCCAGTTGCGTGGGTTCGGATGCCGTGGGGGGCAGCATTCTGCTCATGAACAATCCAAAGTGGCAACAACCCGGTTTTCAGGCTTCCGTCGGGCAGCAGCTCGGGAGTTTTCGCAATTATGGAACCCAGCTTGGGATTCGGTTTGTGAGTGATGCTGGAAAACGCTGGCAGATCGCCGGGAAATCGTTCTTCTACACCACCAACGCCAACAACGATTTCCCGTATCGCGAACGCGGCAATTACTTCGTGGAGCACTCGATCACCAAACAGAAAGGCTTCATTCAGGATTTGTATTTCCGAAACCAGAAAAACCAGCAGCTTTCGGTGAACCTCTGGTTGACGGACAACGATCTCACCGTTACGCCCTACGATACCACCGTTCGGGAACGAACCCGCTCGCAATCATACCGGTTTTTAACAACCTACGAAACCAATAAACTCACGCTGCGACTGGGCTGGATTCGCGACATCATCGATTACGCACGCGGAAATTTCAACAATCCCAGCCATTCCGAAACCGATCGACTAATCAGTCGAATTGAAAAGGAGTTTACACATTCCTATCAATCAGCGGAAGTTTCGCTGCGACTGGGGGGCGAGTGGTCGCATTACCGCACACAGGTCGACGGCTACGGCGATCAACCGATTCAGGAAGACCGTGCCGATCTGTATGCGCTGCTGCGGATGCAATGGTCCCGGTGGCTGATCTCGGCCAATCTGCGGCAGGCATTCGTCACCCGATTTGATCCGCCGATAACGCCTTCCCTGGGTGTGGAGTATTCTTTGGTAAAAACGAGCCAAAGTGCGCTGACGGCCAAAGCATCCGCCGGACGCAGTTACCGGGTTCCCACGCTGAACGAACGGTATTGGAAAGTACTGGGCAATCCGGACATTCGGCCCGAGAACGGGTTTAATCTGGAAGCGGGTTTGGCAAGCCGATGGATTCCCACCGAACACTTAACCGTGACATCCGAAGCCACGGTTTTCCGAAACCGCATCGACGACTGGTCGTACTGGAATCCGGAGTCCGGCTACCGGGTCGAAAATCTGCAACTCGTCGTAGCTCGTGGATTGGAGTGGAATGGTTCGGTAACCTATTCCAGCGCAAACTGGCAATCGGGCTTGACCTTGGCGTATGCCCTGACGCGGTCGAGCCAGGAGCGGGTCTACAACGCCTATGCCCAGGACATCATCGGCAAACAACTGGTGTATGTTCCCAAACACAGCGGCCGGTTTTCGGCCTTTGTGGCAAAAGGCAAAAACCGCCTGACCATCCAGAACCAGGTGAATTCCCGTCAGTACATCACCTTCGACAACATTCAGTTTCTACGCGGCTACCTGCTAACGAACGTGTTGCTCGAAACCCAGATCAAGCTCGGCCCCGTCGCAACCCGGATTCAGGGACAGATCAACAATGTGTTTGATACCGTCTACCTCAATGTCAAGCGAAACGCAATGCCGGGCCGCAACTTTACCATTCAATTAATCTGTAATCTGAATACCCCAAAACAATGAGAAAAGTAACTACCGCACCGTCGGTCCGATTGAAACTGGCACTTGGTCTGCTGGTCGCCCTGAACTGGTCCTGTAACAATGACAACGACGATCCGCAAGCCCTGCCGTATGGTTCAGGGGTTCTGGTTGTCAACCAGGGAAATTTCACCGACAACAATGGGACGATTTCATATTTTCCGCCCACCGGCTCAACGGCTTCCTACGATATTTTCAATCAGGTCAATCAGCGTTCCCTAACCGGAAGTGTTCAGGCGTATACAGAAGCCGATGGAAAAGGATTGATTCTGGTCGATAACACCACAGCGGGTCAGGACAAAGTCGAAATCGTGGATGCCAATACCTTCAAGTCACTGGCGACCCTGAAATCGCCGGAAATTGAAAACCCCCGCTCGGCGGTTCGGGTGAGTGCCAACAAAGTATACGTGAGTTGCTGGGATCTTTCCGGTGATTTTTCAAACGGCACGTTTTACAAAAATCCGGGATACATTGCCGTCGTGGATTTAACGACCAACACCGTAACCAAAAAAATACCGGCGGTGAAAGGAGTGGAGACGCTTCTGCTGGCGGGTAGCGAGGTGTTTGCCGGTTCGACCGGTGGTTCTACCAAACTTACGGTTATCGACATCACCACCGATCAGCTTAAAACCGGTATCGAGATTGGTTCCAATCCAAACCCGGTGGCCGTCGACGGCAACGGCAAACTCTGGGTGTATAGTGGCGGTGAAATGATTCGGGTCAACCCGCAGAGCAAGGCGATTGAAAACCGCCTGAAGATTGGAACCGACAAAACCCGCTCGCTTTCAAAATTCCGGTTGAGTTCCGACAAACAATACTTTTACTTCGTGAGCAGTTACTACGGTGATGCTTCCGAAAATTACAGGGAAAAAGGCGAGACCTATCGTTTTTCGGTCAACGACACCAGTGTTCCGGCGACCACACCCTTTATCAAACGGTTGTTCAGCGGCCTTGCCGTCGAACCGCAATCCGGCATCATTTACGGCGGGTATACGCCATCTTACAAACAGGCGGGTTACGTCTTCCGCTACCAGGCCAGCGGAACCCTGATCGATTCCGTGAAAGCGGAAATTGCACCATCCGGTTTTTATTTTAAATAGACAAGAGAGGTTAGACAAGAGAATAAAGACCAATACGATATACTCATGCTCCAGCGTTGTCTTTACTCTCTTGTCTAACCTCTTTACTCTTACGATGCAAAAAGCAATCATCAGTTGGAGCGGGGGCAAGGATTCGGCTCTCGCTCTCTTTTTCTGCCAGCAAGCCGGACACTATGATGTGGTGGGCTTGCTCACGAATGTCAATGAACAATTCGGACGGGTCAGCATGCACGGCGTCCGCACCGGGCTGATCGAAACGCAGGCGCATGTTCTTGAACTGCCTTTGCATACGGTTCAATTTCCCGGAGACGTCTCGATGGAACTCTACAACACGCTGGTTAAACAGAAACTGACAGAGTTGAAAAAACAGGGCGTTACGCACGTGATTTACGGCGATATTTTTCTGGAAGACCTGCGGCAGTACCGGGAACAGCAACTGAGCGAGGTAGGTTTGCAGGGTGTGTTTCCATTGTGGAATCAGAACACGACGGTGTTGCTGGCCAAGTTTGTCCAGGCCGGTTTTAAAGCCGTGCTGGTTTGCGTGAACGAAAATCAATTGCCCAAAAGCTGGGCCGGTCGCGAGTTGGACGCTACGATTTTAAAAGATCTGCCACCGTCGGTCGATCCGTGTGGTGAAAACGGCGAATATCATTCCTTTGTCTACGACGGACCGATTTTCAAAGCACCGATACCATTCAAAAAGGGCGAAGTAGTCCGGCGCTCGTATGCTGCTTCGGCAGACACCAATCAGTGGGACACCCAATTCATCTTTCAGGATTTGATTTAATTCTCCGCTCAACTCTTTTGTTTCTCTATTTAACTCCGCGAAACCCCTTTATTAGTTCCACGTGAATCCATAAATCATTGATCTATACGACCTTCTATAACCCATTATCTTCCAGACCCTTACAGGGACATTTACAAGCTGATTCTGCCACAAAAAAATTGTTGTATAATTTATATTATGTTAACTAGTGTTTTCATTTCTCTAAGTATTCTGTTCCACCTCTTCCGTTTCTTGCTTCTCCTCATCCGGTAATCGCTTCAACCGTTTCTCAAGATGTGTATACCAAAACGCCAATGCACTGTTGAGTAAAATACCGATGGCTACGGATGTCAGCCGACCGCGTAAACTTGCCGTCATAATCGCCATAAAAGCCAGCCAGCCCCAAACACCAATCATGGTCACGGTGATGAGTACCTTTGTAATCTTTATCATTACTACCTCATTAAAAAGCTCCGACCTCGCTTTCACAAGATCGGAGCTTTTTATGGAATAAAAAAGGCAGCCTTTCGAGCTGCCTTTTTGGTTATTTGCTTTCGACGCAGGGAATTTTCTTCTCTTCGAACTGCTTCAGAATATTCTGAAGGTTCGTCAGGTTGTCGTTCAAATCCTGGTCGGTATCTTTCACCGATTTTGCTTTTTCGAAATACGGCAGTGCCTGTTTGAATTTCCCGCAAACCTGGCCTTCGATTTCCTTGCCTTTGGTCTGGTAGTCTTTCATGTCCATCATCTCCAGTTGTTTCCGGATCTGAACGGCTTCGTTAAAGTAAGCAGCCCCAAGGTTGAAGTTCGCATCGAAGTTATTCGGATCAGCCGCCAGCGCTTTGGTGTAGTAGTCTTTGGAAGCGACCCGGCTTTCCTCAACCTGCTTGGTCAGCTCCGCAATTTTCTGCTCCTGATTGCCAGCCGCTGCGCTCGCCTGAGCCTGCTCCGCAACTTCTTTCTCCAAACCGGTGATTTTTGTTTTGGAATCCGCGATCATCTGATTCACCCGCGCAATCTGGTTTTTCACATCGGCGTTCTTCGGCTCTTTCTTCGCGCGGGCCGTCAAACGGGTAAGCTCATTCTGAGACTCTTTCAGAACCACTTTTTCTTCGCTCAACTGCTTGGTCGCGTTCGGCCCTTTCTTGGCACTGCTCATCAGCTTCGACAGTTCTTCCGTGCCTTTGTTATTTTTGTCACCGTAAAGGCTGGCAAGCGTCAATAAATGGTTTACGTTGTTGGGGTCTTTGGCAAGCTGCCCTTTCAGTACAGCAATCGCATCATCCATTTTACCCGACGTAACCAGGATGCTCGTTTTCTGGGTAGCCAGGTCTTTGCTATTCGGCAAGGTGGCAATTCCCTTATCGATCGTAGCCAGGGCTTTCTCAATTTCCTTGTCCTGATAGTACAGACTCACCAGCGTGGTGTAGACCGACTGATCTTTTCCGCCGTTCTCGATATACCGCTCAAAATGCGCTTTCGCATCACTGGGCTTCTCGGTGTTCTGGGTAAAAATACCGGCATACAAAGCCGCCGTGGTGTCTTTCGGATTGATCTCCCCTGCTCTGGACATCAGCGCAGCCGCGTCTTTGAAGTTTTTCGCCTGGTACTTATAAATACCGGAGTTCATAAACGCCTGAAACAAGGTCTGCCCTTTCATGGCTTCTTCTGCTTCTTTGGCCATTTTACCCGGACCGCCAGTTTTTTTATCTTTATCCAGTTCGACTACTTTCTTATAGGCATCGTAGGCAACGGTTGCCGCATTCGAGTCCAGTTTAATAGCCTGCGTAGCAATGTTCTCGTACGTTTTAGCGCGATCCATCCACGTTTTGGGCTTGACAGAGGCCTTCTCATCCGTGATTGCCTTGTCGCTTTTTTCTTTCTCACTCTGGAAAGCTTTTTCGGTTAGAGCATCAAGCCCTTGAGCATACGATGCTCCTACTGATAAAAATCCCGCCAGTAGGAAGAACGAGAATCGTTTCATATGACTAAATTTTGTGGTTGAACGTTGTTTTTGATTTTATTCTGGAAAGTACTGAATAATTTATGGGAATATCAAGCCATTTGATCAGAGGGTGCTTCCTCCGAACCGTCGACCGGCGCTTCCGGCACGATGCCATTCCCTTCAATTTCAACATCTTCCTCCCGGGCGATGCGGGTCACCGACGAAATTTCGTCGCCGTCGCGCAGGTTGATCAGCCGCACCCCCTGGGTGTTCCTACCAATTACCCGCACCTCATCGACGTGCATCCTGATGGCCGTTCCCGACTTCGTGATGATCATCATGTCATCCGAATCGGTTACTTCCAAAATGCCTACCAGATTACCGACTTTATCCGTAACCTTCAGCGTACCAACGCCCTTCGCGCCCCGGTTCGTCACCCGGTATTCGTCGATCGGTGACCGTTTTCCGAATCCTTTTTCCGAAACCACCAGCAATTGAGCATCGTCGCGACCGATGCAAACCATACCGACGGCTTTCACCCCCGGCTCTAAATCGATGCCGCGAACCCCGGCGGCCGTCCGGCCCATCGGACGAACCCGGCTTTCATTAAACCGGACGGCTTTCCCCAGGCTCGACGAAATGACAATATCGTTCTGTCCATTGGTCATACAGACATTCAGCAGGCGGTCTCCCTCCTCTTCATTGATCGTGATGGCAATGATCCCGTTCTGGCGCGGACGCGAGTAGGCTTCCAGCAGGGTTTTCTTGATCGTTCCCTGCTCCGTACACATCACTAGGTAATTGTTGTTGATGTAATCGGCGTTTTTCAAATCCTTCACATTGATCACCGCCCGCACCTGATCGTCAGACTCGATGTTGATGAAGTTGGCCAGCGGCCGACCTTTCGAATCCCGCGCGCCTTCCGGCAGTTCATACACCGGCAACCAGTACAACCGCCCTTTCTGCGTAAAAATCAGCAGGGTGTTGTGCATCGTCGCCATGAACAAATGCTCCGTAAAGTCGTCTTCTTTCGTTTTGGCCGCGCGCGAACCAACTCCTCCCCGGCTCTGGGTCCGGTATTCGGTCAACGGTGTCCGTTTGATGTAGCCTTCGTGCGAAATCGTAATCAGCATTTCATCGTCGGCGATCAGCGACAGATCGCTGATGTTGCCGTCGCCCAGAATACTGATTTCGGTCCGGCGGGCGTCGCCGTAACGGGCTTTGAGTTCGAGCAGTTCGTCGCGGATGATTTGCAGTTTCCGTTCTTCGCTCGCCAGAATACTCCGTAAATCGGCAATCAGTCGGGCCAGTTCTTCGTATTCCGCCACAATCTTGTCGCGTTCGAGACCGGTCAGGCGTTGCAGACGAAGTTCCAGAATGGCTTTGGCCTGAATTTCCGATAACTTAAACCGGTCGATCAGTCCGTTTTTGGCAACCTCGGGATCCCGCGAACTCCGGATGATTTCAATTACCGCATCCAGGTTGTCCAGCGCAATCAGCAGACCTTCCAAAATGTGCGCCCGCTTCTCGGCTTCGCGCAGTTCATATTGCGTCCGGCGCGTGATCACCTCCTGGCGGTGCTCCACGTAATACCGGATCATGTCTTTCAGATTCAGCAAAACCGGGCGGCCTTTCACCAGCGCGACGTTGTTGATATTGAAAGCCGACTGCAACTGCGTATGCTTATAGAGGTTGTTCAGAACGACGTTCGGAACCGCATCCCGCTTCAGGTCATACACCACGCGCAATCCGTCGCGGTCCGACTCATCCCGGAAAGCCGAAATCCCTTCAATCTTTTTATCATTGATCAATTCCGCCGTTTTTTCCAGCATCATGGCTTTGTTGACCATGTAGGGAACGTCGGAAACGATGATCTGGGTCTTGCCCTTGTTTTCTTCAATGGTGGCATGGGCCCGCAGCACAACCCGGCCCTGGCCGGTCCGGAACGCATTCCGAACACCTTCGATACCGTAGATGGTAGCCCCCGTCGGAAAATCCGGCGCGGTGATGTGCTCCATCAACTCATCGATGGTAATATCGTGGTTATCGATGTAGGCCACGATCCCGTTCACCACTTCCGTCAGGTTGTGGGGAGCCATGTTGGTAGCCATCCCGACGGCAATACCCGACGAACCGTTCAGCAGGAGGTTCGGCAGTTTGGCCGGCATCACGGTCGGCTCTTCCAGGGAGTCATCAAAGTTCGACTGAAAGTCGACCGTCTCCTTATAAATATCGGTGAGCAATTCCTCGGCAATCCGCTTCAGCCGCGCTTCGGTATACCGCATGGCGGCCGGAAAATCACCGTCGATGGAACCAAAGTTCCCCTGACCATCTACGAGTGGATACCGTAACGACCAGTCCTGGGCCATCCGTACCATCGTACCATACACGGATGAATCGCCATGCGGGTGATATTTACCCAAAACCTCCCCAACAATCCGGGCCGATTTTTTGTGAGGTTTGTTATAATTGACTCCCAGTTCAGCCATTCCGAAAAGCACCCGGCGGTGTACCGGCTTCAGGCCGTCACGGACATCGGGCAAGGCGCGCGAAATAATGACCGACATCGAATAATCGATGTAGGCACCGCGCATTTCGTCTTCAATGTTGATGGGAATAATGTTGGTGGAGTTGTTCTGTTCTTCTGTCTCTTCTGCCATAAGAAGTCAATTCTCTGTCCGATAATACGGACGAAGCGATGGTTAAAAAAGTGGAACCGCCGGTTTGGAAATTGTCAGACGGTTTGAGGCTTGTTCTACGATACGCCTATCATACAAATATGCAAAAAAATCGCCACAAATAAAAGTATTTGCCGCGTGAAGTGCAATTTCTGACCCTCCGGACTGATGCCATTTTTCGCGCCATTCCGATCGTATTCGTTCCGACCGCCCCAAAAGGCTTTTCCGGTGAAGGGTTCCGGCAGCGGCCGGACCAGGACCGGAGGCCGGAATGAATCAAAAACCGGCATGCCAATCGGCAGGTCGTAAACGATCGCGTTCCGGAGCCAATCGACCCATATCTTACCACAACGTATGTTTTATAATTTAAGAAAGGCCATTGTATGATTTAAAAAGTTTACCGGGGGTTAAAATTGTATTTGACATATATTATCTATATTTGACAAAACTACCTTCATTCCCATTCGGCAACTTTTTCAATGGCTTACAAATACCGCATTATCATTACAGACGACGACGACGATGACCGGCTCCTGTTCAAATCGGTGTTTGATTCCAGTTGGCTGGATTGTGAGGTTGCCTTCGCCGGTGATGGGGTCGAACTGCTCGACCACCTGAATACCACCCGTCAACTGCCGTCACTGATCTTTCTGGACCTGAATATGCCCCGGATGGACGGATTTACGACCCTGATCGAACTGCGCTCCAATCCAGCCTTCCGCTCCATTCCGGTGATTATTTTTACAACCTCTTCGCTGCCCGAACACATTACCCGCTGCTACCAACTGGGGGCCAATACGTACTTAACAAAACCACCTGGTTACCAACAGCTTACAAATTTAATCAGCCAGATCCGGACGTTCTGGCTCGACACCGCCCGGATTCCGGCCAGCACCTGACCCCAAGCCCTAACCCGTTGTCGTTTCGGCGATTCCGGCCAGATTACCCCCCGGCGAACAGACCCGCCCATCCCCCGGTTTTGATAGCCGAAAAAAACACGATTTCCAAACACAACGCCCGATTCAACCATTTTTGGACTAAAATTTGAGGGGGTTTTTATGCCTGGACAAATCGAACCATTTGTCTGGTAAAAGATAAGTACATTCACTCAACGGGAAGTTAGTCCAACACATGAAAAGCCGGTTTTTTTCGGGCAAAACCAGTATTCCTATTTTTTATTACCGCTGTGGTTTACTGTTTTTTTTACTACTGGGTTGCTCACTCCTCCATGCGCAATCAACCGACTTTCCTCCTCCGGCCGCGCGGCAGGGGGTTCTGGATCTTCGGCGCGTAAACCTCGATCAAAAAATCGTTTCGTTGAACGGAACCTGGAAATGGTACTGGCACACGTTACGAAACCCCGGCGACCCCGAAATCCCGTTTGAATACTGCCCATATCCCGGAATCTGGAATTCCCAAACCTGGAAAGGCCAGCCCCTTCCCTCCTACGGCTACGCCACCTACGCTCTGACCGTTGTGCTGCCGCCCCAACACCCTCCACTGGCTCTCAAACTCCCCGACGCCTACACCGCGTACCGCCTGCTCCTGAATGGGCGGGAACTGGCCCGGAGCGGCACCCCCGGCACATCAAAAGAAACCACAACGCCCTACTGGTCGACCCAGCTAAAAAACATTCCAGAAAAGGCCGATACGCTCCAACTGCTGCTGCAAATTGCCAATTTCCACCATTCCAAAGGAGGCCCCTACAAGGCGATTCTGCTGGGCCGGGCCGACACGCTGACGGTAAAAGCAAACCGGGAGCTGGCCCTCAATTTTCTCCTGACAGGCTGCCTTTTCATGGGCGGATTGTTTTTTTTAGGCCTCTTTCTTTTCGGGCGACACGAAACCTCCATTCTCTATTTCTCGCTGTTTTGCCTGCTCTACAGCTACCGCATCATCGGTACGGATCAGTATGCCCTCCATTCCATCTTTCACCAGATCGACTGGTCGGTGACGCTCCACCTCGAATACCTCACGCTTTTTTTAAGCATTGCCGCTTTTATCCTTTATACCCGCTCCCTCTACCCCGCCGACGTTCACAAACGCTTTTTGACGGCACTGGCGTGGATTTGTCTGGCATTCGCCGGCATTACGGTCCTTTGTCCGCCCATCATTTTTACCCAATTGGTCAAACCGTTCCTCAGCCTGATGCCGATCTACATCGCCTATGCTTTTTACGTCTACTGGGTAGCGGCCCAACGAAAACGCCCCGGTGCTGAGTATTCCCTGATGAGTACCGCCGTGCTACTGGGGGTGTTTGTCATCATTATTTTTAAATATTTCCAGATCGCCTTTCCCGAAAATCTGGTGCTGTTCATCGGCTACATCGGCTTTTTCTTTCTGCAATCGCTGGTGCTCTCGTTCCGGTTTGCGTTTACGCTCAAACAGGCCAAGGAACAGGCGGAAGATGGCCTGCGGGCCAAAAGCGAATTTCTGAGCACGATGAGCCACGAAATCCGGACGCCCCTGAACGCGGTGATCGGCATGACGCATTTGCTGCTGCAGGACAAACCCCGACCGGATCAGAAACAGCACCTCGACGTGATGCTGTTTTCGGCCAAAAATTTGCTGCACATCGTCAATGACATTCTGGACTTCAACCGGATTGAAGCCGGCAAAACCACCCTGGAAGAAATCCCGATGGATCCGGCCACCATCCTGCACAAGGTCATTACCAGTTACCAGACGGCCGCAAACGAAAAATCACTGACCCTTTCGCTGACGATCGATCCCACCTGGAAAGGCAGGGTAATCGGCGATCCCACCCGATTGGCCCAAGTCATTTCGAATCTGGTTCACAACGCCATCAAGTTCACCATTCAGGGACAGGTACGGGTGAGCCTGTCCGTGGTTGAACAAACCGGGCAGGACGTCACCCTCATGATGGCCGTCGAAGACACCGGCATCGGCATTGCCCCCGAAAAACAGGAACTGGTCTTCAACCGGTTTACACAGGCCGATTCATCGATGTCGCGCAGTTACGGCGGAACGGGGCTGGGCCTGACCATTTGCCGACGGATTCTGGAGTTGCAAAACGTGGTCCTTCATCTGCAGAGCGAACCGGGGAAAGGGTCCCGGTTTTACTTCACGCAACAATTCCGGAAAATGACGGATCCGCCGGAAATGCTGTCTGAAAACCAACCCCTGTCGACCGATAAACCCCTGAAAGATGTCTGCATCCTGCTCGTGGAAGACAACGCGATGAATGTGCTCCTGGCTAAAAGCGTGCTGGAGCGGCTCGGCGCGTCGGTCGATGTGGCCGGCAACGGGCAGGAAGCAGTCGATAAACTGGATTCGGCCAAACACCGGCTGGTATTGATGGATCTGCAAATGCCGGTCATGGACGGGTATGAAGCAACCCGCATCATCCGCGAACGGAACGAAACGCTGCCCATCATTGCCGTTACGGCCAGTCTGGCGCAGGAAGTCGGCAACCGCGCCCAGGTGGCCGGTCTGAACGAAATTCTGGTCAAACCCTATAATCCGACCAGCCTGATGCGGGTCATTCTGCGCCACCTCAACCTGCCGGGTTGACAGACCGTCCCTGCCGTTAAATAATAACCCTGCCCTGGCTGCTCAGGTTTTAAGTATCTTACTTTCCAAAGTCAGTGCGATGCCGTCAACCGGATTTGGAAGGTCTATGAGCAAGCCCGTTATTTTTATCGCCAGCGCCAACCCGTCTACTCTGAACGATCTTCAGTATTTAAATGCGGTTGACGACGAAATCAAATACATCGACGAACTGCTGTATGATCTGGAAATAAACCAGGACATTGTCTATCCGACGCCCTCCACCAAAACCGATGCGGACAGTATTCATCGGGCCCTGGTAAAAATCGGTCAGGAACTAACCATTTTTCACTATTGTGGCCACGCCAGTCAAACCCACTTTGTGCTGTCCGATGGCATTTACAACCAGAACCAGCTCGTTAAACTATTGAGTGGAAAGAAACCGAAATTGATTTTTTTGAACGGCTGCTCCACCTACGGGTACGTCGATACGCTCCTCGCCCACGGCGTTGAAGCCATCATCGCTACGTCGACCGCCGTGCCCGACGGTCAGGCCAGCGAACTTGCTAAAAACTTTTATTATTCCTTTACCCGCCCGCACAAAACCCTCCAGCAGGCATTTGACGAAGCCGTTTCGAAATCGCCCCTGCTGTCCGAAAAAAAATCCACCTTATTTACGCGGGGCGGTTTCCCGACCGAAAACCCCGAGGTGCCCTGTGCCTGGGGGCTGTATTACAACCAGCCCGAGGTGTTGAAATGGACGCTGGTATCCAAACGGGAACCGTCTGAAAAAGTCCCCCTGATCGATCGTCAGAAGGCGTTTTTGTGTGACCGGGATCAATACCGCAACGTGTTCGATCCCAGCTTCAACCTCAGCCAGGGACTCGACGTGTTGTACCGACCGGTCCAGCATTACCTGATCGTGGGCGCAGATTACCAGTCTCCGCTGGGGCTGGCGCGAAAGCTGGTCTACGAGAAAATCACGAAAAACCCCAACCGGATTTACAACTACCCGTTCGACCCCAACGACCGCCGACGCGACGCCGACGACATGCTCGTCAAACTCAACCGCGCCTACGACACGCCCGTCAAGATCCGGCGCGAACTCTATAAAATCATCAAAGGCCAGGACGACAGCACCAGCCTGACGTTTGATGAGTTTCTGGGCATTCCGGCGATCAAAAACAGCCAGTATACCATTGTCGCCCTTCAAATCAATGCCGACGATTTGAACGAAAAAGTGCTGGCGTCGATCCGGCAGTTCATGACGGAATTTTGCCCGCCCGAAACCGGAACGAATTCGTCGGCCCATCCGTATCTGCTCTTTTTCTGGAACATTATTTTTACGCCGAAACAAAGCTGGTTTTCAGCTTTTATGCCGGGTAATTCCGTCAAAAAAATCCTGAAACCGTTCCGAACCTCCGGCCTGGTCGATCCCGACGACCCCGCCCGGAGTCCGCTCATTATTCTGAATCAGGATGACGAACTGCTGGCTGTTCCCGATCAGCGGAAATACCTCGAAGAATGGTTCCGGAACTACCTCCGGCACGCGCCGGATGCGGACAAAGAACGCGTGATTACCAGTATTTTTCAGCCGGATCATCCCGGAAAAATCGACGTCCCGGCGCTGGAAGACAAACTCCTGACGCTGATCGAACGCTTCAATACCCCTCAAACTCCCTGAAAAATGGCCCTGGTCGAAAAATTTGAATTTGACGAGCAAACGGAACTGAATGTTCCGCGGATGAAGAAAAATCCTTCGGATTACATCCTCGACTCAGCCCTCTACAACGCCGTCCGGGTGGCGATTCTTCTCAAGCAACCGTTGCTGCTGACCGGTGAACCCGGGACCGGAAAAACCCGGCTGGCCGAAAAACTAGCCGCCGATCTGCACACCCGATACCCGAACGAGTACCTGAGTAAACCACTGGTTTTCAACACCAAAACCGTATCGACGTCCACAGATTTGTTTTACCTGTACGACGCCCTCGGCCATTTCCACGCGACGCATTTTGAACCGGAAAAACCGGAGGTTTCCGCCAACGGAGCCGCTGCCGGAACGGTTTTGTCGATTCCGGAAAAACCGCCCGTTCCCGAGGTGGCCCGGCACATCCGGCTCCAGGCGCTCGGGCAGGCCATCGTGCTGAGCAATCCGGTGATGCTCGATAAATGCCCCTATCTGCCCATGAACGACGTAGATGCTTCCAAACCCCGCAGCTCGGTGGTGCTGATCGACGAAGTGGACAAAGCCCCCCGCGATTTTACGAACGACCTGCTGAACGAACTGGATCGCTTCCGGTTTCAGGTTCGGGAAGACGGCAACGCGGAATACGAAATCGGAACCAAAAACATCTTCGTCATCCTGACCAGCAATTCGGAAAAGAACCTGCCCGATGCGTTTCTGCGCCGGTGCATCTTTTACCACATCGAATTTCCGAAGGAAGATCAGCTCATGGAAATCGTTCTGAATCAAATCTTTAACAAAGAACTGGATCGAACCGAATCCGCATCAAAACGGCACGCTGTTGAACAGATGATTGCGGAGTACATTGCCTATTTCGTCACGGTGAAAAATGCCAATCTGAAGAAAAAACCGGCTACCGCCGAGCTCATTAGCTGGATGTATTTCCTGCGCGACGACATTCTTCACCCCCGCCCGCTGAAGGAAGTGGATGAACCCAAACGGCTGGCGAGTTACAGCATTCTGGCCAAACATGCCGAAGATTTTGCACTCCTCAAAACCCTGTAACGGTTTTTCCCGACGGCCATGACGCCCGTTTCTCCCCATCGACCGCTTCCCCTGGGCGAATTGCTCGAGCAACTTCGGCGGGAAGGCTTTGTGGTGACGCCGGAGGTGTACGACCGCTGTTTCCGAATCGCCGACACCTGGTTTCCGGACGGACTGACCACCACCGGGCAGCTACGTGAATTGAAGGAATTGCTCGGCCCGGTGGTGGTGCGCTCGGACATCGAGCAGGAAAGGTTCGGAGCGATCTTCGATCAGGTCGTCCGGTTCTCCGATCAGGCAGCGAAACAGACCGAAACTGCCGAAAAACCAGCGGATTCGCAAAAACCGCTGATGCCCGACCGACTGCGCTGGGCTACGCTCCTGGCCGCTATTACCTTGCTTCTCATTGGCCTGGTGGTTTATTACCTCCAAAAACCGGTCAACCCTGGGATAGAACCACCTCAAACACCATCCAACTCGACACAGTCGCCAGGGGTCGACACGACCAAAAGAATTGATCCGAGTCCCGTTGTCAGGCCGTCTTCGTACCCCTCTTTTCCGCTCATTCAGGCAAATCCCACACGAATCACCACCTACACGCGACAGACCGGGTATCTCCTGCTGGCGGTTTTGCTGGCCACGGTCGCAGCGGCCGCGGTGCTCTTTCGGTATTTTTTCCCGAGCCGAAAACGCCTTCCAAGCGACGGCCCGCCCTACTTTCTGACCTTCCCGGATCAGGAGAAAACGATCAAAGTCGCCGAGTCGATGGACGTCTGGGCGCGGCAATTGAACCAGCGCGATGAAGGCCAACGGCGGATGATGGATGTTGCGCGAACCATTCGGGCCACGGCCAGTCGGGGCGGTTATCCTTCGATTTATTACCAGCAAATCAAACTCCGCCCCCGGTATCTGGTGCTGATCGATCAACGCTCGACGTTCCACCAGCAGGCCCGGCTGTATGCCTATCTGGGGTCGGTGCTGACCGAAAGCGAGGTTGAGCTGGAAACGCTTTTTTTCAACAGCGACCCGCGTACCTGCCGGAGCGAAAAATACCCCAGGGGAATTGCCCTCAGCGATCTTTACCGGCTTCACCGCCATTCGTACCTGGTGTTGATAACGGAAGGCATCCGACTGATCGACTACGACCGGGGAACCGTGGCACCCTGGGTCATGAACGGGTTCGACGGCTGGGAGAAACGGGCCATTCTGACGCCGGTGTATCCCGAAAACTGGACGTCCATCGAGGCCATTCTCGCCCGGTTTTTCATCGTACTACCGGCCACCCCCGACGGGCAGTTGCTGCTCCGGACGTATTTTCAGGCGGGGGAGCATCCGACGTTTCAGGAACTGCGTCGCCAGTTGCAGGTCAACTCCACTACGGCCGCTGACCGGGGCTTTTTCGGAAAACCGGCCAGCAAACTGACCATCGCCGAAATCGACCGGTTTCTCGAAAATCCGTTCGACACTGAAAAACCAACCGAAGAAGAAATCACCCGGCTGAAACAGTGGGCCTACGCCACCGCCGTTTACGCCACGCCGACCTGGGAAATGACGTTGGCGATCGGCAAAACCATTGAACGCTTCCAGGGAACCGATGCCTTTGTCACCACCACGAATCTCCTGAAAATAACCGCCTTGCCGTGGTTGCAGCAAAGCAGCATTCCGGAACCGCTGCGTCAGGAGTTGCTCGCCCGCTTCGACGCATTGCCGACTGCGATGAAAACCGCCATTCACCAGGATGTCCTGCAGTTGCTTGAATCGGTCAGGACCAAGCCCGGTAGCCTGGCCGAAGAAGAACGGGAACGGCACACCTACGAGGTGATGCTCACCGATGAGAAACACCGGCTGGAAGCCTTGCGAAAACTGGCTCCGTTTCAGAAAGCCGGACTCATCACCAGCCCGACCGTCGACCGCCAGGTGGGCGCTCACGAACGCCGGAAAACCGTGGCCTATGGCCTGACGCTGGCGATCCTGGCGGTTTTCGGATTAGTAGCCGGGTATTTCATTTTCCCCGAAACCAGCCCCACCACCCCGGCGGGTTTGAAACGGTTTTTCTACACCACGTCCGATTCGCTTCGGGCTGATAGCGCCATGATGTATAATAATCTGGCGGCCAGGCTCTCGTTCGATAGTTTAAAAAATACAGACTTTGCTACCCAAATTGCTACCGCTGTAAAAACCATCGGCTATAAACCAGCGAACGACTCCATTGGTGCTACATACCAGAACGGACTTCATCGCATTACCAGCCGCTATCAATCGCCCACCGGAAAAAGGTCGGACGGTTTTCAGGCGGTTTCGGAAATGACCGCCGAGATTGAAGCACATCAGAAAACGTATTTGCCGGTTCTCGAATCCGAACTGTATTCGATGCAGATTGCCCTTTTGATGGCATCGCTCCGGCAGCGGAACACCTTCGAAGCGCTTTATAATTTGCACGCGGTACGGTTTCAGCGGGGCGTTTTTCTGGATTCCACCGGAAACAACAGCAGCCGGGAAAGGGATCTCGCAATTCGGGGAATCCGAAAAATCGTGGCCCCTACCTCCTGGTATTCAGCCCCCGGTTTTTTTCCGCAGGATTCCCTGCTGGTCGACTACCTAAATCTTTTAAATCAGAACCTGCAAGCCGATTCTCTTCTAATTCGTGTCGATGCGCTGGACAGCTACGGTGCCAACATGAGAAAGTACAGCAACCCGGCCTATGCCCAGGATCGGAGTAACCGGCAGATTCAGGAAATCAAAACCGCACAGCAAGCGGCTCAATTCAACCGCGTCAATTTGTTTCTGCCGAATGCGCCCCGGAACAAAAATCTGCTTGTGGTGCGGGTTCCGCGCCGGACTCTTTCGCCCGAGCGGTCGGATTCGCTGGCCCGACTCACTGCCGCCTGGATCAAACTTCACCTCGATAAGCCGGATTCTGCTCCCCCAACCATTCCCGCTACAGCAGTGAAAACCGCCCCGGTCAAAGCCCCCAGCGTCAAAACCCGGCCCAAAACGATCCCTGCGAAAACCGCACCCACCAAAGCTTCCAACCAAACGCCCGCCCAAACCAATTCGTATCCCACGCAAACCAAACCAGCCACGGACGAACGGCCCGCGACCTCATCGCCTGATCCCGAACCGGCGGCTGTCTCGCCCATCGACAACACCGCCAATGCCGACGTGAAACAGGAACCCCAGCCGACGGTCGTCCAGCGCGGAATTCCGGGCGATTACGGGGTGCTGGTGGGCGAGGTTCGGGAAACCCGGATGGTCAGTAATAACCTGTTTTTGCTCATCGCTGCCAATGGAGACTATTATCAGGTACGCATTGGCAATCAGCCGAATGCGTCGTACGGCAAGTCGTCGGATACGCCTATTTTAGCAATGGCGGAGAATGAACGGGTTCGGAAAATTCCGGGCTTCCAGCGGTTTAGCTCGGCAAAAGAGGGTTTTTATAAACTGGATAAAACCAGCACCTCTGGAGCACTTGATTATCTGCGCACGGGCGATTCGTACGCGGATTTCAAGGTCGATCGAAAGGCTTACCTGGGCGGTCTGGTCAGCGTTTCCAAAAAATCACCCACCCGGATTTACGTCTGGGGTGCCCGCTGGCAACCTGCCTCGTCTACGAACCCCTTCAAACTGCCGAACGGCTTCTATGAAATTCACTACGTCCACCAGAATCAGGGTTTTTATTCGCCGAACGATGTCCTGAACGCGCCCTGGCAGGATGGCGGGATTATTCTCGATTCGGGCAGTTTGAAAGCCATTGCCATCCGGTTTTCGTCCCAGTCGACCACGACGGATGCCAAGGGCGATCCGGTCAAAGCGACGGCGAAGTAAAATTCTGCATTCATTCCCGGCCATTCTGCTTTACCTTTGCGCGCGAATTCACCGAATCCCCGTAAAACCAAACCGGATGCGTACCGCTCTTTTCTCCCTCGTATTCTGCCTTGTTCTGTTCCAGACCGCCACGGCCCAAACCGCCAAACCCGTTTCCGATCCGGTAGAACTGGTCAATGTGTTGATGGGAACAGATTCCAAACCGAGCCTGTCGAACGGCAATACGTACCCCGCCATCGCGCTGCCCTGGGGCATGAATTTCTGGATGCCGCAAACCGGCCGAATGGGCGACGGCTGGGCGTATACCTACGCAGCCGACCGAATCCGGGGTTTCAAACAGACCCACCAGCCCTCGCCCTGGATGAACGACTACGGCCAGTTTGCCATCATGCCGGTGACCGGAAAAGTCCGCTTTGACGAGAACGAACGGGCAAGCTGGTATTCGCACAAATCCGAGGTGGCCAAACCGTATTATTACCGGGTGTACCTCGCCGATCACAACATTACGACCGAAATCGCGCCCACTGAACGGGCCGCCCGGTTTCGGTTTACCTTCCCGCAAACCGACAGTGCTTCCGTCGTGATCGACGCGCTGGACAAAGGCTCGTTCATCAAAATCATTCCCGGAGAGAATAAAATTATCGGTTATACGACCAAAAACAGCGGGGGTGTTCCGGCCAATTTCAGGAACTATTTCGTCCTGATTTTCGACAAACCCTTCACCTTTCGGACGGTTTTTCACGACAAAAAAGCCGACCAGCAGGTACTCGAATTTCAGGCCGACCACGTCGGAGCCGTCGTTGGTTTCAAAACCCGGAAGGACGAAACGGTTAACGTGCGCGTCGCGTCGTCGTTCATCAGCCCCGAACAGGCGGAATTGAACCTAAACGAAATCGGGTCGGACCCTTTCGAAACCGTCAAGCAGAAAGCCAAAGCCGCCTGGAATAAAGAACTGGGCCGGATTGCCGTGGAAGGTGGTTCGGTCGACCAAACCCGCACGTTTTATTCCTGCCTGTACCGCTCGCTGCTGTTTCCCCGGAAGTTTTACGAAATCGACGCCAGTAAAAAAGTGGTGCATTACAGCCCCTACAACGGCCAGGTCTTGCCGGGGTATCTGTTTACAGACACCGGTTTCTGGGACACGTTCCGCTCGATGTTCCCGTTTCTGAACCTGATGTATCCGTCGCTCAACGTACAGATGCAGGAAGGGCTGGCGAATGCGTACAAGGAAGGCGGCTGGCTTCCCGAGTGGGCCAGTCCCGGTTTGC
This sequence comes from Larkinella punicea, assembly GCF_003334855.1. GTDB lineage: Bacteria > Bacteroidota > Bacteroidia > Cytophagales > Spirosomataceae > Larkinella > Larkinella punicea. The sequence goes on from NZ_QOWE01000010.1 coordinate 149,758, forward strand.
GGAACACGATGATCGGTTCCAATTCGGCGTCGATTGTGGCCGATGCCTACCTGAAAGGCTTGCGGGGGTATGACATCAATGCCCTCTACGAAGCGGTTTTGAAAAACTCCGAAAACGAAGGCCCGCTGGATGCCGTCGGTCGCCGGGGTGTTTCGTATTACAACAAACTGGGGTATGTGCCGTATGATGTTAAAATCAACGAAAATGCCGCCCGAACGCTGGAATACGCCTATGCCGATTTTACGATCTATCAACTGGCGAAGGCCCTGAAACGCCCGCAGGCCGAAATCGACCGGTTTGCTAAACGCAGCCAGAATTACCGCAACCTCTTCGATCCGGCGACGGGTTTGATGCGGGGCAAAAACGAGGACGGGTCGTTTCAGAAACCGTTCAATCCGTTCAAATGGGGCGATGCGTTTACGGAAGGCAATAGCTGGCACTACACCTGGTCGGTTTTCCACGACGTGCAGGGACTGGTTGGATTGATGGGCGGCCCCCAAAAGTTCGTCGCCAAACTGGATTCGGTGTTTACCCTGCCGCCGGTTTACGACGAAAGCTACTACGGCAGCGTGATCCACGAAATCCGGGAAATGCAGATCGCCGACATGGGTCAGTACGCCCACGGCAACCAGCCGATTCAGCACATGATTTATCTGTATAATTACGCGGGGGCGCCCTGGAAAACGCAATATTGGGTGCGCGAAGTCATGAACCGACTGTATCTGCCCACGCCCGACGGCTATTGCGGGGACGAAGACAACGGCCAGACCTCGGCCTGGTACGTTTTCTCCGCGCTCGGTTTTTACCCGGTTTGCCCCGCCACGGATCAGTATGTTCTGGGCGCTCCGCTGTTCAAAAAAGCCACACTGCACCTGGAAAACGGCAAAAAACTGGTCATCAACGCCCCCACCAACAGCGGCCCAAACCGCTACGTCGACGCCGTGAAGCTAAACGGAAAACCGCATCCGGCCAACTGGCTGAGCCACCGGGTGCTGATGCAGGGCGGAACCGTCGATTTTACGATGAAAGCTACGCCGAACCAGCAACGCGGCACGAAACCAGATGCATATCCTTATTCGTTTTCGACCGAAAACCGGTAGATTTTCCCATTAAACCGGGTCCAGCCTGCGCAACTGGGTTTGCAAACCGAGGCTGCGAATGTCCAGTTCCTGCTCGATCCGACGGATGGACTCTTCGCTGAAGGTCCCCTGCTTGTGCCATTGAATGATCAGATCCCGCTGGTGGTTGATGACGGCGAGTTCACTCTCGACAAACTCCCGAAAGAAATTCGCAGCCGTGGGTGGTGCTCCTTTTTTGGGTTTTTCGTCCATTCGCAACACCCCGTTCAGGTAGTTGGTCTGTTGCTCAAACCGGGTTTTTAATTCACTCAGCACCTCGTCGTGCAGGTTCATGGACAGTTCGCCTTCGATATAGGTGATCGAACTGGTGGTGATGGCCAGGCGGATTTTCTTTTCTTCCTGCACGGCCTTTCCCGGCGGTTCCTGCACGTTGAGCCAGCGGATAAAAAACGGCAGCGTTAGCCCCTGGAGCACCAGCGTAACAAAAATGACCATGAACGAGATGAACAGAATCTCATTCCGCATCGGAAAAGCCTTTCCATTGCTCAGGGTCAACGGCAAGGCCAGCGCCGTGGCCAGCGAAACCACCCCGCGCATCCCGGCCCAGGAGGTGATGAACAGCTCGTTCGGTCTGAACAGGATACGCTTTTTCTTCCCCCGATCCAGTAACGTGCTGATGTACGCCAGCGGAAAAATCCAGACAATCCGGGTGACGATGGCTACGAAGCTAATCAACAGACCAAAGCCGATGAGCCGTCCCACGGAATGGTCTTCGATGTTTTTCAGGATCACCGGCATCTGCGACCCGATCAGGATGAATACAAAACCGTTCAAGAGAAAAATGAGAATATTCCAAAAACCGTTGATCTGCATCCGGGTTTGAAACGAATAAATTTCGTAGGAATTCCAGGCCAGATACAGGCCCGTCGACACCACCGCCAACACACCCGAAACGCCCAGGTGTTCGGCCAGCAAATATGCCACAAACGGCAGAAGTAGCGTGATGGTCGTGGCCACCGTCGGGTTTTCCAGCTTGTTGTGAATATGCCGAAAGAGGTAGCCGATGGCGAGTCCGATGGCGACGCCCCCGGCAGCAACCACCAGAAATTGCAAACCAGCCTGCCAGAAAATAAAACTCCCGCTGGTGACAGCCGCCACCGCATACCGGTAGGCAATCAGCGCCGATGCATCATTCACCAGACTTTCGCCCTCCAGAATGGTAATCAGCCGGTTAGGAAGCCCCAGGCCGCGGGTGGCACTTGTGGCCGCCACCGCATCCGGCGGGGAGGTGATGGCCCCCAGCACAAACGCCAGCGGCCAGCTAAAACCGGGGATGCAATAATGGGCGACCACGGCAACGGTCACGGTAGTGAAGAAAACCAGCCAGACCGCCAGCAAACCAATGGGTCGGCGGTAGGCTTTGAATTCGTGCCAGGAAATGTTGCCGGCGGCTTCGTATAACAACGGCGGCAGAAAAATCAGAAAAACCACTTCCGACTCCAGGTGAATGTCCGGCACGATGGGCAAAAAGCCCAGCACCAAACCGGCAATCACCAGCAGGATGGGATACGGTATTTTCAGTTTTTGGGTGACGGAAGCCAGGGCGGCCAGGATGGCCATTAATACTAAAACGATTTCAAGATTGGTCATCGAGACGGTTTCTGTTACAGAAAATGCTTACTTTAGAACGCTAAATCATCCAGCTATTACAACCGAATTAAGGTATGGGTTTTCAATTCGACAAGGCAGTTCGCCGGGGTATTTCTTTTCTCTTTTTTTCACTGATCTCCCTTTTCTCGTTCGGGCAATCGAAACCTTCGCTGGAACAACTCCGGCAACAAATTGAAGCCCAGTTGGCTAAACAGCCGGGCCGGTTCGCTGTCGCGTTCAAGGATTTAACCACCGGACAGGAGCTTTTGATTCATGAACGGGAAGAATTTCATGCCGCCAGCACCATGAAAACGCCGGTCATGATCGAGGTGTACAAACAGGCCACCCAGAAGCGGTTTTCACTGTCCGACTCCATTCTGATCAAAAATGAATTCAAAAGCATCGTCGACGGCAGTCCGTACAGCCTGAAAGCGACCGACGACAGCGACACGCTGATTTATACCAAAGTCGGCACGAAGCTCCCCCTTTCGGCGGTGATGTACGACATGATTATCCTGAGCAGCAACCTCGCCACCAACCTGATCATCGAACGGGTCGACGCCAAAAAAGTGATGCAAACGATGCGTGAAATGGGCGCCAAAGACATGCAGGTTCGGCGGGGCGTGGAAGACACGAAAGCGTTCCAGCAAGGGCTGAACAATACGACCACCGCTTACGACCTGATGGTGCTGTTCGAAAAAATTGCCACCGGAAAAGCCGTGAGTCCCGAAGCCTCGCAGGACATGATCCGGATTCTGCTCGATCAGCGGTTCAACTCCGTCATCCCCGCAAAGTTACCCAAAAACGTCAAAGTGGCGCATAAAACCGGGTCTATTACCTCGGTTCGGCATGATTCGGGCATCGTATTTCTGCCCGATGGCCGACAGTACGTTCTGGTGCTGCTCTCGAAAGAAATCAAAAGTGATGCCGCCGTGATCGAGTCCCTGGCCACGGTTTCCGGTATGATTTACCAGTATTTCATCCAATAAGAAGCCAACGCCAGCGTTTTCACTTTGGTTTGGACTATTATTTGCTTGTAAAACCAATAAATACAACCTACATTTTGCCCCTAAATCCCCTAAAGGGGACTTTACGCATCTGTACGTTAGACTGTCCAAGTCCCCTTTAGGGGATTTAGGGGCAAATTTGAATAGCCTACATAAGAACTATGAAAAAAATCTTCCTCCTCTTTCTCTTCATAGCCCGCTTTTTACCAGACGGGTTCTCGCAGGATATGTACCAGGGACCCAGGCCCGAAACCGTCTTTTCCGCAAGCTCCGAACTGGGGTTTCTGAAGGAATTTAATGAGAAATTCAAAACCGACTTCGATGCCCCGGCGCAATATGCCAAAGCGCAGACAACCGGTGTCGACGGCTGGGAAATGACACTGTTTTCGGCCCGAAAAGCACAACTGGCGTTCTATCAATCGCATCCGCAGATGAGCCAGTTTTCCGAACCATTCAAAAAATATGTTGAGAACTGCATCCGCTGGAATTACTGGCATTTGCTCATGGCCTGGCCCATCGTCCGGACCAACGCGCAGGCTACGCAGCAAACTGTGCCATCGCTGCCCGCCGTCATGCTGGAAGGTTTTGATGAGTCGAAAACGAACGATGAAACGGCAATGATTGCCGAACCCTATCGAAATTTCCTGTTTTATTACGTGACGTATTTCAATTCAAAGTCCCGGAATTTTGCCAAATATACGCCGGATGATCTGCACAAAATGCTTCCGGAAAAAGCCGGTTATGCCCGCCAGCACCTGAACGGAAAACCGTACCAGTATGCCCTGGCCCGGCTATTGCTCGATAATTGCGAAAAGGCAACGCCTTCGTCGGTGCGCGAAGTGTTTGCGGCCCTCACAGCCACCCCGAACGCAACGGCCTATACGGAACTGGTAAAAACACGCTGTGGAGACGTGATGAGCCGGAAAGACGAACCCAAACCGGCCGCAGCCGCTGCGAAGAAAAAACCGGTCGATCCGAATGTATTTTCGTTTCTGAACCAGAACGGCGAGTCCGTCACGCTGGACGATTTTAAGGGCAAGGTGGTGTATCTGGACATCTGGGCGAGTTGGTGCGGACCGTGCATCGGTGAGGTGCCGCACTCCAAAAAACTCTATGAGCGCCTGACGAAGAAGCAGTTGGAAAAAGTCGCGTTCCTCTATATCTCCATCGATGATTCGGAAGCGAATTGGAAGAATGCCTTAGAAAAACACCAGCTACCCGGCGACCAGGGCTGGTCGAAGGGCGGCTGGCGCTCGCGAATTGTGCAGTATTTTGGGGTTCAGAGCATTCCGCGTTACATCCTGATCGACAAAAAAGGCCAGATGGCCGATCTGAATGCCAAACGCCCCAGCACAGCCGATGCCATTTATGAGGACATCGTGAAACTGCTGGAGAACTGACCGGTTTTAATTATCCCGGATCGGCGTGTCCCGCGAATCGGCATAGGCTTTACCGAAATCGATTTTCTTCACCTGACTGGCTACGTACTGAATGCCCTGAAAAATGTGTTTCATGAACAGCGGTTCCGAATAATCCTTTTTGTCGTGGCCGAGTGTCGTACACCAAGTGTAACCGCCGTCGAAGTGGTAGTACCAGGCGGCCGGATAAAGATTGGTAAAAGAACCGCCAAACATCTTCACTTTATCGGGTTCCTCGCCGTTGAGGGAGGTCAGGTCGTGGGCCATGACTACGGTGGGTCCCGGTGACATTTCCTTGGTAAAATAGAATTCGTCCTCCTTCTCCCAGACTTTCGGAATGCCCTGCATCGACGGATGTTTGGTGTCGATCACGACGGTTTTGAACTTCTGAAATTTAGGATGCCAGGCGAAGGTGCCGCCAATCATGCGCTTGAACCAGGTCCAGTTCCGCTCGGTCCCCGTCACCGAATGCACACCCACAAAACCGCCCCCGGCTTCGATGTACCGCCGGAACGAAAGCCGCTGGGCGTCGGTGTCGAAGACATCGTTGTTGGTGCTGGGAAAAACCAGGAGCGTGTATTGTTTCAGGTTGTCTTCCGTAAAAACCGACGGCTGATCCGTGACGTCCACCTTAAAACCGTGTTCTTCGCCCAGCTTCTGAATGCTCTTTGCGGCAAACGGAATGTTGTCGTGGACGTATCCTTTCCCGTTTTTGGTATACACCAACACCTTGACTTTCTTCCAGTTCACCTGAGCACTCTGACCCCAGCCAACGGACGAAGTCAGCAGCAGCAAAAACAAACCAAAGCGCAATCCCGTAGCCAATCGATTCATGAATAGTTCGATAAAAAATTAAACTTTTAGTTTGACCTGCTGGGCCTGTTTCTGGGCTTTCAACGCCAGTTCCGTCGCCAGGAAACAATGCGCCTGGGTCATGGCGGTTTCGGTGCGGTTCAGAATATCATCGATGAGCTGGGTGCCGTAAGGCGTCGTTTCCTTGCTGCAGTCGATGTACTTCGTTTCCTTATTATCGACCAGAATCAGGTGGTTGCCGCCGTCGCGTCCGGCAATGTCGACGTTCTTCCGCAGCTCGATAAAACCGTCGGTGCCGAGAATGGTCAGCCGCCCGTCTCCCCAGGATTTCAGGCCGTCGGGCGTGAACCAGTCGACGCGGATGTAGCCGGTTCCGCCGTTGCCGCGCACCATCGCATCACCAAAATCTTCAAATTTCGGGTATTGCGGATGGTTCGTATTGCCAACCTGTGACGCAACGACTTCGGCCTGGGTGGAACCCGTGAAAAACAGAAACTGGTCGAACTGGTGCGAGGCAATGTCGCAGATGATCCCGCCAAACCGCTGCTTGTCGAAAAACCACTCGGGGCGCGTTTTGGCATTCATGCGGTGGGGCCCCAAACCGATGGTCTGAATGACTTTGCCGATCGCTCCGGCTTTCACCAGCTCACCCGCCTTCACCGTCGCCTTGTTTTCAAACCGTTCGCTGTACATGATCGAATAAATCCGCTTAGTGGCCTGCTGAACCTTGCGAACTTCGGCCAGTTGCTCGAGCGTCGTAATACCGGGTTTGTCGGCCATGTAATCCTTTCCGGCCTTCATCACCCGAATGCCGAGCGGGGCGCGTTCGTCGGGAATGCCGGCACTAACCACCAGTTGAATCGAGCCGTCGTCCAGAATTTCCTTTTCGCTTTTGGCGAGTTTGGCATCAGGGTAGCGCTTCGTGAACGCAGCCGCCAGATCCGGTTCTTTGGCGTAAAACGAAACAAGCTGCCCTCCCCCGCGAATGACGGCTTCGACCTGACCATAAATATGACCGTGATTCAGGCCAATGGCCGAAAACCGGATGCGGGCCGCTCCTTTCGGACGGCTGCTGCCCACCACGGGAACCGAATACGGGATTCCGGGAGCGGCCAGAAGTTCTTTGGGAAGGGCCGTCAAACCGGCGAGTCCGGCCGCGGTGGTAACGGATTCTTTGATAAACCGTCGCCGGTTGGCTTGTGATTTGTTCATGGTCGTTTCACTTTGTCGCGAGTTCACTTTTGGATTTCTTGGCCAGTTCGAGTGCCTGCGTGGTCGTGTAGTACTTCGAAATCATGTTCGGAACCTCCCAGGCGGGCAAGGCACCGGCTTTCAGATAATCGAGGTATTTTTGTGCCACACGGCCAAAATGCGCTTCGTGGCCTTCCTTGTATTTTTCCGGGATGACCACTTCCCAGCCTTTGGCAATTTTCTTCACCTCGACGCCCGGGAATTCTTTCTGGATATTCGGCAAAACCGTTTTCAGCGCAGCTTCCAGATCCGTGTTTTTGTCAACCGCTTCGATGTAGAGCGTCGGTTTGTATTGCTGCTCGGCCCCCTGACGAATGATCAGATTGGCTTTCGTTCCCCGCATGATCGAATAGTGGGTATCGCCCGTGCCTTCCGGTGCTTTGTATTTCCAGATCACCGATACCTTGGCGTGAACCCCACGAAGCTGGTAGTTGATTTCGCCATTGCTATACACCTTCAACACGCTGTCTTTCACTACATCTTTCTTGAGATAGTCCGGAAAAGCGTCCTGCTTGGTGATGGCTTTGAACTGACTCAGCGTCATGTCGGTCGTCCAGCGACGGGCCGACGTCAGGCTAATATCCTTTTGGTAATCAATGGTTTGTTCCGGAAAACATTCCCACTGCACCAGATCGACGAGGTGAGTGGTTACATCCACGATGCCTTCGCCCTGCTGGGCTACATCCATAAACCAGGATGGACGGGTCAGGATGCTGCCCGAGACGTTCTTGTAAAAATGGTGAACACTTTCCTTGGTAACCGCCGGATTTTCGGGTGTTCCTTTTTCCAGTGTTCCGAACAAATCGGCCTGCTGTGAGAAAGCCCGTTGCAGCATCGTGCTGATCTCGTAGCGTTCGGTCATGATGTCATACAACAGCACCTTGTTCTTTTCGGCGGTCGCAAATGCCTCTTTCAACTGGTCGAAGTTGGCCGCGCTGATCACCATCGGTTTGTCGGCCAGAACGTTAAATCCGGCACCCACAGTTTTCTGGATGTAGTCGGTTTTCAGGCGGTTATTGCCCGCCATGACCACCACATTCCCGGCCTTGTCGGTTAGCATTTTATCGAGAAAATCAGTACCCAGGTAGACGTCTTCATGCCAGTGCGTCGGGTCTTCCGGGCGAGCGTTGTAGCCCTTGATTTTATCCAGATGAAGCTGCACATCCGGGCCGTCCGGGGCGTAGACATGCACCGTCGAATCGACGCCATCAAACATGGTTTTCTGCACCAGGGCCGCATGAAAATGACCGGGGTCGAGGGTAATCAGATGAATCATGTCATCTTTCTTTTGATCTGACTGACAAGCGGTGAGTAAGGCAGCCATCAACAGGCTGCCGGCAACGGGGGCTACTTTCATTCGAAGCATTTCGGTTAAACGCACTGATTATTTTGATTTGGTGGAGGCAACAACTTGAATGGCATAGGGCGACCGCTGCGTGCGGGACAAGAGTTTATTGGCCTCCGCATCGTTCTTAAACTGCTCTTTTTTCGGGTCCCAATACAGTTTCCGATCCAGTTTCATGGCTGCGTGGTGGAGCAGACAGGCCGAACACGACCGGTGACCTACTTCGGCGGGGGCAATGGGCTCCTTGCGGCTCACGATGCTTTCCAGCCAGTTGCCGTGGTGTTCTTTGCTGACCGGCAAATGAATTTCGTTTGGCCCGATCACTGACTCCAGAATCTTCGGATCGCTGGCATCCAGGGCTTTGGCAGCTTTCTGTTTGGCAATGGGATCGCTGGCGGTAACGGAGGAATCGCCCCGCGACACAAAAATCCAGCCGTCGGTGCCTTCAAACTTGATCCCGTTGGGCAACTCGTTGCTGACCACCATCCGGACGCCGTTTTCGTACAGGGCTTCGGTGCGGAAAATACCATGAACATCCCACAGGCCTTTCTTCGGAAAATCGGCTTTTCCCCAGATTTCCACCGGCCCGGTGTATTCGGTATTCATGGCCCAGTGGGAGCAGTCGATGTGGTGCGAGCCCCACCCGGTGATCATGCCCGCGCCGAACTGTTCGCAGCGCAACCAGCCCGGACGGTCGTAGTCTTTCTGCGGATGGACGCGTTTTTCGGTATAATAAACCTCGGGCGTTGTGCCGAGCCACATGTCATAATTCAGATTTTTCGGGATCGGCATTTCCGGTTCTTCCTCGCCGGAAGGGTCACCGGGCAAGCCGACGGACACGGTTTTCAACTGACCAATCCGCCCGTTGCGAACGAGTTCGGCCGCAAACCGGAACTGGTGCGACGACCGCTGCTGACTCCCCACCTGCATGATCCGCCCCGTCCGTTTCACCGCATCGGCCATCAGTCGCCCTTCCGAAATGGTCAGCGACGCCGGTTTTTGCATGTATACATCTTTTCCGGCATTGACGGCGTGAACCACCATCGGCGCGTGCCAGTGGTCGGGCGTGCTGATCAAAACCGCGTCGATGTCCTTGTTGGCCAGCAACTCGCGGTAGTCGCCATAACCCCGCACACCATCGTACGATTTACCGGTTTTCTTGGCGTAAACCCCATTGACGAGTTGTTTCCCTTCTTCGACGCGCTTGCTGTCGACATCGCAGACGGCCATGATCAGGGCATTGTCATACTGCCAGACACCCGGCATGTCGTGCGTCCGCGAAATGCGGCCAACGCCAATCGCGCCGACGTTGATGCGGTTGCTGGGGGCATTTCTACCAAAGACCGAGGCCGGTACGATGGTTGGAAAACCGCTGACAAGGGCGGTTGTTGCGAGGGCTCCTTTGGTGGTCAGATCGAGAAATTTTCTCCGGGAGACCACTGATTTTTTTTCCGGTGCCATAGTTAGCAAGGTTTGAAAAGGCTTTTTTGGTAGAAACCTATATCCCCAACCCCCTAAAGTAGGCCAAATGGTCGTCATTTTGCAGCCCTCTTTAGGGGGTTGGGGGTATATCTGTAACCATAAGCGACGACGCACCGATTTTTACTATTCATTTTCCGCCGAAGGTGCCGGTATTGTCGGTACCGGTTCGCGTTTCCGGAAAAGAATCCTCCACTTAAGGCCCCGTTTTTTCCACTTAACCAAAATATTTTCCACCGTAGGCGGGTTCCGTTTTACCTTGCGGCCGTAAACGAAACAACACACCTGATGAATCTGAATGTAAAGTTAGTCCCCTCAGCGTTGGGGCTCGTGATTGGCCTGGCCATTCTGGCCGCCGGTGGCCCCGAATACGGAGTCGTTCGAACCAAAAAACCGGTCAATCCGGCATCGGCGGTTCATAAAACGAATGGGAAGACGACGACTCAAAAGAAACCGGGTCGGTCGGCGGTAGACTGCCGTACGGCCTATGTTGGTAAACAGACCCGGAATGAGCCTCTGGAGTGGCCTATTGAAAACTACAAATAATACTGATATTACCCTGACAATCAACCTTATACCACTGAATCCCAGCCGGTTTTAGCCGTTCTTCTGCAAAGAGCGAAACCGGTTAATACCTTTGGAGGGGTTAAATAAGCGGTCTCCCGGAATGGCTTTGTGTTGCTGTTTACGCACCAGCGTCCGGCTTAAAAAGCCTTCGCTCGCGGGCGTATGTTCCAGCAATACGGTAACTTTTTTGTTCAGGTGTTCAATTTGAAGCTGTAAATCAGCCAGTTGTTTTTCTATGTTTTTCATGGTGCAAATGCGTAGGGTGTGTAAATCAATAATTGCTTTAGTACAATTACAAGACTTTAACGATTCATCTCCAGTTCACTATTAATCTCCTACCCAATACTACAATATTCTGATCAAAAGAGTTTTACAGAATTTATTTCTTAATAAAGGTTTGTTCTATCGTCAAGCTATATCACCGAATAATACAACAATTGGCAAAATCTTCAAATATATACTTCCAATAGTCATACGGCAAGATTTGGCGGTTTCGCCCGCTGTCTTTGCGGCCCATTCAGTATCTTTCGGAGCCTTACACGCCCGACATGAAGAAACTGTACACCGTAGCCGTAGCCCTGCTGGCTTCTACCCTTTCATTTGCCCAAAAATCCAAAGACACCTGGGACGTTGCCACGCCCCGGGGGCCTGCCAAAGAAGTCAGCCTAACGACCACCGAAGGAACCTGGATGAACCTCGACGTGAGTCCGGACGGCCGCGAAATCGTGTTCGATCTTCTGGGCGATCTTTACACGCTACCCATCACCGGCGGCACCGCAAAGCTCTTGTCGGGCGGTTTGCCCCTGGAAGTTCAACCCCGCTACAGCCCCGACGGCCAACGGATTTCGTTCACCAGCGACCGCGCCGGGGGCGACAACATTTGGACCATGAACCGCGACGGCTCCGGGTTGCGCCAGATCACGAACGAAGACTTTCGATTGCTGAACAACGCCGTCTGGACGCCCGACGGCCAGTATCTCGTGGCCCGGAAACACTTTACGAGCCGCCGTTCGCTGGGGGCGGGTGAACTCTGGCTCTATCATGCCGGGGGCGCAACCGCCGGTTTGCAATTGACCAAACGGAAAAACGACCAGCAGGACGCCGGAGAACCCTGCGTTTCGCCCGACGGGCGGTATGTCTATTTTAGTGAAGACGTGAGTCCGGGGCCGATTTTTCAGTACAACAAAGATCCCAACGGCCAGATTTACGCCATCAAACGGTTTGACCGGCAGACGGGCGACATCAAGAATATTGTGACCGGCCCCGGTGGTGCGACCCGCCCGCAGGTTTCGCCCGACGGACGGCAACTGGCGTTTGTCCGGCGGGTTCGGACCAAAACCGTGCTGTACATCCACGATCTGAAAACCGGGGAGGAATTTCCGGTCTTCGATCAGCTCAACAAGGACCAGCAGGAAGCCTGGGCGATTATGGGCCTTTATCCCAACTACGACTGGCTGCCCGACGGCAAGGAACTCGTGATCTGGGCCAAAGGCAAACTGTTCCGGGTAACCGTTCAAACCGCCAAAGCGGTTGAAATCCCGTTCACGGTGAACGCCAAACTGACGGTTCAGGACGCGGTTCGCTTTCCGCAGACGGTTTTTTCGCCCACGTTCGATTCCAAAATGATCCGCCACACCCGGACCTCGCCCGACGAAAAAACGCTGGTTTTTCACGCAGCGGGTTATCTCTACCTGAAAAAACTGCCCAACGGCCAGCCCGAACGGTTGACCAAAGAAACCGCCAGTTTTGAATACGAACCCAGTTTTAGCCCCGACGGCAAATTCCTGCTCTACACCACCTGGAACGATTCGTTGACCGGCAGCATCCGCAAACTGAATCTCCAGTCCCGCAAAACCGAGACGCTGACCCGCGAAAAAGGCTTTTATAACACCCCGGTTTTCTCGCCCGATGGCTCCCAAATTGTGTATCGCAAGGGAACTGGGAACGGTTTTATGGGCTTTGCATACGGCAAAGAACCGGGTTTATACGTCATGCCGGGCGACGGCGGTGCCGCCAAATTCATTCGGGAAGACGGCGAAGAACCGCTGTTCAACCCCACCGGCGACCGGATTTTTTTCGTGGAAGATGGCGCAACGAAAGCCTTCAAAAGCGTTACGCTGAACAATTCCGACGAGCAAACGCATTTTACCTCGCAGTATGCCACCCGGTTTGTGCCAAGCCCCGACAACCGCTGGATTGCGTTTCAGGAGCTTTTTCAGCTCTACATCGCACCCTTCCCGGTGAGCGGAAAAGCCGCCGATCTCTCGGGTGGAACGAAAGCGTTTCCGTTGTATAAGGTAACGCGCGACGCCGGGGATTATCTGCACTGGTCGAACGACAGCCAGAAATTGCACTGGACCATTGGCCCGGACTATTTCACCCGATCCATCCAGAACAGTTTTGCCTTTGTGGAAGGTGCCCCCGAAAAACTACCCGCCATCGACAGCACCGGAATACCGATCGGCCTGAAGCTGACGACCGATGTTCCGAAAGGCATCGTGGCATTCAAAGGAGCCACCATTCTGACGATGAAAGACGATGCGGTGATTGAAAACGGCGTGCTGGTGGTTCAGGATAACAAGATTCTGGCGGTTGGCCTGGCCAGCTCGGTCACGATTCCGGCGGGTGCCAAAATCATCGACGCCACGGGCAAAACCATCATGCCCGGTTTGATCGATTCGCACGCCCACATCGGCACCGGCGACGGCAAATCGCCCCAACAACAATGGTCGTATTTTACGAACCTGGCCTATGGCGTCACGACGGTTCACGATCCGTCGTCGAATACCGAGATGGTTTTCAGCCAGTCGGAAATGGTAAAAACCGGCCGGATGCTCGGACCACGGGTGTACTCGACCGGAACGATCATTTATGGAGCCGACGGCGATTTCAAGGCGGTGATCAACAGCCTGGACGACGCCCGGTCGCACCTCCGCCGGATGAAAGCCGTGGGAGCCTTTTCCGTTAAAAGTTACAACCAGCCTCGCCGGAATCAGCGCCAGCAGATCATTCAGGCCGCCCGCGAACTGGGCATGATGGTGGTGCCGGAGGGCGGTTCGTTCTTCAACCACAACCTGACGATGGTCATGGACGGCCACACGACGGTGGAACACAACCTGCCGGTCGATCCGATTTATAAAGATGTTGTGTCGTTGTGGAGTAACAGCAAAACCGGTTATACACCGACGTTGATCGTGAGTTTTGGCAGTGTTTCCGGCGAATATTACTGGTATCAGAAAATGAATGTCTGGGAACAGGAACGTCTGCTGCGGTTTACGCCCCGCGCCGTGGTCGACAGCCGGTCGCGTCGGCGGACGATGTTGCCCGATGAAGAATTCGGTCACATCGGAAATTCACAAACCGCCAGACAACTCGCGGATGCGGGCGTGAGCGTTCACCTCGGTGCCCACGGGCAGTTGCAGGGACTGGGTGCGCATTGGGAACTCTGGATGCTCGGCCAGGGCGGCATTTCTAACCTGCAGGCGCTGAAACAGGCCACGATTGGGCCGGCCAAAAACCTGGGACTGGACAAGGAGATTGGTTCGTTGGAAGCTGGAAAGCTGGCGGATCTGCTGGTGCTCGACAAAAACCCATTGCAGGACCTGCGCAACAGCCAGTTCATTCAGTATGTGATGATCAACGGGCGGCTATTCGATGCCGCCACGATGAACGAAACCGGGAACTACACCCGGACGCGCGGCAAGTTTTTCTGGGAAAACAACCGATCCAACGACGCCTTCGACTGGCATGCCGAAACGCAGAGCTTCGGACACATTCACTGCGTGTGTCAGGGGTTGCATTGACCCCGGTATTTTTGCCGTATAATATATTAGTCTGGCAATCCGTTTCTTATTCGGCAGTGAAAACCACTGAACTAAAAATATTTCAATACATTGCAGCCACAAAATAAGCCTGAAAAATCGATCTGTATGAAAAAAGCCCTCCTGCTCCTGTTGATGGGAACTACTCTGTTCGTAAGTTGTAGCAAAGATGATGACGATACCCCGGCGGTGAAAACCAAGGCTGAGTTAATTGCCCGCACCTGGGAAGTTCAAACCGGTATAATCACGGTAGGTGCCTACCCGGCTATCACTGGTTATACTAAAGGTGTCGCTGCGAACCCGTTGGATATGAGCAAGTTTCGTCTCGAATTTAAAAGCAATGGTGACTTGGTTCAATCCGGGTTAGATGGTACCTCTTCAACCGGAAAATGGGCATTGTCCGAAAATGACACAAAATTGACCCTGACTTCTACTCAACTTCCCTCTGGTGATTCCTGGAAAGTTGACAACTTGACGGAGCAAAATCTGGACATCAGCCGCGATATCGCTGGCAATTCTACTGCTCCGGGGGATTTGTACTGGAAGAATCTGATTGATAATTACGGAAAGCCTCTTAATATTTCGTCAAAAGACGGTGCCAAAATCGTGGTTAAAACCATCCCGGTTAACTAAAATCTAACATCTCTTTTAAACCAGAATAGCCCCGAAATCTCCATTTCGGGGCTATTCTGGTTTAAAACCGTTCCATTATTGGCCATAACATGGAAACTAACCCTCAACGCAAAATTACCACGGTTCCCCGCAGCAAAGGCGCATCCGGCTTATAACGGATTGTATATACGTAAGCCCCCGGTGGCACCAGATCCCCTTTCAACTTGCCATCGAAGGGATGAGCGTAGCCGTCGGCCGATTGATAAATCACCTCACCCCAGCGGTTGAAAACCGCTACTTCGACGGCCGGAAAAGCGTCTACGCCTTTTAATTCCCAGACATCATTCTGGCCGTCGGCGTTGGGCGTGAACGCGCCCGGCACCCAGATTCGCTCGTAGACCGTTACCACCACCGTCCCCTCAGCCTGGCAGCCCGTCGCGTTTTCAACTTTCAACGTATAAACGATATCGTCTTCGATGGCGACCACCCGCGCATTGGCTTCAGTCGGATCGGCCAGATAGGTGGGCGGTGACCACGCGAATTTCACCGGATCACCGGTTAATACCGGGCTGATGGTCAGCGAAGTACCCATCGAGGTGATCATTTCTTCCGGTAACAGAATTGTTGGAATGGGGGCCACCACGGCGGTTTGCTGCGCCACGGCCGCCGGACATTCCGGCGCAAAGTTGACCGAATACGTCAACACGTGGTTTCCGATCCCGGCGGCTTTCGCATCATACTGCGTTCCCGACACGCCCGGCCCTCCGAAAGTTCCTCCTGCCGGTGTTCCCGTCAGTGAAAAAACCGGGCCTTCCGTACCGCAAACCGGCGGAACGGCGTCCATCGTAACGGTGATGGCGGGAATCTGCGCAACGGCGAAGGGGGCGGATATGGCTTTGCAACCATTTTCCGCGGTTACTTCCACGACGTAGGTTCCGGCGGTTTGCACCGGAAAAACCGGATCGGTGACCGTTGCGACGGGCTGACCATCCCGTTGCCAGGCAAAGCTGACCCCACCGACGCCTTCCAGCGTCAACGCAGCACCGGGGCAAATCCGGTTTTGCGATGAACGGATAGCCGCCTGCACGGCGGGTGCGCGGGTAATCGAAAGGGCACCGGTATTGTAGATACAGCCGTACTGCGTCTGGGTTAACACAGCCCGGTATTCTCCCGGCTGATTGACTGTCAGGGTGTTATCGACAGAAGGCGTTATTAGCAATTTATCGTCTTTAAACCATTGGTAAGCGATGTCGTTTCCTCCCAAAACCCGCAGGACGACGGAACCATCCGTGGCGCACAACTGCCCGGTTACATTGAGATCCGAGGTGAGATCCACCACCTTGAGCGTCACATTCTGGGAACCGCTGGCCTTGCCGCACTGGGTTTTCATCGAAACAAAAACCGAATACGCACCCGGTTCGTTAACCTGGAGTTTGGTGCCGGTGGCATCGGGCAGGTTCAGGCCGTCGCGTCGCCACTGGTAATTCCAGTCCGGGTTGACGGTCGTCTGGAGTTCCAGCGTTTTTCCCTTGCAGATCGTAAATTCGGTATTGGCCGGCAAACCGGTGGCCCAGACCGTGGGGTTCGGGGCCGTAACCGGGGGGCAGTCGATCACCAGAAACTGAAAGTCCCGCCGAACCTCCCCAATTTTCACCCCGTTGCGGTATTCTTCTACCTTAACCGCAAAAACGAACAACCCCAACTGGTTGGGCGTCACCGACAACTGCCCGCTCCGGGCATCAACGGCCAGCGTCGGACTGCCGGGAATGGCGCTGTTGGCGCTAAAACCGCTCAACCATTGGACATCCGGATACGGCCCGGCGGTGGCTTCCTGATTGCGGCCCGTTCCGTTTTTGTTGAGGGGTGTCACCATCGAATACCGGAGTTCATCGCCATCGGGGTCGGTGCCGCCAAAGGCAAACGAAAAAGCCTCGTTGATGCAGAGGTATTCGCCGTTGATGGGATTGAAGCGGGGGGATGAATTATTGAAGTACTGACCGCTTTTTTGCAGAGCCGGAAATTCGAGGTAAAACGTAAATCCGGTTTGGACGGGGTTGTTGATGTTGTTGATCCCGGCGTTGCGGTTTTGGGTCTGAAACGACATATAATACCCACCGGCATCGTTGTAAAGGGCGGGATCGAGCTGAATGTCAGCCCCGAACGTGGCGGCAATCACCCGCTGATTCTGCGAGGTGGCACAGGCTTCATTCGTAAAGACCACACGTTCCCGCTGAGCCGTTTCCGATACGGTGAATACCAGCATCCGGGCGTTGTCGCGCAGTCGGAAAATCCCGATCTGCCCCCCGGTGGTTTGGGCCGCCCGGTTGTTGTCTTCGAGGTAATTGATCACCGTGATTTGAAAGTGTCCCGGCACATCGCCAATCGCCCGCATTTCGATCTGCCCGCCGACCTGGTGGGTAGCCAAAACCGGAAAGGCAAAGCCCAGCAGCAGAAGCCAGAGCAAAGCTCGGTTAAAAACGGGAAGCATGGGTCAGACAGTAGAAATGGGCGATACGAACGTATTTTTAAAATACCATTCAGACCACTAAAGTTACTCTTTTTTAAATATCGTAACTTAAAATAAATACCGCAAAATCAAGACATGTAGGGAGTTGTACCGCCCGGCAGTCGTTCAATACGGTTCTCTACCGGTAAATACGCGGGAATGCATCTGCCCGTTGCAGATGTTACCAAATTTTGTTAAAGGGTTGATTTCCCCGAGCCTGGATCTATTTCCGCAAATCCCGGTATCCAATCAACTGAATGCCTTTGGCCTTGATGAGCGCTTTGACTTTAGGGCTGGTCCAGGCGTCGGTGACGCCCTGGCGGTCGACGGCCACCTGCTCGTATCCAATGTGGTGAATGGCCCGCAACTCCGGGGTGTCGAGTCCGGGATGGTCGACAAACAGGTAGGTTTTGCCGGTTTCGAGGCTTTCGAGCATTTTGGAAAAGCTCTCAATTTTCTCTTCCGAGGTCGCGTGGGCGCCCAGATAGCCGACGCCCGTCACGCCCCAATCCTGCATATTCCGATCCAGAATCAGGAGGTTGTATTCTTTCGCCAGCTTCAGAATCAGGGCTTTCACGTCGTCGCCCATGCCGGTGCAACCCATGTGACCCGAAACGTGGCTGATGCGGGGAATCTTTTTCAGGCCCATTTCAATCTGCGCCCGAAACTCTTTTTCAACGTCTTCCAGTTTCCAGTCGTTCTCGACCAGTGCGCGTTTGGGGTAGTTTTTGTTCGGATAAATCATCGGATAGAAATACCCGTCAGCATCGCGCAGGCTCGGGCAGGCTGAAACCGGTCGCCACTTCACATTGTCCCATTCGCTGGTCAGGGCCAGGTGAATGCCCACGTCGATGTCCGGAATATCTTTCAGCATCTCGACGGCTTCGGGAAACCAGGGCGAGGGTACAATCACTTCGATGGACGACTCAATGCCTTCTTTATAGCATTTCACCAACGCTTCGTTGCCCGAATGCGAATACCCCATGTCGTCACCCCGAACGATCAGGCGGGGCGGTTTGGGTTGAGCAAAAGCCGTACACAGACTAATAAGCAGGAATCCGGGCAGAAACAGGCAGTTTTTTTTCATCGGTCAGGGGCTGAAATCTATAAAGCCGGATTGCGATGGCCTATACTGGTTCTCCCCCGAATTAGCCACCCCTAGCGACCAGCTTACTTTAAATAATCATATTATTTGATAAAATAAATAAACTACATAATAAAATAAATATAATCATATAGGCAATATTTCTATATACAGATATACTATTCTGGTAAATTCAATATTTAGAATAAAAATTTTAATTATTTATATATTTTTAAAATATTATTTGGTTGAATCACAACTATTCAATTACATTAGATTTTTAATAATTTTAATAAATATGACCAAAATCAGCTTAATTTTTATTTATTTTTTTTAAAAAAGATATAATCTTGCCAAATTTAGATTGTATTATACACCTTACTGTTTTTAAAATTTTTAACCAAAAAACCAAAAAAGTTCTATTTCACTTCATTAATCACCATTCTCTATGAAAAGAGTATCTACCTCATGTTATGTGCTGTTTGCCCTGCTGTTCAGTCTGGCCAGCTATGCACAGGACCTTACCCTGAAAGGGCGGGTGACTTCCAAAAAAGACGGTGGTGGCCTTCCCGGTGCCAACGTGTTGATCAAAGGCACAGACCGCGGAAGTACGACCAATGCGAA
Source organism: Larkinella punicea (assembly GCF_003334855.1). GTDB lineage: Bacteria > Bacteroidota > Bacteroidia > Cytophagales > Spirosomataceae > Larkinella > Larkinella punicea. The sequence continues at coordinate 169,014 of NZ_QOWE01000010.1, forward strand.
TGGCGAGTTTACGCTGAACGCCCCCGCCAATGCAACGGTCATTGTCTCTTTTATCGGTTTTAAACCCATCGAAGTGGCCATCGGCAGCAAAACCTCCATCGATGTGGCACTGGAAGAAGACGCGGCACTGCTCGGCGAAATTGTCGTAACGGCCCTCGGTATCACCCGCGAAAAGAAAGCTCTGGGCTATTCGGTCCAGGAGGTAAGCGGCAAGCAACTCACCCAGGCGCGGGAGACGAACCTCGTCAATGCCCTGTCCGGTAAAGTGGCCGGGGTGCAGGTGACCAACTCCAACGGCGCACCCGGTGCCTCCTCGCGGATGGTGATCCGGGGAGCCAGTTCCATCGGCAGCAACAACCAGCCTTTGTTCGTGGTCGACGGTGTTCCCATCGACAACGGCAACTACGGTTCTTCGACGGCGGTGGACTACGGCAACGGTGCCGGTTCGCTCAACCCGGATGATATTGAGTCGGTTAGCGTCCTGAAAGGCCCCAGCGCGGCCGCCTTGTACGGTTCCCGCGGAGCCAACGGCGTGGTCCTGATCACGCTGAAAAGCGGAAAAGGAGGCCGGGGCATCGGCGTTTCGGTCAACTCCAATACGGCTTTCGACAGCCCGTTCCGACTGCCGGAATGGCAAAATGAATACGGACAGGGCGGTAAAGGCCTGTTTTCCTACGTCGATGGTCGGGGCGGTGGCGTCAACGATGGCGTCGATGAAAGCTGGGGACCTAAACTGGACGGCCGGTTGTTGCCGCAGTTCGACTCACCCATCGGTGCCGATGGCAAACGGACGCCCACGCCCTGGGTTGCGCACCCGGACAACGTCAACCAGTTTTTTGAAACCGGCCGGACGCTGACCAACAACGTTTCCGTGACGGGCGCCAGTGACAAAGGTGATTTCCGTCTCTCGTTCACCGACCTGAACCAAACCGGCATTCTGCCCAACACCGACTACAAACGGCGGACGGTTTCGCTGAATGCGGGCTGGAATCTGACCAAAAAACTGAGCATCCGCGCCACCGGGAACTACGTGAAAGACGGCAGCGATAACCGCACCAACTGGGGCTTGTATTTCATCTGGTTCGGGCGGCAGGTCGATATGGAAAAACTGAAACAGTATCAGGCTCCGGGTAGTATTTACCAGAACAACTGGAACTACAATTACTGGACCAACCCCTATTACCAGCTCAACGTCAGCGCCCGCGAAAACGAGCGCGACCGCCTGTTTGGCAACCTGGCCGCTACCTACAAATTCACGCCCTGGCTCACGCTGACCGCCCGCACGGGAACGGATTTCTACGAAGACCGCCGGAAAACGAAGAATGCCGCCCGGACCGCCAACCTGTTCGACAGCTACAACGAAGAGCAGATTTACGTCCAGGAATCGAACTCCGACTTCCTGCTGAACGCCACGCATAAATTCGGCGAATTTGACGTAACCGCCAACATTGGCGGGAACCACCGCAAAAATTTCTACCAGCGGAACTACATGGGAGCCACCGAATTAGCCATCCCGCGTGTCTGGAACATGGGGAACTCCCGCCAGCGGCCGGTCACGGAAAACGCCTACAACCAGCGCGTCATCAACAGTGCCTACGCGTCGGCCAACATTGGTTTCCGGAGTTACCTGTTCGTGGACTTGACCGCCCGGAACGACTGGTCGAGCACGCTGCCGTCCAACAACCGCTCGTATTTCTACCCCTCGGCCGCCGTCAGTGCGGTGTTGACGGACATGTTCAATGTAAACTCGCCGGTGTTGTCGTTTGCCAAAATCCGGGGCGGTATTGCCCGCGTCGGGAATGATACCGAGCCGTTTAACCTGCTGCAAACCTACGCCTACGCCAACGCCTGGGGCAGTACGCCGTCGCTGGCCGAAAGCAACGCCATGCTGAACGCCAATCTGAAACCGGAAATCACGAATTCGTATGAAATTGGGGCGGAAGTGAAACTCTGGAACAACCGCGTGGGCGTGGACGTGACGTATTATGACAAACAGTCGTTCAACCAGATTCTGAACGTCAACATCTCCAACGCAACCGGTTTTGCCTCGAAACTGCTGAACGCAGGTCGGCTGGAAAACAAAGGGATCGAACTGCAACTGTCGGCCACGCCGGTCAAAACCGGTGCTTTTCAGTGGGACATTGTCCTGAACTGGGCCCGCAACCGCAACAAGGTGCTGGAACTGGCCGAAGGGCTGACGACGTATACGCTGAACCCGACCACCAACATCCGCGGCATGGGCGTTGAAGCCCGCATCGGTCAGCCGTACGGCACGTTCTTCGGACAAGGCTTCCTGCGCGACCCGAACGGCAACATCGTATACAGTGGCGGGGTGCCCCAAATCGACCCGGTTCGCCGGATTCTGGGGAACTTCACCCCGAAATGGATTGGCGGCATCCAGAACACCTTTACGTATAAAGCACTCTCACTGAGCACCTTGATCGACATTAAACAGGGTGGCGACATTTTCTCGCAATCGATCAACATCGGTCGCTACACCGGGGTGTTGAAAGAAACGACCTTCGGTCGGGAAGACGGCATCATCGGCGAGGGCGTTAAAAACATCGGAACTGCGGCCGAACCCAACTACGTGCCGAACGATGTGCGGGTTTCGTCGGAAGAGTGGCACCACAAATACTACTCGCTGACCAACAACGAAGGCACCATTTTCGACGGAAGCTTCGTCAAACTGCGGGAAGTTCGGTTGAGCTACGTCCTCTCCGGTCAGGTGTTTAAGCGGCTGCCTTTCCGGGACATCTCGTTCTCGATCGTGGGCCGGAACCTGGCGTTGCTGCACAGCAAAGTACCGCACATCGATCCGGAAACCAGCTTCTACAACGACGGAAACCTGCAGGGCATCGAAAACGGCCAGATTCCCACCACCCGCTCCGTTGGCTTCAACATCGGCTTCAATCTGTAACCAGTACTACCATGAAACGCAACACTTTTTCATTCCGCTATAAAGCCGCTGTAGCCGCGCTCATTTTGAGCATGTCGTCCTGCACGGAGAATTTTGATGAACTCAACACCAATCCCAACAACCCGACGGTAGCCTCCGCCGACCTCTTCATGCCCCACGGTATTCAGAGCGCGGTCGATGTATACTGGGGCGGTTCGCTGGGGCAGGACATTGGCTCCGGCATTTCGCAGCACTGGGCCCGGATTCAGTATACCGACGTCGATCAATACACGATTTCGAATGACATTATCAGCAATAGCTGGCGTGATTTTTACATCGAATCACTCGCTGACTACCAGCGCATTCACAAGATTGGGATTGAAACCGGCAACACGAATTACCAGGCTGTGGCTGTCATTCTGCGCTCCTGGGTGTTTTCATTGCTGACGGATATCTACGGCGACATTCCCTACAAAGAAGCAATCATGGGATTGGAAGGCTCGCTTCAACCGAAATACGACGCCCAGAAAGATGTCTACGCCGGTTTGGTGGCCGAACTGAAAGCAGCCAGTGACCTGATCGACGTGACCGACAAAAGCAAGGCCATTGCGGGGGACATTTTGCTCGCCGGTGACCTGACCAAGTGGAAGAAGTTTGCCAACTCGCTCAGCCTGCGTTTGCTCAACCGGATGTTGAGCAAAACCGACGCGCCCATCGACGTGAAAGCCGAAATCACCCGGATTCTGAGCGATCCCGCCAAATACCCGGTGCTGGCTTCCAACGCCGATAACATTCAGTTGAACTACCTGGCGGCTGTTCCCAACAACAATCCGATCAACGAAAACCGCAAAACCCGCGACGATCACCGCATCAGCGCAACCATCGTCAACAAGATGCTGGCGTTGGGTGATGCGCGGCTGGCGGTGTATGCCGACCGACCCGCCGACGGGGGCGAATACAAAGGGGTTCCGAACGGCCTGTCGGCGTCGGATGCCAATGCCCTCGGTTTGTCGAAAACTTCGAAAATCGGTGCCTATTTTACTAGCGCAACGGCGCCGGGTGTCATCCTGAGCTACGCCGAACTGCTGTTTATCAAAGCGGAATTTGCCTACAAAGGCATCACCGCAGCCGGTACGGCCGCCACGCTCTACAACAGCGCCATCACGGCGTCGCACGATCAGTATAAACTCACCGTCTCACCGGCTTACCTGACGGCCAATGCGATGAAGAACGGTGCTGAGGGCTACACCCAGTTGATGGAACAGAAGTGGATTGCGCTCTATGGTCAGGGCCTGGAAGCCTGGTCGGAATACCGCCGGACGGGCATCCCGACGCTGACTGCTCCCGCCCTGAACACCAACAACGGGGTGATTCCCACCCGCTTACCCTATCCCGGCTCGGAGGAGTCATTGAACTTCAATAATTTCAATGCTGCGCTGAAAAGTCAGGGAGGACAAAACGACAAGAAACTTAAACTCTGGTTTGCGAAATGAAAAACTGGCTATTCCCAACCCTCCTTGCCTGTCTGGCAACCGGCGCGCTGCCGGCATCGGCCACCGACGATGACAAAGCCCTGCTGAAAAAAGCGAAGAAAATCCACGAAAAAGCGTTCACCGTGGATACACACGCCGACACACCGATGCTGCTGTCGCGCGGGGGATTCGACGTCACGAAGGAAAACGACCCCCGCACGACCAACAGCAAAGTGGATTATCCGCGCATGAAAAAAGGCGGTTTGGATGCCATTTTCTGGGCGGTTTACCTCGGACAGGGGCCGCGCACGCCGGAAGGCCACGAAGCTGCCAAACAGAAAGCCCTCGGCATTTTTGATGCGGTTCATGCGACGCTCAAAAGCACGGCTTCGGAAGCCGAACTGGCGACGACGCCCCAGGATGCCCTCCGAATCGGAAAAACCGGGAAGCGGGTCATTTTTATCGGGGTGGAAAACGGCTATCCGATGGGGCATGACGTGTCGATGCTGAAGAAGTTTTACGACCTCGGTGCCCGCTACATGACGCTTTGCCATTCGAGCAACAACGACATCTGCGACTCGTCGACCGATCCGAAAGGAGCCGAATACCAGGGACTTAGCCCGTTGGGCGAACAGGTGGTTGCCGAAATGAACCGGCTGGGCATGATGATCGACGTTTCGCACGTTTCCGATTCGACCTTTTACGATGTCGTCCGGCTATCGAAAGTCCCCATCATTGCCTCCCACTCGGGTGCCAAAGCCGTTTGCGATCATCCCCGCAACCTGACCGACGACATGCTGAAAGCCCTGGCCAAAAACGGGGGCGTGGTGCAGTTGAACCTCTTGAGCGATTACGTAAAAACCATTCCGCCCAGTCCGGAGCGGGAAGCGGCCCAGAAAGCCATGCTGGAAAAATGGGGTGTCAAAGACCGGCGGTCGATGATGGGTGCCATGAGCAAACTGTCGGAGGAGGATCAGAAGAAAATCCGCGCCGATTTCATGGAACTCAACAAAAAATACCCGGTGCAACTCGCCACGGTGAAAGACGCCGTCGATCACATCGACCACATCGTTAAACTGATCGGCATCGACCACGTGGGCATGGGAGCCGACTTCGACGGCGGTGGCGCCCTGGCCGACTGTTTCGATGTCAGCCAGTACGAAAACTTCACGATCGAGTTTGTGCGTCGCGGGTATTCCAAAAAAGACATTGAGAAAATCTGGAGCGGCAATTTCTTTCGGGTCATGAAAGCTGTTGAAAAAACGGCCCCGACAGAAATGATTGGAAAATAAACGGGGCTCCTTCTTTGGAACAAACCGTCTTTCTTAACCTAAACATCCGAAATGCCCCGCTGCAAAGTGGGGTATTTTTTATGGCGCATTCGCCCGAAATGTCCGCAATTTTGGTTAAGCTTGCCGTGGCACAACTTCCTTACCCATGAAAAAAATCCTTAGTCTACTGACCACCCTCCTGCTGCCTGCTTTCGTTTGGGCGCAACAGGGAACCGTCGAATACAAAATGACCATGTCGCAGGGCGCTCAGTCCCGAACGACCACCAGCACGATGTATTTTTCCAACGGCAACGTCCGGACCGACGTCAGCATTCCGTTTCCGGGCGCAGCAAAACCGATGAAACAGACGATCCTGATGTTGGCGAAAACGCCCAACGTGACCTACATGCTGAACGAGTCGAGCAAGACGTACACGGAAAACCGCCCCAATCCGTCGAAAAACACCCCGGCCATGAAGGCTACGGTCAAGGTGGTCGGAAAAGAGAAAATTCAGAACCTGAACTGCACCCACGCGCTGGTCACGTTTGATAAAGGCTCTATGGAAATCTGGACCAGCAAAGACATTCCGGGCTACGAAAAACTGCTGTCGTACTGGCGTTCCAACCAGGATTTTGGCGGAGAGAATCTCTATACCGAACTAAAAAAGAGCGGTGCTGACGGTTTTTTCGTGCGCATGAAAAACGCGGGCATGACGATGGATCTGGTTCGCTATGACACCAAACCGGTGTCGGCTTCGCTGTTCGACATTCCGAAAGACTACAAAAAAGGGGCGGCATTCGACCCGGCGGGCTTCCAGAACATGACCCCGGCCCAACGGCAAAAAATGATCGAAGCGTTCAAAAAACAACCGAAGCCATGATGACCCCGGAAAAACCAGGACGACGCGAATTTGTCGACACGCTCACCAAAGCATCACTACTGTTGACCCTACCGGGAATCACCCCCACAGCCGCCTTTTGGCAACCCGCCGAACCCGTTACGGTGGGTCAGGTGATGGACCTCATTCTGAAAACCATTCCGAACGCTCCGTTTCCGAAAACCGTCGATACGCTGAAATCCGGCACGGCGGATCAGAAAGTGACCGGCATCGTTTCCACGATGTTTGCCACCATGGACGTCATCGAGCAAACCGCCCGGCTGGGAGCCAACTTTATCATCGTTCACGAACCGACATTTTACAACCACGCCGACGAAACCGACTGGCTAGACAAAGACGAGGTGTTCAAGCGGAAGCATGATCTGCTGGCGAAACACGGCATTGCCGTCTGGCGGTTTCACGACTACTGGCATTCGCACCGCCCCGACGGCATCCGGATGGGTGTGGTGACGGCCCTCGGCTGGGAGAAATACATGGATTCAACGAATCCGCGGATCATCACCCTTCCCGCGCCCCTGCCGTTGAAGCAGATTATTACCCACGCGAAGGAGAAACTGGGCATCGCGATGATGCGGGTGGTGGGTGATCCGGCGCAGTCGTGTCGGCGGATTTTGCTCATGCCGGGTGCGTCGGGTGGCCGAAGCCACATCCTGGCGATTCAGCAGGACAAACCGGATGTGATTCTGTGCGGGGAAATCAGCGAGTGGGAAACCGCCGAATATGTCCGGGATGCGCGCCAGCAGGGCCAGAAACTCTCCCTCGGTATTTTGGGGCACATCATGAGCGAGGCACCGGGTATGCAGTGGCTGGTGCCCTGGCTGCAACCGAAACTGCCCGGAATGAAGATCACGTACATCGATTCCAAAAATCCGTTTATGTATCTATGAACGGAATGTAAAATAATAACGGTTCATTTTGCTACACAAGGTTAAAGATCCGGCGCAACGCCTATGGTACATTGAGCAATGGTTACACGGAAGGTGGGGTCCAAATGTGGTGCGCCATACAGATGCTTTCTTTTTCAAGCCTGCAAAACCGAACTAGTTTTTATAAATAAAATGCGTTAAAATTGTACGAATTTAGCAGATCTATGCATCGAAAGACCCACAGCGAAAAACGGACGGAAGAGGATTTGCTTCTCTGGACGGCTTTACGCGCCAGTGACCGCAACGCACTGGGAAAATTGTTCGATGCCTATGTGCGCGATTTGCTGACGTATGGCTACCGTTTTTGCCAGGATATGGCCTTGACGAAAGACGCCGTTCAGGATGTCTTTGTCGATCTTTGGGCTTACCGCGAAACGCTTTCCCCAACCGTCGAAGTCCGGTTTTATCTGTATAGCTGCCTGCGAAGAACCCTGCTCAAACTGTTGAAAGACCGACAGCATCTATCCTCCGATTGGGCCGAAGCCGAAATGACCAGTCCGGCGGAGGACTCCGCCGAAACCCAGTGGATGGAGTCGGAAACGGGGGACCAGCAACAGGCCCGGATTTCCAACGGGCTACAGACCTTATCAAAACGGGAATACGAGGTCGTTTCGCTGAAATACTACACCGGCCTGAAAATCCGCCAGATCGCTACGCTGCTTGACCTGAAGGAACAAACCGTTGCCAATACCCTGCAAAATGCCCTGCTGAAGCTGCGCAAGCACCTCGTCCATCTTCTCTTTTTGTACCTGCTGTTTTAAATTTATTTTCGAAAATTATGACTTCTGCTTTGGTAGTAAACTGAAAATAGGCTCTCTGTACTTAAAATAGGATAATTATTTCCTGACTAAGTATCAATGAGCGACTATTTGCAGTATACACCGGAGGAATTTGCAACGGACGACTTTTTCATCCATTGGGTTCTGTCGACCGACCTGGAAGCCGAAACTTTCTGGCAAAACTGGCTGGAGGTTTATCCCTTCAAGCGCAACGATGTCGAAATCGCCCGCCAACTGGTTTTGGTTGCTAACCTCCTACCGGTACCCGTTGTTCCCGAATCAGAAATCGCGGTGTTAAAACAGTCGGTCTTCGACCGCATCGAGGCCGATGAACCGACTCAAACCGTTAGTCGTCCCCTGTTTGCCAGGTGGTACTGGGCAGCCGCCTTTGTGGCCGGTTTGGTCAGCTTGGGAAGCTGGTACTTTGTGATGCATGAACGCGGAAACAAAGCCGGATACGCCCAATTGGTGAAGCAGGCTACCGAAAAATACGATCTGGTCGAAGTGGAGAACCAGACCAAACCAACCCGTTTGATTGTTCTTCCGGATGGAAGTTCCGTCTTACTGAAAAAAGGCAGCAAACTCTCCTATCCTGCGTATTTCAGCCGGAACGTCCGGGAAATTTACCTGTCGGGCGAAGCGTTCTTCGAAATTGCCAAAGATCCCAATCGTCCTCTCTACGTATTTGCCAACGAAATCGTTACGAAGGTACTGGGGACAAGCTTTAATGTAATGGCTTTCCCCAATGACAAACGTATACAGGTTACCGTTAAAACCGGAAAGGTGTCCGTGTATGAAGCTAAAAGCCCGAAAGCCGCCCAACACGCCCAAACCCCTCAACTGGAAGGGCTAATTCTGAATCCCGGACAAGAGGTGGTTTTTTCCAAAGACGCCAATCCGATGGAAACCCGGCTGGTGAAGCATACCGTGACTCCGGTTGCTTCTTCGCAGTCCGGAACCATTCAGGAAATGGTTTTTGAATACGATGAAACGCCGGTCAGCCAGATTTTTAGCCAACTGGAAAAGACGTATAACATTCGAATTGCTTACGACCAGGCCCTGCTTGGAAATTGCCCGGTGACGGCCTCCCTCACGGATGAACCGCTGTACGAAAAACTGAAACTGACGTGCCGGGCCATTCGGGCACACTACGAGATCGTGAACGGCGAAGTCGTTGTAACCGGAAAAGGCTGCAACTAACCCATTCATTCATAACCCTTTGTCTATCCTAAACCCTTATTCTTAAACCCTTATGAAGTAGCGTGCCGCATTGAAGAAGGGCGTTGAAAGTGCCGTTTCAACGCCCTGATAAATCCCAACTCATCGTGCCGGATGAGCCGGATTTGTATTGTCAAAATATCTGGATTTTAACAATCAAAAGTATGAAGAAGAAACTACAACTTCAGCATTGGTGTACCAAAATGCTCAAACTAACCCTGTACCAACTCCTCCTGCTGGGACTGTGCATCAACCTCGCTTCGGCCCACATCATCCGGGCGCAGAACGTGCTGGATCAGGTCGTGAGCCTGAAAATCGTTGACCGGAAGTTTAAAGACGTTCTGCAACTGCTGGAAAAAAAAACGACGGTGAAATTCGTCTACAGTTCCCGGGTGATCGACGTCAACCAGCCGGTGACGCTGATCGTGACGAACAGCACCATGCAGGAAACGCTGGAAAAACTGTTCCGGCCGCTGCGGATTAAATACGAGTTATCGGGCCGACAGATTATCCTGGATCGCATTGAAACCGGTTTTTTGCCTGAAAATACGGCTCCCCTTGAGAAAAAACAGACGGATAATACCGTTACCGGAAAGGTAACCGATGAAAAGGGCGATGGCTTGCCGGGCGTCAGCGTGCTGGTGAAAAACACGACCCAGGGCACAGTGACCGACGCCCGTGGGCAGTTCCGAATCCAGGTCCCCAACCCATCGGCCACGCTGGTTTTCTCGTTTCTGGGCTACGAAACCAGGGAGGTTGTCGCGGGCAATCAAACCAACGTGACGGTTCAGCTCGTGCCCGGCTCCCGGTCGTTGAATGAAGTGGTGGTAGTCGGTTACGGTACCCAGACGAAGCGGGAAGTAACAAGTGCCATTTCCAAAGTCAATACCAAAGAATTGAACGAGTTGCCGGTGGCTGAAGTCGGGCAGGCCTTGCAGGGCCGCGTGCCGGGGCTAACCGTCACCAACGTCAGTTCGCCGGGAACCTCCCCCAATATCCGCATCCGGGGGGTTAGTTCGGTGAGTTTTTCGACCGATCCGCTGTATGTGGTTGACGGTTTTCCAACGACGAATCTGGCGAGTTTCGATAACAAGGATGTCGAATCGGTGGAAGTCCTGAAAGACGCCAGTGCTGCGGCTATTTACGGGTCACGGGCCACCAACGGCGTGATTCTGCTGACCACCAAAAAAGGCCAGAAAGACAGCAAACTTCGGGTCAGCCTCGATTCGTACGCGGGCGTCGAATCGGCCTGGCGGCTGCTCGACCCGATGAATACCGGCCAACGCAACCGTTTCATGGACAGCATGTATTCGGGCGATAACCTCGAAAATGCTCCGGCCCGACCAAGTCGCTATACGCCCACCGAAATGAACAAATACCCGTATCCGGGCGCGACGCAAACTTACGGCCAGACCAACACCAACTGGCAGGATTTGTACTTTAAAACCGGTTTTCTGACGAACAACAATGTGTCGGTTTCGGGCGGAAGCAAAACATCGACGTTTTACAGCTCGGCGGGGTATATGAAACAGGACGGCATTCTCAAAGGCGTCGGTTTTGAGCGGTATAACTTTCGGGTCAATTCGACGCACGACTTGGGTTCCCGGTTTACGTTCGGGCAGAATCTGTTGGTAGCCTACACCTCGCAACTTTACAACAACGCCGACGGCCAGACCGGCGATCAGGGCACGCCCCTTTCGTTGCTGCAATTTGCGCTACCGCACTTGCCGGTTAAAGACCCGAACACCGGTATCTGGATCAAAGCCGGGGGCGACGCGATCGACGGACACCCGTTTCCGAACCTGATTGCCGACATTGAAAACATTGTCTTCAAGCGGAAAACCGTCAAGATTCTGGGCAGCGCCTTCCTGGATGTGAAACTGCTGGAATCGCTGAAATTCCGGAGCACCTTCGGGGTGGACTACGCCAACGGGCTGGAAGACGGTATCGATCAGAGTTATATGGTCAACGACGGACAGAATATCTTCAAAACCAACGATGGGCTTTCCAGCATCACCAACAACCGGAACGCCTATTCATCCCTCCTGTTTTCGGAACAACTGACCTACGACAAGACGTTTTCGTCAGCTCACCATCTGAACGCAGTCGTCGTTTTTGAAGGTCAAAAAACCAATATTCGCACCGAACTGATGACCGGAAAGCAATCGAACCCGGCCATTAAAACGCTCAATGGGGCTACAAATGTCAGCGCACTCAACACCATCGAGGAGAACATGCTGCTGTCGTATGTCGCCCGGGTCGGGTACGCCTACAAGGGAAAATACATCCTGAATGCCAGCATCCGGCGCGACGGTTCGTCGGTCTGGGCACCGCGCAACAAATACGCCAACTTCCCGGCGGCTTCCATCGGCTGGAACGTGGGTGACGAGCCTTTCTTCCGGAAAGCAGCGGTTTTCTCCGACCTGAAACTGCGGGCCAGTTACGGCGTCACGGGCCTGAATCCGTCGGCACTGAGCAACTATCCCTGGCAATCGCTGATTTACAATTCGTCGTATCCGTTCAACAACAACCCGGTTGTCAATACGGCTTTTTACAACAAACTGGCCAACCAGAACCTGGAGTGGGAAAAAACGAACCAGTTCAACGTCGGGCTGGATGCCAGTTTATTCAACAACACGGTTTCGCTCACCGTCGAGTATTTCGACCGGGTGACCGACAACCTGATTCTGAAAGCGCCCACCCCGCCCTCGTTCGGCTACGTGCAGTTTACGGACGTCAACATCGGGAAAATGCAGAACAAAGGCTGGGAATTGCAATTGGGTTACCGCGCACCCCGCAAACGGGAATTTAGCTGGGGCATCAGCGGGAACATCAGCCGGGTACGCAACAAAGTCCTGCGGCTCGATTCGCCGAGCGGGGCCATATTCGGGGGCGATGGCAATTACTTCTCAAGCTGGGGCGTTCCCGTGACCCGAACCGTCGCGGGCGATCCGATTCAGTCGTTCTACGGCTGGGATTTGGACCGGATTTATCAGACTCAGGCTGAGGTCGATGCCGACAATGCGGCCGCCCGTTCGAAAACCGGCAATGCAACGGCCTATTACCAAAACCAGGCCACGGCCCCCGGCGATGTGCGGTTTCGCGACCTGAACGGTGACGGTTTTGTGGACGACAAAGATCGCAAAGTGATCGGTTCCTTCCTGCCCAACTTTACGTATGGAATGAACCTGACGGCTTCCTACAAGCATTTCGACTTGTCGATTCTGTTTCAGGGGGTGCAGGGGGGTGAAATCTACAGTGGGATTGGGGTGTATGCCGGGGCCTTCCGCTGGCCGTTGGGAGGGAGTCTTTCGGCCTACGAAAATGCGTGGACGAAAGAGAATCCGAGCACGACCAATCCGCGCATCAAGTGGAGCGACCCGAACGACAATTCCCGGGTATCGACTCGCTGGTTGCAGGATGCGTCGTACCTGCGGTTGAAAAACATCAACATCGGTTACGAATTACCGGCGGATATCCTCGCGGCCAAAACGAACGGAGCGATTTCGAAATTTCGGATCTACGTGGCCTCGCAGAATTTGCTCACGTTTACCGGCTACGACCTGGGCTACGACCCGGAAATCGGGATGAAGATCGGCAGTAACCGGGGTGCGGGTAACCTGACCAACGGCATCGACTACGGACAGTATCCGGCCGCCCGTTCCTTCTCACTGGGGTTGCAAATCGGTTTTTAACTTCCAACGACATCACTTCCATGAAAAAACAGACACTACTCATCGGACTGATCGGCTGGTTTATCGGGCTGAGCAGTTGTGAAAATAGCCTGGACAAGGTCAATCCGAACGCGGTCACGGCGGAAACGTATTTTAAATCCAGCGCTGAATTGCTAAAGGGCGTCAATGGGGCCTACACCACCCTGAACGGCAGTTATTTAGTCGGTAACGCCTACATCTGGCTGCACGACCTGCGGTCGGATGATTTTGTGGGCACGACCCTGGCCGACGATCGGGGCGAGATTCTGCGCGGGACGCTGGGCGTCAACAACGCCTACACCGAACGGGTTTGGAAAGGCTTTTACATTGTGATTCACCGCTGCAACGTGGTGATTAACAATACCGTTACCAGCGACCCGGATGATCCGTCGGGTCAGATCAAAAACCGGGTAGTGGCCGAAGCCAGGTTTCTGCGGGGATTGGCGTATTTTGAACTCGCCAGCCTGTGGGGCGGGGTTCCTTTGATAACGAAACCCGTGACCGATTTTGGCGGTTTTGTGCCCCGTTCGACGCAGAAAGCCGTTTATGAAGCGGCCATTCAGGATTTGAAAGACGCGGCAGCCACCCTGCCCCCAACCTACGAAGCGGCCGATAACGGCCGAGCCACCAGCGGAGCGGCCAACACCCTGCTGGGCCGGGCGTATATGCAGATGAACGATTACGCCAACGCCAAAACCGTGCTCGAAAAGGTTCGAAGTTCGGGTTTGTACGCGCTTTCTCCGACCAGCACGGAGAATTTTCAGGAAGAAACCGAATTCAACAAAGAGTCGGTTTTCGAGTACGTTTTTGCACCTTCGCCCTCGGCGGCTGAAGACGAAGGCGACGACTACGCCCAGGGCCAATACCGCGAATCGACCAACGGAACCCGGCAATACGACATGAACACCGGCAACGGGATCGTTCTCCCTTCGCCGGGACTCAAAAGCGAATTTGAACCCGGCGATCCGCGCAAAAAAACGACGATTTATGAAGTCGGCGATCAGTGGGCCGGGGGCGTGATGACCCAGGAATCCTGGAAAAAATACACCCTGAGTTACAAGAATCCAACGCCCGGTAACGTCACCAGCGCCATGAACCGCCGGATTCGCTACGCCGAAGTGCTGCTGATGCTGGCCGAGTGCGAGAACGAAACCGGTACGGCCCAGGCCGCCATCGCCCGACTGAACGACATCCGAAACCGTGCCGAGCTAAAAACCGCCGGTTTGCCGACGTATCCGAATACGAAGTTTCCGTGCAATACCAAGGATGAAATCCTGAAGGCCGTCATGCACGAGAAGCGGGTGGAACTGGCGGGAGAGCAGGTACGGAACCGCGACCTGCTGCGTTGGCGGGCGGCTGGCAAACTGGCGTTGCTGGGCGGAGAACCCATTCCCTATTTTCAGGCCAATAAACACGAGTTATTGCCGATTCCCCAATCCGAAATTGACCGAAATACCGCTCTGGGTTCAGGGGGTGTAACGGCACAAAATCCGGGCTATTGATTTGATCCACACCACTAGTAAACCGCCTTTGAGCAGGCCGAAACCTTTCGGCGGCTGGCTTGTTCAAAGGGGCTTTTCTTTCATCCCATGAAACGTACGCTGGTAAGTTTTTTTCTGGTTGGCTTTTTCTATTGCTGGTTTTTCGAAGCCTGCTTCGCCCAAAATGCGATTATCCGCGAATTTAACTCCCCCGACCGATCGCTGAAAGTGGTTCTCAACCTGGCCTCCACGATCACATACCAGGTTTACTACCAGAACCGGCTGATTGTCGCACCATCCGAAATCGATCTGGTTTTGCAGGATGGAAAAAAGCTGTCAGCCCGCTCCGGAAATCCGAGGTTTACAAACCGACAGAACCGAGGGACGATCGTTTCGCCCATTCCGGAAAAAAGGAGAATCATCCCGGATGTCTATCAGGAACTGACGGTTGACCTCCGCAATTCGTTTGGCTTGGTTTTTCGGGCGTACAACGACGGAATTGCCTACCAAATCACATCGACGTTGAAAGACAGTATTATCGTAAAAAGCGAAACGGCCCGGTTTCAGTTTCCCGAAAACCACCGCCTGTATTTTCCGGAAGTTGTCAAACGGCCAGACCAGGATCGTTACCACACCAGTTTTGAAGAAACGTATACCGTCAAACCGCTGGATAGTCTGACCAGCCGGAACCTGTTTTTTACGCCGGTTTTGGTGGCGCCGACGACCACGCCCAAAATCGCCATTACCGAATCCGATCTGGAAGATTATCCGGGGATGTTTTTGACCGGAACCGGTTCCCAGGCTTTGCAGGGCGATTTTGCACCCTATCCGTTGGACGAAGCCGTAACGGGTGGTGAATATTCCCAAAAGTACGTGACCAAACGGGCCGACTTCATCGCCAAAACCGCCGGAACACGAAGGTTTCCCTGGCGCGTGCTGATCGTGGCCCCAAGTGATAAAGATTTACCCGGCAATGATCTGGTGTACCGGCTGGCGTCACCTTCGCGTGTGGCCGACGTTTCGTGGGTAAAACCGGGAAAAGCGACCGACGAATGGATTATTTCCTCGAATCTGTTCAATGTGCCCTTCAAAAGCGGCATCAACACCGAGACCTATAAGTTTTACATCGACTTCGCCAAACGATTTGGTTTCGAGCGGATTATGATGGACGCGGGCTGGAGTGATACGCAGGATTTGTTCAAAATCCGGCCGGAAATTAACATGGACGACATCATGGCCCATGCCAAAAAGCAAGGCATCGGCGTCAGCATGTGGACCCTGGCGATGACCCTCGACCGTCAATTAGAACCCGCCCTGGAGCAATTCAACCGCTGGGGGATTGATTTCATCATGACGGATTTCTTCGATCGCGACGACCAGAAAACCGTCCGCCTGATCCAGAAAATGGCCGAAGCCTGCGCGCGGCATAAGCTCATGATTATGTTTCACGGGGCTTACAAACCCGCCGGTTTCAACCGCACCTACCCGCACGCCATAGCCCGCGAAGCGGTATTGGGTTCGGAGTTCAACATCTGGAGCGACAAACCCTCGCCCGACCACAATCTGTTGCTGCCGTTCATCCGGATGCTCAGCGGGCCGATGGATTACGAACCGGGTTTGCTCGCGAATGCGACGCCCAGGACCTTCCGGCCCATTGGCGAAAACGTGATGTCAATGACCACGCGTTGCCAGCAATTAGCAATGTTTATCGTCTACGAAAGTCCGATTCAGTTTTTCTCCGGCAATCCATCACAGGGCCTGACCGAACCGGCTTTTATGGAATTGATGGGCAGCATTCCGACAACCTGGGATACGACCCGGGTGCTGGACGCCCGCCTGGGCGACTACCTCGTGACGGCTCGTAAAAAAAATCAGGATTGGTTCGTGGGCGCAATGACGGATTCAACGGCTCGGGATCTGACGTTCCCCCTAGATTTTCTGGATATGGGAACCTACGAAGCCACCATTTGCGAAGACGGTGTGAATGCTGACCGTTACGCTTCCGATTATAAATTATCGACAAAAACCGTCACCAAAAATACCGTGCTACCAGTCCACCTGGCACCGGGGGGCGGTTACGTAATCCGATTGCGAAAGAAATAATTCCGTTCGAAACCCTATTTCCAATGACCCGCCTGATCCGCTGCCTGCTTGCCTTTTTTACGTTCACCTCCGTTTACGCCCAGACCGACCAACCCGTTTATCCCGGAGCCGACGAAAAAACACCTTCGATGGCCATGTATTTCGACTGGATCAACCGGAATTGGAATGGCTCCAACGAGCATAAAACCCTGCGAAACCTTGACTTCTTCGGCTGGATGAAGCGGCAGTATGGGATGCAACTCGACGTGTTTCTGCTCGACGCGGGCGTGTTCGACAACGGGCCAAACTGCTCGTCGACGCCGAAAGAAATGGCGTATGGCAACCTGAACTCGCCCTGGTTCCGAAAAGCGTTTCCCAACGGCTTCAGGACCATTGCCCAACGCGCCGACAGCATCGGAACGCGCCTGGGCTTGTGGATTGGTCCCGACGGATACGGCAACACGCCCCAGGAGGCTCAACAGCGCGTGGATCTGCTCGCCAATCTTTGCCGGGACTACCGGTTCAAAATCTTCAAAATGGACGCCTGTTGCAGCGATTTACGTCCTGAAAAAGAACCGTACTTCATTCAGGCGATGCAAAAAGCCCGGCAGTATTCGCCCGATCTGATCGTACTGAACCACCGCATTTCACTGAGTGAAGCGGCTAAAAAATATACCACGACCTTTTTGTGGGAAGGCAAGGAAACCTACATCGATGTCAATAATTTCAATGATGCGACGGCCATTCATCACCGGCAGGGGAACATGAAACGGGCGTACCCGCCCAACCTGCTGCGCCTGACCGAAGACCACGGTATTTGCCTTTCCTCCGCGCTTGATTTCTGGGAAGACGACCTCATTCTGCAGGCTTTTAACCGCAGCCTGATCATGGCGCCGGAGATTTACGGCAATCCGTGGCTGTTGCGCGACGACGAATTTCCAACGCTGGCCCGCATCTACAACCTGCACCGGCAATACCGGTCTATTCTTACGCAAGCCATGCCGTTACCCGAAACAGATTACGGTTACAAGGCGGTTTCCCGCGGAAATGCCACCACGCGGTTTATTACGTTACGAAATCTGGGCTGGACCAGTGAAACTCGTGCCATCCCGTGTGACCGTTCCATCGGCTTGGAACCAGCACCACGTTACACCGTCAAACAGATTCATCCCACCGAAAAAGTCATTGGCGTTTTCGAGTACGGCAAACCGGTGCCGGTCGAGGTTCAACCGTTTCGGTCGGCTTTGTTCATGATAACCGCCGAGGATACCGATTTTTCGGTCACCGGAATCGAATATAAAATCATCAATGACCAACCCGGCAAACCACTGGTGATGCAGCTACTGGGGAAACCGGGGACAACGCATACCGTCCGGATCAAGGCCGGAAACCGTGCGTTCACCAAAGCGACGCTGCATGGAAAAACCACCAACGCTGTTGGTTCAGAAATGAAGGTGTCATTTCCCGGAAAGATGCAAAAGGCGGCTTCCCATCGCTTCATTGGCACGCTTTCGCCAATACCGGTGCCGTCCTCGTATCCGTCGATGTACGAAACAATGTGTTTTGCCAACGACAACAATGCGCTGGAAGTACGCAGTCTGGCGCGTGCGGGAAAAACGCAACACCCGGAAGTCCAGGCTGCCCGCGACGCTTTTTTCAACGATACGACCTTTGTTCAAACCGGTTCGTGGGATCGTTACGCCTTTGATGGCGATACTGGTACGGCCTTTAACGCCTACGCCAGTACCTACACAAAAGGTGTCATCCAACCCGGTGCGCTGCGGATCGATTTGCAAAATCCGACGCGAATCGATCAACTTGTTCTCCGCCGGATTCCCGCTGACTACCAACCCGGTTCCGTTGCTTTTTCCAATGATCTGGTTCGCTGGCAGTCGGCAACGGTGAAACGAACCGGGGACGATTTGCACCTGACAGTTCCGGGGGGTGGATCTTATCGGTATGTAAAAATTGCCAATGCTCCGCTGTCGGTTCGGGAAATCGAAGGGTTTTATCAGGGCCGGAAACTTCCAGCCCGCTCGTGGAAAGCCAGCAATTTATTCGAAAAAGAGAAAGAAGCGAAGCTGGCCTGGGCGCATTCTTTTTCAATCGCGGAGGCCGATTCAGGCAGCTATCTGGCCCTGGCCGTACCAGGAAATTACAAAACTGAGGGGTTGTTTGCAGCCATTCGTTTCGGAAATGAGGTGATCGCTCCCAACGATCGGAGCCCTTCGTTTCCGTACAACAACTGGGAACACATCGATACGGTCGATGGCAATGTGACCTTTTACTTCCCGCTTAAAAACCACCTGCTGAACCAGGCATTAACGATTTCGTTATTTTCAACGGATGGTACATTGACAACGCTTCAACCTGCCCTTTGGCTAACGACGCACCCAAACTCGTTTCTGAAAAAAGAATTAATTCTTGAATAAACGTCTGCGCAATGGAGTATTCCATGCGTTGGTAATCTTGGTTTCTTACCAGTTCTCAAACCCAAAGGGCGTCCCCGTTAAAATTTTACATTCACCTATTCTCTTTCAAATAAAGCTATCGTCAAACTCGTCAACAATGGTCAGGTCATTGACATCGAACCATTCTTCCGAATCGTCATCCAGTCGGCAGAGGATCTGCGTTTCTTCTTCATTCAGGCTCGAAACCGTCAATGTATGGCCGTTGTTGACGCTCGCATCTGCGTGTTTTACTGTATCTCCGTAGTGCATAAATTGTGAATGTTGCCAGCTATTGAATGGCCTCAAGTCTGTCCAGATATACCTTAACCAACTTATTTTGTTTGCTTAATTCACAAACAGCAGGCCAACAGGCCATAATACGTTCATGGAAATGGCGCATTTTAAGGTTCCCAAAACCAATCCAAATAATACGTGGTGGCGGTTCTTTGAATAAAATACGATTGAAAAAATCAGTATCCTTCGTAATAATTGTCAACGAATTGGTTTTAGCATATTCCCAAATTTCAGTGTCTGACATTTCGTCGTCAATATCTCTCTGATGGGTATATAATTCGTTCCTCCAAAGCGAAAAATAATAGGGATGATTGACATCGAGCAAATACGTCGGCATATCCTCAGGCAGCCTGTAGCGGGCGAATCGTATAGTGCCGGTTCATTAACTCAGCGGCAAATCGTACGCAAGCTGTGATATCATCCGGTTCCAGTGAGGGGTATTGGTATAGAATTTCTTCGGCACTTTCGCCCGCACCCAGAAATTCCAGAATAGTCTGTACGGCAATCCTTTTCCCCCGGATGGTTGGTTTTCCGTTACACAAATCGGGGTCGATCGTAATCCGTTCTGCAATGTATTCCATAACTAAATATACTGAAATTTTTAAAAACCGCCTTCCTGACTATACTGAAAGTTCCCGTTCTTAGGGCTTCGGAGTAGAAATTAACCCCAAATCCCACGCATCCGTTCGGAACGGGATCACCGGCAGTCCTTCCTTGCTGAAGAGATTCGGCACCGGAGCATCGCGGAACGCAAATCGCACTGCCACCGGATTTTTGATGTTCTCGGCCCAAACCTCCAGCGTGTTTCCTTTGATGCGGGCCTGCGCTTTGGAAAATACTTTGTCGGCTTCCGCAATTTCCAGCTCGGCAATGTCTGCTCCTTTGGCGATCAAGCCGTTGGGCGCGTTGTCGAATGTAATCCGGATTTTATTGCCGTCCACCTGCATTGAGCGGTATTGCGGGCTTTTGTACAGTCCTACATTCTGGCCGTAGGTTTCCGCCAGGGCCCAGTTCGCCAGCCGGTTACCCACTTCTTTTTTATAAGCCGGGTGAATATCCTTCAGGTTGTCTACCAGATCCGTCGTCACGATCATCCCGGATTTCGGAATGTCCATCGCTTTCGTCTGGCTTTCCCGCGTGGCTGCGGTCTGGTACTTATCCCCGTAGGTATAGGGGGCAATCTGGACGTAATAAAACGGAAAATCCTTCTGCCAGACGCCCCGCCAGGCGTCAACCAGCGCGTGCGTCAGTTTGTGGTAGGCCGGTGCATCGTGGCGGTTGGCTTCACCCTGGTACCAGATTACGCCGGCAATCGGAAACGAGGTGATCGGTGCGGCCATGCCGTTGTAAAGCACGCCCGGTTTATTGGGGGCCCAGGGCGCTTTCGGCATCGTTTGGGCCGACCGGCGGGTTTCCGGGTAAAGCATCGCGATGGGTTCCGGCACCCAGGAATCCATGAACGAACCACCCCACGACATATCGATCAATCCGATGGGAACGTTGAGGGTGTTCTGTAGTTTTTTTCCGAAAAAATAACCGACCGCGCTGAAATACTTCATCGTCAGCGAATCGCAAACCGCCCAGTTGCCCCGAACATCGACCTGGGGTGAATCCGCGGCCCGTTTCGGAATTTTGAAAAACCTCATGTTGGCGTTGAACGCCGTCGGCGATTCGGCGCGGGCATCTTTTGCACCCCCGCTCGCCGTCATTTCCATGTTCGACTGCCCGGAACACAGCCACACCTCGCCAATCAGGATGTTGGTCAATTCGACTTTATTATACCCATTGATCGTGATCGTGTAGGGTCCACCGGCTTTGGGAGTTCGGAGGCTCACCTTCCAGATGGCATTGTCGGCGCAGGTGGTGCTCACCGGCTGGCTTTCCCAACTGGCCGAAACCGTCACTTTCTCCGTCGGATCAGCCCAGCCCCAGATCATGATTTCGGTCTGCTGTTGCAGCACCATGTTGGAATTTAACACAGACGGCAAGGTGACATTAGCCCAGGCGGTCGTAGCCAGCAATACCAGCGCGAGTATCTTTTTCATACAGTTCATCGAAGACGGTTCAGGAAGTTCCTGACAGGATCGCAAAGTAAGCGGTATTCCGTCATAAAACCGTCTATTTCTCCACGATGGCATCCAGCAAGGGCGCTACCGGCACCACTCCCGCCCGGTGTTTTTCAAACGCCTTTTTTAACTCCTCCAGAATTTCGGGGTGTTTGCGGCCCACCTCATACCGCTCGCCGGGATCAACTTCCAGGTTATACAACCAGGCCGGGTCGTGCGGCACCGGAGCTTCCGGCGAATACGACGGATGGGTTGTAAAATGCGCTTTCCAGGGGCCTTTTCGAATGGCGTACAAACGGTCGGAATCGTAGTAATACACCAGATCGGTCACCTTGTCCTTTTGGCCGGTCAACAGGTCTTTGATGTTCTGCCCATCCAGCGCCTGATCGTTCGGCAGTGGCACCTTCGCCAGATTCAGAATGGTTGGAAACAGATCCATCGACGTCGCCACGGCGGACGACACCGTATTGGCTTTCACCAGGCCGGGTGCCCAGATAATAGCCGGGACGCGCATCCCGCCTTCGTAGGTTGACCCTTTCGCTTCAAACAACGGCCCCGCCGAACCGCCGTTTTCTTCCAGCCGGTTTTTGATCAGCCACGGGCCGTTATCGCTCAGAAAGACGACATACGTATTTTTATCCAGCTTCAAATCCTTCAGTTTTTTCAAAATCTGCCCCACGCTCCAATCCAGTTCCTCGACCACATCGCCATATAAACCGCGTTTGCTCTTGCCCCTAAAATCGTCCGAAGCATACAAGGGAACGTGCGGAAACGGGCTGGCGTAGTACATAAAGAACGGTTTTCCCTGGTTCTTCGAAATGAAGTTCAGCACCTCGTCGGTATACCGTTTGGTTAGTAATCGTTGATCAGGTTCAGTTTCGATCACGGTATTATCCCGGTACAAAGGTAGGAGCGGATTGTTGTTCGGGGGAGCGGTCTGCGTCGGAAAGGAACCTACCTTTCCCATGTCGTTTGAATACGGAAGTCCGAAATACGAATCAAAACCGTACTGCAAAGGCAGAAACTCCGGTTTCGAACCCAAATGCCATTTCCCGACGATGCCCGTTCGATACCCCTTGCTTTTCAGGGCTTTCGCAATCGTCATTTCGCTGTGCGGTAACCCGTTGGCCGAGTTGGGAAAAAAGACCGCCCGCTTGCCGAAAATGCCGTTCCGAATCGGCAACCGCCCCGTCAGCAGAGCCGCCCGGCTGGGTGTGCAGACGTTGGCGGCCACATAAAACTGGGTAAAGCGGGTTCCTTCGGCGGCCATCCGATCCAGGTGGGGCGTTCGAATGGTCGGGTGGCCGTAGCAACTCAGATCACCGTAGCCTAAATCATCCGCCAGAATGATGATAAAGTTGGGTAGTTTGGCCGATTGCGCCCTAGCAATACAGATAGACGATAGAATCAGTAGAGAAATTAACCAGGCGGTTTTGTAAAAATGATTCATGAGTGTTTGGTCGTTAATCCAAACGCAAATAAACGGTTTTAAACGTGATTAGTCCACGGGAAACCGCATCTTATTTTGTCTCCATGCCAAAAACATTTACTTTAGCACAACCCTAAATTCAACCTGAAATGCGATCTTCGTTTGCCGCTCTTTCGTTGCTCTCTCTCCTTTCCCTGCGCGTGGTTGCCCAACCGAATCCCGACCGGCCCGAGTTGCGGCAGGGGGCCTACTATAGCGAACCCGACGGCGCAAAAGCCCTCCAGAATTGCGCCATTGCCTACTCTGACCGGGCTTCCTGGGAAAAACGGGCTGCCCAGATCCGGCAAGGCATCCGCGAGGGGTTGAAACTTCCGGAAAAACCGGCCTTCGCTCCGCTCAACCCCATTCGGCACAGTCTTCGGAAAATGGACGGTTATACCGTTGAGAACGTTGCATTTGAAAGTTTACCCGGTTTTTACATAACCGGAAATCTGTACAAACCGGCCGGCATTTCCGGAAAAACAGCCGCCGTTCTATGCCCCCACGGTCACACGGCCAACGCCGACGCCCGGTTTGTGGAGCAGACCCAGCAACGCTGCATCACGATGGCAAAAATGGGTGCCGTGGTGTTCGTGTATGATATGCTGGGCTACGGCGATTCGAAACAATGTAGCCACAAACTCCCGGAAGCCGCCAAATTGCAGACCTTGAACAGCATCCGGGCGCTGGATTTTCTGACCGGTTTGCCGGAAGTCGATCCTGAACGGGTTGCGGTTTCGGGCGAATCCGGCGGAGGCACGCAGACCTTTCTGCTGACGGCGCTGGATTCGCGCGTGAAAGTTTCGGTGCCAGTTGTCATGGTTTCGGCGCACTTCTTCGGTGGTTGTGTTTGCGAAAGTGGCATGCCCATTCACAAACGCCCGACCCACGAAACCAACAACGTTGAGATTGCCGCCCTGGCCGCTCCCCGCCCTATGATCATGATTTCGGACGGCGGTGACTGGACCAAAAACACGCCGAATGTCGAATTTCCGCATGTCCAGCGGATCTACGGGTTTTACAACGCCAAAAACCGGGTCGAGAATGTTCACCTGCCGAACGAAAAGCACGACTTCGGCCCTTCCAAACGGACGGCGGCCTACCGCTTTCTGGCCCTGCATCTCAAGCTCGACCTGAATAAAGTGATGAAAGACGGCCACATTGACGAAAGTCCGAACGTGTTGTTAAAACCGGCTGATTTACAGGTATTTACGGATGCTAACCCGCGCCCGGCCAACGCTGTTGTCGGTGATGATGCCGTGATGGCGTTGTTGAAGTAAATAGTCAAATTCAAAAAATAAATAGGACATATCCCCTATAATACCGAAAGTATATTTTGATAGTTCGAAATTTATAGTAGATTTATTCCGGCCGCTTCATTCCCTTTTCCGATAGCCTGCTCTGGCTATTGACCCGTTTCGTCATCACCCAACCAAACTAAAAACCGGTCGAATCGTCCGGTCTGCGACTATGAACCGTCGACATTTTCTTCACACGGCCAGTCTGAGCTCGCTCGCCCTGGCTTCCGGCGTCTCATCCTGCGCCCCCCGCCTGAGCACCCTGTCAAACCAGCCCCTGCACCGCGTTCCGAAACTGAAACTCTCACTGGACCGGATTGTAAAAGAAACCGTGGGACTACGCCCCTTCCGGGCATCCGGTCCACGCATCGCCAGGGAAACACTGGGCAGCAAAACCCTGGTTCACAACTACGGCCACGGCGGCAGCGGCTGGTCGCTGTCGTGGGGAACCGGCAATCTGGCCCGCGAACTCGTCCTGTCGACCGGCCAGAAAAAAGTGGCGGTTTTGGGATCAGGAACGGTGGGACTGGCTACGGCCCGCTTGCTGCAGGAAAAGGGCTGTGAAGTAACCATTTACACCAAAGACCTGCCGCCCAATGTAACGAGCAATCTGGCAACCGGCACCTGGTCGCCCGCTTCCCGCGTGTGTGACCCCAAAGTAGCCACGCCCGAATTTCACGCTTTGTGGGAAAACGCCACGCGGTTTTCGTTCCGGCGGTTTCAATTTATGCTCGGATTAGACGATATTGTGTCGTGGGTCGATGAATACGGGGTCAGCAACGAACCGTTCCGGCAACAAACGGACCCGGCCATCGGGGGCGAAGTCTACCATCTGGCCGGCTTGATTCCCGAGCGGAAAGAGCTAACACCGAAAGAGCATTCCTTTGGTGCCAAATACGTTTCCTGGCGGTCGAGCATGATGTTCAATATTCCGAGTTACCTCCACCACCAACTCAGTACGTTCATCATGCTGGGAGGAAAGCTCAAGGTGCAGGAGATCAAAAAACTGGAAGATATCGACGCCCTGCCCGAAATGTGCGTTGTCAACTGCATGGGGCTGGGTGCCAAGGAAATCTTTAATGACGAAGAATTGACGCCGATTTCCGGGCAGCTCGCCTGCCTGATTCCGCAGAACGAGGTGACCTACAAGCTCAACGCCCGGGGTGCCAGCATCATTTCGCGAAAAGACGGGATTTACCTGGGGGGCAACGGGCTGGTCGGCAACTGGGATACGACACCGAAGCGGGAAGTAACCGAGAAATTTGTCGATACCATCCAGCAGGTCATGAAGGAAATGAGAAGCTAATAATATCTTTATTATTAACCGGTTATCTACTTTCTATTCACCATAAACTTTACCCTTTGTGAAAAAAATCTGTACGGCTTTTGTTCTCGGTCTATCCATTGTGTCGGGTGTTGCGTTCGGTCAATCGGTCGAAGCCAAATTAAAAGAGCAGGGTATCGAACTGGCTAAACCAACCGCTTCTCTAGCGAATTATGTCAAAGCCGTCCGCACCGGTAACTTGATTTTTCTGTCGGGCCACGTCTCCAACCGGGCCGATGGAACCGGCATCAAGGGTAAACTGGGCAAAGAACTGACAGTTGAGCAGGGCTACGAAGCGGCCAAATTATCGGCCATCGGCCTGCTATCCTCCCTGAAAGCCGAAATTGGCGACCTCAACAAGGTGAAACGCATCGTCAAGGTTTTGGGAATGGTCAATTCCACGCCCGAATTCGCCGATCACCCCAAAGTGGTCAATGGCTGTTCTGATTTATTCGTTAAAGTGTTCGGCGACAAAGGCAAACACGCCCGCTCGGCCGTCGGGGTGGCCGCACTGCCATCAGATTACGCGGTTGAGGTGGAGATGATCGTTGAAGTGGAGTAAGTTGGCTTCCTGTACCGTTTCTTTTGTTAGCTTTGCGGCCTATACTTCGTGCTATCATGAGAAACTTTTGCATTTTCCTAACCTTTATTTGCCTCAACGCTGTTGCCAACCCGAAAGCCCCCGGTGACACCCAAATTGCCATCGAAACCCAAAAGACCGCGCTGGTCATCCGGGTCGATAAAGCGGGCGACCCTACGGTTATCCACCTCGGAAAGCGGTTGCAAAACCCCGCCGAATACGGCCTTTTATCAGACAATGGAAAGCGCGGAGAGGATTATACCCAACTCTACAATTCGGCCTATACCCCAGCGGGGGCGCGCAATTTGCTCGAACCGGCGCTTCAAGTTGCCCATGCCGACGGCAATCCTTCCTCAGACCTCAAATACGTCCGGCACGAAACGCAGACGGTTTCCGACGGCGTTGTTCTGACCACGGTTTTCCTGAAAGATCCCCAGTATCCGTTCGAAGTAAAGCTGTTTTACAAAGCTTATCAGCAGGAAGATGTGATCGAACAATGGTCCAGTATTCGGCATACGGAGAAAAAAACCGTTCGTTTGCAGAAATATGCGTCGGCCAATCTCTACATTCCCGCAAAGAACTATTACCTGACCCACTTCCACGGTGACTGGGCGAAGGAGATGAATCCCGAAGAAATCCCATTGACGGCGGGACTGAAAGTACTCGATTCGAAGCTCGGAACCCGCGCCCATTTGTTCCAGCCGCCCTCGTTTCTACTCTCGCTGAACAAACCGGCGGAGGAAGAAACCGGTGAGGTCATCGCCGGAACACTGGCCTGGTCGGGCAATTATCAGATTCAATTCGAGGTTGATCCGCTGCGAAATCTGCGGCTGATTGCGGGCATTAATCCGTATGCTTCGGAGTATATGCTGGCCCCGGATAAGGAGTTTGTCACCCCGGCTTTTTTGTATACGTATTCGGATTCGGGCAAAGGACAGGCCAGCCGGAATATGCACCGCTGGGCGCGGAAATACCGCATTCCGCAGGGAGAAGGCAACCGGTTAACACTGTTAAATAACTGGGAAGCGACCTATTTCGACTTCAACGAGGAAAAACTGACGGCTTTATTCAAAGACGGCAAGAAACTGGGCGTTGACTTATTCCTGCTGGATGATGGCTGGTTTGCCAACAAATATCCCCGCAACGACGACCATACCGGCCTCGGCGACTGGCAGGAAAACAAGCAGAAACTCCCGCACGGATTGGGCTATCTGGTGAAGGAAGCTGAAAGCGCGGGCATCAAATTCGGGATCTGGCTGGAGCCGGAAATGGTTAGCCCGAAAAGCGAACTCTACGAAAAACATCCCGACTGGGTGATCAAATTGCCAAACCGCCCGGAATATTATTTCCGGAATCAGTTGGTCCTGGATTTGTCCAATCCGAAGGTGCAGGATTTTGTCTACGGCGTCGTCGACGGTATTCTGACCAAAAATCCGACGCTGGGCTACATCAAATGGGACTGTAATGCGGTGATTTACAACGCCTATTCAGCCACCAATCCCAACCCGTCACACCTGTATGTGGAGTACGTGCAGGGTCTTTACAAAGTGCTGGAAAAGCTGCGCGTCAAATACCCGACGCTGCCACTGATGTTGTGCTCGGGCGGAGGTGGCCGGGTCGATTACGGGGCCTTGAAATACTTCACCGAGTTCTGGCCGAGCGACAACACCGACGGCCTGGAGCGCATTTTCATCCAGTGGAATTACTCCTATTTCTTCCCCGCCATCGCGATGTGTAACCACATCACCGACTGGGGCAAACAACCAATCAAATTCCGCACCGATGTCGCGATGATGGGTAAAATGGGGTACGATATTGTGGTCAGTAAACTGGACGAAAAAGAGCTGGCCTTCAGCCAGGACGCGCTGAAAACCTACAGCCGGGTGAAGGATGTGATCTGGAAAGGCGATCTGTTCCGGCTGGTATCCCCGCAGACTTCCGACATGGCTTCGTTGCTGTACGTGAGCGAAAAACAGGATAAAGCCATGTGGTTCAATTATCTGGTCGGAAACCGCTACCGGGAAGGCAGCCAGGGAGCGATTCGGTTGAGCGGTTTGAGTCCGGCGAAGAAATACCGGATTCAGGAAGTGAATGTTTATCCGGGCACCACTTCGCCCATTAACGGCAATCAGGTGGTTTATTCGGGCGATTATTTGATGACCGTCGGCTTCAATCCGGCGGTCGATGCGCGCCGGGCCAGCGTGGTGCTGGAGATCACGGAAGCAAACTGAGTTCGGCTGTCGTTTCACCGGTTCGAACTTCCATTTCACCACCGGTTTTTGTCAGTTAATACCGGATTCGGATGAATTCGGGAAGGTTTGCCTACACATTTGAGAAAGTAAACAACCGACTTTCTCATGAAACCAACCCTTCTCGCGCTGCTGACCGTCGCATCGCTCAGCCTTTCCTCGTGTTCCAAAACCAAAGACCCCGTTGAACCGGGGGATACGCAGGCCGGTTTCGTGTCCGGCAAAGTGGTCGATTCGCAGGGAAAACCCATTGCCAAAGCCGACATTGTGGCCGATGATACCCGGTATTACAACAGCAACGTGCTGGGGCAAACCGATGCCAAAGGCAACTACAAACTGGAGGTCGGCAATGGTTCGTTTTATGTCCGGGGAACCGTCAAAATGAAGTATGAAGGCCAGAATTACGTGCTGGATCTGTTCGTGGAAGACGACGGTGCTTTTGATGGCTCCGAGGGTGCCGTTAAAAATATGACATTGAAACTGTCGGGCGAGCGAACCGGAAATTTTGGCGACGACGGCGTTTACGGCGGCAAAATCGAGGTGTTTACGCCCATCGGTTTTTACGATACCGAGAATGTGGAATTAACACTGGAACCCGTCGCCCCACTCATCGACGGCACCACCGGGAAGAAGATCGTACAGAAACCGGATTACCTGTACATTGACGACGTTCCCCTTGGAAAGTACAAAATAACGGCCCGGTATGTCCCCGAAAACAAACCCATGAAAGTCCGCGTCCGCAATGTCGGGAGTTTCCAGAATTCCCTCACGACGCTGTTCGTACCGGCCTATGCTGGCGCCACCGGTCGGTATAAAATGGACATCGAGGTTTCCGAGCCGGAATAGGCCTACCGCTTATCGTTCAATTTTCACATCGAACGTAAACGAAGACGATCCGCCCGCTTTATTCACCTGTCCCTGTGTAAAACGGATCAGACCTTTTTTGCCCTGCTGGGTGCGAAACGACCACAAATACGGTGTGAGTGGAGCCGACGTGCTGAGATCCGTCAGTCCTTTGACGAGTTCCGTTTTCTCGTCGGCTCCCGCATCGAACGTCCAGGCTTTGCGCAGGGCCGCAGCATCGCTGAATGTCTCCCACTGGTTGGCCGGAATGGTGGTGTAGCGCAGGAAGGTGTTCGCGAAAAACGGCCATTTTTGCTGGTCGATCAGCGGCCAGATGGTGTAGGCTCCGCAGGAAACCCCGCAGTTTTGGACCGCCCGCGGACCCGCAAACCAGGGACCGGAATAGTAATCAAATACCACATCGACTTCGTAGGCGACTTTTGCACCATCGGCAAACCGGTAGAACGTGCCGTTGTCGAGATCCAGTAAATTCCGGGTTTGCGGGTCGTTCGACTGCCCTTCTTTCAGGTCCAGTTTCAGGTTGGTGAATACCCGGACGTCGGGGCTGGCCGGAAATTCCTGCTGACCCAAAACCGCCGACCGCGCCAGCCGTTCGTCGCCCGTAACCGCCACGTCAAAAATGCAGTGGCCGAGTTCGGGCTGGCGGTTGACGCCCGCAGCCTGACACACGCCTTCCGCCCATTTGTATTTTTCGGGGTCAATCACCGGAAACGTTTTGGGAAAGGCCCGATCGGTATACGAGTCTGTATTTTTCCCGTTTTCGTACACAAAAAGCGAGTTGGGGCCGGAAATGCGCCAGCTATCGGCAAAGGTGGTGTGGATCGTCGGAAAGCTTCGTTCGATGGCGGTTCCATTGGCCAGTTTAAAATCATTTTGGTCATCCCCGTCGAAATTGCCCATCAAGCCGGTCACATTTCCCTTGCGGGCATCGCCGAGCATGACGGCATAGTCGAGGTAGGGCGTATTCCAGCGAATCGTGACGCCCTCGCCCTCGGCATTCGTAAAAACCAGCTTTTCTTTTGCGGCTACCCGCAGTTGGTTTCCGTTGGCGAGCGTCAATGGGGTAAAGGAGGACAGCGCGGTTTCTTTCTTGTTGACAAAAAGCCGGGGCGCATCGAGCGAAGCGGGGTTTACCAGAAAACAGATTTCATCGGTGCCGATGCGGGCCGCAACGCCCGTCGTAACGGTTGCCCGGTTGGTCTTGTAAGCATCTTCCTGCCGGGCCTGAATTTCAATCTTCTCGCCTTTGGTGGCCACAAACTCCCCTACGGCCTGAAAACCGTAATCCAGTCCATCGTGCGTAATGACATGAGGGTCACCCATAGCCCGGCCTGCCGCAGCCGCAGCATTGCCCAAAGCATCCCCCAATCGATCAAAAATACCGTTGAAGGCATCGCTGACACTCCTCGGACCGCGGTTGGTGCGTCCGGCCTGGGCGGCTGCCCGGGCGGCTTCTTCGCGGGCGGCTTGCTCGGCGGGTGTTTCCCCCCGCGAGTTTCGTTGCACCGGGGTGGCATCGGAAGGCATTTTTGCCTGCGGAACCGGATTGACAAACCGGTATTCGGGCAAGGACGAACCGGGCTGGGGTGGTGGCGAGTAGAAGTATCCACTGTGGTAGTTGACACCCTGATTTCGTCCCAGCGTCTGTGCCCGGGCGGGTGTTGCCAGCAGGGCAACCAGAAATTCCTCCAGATCGAACAGGCTGGACTTCCGGTGCAGATCGGCCAGTACGGTTTCTTCATTCGCCAGAATGCCCCAGATGGTGTTTTCGCTCAAATTGGATTTGGTAGTGCTGTAATCAGCGACTTTCGTGAGTCGGCTGACGATGAAATCAGTCATGGTTGAGAAGCTTTTGACTTCGGCAGCTTTAGCGGCAATGTCGGCATTGGCCGTTTGAATGGCCGCATCGATGGCGGTAAAGCGGGTGGTTTTGTAGGCCAGGTATTGCGCCGACATATAACCGGCCACTTCCTGATTCGCATACACATCAAACCGAAAATCCAGGATGGCCACGCCCTTGTTTTGGGTCGTTGCTTCTGTACACTCGATGATAAGCTGGTGATACCGGATTCCTTTGGGGCCGTCGGAAGTGAGAGCCGGATCGGAGTCCTTCTGTTTACAGGATTGCGGGAGGAGCAACAGGAACAGTACGGCCGCCCCGAGCCCGTGTCGCAAACCCATTTGCCCGGTTTTTTTCTGGAAAGTAAGACCCATCATATTTTACAAATTCTACGGTTAAATGACGCCCATCCAGACACTTACTCAATCGCTTAAATCACCCAAAACAGACTCAAAGCAAAACGTTTTTTCATGATTTTACCCGTGAAAAATGAACAGTAACTTTTTTATCAAACCGTGGGTCGGCACTGCTCGAATAGCCCGAACCGGTGGCCGTCGTGTACGTAAAAGCGAGCGTGAGCGTCAGGCTGTCGTTTTGCCATCGACCGCCGTCGACCGCCGACAGGACATTGAAATTTTTGCGTAGTTGCTGTTTTTCATCCAAAGCCCGAAAATGAATCGTGTTGAGCCGACTTCCGCTTTTGTCTTTAACCGCCCCGTAAAATTCATACTCCTCAATGCCCAGTTTGCTGGTGACGGTCGCAAACCCGTCGAACCGCTGTTGATCGGACCGGGAACCCAACCCTTTCCGGCGCCGGGTTCGGCGGCTGGCTTTTTTGGCCCGGTCGTCTTCCGTCATCGGCACCAGAATCTTGAGCCGGATGGTTTTTCGCACGCCGTCGGGGTCCAGAAATTCGCCCTGCCATTCGCCCACCAGCAAGTTCGCAGCCTTGTCCTCGCTGTAGGCCCACGGACGATCCGCCAGATCCCGCCGGTAGCTGACATAGTAGTTGCATTCGTACACCCCCCAGCTCAAACCCGCCAGAACAGCCAGCAACAGAACGATCGTTTTGCCCTTCGTCATAGACTGTCAGATTCTTTTTCACCCCACAAGCGGTTTGGTCAATATGACCCCAAGGTGGGCGCGGACTTGCTTAAAATCCAATGCGTTGAGGAAACGGATGCCGCGATTGAGGAAACGGCACAGCCGGGCGTTGACAACGTAGAAATCCGGGCGTACCTTGTGGGCGAAAGCCTTTCCGGATATGAAGCGCGTTGCCCGGCTGTTGATGGGGTTGATGATGAGCCTGTTGCCCTTCCTTTCGCAGGGACAGACGGAGTCGTTTGTGATCGAAACCATCGGGTTGCGTCAGGGTTTGCCGACCTCCGATATTCACGCCTTGTTCCGGGATGCTAACGGCTACCTCTGGCTGGGCACCGACATCGGGCTGGTTCGCTACGACGGCTACGGTTTTGAAACCATCAGCGTGGCGCAGGAAGGTCGCTGGCTG
The DNA here is from genome assembly GCF_003334855.1 of Larkinella punicea. GTDB lineage: Bacteria > Bacteroidota > Bacteroidia > Cytophagales > Spirosomataceae > Larkinella > Larkinella punicea. Next base: position 201,696 of record NZ_QOWE01000010.1, read on the forward strand.
GGCCTCGTCAATGCCATCACCGAAGACCGCAACGGGCAGTTGTGGGTGGGGACGGAAGACGGTTTGTTTGTGGTTCAACACGGCATCGCTCATGCGGTTCGGAGCCTGCAAACCGGTCGTTTCGTGCGTATGAATCACCTGCTCTTCGATCATAGGCAAAACCTCTGGTGCGCCACCAGCAGCGGGGCTTACCGGATCGATCAGGCGGATCTGCAAACCCTCACCGCCAATCCAGCCGCGACCATTCAACCCAAAGCCTTGCCGGATTACGAAAAATGGGTTCCGAAATTGGCGGACCGGCGGGTGTTTTCGCTGGCTTTCGACGAGCAAAACCGGCTCTACATCGGCGGGAAGTTCGATTTATTCCGCTACCAACCGGAAAAACCGCTGGAACGAATCTGGCAAAGTCCGGGAACCAAAGTGGAGATTCAATCGCTGGCCGTGCGATCTTCCAACGACCTGATGTTCACCACCCTCGGCCTGTCCTGTGTGATTCGGCTCCGGAACGGCCGGGAAGAACGGCTGTTGACCGACCGGATTTCCAGCGATGTCATCTGGCAAAATAACCAGTTCTGGCACCTCTCCTACGGACTTTACCGCCAGGGCGCCGACGATGCGCGGCCCATTCAGGAAATCAATTTATACCGAAAAACCAGCGGCAGCTTCACCAAATTACTGCTCGATCAGGAAGGTATTTTCTGGATTGCCACCAACGAAGGGCTGCTCAAACTCCGGCGTTCGGGCTTCGAACGGTTTCCCCTCCCGATCTCGGTGGCTGGCAACGAAATCAGCGGTTTTGGCCGGTTCAGGGGTCAACTGCTGGTCGGTGCGCCCCACGGACGGTTGTTTGTCCGAAAAGGCCATCAGCTTCAAAAAATAGGCCGGGATCTGACAACGATTGCCGGCATTAGCGCCATTCGGGAGGATGCGCAGGGGACGCTTTGGCTGGCCACTACCTACCAGGGCCTGTTTTCGTTCGACGGCAAAACCGCCAGACCGTACACTTCCGCCGACGGGCTGGGCGACGAAGGATTCAACGATATCTTCCCCGACCAAACAGGTAATCTATGGGCCGTGGGCGATGTCGGCATCACCCAAATTTTGGCTGACAGCGTAGCAGACCGCCGGTATCGGCTGCGGTTTTACGAACCAGTCACCAACCGCTACAAGTTCACCATTTTTTATTCGGGACTGGCCGCACCGGACGGCACACTCTGGCTCGCCAGCGACTACGGTCTGGTTTCTTTTCGACACGGTAAATTTACGCACCACCGCCTGACCATCGGGCCGGTGACGGTTCGCTCCATCCGCAAAATTGCCCTCGACAAGCTGGGTCGGGTTTGGCTGGCGACCGAAGGACAGGGGCTGCTACAGGGTCAGTTTGTGGGCGGCCTTTTTCGACCCGTCCGCCAATACACCACCCGCGACGGCTTGCCTTCCAATACATTCAACGACGTATTGGTGGACAGCAAAGGGCGAATCTGGGCGGGTGGTTCAACGGCCCTAACCTGTTTGACTTCAGACACAGCCGCCACCCAAATCCGCAATTTTGACTACAAGGACGGTTTTTTCGGCGAGTCGTTCCAAAACCCGCATCTGTTTGAGTATCCGAACGATACACTCTGGATCAGCAGTTCGGAAGGACTCCTGCGCTTCCCGCTCCGGCAACTCGACCCAATCCGGAAAGCCCCGTCCAGTCTGATTACGCGGGTTCGGCTGCGCGACGGGAAAGACGCCATTTTTCAGTATGCCGAAAGCCGGGACGCCCGCAGCGGTTTGCCCGTTCGTTGCCAGTTACCGGCTTCCCTGAACGCCCTGACGTTCGGTTTTGCTTTGCCGAGTCTGGTCAATCCGTCGTTCAACCGCTACCGGTTTCGGCTCGACGGCAGTGGCGAAAGCTGGCGGCAGGCAGCGGGCAGTGATCGGTCTGTGACCTACGCGGGTCTGAAACCAGGTTCTTATACCTTCCGGATGGTGGGGGCTTCGGCCAATGGAATCTGGCGTTCTGCCGTTTCGTTTCCGTTCGAGATTTTACCGCCCCTCTGGCAACGAACGTGGTTTATCGCGCTGGTGCTCGCCGGGCTGAGTCTCGGAATTTGGGGATTGATCCGCTACCGCGAACAGCAAATCAAGCGCCGGGAAGTGGAGAAAAACCGCCTGGCCCAGTTGATTGCCGACCTGGAAACCCGGGCCATTCGGGCGCAGATGAACCCGCACTTCATTTTTAATTGTCTCAATTCGATTCAGGAATGCATTCTGGCCGATCATACCGATGCGGCTTACCGGTATTTATCGAAGTTTTCGCGGCTCTTGCGCATGGTTCTGGAAGAATCCGCCCGGAATTTTCACGCCATCCAACATGAACTGGAACTGATTCGGCTTTATCTGGAACTGGAATCCATGCGCTTCGACCAACCGATGCACTACAGCATTGACGTCGATCCCGCCATCGATACGCAAAACTGGCAAATACCGTCGCTCCTGCTGCAACCACTGGTCGAGAATGCCATCTGGCACGGCCTCATCCACCAGTCGGAACCGCGCCAGCTTCGGCTGGAAATCCGGCAAAATGACGACCAGACGTTGACCTGTACCCTCGAAGACAACGGCGTCGGTCGCCAGCGCGCGGCTGCGCTTTCGGCCCAAAAACTGGTAACCCGCACCACCCGCGGACTCGCGCTGGTCACGGAACGTTTGCAATTGCTCGAACCGGCGGGTCACGGGCGCGGCACCTTGCAGATCGAAGACCTTGTCGACGCTGAGGGACATCCCGCCGGAACCTGCGTCCGGGTTCAACTGCCGATCATCACCCAGATTGCCGTCCGGGCCAGCCCCCTCTATCCTCCTGCTTATGTATCGCGCCCTGGTCATTGATGACGAACCCCGAGCCTGCCACGTCCTCGAAATTCTGGTCGGAAAATACCTGCCCGAAATCACGGCCTTCAAAACCGCCTTAAGTCCCCAGGAAGGCATTTCTCTCGTTCATTCCTTCAAACCCCACCTGGTTTTCCTGGACGTCGAAATGCCGGTTCTGAACGGTTTTGACGTATTGAATGCCATTGATACCTGGAATTTCGACGTAATATTTACCACAGCCTACCACCAGTTTGCCTTGCAGGCCATCAAAGTGAGTGCGCTGGATTATTTGCTAAAACCGATCGATATTGATGAATTGCGGATTGCCTTTGACAAGTTTCTGCGCCGACAACCGCAACCGATTCCGCCCGGTGTTCTGATCAAAAACCTGGTTCATAACCTCAAAACACCCAACCCGAGTCAGCACAAACTCCCCATTCCGACCACGGAAGGCATTCACCTTCTGACCATTGCCGACATCATCCGCTGCGAAGCCGACAACAACTATACGTTCTTTTACCTGACCGGAAACCGCCGGTTTTGTGCCTCCAAAACCCTGAAAGAATTCGAAACCATGCTGCGGGAACACGATTTCGTGCGGGTTCATAAATCCCACCTCGTCAACCTGCAGTTTGTCGAACAGATCGACCGGGATGGAACGGTTCAGCTAACGAACGGCACCGCCATCATGATGTACCGGCGCGTCCGGCAATCTTTTTTCTCCAAACCGGGCTAACCCTTCGGCTACCATCGGCGGTTATTCGCAAAACCGAACCTCGCCACACCGACAGAAAAGCCCAACGGGCTGACCATCACTAGCCCCGGATAAAAGCCGGGGGACAATGACAAACCTCATCCCACACCGACAGAAAAGCCCAACGGGCTGACCATCACTAGCCCCGGATGTAATCCGGGGATTTGGAACGCGTCACCCCAAACCGTGTATAAACCCTGAAAGGGTTGAATCCCTCCTACCATGACCGTATTTAACCCATTCAGGGTTGGGACTGTTACGATGCCTATTTTGTCCCCCGGCTTTTATCCGGGGCTAGTGATGGTCAGCCCGTTGGGCTTTTCTGTCGGCGGAGTTGGGGTTCGTCTGCGTCATTGTCCCCCGGCTTTTATCCGGGGCTAGTGATGGTCAGCCCGTTGGGCTTTATCCATTGTCCAAATTATTTTACATACATATACTGAATTAATAGTTTCATTTTACATACATTTGGTGAATTAATATAAACCGCTTAACGAACGAGCCCATGAAGGGGACGAATCTCGGAGAATTTGAAGAACTGGTGCTGCTGACCATTGCCGCCCTCATCAGCGATGCCTATAGCGTGGCCATTTGCGACGAATTGGAAAAATACACCGGAAGAGCCGCCAAGTTGGGGGTTGTTCATGCCGTCCTGAACCGCCTGGAAGAGAAAGGCCTGGTGAAAAGCCGGATGGGCGAAGCGACCAACACCCGGGGTGGCAAACGCAAACGGTATTACGAAGTTACCCACGCCGGAAAAGTCGCCCTAACGCGTTCCAAGGAGGTTCGTGAAGCCCTTTGGCGCATTATTCCCGGTTTTAATCTGGAGGGTTCCGTATGAAAACGACTGCCCAAAAACCGCCTGAACCACCGCGCTGGGCCCGAAATTTGCTCCGCTGGTATTGCCGACCCGACTTGCTCGAAGATCTGGAAGGCGACATGAACGAATACTTTGAACGCAACCTGAAAACCAAAAGCGTTCGGCGCGCCCGGTGGATTTATATCCTCGATGCCCTCAAATTTTTCCGTCCCTATACCATCCGCAAACCCGAATTCCTCAACTTTTTCATTCATTGGCTCATGCTTGGCAGCTATTTCAAAACCTCCCGGCGCAGTCTGGTGCGCAACAAATTATTCTCCTTCATCAACATCATCGGGCTGGCCGTCAGCATGTCCGTTGGTTTGCTGGTGATCGCGTTTCTGGCCGACCTGTTTTCCTACGACCAGTTTCAGGAAAAAAGGCATCGGACATACCGTATTCTGACCCGAAACGAATCGGCTGACAAATCTGTCATGGAACTGGCGTCCACCTCCCTAAAAGCGGGTTTCAAAATCCGGGAAACGATTCCGGGCGTTGAAGACGTAACGCTGATCCGCCGGGGGTTTTACAGCGACGCGAAAGTCAGCGACGAAACCATCATTCCGCTGGAGGCAACCTGGGCCGATCCGTCGTTTTTCAAGGTGTTTACGTTCCCGCTGCTCAAAGGGAATCCGGCTACCGCTCTGAAAGAACCCTATTCGCTGGTGATTACCGAAAAAACCGCCCGGAAGTTATTCGGCGAAACCGAACCCATGGGAAAAACCGTGCGGTTCGATACGTTGAATTACACGGTGACCGGCATTTTGAAAGAACTTCCCAAACTGTCGCACATCCGGTTTGAAGCCCTGATTTCACTGGCGTCGACGCTCGGCCAGAAAGCCGATTCTGATGGAGGGATCATGGACTGGAATAACATTTTCCAAAATTACGTGTATCTGACGGTTCCTGAAAACGCGAATCTTCAGGCCATTCAGGCCGGTCTCGATAAACTGAGTGCTGCCGAAAACACCAGGCTTGACCGCCAGAAAATTACGCTTTCCCTCCAACCGATGGACAAAATTGTCCTGGGGGGGCGGTTTTCCAACGAGATTGGTGTCAATATTCCCAAAGCCGTGGTCTGGACGCTGGTTGGGCTGGCACTTGTTGTGATCCTGTCGGCTTGTTTCAATTATACCAACCTGTCGATTGCCCGGTCGATGCGTCGGTCGCGCGAGGTGGGCATTCGCAAAATCGTTGGCGCGCTGAGAGGCCACGTGCTGGGACAGTTTCTGGCCGAATCGGTCATTATTTCCGTGATGGCGCTGGTCTTTTCTTTTCTCCTCTTTCTGGTCCTGCGTACTCAATTTCTCGCGCTCGCTCCTCCCTTAGCAGAGGTGGTTTCGCTTGAACTATCACCCCGTTTAATCCTTTATTTTTTGCTTCTGGCCGTTGTCGTTGGGCTTGCCGCTGGCTTTTTGCCCTCCCTGTTTTTCTCGCGCATCCAGGCGGTTCAGGTGCTGAAAGATGCCTCCTCCCTCAAGGTATTCCGGCACGTCAACCTGCGCAAGGCGCTGATTGTGATCCAGTATACATTTTCGCTGATCTTTATTACAGCTACCCTGATCGGCTACAAACAGTACCGGGGGTTTCTGTCGTTCGATCTGGGCTTTACCACCGAAAACATCCTGAACATCCGGATGCAGGGGAATAAATCTTCGCTCTTGAAAAAGGAACTGGCCGAAATACCGGCGGTGAACCAGATCGCCACCTCAAGCATGATCACGAGCCTCGGGAGCCTGTACGGAACCCAGATGAAATACCAGGACAAAGGCGCGCAGGATTCGGCGATGGTGTGGCAAAACTTTGTCGATGAAAATTACATTCCGCTCCATCGACACCAGTTTGTTGCCGGTACTAATTTCAAAAACCACCCGACCAGCGACAACGAAACGAAAGTCGTTGTAAACGAGCAGGTTTTGAAACGATTTCACATCATCAAAAGCCAACCGGCCGAAGCAATCGGCAAGCAGGTGACGATCGACAACAAGACGATGACGATTGTGGGAGTTTTAAAAGACTTTCACTACGGCACGATGGATCAGAAAATTGAGCCAACCGTTTTCCGGTATTCTGCCGACCAACCCGGTGGTTATCTGAACGTTGGTATCAAATCCGAAGACTACCCGGCGGCTCTGTCCAGCATCGAAGAGGCCTGGCGCAAAATCGACAAAGTGCATCCGCTGAAAGCCGTCTTCTACGATGAGCAGCTTGAAGAAGCCTACAAGCAATTCGAGGTGATGGTGAAAGTGATCGGTTTCATTACCTTCCTGGCCATCTGCATCGCGTCGATGGGATTGTTTGGAATGGTGGTGTTCACGACGGAAACCCGGCTGAAAGAGATCAGCATCCGCAAGGTGCTGGGTGCCAGCGAAAGGGGGCTGATTTTTCACCTGAGCAAAGGCTTTTTGGTGCTGCTGCTCATTGCCACACTGATCGCGTTGCCAGTTACGTACCTTTTCTTCGACCAGTTTGTCCTGACGAAATTCGTTTATCACCAGCCGATCGGGTTGAGTGAATTGCTGATGAGCGTGCTGGTCGTCATGGCACTGGCTTTCCTGCTCATCGGCTCCCAAACCTTGAAAGCGGCAAGGAGCAACCCGGCGAAGGTTTTGAAAAGTGAGTAAAAAGAGTTGTATCGCGGAGTTGAGCGGAGAAAAAGGGAGTTACGCGGAGAGATTATAAAAAAACTCTGCTTAACTCCTTTTTTCTCCGCTCAACTCTGCGAAATAACTCTTTTTCACTTCTTATACGTACACTTCGCATTATCCGCCACCCGGTAATACGACTTGTAGTTCAACGCCTTCTTCACCATGCAACCCTTCAGATTCAACACTTCGATGTTCCGGAAGTCGATGGCGTGGCTTTCACTTTGCAGGGCGATGTAGCCGCCCGTCAACAACGTATTGTCTTTTTTGAGCCAATAGTCCGGGTTTCCCACGTGACCGGAGGCAAAGTCATTCTGTTTGCTGATGTACCCACCGCCCACTTTCGGTTTTTCGTAGGTCAACACCGTGTCGCCTTCGATGATGTGGTGAATGATTTCTCCGCCCAGCACCACCGCCGTTACGCTGACCCACTGATCGCCGTCGTAGGTTTTGGATTGCGAGTCGATGCAGTGATCGGGAATCACTTTGCCGCCCATCTCGACAATGGTTCCCGGTGTACAGAGGTTGGCCGTGTGCCGAACGCCCTTACCCAAACCGCCCAGCGTCTGAATCTCCAGTGAAATCGGAAAATCCTGGTCTTTGGTCAGGCTTTTCGCCGACTGTGAGTGAATCATCACCCCGCTGTTGCGCACATTCCAGTTGGCACCGCCCGGCACCTGGTCGCCCAGAAACCGGTAGTCAAACTTGAGGATGTAATAGGAAAAGGGCTCTTTGTAATAAATGTGGCCGTATTTGTTGTCGAAGGTCTTGTATTGGTCATACATGATCCGCATCATGCCGTTTTCGGCCCGAAACGTATTCTTGTAGTTGACATTCAGGTCTTCCCCGGCAATCTTTATATCCCAGCCGCTCAGGTCTTTGCCGTTGAACAGTTGAATCCATTCCTCCTTTTTCGGGTCGTTCTTCTGGGAGAAAGCGGGTTGGAAGAAAAGAAGGAAAAGGCTGTATCGCAGAGTTGAGCGGAGATGAGCAGAGTTAAGCAGAGAAACTCCGCTCAACTCATTTTTTCTCTGCTTAACTCTGCGAAATAACATTTGGAAGAACGATACCATGTGTGTGTAGCTTAAAAGTAGACTGCTGCCATAAGAAAAAACGAGATCGAGTCTACTCAGGTCAGGGCATTCGTTGTTTTTTTTGAACCAGTTTCGTTGGTCCCAACTCCTCCACGGCAGGCAGACCGGTTTTATACGAGCGGTGGAACGTATTTTCGACCAGTTTGGGATACGGTTCAAACGTAATCCAGCGCAGCGGCCCTTTCCGGAGCCAGAACGAAGCTTCCAGCAATCCGCAGAACCAGGCCGGCGGTTTCTGGTAGCCAAACGCTTCCCGCAGTTTGTCGTTGATCAAAGCAGCAAAAACCGGCTTCACGACCGGGCGCAACGGTTTGGGTACCCAGCCCTGCACAATTCGGACGGTGGAATCGGCGACCTGGCGGTTGCTGTCGGCATACCGGAAATGTTCCGCTTCGTAGGCTTCCGTGAAGATTTTCAGATCGTCGATGGTTTCGGGAATATCTGTTAAATTCATCCGCTGCCCGACTTCCCGGAAAAACAGAAAGAAAGCCTGCTCCTCCGCCGGAATCAGCTTTCGCCAGCCGTAGCGGTTGATCCAGTTGATGGGATAAAAAATGAAGGTGGCCAGCACCATCAGAAAATCCTCGTTCGGGATGCTGTAAAAACCGTGGATGCGGTTCATTTGCGTAATGGCGCGCAACCCGGTTTCGGTGTTCAGCCCGTATTGCATGAACCAGGCAATCAGGATGCTGGTGTCATCATACCGCTTCTGGCCGTGTTTCTCAAACTCGCCCGTCCGCATCAGCAAGGCCGAGGTGCGGGGACTGGCGTAGGTGTGAAAAAGGGCCAGTTCGAGCGCCCGCGTGATGTCGAACGGAAATTCGTAGCCCACCAGCAATTGCACCATGCGCTGGTAATCCCGCTGCGGATTGAGTTGTTGCAGTTCGCGACGAACCGCCGGATTTCGGAATACGCCCGCTACTTTCGAATAAACCGGTGCCGTCATAGCCGTATTTTTCAATGAATTGTGGATGGGAACGCTGATTAAACGGATCAAAACAGATTTAAACAGATAAAATCCGTTTTAATCCGTCCCATCCGTTTAATCAGCGTTCCCATCCAAATTGAATCAGCTTTTAAAATTAACAGACAATAGACCTCAAACTGCATAAATTCGGGCAAATCTTCCGTATTCGTGCACTAAATTTGTAATTTAGCTCCGATTCCAAACTCACTCCTTCACTATGGCCTTGTTCAAACTGCAAATCAACGGCAAAAGCTACCAGACCGAAGCCGAAGCCGACACCCCATTGTTGTGGGTATTACGCGATAATCTGGGGCTGTTCGGCACCAAATACGGTTGCGGAATTGCCCAATGCGGTGCCTGCACCGTCCACCTCAATGGCGAAGCCACCCGTTCCTGTATGTTGCCGGTTTCGGCCATCGGCACGTCCAAAGTTACTACGATCGAAGGATTGTCCAAAAATGGCGACCACCCGGTTCAGAAAGCCTGGGATGAAGTGGACGTGGCCCAGTGTGGCTACTGCCAGGCCGGACAAATCATGACGGCGGCTGCGTTGCTGAAACGCAAACCCCAGCCCACCGATGCCGAGATTGAAGCCACCATGTCCGGGAATATTTGCCGCTGCGGAACCTACCACCGCATCAAAGAAGCCGTGAAAGTAGCCGCAACCAAAAAATAGTTTACGGTTTACCTTAAACCAAAACCCGACATGTCTTCACAACTCAACCATAACCGCCGGAATTTTCTAAAAATTGCCGCAGCAACCGGAGGAGGTCTCTTGCTGGGCTTCAACTGGACTGATTCCGAAGCCGCCGTTTCCGGCGCTCCTCTCAAAGGCGTGGCCGCTCCGGCCATCGATTTCAATAGTTATCTGTCCATCAATCCGCAGGGCGTCATCACCATTTTGTCGCCCAATCCGGAAGTGGGCCAGGGCATTAAAACCGCCTTCCCGATCATCGTGGCGGAGGAACTGGATGCCGACTGGAAGAACGTCGTCGTGGAACAGGCTCCACTCGATACCCAGAAATTTGAACGGCAGGTCGCCGGGGGCAGCGGTTCCATTCCGCACTCCTGGAAACGGCTGCGCGTGGCCGGTGCCACCGCCCGGCACATGCTGCTGGAGGCTGCCGCCAAACGCTGGAATGTGTCGGCATCGGACTGCACCACCAGCAAAGGGTTCGTGCTCCATGCCGCCAGCAAACGCAAACTGAGCTACGGCGAGTTAGCCACCGAGGCTTCAAAAATGCCGGTTCCGACGGATGTAAAACTCAAAGAAATCAAAGACTTCAAGCTGATCGGGCAAACGATCAAAAACGTCGATAATCCCGGTATTCTGACCGGAAAACCGCTGTTCGGGCTGGATTTCCACCGCGAAGGCATGTTGATCGGCATGTTGCAACGCCCGGCTTTTGGCTATAAACTGAAGTCGGTCGATTCGGCAGCGGCCAAAGCCATGCCTGGTATAGTCAACGTCGTGACGATCAACAACAGCGTGGCCGTCGTCGGCAAATCGACCTGGCAGGTCAAGAAGGCCAAAGATGCGCTAAAGATCGAATGGGAAAAAGATGGCAATCTGGAAAGCACCTCGGACCACAACCGGATTTTCAAAGAAATGCTGGACAGCCCGACTACGACCGTTCGGCGGAAAGACGGCGATGTCGAAACCGCTTTTAAAAATGCCGCCAAAGTGATCAAAGCCGAATACCAGTGTCCGTTCCTGCCGCACAGTCCGCTGGAACCGATGAACTTCTTCGCCCACGTCAAAGCCGACAGCGCGGAGTTGGTGGGACCGAGCCAGACGCCGGAAGCTGCCCGTAATCAGACAGCGAAACTGCTGGGTTTACCGCCCGAAAAAGTAAGCGTGCAACTGACCCGCATGGGGGGCGGTTTTGGTCGACGGCTCAACACCGACTACGCCATCGAAGCCGTTCAGGTTTCCAAAGCCGTCAATGCACCGGTGAAAGTGATGTGGACCCGCGAAGACGACATGACCGGCGGCATTTATCGCCCGGCGGTTCGCTATCGCTTCGAAGCGGCCCTGGATGCGCAGAACAACCTGATTGGCTATAAATTGCGGGGCGCCAGCATCAATGCCGGCAACGCCACCCGCGAAGACAACTTCCCGTCGGGCGCCGTTGAAAACCTGCTGATCGACAGCATCGACCACAAATCGCCCATTACGACCGGCCCCTGGCGCGCGCCGATCACCAACTTCCTGGCGTTTGCCGAACAGGCTTTTCTGGACGAAGTGGCCCAGGCCGCCGACAAAGATCCGGTGCAGTTCCGACTCGAATTACTGGACAAAGCCAAGCAAAAACCAACGGGTAAAGTCACCTATGATGTCGACCGCATGAAGGGTGTGATTCAACTGGCGGTTGAAAAATCGGGCTGGGGTAAAAAGAAAGGCGTTTCGCAGGGATTCAGCGTTTATTTTTCCCACCGTTCCTACGTAGCCCAGATTGGCGAAGTGGTGGTTGAAAAAGGCAAACCGGTTTTGAAAAAAGTGTATTCGGCCGCCGACTGTGGCATCGTGATCAACCAGAGCGGAGCACAGCAGCAGGTTCGCGGTTGCGTCGTCGACGGCATTGGTCACGCCATGTACGGCAACATGACGTTCAAAGACGGCATTCCGGATCAGAAGAATTTCAACGATTACAAGCTGATTCGAATGAACGAAATCCCGGAGATTGACGTCCATTTTGTTCAGAATGAGATCGATCCGACCGGTTTGGGCGAACCCTCACTCCCACCGGCGGGCGCTGCCGTGGCCAACGCCATTTTCAAAGCCACCGGCAAACGATTGTATAACCAGCCTTTTGTAGAAACGGAGGTTTTTAAAGGCGTTTCGTAATTGACTTGTGCTGATCGTGCGGACCGTTCCCGATCCGCACGATCAGCAAATACCGTATTCTTTCCCCTTTATTGCTTACTCAACGACCCGAATGCAAACCACAATGGGGGTAAAACGTGCCAGTTGGTACTTGATTGCTACTTTATTTATCCTGAGCTGGCAAGCCTGTACGACCAAAGAAAATGCCCAGCCCGACACCAGTTCCACCACGGATTTTCTCTACCAATACTCCATCATCAATGCGCTGCTGGCGGGCGTTTTCGACGGCAACCTGACATTCGGCGAGTTGAAAAAACACGGCGATTTTGGCGTCGGCACCTTCAACCGGGTGGATGGTGAACTGGTGATCAATGAGGGGAAACGGTACCGGATTCGCTCCAACGGCAGCGTTTCCGAGGTGGCCGACCGCGACAGTACGTCGCTGGCGTTCGTGAAGTTTTTCAAAGCCGACTCCAGTTTTACCGTCCAAACCGCCGGGATGACCCTGCAGCAGCTTCAAAAAAAGATCGCGGCAGCCCTGCCCGTCAACGAAATTTACGCCATCCGCATCAAGGGCACTTTTTCGAAAATGACCACCCGCGCACCCGCCCCTGCCCAAAAACCGTATCCGACTTTAAACGACCATCTGGCCCGCACGCAGGTGATTTTCAACCTGACGAATACCACCGGTGTTGCGGTCGGCTTTCTGGTGCCGACGTATATGGAAAAAGTAAACGTCCCCGGTTTTCACTTTCATTATTTAGCTGATGACCTCAAATCGGGCGGCCATGTATACGATTTTACGGCCACCCAGGTTACGGTCGAAATCGACCGAACCAAAGGCTATTATGTAGAACTGAACACCCATTCCGACTTCGGGAAAGTGACGTTATAGGCTAATCAAGATTTGCAATCTTGATTACTTCTGTCGCGGATTTGCAATCCGTACCGAAAGAAACTATGCGGATTATAATCAGACGCCTGGTCTCGATTAGTGCCATCCGATTCCAATTAAAACAATTCATCTTCCCGACTGTTTTTCACTTCTGGACAAGACCGTTTTTGTTCGTAATGAATTACCTGGAATGAGCAGTGCCTTCTTAAAAAACGAAACCGCCGATGCGCCGGTTGTGATCCCCGCAAGGGCACCGCTACCACCCGGCGTAACCAATTATGTAACACCACGAGGACTGGCGCTGCTGCGTGATGAAATGATCGAACTGGAAACGGAACACGCTCACTTACAAGCCAGTGAGGTACCCGATGGAAACGAACGCAGTCGTCAACTGGCTTTGCTAAACGGGCAAATCAGCAACCTGAACCAGCGGATTTCCAGTGCCCGCGTAGTGGATTCGCATCCTCAGGACGAGGTTCGGTTTGGTGCTACCGTCGTCTTGAAAACTCAAAAGGGAAAATCGGCCGGTTCCGAACGCCGGTTTACCATTGTTGGCGTCGATGAGGCCGATGCGTCGCTGGGATTTATCGCTTTTACGGCTCCCATTGCCCGGGCCATTCAGGGGAAACGGGTAGGCGATGCGGTTCCCCTGCGAACCTTGCAAGGAGAAGAAATTCTGGAAATTACGGCGATCCGGTATGAAATGGAATAGAAAAGAACCGGCATAAATTGCGGTTTGACGCAAACAACCGCAAATAAACCGTAGTTTGTATTCATAAGGTTCTTTGCTTACGGCCTTCCCTCTTGAATGACTATACGGTTTCTTTTTCGCCTGACCCTCGGCCTGGCCCTCCTTCTTACGTTGACGCGGTGCCAGAAGACCGCCCCTCAACCACCCAAAGCCGAAGGCTTTGACCCCGCCATTCCCGGCGACACGTCTTATCTGGCCGGCCCAATCACATTTACACTGAAGGAATTACAGGAAAAAATTAACCAGGAACTTGATCCCGTGCTGGTTGGTAAAGGCTCGTCGAGTGGAAAGCCGGGCGGTATTTTCCCGTTTAAGGTCGTTCGCTCAGGGCCGGTTCACATTCAGTATGTCAACAACCAGGTGAAGTTTTCGGCCCCTTTGGGACTGTATATCAACTCGCCTTTCAGCGCCGGCAAAACCTCCGAACAGCGGCCGTTCTGCTCGCTACAGGTCAACTTTCAAAGTTCGCTGACGGTGACGCCGAACTGGCGGCTGGCCAGCAAGGTGCAATTCACGAATTATGAATGGATTGTCGAACCTGAGATCCGGTTTCTGGGCAAAGACATTTCGCTGACCAATTTTGCCAAAAAACTTCTTGACAAACACCAGTCGGCCATAGAATCGGCCATCGATACGGCGGTTTACAAAGAACTTCGGCTCGACCGGATGGTAATGCCGATCTGGCAGAGCATTCAGGAACCGCTGCTGATCGACCGCTCTTTTGGCCTCTGGCTGTTGCCTAAACCGCTCGGTGTCGAGGCCAGTCCCATCGACGGCGATTCAGTCAAAATAACCACCCATCTGCGGATTGCTTTTGCCACCAAAACCGTGTTACAACCCGAAAAACCGGATCATTCGGAAGTTAAATTGCCGCTTTTGCAGAAACGGGACCAGGTTTCTCAAGTCTCGGACCTGCGGCTGCTGAGTGTGATTCCGTATGCCGACATCAACCGGATGCTGGCCCGCACTTTGGCTAAAGAGAAAAAGAAGCTGCTGCTGGGCGCGCTGACCATCCAGAAAGCCTCGGTGTATGGCGGTCAACGTTCGTTGATTGTCAAAACCGAGGTCAGTGGGCTGCTCAACGGAACGCTTTACCTGAAAGGCCGCCCCACGTTTGATACGCTGTCTAACACGCTCCGTATAAAAAACCTGGACTTCGACGCCGGAACCGTCCGTGAACTCTCCAAATTTTCAAACTCTCTCGTCCACAACGGCCTCATCAAAGTGTTGGAAAGTTTTCTGACGATTTCGCTGGGCGGTGAAATCGAAAAGCTCCCGCAAACCATCAGCGAGTCGTTTAAAAAAGGAGAAACCGGCAAAAAAACCGATCTCGGCATCCAGGCTTTCCGGTTTACCCCCCAGAAAATCGCGATCCGGCCCGACGGGATTCAGGCCCTGATCCATGTCCAATCGAAGGTGGCGGTTCGGGTCAAGCAGTTGTGACGGTTTACTGAAAACTCTGGTTAATGAACTGCAGCGCATCCGGCAAACCCGTGCGCCAGTATTCCCAGGTATGACCACCATTCCGAACCCGGTATTCGTGCGGAATGTTCACATCCCGCATCAGGCTATGCAATTCGGAATTACCCCGGTAGAGCAGTAAATCATCATCTCCGCAATCGAGGTAAAACCGGACGGCTTTCTTCTGCGCTTCCGGCATTTTCTGTACCAGATACAGAATACTGTTCTGATTCCAGAAATCGGTGATGCGGTTTTCGTCTGCTTTTAACTCGCCCATCGTGGATCGGTACCGGCGCAAATATTCCTGATGCGGCATTTCCTTGATCTGCTGATCGGTCCGAACGCCCGAGCTCAGGGCCGCACAGGAACCGAACAAATCGGGATGGTGAATCGCATACAGGAGCGAACCAAAACCGCCCATCGACAAACCCGCCACCGCCCGAAACCGTTTCTCGGTCCGGCATCGGTACGTTTTTTCAATAAAAGGAATCAATTCTTTCATGAAGTAATCTTCATACTGGTATTTCCCGGCAACGTTGTTCATGTAGAACGTCATCTCGGCATCCGGCATCACCACAATCACCGGCGAGATTCGACCTTCTTTAATCTCTTTATCGACAATGGCTTGCATATTTCCCGACTGGAGCCAGGCTGTCTGATCGTCGCCCCCGCCGTGGAGCAGATACAAAACCGGGTAGGCCCTCTGGGAAGTTTCGTAACCGGGTGGCAGGTATAGCGCAAACTTCTTGTCTTTTTTCAGGAGAGAGCTTTTGATCGTCAGATCATCGAAAACCCGGCTCTCCTGGGCATAACCGGACCAGGAAACCAACAGGCAAATCAACCAGAGAAACCGCATGGAAAGTGAAACGTTAAAGATTGGAACCGGTCGTACAGGCCGTTAAAATTGGGGCAAGGTAACGGTTTTCTGACTTTCTTCCTTATCTTACTTCCCGTTCATCGCTCAATCAATCGAATACAATCATGAAACGTCTTTACTGGATTCTGCTGGCCTTGCTGCCAGTGTTCGCTCACGCCCAAACGCCCGACTCTACCTGGTTCCGAAACCACTACACCAAACAGGAAATTTACATTCCGATGCGGGACGGAACGAAGCTTTTCACCTCCATTTACGAACCCAAAGACAAGTCGGAAAAACACCCGATTCTGATGTCCCGAACGCCCTATTCCTGCGCTCCCTACGGCGACAAGGCATACCGAAATTTCTACTCCAATCACTACAAAGAATATCTGAAAGAAGGCTACATCCTGGTGGTGCAGGACGTGCGCGGTCGCTGGATGAGCGAGGGCGTTTTCGAGGATATTCGTCCGTATAATCCGACCAAAACCGCCAAAACGGATGTCGATGAAGCCAGCGACACGTACGACACCATCGACTGGCTGGTGAAAAATCTGCCCAACAACAACGAAAAAGTGGGCGTGTTCGGCATTTCGTACCCCGGTTTTTATTCGACCATGGCGGCTCTGAGCAAACACCCGGCCCTGAAAGCCGTCAGCCCGCAAGCCCCGGTGACCGAGTGGTTTAAGGGAGACGATTTCCACCACAACGGCGCCTTGATGCTCATGGATGCGTTCAATTTCTACATCCGGCGCGGTTTTGGAGCGCCCCGACCCAAGCCCACCACCGTGGGTCCCAAAGGCTTCTCGCCCCCGACCAAAGACAGCTACGATTTTTTTCTGCGCACCGGAGCCATTCCGAACTTCACGAAGTATGCCGGTGACAGCATCCGTTTCTGGAAGGACCTCACGCAACATCCGAATTACGACGCCTTCTGGAAGAGCCGCAACGTTGGCAACTTCGTCGGTGACATTGCCCCCGGTATTGCCACACTGATCGTCGGCGGTTTGTTCGACGCGGAAGACTGCTACGGTGCCTGGGCCACGTATACCGACATTGAAAAAAAAGCCAAAAATAACAACAAAATCATCATGGGCCCCTGGTTTCACGGGCAGTGGGCCGGGCGCGGCAGCGATGGTTCTTCGCTGGGCAACGTGCAGTTTGGCAGCCCCACCAGCGAATGGTATGCCAGCAAAATGGAAGTTCCGTTTTTCAATTTTCATCTGAAAGGCAAAGGGAATATCGACCAGATCAAGGAAGCCAACATTTTTTTTACCGGCGAAAACCAGTGGCATCAGTTCGACAAATGGCCCCCGGTCAGCACCACCGAAACCGCCCTTTACCTGCAACCCAACGGCGCGTTGAACTTTACCAAACCGACCACCGCCACGCCCTCGTTTACGGCTTACGTGAGTGATCCGGCCAAACCCGTTCCGTATACGGACGGCGTCATCGTCAACCGGACGCGCGAATACATGACGGACGACCAGCGGTTTGCGGCTACCCGCCCGGACGTGCTGGTTTTCGAAACCGATGATCTGAAAGAAGATCTGACGCTGGCCGGGCCGCTCACCGCCGATTTGCAGGTAAGCATCAGCGGCACCGACGCCGATTTTGTGGTGAAGCTGATCGACGTTTTCCCGGACGATTTCGAGTACAGCAAAACCGATCAATACCTGATGAACGGCTACCAGATGCTGGTTCGGGGTGAGGTGATGCGGGGGCGTTTCCGCAACAGTTTCGAAAAACCGGTCGCTTTTGTACCGGATCAGGTTACCACCGTCAAGTATACCCTGCCGGATGTCGCCCATACGTTCAAGAAAGGACACCGGCTGATGGTGCAGATTCAAAGTAGCTGGTTCCCGCTGGTAGACCGGAATCCACAGAAATTCGTGGACATCTACCACGCCAAAGACGCTGATTTCCAGAAAGCAACGATCAAAATTCACCACAGCGGAAAAGCCGCCAGCCGCATCGTGCTACCGGTTTCGAAGTTCTAAACACAGTACTTTCGCTTTTTGCCCCTAAATCCCCTGAAGGGGACTTGGACGCAGCTTAAACCGGATGCTAAAAGTCCCCTTCAGGGGATTTAGGGGCAAAAAGCGAAAATCTGATCGTAAAAATGGCCTATTTGATTTTTGGTCTTGCTGCTCTGCTGCTCGGCGGGCTAATCTGGCACTACCGGCGACGGAGCCGCCCGA
This sequence comes from Larkinella punicea, assembly GCF_003334855.1. Classification (GTDB taxonomy): domain Bacteria; phylum Bacteroidota; class Bacteroidia; order Cytophagales; family Spirosomataceae; genus Larkinella; species Larkinella punicea. The sequence continues at coordinate 219,859 of NZ_QOWE01000010.1, forward strand.
TTAGCCCGCCCGCAACGACGGATTACCGCCCGTTGTTGCAGGAACACGTCGCGTATTACCGCGCCTTGAGCGACGACGATAAAAAGAAATTTGAGGAGCGCGTCATCCAATTTTTGGGTCAAACCCGCATCGAGGGCGTCGGCACAACCGTCAATGAGCTGGATAAAGTACTGGTGGCCAGCAGTGCGGTGATCATCCTTTTCGGCTTCAAGGACTGGTCATTTTACCGGCTGACGACGGTTTTGCTCTACGAAGACCGCTTCAATGCGGCTTTTGAAACCGACGGAAAAGGGCGCAATATCCTAGGCATGGTGGGCGAAGGGGGCGCGTTGCAAAGCACGATGGCGTTGTCGAAACCGGCGCTGCACGAAGGCTTTGCGGATGAATCCAGCACCGAAAATACCGGCATTCACGAGTTTGTCCACCTCCTCGACAAAGCCGACGGCGCCACCGACGGAACCCCACGGTTTTTCCTGGACCGCAACCACGTCAAACCCTGGCTGCAACTCATCCACGCCACCCTGGCCGACATCCAGGCCAACCGCTCCGACATCGACCCCTACGCCCTGACCAACGAAGCCGAATTCTTCGCCGTGGTGTCGGAATATTTCTTCAAACGCCCGGACTTGCTGAAGGAGAAACACCCGGAATTATTTGCCCGGTTGGAAGAGATTTTTCAGCAGAAGCTTGGGGATTAAGTTGGCGGGTTGTTTTTAATGGATTCGAGGATTTGGTTGAAGCGTTCTTCGCCGATTTTTTGAATGATGAGATTGAGCCATCCTTCAGGTAAATTAACTTTTGGAGAGTCAATTTGCCTTAAAATATTTAATCCCAATAATAGAAAGCGAATTGCATTCTCAATGTCCCGTAACTTTTGAAGATAAAGTATACCTATGTTATATAGTGCGAGACCTTCGGATGTTTTATCTCCTACTTTGCGGTGGATTTTTCGACACTGTTCTAAATACTCTAATGCATGACTATAATCCCCCCGGGCAGAAAAAATTTGGCTAATATTATTAAGGCAAATGCCTTCTTGACTTATATTTCCAGTTTGACGGTAAATTTTCAAACTATTTTCAAAATGTTCCAAAGATAACTTGTACTCCTTCTGATAAAAATAAATATATCCAATATTTGTGATGGTTGTACCTATACCATCTTTATCTCCTATTTGTTGGCGAATTTTTAGACTATTTTCAAAATAGTCAATTGCTAATGTGTATTTTTTCTGGTACATATAAATTTGCCCAATGTCATTTAGAGAAGACCCTTGCCCACGAATGTCTCCAATTTGACGATGAACTTCTAATCCTTGTTCCAAATGCTCCAATGCTTTAGGATAGTTCTCTTGTTCTATATAGACAAGGCCAATATTATTCAATGCAGCCCCTTCCCCTATTTTGTATTGACATTGACGATAAATTTTCAAACTTTCCTCTAAATGTGCCAATGCTTGGACATAATTTCCTTGTTGATAAAAAATCCGCCCTATACTTTCCAAGGCAACACCTTCTCCTTTTTTGTATCCTTCCAGACGATATACCTCCAAGGTCTTTTTTAAGTATAAAAATACTTTATTATATTCACCCCATGCTATATAGATATGGCTAATATCTGCAAGTATTTTATGCTCTCCCTTTATATCTCCTATTTGGCGCATTATTACCAATGCCTGTTCCAAACACTCTAAAGCTTTCGCATAATCTCCAATAGAAAGTCTAATTAAACCTAAATTATTCAGCGCTCTGGCATTGTTCTCAGGTGAAATATCCTTTTTTAAAACTGTCTGATTTAGGTCATTCCCATTACTATACAATCCGATTAAGTAAAAATGATTTTCTAACCAAAATACGGTTTCTACATACCTAGCCCAAGCGTCAGCATTCTCAAAATACTGTATTGCTTTAAATCCTGCTTCCACGGTTGATTCTTTTCTAAAATAATTCCCAGCACTCTCCGATAAACTTTTAAATTGATTTTGATCTGGTTTTCCTTGTCCCCTCATCCAAGCCCTCGTTAAAGCATGTATTTCAAACGTCTGTGCCGTTTCATCCCAAACACAAAGCGACCAGTCACGCAAAGAAGCCAAAACCGGTATTAACTCCTGATTTTTATTTTCCATAACAGCACTCAAAGCTGATAAAGGCGTTCGGCTGAAAAATACAGAAGCTACCGTAAACACTTCCCGTTCGGCTCCGTTTAACCGGTTCAGGACGCGTTCCAGCAGCAGGCTTTCTGATATTTTACCTTCTACTTTATCTAAAACCGACAAATCGAAGGACTGGTCTTTCGTATACAGGCTTTCCAGAAATTCCAAAGCACGCGGGTGTCCATCAATCCGGCGGTGAATAATATCTCGTTCCTTCGTCGGGAGTCGGCGGAGCGTTTCCGAGAAATTTAGATACCGGTATTGCTCGGCATAGCTCATTTTATCGATCGCCAGATTGGTAACCAGATCCGCCAGGTCTGCAATCGCATAACGGGTTGTAAACAGAATGTGACAGACAGGAGGAATATGTTGCAATAAATACCGTAAAAAAGAGCGCAAGCTTTCCGAAACAATTCCCTGCTGCTGCGTACCGTCTTCGTCGGTCTGCACATCTTCGAAATTGTCGAAAATCAGAATAGTTCGGTGCCCATTTAGGCAATTGTCAATCAGGTATTGTAGTTTCTGCTCAATTCCATTTTTTGGATCATCCAGGGATGCTTTTACCTCATTCGCCAGCCAGTCTTCCGGTTTTGTACGGCTTTTCCATCGCTCGTAAACAGTCTCCAGAATAACGGCTTCCTGAATATTGGCCCCGTTACGAAATATCAGGATGTCATGAACGCTGTTCCGTTTGCGATAATGTTCGGCAAAAGCTTCGGCGGTAGTAGTTTTTCCCAAACCGCCCAACCCATGCAGACAAACGGCTTTGCCTTGTTTAAACGATTGCCGTAACCGAATCAATAACCGCTTTCGCCCAATAAATCCCTCGCCAATCAACCGGGTGTGGCTTCCCCGAATGAATGCCGGTTTGGGATAAAACCGGTTCAGGGTTTCCGTGTGGTATTGTCCTTTTTTCACCAGCGCTCCAATCGCCTGATTCTGATACAGCACAGGTGTAAACCATTCTGCCGGTGTAAAAACCGTTGGCGCATTCTTCCGTCTTTCCTGGGCATGCTCCCACAACGCCAGCCGGGCATCATGCACCGATTTTGTCAACGTATAACCGTAGGCAAGCCGCTTATACAGTATTTCCGTGAAAAGTCGCGCTCCGGCATCCGTTACGGAAAACCGCATGGCCAAAACGGCGGGCAAACCCACGGCGGCCATTTGTTCGGCAGTGCTCCCCACCGACCCGCCCACGGCGGTTTCGCAGGCACTCAACACCAGCAGTTTGATCGACGAAAAACCGTTCAAGGCCTTCCCCAATTCGCGGCCCGTTGTTTGGCGTTCGTTGCCATCCTCATCTTCCAGATACAAAACACCCTCTTTCACCGCATCTACGTACGAACCGTGTCCGCTGATGTGGACAATATCATGGCTTCGTGCTGCTAATGCTTCCTTAATTTCTTCCAGATTGGCACAATCCAGAATTTCCATGACCAGTTTGGGCTGTTGGTCGCCCGTAGCTTCCAGTGAGCGCACGGCTTCGATGATTTTCCGCTGCTCCTCCTCGATTTCCAGCAACTGGCTCTTTCCGGGCAGGTTTTCGGGCAAGGCCGGAATGAACAACAGTTTGAGCGGGGCGGCTTCAGCCGTTGGTCCTTGCCGGTTAAACCGCTGCAAGGTTTTTTCCCGGCTGCGAATCAGTCCGAAGTTATCACGCGGCAATTCATTGGCACCGCCGGGCGTTAGTTTTGGCAAAACCATCTCCCAGGGCAGGTTCTGGATCTGTTCGTCTTCCGTCGAAATAACCAACAGCAACTCGTTGATTTTGTGCGATTGCAACAGCGAAAGGAAGTCGCAGCAAACGGTGCCGATATCTCCCGAGAAAAAGGTATTGTAAAGTTCTTCCGCCAGCACCATTTCCCAATTTTCGGGCGAATGCGTGTCAAAAGCACTTCGGTAGCGGTTTCCATCTCCCCCACGTCTAAAGCTCTGAAATTCGTCAACTCGTCCAAATAAGCTTTCGGAGATGACTACTTTCAGCGTTTCCCGAAACAGATTGATTGTTAAGTCATCTTCGGATTTTATCGATAACATGGCTTCATAGCCCGAAGCTCCTTTTTCGATGCGGAGAAACAGAATGCTGTGCGGAAAGTCCCGCTCGATGACGTAAATCTTGTCGCCATTACGAACATCACCACCCGCCGTGAGGCTGCCATAAACGATGTTTTTTTGCATGGGATAGGAAGAGAACCGGTCAAAACCGAAGATACCGAATTATCGACAAGCAGATGATCCAATAGGATGATTTTACACAAATCGAATCCCCCTTAAACCCAAAATCCCCCAAACCAGAATTTGTCCTTCCAGCTTGGGGATTGATCCTTAAAAAGCAATGCTACAGTTTCTGTATTTTCAGCGTAACCTGGCTTCCGCCCCGGAATACCGGTGGTGAATTTCTTTCATCAGCACATCCTTCTCCAGCAGCAAATCCGACTGTTCGGATAGGGAGCGCTTCAACTGGACGGTTCGTTCGTTTACCGTTTGCTCCAGCTTCTTTTTGTCGGCCGCCAATTGTTTTATTCTCAAACGAATGAAGAGGGAAACGGCCAGAAGAAACAGCAGGATGGCACCGGAAATAAACCACCATTGCCAGTAAAACGGCTTTAAAACGATCAGGGGAAGGATTAACTCACTTTTACTCCACGCTCCCTCCCCGTTTTGTCCTTTGATGTGGGAAAAGCCGCCGTCAGTGTTTTAACTTCCTGCGTCGTGGCATCCATCACATCCACTTTCCCATTGGTGGTGAGTTGAAAACCCGCACTGCTGTAGGCAATGAACAGGTGATTGGCATCATCTTTTGCCAGTTGCACCACTTTATTATCCTGCAAATGATTCCGTTGCCGGGTAAAGAGCAGACAATCCTTCCCGTCATAACGGTTCAAGCCGTTGCGGGTGCCAAACCATAAAAAACCGGCGGCATCCTGTAGCCCACAAAACACCTCATGAGAAGCCAGGCCATTTTCAATGGAAAGCAATCGTTTGGTAATGGTGTAGTCCGAAGGCGCTGGTGTCAAGTCGTTCTGCCCCGGCAACGAATGACCGATCATCAGAAAAACCAGAACCAGAGGGATGCGAAAAAAAAGAGAAAAGAGGTTTCGCTTTGGAAGCCAAACGAACCGGGCCATTTTAAAGGGTCTTAAAACCGCTGGCTAGATACGATAGATGTTCATAAAGCGCAACAATTATTTCGCTAATGTTCCCGTAGAACCATCGCTGGTTGCTCCTTAACCCCTGAGGAGCAACCAGCAAAAAGCCGGTGACGTTTCAATTAATTGAAACGTCACCGGCTTTTTCAGACCCAATTCCCTCTTTTAAAACCGCCCAAATTCTTTGTAGACGTCGAAGGGATCGCGCCCGGTTGCCATGGCTTCCCGGCTTCGGGATTCACTGGCAAACCACTTTTCGGCCAGTTCCAGAACCGGAATGGTCAGGTCGGACGGCACCACCACCACGCCATCGTTGTCGCCAAAAATGTAATCGCCAGGGTTCACTTTCAGCAACCCATCCATTCCCTTCACAAAAATGGGAATCTGGTAATCCACCACCATAAACCGCCCGAAGGCTTCGACCGGATTCCGAAACCGGCAGAACGTCGGGAAGTCCATGTCGATCAGGTAGTTGGAATCCCGCGTGGAACCGTCGATAACTGCACCGACGCAGCCGTGGGCAGCCGCAGCCGTGGCCGAGATTTCGCCAAAATGCCCGCAGGAAGTGTCGCCCTGCGTGTCGCGGATCTGGACAATCCCCGGTTTCATGCTTTTAAACATGCCAAGCCGGATGTCGTGGACTTTCGTGTCCCGGCTGGGCGTCGCCACCCCGTGGGCCGTAAACGCCGGGCCGGCCACTTTCATGGTGTGGGTCAGCGGATACACCCCGCTGGCCATGCATTGTTTGTGATACCCGAGGTGTTCAAGGGCGTCCGAAACCAGGCCCGTATACAGCGTGAGATACCGACTCTGGATTTCCTGCCAGTCATAGTTAACATCCACTTGCCGAACAGGATACGAATTCGTCATTACTTCCATTATGCTACGTAGTTAGTGAGTTTATACTCGATTTATTGTTGTTAACCGCCGTTCCCGACCGGGTTCGGCAGTGGATGATTTTGATGAATCTGCTGAATTTCTCCGGCGGACAACGCCCGGTCGAAAACCGCCAAACCGCCCAGTTGTCCGACAAAATCGTTGCCGATGGCCCCCAGCCGGTGGACGGCCCCCACCGTGAAGTCGGAGCCGGTTTCGCCCCCGTCGAAAATACCTTCGGCATACGGATACGGATTTCGGCCGGGCCGGGCGTCGAACAGGCCGTTGCAGTACGACCGAATTTCCCGGCCGTCGTATGTCATCGCCACAAACGTCCACGCATCAAACGGCACGGGCGTCTGGCCGATGGACACATCAACGCACCACTTTTCGCCGGGCGTTGGTCCGCCCACACCCGAAATGTGGCCGCACACCTGGTCTGCACTCTGGTGTAGCCGGATATTCAGAAACAGGCAGTACTGCCGCATTTTCCGGGTTTCATTCCACAGCCCGGCAATGGCTTCACATTCAGCGTTGTGGTTGCTTTTGGGTTGGCGTTTCACCCAGGCCAGCACCGTCACCTGCGCATTTTTGCCGTGCATGTTCAGGCCGGGACAGTCGGCGCGGGGAATTGTCAGGAATTCGTGTTCCCTGATATCCAGGGAATAGTTCGACAAAATACCGCCTTTCACCATCGGCACCGGCCCGGTTGGCTCCTGCAACCGGTAGGCATATTTCCCTTTGGAGAGCAAAGGCTGTTTCTCCGAAAAATCCCACAGGCACAGCAAATTCGGAACCGACACAAGGGATTGATCCGAGGGCGTGGCTTTACTGAACGGAATCATGATCATACCGCTGAGCAGGGTGGTTTGCGTTAGAAAAGTTCGTCGCTTCATTCGGTTAATTCGCGGTCTTTGTCAAAAAAACAGAGGGCTCCGCTGCCAATAAACAGGCTTCCCAACACGTAAACACCTGAAAGACTGGCAAGACCGAGCGTCAGGCCCAGCGTGGGTTTCAGAACACCGAGGAGATAGGGTGCCGAAGCGCCAATCAGGAAAGCACAGGCCAGCATCAACCCGTAAGCCGATGAGCGGATTTTGGGAGACACCACCTCATACAGCGAAGCGACAATATTGGAATCGTACCAGCCCCGAAAAATACCAAATAGAAAGAGGGCAATGTAGGTCATGGTTTGCGTCTGGCTCATGCTGATCCAGTAGATAAACGGCGCCCCCAGCAACAAACCCAGCGCCTGAACGACCAGCCGGCTGCGGGGGTTGGTTTTCGCGAAATGATCGGAAATTCTGGCACCCGACAACACGCCCAGAAAAGCTCCGAGGTGGTGGTAGAACAGGGCCGAAAAACCGGCATCGGTCAGGCTCATCCCAAACTTGTCGACCAGGAACGAAGGCATCCAGGTCAGGTAGCCGACATTGACAAAAACCATGCAGCCAAAGCCCAGCGTCAGCATGATGACGGTCGGTTTTCGAATTACAATGCGGGCGGTTTCGCCGATTTCGGCCAGCAACGGTTTTTGCGGACCAGATTTCACAATGGGATTGTCTTTCGGAATCCGGATGAAAAACACAACCGCCAGCAAAATCCCCAACCCACCGAAGAGGTAAAAAGCTTTCTGCCAGCCGTATTGCTCCCCGATGTACCCGGCAATGATGCCGCTCAGAATAATCCCGAAATACACCGCCGTCTGGTGAATCGACAGGGCGAACGACCGACTTTCCCGGTATTTTTCGCCCAGCAGGGCATTGGCCGAGGGCGCATAAAACGCTTCGCCCCCGCCCGTCGCAATGCCCCGCAGCAGAATAAATTGCAAAACTGTCGCACAGAAACCCGTCAGCAGGGTTGCGCACGACCAGAACAGCAGGCAAAATCCAAGAATGTTCCGGCGCGAAAACCGGTCGCCGACAAAACCGGCGATGGGAACCAGCAGCCCGTAGGTCCAGACCAGCGCAGAAGCAATCAGGCCCAGTTCAGCGTCGGTCAGGCCGAGGTCCTGGCGGATGAGGGGCAGCACGACGCTGAAAATCTGCCGGTCGGCCTGGTTCAGAAAAAACGCCAGCCAGAGCAGCGTCAGCAACTCCCAGCGAAAACCGGTCGGTTTTTGCGTTACAACGGGGGCGGGTTCGGTCATCATCAGGGAAGTTTAGCGGTGATCGTTGGGGCATTCCAGGCACTGACCGACAGGGTGGCATTTTTGCGGGTTTCGGGTTCCCGCCAGAGGACATCGAGCGTCAGTTCCTGCGTTTCGCCGGGGGCTAGCCAGTTGTAATTGTCCGACGCGACGATGGCCCGTTTGGTGCCGGCAATGTCGACTTTGGTCATGAAAGCCGGGACGTTTCCGGTATTGCGGATTCGGACCCGAAGGCGGCTCCGGTCTTTCCCGAGCGGTTCGCCGGACACAACCGCCGAGGTCAGCGACGTAGCGGTTTTGGCAACGGTGGCCTTCAGAAACGGCCCTTTTTCCAAAGTCGGCCACGGAATGGGCGTGCTGACGTATTTCTGATAAAAACCGTCTTCTTCCAGCATCGAAAGGCTGCGGGGGAAATAAAACGAACGGGACAGCAGCTTTCCACCGGCATCGCGCAGTTCAATGAGAATCAACAGAAACCGGTCGCGGTAGTCGGCAGGAATCGGGTAATCCCCGGCGTTCACCTCGCTCACCGAAGTGCCTGCGCCGACGTTCACCGACTTCTCCTGTTGCCAGAGGGTTTTGAACGTGTCGTCGAACACCCGAACGCTTACTTTCGCACCGGCGATTCCCGTTGGTACTGAATTCGTTATCTTCACAGGAAGCGCCAGGCGTTCCCCCGGTTTCCAGAGCAAACGCGGCAGGTCGATGGCCACGTGGGTGGGTTCATAGGTTCGTTTCAGGAAGTAATACGGCGCTCCGGCATTCCCGAACCAATCCAGCATCTGAATGGCAATCACGGGCCAGTGGCGTTTAAAAACCCACGGCATCAGCCCCGCCGTGACAGGGTAATTGCCCTGCATTTTTTCCGACAGAATCTGGTAGAACTCCCCCGCCCCGATTTGGGATGCCTCCGCAATGGATTCAATGGTGGGGTCGGCCATGTCGGCAACGTGCGACGCCCGGCTTAACATCCGGGGAACACGACCGGGGCCGTATTCCGTAAAATGGTGGATAAATTCCGGGTGAGCAGCCCCAAAACTTTTGTCCCACATTTTACCCAGGCCCGTAAACTCCTTGTTATCAACCGTTTCGTAGAATAAACTCGCTTCTGGAATGCTGTGCATCCCGGTTTCCGACACCCAGGGTTCGAACTGGTAACTGCGGTTATACCAGGTTGGGTCCATGTCGGGATAGGCGTGCATGGAGCCGTCGTCGGGTGTGGTGCGTACAAACAGCCGCGATTTGTCAAAAATATCCAGGTTGCGTTCCAGAATCCCGATGGACTTCGCATTGCCGGACGAATACGGATTGAATTCGTTGCCCCCGCACCAGATCACCAGCGAGGGGTGATTGCGCAAACGGGTGATGTTCTGAACGACCTGTGCTTCCCAGATGTCCTGCGGAAAATCGGGCGTGTCCTGGTTGCCGATCGGAAAATCCTGCCAGACCATGATGCCCAGTTCGTTGCAGATGTCGTAGAAGGTATCGGTTTCGAGCAGGCCACCGCCCCAGATGCGGATCAGTTGCACGCCCATTTTTTTCGCTGCTTCGAGCGTCCAGCGGTAGCGTTCTTTCGGCAAATCGAGCAGAATGTCCTGGGGCGTGAAATTCATCCCTTTGACAAAAATCTTCCGGCCGTTGACCACAAACTGCCAGTTTTCCCAGCGGTCGGCAATGCGTGGCCCGGCGGTGGCGACCCGGTCGATGGTGCGAATCCCGTAGTCGAATTGCAGGACATCGGCGGTTTTCCCGGCCCGTTTCAGGATTATTTTTACGGTGTACCGGTTCGGCTCTCCCAGCCCGTTCGGCTGCCAGAGTTTGGGGTTGGGCAGGGTCAGGTCGTGTTCAAACCAGTTGCGCCCTTCATACACGCTGAGCGGGAATTCCTTGGACAAAACCGTGCTTTGGGCCGAGATCAGTTCGACCAGCAGGCTCAGTTTCTCGTTGACCGGGCTAAAAACCGTCCCTTTTTCGTTGGGATGGTTCAACTGCGAGTTGTTCCAGGGGTGCAGTTGCTGCTGGAGTGAATGGCGGTTGGCAAACACTTCGCCCGAAAGGTGCAACTCGGCTTTCCCGTTCGTCACGGTTTTGGTGGTCAGATAGGGCCGCTCCAGGTGAAACGGCGGCACAATTTCCAGACGCGCCCCCTGCCACATGCCCACGCTGAAGAACGCTTCCCCCCCCGAACCACCCGAGATTACCCAGGGTTTGATGATCCGGCCACTGGCCCGCGGGTTGAAACCGGTTCGTTTGGAAAAATCGTAGTCGCCGGTCGAGGTTCGGGGCAGATTTTCGTAATCCGTGGCCTTGTTGCCCCAGTTTCCGGCGCGCACTTCCACCGTAATCTCATTCGCCTGACCCCACCTGACCAGACGGCTGATTTCAACCGAAGGTCCGCCAAACATGCCCTCGTGAACCCCCACCAGGCTGTCGTTTACCCAGACTTTCGAGAAATAATCGACGCCATCGAAGCACAGAAAGAGCAACGAGCCCTGTGCAGAGGCCGGGAGGGGTACGGTTTTCCGGTAATACCAGACTTTTTCCTCCAGCCAGCGGTATTGCGTCGAGTTCTTGTGGTAATAGGGATGTGGTAATTTTCCGGCTTTGAAATACGCCCAGTGAACCGAATTAGGGACGGTAGTCGGGAACGGATCTTTCCGGGGCGTCTTCAAATCCGCTACGGGGGCATCGGTGTGCGACAATTCCCACCCGCTCCCCGACAACGCGATGTGCTGCGCTCCGGTGCGGGGGGTGATGCGGTACGGACTCCAGAGTTTCGGGCTTTTGTCATCCGACGGTGCCAATCCCGGCTGGGCCGAAACCGAACCGACCGTCAGCAGTGTTGTGAGTAGGAAGAACAAATAAATCGGATTATCTTTCATTGTTAAAAAGCTAAGGTCATGGAAGCACTCAAATTTGTACAAAGAGTTACCGACGATACGCTGGTGTTGCCGATGCCCCCATCGTATCGGGAGCAGGAGGTCGAGGTGATTGTTTTGAAGAAAGAATCGATTCCAAAACCGGAACTTACGAAAGAAGAAAAGCTGGAAATTCTTCGCAAATACAGAGGTACCTTACCAAAATGGGAGCCCGGCCCTGATTTTGAAGACGAAATGTATACGCAGGAATGAAAATATTTGTCGATTCTTCGATTTTGATAGAATACATCAAAGATCAAAAGACCGTACTGCTGGAAGAGATGTTCATTCAAAGTCTTCCACTTTATTACAATAGCATTGTTCTTACGGAATACATCTACTACTTTCTGGGGCATCACGGTACAAAATCTCCACGCACCTTGAAAGAAAATAAACGGATTCCTGAAATTGTGATTCAGAACGAACCGCTTGGACTGCTTAGCTTGTTTGAACAAGTTAATAATCCCGAGCCTTCTTCTTCGACTGTGATCCGTTTGATGAAAACATACAATTTGCTTCCGAATGATGCCATTATTTTGGCACATTGCCTGACTGCGGGTATCCATTACTTAGCTTCTTACGATTCTGATTTTCAAATTCCCTGCGCAAGCGAAGGCGTTACGTTAATCGACACCGTCGAGGTGTTTCACACTCATTTTCCGGCTTCGTAAGGCCCCGGTTTTCCGTATCCGCGCATCAGCAGCAAACCGCCGTCGAGGGTGATCGTTGAACCGGTCATGTAACTGCCCGACGCCACCAGATCGACCAGCACTGCCGCCACCTCATCGACCTGCCCCAGTCGCCCGGCCGGAATCCCCTGACTGACTTCCTGAAGCAGGGCCGGATTTTCCCAAACCGCCCGGTTGATGTCGGTCTGAATGGCTCCGATGGCGAGCGTATTCACCCGAATCTGGTGCGGAGCCAGTTCCATCGCGACGCCTTTCATCAGGGTTTCGAGCGCCCCTTTGGTTGCGCCGTAGAGACTCAGCCCCAAACCGGGTCGGATGCCGTTGACTGATGTAATCGTCCAGATGCTTCCCGGAACACCTTGCTTCACCATGTTTCGGGCCACCGACTGGGTCAGGAAGGTGGTGCTTTTGAAATTGACCGCGTTGAACTGCTCAAAATCAGCTTCCGTTACGTCCAGAAAGTGTTTTTTGTACGAAACCCCCGCGTTGTTGACCAGCACGTCCAGCGTCCCCGCCAGTTCCCACGCCTGTTCGCCCAGACGGATGGCCTGAGCGGTATGCTGTAAATCGGCCTGCAACACATGAGCAACACCGCCCTTCTGCCGGATCACGTCGGCGACGGTTTCGGCGTCGGCCCGGTTTTCGTGAAAGTGAATCACCACCTCACATCCTTCCTCCGAAAGCCGCAGCGCAACGGCCTTTCCAATACCGCCCGACGCCCCCGTAACCAGGGCTTTTTTACCCGTCAATCTCATTCAGCATTTCTATTAATGTTGTTCGCTAGTCGTTATTATTTTTGACATCATCGCATTCTGCCCCTAAATCCCCTGAAGGGGACTTTTGGCACCCGAGGTTTCTGCGTCCAAGTCCCCTTCAGGAGATTTAGGGGCAGAATGCGCTATTCGATGTTCAGTATTCACTGTTCCCTATTCCTTCACATCCCTCCCACCGTCGGAAACCAGTCCGGACGATACGGATCCTGGTGAAAACGGGCGTAGTAATCGCCTTTCTCTTCGTAATATTTTTCGTAATGCTTCATCTTGTCCTCATCGAGCGTGACGCCCAGCCCCGGCCCGGTGGGCACCTTGATGCAACCGTTTTCGTATTTCATCAAACCGCCTTCGATGATGTCATCAGTGAGGTAATGGTAGTGGGCATCACCGGCAAAATTCATGGTCGGAATGGTCGAAGCGGTATGTATCATGGCCGCCAGTTCAACACCGAACTCTGCCCCGGAATGCATGGCAACGCCCAAATTGAAGGTGTTGCAAACCGCAGCCAGGTCTTTCACCCCGCGCGGCCCTTCCCAATAATGCAGATCGGTCAGTACAATGTCCACCGAACCCATCCGAATTGCCGGAGCGAGGTCATCGAATTTGGCGGGATACATGTTCGTCGCCACCGGAATGCGAATCTGCTTGCGGACGGCGGCATTGCCTTCCAGTCCCCACGACGGATCTTCAAAATATTCGAGGTTCAGGTCTTCCATCCGGCGACCCATCTGCACGGCGGTTTGCACCGACCACAAGCCGTTCGGATCGATCCGCAAGCCGAAATCGTCGCCCAATTGCTTGCGGCAGAGTTCCAAAACCCGAACCTCCTCTTTGGGAGCCATCACCCCCGCCTTGAGCTTCATCGCCTTGACGCCCAGCGTTTCGTGCAGTTCCTGGCAATAGTCGGCCAGATCCTCGGCGGTTTCGTCGTGCTTGCCATCGCCCGGTCGGTCATACCGCCAGAACAGATACGCGATAAACGGCACTTCGTCGCGGATGCGTCCGCCCAGCAAATCGCTCATCGGGCGACCCAATACCTTTCCCTGAATATCGAGACAGGCCATTTCGAGGGCGGCATACAGGCGGGCATTGGACAGGTAATAAATGCTCCGCAGCACCTTCAACTTCATGACTTCCAGTTGAAACGGATCGAGCCCGATGATGCGCGGTTTCAGCTTTTGCAAAGCGCCCCGCTGGTCTCCACCGCCCACTTCACCCAGTCCGACAATGCCTTCGTCGGTGATGACTTCGACAATCGTCCGGAGAAAATAACCGGGATGCACGCCGGTATTGTGTCGAAGTTGGGCGTTGAGCGGAATGGCTACACAGCGGGTTCGCAGGTCAATGATTTTCATACTTGTTTTTTTGATTGCCGTATTCTACGATTTTAATACGAATCGACCATGAGCGTTTTCAGTCGAGCACCACGACCTGCGTGCGTGCGCCACTTTTCGGAAACTGAACCTCTTTCTCGTATTTCTTCCCATTCCGTTGCGTAACCACTTTATAGGTACCGTAGAAGCCCTTGTAACTTACCGCGTTATTTTTGGGCGAAGTCGTTACATTCGTGCGCCACTCTTTGTTGATAAGCCGGTCTAATACGTCGTAAGCGGGCTTTTTGGTAAAGTCCCGGTTCAACAGCCCGCCTTTCCATTTGTCTTCGCCGGGCACCACCGTACCGTCCGGTTTAATCCGGGCGGGCGCGGCTGTTCCATCTACCAGGTTCCACCAGATAATACCTTCTACTTTGGGGTGACTAAACCATAGCTTGTAATAATTCTCCGTCATGATGGCCTGGTATTCCGGGCCTTTTTCGGACAAAGCCGATACCGTAATTTCGGTAATGTGAATCGGCAAATTGAAGTCGGCGTACAAATCGAGGGTGTGGAACAAGGTAGAAGGCGTCATGGCTTTACCTTTCAGAATCTGCTCATATTCAGGCTCGCTGAAATTGTGAAACTGCATACCGATCGCATTGATTTTGGCATTCCGCAACAGCAGATTTTCAGTGAGCAGGTAATCGGCATTGTATTCGCGCTTGTTGCTACGTCCCCAGATTCCGGTAGTGAAGTTGAGCGTAAACACATTGCTGTTTGGGAAATGGCGCTCGCTTTCTTTGAATGCCTTGAACGCGAAATCTTTAGGCATCAGCACGTCGGGGTGGCGGTCGGTTACTTCATTGACAACGTCCCAAATCTGAATGTCGTGGCCATACCGCTCGCCGATTTCCTGGATCCGTTTGCTGAGTTTCTGCTCCATGATTTTTTCATCCTTCGGTAGCCAGGTTGGCAGCGACCAGCGTGGATTGTCCCACACGAGCGTATGGCCTTTGGGCGTCAGATTGTATTTCCGGACAAACTCCATCACGACGTCGGGTGCAGGACGGCGGTAACTATAGGGGCTGTCTTTTCCAAAACGGAGTTTTCCCGGCTCAGGCTCCAGTTCGGGCCAGTAAAACGGAATGGTCACGAAATTGAACAGTTTGGCAAAATGCTCCTCATACAGTGCATCTTCTTTCGGATTCCGGAACCCCTTCACCATGAAGCCGTTGGCTCCGAAGTAAAAATCGTGGCGGGTTTGTGTTAACGAAACCTCACCGGTTGAAATGGGATTCCCTTCTTTATCCGTAAACTGAATGGTGAAGGCACCCATCCGATTTTCGCGAATGCCATCGGCAATCCGTTGTTGGATGGCGGGGTCGTTCCACTGGTTTTTATACTCGTCGGAAAGCTGGGCCAAAGCCTGAAGTGCTGATAAGGTTAGTAATGCAGCCGTGACAATGTGTTTCATCTTCAATTGGTAACCGGTTAGTAATTGGCGGGCTGGTTGTTTTATCGAAATTTTTATTTGCCCGGTTGAGACTGTTTCAGTGAGCCGTCTTATCGGGTATCGAAAACCGGCGATCAATACCCCGGATTCTGGTCAGTCGCGGTAAGGGCGGTGTTGTAATTCAGCTCCGAAACCGGAATGGGCCAGAACAGGTGTTTATCGGCCACGTCTTTCCCGGTGGCGGTTTTGATCACCTCTTTCAGTTTGGCCGTTCCGAGCCGTTTCAGATCGAGCCAGCGTTTGGCTTCGTACTGCGTTTCGTAGCCCCGCTCTTTCAGCACCAGTTCGTGAAAAGTCGTCGCGGTATAGTCCGCCAGTTTGAAATCCACGTCCGAAGCCACCGTTGGCACCTTTCCGTAGGCCCGGCGGTGCACCTGATTCAGCGCTTCCATCGCAGCAGCCGTTGGCCCGGTTCCGGCCCGGCTGGCGGCTTCGGCATATAGCAGCAGCATATCGGCGTAGCGGTAGATTGGAAAATCATTGCCCGCGCCGTCGCTGGTGGCGGCAACGGGGTCCGAAAACTTCTTGCACAAAATGCTGTTTTTCCCCAGGCCAATGTCCCAGCTATACCAGAAGGCGGTTTTCCGTAAATCTTTTTCGTCCCAGGTTTTCTGCACCGGATTGCTCTGGGTGTCGCTGTAATGTGCATAAAAACCGCCCGCGCCGTGGAGTCTCGAACCCGGATGATGCGCAAACATCGCCAGATACATTCCCTGCCCGCCCTGACGGGTTGCTTTCAGGTACCAGATTTCTTCCGTCGAAGTAACGACCGTCGGGCCGAACACCTTGCTGTCAAAATCGGCGGCAACCGTCACCGGCACCAGCGAAAACTTCCCGGATTTGATGATTTCATCGGCCTTGTCGCGGGCTTCGGCGTACTGGTTTCGGGTAAAATACACTTCCGCCAAAACCGCCTTGGCTGCCCATTTGGTGGTCCGGCCCACTTGCGTACCTTTGTCGGGCAGGTTGGCTTCGGCTTCTTTTAAATCACTCAGGATCAAGGTATACACTTCTTCGACGGTGTTGCGCTTGACATTGGGTTCGCTGAGTGTCGCTTCGGTGCGGATCGGCACCCCGCCCCAGTTGCGGACTAACCAGAAATACGCGAAAGCGCGCAGGTATTTGGCTTCAGCCACATACTTCGTGACGTCGGCCGGGCTGATGCTGCTGCCTTTCGGGGCATTCTGAATCACCAGATTGGCATTGCGGATGCAGAGGTAGAACAACCGCCAGCCGTCGTCGGTCCGCGGAATATTCGTGCTGTTCAGTCCCTGAAAATCACTCAGCACCTGGTAGCTGCCCCGCCCGTAACTGTAATCCGTATACGCTTCGAGCTGCGCGCCCAACTGCCCCGTGATGCCATTGTTGGCCCGGAGCTGGGCGTATGCCGCATTCACGGCAGCTTCTACTTCATTGGCGGTATTGTAAAACGTCTCCACCGCAACGGCTTTGGGCTTCTCAACCAGTACATCCTCGCAGGACAACAGGCTAAGAATCAGGGGAAGGAATAGGATCTTTTTCATATTTTCTCAATTTTGAATGAGTGAATGATAGAATGAGTGAATAGCGCAGAGCGATGTTTTTTTTATTCTGTCATTCACTCATTCTATCATTCAAAATTAAAACCCGACCCGCAGGCCGAAGGTGACGGATTTCGAGGTGGGATAGCTGTAATGGTCGATGCCCTGGCCGATGGCGTTGGCCCCGCCCTGCGAGTTGGTTTCCGGATCCCACCACGAGTATTTCGTGAGGGTCAGCAGGTTCTGGCCACTGGCGTAGACCTGCGCCGTCCGCATCCAGGTGACGCCCATTTTCTGTAACGGCAGGTTGTAGGCCAGTTGAATGTTTCGCAGGCGCAAATACGACCCATCTTCGACAAAGCGGTCGGAATAGTTGTAGCTGTTGGCGCGGGAAATAACCGGGTATTTCGCCGTGGTGTTGGTCGGCGTCCAGTGGTTATACAACACTTCACGCGGCATGTTCAGCCCAAAACCGTAGTCGAGCGTGTTGTTGATCGAACTGACGTTGACCAGATTATTGCCCTGCGTTCCCTGCACGAAGAACGTCAGGTCGAAGCCCCGGAACGACATGGCCGAATTAAAACCGTAAATAAAGTCGGGGTTCGGATTGCCGATGATGGTTTTGTCGAGCTGATTGATCACGTTGTCGCCGTTCTGATCCACATATTTCACCTTGCCCTGTTCGGTGTAGCCGTTTTCCACGTAGCCGTAAAAAACACTCATCGGCTGGCCTTCACGCAGCAGGTTGGCGGCATCACTGATGAGCGTCACACCCACACTGCCGCCCAGAATGTCCTGCCCGCCGTTCAGCTTGACCACCTTGCTGCGGTTGAACGAAATATTGCCGTTGACATCCCATTTAAAGGCTTTGTCAAAAATGCGGGCTTCCAGCCCAATTTCCAGCCCTTTGTTCTGAATTTCACCGACGTTCCGAATCGTGCTCGTAAACCCAAAACCGCTCGGTAACTGCACCGTATTGAGCAGGTCGCGGGTGTGTTTGATGTAATAATCGAGGGTCAGACGGAAGCGGTTTCCCAGAAAACCCGCGTCGATCCCGAAGTCGGTTTGCTCCGTGGTTTCCCATTTCAGGTTGCCGGGCAACTGCGTTCCGGGGGCGAAGGTGTTGTAGAGCGCATCGTCGAACACGGTTTTCCCCGCCGACAGGTTGTTGAGGGTCGCATACGCCCCAATCGCCTGGCTACCCGTCAGGCCCCAGCTTGCCCGCGCCTTCAGGTCGGTAATGAACGGCACATTTTTCATGAACTCTTCTTCCGATACCCGCCAGGCCAGAGCGCCGGAGGGGAAGTAGCCCCATTTGTTGCCTTCGCTGTATTTGGAAGAACCATCGGCCCGGAAACTGATCGTAGCCAGATACTTATTGTTGTAGCTGTAATTCACGCGCCCCAGATACGACAGCAGCGTACTGAGCGAATAGCCCGTCCCCGGAATACCCGGTGTTGCCGCCGAACCCAGATTGGCGGTTTCGGTGATGTCGCTCAGAAAGCCCACGCCCGACGCGTTCAACGATTTGCTCAGAAAATCCTGGTAGGTGAACCCAGCCACCGCCGAAATGCTGTGTTTGATGGCCACGGTTTTGATGTAGCTAATCGTGTTTTCACTCAACAGGCTCATTCCCCGGCTCGTCGACACACTGGCACTGCCCTGGGAATTGACAAATTTGGTCGTTGTGTAGGAATCCGTGCGGTCATCGCTGTTTTCAATACCGCCGGAAATCTTGATGGCCAGGCCGTCGAACGGTTTGAACGTCAGGGCCGCGTTGGCCAGCACCCGGTTGGCATCGACATCGTCGGAAGACTGGTAGATGTAATTCAGCGGATTGGTCAATACATTGGAAATGAAGGGATAAGCCGTTGCCAGCACGCGGTACGAACCGTCTTCGTTATACGGCGTCAGCGTTGGCGGGGCCGAAATGGCCGCCGAGATGAGCGAACCGCCCCGGTTGCCGCCCCCCGAATTCTGGCGGCTCGTTGTGATTTTGGTCAGCGTAGCACCATACGACAGGTTGAGTTTCCGGCTGACGTCCGACGAGATGTTGGCCCGGAGCGAATACCGCTTGTAGTCACTGCCAATCACGATGCCCTGCTGATTAAAAATACTGCCGCCCACCGAATACCGCGTTTTCTCGTTACCTCCGCTGATGGTCAGGTTGTGCGTCTGCATGGGTGCTTTCCGGAAAATCAGATCCTGCCAGTCGAACCCTTCGCCAAACCCATCGATCTGCGCCTGCGTGAAATACGGGGTCACTTTATCGGTCGTGGCCTGTTCGTTGTAGAATGTCGCATACTCGCGGGCATTCATCAAATCCAGCTTTTTGCGCAGGGTCTGGGTGCTGTAGCTGCCTTCGTAATCCACCTGCATTTTGCCGGATTTGCCCTGTTTGGTCGTAATCAAAACCACCCCATTAGCGCCCCGCGACCCGTAAATCGCGGTCGCTGAGGCATCTTTCAGAATTTCAATGCTTTCAATATCCGTGTTGTTGATGATGGTCGGATTGCTGCCCGAAGTCGGAAAACCGTCCACCACATACAGCGGTTCGTTGCTGCCCTGAATCGAGTTGGTTCCCCGAATCCGGACGCTGATGCCGGCCCCCGGCGCCCCCGTGTTCTGCGTCACCTGCACGCCCGGCGCCCGGCCCGACAATGCCTGGAGGACATTCGTTGCCGGAAATGCGTTCAACTCTTTGGCCTTGACCTGCGCCAGGGAGCCGGTCAAATCCGACTTCCGGACGGTTCCGTAGCCTACCACGACGACCTCATCCAGTTGCCGGGAATCGACCACCAGCGCTGCATTGACCACCGACTGGTTTCCGACGGCGATTTCCTGCGCCACATAGCCCACCGATGAAATGACCAGCGTTGCATTGGCCTGATTGGGCAATGTAATCCGGTAATTTCCTTCCGCATCCGTTGTGGTTCCCGTTGTGGTTCCTTTGAGCGAAACCGATGTACCCGGCAAGGGCGCATTGTCGGCCGCTCCGGTCACCCGGCCCGTTATCACCACCGATTGCGTCCATCCGGTCGACGGGATCAGCAGAACCGCCAGACAGACACGAAGCCATCTATAAAGGTTTTTTTTCATAGGGTTCAGTGTTTAATTTTTATATTATAAAATCTAATTTTATTTCATTGCAATTCTAATCACAAATTTGGGTTCACTCCAAATTATTTTCAGTTTTTTTATAAAAAATAGTGCTTTCGGTCGATCGCTGGATTTCTCCGGACACAAAAAAAGGGCCCAAGCCCTGTTTCAATTCAATATAATTACCTTTAAACCAATCGCTTATTAATCTTTTCGGCCGAATCACGAAGTGAGGCAATCAGTTGTCTTTTGTCCAATGCCATGTAGCGGTATTCGGGCAGGTAGATGCTGAGGCTGGCCACCACCAGGCCATTCTTGTAAATGGGCACTGCCAATCCCATGACATGCCGGTTGGCAATCGTTTGCAAGGCCAGTTCTTCCCGGCGAATAAGCGCCAGGGTCTCCAGCAGATTCGATTCGGACTGAATTTCGGGCCAGGAATCGCCGGTTGGAAGACCAAATTTTGCGATAAACCGCTGCTTCTTTTCGTCGGGAAGCATCGCTATCAAAAGCCGCCCAGATGCCGAATCGTACACCGGTTTGATGTCGGTCGTCCGCACCTGCAAGTCCTGCTCGGCGAAGGTTCGATACAACGCAATCCGCTGATTATCTTTAAGAACGGCCAGCAAGCAGTTTTCATTGATGAGCAGCGTCAGGGCATCCATTTCTTCGCGCGCTGCTTCCAGCAAATCTTTCTGGTACGACTTATTCCCCGTTAAGTAATACGATTTGGCCCCCAGAATATACCCCTTTTTGGTGCCGATCTGCTCGACATATCCACGGGTTACCAGCGTCTTGAGAATGTTGGCGCAGGTACCGTGGTTCAGACTTAAGCCGTCGGCCAATTCCGTCAGGGATTTGGGCTTCTCCGGTTCGTTCGCAATTTGCTCCAGCAGGTCAAGAGCGCGGTTAATTACCTGAATCATTTTACATTAATTTTATAATGCAAAATAAATGTAAATTATAACAAACCAAAAATCATCCCGCCAAATCCTTAGCAACTGGCCCATAAAACAAAACTGGCCGGGATCAGAACTGCTTTTTGCAGATCCGATCCCGGCCAGCGGAATCACTCAGTTTCGACCCCGGTTAGGGCATCGACGTCGAATACAACTGGTTAAACAGCAGCTTGAATGTGCCCTGTGCCTGGGCGCGGAAGGTAATTTCCGGACCGAAGGCGTAGAGTTTGCCGGAACCGACGGGTGCCATGAAAGCCGCTACGCCGTCCTGCAAATAGGCCTGACCCCAGGCCCAGCCACTCCGCAGCGGTTTGTCGGTGGAGAACCACGCCAGCGGTTTTACGGTCCCTTTCGCCACAGCATCCGGGGAAATTTTGAAAACCGGGCTGGCGTCGAAATACACATCCGTTTGCTTCGCCATGCCCCAGGTTGCCTGCTGGGTCGAGTCCAGATCAATGCGCAGAATGCTGCCGGGTATGTAGTATTTTTCGTTCGACAAGGGCCGTTCCTGACCCGCGTTGGTCATTTCCACCAGGGCGTTTTTGACCGGCAAACCCAGGTGATAGGCGAGGTTGGTGCTGCTGCCAATGGTAACCACATTGCCACCCGCTTCCAGAAATTTCCGGAGTTCCGGGATCGACTTTTCGGCGGTAATCTTGCCCAGCCACGGCCGGAATTCGGCGGGCAACTCTTCCGCTTTGGGTTCCCGGCTGGCATAACCGCCACCGCCCTGAGAGGCACCGCCCGGGCCTGTGGCCGGAATGGCCCGGGTCACGAACACGATCACATCATATTTCTTTTTCAGATCACCGGCGTCGATGTCCTGCGAATACACTACCTGCATCGGAAAATGGTATTGTTCCATGATCCAGCGCACCCAGCCCGATGGCATCGATCCGCCGTAAGCATCCCACAAAGCAATCCGCATCGGGGCCACTTTGACCAGTGCGCCCGTCGGCCGTTTGGCCACACCCACTACTTCCAGCCCCAGTTCTTTGGCCGATTTGTCCAGAATCGACTTCGCTTTGGCCGAAGCCGGAACAAAGAACGTGCCCGCGCCGAGCGACGATTTCCCGCTAAAACCGGTCGGTAACCGGAAAACATCGACACCCGATTTCAGCAAATCATTGACCGCAATGAAGGTGTTATTGGCCTGCGCGCTCAGTGCGTAGCCAGCCGCAGCCGTCGCATCCATTTTCCCTTTCGGCGACTGCAATTCGCCATACGGCAGTTTTTTGAACGGCCCATCGAAACCCTCCAGAATCCGGTCGACTTTGACACCCATCTGGAACGCCAATGTCCAGCCAGCAGCATCGTAGGGACGAACCGGCGGGCCACCGGGGTATTGAAAATCGTTCGGGTGATCCTGCGGTTCGAACATGTCCAGCACGTGGGGCCGGAACGCCTGATCGGTTTTCACGACGTAAGAACCCGCCGGGTATTTCTTGCCCGCTACCGTAAAATCAGCCGTGGCTTCCTGAATCTGGATGCCAGTTTTGATGAGCGCATTGACAAACTTGACCGCCGTGGCAAAATCCGGCTGATCGGCCGAAATGATGAATCCTCGCGGGTCCCGCAGGGCCGGATCTTTCAAAACCGCATCGAAATATTTCACCGGAATTCCACCACCACGGGGTAGCAAACCGTATTGATCGGGCGTCGTGGCCCCAGCGGCTCCCGGAGCGGCTTTTTTCAAATCCGCCTGGTGCAACTGGTTGATCGCATCGACGCGTTTGGGCGAAAGCGTCCAGTAATCGGTGCTGCCGTGATCGATGGCGTTTTTGCCCATCTTGTAAATGTTGTACAGCAACTGGTCGCCGTGACGGGCCGCGTAATCCAGCGTGGCGTAATTGAGCGAGATCGAATAATCGATCGATTGCTTGAAATGCCATTTCTGGGGCGTCACCGGAAAAGGCGTATTGCCGTTGGGAATCAGCCGATTGGGAACCAGCGGCACCTCTTCCGGCGTCGGATTTCCGATGATTTCCGTCAGCAAACCGATCATGTTGTGGAAGTGCGTCGTGGTGCGCAACCCGCCGTTGTACCAGGTTGAGAAAACCGAACCGCCCAGACGCGTAAAACCGGGTTTGTTTTCGGAATTCAGGCGGTTGATCATGGCCGCGCCGAGGGCATCGATTCCGGTGATCATCAGCGGTTCGAAGACGTAATTGAACGGATCGCGGTAGGGCGGTCCCGCCAGCACCGAACCCGCCGGGCCGCGCTGGTGGTGGTTATACATGATCTGCGGCAGCCATTCGATAAACAACTGACGGCCAATATTTTGCGACTCTTTCATGTTCATGATGAAAAAGTCACGGTTGTTGTCGTGCCCCGCGTATTTCTGATACAGACGCGGCACATTTTCCAACAGACGCTTTTCCGGTTTGGGTTCGCGCATGTACCAGCTACTGACCAGTTCCTGTCCGTCGGGATTGGCGTGGGTGAGCAGAATCACCACATTATCCAGAATCCGCAGCGTTTCGGGGTCCTTGCGGCTCACCAGTTGCCAGGCGGTTTCGATCAGTTGCATGGTGCCGACGGTTTCGGTCGCGTGCAAGCCGCCGTCGATCCAGACCACGGCTTTTCCTTCAGCCGCCATCGCGCGGGCCTGCTCATCGCTGATGCCTTCGGCGCGGGCCAGTTTGGTGGAAATTTCCTTGTAGCGGTCGAGTTTTTTGAGGTTTTCGGGCGACGACACGATAATCATGTACTGGTGCCGCCCCTCTTCCGTCATGCCAATATCGACCAGTTTGGTGCGGTCCGAAGCCGCGAGTTTTTTGAAATACGCTTCGGTTTGGGTGTAGGTGGCGAGTTGGTAGTCGTCACCGATGTTGAAACCGAAATGTTCTTTGGGTGAGGGAATCGTTTGGGCCTGAACGGCGGTTTGGCTCAGAACGAGTAAGAAGAATAAACCTTGTAAAAAATGTCTTCTCATAGGAAATCGGATTAGTTCGTTGATAAGACGAAATAAGCTATTTTTCTGATTCTATAAATCGGTTACAAAATATAATTTTATCATTTATAACGATTGCCATATATTTTATGGAGAATTACAGAAAACAAAGCTGTTGCGTAGCTCTAAACGCCAAACCAGCTACTCAATCTTCTTCAGCTCCTCCTGCCGGTCTTTGTCCAGGCTGACTTTGTCGAAGTCGGCGTTGGTGTTCAGTTCCACGCTGTATCCCTGAATTTTGTCAATCTCGACGGTGAGGTTGTTCGTCGTAAAATCGAAGATATGCCCACCGGCTTTGTGGTCGTCGGTCAGGTAGTGAAAGTGAAAACCGGGGACGTTGACCTTCGCCAGATAGCCCGGCAACAGAAAGCCAATCACCACCCCACGTGTGTTGGTAAGGTTGAAAAGGTATTGTTCTTTGGCGAGGTGGTCTTTCAGCGACGGATACGGTTTTTTAGCGGCACCGGGGGCGCGGGCGGTCAGCTTCGGAAAGTCGCCTTTCATCCGGATGGCATATAGCTCGTTGGCGGGCAAAGCCGCCATCAGGTCTTTTTCAAGCTGGTCGAGCGTGGTTGTTCCTTTGATGGTATAGGTAGAATCCGCTTTGAAAAACTTCACAAAAGCAATCGACGTGCTGTCGGTGTCCGGCATCTCGTGAATGCTGCCGTCGGCACTTACCTTGTAAACCGTACCCTGATCGACGATCAGTTCGCCATCCACCCGGTTGAAGGTTCCGATCCCAAAATCGCCTTTGGTTTTTAGCTGCCCCAGCGTCAGATTGCCGTCGAAGACCCCGGCCAGCAAGGCATCGATGATGGAATACTGGTACATGAAGTCCGTGGCCGAAGTCGTATTGGCGGTTTCGGCGGGTTGTTTTGGGGTGCAACCCTGCATTAAAAAAAAACCACCCAGCAGAATGGTCAGAACGTTGTTTTTAGCCGCAGCCGTTGAGTAAGTAGTCATTTGAAGGAGAAAGGGTTATGTTTATTTACCCCGTAGGGGTTCAACAGCGAAGCGTCGGTAGCCCCCAACAACATGATTTAATTTTCTTAACGTGCCTTTAGGTGCGTAACGAGCGGAGCGGTAGCAGTTGCGTACCTATCGGCACGCTGGGAGCTTGAAATTAACTCCTGCATTACTACCGACGCGTTGCTGTAATGTCCCGATGGGACAACCGTTCGTAAAAATCAATCTGTAATTTCACCCTGTCAGGGTCTTCGACCGCTGACAGGGTGAAATTACCGCTTCGGGCCGACGGAATCGTAGACGATCACTTTTTCCCACAGGGCCGAATAGTCCTCAATAAATTTCAGGTGAATGGGGTGCGTCTGGTAAATCTCTTCATCCATCAGGTTGTTGAAAAAGCACAGCCACGAAACCGCATACGAGCGTTCGATCACGGAACGGGTGGTTGGCGCGGGCGTACCAATGTGTACGAACTTGATGGTCGGGACTTTAGCCAGTTTATTCAGACCTTCGATCAATTTGGCTTTATCGGACTCGCTGCCCGGATTTTTCAGGTAAAAATAAACGTGATGGACAAACAGTTCTTTCGGTGCGCTGCCTGATAAACCCAGACCAAGTCCGGCCCCGACACTGCTTTTGACAAAGGCTCTGCGTGATTGTTCTTTCATAAAAGTTTGCTTCAATACTGAAATTTCGTTGTGTTTTGCCCCTAAATCCCCTGAAGGACGGTCGGCCAGCCGGACTCTTAACATCCAACTTAAGATGCGTCCAAGTCCCCTTTAGGGGATTTAGGGGCAAACCACAAAAATGAACAAGATTCTCCGAATTACTCCCGGGGATTGTCGATTTCTGAAAAATACTTTCCTGAAGCGAAAACCGTTCCGAACACCAGGTTATTCCCGACAAACCATCGGGGTCGGTTAAAATCCCTTACTTTTGCAGGATGGAAACCAACCAAGACCTTGCTCCCCTGCTTTCGAACCTGGGAATTGAAGCCTTCAACCCCATGCAGCGGGAAGCCCGGGAAGCCATTGTGGCCGAGAAAGCGGTTCTGTTGCTGGCTCCGACCGGTTCCGGGAAAACCCTCGCTTTTTTGTTACCCATTCTGCAACTTCTTAAACCGGAGCAAAAAACAGTCCAATGTCTGATTCTGGCACCTTCGCGCGAGCTGGCGTTGCAGATTGAGCAGGTCTGGAAAAAAATGGGGACGGGTTTCAAAGTCAACGTCTGCTACGGCGGGCATCCGATGGCGACCGAGATTCAGAATCTGAGTACGCCACCGGCGGTTTTAATCGGGACGCCAGGCCGCATCGCCGACCACATCGACCGCAAAACGGTCGACCTCGACGGGATTCATACGCTGGTGCTCGACGAGTTCGACAAATCGCTGGAACTGGGTTTTCACGACCAGATGTCATACATCATCGGCGGTTTGCGAAATCTTCAAAAACGCGTACTGGTTTCGGCCACGTCCGGCATTTCCATTCCGGAGTTTACGGGCGTACGTTCTCCGGTCAAACTCGATTTTATTCCGGACGACGACCGTGACAAAAGCCTGACCACCAAAATCGTTATTTCGGAGGAAAAGGACAAAGTCGATACGCTGTTTCGGCTGCTCTGCGCGCTGGATTCGGAAGCGGCTTTGATCTTCTGCAACCACCGTGATGCCGCCGAACGAACCAGCGCCATCTTGAACGAAATGGGCATTGTTTCGACGTTCTACCACGGCGGCATGGAGCAGGACGACCGGGAACGCGCTCTGATTCAATTCCGAAACGGCAGTGTCAGTTACCTCATTACGACCGACTTGGCCGCCAGGGGGCTGGACATTCCCGAGATGAAATATGTCATCCATTACCACCTGCCGCTGCACGAACACGAGTTTCTGCACCGCAACGGTCGGACAGCCCGGATGCACGCTTCCGGAACCGCCTACATTCTGCTGCACCGCAACGAAGAGCGCCCCCGCTATCTGCCCGAATCGCTCGACGAGTTTGTCATTCCGGCCAATCAGCCGCTTCCCAATCCACCCCAATTCCAGACGATTTACGTCAGTGGCGGCAAGAAAAACAAACTCAACAAAATCGACATCGTCGGTTTTTTCTCCCAAAAAGGTGGTCTCGAAAAAGGCGATCTGGGCCTGATCGAAGTCAAGGATTTTATCTCCTTCGCGGCCGTCCGAAAATCCAAAGTCAAGGAACTGCTGGCAAAGATCAAGGACGAAAAAATGAAAGGCAAAAAGTATAAAATTGAAGTGGCGCGGTAGATTTTACATAGACAAGAGAGGTGAGACAAGAGAATAAAGACCGTCTCTATTCTCTTGTCTATACTCTCCTGTCTTTACTTCACTTTCGTAAACTCCAGGTCGTGGAAGTCGTAGCTAAAATCGGTTAAGGGCGAAATGGCCTTCATTTTCATCGAAACCGGTTTTCCTTCGTAATCCAGCCCGAACATCACAAACGCATCGGCTTCCAGACTCAGGTCGTTCCATTTGACCACGAAGGTGTTGCCTTTGTAAGGAAACAACTCGCCGGTTAGGCGCGGAGAACGCTTTGAGACAAACAGCAGTCTCAGGTTATCCGGCACAATGGAAACGTCGCCCAGCCACTTGTCGCGGTAGGTTCCGGTGTAGAAATGAATCGTCGGTTTTGCCGCCGTACTCTCCTTTTCAGCCGCAACGGTTTTCCAGACGTCATCGGTTACTTTGTCGGCGTTGGCGGTATTTTCGCGCAGCCGGTCGCTGTACTCTTTCACCCGATCGGTGCCAGTCATCCCGAAATAACTGTCGAGAATCTGGTTGGTAATGGCCGTGAAAGCCGCCCCGGACTGCTGGTTAGTCAGCACGATAATGCCGAGTTTCATTTCCGGCACCAGCATCACCTGCGTCACCATACCGGGCAAACCGCCGGTGTGCGAAATCTGTTTGTAGCCCTTCGCATCATTCAGTCGCCAGCCCAAACCGTACGAACTGAAATGGGTGTTGTAGGGGCCGGGATTGCGCACGGGAATGATGGTTTGGGGCGACCACATGTCATCCTGCACCTTCGTGCTGAACAGGGTTTTACTCAAACCGTCGCCGTATTTTCCGCCGTTGAGTTGCATGATCACCCATTTGCTCAGGTCGTTGATGCTGCTGTTGATGCCGCCCGCCGAATTCCCGACGTCCAGCCGACCGCGCCTGACCGTCCGCAGTTTGCCCTCGATCACGGCGTGGGCGTCGATAACGTTCGATTTATTTTTGAGCCGGGAAAAGGACGCTGCGCTGTTCTCCATCTGGAGCGGTTTCATGATCCGGGTTTCCACGAATTCTTCCCAGCTTTGGCCCGACGCCCGTTTCACCACCTCACCCGCCACCATATACAAGAGATTATCGTAATCGTATTTGGTCCGAAAACCGGACGTCTGTTTCAGATACCGCAGGTTATGAATCACGTCTTTCAACTGAAAATCACTTGAATCGGGAAAAAACATCAAATCCCCGGCACCGAGACCGAGGCCGCTGCGGTGGGTCAGCAAATCGCGAATCGTAAAATCCTCGGTGACGTATGCATTGTATAGCCGGAACTCCGGAATGTAGTCGATCACCTTATCGTCCCAGGTCAGTTTGCCCTCATCGACCAGGATGCCGAGCGTGGCCGCCGTAAACGCCTTGCTGTTGGAGGCAATGCCGAACAACGTATTCGCATCCACTTTCTGCGTGGAATGCATGGAACGGACGCCGTAGCCTTTTGAATGAATCACCATTCCATCTTTTACAATGGCGACGGCAATTCCCGGCACCTCGAAAGTTTTCAATGTTTTTTCGACCAGCTGATCGATTTGGGGCGACGTGATGACCTGCGCAAAAGCCGGTTCAATACTCAGAAAACTGACCAGCAGAAGGCCGATGAAGTGTCTTGGTGCTCTCATAAGGGGATTTTGATGGGTTTTTAAAGATACACAGTTCATACCGATTAATTATTCATCCCTTCAGCAAACCATTCATCGATCCGTTTAACCGCCGAAGTACTATGCATAGCAAGGTAGCACATTTCGCCGTTGTTTTGACCCATCGAAACGGCGAATCACAAGCTGCCGCAGACAACAACAAATACGAAACACAACACAAAAACAACAAATACCATGAAATCAATTATCGCTTCCGCTTTCCTCGCTTTGACCGTTGCCACTACTTCATCCAGCTTTGCGGCTGATCACAAAGAAACCGCCGGGGCTCAATCTACGTACCAATCGGTCGTTTACCCGGTGATCAACACGTCGAAAATTCGGGTGAATGTTAACAAGGACAAAAATGCCAAAATCAATGTCACGCTGAAAAATGAATCCGGCGAGATCCTGGCTTCGGAAAAATTGGGAAAAGGCCACGAGTCCTCGGCCATTCGATTTGACCTGAACCAACTGCAGGACGGTATTTATCAGGTTGAAATTTCGGACGGCAACACCAAACAGGTGAAAGAAGTAAAGTTGCAGACCTCATCGCCAACGGTGACTACGGAACGTCACATCGCCATGAACTAAGACCCGAAATCTTCGGGTGATAAACCAAAGAAGCCGACTTTTCAGTCGGCTTCTTTGGTATTTAAAAGTCATTCTCTCATTTGCCACCGGGCCGGGAAGGGCGCACCTCGATCTTGCTGGGGAGCGTCCGGGCGGGCATCCGAATCAGGTCAGCAACGATCTGGCCGATGTCTTCGGGCTGGATTTTCCAGGCGTCTTTTTCACTCGGCTCGTGGTTGTTGAAATACGAAGCCACCGAACCGGGCATGATGGTCGTCACCTTGATGCCTTCGCTGCGCAGGTCGAGCATCAGCGCCTGGGAAAAACCGACCAGCCCGAATTTGCTGGCGTTGTAGGCCGTGCCGTTTTCGAAGAAGTTGGTGCCGGCCAGACTCGAAATCGTGATAAAATAGCCTTCCGACTTTTTCAACTCGTCCAGCGTTGCCTTGATCGAATTGAAAACACCGGTCAGGTTGATGTCGATGGTTTCCTGCCATTGGTCGGAGGTCAGTTCCTGAATCGGCGCAAAGTGACCCACCCCCGCGTTGGCGATCACGTAATCCAGCCGACCCCACTGCTGGGTGATGGCATCGACAGCGCGTTGCTGGGACACCAGATCGCGGACGTCGGCGGCAATGCCCAGTGCAAAACCGTCTTTGATTTTGTTGAGCGAAGCGGCCGCTTCCTCGGCTGCTTCCTGCGAGCGGCTGGTGATGGCCACCCGGATTCCTTCGTTGATCAATACTTCGGCAATGCCGTATCCAATGCCTTTCGATCCGCCGGTAACGAGGGCGGTTTTGATGATTTCTGCCATACTGCTAAAAAAATAAAAATGAGTACTTGACGCTTGGTTAAGCTGAAGAGATAACCGTGAGTTTTACGGGAAAGTTTGGTTCATCTCAGTAACCGGTATCAGGATATTGCTTTTGAAGGAGTGATCTAAACCTTATTCCATGAAATTCCTTTTCCTTTTAAGCGCACTTTTAGTTATTAACCACACCGCCTTCTCCCAAACAATCCCTTCCAAAGTCTATTCCTGGGAAAAAGCGCCGGTGGTCAAAAAAGACGGCGTGATCGATCGGACGATTCTGGAAGGCACCACGCGGGATTTCAATGGTTTTTCCGTCCACGGCATCACGCTTCCTCCCAACCGAGCCCCGCAACCCGCCCAAACGCTGGACGATGAGATTCTGATCATTGTCAAAACCGGAGAGCTGACGGTTTCGCTCGGAAGCCGGATCAAAACCCTGGGCCCCGGCAGTGTGGTGCTGATCATGCCCGGCGATGCCCACCGGCTTGAAAACAAAAGTGCCGCGCCCGTCACGTATCACCTCATGCGGTATACCTCGAAAGAAGTGCCGGATCTGGATTTAGAACAAATGAAAGGGCAATCGTTCTGGGTCGACTGGAAGGATGTGGCGTATCAACCCAACGCCAAAGGCGGTCGGCGCAACATCTTCGACCGCGCAACGGTGATGTGTAAACGTTTCGAGATGCACGTTACGACGCTCAACGAAGGCTTGTGGAGTCATCCGCCACACACCCACCGGGCCGCTGAAATCCTGCTCCTGATTGAAAATACCGCCCAGGAAAGCATCGATGGCGTGATGCAATCGGCGAAAGTCGGCGATATTATTTTCCTGGAATCCAACGTTCCCCACGGTATTTTGAATACCACCCAAGGGTCGTGTACGTATTTCGCGTTTCAGTTTGAGTAGCGGCTGGATTGACAGTCAATATCATTCAAAAACGCTCCTCGATTTTCAATATGCCCCACGAGGGGCAAAACAGCGCAGCGTCGGTAGCCAAAGGGTTACGAATTTCCACGCGTGCCGTGAGGTACGCGACCGTCAGATTTCTGTGAATGGTTGCGTGCCTGACAGCACGCCGTGGTGCGGAATGCTCGTATTGGCTACCGAAGCTGCGCTGTTTAATCCCTACGGGACAACCGACGCGGTTATTTGAATGCATCCCTAACCCTTGACCAATTTCCGCAGAATCGCCACACTTTGTTCCAACTCGGTTTCGGTGCTGGATGCGAACCCCAACCGGGTGCTGTTCAACGCTTTCCCGGGCGGATTGTGCGCCAATCCATCCGAAAAGGTCAGCCCTTCCACTTTGGCTTTTTGGGCGAGTTGGGCGAGCTCGATCTGGGGATCGAATTTCGCCCAAACCGCCAGACCGCCATCCGGTTTAACAAATTGCAAACTACCCGCTAACGCACTGGTTAGCAATGAACAGAAGTAGTTACATCGGGACAGATAGGTCTGGTGCGCCTTTTTTAAATGCCGTCGCATATCGCCGTTTCGGAACAACTGCCCAATCGCAAATTCCAGCATCGCGTCGCCCTGCCGGTCGATGATCCGTCGCAAGCGGGCCAGTTCGTCGATGACGGTTTCGGACGCTACCACGTAACCAATCCGAAAAGCCGGGGCCACCGATTTCGACAACGAGCCGATGTAGATGACCATGCCATTTGGGTCGGCACTGGCGAGCGGCAAAACCGGTCGGCGGAGGTAGTGGAACTCATAATCGTAATCATCTTCCAGAATGACAAAACCGTGTTGCTGACTCAGTTGCAACAACCGGAGTCGCCGGTCGGGCGGCAAGGTAACCGTGGTCGGATAATGGTGGTGGGGCGTCACATACACCAGCCGAACCGGGCGACGCTGGCAAAGCTCCGCCAGCGCTTCCACATCCAGACCGTGCTGGTCGACGGGAACGGTCAGCAATTCGGCCCCGGCTTGCTGGAAATTCATGTTGGCCCCCGACCAGTTGGTTTCGCCCACCACCGCCGTCTGACCCGGTTTCAGCAGCAGCGTGCTGGCCAGGTGAATACCCATCATGCTGCCGCGCGAAATCAGGATGTTGTCGGCGGTTGTTCGCAACGCCCGGGTTTCGTTCAGGAAAACCGATAATTCTTCGCGCAAAAGCCGATTGCCCTTCGGATCGCCGTAACCAAAATGCTGCTGCGGATTTCCCCAGCGAAAATAGCTCCGGTACGCGCGGGCCAGTTCCTCCATCGGGGCCAGCCGGATGTCCGGAAAACCGTCGTCCAGTCGCAGCCCCTCTCCCATCAACAGCAACGGACGAACCAGGTGCGGCTTGGATTCGAACGGAAAACCGGGTTCGCGATGCGTCCGTTGCCCATCAATCTCTTTACCAAGGGTTTGCGGCCGAACCAGCGGCAACGGATCGGCCACAAACGTGCCGCTGCCCGCCCGCGATTCGAGCCAGCCTTCCGCCAGCAGTTCGTCGTAAGCCGCAATGATCGTTTTGCGGTGAAGCTGGAGCAGCTCGGCCAACTGCCGTGTTCCCGGCAACTTCTGGCCGGTTTTTAAAATACCATCGCCGATCAGCCGCCGGAGTTGTTCGGCCAGTTGCAGGTAAATCGAGGCTTCGGCAGATTTATCAATGGAAATCAGGGTTCTGAAAGGCAGCATACCGGACTACTTAGTTTTGAGAAACCGGATGATATAGATAGTCCGGTAAAGATGCAAATTTGCAGGGCAACTCACAATTTTAGACCCATGCAAACTCCACGTACCACACCCAGCCGCTCGGCGAAACGGGCTCATTATGAAGCCGAAACGATTTATTCCATTCTCGATGAAGCCCTCTATTGCACCATCAGTTATGCCATCGATGGACAGCCGGGATCGATTCCGACGGCCTATGCCCGGGTGGGCAACCGGCTGTTGATTCACGGATCGGTGGGCAGTCATTTTATTCGGGAAGTCGAAAAAGGCATTCCGGTTTGTATTTCCGTAACCCTGCTCGACGGCCTGGTGCTGGCGAAATCGGGGTTCAGCCACTCGGTCAACTACCGCTCCGTCATCATTTTTGCCACCGCCGAAAAAGTGGAGGACTATGACCAAAAAGTGGAAGCGTTGATGCTCATTACCAATAAATTGATTCCGGAACGGTGGGTTGATTTGCGGAAGGAAACGGAAAGTGAAATCCGAAAAACAACGGTTTTGTCGTTCTCGCTGGACGAAGCTTCCGCCAAAATCCGGACGGGTGGCCCCAACGACGAACCGGAAGATCGGGAGTTACCAATCTGGTCGGGCGTCATTCCACTGGAAACCGTTCGTCGGGCGGCTATTCCCGATGAATCGAGCGTGGCTTTACCCCTGCCTCCCTATCTTTAGTAAGAACAGCGTATAACGACATTACGAATGAACATTGTTTTTTTAAGAGTAGGAATTTTACATTCTCACGTTTAACAGGAGTCCGGAAGCTATCGTCCGGGCTCCTGTTGTATGAAGACCAGTGGAAATGCGTCGGCCGGAATGGACTTGCTGTTTTGGGAGCAGCTCAAAACCGGGAACGAAACCGGTTTGCGGAAATTGATTGAGAAGTATTTCAACGCTTTGCAGAACTACGGCTACAAATTTCTGCGGGATGAAGACTTCGTCAAGGACTGTGTTCAGGAGGTGTTCATCGAAATCTGGAACCGGCGCGAACGCGTGGCGGTCCCCGACAGCGTCCGGGCCTACCTGCTCAGTTCTGTCCGCAAGCGGGTGTTGCGCGAAGGCTACCGGCAGCGCATCAACCGGGACGACGAACCGACAGACCTCGAAAATGACCTGAATTTTGTGGAATTCTCACCGGAATGGTCGGTTATCGAACAGGAAAGTCTGGCCGAAACCACCAAACGGATTGCCGATTCGCTGAATCAGTTGCCCAAACGGCAGCGCGAAGTCATTTACCTCCGCTATTACCAAAACCTCGAACGCGACGAAATTGCCGAAATTATGGGCGTCAACCCCCAGTCGGTATCGAACCTGTTGCAGGCTGCCTTCAAAACCTTCCGCGACAACTGGGTCGGTTTTATCCTTTTTATCGACTTGATCAAAACCAGCACTTTTTAAATAAACGGACATGGGCGGGTATCAAAACGAATCATCCGCCATCTGTTCATAGCATGAACGCTTACCACCATGAGGACGCCCGATTATCGAAACTACAGCGTTGACGATTTGACGCGGGACGAGTAC
The DNA here is from genome assembly GCF_003334855.1 of Larkinella punicea. Taxonomy (GTDB): domain Bacteria; phylum Bacteroidota; class Bacteroidia; order Cytophagales; family Spirosomataceae; genus Larkinella; species Larkinella punicea. The sequence goes on from NZ_QOWE01000010.1 coordinate 254,391, forward strand.
TTCCGGCATTGGGTCATCGACCGCAACGCCCAGAGTGGCGCGTTCTGGTCGGAATGGCTGGCCGAAAATCCGGATTGCACCGACAAAGTGCAGGTAGCCCGGGCTTTTTTGCAGGCGCTGGAGGAGAAAAATACCGCCTTACAACCGGCAGAACTGGATCAGATTTTTAATAATATCGTTCAATCCAATCAGCCGAACGTCGTTCCGTTGTGGCAAACTACGGTTTTTCGGGTGGCGGCTTCCCTTCTGCTTTTTGTTGGTTTGGGTTATCTGGCGTTCACCTATGCCGTTAAATCCGATGCGCGCCGACTGGCCGACTCCCGGCTTTCGGCCCTTGAAAACCTCAGCCCCGCCCTGGCGAGCGATTACACCGAAACCGTCAACGAAAGTTCCGAACCCCGGACGTTTGTGCTCCACGACAGCAGCACGGTGATCCTGTATCCCAATGGAACGCTGCGGTATCCGAATCTTTTTTCGGCCACCAAACGGGAAGTTTACCTGAGCGGGCGGGCGTTTTTTTCGGTTAAGAAAAATCCAAAAATGCCGTTCTGGGTGTATACCGACCAGATTTCGACCCAGGTGCTGGGCACCAGTTTTCTGATTACGACGGGTGAAACCAATGCCAAAGTAGAGGTTCGGTCGGGCCGGGTGTCGGTGTATATGCGGAAAGATGTGGAGAAAGAACAGCCCGCCCGCAAGAACGAGTCGGTCGGCATGGTGCTGACGCCTAACCAGCAGGTGGTGTTCTCGACGACCGATAAACGACTCGTGAAATCCGTCGTGGAGCAACCGATTACGCTTCAGAAAGTTACGAAAGAGGCTTACATTTTTGAAGAAGCACCGGTTTCGGAGGTGTTTTCGTTGCTGGAAAAAACGTACGGACTGACGTTCATTTACGATGCGGCCAACCTGAAAGACTGCTACCTGACGGCCAATCTCGCCGGTGAATCGCTGTTTGAAAAACTGAATCTGATCTGTAAAATCACCCGCTCGTCCTACGAAATGGTGGACGGGCAGATCGTTATTCACAGCGAAGGGTGTGAAAATAACTAGTTATAATTGAACCGATTAGGCCAATGCAGTAAATTTTTTCTAAAAAAATTACTGAAAAACAGTATCCAACTACCGCTGTCGCTATCCATGAGCAAACCCCTTTTCTCATGGATAGACTTTATAAAAAGCCCCTTTCCTTCCGGACCCTCATGAAACTATCGGTTATTCAGCTTCTGATGACGATCCTGTTTATGGGTGCCACGTATGCCCACGATGCCAACGGCCAGGAAGTACTGGATCAACGCATCGCGGTGAAAGCCGAAACCACCAACCTGAAAAAAGCACTGACGTTTCTGGAGCGCCATGCCAACGTCCTTTTCATTTACAATCCGCGCGAAATTCAGGTCAACCAGAAGGTCACGCTGGAAAACCGGTTTGTAACCCTCAAGGAAACGCTCAACGATTTGCTGACTCCGCTTCATATTCGCTATGAAGTAAGCGGGAAGCAGATCGCGCTATTCAAAATGAACGGAACGGGCAGCACGCTCCCGCTGAACACCCTGATTACCAGCGAGGTTCTGGCCGATCTGACCATATCCGGTACGGTTTCCGACGAAAAAGGCGAAGGCTTGCCGGGCGTCAGCGTGCTGGTGAAAGGCACGACGCGCGGCACGACGACCAATGGCGACGGGAAATACCAGATTGTGGTTCCCAATGAATCGGCCGTTCTGGTTTTCAGTTTTGTCGGGTTTATTTCGCAGGAAATGGCCGTCGAGAAACGCACCAGCCTCAACGTTTCGTTGAAAACCGACAACAAGAGCCTGGAGGAAGTCGTCGTGGTGGGCTACGGTACGGTGAAAAAATCGGATCTGACGGGGTCGGTTGCCAAAGTCGGCGAAGCCAACATCAAGGCCACGCCCATTCCTTCGCTCGACCGGGCCATGCAGGGCCGCGCTGCGGGGGTTCAGGTGGTGTCTAATTCGGCCCGGCCCGGCGGAAACTCCACCATCCGGATTCGGGGTTCGGGTTCGGTCAATGCCGGCAATGATCCGCTCTACGTCATCGACGGTTTTCCGACTACGGGTCTGAACTCCATCAACACCGACGACATTGAGTCCATTGAAATCCTAAAAGATGCGTCGGCAACCGCCATTTACGGTTCCCGGGGTTCCAATGGCGTGGTGCTCGTCACGACCAAACGCGGCAAGGCCGGCAAGGCGGTGATCAGCTACGAAGGCTATTACGGAAACCAGTCCGTGCGCCGGACGCTCCCGATGCTCAACGCCCGCCAGTTTGCCGAACTGGTCAACGACGCCCAGATCAACAATGGCGGCAAGGCGTATTTTGACGGCAGCACGGCGGATCGTCCGCTGGTTTCTACCCTGGGCGAAGGCACCGACTGGCAGAGCGTCGTTATGCGGGATGCGCCCATCCAGAACCACCAGCTTTCGGTTTCGGGGGGTGCTGAAAAATCCCGTTATGCGGTGTCCTTCGGCTATTACGGCCAGGATGGCATTCTGCTGAAATCGGATTTCAAACGCTACACGCTGCGGGCCAACCTCGACAACGATCTGACTTCGCGTCTGAAAGTGGGCGTCACCATGCAGGGCGCCTATACGCTGACCAACAACCCACGCACCGAGACCGATGGCAACCTGGCCGTGAGCGGAATCATCAGCTCGGCCCTGAATTATTCCCCCACGTTTCCGGTGCGGAATGCGGACGGAAGCTACTACAAAAACCAGGGTGCCCTGAACGGCCTGGGTGCCGACAATCCGCTGGCCGTCGCCAATGAATTTACGGACAAAACCGCCCTCATCCGCATCCTGGCCAATGCCTACGTGGATTACAAAATCATCGAAGGGCTGACCTTCCGGACCAGTTTTGGTACGGATTTGCAAAGCTCGAAAAACAATTACTACGTCACCCGGTTGGCGGTGGTGGGCGCGAGTCTGGGCGGTAGTGCCTCCGTATCCAACTCCCAAAGTGTCAACTGGCTGAACGAAAACATCCTGAATTACACCCGGCAACTCGCTCCAAAACACAGCCTGAATGCGGTTTTGGGCTATACGATTCAGGGCCTGGCTGTCGAAAGTGTGGTGGCCAATGCCAACACCTTTTCCGACGACTTTGCTTCGTATAATAACCTCGCAGCCGGTTCGACGCTGGTGGCCCCGCGCTCCGGGAGCAGCGACTGGCGGCTGATTTCGTATCTGGCGCGGGTCAATTACGGCTTCGACGACCGCTTTCTGCTGACGCTGACCGGTCGCCGGGATGGGTCATCGCGGTTTGGTCCGAATAACAAATTCGGCTTCTTTCCGTCGGGTGCCATCGCCTGGAAACTCGCTAATGAACCCTGGCTGAAAGACCTCACGTTTATTTCCGATGCCAAACTGCGGGCCAGCTACGGCCTGTCCGGAAATCAGGAAATCGGGAACTACCAGTACCTGGCCAACATCAGCTCGGCACCTTACGTGATCGGCGGGGCGCTGAACGTCGGATCGGCCACGGCGGGCATTGGCAACCCCGATTTACGCTGGGAAAAAAACGCCCAATTTGACGTTGGTTTTGACGTCGGTTTGTTCAATAACCGCGTTCAGGTGTCGGCCGATTATTACATCAAAAAGACCTCTGATCTGCTTTTCAACGTGGGTGTCCCTACTTCCTCCGGTTTTTCCACCACGCTGAAAAACCTGGGTAGTGTTCGCAACAAAGGGTTCGAATTTTCGATGAATACGATCAATGTGGACCAGGGCGGTTTTCGCTGGACGTCGGAATTCAACATCTCCTTCAACCGGAACAAAATCCTGTTCCTGGATGGCCGGAAAGAATTCAGAACGGGTTCGGATGCCACCATTTCCAACACCACCCAAAACCCGATTTTGCTGCGGGTCGATAGTCCGCTGGGCAATTTCTTCGGACTGGTTACCAACGGCATTTTCCAGAATCAGGCGGAAGTCGATGGGTCGGCCCAGAAAACGGCCAAACCGGGTGATCTGCGGTATGTGGACCGGAATGGCGATGGCGTGATCAACGATGCCGACCGCGACATCATCGGCAACAGCAACCCGGATTTCTTCGGCGGGCTGAACAACACGTTTTCCTACAAAGGCTTCGACCTGAACATTTTTGTGCAAGGCTCGTACGGCAACGAAATCCTGAATTTTGCCACCTTCGACCAGTTGAACCTGACGGGTGGCAACAACCAGTCGGCCCGTGCGCTGGACCGCTGGACGCCCACCAATCCCAGCAACACCATTCCCCGCGCCAACGCCGGGGGCGGCTCCCGACTGCTTTCTTCGCTACACGTTGAAGACGGTTCCTACCTGCGTTTCAAAAACATCTCGCTGGGCTATAACCTGCCCAAAAGCCTGTTGAACCGCCTGTCGGTTGGCTCCGCCAAAGTATATGTTACCGCCCAGAATTTCATTACCCTGACCTCGTATTCAGGCTATGATCCGGAAGTGAACCGCTACGGAAGTTCGTCACTGAGCCAGGGGCTGGACTACGGCGGCTACCCTTCCGCAAAAACCGTATTAGTAGGTCTGAACCTGAAATTTTAATGCATAGATCTCTATGAAAACCAACACCTTACTACTCGTTGTGGCCCTGCTGGCAACCGCCTGCGAGAGCCAGCTCGACCTGTCTCCTGTTACCAACTTAACGAATGCCACTTATTACAAAACCGCCGACGATGCCAAAGCGGCACTGGGGGCGTGTTACAACGCCATTGGCAACCTGGACCCGAACCTGGACATCACCACCACCGACGACGCCATTCCCTTTCTGACGGGTGATGCCAACCGGCCGCTGCTGTGGCGGTATGACATCACGCCCGCCAATTCCTTCGTCAGCCTGTATTCACCGGCCTACCGGGGCATCAACCGCTCCAATATCGTCATTGATCGTTTGCCCGGTATTGCAATGGATGAAACGCTGAAAAAGCGGTATATCGCCGAAGCGAAGTTTCTCCGCGCGTTGCATTATTTCAACCTCGTCCGGCTCTATGGCGATGTGCCGCTGGTGACGAAGGAAACCACTTCGCTGGAAGGGCTGGAAATTCCCCGGTCGCCGGTCAACGACATTTACGCCCTGATTGAAACCGATTTGAAAGAAGCCGAGAGCGTTTTGCCAGTTACGTATCCGGCCAGCGAGTCGGGCCGGGCTACGCAGGGAGCCGCCAAAGGGATGCTGGCCAAACTCTACCTCTGGCGCGCCGGAGCCACCGCCGGTTCACCTTTCTGGACGCAGGCAGCAGCCAAAGCGAAGGAAGTAATCGACCAGGGCGTCTATAGCTTGTATGACAACTATGCCGATGCGTTTGCGCTCACGGCGCGGGGTGGCAAGGAGAATATTTTCGAAGTACAGTACCTGACCGATGTGCGCGGCCACAGCATTGGACGCGGTTTTGGCGTCCGGGCCGCCCTGATTTACCCCAGTGGCGGAGCGGGCATTGCGCGGGTCAGCGCCAGTTTGTTCAATGCCTATTCCGCAAACGACAAACGGAAGCCGGTTACGTTCATCACGTCGTATGTCTACAACGGGGTGACGACCAATCTTTCCATCACCGACCCTGATCCCACGAAGGCGGTTTCTTTCCAGAAACTGTGGGACAAAACTGCCAAAACCAACGGCGGTGAAGGCACCAGCGTTCCGATCCTGCGCTATTCCGATGTGTTGCTGATGCAGGCCGAAGCGCTCAATGAAGTAAACAATGGCCCGAACGCAGAAGCCTATGCCGCCATCAACAAAGTCCGAATCCGGGCGGGATTGACGGCCTTGACGGGCCTGAATTACCAACAATTTAAAGAAGCGGTTTTGCTGGAACGACGGCTGGAACTGACGTTTGAGAACAACCGCCGGTTTGACCTCATCCGGACGGGCAAGCTCGTGGAGGCCGTGAAAGCCGACAACACGTTCAACCGGAATCCGGTCATCAAGCCTTTCCACGTTCTGCTGCCCATTCCGCAAGTGGATATGGATGCCAATCCGAGTCTGGTTCAAAATCCCGGCTATTGACATCGTGTGGGTTTACCAATCACCAAATCGTATGACAACCGATCCCATACATTCTAACCGACGCATTTTCCTGAAAAGTGCGGCCCTGGCAACGGCGTCACTCCTGGCGTCGATAAAAGGCATTTCCGGCAAAAAAGCCCCCGCCATTGTGCTGCGGTCGTCGTGGCAAACGGTCAACATCGGCGACATTGGACACACCCCCGGCGTCCTCTCGCTGCTGGAAAAATACCTGCCCGACGCCAGCATCCGGCTCTGGCCAAGCAGCGTCGGAAATGGCGTTGAGGAGTTGCTCAAACGCCGGTTTCCCAAGGTCGCCATCGTCCAGACACCGGAGGAGATTGCGGCCACCCTGAAAGAATGCGACTTTTTGCTGCACGGCTCCGGGCCGTCGCTCGTCGCCCGCAAGGATGTGGAACGCTGGTACAAGGAAACCGGCAAACCGTACGGGATTTATGGCATCACCTTTCCCGGTGTCTATGCGCCCGGCCCGGCTGCCAGCAAAGTCAATCCGTTGGACGTCGAGTTGTTGAACAATGCCCGATTTGCGTTTTTCCGGGATTCGGTTTCGCTGGGAATAGCGAAAGAAATCGGGATAAAAAGCCCAACGATGGCGTTTTGCCCGGATGGGGCTTTCGCGGTAGACTTCCGGAACGACCAGGCCGCCAACGCCTTTCTGTCGAAACACGGATTGGAAGCGGGTAAATTTCTGTGCGTGATTCCGCGCACCCGGTTTACGCCCTACTGGGAAATTCCCGCCAAAAAAACGCCCTTCGATGCGGAACGCCATGCGATCAACGAAAAGATGAAGGAGCACGACAACGCCCCCCTGCGGGAAGCGATCATTGCCGTGGTGCGCCAGACCGGGATGAAAATCCTGATCGTTCCGGAAGACGAGACCCAGGTCAAACTGGGCAAGGAAATTCTGCTCGATAAACTGCCGGAGGATGTGAAGAAAAATGTGGTGTGGCGCGACCGGTATTGGCTCACCGACGAAGCACTCAGCACGTATTTGCTGTCGGCGGGTTTGTTCGGGCTCGAAATGCACTCGCCCATCATGTGCATCGGCCACGGCATACCGGCCATTGTCTGCCGCTTTGACGAACAAACCAGCAAAGGCATCATGTGGCGCGATATTGGTCTGGGCGACTGGCTGTTCGACATGGACAAACCCGGGGAAGTCGCCCAGATCGTCCCGGCGGTTCTGGAAATGGCCAAAGCCCCCAAAGCCGCGAAGGCGAAGGCCCTGAAAGGCAAGCGGTTTGTCAATCAGCGGCAGAAAGAAACGATGGCAATTTTAAAGACAACCCTGATTAGCTAGCCCGTCCACCAAGCCTGAAAGGCTTGAAGATACTACCCCCGGGTTGCACCCGGGGCCAGCTACAATGACATTCTAAACCGTTGCTCTCATGCAAAACCGCCGATCTTTTCTCCAACAAACGCCCGCGCTCATCGGCCTGCTGATGAGCATTCCGTCTCTTGCCAACGTAGCTGGAGCCGCAAAAAAAACCATTCTGCTGCGTTCGGCCTGGCAAACTGTCAACATCGGCGACATTGGACACACGCCGGGCATCCTCACCCTGCTGGAACGGTACCTGCCCGACGTCACGATTCAACTCTGGCCGTCAGACATTGGCAACGGTGTGGAAGAACTCCTTCAGAAACGCTTTCCAAAAGTGATCATTCTGAAAGGTCCGGAAAAGATTTCGGCAGCTTTCAACGACTGCGACTTTTTGCTGCACAGTTCCGGGTCTTCGCTGGTGGCCCGCAAAGACGTGGATCGCTGGCACCGGGAAACCGGCAAACCGTTCGGCATCTATGGAATTTCGCTGCACGGCGTTTTCCCGACACCACTGGCCTCCAACGCCACCTCGGCGGCTGAGGTAGAACTGATCAGTAAAGCGCAGTTTATCTTTTTCCGGGATTCTGCTTCGTTGAAGTTTGCGAAGGAAAAAGGAATTACCTGCCCTATCATGGAATATGGTCCGGATGCCGCTTTTGCGGTCGATCTGCGGGATGATGCGTCGGCGAAGGCTTTTCTCGAAGCTCATCAACTGGAAACCGGCCAATTCATGTGCGTCATTCCCCGGCTGCGGTATACGCCCTACTGGAAAATTCCCGCCAAAAAAGCCGCTTTTGACGAGTTTAAGCACACCCGGAATGAGGAAATGAAAGAACACGATCATGCCGTGCTCCGCGAAGCCATCAGCGCCGTTGTCCGGCAAACACCGATGAAAATCCTGATTAGTCCGGAAGACGAAACGCAGGTGGCGATTGGTAAAGAAATGCTGTATGATCCACTCCCGGCCGATGTCAAAGCAAAAGTCGTCTGGCGGGATCGCTACTGGCTCACCGGCGAAGCCATCAGCACCTATATGCGGTCGGCGGGTTTGTTCGGACTGGAAATGCACTCGCCGATCATGTGCGTCGGCAACGGCATTCCGGCCATCGTTTGCCGGTTTGACGAACAAACCAGCAAAGGCATCATGTGGCGCGATATTGGTCTGGGCGACTGGCTGTTCGATATGGACAAACCCGCCGAAGTGGCCCGCATCGTCCCGACAGTTCTGGCAATGGCCAAAGACCCCAAAACCGCAAAGGCCAAAGCCGCGAGAGCCCGTACTTTTGTTGGAAAACGCCAGCGCGAAACCATGGCAGTCGTGGGCAAAACGCTGGCGGTCTAGCCATTCCACCAAGCCTGAAAGGCTTGAAGATGCTACCCCAGGGCGCAACCCTGGGCGGCTCCCCACCCTAACACCCAAACGATTCCCCATGCCAAACCGCAGAGAATTCCTGAAGCAAACACCATCGCTGATCGGGTTGCTACTCAGTGTTCCGTCCCTCGCCAACGCGACATTTCCCGCTAAAAAATCCATCATCCTCCGTTCCTCGTGGCAGACAGAAAACATCGGCGACATTGCCCATACACCCGGTGTTCTGACGTTGCTGGAAAAGTATTTGCCCGATGTCGAGGTTCGTTTGTGGCCGTCCAATGTGGGCAACGGCGTGGAGGAAATGCTGATGAAGCGGTTTCCCAAGCTGATCATTCTCAAAACACCGGAGGAAAAAACGGCGGCAATGGCCGAGTGCGGTTTTCTGCTGCACGGCTCCGGGCCGTCGCTGGTGGGTCGGAAAGAAATTGAACAATGGCGGGAAACCGGAAAACCGTACGGCATTTACGGCATCACCTGGCCCGGCGTATACGGTTTTCCGGCTGACCGCTGGAAGTTCAATCCGACGGATGTTGAGCTACTCACCAAAGCCCGGTTTGCCTATTTCCGGGATTCGGTTTCGATGGAATTTGCCAAAAGCAAAGGCGTTGCCTGTCCGATTATGGAGTTCTGCCCCGATGGTGCGTTTGCGGTAGACATCCGGGACGATAAAGCCGCCGACGCGTTTTTGAAGGAACACGGGCTGGAAACCGGCAAGTTTCTGTGTGCGATTCCCCAGTTGCGGTTTTCGCCCTGGTGGGAACTGCCGCAGAAAAAACTGTCGGTTCATCCGGAAAAACATGCCCGGAATGAAGCCATGAAGGAACAGGATAACAAGCCGATTCGGGAAGCCATCATTGCCGTCGTTCGCCAGACTTCGATGAAAATCCTGATCGTACCCGAAAATGAAACCCAGGTTCGGATTGGCAAGGAAATGCTGTATGATCCGCTGCCGGACGATGTGAAAGCGAAAGTCGTCTGGCGCGATCATTACTGGCTCACCGACGAAGCCGTCAGCACGTATATTCGCTCGGCGGGTTTATTCGGCATCGAAATGCACTCGCCCATCATGTGCATCGCACTGGGCGTTCCCGCCATCGTCTGCCGGTTTGAAGAACAGACCAGCAAAGGAGCCATGTGGCGCGATATTGGGTTAGGCGACTGGCTTTTTGATCTGGATACCCCCCAAGACGTTGCGGGGATTGTCCCGGCGGTTCTGGCGATGGCCAAAGACCCCAAAGCCGCCAAAGCGAAGGCCCTGAAAGGCAAGCAGTTTGTCAATCAGCGGCAAAAAGAAACGATGGCGGTGGTCAGGAAAAACGTCGGAGCCTAGGGGCGGTTTTCGTGTTTCCCCTACGATTTTGCGCCGACAAACTTTCGTAATTCCCGGTAAATGAGGTTATTTTGCCAGTAGAGCTGCGTCACCATGCCGACGTGTTTTTTACCCGAAAGAACCGTAAAGTCGTGTTTTACACCGAGTTCCTGAAGACGCTGGTGGAATTTTTCGGTGCTGGCGGCAATACTGGGATAGGTGCGGCTACCGGTGTAGATCAGCATCGGCGGACTGGCAGACGTAACCTGATAATGGGCCGACATCGCCCGCCAAACCGTGGAATCTTTTCCGAATGGAACGAGGTACTGCTCATCATTGGGATACTCCATTTTCCGGAGGTAATCGAACATATTCAATCCGGCCGGGTCATCGAGAATGGCACCCTTGACGGGATTAGGAGCCAAGCCGAACTTCTGAAACAACGAGTCGTCTGTTGCCAGCAAAGCCGCCAATCCACCACCTGCCGAGTGCCCCATGACGAAAATCCGGTTGGGATCTCCGCCAAATTCGGCGATGTGCTGCGTGATCCAGCGCACGGCGCGAACACAATCGTCGGCCATGCCGGGTACCAAAACCGCCGGGGAAAGGCGGTAATTGATGATTACGGCCACCACGCCCTGTTTGGCCAGGCGACGACCAATGAACGAATAGAGATCTTTACTGCCACCATCCCAGTTGCCGCCGTGAATAAAAACCACAACGGGAAAAGACCGCGCAGCTTTTTGTTTGGGCGCATACACATCGAGCACATGACGCTCTGCATCGAAATCCGGGGCATCGGCTTTTACGTACGGAATGTCTTTGGTCCGCTCGCTGGGTCGGGCCGTAGCATATTCATGGATGAAAATACTGAGCAAGCCCACGGCAAAAAATGCAACGGGAATTTGCCAGAGGAGTCGGAGAAAGGCCATCAGGCGAGTGGCTTGTACGGTTGTTTTTAAAAGGAATGATAAATGTAAAATGATGAACGCTAAATGTAAAAGTGCCGGATGGGTAACTACTTTTACATTTAGCGTTCATCATTTTACATTTATCATTCTATTCCAATTTTCTAAACCGATAACACCGATGCCGCCGGTTCATCCAGAAACCAGTGTACCTCGCCCTCAGCGGCCCGAATGAGTTGGGCGGGGTGGTTTTCGATATCCTCGGCCCCATTCAGAACCGCATCAACGGCTTCGGCTTTGCCTTTTCCGTAGACCAGAAAGGCCAGATGATGGGCCAGATTGATCAATGGCGCGGTCATCGTAATGCGATAGACGTTCTGCTCTTCCAGAAAAACCGCCTTCACCGAAACCGAGGTGTCGTGCAAAACCGGCGTGTGCGGAAAAAGCGACGCCGTGTGCGAATTGTCGCCCAAACCCAGCAACACCAGATCAAACCGGACCTGTTCCGCCTGATACCGATGCTGAATGGCCTGGGTGTACTTCAGTGCGGCTTCGTCCGGCGGCAGGCTCGTATCGACCGTGAAAATGTTCTTCGCCGGAATGTGCAGCGGGTCGAACAATGCCTTTTTGACCATCAGCGCATTGCTATCCGGATCGTCGGACGGCACGTAGCGCTCATCGCCGAAGAAAAAATCGACTTTGTCCCAATCCAGTTGGCTGCTGAATTCGGGCGAAGCGAGCAGTTCATACAGCTTTTTGGGCGAACTGCCGCCCGAGAGCGCGACCGAAAACCGCCCAGTTTTGGCAATGGTTTCTTTTGCCGTTCGGATGAAGAATTCGGCCAGTTCCAAAACCGCCAGATCGGCGGTTTTGGAAACGTGTAAAATCGGCTGGCTCATCAATGTTTTCCGTTTAGGGGTAGCGTAAACCAGTGAAAACCGTCCTGCGCAATGAGAGCTTCGGCGTTTTCAGGCCCCCACGAACCGGCGGGATAATTCGGAAAACTCAGGCTTTTCTTGCTTTCCCAGGCGTGGAGAATCGGCATAATCAGATCCCAGGCGGCTTCCACCTGATCGCTCCGCATGAACAAGGTCTGGTCGCCCAGCATCGTGTCGAGCAGCAGCGTTTCGTAGGCTTCGGGCGGTTTTCCGGCATACGTGCCGCTGTAGTCGAACACCAGATCGACCGGATTGAGCGTCATGTCCAGACCGGGCCGTTTGGCCTGCATCTGCAAGCGGATGCTCATTTCGGGCTGAATGCTGAACACCAGGCGGTTTTGCTGCCAGTTTTCGGCGGATTCGGGTGGAAAAATCGAGTGCGGAATGTTTTTGAACTGAATCGAAATGATAGACGCCGACTGCGCCAGGTGCTTGCCGGTTCGGAGGTAAAACGGAACGTCCTGCCAGCGCCAGTTGTCGACAAAAAATTTGAAGGCCGCAAACGTCTCCGTATTGGACTCCGGGTTCACTTCCGGTTCTTCGCGGTAGCCTGCCACTTCCTTGCCTTCAATCCAGCCGTGGCCATACTGCCCGCGAACGGCTGAAAACCGGATGGCGTCGGCATCGAACCGGCGCATGGATTTCAGGACATCCACCCGGCGGTTCCGGATTTCGTCGGCATCCATGTTGATCGGCGGTTCCATGGCAATCAGACACAGCAACTGCAAAATGTGATTCTGCACCATGTCACGCGTTGCTCCTGCGCCGTCGTAATACCCACCCCGGTCTTCGACGCCCAGTTGTTCGGTCACCGAAATCTGGACGTGGTCGATGTAGTTGCGGTTCCAGATCGGTTCCAGCAGGGCGTTGGCAAACCGGAAAGCCATGATGTTCTGCACGGTTTCCTTGCCCAGATAATGGTCGATGCGGTAGATCTGCTTCTCGTCAAATATGCCCTGCAATTGTTTATTCAGGGCTTTGGCCGATTCCAGATCATGCCCGAACGGTTTTTCAATCACAATGCGCGTACGCTCCATGCCGTCTTTCGGACATTTTTTAGCGATGTTGTCCGCAATGATCGGGAAGAAATTGGGAGCCACTGCCAGGTAATAAATCAGGTCGGCTTTCTCGTTCCATTCGGCTTCGTACGACTCGATCCGGCTCCCTAATTCCTGGTACGTCTTTGTGTCTTTCAGGTCCGAAACCTGGTAGTAGATGTTCTTGCTGAAGGTATTCCACTGCTCGGCTTTGGCTTTGCCGCTGCGCGAAAACAGGTTGATTCCCTCCAGCAGTTTTTCCCGGAACTGATCATCACTGAGTTGGGTCCGACCGGTTCCGATGATTGAAAAATGGGACGGCATCCAGCCGTCTAAGTACAGGTTGTATAAAGCCGGTGCGAGTTTACGCCAGGCTAAGTCGCCGGTTCCGCCGAAAATGATAAATACGGTGGGTTGCGGTGTGAGCGTTGATTTCATGGTTTACCGGGTAATGGCGTCCAGTGGGTGTGGAAAACGCCTTCTTTACCAATTAGTTCGTAGGTGTGAGCACCAAAATAATCGCGTTGCGCCTGAATCAGATTCGATGGCATATTTTCACTGCGGAACGCATCAAAATAAGTCAATGAAGCCGCAAAAGCCGGCACGGCAATGCCCGCCGTCAGGGCCGAAGCCACCACCGACCGCATGCCCGGAACGCTCTCATTCACCAGCGTTTGCACCGAATCGTCGAGCAGCAAATGCTCCAGACTCGGCGCTTTTTCGTAGGCGTTGAAAATCTCATTGAGCAACGTCGCCCGGATGATGCAACCGCCCCGCCAGATTTTGGCAATTTCGGCGAGGTTGAGGGTATAACCGTACGAAATCGAGGAACGATACAACAGATCGAGCCCCTGCGCGTAGGTCATCACCGTACTGAAATACAACGCCTGTTCAAGACTCACCAGCAGGGTATCTTTGTCAATTTCCAGAAGTGACGGTTCATCGCCATACACCGTTGCAGCTTTGACCCGCAACACTTTGTATTTGGACAAATTGCGCATCGACACCGCCATATCGATCGTCGGAATCGGTACTTCCAGATCCATCGCCACCTGCGACGTCCATTTGCCGGTTCCTTTCGATTTGGCCTGATCTTTAATCAGATCGATCAGATACTGGTCGGAGTCCGGCTCTTTGAATCCGAAAATATCCCGGGTCACTTCAATCAGAAACGATTGCAACCGGCCTTCGTTCCAGGTTTTGAAAAGTTCATATATTTCTTCGTTTTCCAAACGAAGCCCCTTGCGCAGCACCTCGTAGGTTTCGGAAATGAGCTGCATCAAACCGTACTCGATCCCGTTATGCACCATTTTCACAAAATGACCCGACGCGCCCGGCCCGATGTAGGTCACGCAGGGAACGCCGTCGACTTTGGCGGCAATGGCGTCAAAAATCGGTTTCAGGGTCAGGTAAGCCGCTTTGTCACCACCCGGCATCATGCTCGGCCCTTTCCGCGCACCTTCTTCGCCCCCGGAAATTCCCATCCCGAAGAAGTGAACCCCCTTGGAATCCAGCGCTTTGTCGCGGATGTCGGTGTCCGTAAAATGCGAATTGCCCCCGTCGATGATGATGTCACCCGGTTCGAGCAGCGGCACCAGTTTGTCGATCACGTTGTCCACCGGTTTGCCGGCAGGCACCAGCATCATGATGGCACGGGGCTTGGTCAGGCTCTGGGTCATGGCCGTCAGATCCGTAAAGCCTTTGACCGGTTTGCCTTCGCCTTCTTTTTCAAAACCGGCCACCTGGTCGGGATTGATGTCGTAACCGGCTACCGGGAAGCCGTGGTCTGCCATGTTCAGCAGCAAGTTGCGGCCCATCGTACCGAGGCCGATCATTCCAAAATTATACTTCGTTTCTGCCATTTGAGTCGTTTAAGGTTTGAGGTATAACGTTTAAGGTTTTTGGCCACGTCAAACGTTAAACCTCAAACCTTAAACGGCAGATCAAGCGGTTTCGAGCGATTTTTTCTGGGTTTCGATGGCCGCCAGCAGTTTTTCGTACGGCTTGTTGAATTTGTCGATGCCTTCGTCTTCCAGTTTCTGGGTAATTTCGTCGATGTTGATGCCCGCCGTTTTCAGTTGTTCCAGAATTTCGGTCGCTTTGTCGAGATCATTTTCCAGGCGGCTTTGCGCATCGCCGTGGTCGCGGAAGGCCACCAGCGTTTCCATCGGAATGGTATCGACGGTGTTGGGTCCGATCAGTTCTTCCACGTATTTGGTGTCGGGAATCGCCGGATTTTTGCTGCTCGTGCTGGCCCACAACAACCGCTGCGGTTTCGCACCGAGTTCCTTCAGTTTCGCAAACCGTTCGCTGCTGAACACCCGTTTGTAGATTTCGTAGGCTTTCCGGGCCGAGGCAATGGCGACCTGTGCTTTCAGTTCGGGCAGTCCTTTTTCGTCCAGAATCGGGTCAACCATCACGTCAATCCGGCTCAGGAAGAAACTCGCCACCGAGGCAATGCCGTCGATCGGCTGACCAGCGGCCGCGCGGGCTTCCAGACCGGATATATACGCGTCCGTAACGGCTTCATAGCGATCCAGTCCAAACAACAGCGTGACGTTGATGTTGATACCTTCACTGATGGCGGTTTGAATCGCCGACAAACCGGGGGCCGTTCCGGGAATTTTGATCATCACATTGTCACGATCCACGGCTTTCCAGAGTTCACGCGCCTGTTTGATGGTACCTTCCGTGTCCAGCGCTAGAAACGGCGACACTTCCAGACTCACATAGCCGTCGGCTCCGCGAACTTCTTCTTCATACACCGGCTTAAACAAATCAGCCGCCCGCTGGATGTCGCTGACGGCCAGGCCGTAAAATATATCTTCGTTGCTTTTGTCGCCTTTCGCCAGTGTCTTGATGTCCTCATCATAATCGGAACTGCTGCTGATGGCTTTTTCGAAAATTGCCGGATTCGACGTAATCCCGCGAACGCCATCTTCGTCGATCAGTTTTTGCAGTTCTCCGGAATCCATAATTTTCCGGTCAATAAAATCCAGCCAGATGCTCTGACCAAACTCATGAATTTGTTTTACGCGATTTGCCATGTGTGTAGTTTAAGGTTTATTGTTAATGGTTGGAAGTGGTATTTTTTTATGGCTTTATGGTTCTGATGGTTAAATGGTTGGCTGACGCGTTCTTTTTTATTCGTGCGTCAGCTAACCATTTTTTAACCATCCCAACCATTTTCAACCATCAGAATTTATCTCTTTTCCAGTTCAATCACTTTCTTCAGTCTCCGCAGGTGCCGTTCGGCACCGCTGAATTTTGCTTCCAGAAACGCCTGGACGAATTCTTCGGCGACCCGGTTTCCTGTAATACGTCCGCCGAGACAAATTAAGTTCATATCGTCGTCTTCCACACCCTGATGCGCCGAAAAATGGTCGTTGATCAACGCAGCCCGCACGCCCGGAATCTTGTTGGCGACAATGGCCGCCCCCACGCCACTCCCGCAAACCGCCACGCCCCGCTCCACATCGCGGCTGGAAACCGCCTGCGCCAACGGAATGATCAGATCGGGATAATCGTCCAGCGAATCCAGCCGGTATGCGCCGTAATCGACGACCTCATAGCCTAGGTTGGTCAGAAAATCGTGCAGCGTTTCCTTCAGTTCGAAACCGCCATGATCAGCGGCAATGCCTATTTTCATCTTTACAGTTTACGGTTTTCTTTACTTCATTATTCAGTGTTCGTTATTCGATATTCGTTATTCATTTTGTTAAGTTTTTAATATCGAATATTGAATATCGAACACCGTATATCGAAGTTTAACTACCAAGCAACGCCTTCGCCCGCTTCACCACATTCTCCACCGTAAAGCCAAACTTCTTGAACAAATCCTCCGCCGGGGCGGATTCGCCGTAGGTGGTCATGCCCAGAATATCGCCTTCGTCGGTGACGTATTTATACCAGCCCATTTCGGCACCGGCTTCCACCGCCAGCCGCTTTTTCAGGGCTTTCGGTAACACTTTTTCTTTGTAAGCCGCACTCTGCCGGTCGAACAGTTCGAAGGACGGCATGCTGACGACCCGGGCCGAAATATCGTCTTTTTTCAATTGTTCCTGTGCCTGGATCAACAAAGAAACTTCCGAACCGGTGCCCATCAGAATCACATCCGGCTCTTTTTCAGAATCCGACAGAATATACGCGCCTTTTTCCAGTTCCGTCGCCGGGGTGTATTTTTCCTGATCGATGACCGGCAATCCCTGACGCGTCAGCACAATCACCACGGGTCCGCCGGGATGCTGAATGGCTACGCGCCAGGCCTGGGCGGTTTCGTTGGCATCCGCCGGGCGAATCACCACCACATTGGGCATGGCCCGCAACGCCATCAACTGCTCGATGGGCTGGTGGGTCGTTCCATCTTCCCCCAAACCGATGCTGTCGTGCGTAAAGATAAAAATCGGGCGGATTTTCATGATGGCCGCCAACCGAATCGGGGGGCGCATGTAATCCGAAAATACCAGAAACGTCGCCCCGTACGGAATAACCCCTTTCGTAACGGCCAATCCGTTCAACACCGCTCCCATCGCATGTTCACGGATTCCAAAGTGGAAAATGCGGCCCTCCCGGTTTTCTACCGAAAAGGAATGGTAATTTTTCAGATCCGTATCTGTCGAAGGCGACAGATCGGCCGAACCGCCAATGAGGTGCGGCAATGCGTCGGCAATGGCGTTCAGCACTTTTCCGGAGGCTTTCCGGGTGGCAATTTTTTCGTCTCCGGCGGCAAAAACCGGGATTTTCTTTTCCCAACCTGCCGGCAATTTCCCGTTGCTCACCAGTTCATATTCCTTCGCCAGTTCGGGGTACTTTGCCTTGTAGGCCTTATAAAGATCGTTCCACTTGTCTTCCTTCTTCGCCCGTTCTCTGCCGATTTCCCTGTAATAATGCAACACGTCTTCCGGCACCACGAACGATTTTTCGGGATCGAACCCGAATTTCTCCTTCACCAGCTTGATTTCATCGGCTCCCAACGGCGAGCCATGTGCCTCCGCCGTATCTTCTTTATTCGGACTTCCGTAACCAATGTGTGTCCGAACCTTGATCAGCGAAGGCCGTTTGGTTTCTTCCTGCGCGGCTTTCACGGCCTGATACAACGCTTCCAGATCGTTGCCGTCGGGAACGACCTGCACATGCCAGCCGTACGACAGAAACCGTTGCGCCACGTCTTCCGTAAACGTCAGATCGGTGCTGCCTTCGATGGAAATGTGGTTGTCGTCGTAAAAATAAATCAGGTTGCCCAATTGCAGATGCCCCGCCAGGGAAGCCGCTTCGGCCGTAATGCCTTCCATCATGTCGCCATCGCTGCAAATGGCGTAGATTTTATAGTCGAATAGCGGAAAATCCGGTTTATTGTAGCGGGCGGCCAGGTGATACTGTCCGATGGCAAAACCAACGCCGTTGGCAAAACCCTGTCCGAGTGGCCCAGTCGTTATTTCGATGCCTTTCGACAACCCATATTCCGGGTGGCCTGGCGTCTGGCTGTCCAACTGGCGAAACTGCTTCAGGTCGTTCATACTCAGCTCGTAACCCGTTAGATGCAGATAACAATACTGCAGCATACAGCCGTGCCCCGCCGACAGAATAAACCGGTCGCGATTGGGCCAATCCGGATTTTTCGGATTGTAGTTCATGGCTTCCGTCCAGAGAATATGACCCATTGGGGCCGCTCCCATTGGCAAACCGGGGTGGCCGGAATTGGCTTTCTGCACGGCATCGGCGGCCAGAATCCGGACGGTATTGATGCTTAGCTGTTCAATGGATTGGGTTGGGGTTTTCATCGAAATGGGGGATAATAATACACGTAGCGTTGGCTTAGTTAACCCCCCGCCAAAAGGGTTTGTTCGCTTCGGCGGGGTTATTTCGCGGAGTTGAGCGGAGAAAAAGGGAGTTAAGCGGAGTTTTTTTCTCTGATAAACGCTGATTTACTCCGCTTAACTCTGCGAAATAACGCTTTTCATTGTATTTTCGACCATATGAAAACAGCCTTCTTTCGCTTTGTAGCCAGCCTTCTTCTATTATTTCCTGTTGTCACACAGGCGCAATCGTTCCCTTTAGAAACCGTTAGAAGTTATCCTTTCCCCTCCGACCTCACCAGTTCGGCCCAGGGGTCGCGGCTGGCGTGGGTGTTCAATGAACAGGGTCGCCGGAATGTCTACGTAGCCGAAGGCCCGGATTTTACACCCCGAAAACTCACGAACTACACCGAAGACGACGGACAGGAAATCACCAGTTTGGCAATCTCTGCCGACGGAAAATGGGTCGTCTACGTACGCGGTGGCGACCACGGTTCCAACTGGGACGAAGCGCTGCCGGTCAACACATCATCCTCGCCCAACCCCATCAAGGTCCATATCTGGAGTCTCCCCTTTGCGGGTGGCGAACCAAAGTCGTTATCGGAAGGAGATGAACCGCTGATTTCGCCCAAAAATGATCAAATCGCTTTTATCAAAGGCAATCAGGTCTGGACGGCCCCCATCGACGGATCATCCCCCGCCAGGAACCTCTTCACGGCCCGGGGCGAAAATGGGTCGATCCAATGGTCGCCCGATGGATCGCGGCTGGCCTTCGTCTGCAACCGGGGTGATCATGCTTTCGTCGGGGTTTTTACCAATTCCGAAACACCCATTCAATGGCTTGCTCCCTCCTTTTCGCGGGACCGCTCCCCCCGCTGGTCGCCCGACGGCACCAAAATTGCCTTCGTCCGGACAGCCGGTGCGGGTGGCGCACCCGATTCTCTGCTGGCCCGCAAACACCAGCCCTGGGGAATCTGGACGGCAGATGTCGCCACTGGGAAAGCCCTACCGCTCTGGCAGGCACCCAAAACACTGGCGGGGTCGTTGCCACCCACCCACGGCGGAACCAACCTGCACTGGGCCGCCAACGACCGCATTGTGTTTCTTTCGTACCAGGACGGCTGGCCCCACCTCTATTCGATGCCCTCTACGGGAGGTTCCCCCCTGCTGCTGACGCCGGGCGGTTTTATGGCCGAGCACATTCAGCTAAGCCCCGACCGCAAGTGGCTCGTTTTCAGTGGTAACACCGGCCCCGACAAACAGGACATCGACCGGCGGCACGTGGTTCGGGTTCCGGTCGACAAAGCCGCCGTGGAAGTGCTGACGCCCGGAGCCGGGCTGGAATGGACGCCGGTGGTAACGGGCGACGGGGCAACGATCGCGTTGATTAGCGCCACGGCCCAGCGTCCTCCGTTACCCGCCATCATGCTTTTTTCGAAGGGAACGCCCCGGCTGCTCGCCCAAAATCTGATTCCTGCCAATTTCCCAACCAACCAGTTGGTGACGCCCAAACAGGTCATTTTCAAAGCTGCCGATGGCGTAACGGTTCATGCCCAGCTTTTTGAACCGGCGGGCGGGCCTTCCAAAAAACCGGCGATCATTTACATACACGGCGGTCCCATGCGGCAGATGCAACTGGGCTGGAATTATTCCGATTATTATTCCAATGCCTATGCCTGGAACCAGTATTTGACGAGCCTCGGTTTTGCGGTTCTGTCGGTCAATTACCGGCTCGGCATTGGCTACGGCTACGCGTTTCACCAACCCGCCAGGGGCGGCAAAAACGGCGCGGCCGAGTACCAGGACATCCAGGCAGCCGGCGAATGGCTGGCAAAACAACCCCAGATCGACGCCAGCCGGATTGGGGTATACGGCGGTTCCTACGGCGGTTATTTGACGGCTTTGGCGTTGGGTCACGACTCCAAACTGTTTGCGGCTGGCGTCGATATTCACGGCGTACACGACATGACCAACGAGCGAACCGAACAGGTTTCCTACCAGATCGAGCAGATTCCGGATGCCAAACTGGCCGCAAAGGTAGCGTTTGAATCATCGCCGATTTCGGTGGTGAACACCTGGACTTCCCCCGTGCTGATCATCCACGGTGACGACGACCGCAACGTCCGGGTCAGCCAGAGTACCGATCTGGTCCGTCGGCTGGAAGCGAAGGGCGTCCCGATGGAGACGATGATCATTGTGGACGATACGCACCACTGGATGCGGCACGCCAATGCCCTGAAAGTGGGCAACGCCACGGCGGATTTTTTCAAGCGGAAACTGCTCAAAACCGGGAAGTAAATACTTTCCGGATGGCTTCCAACGCATCGCGGTTCAAAATGGTCACTACAGCATCTCCTTATCAAC
The DNA here is from genome assembly GCF_003334855.1 of Larkinella punicea. Taxonomy (GTDB): domain Bacteria; phylum Bacteroidota; class Bacteroidia; order Cytophagales; family Spirosomataceae; genus Larkinella; species Larkinella punicea. The sequence goes on from NZ_QOWE01000010.1 coordinate 275,465, forward strand.
CAAATGCCAGTTTCCCATGAATCGCTTCTTTTTATTGTTTCTGATTGTTCTGTTTTCCAGTTGTGATAAAAGTGACCTCAAACCCGATCTGATTACGATGCAGGTGGCCGACCATTACCAGGATTGCACGGGTGTTGGCCCCATGAAATGCCTGTTGGTCAAAATAGACGGTGCCCCCAACTGGACGTATCATTACGCGGGTATTGAAGGTTTTGCCTATGAAGAAGGGTTCGAGTATAAACTGACCGTGAAGCGGGAGAAAATCAAAAATCCACCGGCCGACGGCTCCAGTATCCGGTATACGTTGGTCAACGTGATTGAAAAAATCAAACCATAACCAGGCAAAACCGCTTCGCCCATGAAAACCTTTACCCTTGCCGGTTTATTACTTTTTGGCGTTTATACCACCCAGGCGCAACACTGGCAGGGGCAGCTAGGCACCAATGTAGCCACCTTACCAGGCCGTTCGCTGGAACTCACCTCGGCCTGGAGTCCGAATCTGAACCAGTGGGCGCTGACGTTCCATGCCGGATACACCTACCACAATCCATTCGGCGGTTTTCGTTCCGGGTATGCCTGTGATTGCGGAGTCGACAACCTGAAAACATCGGGTGCCTTCGTTAAAGTCGGCTCCCGGTTCGACGTCATTCGCCGGGCAGGTAAACCGACTAAAGTAGGATTACCGATCGGCATTCATTTGATCGGTTCACAATACCGGCAGAAGGGCACGATTTCGTCCTTCCCCGACGGGCAACCGCGGACGCGTCTGCAAACCGCCAGCGGTTTTGTGCTGGGAATGGGCCTGACGGCCGCCCTCAACATCCGGTTTTCGTCGCGCTGGAATCTCGACCTGGGCGTTCAGAAGTTCATTGCCTTGCAAAAGCGGACAGACTATTTCCTGTTCGACAATTTCATGTCGCACCAGCCGGGAATTGGCCTCACCGATTGGAAAAGCTCCTTTCCCGGTTTGCAGGGGATTATCGGTTTGAATTATCGGTTGGGGCGGATGTAGATTTTTTTTATTCATCATCCCTTCCCAACTTGCTGCCCTTAATTCAATTATTCCATGTCAACTCCAAATTCCCCCGTGCGGGTTCTCGTTGTCGGCTGCGGCAACATGGGTTCTTCGCACGCCATAGCGTATTCCACGAACGACGGTTTTGAAATCTGCGGCATCGTTTCCACCGGCAAAAGCAAGGAAGTTCTGAACGAGCGTCTCGGCGGTGGTTATGCCCTGTTCACCGATCTGGCTACGGCCCTCGCCGACACCAAGCCCGATGCCGTTTGTATTTCGACCTATCCCGACACCCACGAAGTGTTTGCTATTCTGGCACTCGAACACGGCTGTCATGTGTTTATTGAAAAACCGCTCGCCGATACCGTCGAAGGTTCCGAGCGCGTGGTGGCTGCCGCCGAAAAAGCCGGCAAAAAAGTCGTTGTTGGGTATATCCTGCGCCAGCACCCTTCCTGGGAGAAGTTCATCGAAATTGCGCACGAAATGGGCAAACCGCTCGTGATGCGCATGAACCTGAACCAGCAAAGCCACGGCAGCATGTGGACCGTTCACCGGAATCTGATGAAAAGCCTCAGTCCGATTGTCGATTGTGGCGTCCATTACATCGACGTCATGTGCCAGATGACCCGCTCGAAACCGACGCAGGTGAACGCCATCGGTGCGCGGCTGACGGAAGAAATTCCGGCGGGCAACTACAACTATGGCCAGTTGCAAATCCGGTTCGAAGATGGGTCGGTTGGTTGGTATGAGGCCGGTTGGGGACCGATGATGAGCGAAACCGCCTTTTTTGTCAAAGACGTGATCGGACCGAAAGGTTGCGTTTCCATTGTGGCCAAAAACGCCGGAGCGGCCGGCAAATCGGACAACGTGGATTCGCACACCAAAACCGAATCACTCCGGGTTCACCACGCGCCCCTCGACCAAAACGACCAGTTTGTGCAGGAAGACACCTGGATCGACATGCAGGACGAGCCGGATCACCAGGAGCTTTGCAACCGCGAGCAACGGTATTTTCTGAAAGCCATTCGGGAAAACATCGACCTGACGGATCACTTGCAGGATGCCGTCAACAGCCTGCGCATCGCCTTTGCCTGTGATGAATCGGTGCGGACCGGCCAGCCGGTGATGTTGTAAATGCTGCTGGTCAAGCGGGGTCGCCCGGCGATTGCAAATCCTGACCAGCACCATCCGGGCTGTCTACTTCTGTAATTTGATACGCGACGGCGTGGGTGCCCGGTTCGGCTTCCAGATGAATCCATTGGGCAAAGTGACGGGTGAAACTCGCGCCGTAATAAAAAATCAGCGAGGAGTAGAAAACGAACAGGAGAATCAGCATAATCGACCCTGAAGCACCAAACAGGGACCGAACCGAACTGGTAATTAAAAACCGGTCCAGCACCTGTTCTCCGGCTTCGACCAGAATGCCCGTCACCAAAGCGCCCACCCAAACCGCCCGCCAACGAACGCGGATGTCGGGCAAATACTTGAAAATAACGGCAAACCAGACGGTCAGCATCAAAATCGACAGAAGATGCTGACCGACATCTGTCGACCAATCATACATCGCGCCCTGTTCCAGGCTATCTTTCAAGGGTAGAAACGTCCGGCGAACGGCCAGCGAAACCGTGAATAAAAAACCGGAAAACAGGATAATACCCAGTGCAACGACCCGATCGACCAACAGGTGCCAAACCTGTCTTTTAGCGACAGTCTTCACCCTCCAAAGCTGATTCAAAGAATTCTTGATGATGGCGAACAAGGTGGTGGAAGCGCCCAGCAAAAGCACAATGCTTAGGCCGGTTAAGAACGGGTTGGACCGCTCCTGTTGCAGATGCCGGGAAATATCCTGCAATTGACGGGCACTCTGATAACCAACCAGTTCAGCCAGTTTACGGATCAGCAGCACGTTCACGCGTTGGCCGTGTTCATTGAACAACTCTTCATACAACTGACTTAAAATGATGACGATGGGTGGTAAGGCAAACAGACTGAAAAAAGCCGTTGCTGCGGCCATGCGAATGGGGTCATTCGCTTTCAGATCCGAAAAAGCCCGAAGCGCTAATTGAAAAACAGGAATGGCTTTTTTCACGGTTGGTCAGATGACAATACTCCACGCTAACGCTGCGTTCAGACACATAGTTTAGACTTTTCTCCGCTCTTTTGATAGCCTATGCTACCAGAATAGCATATATCTTTACTTTTTCGATCAACAAGCTGATTTTATGAAAACCCTGCTGCTCGCCTGTGCTCTATTTTTCGGGGCATTCACTGCCGTTTATTCACAGTCGCCCGCCAAAGCCGACGCACCTAAAATTTATGACCCGACTGCCAATGCGCAGCAGGACATCCAACAGGCGGTTGCCAAAGCGCAAAAGGAAGGCAAACACGTGCTGCTGCAACTCGGTGGCAACTGGTGCGTGTGGTGCCTCCGGTTCCATGCCCTGACCACTACCGACACGACCCTCAATCGCTTACTGACCGACAATTATGTTGTTCTGCGCGTGAACTACAGTCCAGAGAACAAAAACGAGGAAACCCTGGCGCAACTGGGCTATCCACAACGGTTTGGCTTCCCGGTTTTTGTGGTGCTGGATGAAAAAGGAAACCGGATTCACACCCAGAACTCGGCCTATCTGGAAGAGGGAAAAGGCCACAGTCCGAAGTTGGTAGCGGATTTTTTACAGAGCTGGTCACCGAAAGCCCTGGATCCGAAATCATATCTCCCGAAAAAAAGTAAGTAACCAAACGAAGCGTAGCGGGTTCCCAGCGGTGTCACCTTCCTAGCAACTGTAACTACATTTTGCCCCATGCGGTCTTTAGTCCTCCTCTTGATCTCCTTTTTTTTCGCCACCGACCCGGTTTTTGCCCAAAAAGCCCACGAAATCCAGCGGTTTCAGTTGAAGGAAGTGAAGCAGGGCGTCGCCGTTGATGCCACTCACTTTTACGTTATCAACAACACTTCCCTTACCAAACATACGAAAACTGACGGCAAACAGGTGGCCGCCTGGCGGGATACAACGGGTTTATTGAAACACCTGAACAGTGGTGTTGTGCTCAACCGGAAACTCTTTTGCGTTCATTCCAATTACCCGGAAGTGCCGATGGTGAGTTCCATCGAAATTTTTGATGCCGAAACGCTTCGGCACATCGGTAGCCATAGCTTCGGACTGCTGCCCGGCTCGGCCACCTGGGCCGACTTTTACCAGGGCTACTGGTGGGTCGCCTTTGCCAATTACTCCGACAAAGCCTCCGCCGAAGGGCGCGACAACCGCTGGACGATGCTCGTAAAATTCAACGCCAACTGGGAGCGGCTGGAATCCTGGCAGTTTCCGGCGACGGTTTTGCAGGCTTTCGCCCCCAAAAGCACATCCGGCGGCACCTGGGGAAAAGAGGGGCTGATTTACTGCACCGGTCACGACAAACCGGAACTCTACGTCCTCAAACTCCCCGACCGTGGTTCTACCCTGCAACACGTAAAAACCATTCCGACCGTCAGTGAAGGGCAAGCCTTCGCTATCGACCGCAGCGTAAAGTCCAAACTGATTCTGTATGGAATTACCCGAAACGATAATTTTGTGGTGGTTTCGGAGGTAAAATAAAAATCTAGATGAGGTGCAATAATAATCTAAATACTGAATGTTGAATAGCGAATCAGTACTGTACGAAGGATTTAAAATGATTGGTAAACCGTTTTTCCTTCCCTTTTTTGGTCACGATTTTGCAAACGCTTGTCGATGCTAACGCAAATGAGGGGTGGTTGGCCGCGTAGCGGACGGATGTTTGTAGCCACAGTGTGCCATCAAGAAAGCCCGCGTGCCTTTGGGTACGCAATCACCTGCACCTGCCTGTTGCGTACCCAAAGGCACGCGGGAGGAACCGGGTAGTCTTTTCGTTACAAACATCCGTCCGCTACGCGGCCAACCATCCCTCATTCGCGTTACAGTATCAGAAAAAACCATTCTAAAGATCGTTCTACGCCAACAGCCAAAGAGGGTAAAAAAAATGCATCCTTCGTACACTACTGATTCAACATTCAGTATTCGATATTAAAAACCGATTCAAAGCTTAAAAATCCCCGTCACATATTTGGCGTTTACCCGGGCGCCGGGTTTGGCGGTGGCGGTGGCGATGTCGATTTCCCAGATGTACGTCCCCTCGGTGTAGCTCGTAACCGGCAGGTAGGTTTTTCCGTTTTCAACCGGTACCGACAGCGTAATGCCTCCCTGTCCGGCATGGGCCGGTATGCCGCCCGACACTTCTTTCACGGTTTTGGCATTCAGGTCGATGATGACGACGCTCAGGTTGACATCTTCGTAGGCCCACTGTCCGTTGACGGTCGGAAAACGGCCCATCTCGGCCAGCACCAGTCCGTTGCCCAGATACTGGCAATAATAGATTTTCCGGTTATTCGAAATTTCGTCCAGGTTGAAAAAATAGGTTGGATCGAAAACCGTCTCTCCGTTTTTAATCCGCAGAAAACCAGCCGGTTTGGTACGCTGCGAGAAGGTGTATGCCGACGAAGCCACGGTATAAATATCGCCGTTTTCGGTTTTGATCAAGCCATTGCTGCTGTTAGCCGAACCCGCCGGTCCCGTGCGAACATCCTTGATGACTTTCTCCAGCGTAAAAGCCGGATAACTGTAGATGGCGACATAAGCCGTGTCGGTAAAGGCCGTTTGCAACGTGGTCCGGTTCTGAAGGTAATACGAAACATAAGCTTTTCCGTCGCGAATCCGCATACCCGACGGCCACACCAGGTCGTCCCTAAACAGCGGGGCCAGTGAGTTTTTCACCTGACCCGTGAGCGTTGGCGTGGCAACCGTTGCCGTGTAGAACGTGGCACTGCGGTTTTCGGCCGCCGTCCGGGGAATCTGAATACCGCCGAGCGTATTCTCGTCGATGACCGTCGGCACGTCGAAGTATTTTTCGAAGGTAAAACTTCCCTTTTGAACCAGTTTGTTCGATGCGTCGAGCACAAAACCTACCGCCGAGGGCGTTCCCTGGTTCGTTCCGCTGCCGCCGATGCTGAAGATCGTTTTGCCCGCCTGCACGTACGTCCGGTTTCCCGTTTGCGCAATTCCCTGTCCGGCTACCGACAAGGTACCGCTCGTAATCGAGGTAGTTTGCAGCAGATAATCCGTTGACTGACTGGCTCCTACATCGCGGATGGCGACGACATACCCGCCGGTAACCGCCGGCGGATCAACCGGATCAGGGTCCTTGCTACACGAATTCAGCGACAGCCAGCAGCCTACAGCCACCAGCATCAGAATGGTTTTGTTGTACATAACGATGCATGATAATGGCTACAATTTACTGATAATTGTGGGCAAAATCCAGGATTTCACTCCTGCAACAAAGCCTATATTCTGTCAACCCCCCGGGTTCAACCGGTTTCCCTTTTTACAAATCAGGAGTTCGATTGTGCCATTCAATTTGAGAATGTTTTATTCCTTCTCATTTCTGTTTCCGGCGCTCTTTGAGTTCGGCTCTCATCTCTTCTTTGATGGCCTGATACTGTTGGTATTGATCAGCATTCAGGATCTTTTTCAACTCCTCGTCCTTCTTTTTCATCACAGCCTGAGCCTGCCGCGCCGTGCGGAGGTTTCGACCACCGGTTTCGATCAACACCTGGTTTTGTTTGGCATATTTCAGGTTGATAGCGGCCACCGGAGTTTCCTGCTCAGCGGACAGATTTAGTTTCTCTTTCATCCGCGCCGTCATTCGGGTGGCGCGTTCTTCGGGCGTTCCCAGTTCGCCCCGCTGGGCAAACGACGGGGCTGAAAGCAGGAGGAAGACAATGAAACAGACGGCTTTTGACAGGTTGGTTTTCATACTTTTCGACACGCGTTTCATTTTATTGGATTGGCTTTTGTTTGAATGGTCTGCGCGACCGCGAAGACGATACAAACGTAGCCTGCGGATAGACCGAATTCCTGAAAACCGCCGTGAAGCCGACCAATTCGGCCCTCAAAGCGCCATGACTCCGGGTGAAAGCTCAGAACTCCTCCATCCACTTTTTGAACTGGGGCGCTCGGTCTTTGCTAATCACCACCGAACCGCCCGGCAGGGGCTGAAGTTGCAATTGCAACCGGCCATTGAAATACAGCTCCGCTTCCTGAATGCTTTTCCGGAAGACGATAAACTGGCGATTGGCGCGAAAAAACTGCTGCGGGTCCAACTGATTTTCCAGATCGTCCAGCTTTTGATCGATGGGATAACGGATTCTGGTAAACAGCGTCGCGGAAACCACGCCCCCTTCAATGTCAAAATAGGCGATGTCGCTCACCTTGACCGGCAGCAGTTTATCCCGAAACTGAATCAGAAAGCTATTCCGGTAGGTTTTGGGCAGAAACACCCGGCCACTGAGCATTTCCTGCATCTGTCGCACCACATCGTCGGTGGCCGGGCGGGTCAGCGAGCGGTATTTCAGCAGACTGGCTTCCAATGCCTCCCGTTCAATGGGTTTCAGCAGGTAATCGATGCTGTTGAGCTTGAAAGCCCGGATGGCATATTCGTCGAAAGCCGTCGTAAAAATGATCGGACACGGCACCCGGACCTGTTCCAGCAGCGAGAACGACAGCCCATCGGCCAGTTGAATGTCCGAGAAAATGAGGTCGGGAGTGGGCAGACTTTCCCACCGCTCCCGGCCCTCGGCCACACTGTCGATGACCGCCAGAACTGTGAGGGAAGGTTCGATGTCCCGCAGCAAAGCGGCCAGGTGCGTTGCCGCCAGAACTTCATCTTCGATCAGTATAACGCGCATCAGACAGCCGGAATTAAGGGTAAATGAACACTAAACTCACGTTCGGTTCGAACGATCTGAATGGTCTTCCCGGTCAGCAGCCGGTAGCGGTTTTCCAGATTGGGCAGGCCGGTTCCGGTTCCATCGGCGGGTTCGGGTTTGGGCTGGTAGCCGTTGCTAACCCGGATGAACGCGCCCGACGGGTCGATAGCAAGCCGAATCGTCAACGGTTTGACGTTAGAAATAACGTTGTGTTTAACGCTATTTTCGATCAGAAGCTGCAACGACATCGGCGGAATCAGCCAGGACGCTTCGGTCGGCAACTCGTTGTGAATTTGCAGATTAGCACCAAACCGCATCGTCAGCAGGAACGAATAGGCCATCGTAAACTGCATCTCTTCGGCAAACGGCACCAGTTCCCGGTTTTGAACCTGGAGCGAATACCGCAACACCTGCGATAGTTTGGACAGATACGGCTGCGTGTTGGCACTGCCTTCCCGAATCAGCGAACTGAGGGCATTCAGCGAGTTGAACAGAAAATGAGGATTGAGCTGGGCGCGCAAGCCGTCGAGCTGGGCTTGCAGACTTTCCCGTTTCAGCCGCTCGTTTTCGGTCTGCATGCTGCGGTTTTGTTGCAGAACCGTCAGGAAATTCGCCACCAGCAAGGCCGTTCCCCACACGAAAAAACCGCGAAAGTAGGTGGTGACAAACACGAGAATCGGTCGCTCGGGGTACCAGGGCAAGACCAGCGCGACGAAGAGCGCATTGATTCCCAGAAACAACAGAAAGTTGATACCGTACCAGCCGGCGAGGTTGAGCCGGGGTTCGTAGCCTTTCCGAATCAGCACATACCGGTTTAGTTCAATGAAGAAGAAGGTGAATGCGATGTGAAACAGCACCCGGACGACCAGAAAAACCGTGTCCGGCAAACCGGGTATGACCGCCAGTTGGGTTTGGTTCGCCAGCCGGATCAACGGCAGGTTCACCAGAACCGCCACGATCACCGATGCGATCCCGGAAATTTGCCGAAAAGAGAAGCGCGCATTCATGCTGCAAAGATGACGCCTTCGGGGCTGAATCGGGTACGAATCAAACTGAAACCGGAAAATTCGACGGTCAATCAGCCAAAAACCGCCCTGAATTTCTTATTCCGTGGCCTTGTCAATGATTTCAGCGGCTTCTTTCATATCATCTTTTTCGGGCGTCGGCACATCCATAGGCACCGCGTCGGGGACGTAGGTCAGCGAAATCAGAATCGGAAAATGGTCGGAACCGCAGTTCGGCAGCCGGCGGATCAACCGCAGTTTGAAATGGTGGGACACAAAAATATGATCGAGCGGCCACCGCAAAAAGAAATAGTTGGCATGAAAGGTATTGTAAAGTCCCCGGCCGATGCGCGGGTCGAGCAGGCCGCTGACGCGCTGAAAAAGCCGCGTCGAGTGCGACCAGGCCACGTCGTTCAGATCACCGGCAACGATGATGGGCTCCTCCCGCCCCCGCACTTCCTTACCCACCACCAGCAACTCCGCATCCCGTTCCGTCGACCGGTAATGTTCCGTGGGGCTGGGCGGCATCGGGTGAATCCCGTAAAAATGAATCACCTGCCCCGAATCCAGCTCAAGCTGGGCGTAGATGGACGGAATATCATCCTGAATCAGAAACCGCACTTCGTGGTGCTGAATGGCAAACCGGGAGTAAAACAGCAGCCCGTAGGTATTTTCGAGCGGATGCAGAATCCGGTGCGGAAACTTCGCTTCCAGCGGTTCCAGTTCCGTTTGCCACCGCTGATTGGCTTCCAGAATCATGACCACATCCGGGTTGTGTTTTTCTACCAGTTTCAACACGTCGGGACAGTGGGTATTGTCCATGAACACGTTGGCATTCAGGATCCGGATGGTGTTGTGGTCTTCGGAACGGTCTGCGGTCGGTTTTCCAAAATACTTCACCTGCTTCCGGTGCAATTGCGTAAAGGGGTAGATCAGCCAGCCTTCGTAGACCAGAGCCGCCAGTAAACCCGTCACGCCCAGCAACATCGGCCATTCCGTATTCCGGCTCAGGGCTACCCACCCCAGTAGGCCCATGGCCGCCAGCACGGTGAGTTGCAGGTGGGGAAAATCCCAGATCCGAATCCACCAGGCATCGACCCGGATCAGATGTATGAAAGAAATGGTGGTTATGACAAATGCGTATCCAATCAGAAAAGTGTCTATCGTGCTCATTTCAGGTTCAGTGGGCCATTCGTATCATAAAACCGGAAAGCAAGTTAGAGGTTTAATCCTGAAATTAATTTTTAAGAACCGGCAAGATCGGGTGTAAACTATTTTCTGGCTCACAGTCTTGTAAAAAAAACGCTTTTGCAATAGTTTTGCAGCATGAGAATGGCACCAACGCTTTAATCTTCCCTCCTGCGGTCCTCCGACCATCGGCCTTTTTTGGCCTGTTTTCCTATTGTCTTCACAAAAAAACTGGCTGGCTCCGGCACAGCTCTCTACGTATGTCTGCCCTTTTCAATCAGAAAGAAATCGAACAATTCATCCGGGATGGATTTATTCGCATCGACCATGCCTTCTCCTCCGAAACCGCCCGACAAGCCCGAAATATTCTTTGGAAAGACCTGAACGCCGACCCGAACAATCCGGCAACCTGGACCCAACCGGTTATCCGGCTGGGCATGTATTCCCAGGAACCGTTCGTTCAGGCAGCTAACCCGCCCATTCTCCACCAGGCTTTCGATCAGCTCGTCGGGCCGGGCCGCTGGCTTCCCTGCCGAAGCATGGGGACGTTTCCGGTTCGTTTCCCATCAGACACTGACCCCGGCGATACCGGCTGGCACGTCGACGCCAGTTTTCCGGGCGACGATCCAACGAATTACTGGACATGGCGGGTGAATGTCCGGTCAAAAGGCCGGGGGCTGCTGATGCTCTTTCTTTTTTCGGATGTCAGCGAACGCGATGCACCAACCCGCATCCGCGTTGGCTCCCACCAGGATGTCGCCCGCCTGCTCAAACCAGCGGGCGAAGCCGGGCTTCCATTTCCGGAACTGGCCGGAAAGCTGGCGGAATTACCGCAACGAAACGAAGTGCTGGCCACCGGAAAAGCCGGGACGGTGTACCTCTGTCATCCTTTTCTGGCCCATGCCGCCCAGCCTCACCACGGCCGGGAACCCCGTTTTTTAGCCCAACCGCCACTTCTGCTCCGGCAAGAACTGCAGATTGAAGGATTGAAAGGGGCGTATTATCCGGTGGAAGAAGCCATCCGGCTGGCATTGATGTTGTAATTTCAAATGAAAAATGATGAATGTCGAATGTAAAGGTGTATGGCGTGTCCAGCTACTTTTACATTTAACATTCTTCATTTTTCATTAGAGTTTATACCGATTAAAGGTTTACTGAACACTTGAACTGGTTAGACGAAAATTGTGTAATCCGCAACAGATTTCCATTATGCGATCCTGAATGCCGGATTTCCAACAGCGAATTCGATCTTTGACAATGCGACAAATTTTGACC
>NZ_QOWE01000011.1 GCF_003334855.1 Larkinella punicea
TGCCGTCATGCATAAATGGATCCGGGTGGCCTTAGCCGTCTTACAATCGGGGAAGCCGTTTGATTCTCGACTAAACCTGCCAACCGAAGAAAATTTGGTTTCAAACTTGTAAAATTTGACAGTTCATGGGTACGCAATCACCTGCACCTGCCTGTTGCGTACCCAAAGGCACGCGGGAGGAACCGGGTAGTCTTTTCGTTACAAACATCCGTCCGCTACGCGGCCAACCACCCCTCATTCGCGTTATAGTATCAGAAAAAACCATTCTAAAGATCGTTCTAAGCCAATAGCCAAAGAGGGTAAAAAAAATGCATCCTTCGTACACTACTGATATCGAATACTGAATATCAAATATTGAGTAACGAAGTTTAATGCTTCACGGAGGTCTGAATCAAATTCGAAGACGCTTTGGCGATGATTTTGCCATCGGCCGCCGTGATCTGGCATTCGGCGTGAACGATGTTTTTGCCCGCCCGCACCACCTGTGTCCGGGCCGTGACGGTTTCGCCCAGCCGGGCGCTGTGCAGAAAATCGACGTTCAGATTCACCGACGTATAAAGATGTTCCCGGCCCAGGGCATAAACCGTCGCGCCAATCAGTTCGTCGATGATGGCCGAAGCGGCTCCGCCGTGCAGAATCCGCATCGGATTGGTCATGTCCTCCCGGACTTCGTATTCGACCGTTAGCGAACCTTCTTCGGCAGCCAGCAGCGTCCCGTTCAGCCAGCGACCGAGGGGCGAGGGGCTCTGGGACATGGCCTGGCCGATCATGGAGCGGAAGAATTGCAGCCGGGGGTTGGTTTCGGGAGTCGACATAAGCGGGACTATTTTTACAAAAATAGCATTTAACCAAGTAGAAAACGGTTTAATGAACTATATTCCGTGGATTTTCTTGGGAGGTAGCTGGACTTGTGTTACTTTTGGGCGTTTTTTGCGCTAACACGCTTTTCCCCTCAAAATGAATTATACGCTTTCCCACATTCCGGAACGGACCGTTAAACCCCGGCAGGACGGCCTGACGATGGTTATGGACAAGGGGCTTAGTATCAGACAGGTCGAAGATTTTTTATCCACATCGGCCGCCCACGTCGACATTGTAAAGTTAGGCTGGGCCACGTCATTCGTAACGCCCAATCTAAAAGACAAACTGCAGGTTTATAAAGATGCCGGTATTCCGGTTTATTTCGGCGGAACGCTTTTTGAAGCTTTCGTGATCCGGAACCAGTTCGATGATTACCGTCGGCTGCTCGACACCTTCGATTTGCAATATGCGGAGGTGTCGGATGGCTCCGTCGAGATGAACCAGGACGACAAATGCGAGTACATTCGTCAGTTGGCCACCCAGGTGACGGTTTTGTCGGAAGTAGGTTCAAAAGACGAAGCCAAGATCATCCCGCCCTACAAATGGATTCAGTTGATGCGGGCCGAACTGGAAGCAGGTGCCTGGAAAGTAATCGGTGAAGCCCGCGAAGGCGGCACCGTCGGCCTGTTTCGGGCCAGCGGGGAAGTTCGGCAGGGGCTGGTGGAAGAAATCCTGACGCAAATTCCGTCCGACCGAATCATCTGGGAAGCTCCCCAGAAAGAACAGCAGGTGTGGTTTGTGAAGCTGCTGGGTGCCAATGTCAATCTTGGCAATATTTCCCCCAATGAAGCCATTCCATTGGAAACCATTCGGTTAGGTCTTCGTGGGGATACCTTTTCTCATTTTCTGAACGGACTCGGGCTGAAAACTGGCCAGGAACCGTCGCATTAATCAACCAAGAAATCACACCTATGGAATTCCTTCAGTCGGTTCTCGACTTTTTTTTGCATTTGGACAAACACCTTGCCGACATCATCAATGAGTACGGCACGTTGACTTATGCGATTCTGTTTCTGATCATTTTCGTAGAAACCGGACTGATCGTTATGCCGCTGCTGCCGGGCGACTCGCTGCTGTTTGCTGCCGGAGCCCTCGCGGCTTCGACCGGTTCGCTGGACATGAAAATCATGATTCCGTTGCTGATTGTGGCGGCCTTGCTGGGTGACAATGTCAATTATTTCGTCGGTAAAGTCCTCGGTAATCAGATCAAAATGCGGGAACGAATTCTCTTCTTCAAGCGGGAATACATCACTGAAACCGAGAATTTTTACCAGAAACACGGCGGAAAAACCGTCATCATGGCCCGGTTTATTCCCATCGTTCGCACGATCGCGCCATTCGTCGCCGGTGCGGGAAGTATGAATTACGGCAAATACATTAGCTATTGTGTAGCCGGTGCCATTTTATGGGTCGTGGGTGTGAGTATGCTGGGGTATCTGTTTGGTAATCTGCCGATTATAAAAAATAACTTCGAGCTGGTCATTTTTGGTATCATCGGTTTGTCGATTGCACCGATTATTTTTCAATTCATTAAGTCGAAGATGGGCCGGGCAACGGCCTGAGGGCGACCCATCGTTTTTTGCATTAGATCGGCCATCCCGAAGGGATTATTGGGATTGATAATCCTTCTTCACCTACAACATGAATCATCCCTACGGGATTGGTGGATTCGATCATCCATCCCGTAGGGATGATTCATGTTGTCGCCCTTCGGTCCGAAAGGAAAGGAAAAGAATGGACATGCCGATTCGACCAACGTAAAAACTACGCTGAAAGCTATTGAAAACCGCTAAATGATTTCGGTGGGAGTGGACACAAAAAGATACGAAAGCAATGAATGCCCGTGTGCCACTTTGCTGGAAAGAAGAAGAGAAAGCCGGTTAGCCTTTAAAAATAATAATCCCTGAAAGCTAACCGGCCGTTGGTTACCGGGCCCGCTTAACGTTCGTTGCATTCAACCCTTTCGGGCCGCGCTCTACTTCGTAAGTGACTTTGTCTTGCTCCCGCAGTTGGTCCTGGCAGGCAGACACGTGAACGAAAATGTCTCCACTTGAGTCATCAGGTACAATAAACCCGAATCCTTTGTTCTCATTAAAAAACTTAACTGTACCCGTTGGCATGATTTTCAAGAATAAAAATTGAGTTGTAAAGTAACGGTTTCTTCCCGGTAGTTTTTACTCTGAGGGTAAAAAAATATGCGAAGAATGAAAAAAAAGCCTCAAAGACCGGTTTGGCGGGTTATTTGCGACAGCCATTGGATTATTTTTGGGCAGAATAGTCCCCTTTTTAGCCCTCAATGATCGTTCAGTGGGAGACCGCGCCGTTGAAATTCTTTCCAGTTTACATATTCATCACCCTTCCGTTGCTCCACCATCGTGATGCAATTGTCGACGGGGCAAACCAGTTTGCAGAGATTGCAGCCGACACATTCTTCCTCGATGATGGAATACGTATTGTACGGTTTGCCATAGGCCAGGTTAATCGACTGGTGGGACGTATCCTCGCAGGCAATGTAACAGAGCCCGCAGTGGATGCACTTATCGGGGTTTATTTTAGCGACGATGTGGTAGTTGATGTCGAGATCTTCCCAATGCGTAATGGTGGGGACTGATTTCCCGATCAACTCATCCAGGGTTTTGAAGCCTTTTTCGTCCATCCAGTTGCTGAGTCCTTCGCACAAGTCTTCGATGATCCGAAAACCGTGTTTCATCACCGCCGTGCAGACCTGCACCGTCGTAGCCCCCAGCAACAGAAACTCGGCGGCATCTTTCCAGGTGCTGATGCCGCCAATGCCCGAAACCGGCACCCGCGACGTGATGGGGTCCTGGCTGATGGTGGTGAGCATCTTCAACGCAATCGGTTTGATGGCCGGGCCGCAATAGCCGCCAAAAACAGATTGCCCCGCGACGTACGGATTGGGCACCAGCGTGTCGAGGTCGACACCGGTGATCGATTGAATGGTATTGATCAACGAGAGCCCGTTCGTGCCGCCCTCCACCGACGCCTGGCCTGACGGCACCACCGAATGGACGTTGGGTGTCAGTTTGGTAATCACCGGAATCGTGGCTTTTTCCATCACCCATTCCACCACCATCCGGGCAATTTCGGGGTCCTGCCCAACAGCCGCGCCCATGCCGCGTTCGTTCATGCCGTGCGGACAACCAAAATTAAGCTCCAGGCCGTGTGCGCCCGTATCTTCTACCTGCCCAATCAGCTCGTGCCATTTTTCGCGGCTGTTGTCGGCCATGAGCGAAACCACCATTGCCCGGTCGGGAAACAGTCGCACGCATTCCGCAATTTCGCGGAGGTTGATGGCTAGCGGCCGGTCCGAAATCAGCTCGATGTTGTTGAAACCCATCATCCGGCTGCCGTTGTAATCGACGGAAGAATAGCGTGACGACACGTTTTTGATCTGGCTGCCCAGTGTCTTCCACACCACGCCACCCCAGCCGGCTTCAAACGCCCGCAGCACATTGTATTTTTTATCCGTCGGTGGGGCGCTCGCCAGCCAATACGGATTGGGCGATTTGATGCCGAGGAAATTTGCCGATAAATCCGCCATGGGTTAACTATTTAGGTATTCTAAAATCGCTTTGGCACCGTCTTTCCCGGCCTGAACCGCGTCGACGACCTCTTTTCCACCATTGACGCAGTCACCGCCCGCAAAAACACCCCGGAGGTTGGTGGCACACGCGTCGTTGATGGTAATTTTGCCTTTCCAGTTCTCCAGGTGATTATCGTTGACCAACGCTTCAAATGGCATTTGTCCGGCGGCTTTGATCACCATATCAATGTCCAGCGTCATCGTTTCACCGGTTTCTACGGTCGACCGGCGGCCACTGGCGTCGGGTTCACCCAGGTGCATCAGGCTGCAAATCAGTTGGGTAACCCGGCCGTTTTCGCCGATAATTTCCTGCGGAGCGGCCAGCCAGATGATTCGGCAACCATCCAGTTTGGCCAGATTCAGTTCGGTTTCCGTGCAGGGCATTTCGGCCTGTGTTCGGCGGTAGATGATGGTTACTTCGCTGGCTCCCAGTCGTTTCGCCTGCGTCGCGGCATCGATGGCCGTCATGCCCAACCCAATCACGGCCACTTTATCACCCACCGGCACGGCTGGATACCCATTGGTCCGGATGTCGTAAATAAACCGGATCGCATCTTCGACACCGATGAGGTTTTCGCCGGGAATGTCCAGTTGCCGGGCCAGCCCAACGCCAATGCCCAGATAAACCGCATCGTAGGTTTGCTGTAAGTCGGCCAGCGAGACGGTTTTACCCAGTTCGGCATTATAGTTAATCGCAATTCCGCCCAGTGAGGTAATGAAATTGACCTCATCCTCGCAGAACTGGGGAGTTACTTTATAAGCCGCAATGCCGTACGTCATCAGTCCCCCGCCTTTGCTTTCTTTTTCGTAAACCGTTACGTCAATGCCTTCGCGACTCAGTACGTGGGCGCAGCTCAAACCCGCCGGACCCGCACCGACCACGGCGACTTTCTTAGTTGTAGACGGTTTTCGCTGAAACAGCGGCCACTTTTCCGCAATGGCTTTTTCGGTGGAAAACCGCTGGAGTTTGGCAATTGGAATGGGCGGTTCGTCCATCAGATTATAGACGCACGATCCCTCACATAACTTCTCGACCGGGCAAACTTTTGAGCAGCCACCCCCCAGAATGTTGGCACTGAGAATGGTATGGGCCGATCCTTTGGGATTATCGGTTGTAATCTGCCGGATAAATTTCGGAATATCGATACTTGTCGGACAGCTTTTAATGCAGGGGGCATCGTAACAAAACAGACAGCGGTTGGCTTCCACCAAAGCCGCATCGCGTGTTTCGAACGGCGGATGAATGTCGCTGAAATTCTCCCCGTATTGTTCTGCCGTTAAGCGATTATTGACGATTGACATGTTTTTTAATGATGGATTATGAATGATGAACGATGAATTTTACGCGTCAGCCATTCATCGTTCATCATTCATAATCTATCATTTCGTTAAAGTTCAACCAATTTGTTGTACGTCTCCGGTCGTCGGTCGCGGAAGAACTGCCAGACGCTGCGGACTTCTTCGATCAGATCGAGGTCAAAATCGGCGATCAGGAGTTCGTCTTGATCTTCTGAAGCCGTCGCGAAGATTTGCCCGCGCGGATCGACGAAATATGACGAGCCGTAAAACCGGCCGAGATTCCACGGTTTTTCTTCGCCGACCCGGTTGATACAGCCCATGAAATAGCCGTTGGCAGCCGCGTGGGCGGGTTGTTCGAGCTTCCAGAGATATTGAGAAAGACCGGCCACCGTTGCCGAAGGATTGTATACAATTTCTGCGCCATTTAATCCCAGACACCGGGCACCATCGGGGAAATGACGGTCGTAGCAAATGTAAACGCCCACTTTTGCGTAGCGGGTCTGAAAAACCGGATAGCCCAGATTGCCCGGTTTAAAGAAGAATTTCTCCCAAAAACCGGAGGTATGCGGAATGTGGTTCTTGCGGTATTTGCCCAGATATGTTCCATCCGCGTCGATCACTGCCGCCGTGTTGTACAAGACACCGGCCTGCTCTTTTTCGAAGATGGGAACGATCATCACCATGCTGTATTTTTTGGCGTATTCCGCCATTTGGTCGATGGTCGGCCCCGGAATGGTTTCCGCCGATTTATACCATTCCCGGTCCTGTCCCGGACAGAAATAGGGCGTATTGAAGATTTCCTGAAGACACAAAATCTGGACCTCTTTCTGCCCGGCTTCATCAATCAGCGGCAGGTGTTTTTGCACCATCGCTTCTTTAATTTCCGCAATCGTGCCTTCGCCTTCCGTCAGCGGCAGACTCATCTGGATCAATCCCGATCGGATCATTCGTGGCATAATGGTGTGGGTTAAATCGTTCCGCTGACTTTATTTCGTTTGATAAATTTTCCGTACCCTTTTTCAACCAGACAATTTCCCTGGTCAATAGCCACTTTTCCACGCAGCAGGACGGTTTTCACTTTTCCGGTTATTTCCCAGCCTTCATACGCTGAATAATCGACATGCATATGGTGCGTTTTTGCCGAAATGGTATGCTTTTCCGTAGGATTGAAAAGGACGAGATCGGCGTCA
Source organism: Larkinella punicea (assembly GCF_003334855.1). Taxonomy (GTDB): domain Bacteria; phylum Bacteroidota; class Bacteroidia; order Cytophagales; family Spirosomataceae; genus Larkinella; species Larkinella punicea. The sequence continues at coordinate 6,955 of NZ_QOWE01000011.1, forward strand.
CTTCCAACGGCAATCGTGCCTTTTTTCGGAAAAAGTCCGAAGATTTTGGCCGGATTGGTGCAGGCCACTTCAACGTATTTATTCAGCGTAATTTTTCCGGTATGAACTCCCTCGCTGTAGAGTAATTCCATCCGGTTTTCGATGGCGGGATGGCCGTTGGGAATTTTTGAAAAGTCGTCTTTGCCCATCAATTTCTGCTCCCATCGAAACGGGCAATGATCCGTCGCCACGACCTGCACCAGCCCCTGATTGATACCGGCCCAGAGCGTCGTCTGGTCTTTTTTCTCCCGCAGGGGCGGACTCATCACCCACTTGGCACCCTCAAAATCATCCTCATAGAGCGACGCGTCCAGAATGAGGTACTGAATGCAGGTTTCCACAAACAGTTTCTGGTTCCGGCGGGTGGCATTCCGAACGGAGTTCAGCGCGCCCTCGCAGGTCAGGTGGACGATGTAGGCGGGGCAACCGGTGTAGTCGGCCATGTCGGCAAAGCGGCCGCTGGCTTCGGCTTCGGTCATTTCCGGCTGCGAAAGGTAGTGGTAGAGCGGGGCGAGTTTGCCTTCCGCCCGGTGTTTGGCCACGAGGTAGTCGATGACGTCGCCGTTGGTAGCATGAACCGTTACCATACCGCCCTGTTTTTTCACTTCCTGCATCAGGGCCACCATCTGCCGGTCGTCGATCATGAGTGCCCCTTTGTAGGCCATGAAGGTTTTGAACGAGGTAACGCCTTCATTTTCAATCATCTCCTTGATTTCGGCGCGGGTGTTTTCGTTGAAATCTGTGACGGCCATGTGGAAACTGTAGTCGCCCACGGCGGTTCCGCGTGCTCTCGAATTCCAGTCGGCCAGGGCTTCTTTCAGGGAGTGTCCCTGTTTTTGCAGAACAAAATCGATGACGGTTGTGGTGCCGCCGTGGAGTGCCGCCCGGGTTCCGGTTTCGTGGGTGTCGCTCGAAAACGTGCCCATGAATGGCATGTCCAGGTGAACGTGCGGGTCGATGCCGCCGGGGAAAACCAGCAGATCGGTGGCATCGATGGTTTCGTCGGCCGAAAACGGCAGGTCTTTTCCGATGGCGCGAATGGTTTCACCTTCCACCAGAATATCAGCGACATACGCGTCGGTCGCCGTGATAATCCGTCCGTTTTTAATCAAAAGCGACATGCGGTAGTTCGTTAGAAGGGAGAGGTTGGTACGAGCGCATCATAGCCAGATAAACCAGACCGCTGACCAGAAAACCGACAAACCAGGCGTAATTGTACAGGTGCGAAATCCAGGCCGGAACGCTGTCGGCCGGAATCAGTTGGATCGTGGTCAGGAAACCGGGTACGTTGGGCAGAATTCCCAGCAGTAAAGCGACCAGAGCCGCCGGATTAAAACCGTTTTTAAAGCTGTATATACCGGTAGCATTGTACAATTCAGAAGTGATTAACTGCTGTTTCCGGACAAAGAAATAATCCGCGATCATAATGCCGCCAACCGGCCCAAGCAGACTCGAATAACCAACCAGCCAGGTGAAAATATAGCCGCTCGGATCGGCAATGAGTTTCCACGGAAAAATCAGAATCCCGATGACGCCGGTGATGTAACCACCCGTTCGGAAGTTGATTTTGGCGGGGGCCAGGTTCGCAAAATCGTTGGCGGGACTTACCATGTTGGCGGCAATGTTGGTGGCCAGGGTCGAAATCGCCACCGCAATCATGGCCAGACTAACGATGAGTTTGTTCTCGAATTTTCCGGCCAGTACGAGCGGGTCCCAGATCGTGGTGCCGTAAATAATCGTCGTAGCCGAGGTGACCACTACGCCGATGAACGAGAACAGCGTCATGGACGGCGGCAGTCCGATAATCTGCCCTTTGATCTGCGCCTTCTGGCTCTTGGCGTAGCGGGTAAAGTCGGGAATATTCAGCGACAGCGTGGCCCAGAAACCGACCATGCCGGTTAAAGCCGGGAAGAAAAACGCGAAGAAATCGGCGGTATTGACAAATTTGGAAGGCTGTTCCAGAATAGGCCCTAACCCGTTTCCGGCCGAAATCGCCCAGAACAACAACGCCAAAGCAGCCACGGGAAGAAAGAACGCTTTGAAGACGAGCAGCTTTTTGATGCTTTCGACGCCGAGGTAAATAACGTACATATTGAGCAGCCAGAACAGAAAGAAGCAGATCGCGGGGCCGGTTTGGAGTCCGAAGGAGGCCGGAAAAACCGGGGGCAGGGTTTCCAGGGCCGGCATCCAGAGTCGGAACATCTGGTAGAGCGCAAAACCGCCGATCCACGTTTGAATGCCGAACCAGCCACAGGCTACGATGGCGCGGAGCAGGGCCGGGATGTTGGCTCCGCTGGTGCCGAAACTGGCACGCGCCAGCACCGGGAACGGAATTCCGTATTTAGCACCCGCGTGTCCGTTTAATACCATCGGAACCAGCACGATGGTATTGCCCAGGAAAATGGTCAGAATGGCCTGCCACCAGTTCATGCCGCCTTCTATGAGTGAGCTGGCGAGCATATACGTTGGAATGCATAAGCTCATGCTGATCCACAGGGCTGCATAATTCCAGGTCGTCCAGGTGCGTTTGTCCACCGGAATGGGGGCAAGGTCTTCGCTGTAGAGCGTGGAAGCAGGAAGTGGATGTTGACTTTCTCCGGTACGACTTTGCATAAACAATCAGCAGGTTTGGAATAGACAATTTCCCGGTGAATCGGAATGGGTAAGGTAGAAATAAAGCCCCGGATTATCAACTACCGTTTAATCACCTGATAGCGTGGTTATCAGACGAACCTATTCATTTAACAAACCTTAACTTGGAGAAGGCTGGAGGCTCCTTTTATCTTTGCCAGCTTATAAAATTCGACCTGGCCTTGAACCATCTTCTTCCTTTTCTTCTGGTTGCCCTGCTGACCAGTCCGGCTTTTTGCCAACCCACGCAACGCTCGCTGGGTAATTACACGGTTTTTACCATTCCTTTCAAGGGCGATTCCATCACGTTTGCCGTTGTGGCTAAAAAGCGAGAACTGAACAAACGGAAGCCCATTTTTCTCTTTCGGCAGGGGTCTTTACCCATTCCGCTGTTTACGATCAATCCGAAGACGAACCGACCGGCTTTGACGGAACTGCCCCGGACCTGTTACGAATACGAAGCGGACTATTACAGCATCATGATTGCCAAACCCGGTATTCCGCTGGTCGTTGACGACGCGTATCTGGATACCTTGTTCAGCAGCCGGTCTGCGCCCAAAACCGGGATGTATCCGGAGGCCTATCAGTCACGTAATTATCTTGACTATTACGTCGATCAGACGAACGCGGTGCTGCGGTTTGTGCTCAGTCAGTCCTGGGCCGATCCGAAACGGGTGGTGGTCGCCGGTGGTTCGGAAGGCTATCATGTGGCCATTAAAACCGCTTATACCAACCCGCAGGTAACGCATCTAATTGGCTTTTCGGGCAATCTGGAGGGTCGTTTTCAATCCATTTTGCGCACCGAACGAATGAAAGGTTATACGGGAGAATACACGCAGGAAGAAGCGCAGCGCCGGGTCGAAGCCCTGCAAAACGAATGGGGGGGCCTTTGCCGGGATTCCCTGAACACCAACGCTGTGGAAGGCGATCCCAACCGGACCATGTACTCGTTTTCCCACGGCCACAACCCGGATTTTTTGCTGGCCTTGACCATCCCGATCTGCATTCTGTATGGCACCGCCGATGTGGGGGCTACTTCCAATGATGTTTTACCGCTGGAGTTTGCCCGTCGGGGTAAGACCAACCTGACGCTCCGGGCTTATCCGAACCACGACCATACGTTCCACAAGCTAACCTACGATTCCGGTGGCAAGGTTATTGACAAATTCTACAACGGGGCCGCGGTTGAAAAAGATTATTTTGAGTGGTTAAGCCAGCATTGAGGTATTGAAGAGAACCTTCCATTGCCGTTATCCTGCTATCAAGGCCTTTCTTTTACCTTGTTTGCGGCTCTCAAATTATTAATTAACTTTACAATAAATGTATTTTTGTTTACTTTAGAGTACCGATCTCGTTTACATTGAAAATCGAATGAAAGAAGATTCACTGGCCAATAAAGCGTATACTGAACTAAGAAGAAAAATCCTGTCTAACCAGCTTGTATCCGGAATGCGGCTCAAAGAAGATGTTTGGGCTGGCAAACTGGAAGTAAACCGCATGGCGATTCGGGAAGCACTCACCCGGCTTTTGGGCGAGCAGTTGGTGGTTCTGGGCGAGAAAGGCGGCTTTTTTGTGAAGTCTCTCATTGCTGCCGACATTCAGCAGATTCGGGAGTTGCGGGAAATTCTGGAGTTGGGCGCAATCCGGTTGGCCATCCAGAAGATAGACCAGCAACACATCGACGAACTGGAACGAATTTGCGAGGATTTTACCTCCATGATTCAGCGCGGTTATTTCGGCGGGGCCTGCGAAGCCGACGTGAAATTCCACGAAACCTTAATCGATAGTGCCGACAACGAAAAACTCCGGAATCTGTACCAATCCGGTAATATTCCCCTTTTTCATCAGAAATTAGGACAAGCCCAGACCCACATGGACGACTACGAGCTCACGGACATGGAACACCGGCAGATTCTGAAAGCCCTCAAAGAAAAAGACCTCAAACTCGCCGAAGAAACGCTCACCCGACACCTCATCCGCGGTGAAGTCGCTACACTGGACCTCGATTGAGGTCTATTTTTTTGTTCCTCTTTCTTCCTGATTGTCCCTTCCTCCCCCGAATCCGACTGCCTCGTTTTGCCAATAATCGCTCCCTTTTAGCATTTCTGCCCTTTCTGTAGCCCTTATTGTAAACTTCTGCCACTGAACGCTCCGCTTCGGAAAAAGCAGCGTGTCGATCCGGCAGTTCTACACAATTCGTATAAACTGAAAAAAAAGAATAGAATATTTTTTTGTTAACAAATTGACTATATATTTGTAAGCATAATTAAGGTATTTAATACCTCGGCTCGTTTCCTGACTGAGTTCTAATAAACCGAATGCACGTTTCTTTTATGTTCTGCCCTGATTGGATGAAGGTGAACTACCAGAGCATAAGAGCCAGTTAAAGCCATCGACTTTACACCAAGCCTGGATCATCTGATGCGGGATTTGTTTACGATTCTCTTTTCGAAGTAAGTCTGTATCCATTATTCAGTTCCTGAAAAAGGGCCTGAGCTAGTGAGTTTCCCCGCGTACGATTGCTAAGTAGTGAGTCAAGACCTCTTAATCAACCTCAAAACGTATTGGTGTATGAAAAGAAGAAAGTTTTACCAGATAGGGCCGTGCTTTGTCCTGCTGTTTGCCCTTTTCCTCAGTACACACGGGCAGTTGTCCGCTCAGGACGCCCGGGAAATCCAGGGAACAGTCGTGGACAATAATGGTCAGGCGACCTTGCCCGGCGTTAACGTCGTTATCAAAGGAACAAGCCGGGGAACGGCCACGGGTGCCAACGGGCAGTTTACCATCAGCGCCAAGCCGAGCGACGTCCTGATTTTTTCGTTTATCGGCTACGTGACCAAAGAGGTTACGGTGAATTCGCAAACTACTATTAATGTTAGTTTAACGTCTGATTTGCAGTTGCTTAATGAGGTAGTCGTTACTGGATATTCGAGCCAGCGGAAGAAAGACATCACGGGTTCGGTGGCGGTGGTCGATATGAAAGCCGTGAAATCGTTTCCGGCGGGTTCGGCGGTTCAGGCGCTGCAGGGACAGGCTGCCGGGGTCAATGTGATCACGTCGGGGGTTCCGGGTGCGAGCAGCAACATCTTTGTTCGGGGCGTCACGTCCTTCGGCAATACGCAGCCGCTGGTGCTGGTTGACGGGATTCAGGCCGATCTGAACAACATCAGCGCCGACGATGTCGAGTCGATTCAGGTGTTGAAGGACGCCGGTGCGGCCGCTATTTACGGGGTTCGGGGTTCCAACGGGGTGTTGATCGTAACCACGAAAAAGGGCAAATCCGGTAAGCCCACCATCACGTACGATGCCTATTACGGGATGCAGATGCCCTTACCAGGCAATCCCTTCGACCTGTTGAACTCCCAGGATTTTATGAAAGTGGTGAACATTGCCACACCCAATAATATCCTTTTTGCTAACGGAATGCCGGATTATTTGTATGCAGGACCGGGCGTTGCCGGGGTTGCCAAAGCTGGGGATCCGGCCGTTGATCCAACCAGATACAGTTACGACCCGATCAATACCGCCAATAATTATCTGATTCAGCAAGTCAATAAAACCGGTACCAACTGGTTTCAGGAACTCTTTAAACCCGCACCCATGACGAGTCATAACCTGACCGCCAGTGGAGGGACCGATAAGTCCAATTATTTGCTTTCGCTGGGCTATATCAACCAGCAGGGAACCCTGATTGAAACGTACATGAAACGCTATTCGGCGCGGGTCAATACGGCTTTTAAAGTGGGGAAAAATATCAGGATCGGGCAGAATGCCAACGTATTTTACCGGGACAGCCCCGGTTTTGGAAATCAGTCCGAATTTGGTACGCTCTCGGCGGTTTATAAAATGATGCCCATCATCCCGGTTTACGACATTAAAGGGAATTACGGAGGTACATTTGCCGGGCCGGGACTGGGAAGTAACCAGAACCCGGTAGCCATGCAGAAACGGAACATTAACAACCGTTCCAATTCCTGGAATATCGTCGGCAATGCGTATGCCGAAGTAGATTTTCTGAAAAATTTTACAGCCCGTACGAGCTTTGGTGCGACGATCGATAACAACTACGGTCAGAGTTTTAATTTTACACAATACGAGAATAAACAGGGCAACAGCAGTCCGAACAGTTATTCGGAGAATGCCAGTTTTAACAGCACACTAACGTGGACCAACACGCTGAAGTACGAAACCCAGCTTGGCAAACATTCGATTCAGGCGTTAGTCGGTTCAGAAGCCATTAAAAGCTCCGGTCGGGGTGTTGGCGGAAGTTCGCAGCGGTTTTTCTCCACGAATTATGACTACCTGATTCTGGGGAATGGAACCACGGGCGTTACCAACTTCAGCAATGCCTACATCAACAGCCTGTTTTCAATTTTCGGCCGGGTCGATTACGCCTACAACGACAAGTATCTGATTGGTGCCACCATTCGCCGGGACGGTTCTTCGCGCTTTGGTAGCGAAAAACGGTATGGGGTCTTTCCATCCGTTTCGCTGGGCTGGCGGGTGTCTAACGAAGGCTTCATGAAGGACATAAGCTGGCTGAGTGACCTGAAAATCAGGGGAAGTTACGGTATTCTGGGTTCTCAGAACAACGTGGCACCCGAAAATGCCTTCAGCTTATACGGTGGCGGTTATGGCACGGCGTATTACGACATCGCCGGAACCAGCAATACTGTTCAACAAGGATTTATCCAAACCCGGATCGGCAATCCGAATGCGGGCTGGGAGGAAAACATCGTCTCCAACCTGGGCTTTGACGCCAGTCTGTTCAACAACAAACTGGACGTTTCGGTCGAATATTACAAGAAATCCATCAATGGCTTGTTGTTCACGCAGCCGCTGCCGGCCACGGTTGGTGGTGCAACAGCGCCCGTGGTTAATATTGGCGATATCCAAAACAAGGGGGTCGACGCGTCATTGACCTACCGCGGGACGATTGCCAACGCGCTACAGTTTTCGGTTGGGGCCAACATCACCTCGTATAAAAACATGGTGGTCGATATTCCGAATCCGGGCTATTTCGAGGTGTCGAGTTTGCAGGGTATGGGCAATCTGGTTCGGAATCAGGAGGGGCAGGCCGTCAGTTCTTTCTTCGGCTATGACGTTCTGGGTTTGTTCAATTCGGCGAGCGAAGTGTCTGAATCACCCGCGCAAAGTGGTGCCGCTCCCGGCCGTTTTAAATACCGGGATGTCAACGGTGATGGCGTCATTACGCCCGCCGATCGCACCTTTCTGGGTAGCCCGAATCCGGATTTTACGTACGGAATCAACCTGGGCTTAAATTACAAAGGATTTGATCTATCCACTATTTTTTACGGATCACAGGGCAATGAAATTGTTAATACCATTCGGTCTTATACCCATTTTTATGCCGGTTATATCGGAAATAAAAGCAACGTATTGCTGAATGCGTGGACCCCGCAGAATACCAATACAACGGTTCCCATCATCGAAACCGGTACATCGTTAAGCACATCCGGCGCGTTGAATTCTTACTTTGTGGAGGACGGTTCTTACCTGCGGATGCGGTCGTTAATCCTCGGCTATACGCTGAAACCAACGCTTTTACAAAAAGCGGGCATTGGTAAACTGAGGGTCTATGCGCAGGCGGCTAACCTGTTTACGATTACCAAATATACCGGACTCGATCCGGAATTAGGCGGCAGTAGTTCGGCTTTTGGGGTCGACTTTGGGAATTACCCGAACAACCAGCGGAATTTTCTTTTCGGCGTCAATCTATCCTTTTAAAACACCTCCTGTTAAAAAATAGAAATCATGAAAAGAAGTTATCTAAAACCGATTTTAACAGGCTGTCTGGTATCGCTTTTGTCGTTGTCAGCCTGTACGGAAGAGTATCTGGAAAAACAACCCATTGGTTCGATCAGTGCAAGTACCCTGGCGAATAAGTCGGGCATTAAAGGGGTTCTGATCGGAGCCTACTCACTGCTCGACGGCGTAGGCGCCACGGGCGGAAGTTTCTGGAGCAGCCCGACGGTTTTGTCGAGTATGGCGTCCGACGATGCGCACGTGGGAACGGAACCGAACGGTTTGCTGGCTTCCTACGAAGCCTATACCCACGATCCGACTAGTTCGTCGACCAACGAACGCTGGCAGTTTTTGTATGCCGCCGTTCAGCGAACCAACGATGTCCTGCGTTTACTACCCAAGGTTACCGAACTAACGGCCGACGAAGCTGCTCAAACCAAGGCCGAAGCCATCTTTCTGCGGGGCGTTTATCATTTTGAAGCGGCCAAACTGTGGCGGAATGTACCCTTCGTAGATGAGTCGATTGGCTATGATGCCGGGAATTACAACGTTTCGAATACCGACCCGATCTGGCCCAAAATTGAAGCGGATTTTAAATACGCGGCTGATAATTTGACACCGACCAAATCCGACGTTGGGCGGGCCAACAAGTGGGCGGCCAAAGCTTTTCTGGCGAAGGTTTACATGTTCCAGCAGAAATTCACGGAAGCCAAACCGTTGCTGGCCGAAATTATCAGCAGTGGCGTAACTGCCAACGGGAAAAAATATGCGCTGGCGGAACAGTATTTCGATAATTTCAGAACCGACAAAAAGCATGGACCCGAAGCGGTTTTTACCGTTCAGATGTCGGTTTACGACGGTGCGAATGGTTCCAACGGGAATGCCGCCGATATGTATAACGGCCCGTTTGGCGGCCCGCCGTCGTGTTGCTACGGCTGGTTGCAGCCTTCATTCGACCTGGTGAATGCCTACCAGACCGATGCCAACGGATTGCCGTTGATCGATTCGTACAATAAAAACCTGGTTACCAACGACCAGGGGCTGCAATCGTCGGCACCATTTACACCCTACGCCGGAACGCTGGACGCCCGGCTGGACTGGGTGGTGGGTCGCCGGGGCATACCGTATCTGGACTGGGGCATTCATCCGGGCATGGCCTGGATTCGGCAGCAGAATACCGGTGGGCCGTATAGCGTCATCAAGAACATTGCCTGGCAGGCCCGCATCGCCACCGATCGCGAAAATGCGAACACCAACAACCCCTATAGCCTGATTCGTTTTGCGGATGTATTGCTCTGGGCGGCTGAGGTCGAAGTGGAAATCGGGAGTCTGGCACAGGCGGAAGCCTACGTCAACCAGATTCGGGCGCGGGCGGCCAATCCGGCCGGTTTTGTAAAGAAATACATCGACAATGCGGCCCCGTTGAAAGGATTTACCAACGAACCGGCAGCGAACTACAAGGTGGGACTCTATACCGGGCAGTTCGTTCAGAAAGGCAAGGAGTTTGCCCGGGAAGCCGTCCGGTTTGAACGGAAACTCGAACTGGCGCTCGAACACCACCGGTTTTTCGATCTGCAACGCTATGACAACGGCACGGGGTATATGGCGACGCTTTTGAACAACTACCTGAAGTACGAAGCGGCCGTTCCGAAGTACTTTAACCAGGATTATATGAAAGGCGCTTTTTTCACGAAAGGAAAGAACGAACTTTATCCCATTCCGCAGGCTCAGATTGATTTGAGCACAACAGAAGGGAAGCCGACACTCAAACAAAATCCGGGGTATTAATTTCTGATTTATTCTGACTATTTCCGCTATGACTAACTCCAACAGCAACCCGCAGGCTTCGTCCGGAGAATCGGACGGGACGCCACTGAACCCAAAGGAAACCAGTCCTTTCAACCGCCGTTCGTTTCTGCAATCGCTTGGGCTGGGTGTTACCGCCCTGGGCGTTCTGCCCGGCTGTTCGACCGGAAAACAACCCGCACAGGCCGCTGCCGGAAAACCGGCTATTCAAGGCTTTGAGCGGACGCAGGAAACCGCCAGCGCGGCCAAAAAGTGGGTGCCGGTTTCGGACCGCAAAATCCGGGTCGGCATTGTCGGCTACGGGCTCTGTAAATTCGGGGCGGAGTTTGGTTTCCAGAACCATCCCAACGTCGAGATTGTGGCCGTGAGCGATCTGTTCCCCGATCGTTGCGCCCAATTGGCAAAAGCCTGTAAGTGTTCGAAAACGTATCCGTCACTCGAAGAAATGGTGAAAGACGATACGATCGAAGCGGTTTTTATCGCCACCGACGCGCCGAGCCACGCCAAACACGCGATCCTGGCGCTTCAGCACGGCAAACACGTGGCCACGGCGGTTCCGGCGGTTTTCGGATCACTGGAAGATGCCGACCGGCTGTATGAAGCCGTGAAAGCCAGCGGTAAAAAATACATGATGTTTGAAACGTCCTGTTTTCACGAGGATCTGTATGCCATGCGCCAGATTTATAACGCGGGCGGTTTGGGCAAACTCGTTTATTCGGAAGGGGAATATTATCACTACATGGACGATCCGCTGCCGTCCTACAAGGAATGGCGCGTTGGCCTGCCTCCGCAGTATTACCCGACGCATTCCAACGCCTATTATGTGGGCGTCACCAACGGCAGTTTTACCGAAGTTTCCTGCCTGGGTATGCCGAGTATTTCCAAGCAAATGCAACCCGGCAGCAACCGGTACAACAACCCGTTTGGCTCCGAAATCGCGATGTTCCGCACGAGCGAAGGCGGTTCGTCGCGGATGGCCGTGAGCTGGGACACGCCCGGCGACCACGGCGAACGGGGCCGTGTTCGCGGACAGAAAGGGTCGTTTTACGGCAAATATGAAGGACTGGAGAAAAACCTGCCCGATCTGATTCGGCCTGCTTTGCCCCCCGGTGTTGAATCGGGCGGTCACGGTGGCTCGCACGGACGGCTGACGGACGAATTTCTGACGGCTATTTTGCAGGATCGTCACCCGCTCGTCAACATCGTCATGGCGCTGAACCTGACGGTTTCGGGCATTGTCGCCCACCAGTCGGCCCTGAAAAACGGCGAGACGCTGAAGATTCCGCAGTATAAATTGTGGAATGTGTAAAGTTTGACTAATCCTAACCCTTAACGCCCCGTTCCCCTGAAGGGGACTTTCAGATCCGGATGTTTCGACGTCCAAGTCCCCTTCAGGGGATTTAGGGGCTTTATTAAGATTTGACTTCCACAGTATGAATAAGAAAGCAATAAATCAATCACTTAATCGTCGCGACTTTCTGAGTATCGCCGGAACTACGGCAGCCGCGCTGTCGGTGTCTTCCCGGTTTGCCTTCGCGGGCCCTTTGTCAGCGGATCGGAAAGTACGGATTGGCATTGTCGGCGGCCGTTTTGGCCTCGGTTTTTATTTCCACGAACATCCGAATTGTACCGTCGAAGCCGTCAGCGACCTGCGCCCCGACCGTCGGGATGCGCTGATGAAGACGTACAAGTGTACGAAAAGATACGAATCGCTCGACAAACTGCTGCAGGACCCCAAAATTGAAGCGGTTTTTCTGGCCACGCCCGCACCCGATCACGCCAATCACGTGCTGGCGTCACTGAAAGCCGGGAAACACGTTCTCTGCGCCGTTCCGGCGGCTTTGAACCTGGAAGATTGCGCCAAATTGAAGGATGCCGTCAAGAAATCCGGACTGACCTACATGATGGCCGAAACCAGTGCCTTCATGCAGAGCACGATTTCGGTTCGAAAAATGTACAAAGCCGGGGAGTTTGGAACGCTCTTCAGTGCGGCTGCCGAATACAATCACCCCGGTCTGGAGGTTCTTTATTTTGAAAATGGAAAACCGACCTGGCGCCACGGCTTGCCGCCCATGTTGTATCCGACGCACTGCACGTCGTTTTTGATTTCGGTCACGGGCGAACGCCTGACGCACGTCAGCGGCATGGGTTGGGGCGACAACAGCCCGGTTTTGAAAGGAAATCCCTATAAAAATCCGTTCTGGAACGAAACCGCCTTTTTCAAAACCAATAAGAATACGCCGTTTCGGGTGGAAGTGAACTGGCGCGGGGCGTTGCGGAATGTGGAGCGGGGCGAATGGCGGGGCGAGAAAATGAGCTTTTTCATGCCTCAGGCCGAACCCGGCGAATCGATCATCGTGCGGTCGGATGCCAAAGAAGGGCTGGATCACGGCGGGTTTCAGGTGGCTAAAAACACCACCGAGACGTTTAAACAGCCAAAGTGGTGGGAAACCGACATGCTACCGGCCCCCATGCGGCACGACAGCGGTCACGGCGGTTCGCACACGTTCATCACCCACGAGTTCATCGACGCCATCGTCAACAACCGTCAGCCGTTGGTCAACATTCACGAAGCGCTGGCCTACACCGCGCCCGGAATCGTCGCCCACCAATCGGCTCTGAAAGATGGCGAATATTTGAAAATCCCGAGTTTCGATTAATAGTTTACGGTATTCGGTGCGGTTCCCCGCCGGGACTGACGCAAGTTTTCCTGAACGCGTCAGCCCACCGTAGCGACGGCCCGGCGTAAACTGTAAACCAAATACCGTAAACCGAAAACAAACATCAACTGTATCAACCTGAATTAACAATGAACAAGTGGCCGAAATCGCAGGAAATTCTCAAAACCAATGAGCAGTGGATACCCGGTGGGGTCGTATCGCTCAACCGGAAATCGGATCCCAATATCTGCTTTACAAAAGGATCAGGTAGCCGGGTGTGGGATATTGAAGGAAATGAATACATTGATTATCAGGCTGGTTTTGCGGCTACGTTCCTCGGCCACAATGATCCTGACATCAACGAAGCCGTTCGGCAGGCGCTGGGCGAACAGACGGTTTTGATGGGCGCGGGACCGACCGATCTGGAAGGGCAGTTTGCGGAGTTGTTCTGCAACAGCGTGCCTTCCGTCGAAAGTCTCCAGATCACGTCCACCGGTTCCGAAGCTACCTATCACGCCATGCGCATCGCCCGGGCCGTCACGGGCCGCGATCACGTCATCGTGATTCAGGGCGGTTACAATGGCTGGCACAACGACGTAGCCTGCAACGTCATCAGCAGCCTCGCCGATGTGGGGCCGCGCGTCAGTCCCGGTGAGTATCCGTTCGATGCGCTTTCGGCGGGGATTCCGGAGGTTCATAAATCACTGGTCCACATCATTAACTACAACGACCTCGACTCCATCCGTTACGTGTTGAAGCGGCACCCGGTAGCCTGTCTGATTATTGAACCCATCCTGCAGAATGTCGGCATCGTCAAACCGCAACCCGGTTATCTGGAAGGACTGCGGCAACTGGCCAACGAGGCCGGTTTTCTGCTCATTTTTGACGAAGTAAAAACCGGTTTCCGCCACGCCATCGGCGGTTACCAGAGCATTTGTGGCATACAACCGGATTTGAGTACGTTTGGAAAAGCCGTTGCCAATGGCTATCCGCTGGGCGTCATCGGTGGAAAAAAAGAATACCTGGACTATTTTGTTCATCCCGACAAAGCCAAACGGGTGCTCATTGCGGGGACGTATAACGCTTTTCCGCTGACCACCGTGGCCGCCATTGCTACCCTCAAAAAACTGCTTTCGCCGGTGCATAGCGTCTACGAACACGTCAATATGCTCGGTCAGATGCTGGAAGACGGTTTGAACACGATCTTCGCATCGACGGGTCGGCCTTTCCACCTGGCCCGGCAGGGTTCGGCCTACTGTCTGTATTTTATGGATCACGCGCCCGTTGATTTTCACGATATTGCCGAGCACCATGATTTCGTGCTGGATAAAACCTACCGCGTGAAACTGATTGAGAAAGGTGTTTTCAACTTTCCCTTGCCGATCAAACAGGGCAGCATTTCGTTTGCCCACACGGTTCAGGATATTGAGGAAACCCTGGAAAGAACCGAGGATGTCGTCAACCACCTGTTCAAAAAAACGCTGTCCACCCAAATCGCCTGATTAACAGTACCGAATAAAATGAAGATTACGGCCATTGAAACACAGGTTTGCCATGCCCGAATGCGGAATTGGATTTTTGTGAAAGTGATTACCGATCAACCCGGTTTGTGGGGGTGGGGCGAAGCGACGCTCGAATGGCATACGCGCTCGGTGGTGGGGGCGATTGAAGACCTGTCGCAACTGCTGATCGGCGAAGATCCCCGGCGCATCGAACACCTCTGGCAGATGATGTACCGCCAGCATTTCTGGCACGGCAACGGCATTGTGCGCGGCACGGCGATTAGCGGCATCGACATTGCGTTGTGGGATATTCTCGGCAAAATCCACGGGGTTCCATGTCATGAACTCTGGGGTGGCCGCGTTCGGGACTACATCCGGCTGTATTGCCACCTGGGGGGCGGAAAAATGGAAGATTTCTACCAGACCAAACCCGACGATGCCAACCGGTTTGGCGAGCTGGCGCAGCAGGCCGTGGCCGACGGTTTTACGGCGTTCAAGTCGATGGCCGTTCCCGAAACGATGTCGCTGGAAGGCTTGAAACCCGTTCATTACGCCGAAGCCTGTGTGAAAGCGATGCGCGAAGCCGTCGGTAGCGAAATCGACATCATGGTCGATTGCCACGCCCGCCCGTCTCCGCGCATGGGTATGCAGTTTGCCAAAGCCCTGGAACCGTATGGCTTATACTTTTTCGAAGAACCGTGCTGGCCCGAAACGATGGACGACATTGCGCTGATTCAACGCGCCGTCAAAACACCGATTGCCAGTGGTGAACGGCTGATTGGCGTTCATGCGTTTCGCGAAATGCTCGAAAAACGGGCCGTTAGCGTCATTCAACCCGATATTACGCACTGCGGAGGACTGAGCGAAGTGCGCCGGATTGCGGCCCTGGCCGAAGCCTACCGGGTTTCCGTAGCCCCGCACAATCCACAGGGTCCGGTCAGCACCGCAGCCTCGATTGAATTCGGCTTTTCCACACCATCCTACATCATTTGCGAAAGTGTCCACAACGACGTTCCCTGGCGGGTCGATGTGGTCAGCGAAGGGTTCACCGTTCAGGAAAAAGGCCGGATTGTCTTTCCGAATCAGCGTCCGGGGCTGGGCATCGAAATCGACGAAGACGAAGTGAAAAAACATCCGTTCCAACAGGAAGTGCTGCAGCGAACTTTCTACAAAGACGGCAGTGTGGGCGATTGGTAATTAACCCCTAAATCCCCTGAAGGGGACTTTACGCATTCGGATATTTCAGTGTCCAAGTCCCCTTCAGGGGATTTAGGGGCAAAAGAATAAAACCATACGGATAGTGGACAAAGTATTTGCAAACCGAACCGTCCTGATCAGTGGCGGACTGGGCGACATTGGCCGGGCGACCGCACTGGAATTTGCCCGAAACGGGGCCTCCATTGCCATCGGCGACATCGCTCCTCCGACGAAGGCGGAAGCTTTTCTGGCCGAACTAAAGCTATATGACGTAGCCAGCCACTACACGCAGGTCGATGTAACGGACGCTGGTGCCGTGCAGAACTGGGTGCTGGCGGTCGAACATACGCTCGGGGTGGCGGATATCATCATTGCGAATGCCGCCACGGTTACGCCAGCCGGTATTCACGAGATCACGGCGGAGCAGTGGGCCAACGAACTCAACATTAATCTGAATGGAGCTTTTTACCTAACCCAAAGTGCCACCGCCCGGTTGCTGGCCCACCAGCTTCCGGGGCGGGTGGTGTTCGTTGGCAGTTGGGCCGCCCACGCGGTGCATCCGCACATTCCGGCCTACTGCGTTTCCAAAGCTGGTCTCCGGATGCTCTGCCAGTGTCTGGCGCTGGAACTGGCTCCGCACCAGATTCTGGTAAACGAAATCGCGCCCGGTTACGTCAATGCCGGTTTGAGTGCGCGGTTTTGGGAAGAGGACCCGGCGTCGAGCGAGGTGGCCCGGAATCAGGTTCCGGTAAAAAAACTGATCAGTGCCGAAGCGGTTGCCAGACAGATCGTTCAGCTTTGCCACCCGGATAATGAGCACATGACGGGCAGCACATTGCTGATGGATGGCGGACTTTCCTTATTGACTTAAACTCTACGACTATGGCCTTTAGATTGACCGACGAACAGGTTGACGCTTATCAGGAAAATGGCTATTTGATCATTCCCGGTTTTTTAAACGCCGACGAAGTGGCGAAACTCTATCGGGTTGCGATGGAAGACGAAGCGATCCGTAAAAACAGTTTTGACCTGGATGATAAAGCCGGTAAAAAAACGAAACTGGCCTTGTGGTTTACGCCCGGAAATGATGTGTATGGCTTGCTGACCCGCAGCGAACGCATGGTTGATTCCGTACATAAACTGCTGGATGGAAAGGCACCGGTTTGCCATTTTCATTCCAAACTGATGCAGAAGGAACCGAAGGTCGGTGGTGCCTGGGAATGGCACCAGGATTACGGCTACTGGTACAAGAACGGTTATTTATTTCCGGATCAGATGATTTCGGTGATGGTGGCCGTGACGGAAGCGACGAAAGAAAACGGCTGTTTGCAGGTTATTAAAAAGTCGCACAAAATGGGCCGGGTCGAACACGGTTTTTCCGGCGAACAGGTCGGAGCTTCCATGCAATATGTGGAGTTCGCCTTGCAAACAATGGAACTGGTGTATGTCGAATTAAAACCGGGTGATCTGCTCTTTTTTCACAGCAATATTCTCCACCGATCGGAAGCGAATCTGTCCGATACCGCCCGCTGGTCGCTCATTTCGGCTTATAACCGGCAAACCAATCCGCCCTACATCACCGAAACGCCTTCCAGCATTACGCCTTTGCAAACGGTGCCGGACGATGCTTTACTTCTCCACGATGATGCGTCCGGTATTCTCGAAAATACGACGCAATTTCTGAGCGTAGAAAGTGCCAAGGCGAAAAAGTAATAGGTCTATTTTGGAGAAAAACGGCGAAAACCATAGACGATAAACCATAAACCAGACACTACAGATGGCTTTGGTACTAACGGCAACCGACGCGTTTTCTTCCGGCGATTTTGCGTATAATAAAGCCTATATCTACCGGATCAATGCGATAGCGGCTTTGGGTGGAATTCTGTTCGGGTTCGATACGGCCATCATCTCGGGGACGATTCATTTTTTCAGTCAGCATTTTCAACTGAACGACCTGCAAACCGGCTGGGCAGTGGGTTGCATCAGCGTTGGGGCCGCCATCGGAGCCTTGTTCTCCGGGCGACTGAGCGATCTGGTAGGGCGGAAAAAGATGCTGTTAGTCAGTGCGTTTCTGTTTGCCATCACCGGCGTCGGCACCGGCTGGGCCACAACCTTTCCGGTTTTTGTCGCTTTCCGAATTGCAAGCGGGATCGCCATCGGCTGTGCCGCTCTGGTCTGCCCGATCTACATTGCCGAAATGGCCCCGGCTCCCTGGCGCGGGCGGCTGGTTTCGTTCTATCAACTGGCCGTTACGATCGGCGTTTTGCTGGCTTATCTCTCCAATTATCTGCTGCTTTATACGGGCGATGATAACTGGCGCTGGATGTTTTCATCGCAATCGGTTCCGGCGTTGTTGTTCTTTCTCGGGTTGTTTTTCGTGTCCGAAAGTCCGCGCTGGTTGATTAGTAAAAACCGGGAAAATGAAGCCCGGACGGTGTTGACCCAGATTGGCGGCAGTGCATATGCCGAAGCCGAAAGCAAAACCATCCGTGCCAGTTTTTCTGCGATCAGGAAGGAAGATCTCCGCTTTTTATTCCGGAAAGACGTTTTTGTTATTGTCCTGATCGGAATCGTTGTTGCGTTCTTTTCCCAGATTGGTGGTCCGCTTGTTGCCTACGCACCCGAAGTTTTTAAACAAGTCGGGATCGCCGAAGATTCGGCTTTTCTGCAATCGGTTTTGTTGGGCATCATCCTCTGTGTATTCACCTTTGTCGCCATTGCAACCATCGATAAAGTGGGTCGCAAAAAATTGCTGTTGATTGGATCTGCTTTTTTGGCCGCCGATATCCTGGCCCTGGCTTTCGCCTTTTATTTCCAGCTTCCCGGCTTTTGGGCGTTACTTTTTATTCTGCTGTTCATTGCCGGTTATGCCGCCACCATCGGCCCGGTCACTTGGGTGATTCTGTCCGAAATCTTTCCCAACCGCATTCGGGGCAGTGCAATGTCGCTGGCAACCTTATCATTGTGGATGGCGAATTTTGTGGTGATTGGTTCGTTTCCGGTTATGAAATCGCAGCTCGGAATGCCGCTTACCTTTGGAATTTACGCGGTTTTGCTCCTGATTTATTTCGTATTCATCCTCCTGACCGTACCCGAAACCAAAGGCAAATCGTTGGAAGAAATCGAACGGTTGTTAACCCGTAAAACCGCATGATTGAATCAGTGTATGGTATAGGGTTTAAAGTTTATACTGGTTCGGATTCGTCTTACTGGGAACCATAAACCCTATGTTATAAACTCTAAACGAATATGGAATCTCAAAAATACCCCGCCTTTAAACAACCGTCATTCACCGGTTTGATCGGTGTTTCCCAGACGGACATAACCCCGCCAGTGGGGATTTACGCCCGCAACTGGGGAGCCGCCACGCACGAAGCCGCCGAGGGCATTCACCGGCCGCTGATGCTGACCTGCGTGACGTTTCAAACCACCAGCGAAGCCGAACCGCTCGTGTTGATCGGCGCGGATCTGGGCTGGTGGCGCAGTTCCGACGACGAACGGTTTTTGCGGAACGGGATTCTGGAAGCCGTGTCGCTCGATCCGTCGCGACTGATGTTTTGCCTGTCGCACACCCACGCTGGCCCCAGCCTCAGCCGCGATGACGCGTCAAAACAGGGCGGTCACCTCGTGGAACCGTACCTCCGGTTTATTCAGACGAATGCGATTCAGGCCATTCAAACGGCGTTGTCCAACGCAGAACCGGCCACGCTGACCTGGAGTTATGGGAAATGCAATCTAGCCAGCAACCGGGATTTGCCGGACGCCGATAAAGACCGGTTTATCTGCGGTTGGAACCCTGAAAAAGATGCTGATGATACGCTGCTTGTCGGACAAATCGCCAATGAGCAGGGCCAAACGCTGGGAACCCTCGTCAATTATGCCTGCCATCCGACAACACTAGCCTGGGAAAACCGCCTGATTTCGCCCGACTACATTGGTGCGCTGCGCGAAGTGGTGGAGAAGACCACCGACGCACCGATGTTGTTTCTGCTGGGTGCCTGCGGGGAGTTGGCTCCGCGCGAGCAATACGTCGGCGATGTCAGCATTGCCGATGCCTACGGACGGCAGTTGGGCTATGCGGTTTTGTCTACATTGGAAGCGATTTTACCACCCCAAAAACAGCTTTCGTTTGCCGGTATCGTTGAGTCGGGTGCCCCTCTGGCGGTCTGGAAAAAAGAGCCTTATGAGCCCTCCACGGCCCTTTCGGTTGAGATGATCGAGGTTGAGTTGCCGTTGAAACAGTTGCCGTCATTGGCGGAAATCGAAACGGAATGGGCCGAATGTCAGGACAATGTGCTGAAGGAACGCATCTGGCGAAGACGCGGCATCCGGAAAACCGTCGGCGATGGCGACACGACCCACATGCCGCTTTGGGTCTGGCGGCTAGGCGATTCTTTTCTGGTAGGTCAACCCAACGAAGCCTATTCCGAATTCCAGCAGAAACTGCGGGCAGAACTGGCTCCGAATGCCGTCGCCGTGATGAATATTGTGAACGGTTCGACGGGCTATCTGCCCCCCGAAAATCTGTATGCCGAAGATATTTATCCGGTCTGGCAATCGCCTTTTGAAAAAGGCTCACTGGAACTGCTGACCGAAAAAGCCATCCGTATTACCCGTTCCTTACTCCAACATGAATCTATCGACGCTTGACCTGATTATTTTTGGCGTTTACATTCTGGGCGTTATTTCATTGGGCATTTATGCCTCCCGCAAGGGCAAACAAACCAAGCGTGATTATTTTCTGGCGGGCGACAAACTGCCCTGGTGGATGATCGGCGGCAGCATCATTGCTTCCAACATCAGCAGCCACCATTTGGTCGGCGCGATGGGCGTGGCCTACAGCCGGGGGTTTGTCGCCATTGCGATGGAGTGGGGGGCTATCCTGATCGGTTTCAACGCCTTGCTCTGGATTTTTCTCCCATTTTACATCCGCAACGGTTTTTATACGATCCCCGAATTTTTACAAAAACGATTCGGCGCGGCCGCCCGAACCACCTACGCCACGCTGATTTTATTGACCTACGTTTTCGTGGAAATTGCGGCTGTTCTGTATCTGGGTGCGCTTTCCCTGCACTCGCTTTTGGGAATTCCAGTCATTGCCAGCATCCTGGTGCTGGCGGTATTTACGGGTATCTACACCATCGCGGGCGGTTTAAGGGCGGTGATCTGGACCGAAATGCTGCAACTAATCGTGCTCGTGCTGGGCGGGGTGGCGCTGACGGTTGCCACGGTCAACGCGGCTGGTGGGATTGATGCCGTCATGGAAACGTCCAAAGACTGGGATCTCATTCTGCCCGCCAACGACCCGGATTTTCCGTGGACCATGTACCTGGGCGGCACGTTGTGCATCAGTATTTTCTACTGTGCGACCAACCAGTTTATCGTTCAGCGGGTGCTGGCCGCCAAAAACGAGTGGCACGCACGGATGGGCGTCGTCTTTGGCGATTACCTGAAATTTCTCATTCCGATCATCATTACGGTTCCTGCGCTGGTGGCTCCCAAACTATTTCCGAACCTCGAAAAACCGGATCTGCTCTTTCCGACGCTGGTCGAGAACCTGCTCCCGGCGGGCTTGGTCGGGCTGGTGATGGCGGGTCTGATTTCGGCGGTGATGTCGCACCTATCCGGGGCCATCAACTCCTGCACCACGATTCTGACGGTGGATGTGTACCTGACCTATTTTCGAAAAGATGCGTCGGACGCCCAGGCGGTGCGGTTTGGGCGAATTGCCGGGGCAACAATCATCGTGCTGGGCATTCTCTGCACGGGTTTGTTCATGACCCAGTCCGACAAACCGGTTTTTCTGTATCTCATGAATGCCTACGGGTTGTTCACCCCCGGCATTGCGGTGATGTTTCTGCTCGGTATTCTCTGGAAACGTACCACCCACGCGGGTGCCTTAACCGCTGGTATTCTGACCATTCCGCTTTCCATTGCCCTCGAAATGATCTTCCCGACCATGCCGTTTTTCAACCGCACCGGCATCGTGTTCTGGACCTGCATGTTGCTCTGCGTGCTCGTCAGTCTGGTAACAAAACCCAAGCCCGAAGCCGAACTGGTGGGCCTGATCTGGAACAAGGAGAGCCTTTCACTGCTCCCCGCCGAACGCGACCAGCAACGCGGTTTGCGAAATCCTTTTATCTGGTGGGCGATAGTTACCGCGATGGTTCTGTACTTTTACATCCGGTATGCTTAGCCCCCCAACCCCCTAAAGGGGGCTTAGTGAAGCCATTTTTAAGCCCCCTTTAGGGGGTTGGGGGCTAAATAGAAGTAAAATGAATCAGAACAACTGGGAAATTGTATTGGAACATTCCTGCCAGTTGGGCGAAGGCCCGGTTTGGGATGCGGAAAAGCAACGAATTTTATGGGTGGACATTCTGCCGGGCGAAATCCATTCCTTCGATCCGGTCAGCAGAGAACACTGGGTTTTTAAAACCGGGCAGATGGTGGGAGCTATTGCCATTCAACCTTCCGGCGATTTGATTGCCGCGCTTCAGCACGGTTTTCATGCCATTTCGCTGGAAAATGAAACCGTCGTTCCCATTGCCGATCCGGAAGTTCATCTGCCCGGAAACCGCTTCAACGACGGAAAATGCGACCCCGCCGGGCGGTTTTGGGCGGGAACCATGTCGATTACCGACGAACCCGGTGCCGGAGCGTTGTACATGCTGGATCAAAATCATTCGGTTTCGGTGAAGGTCGACAATGTCACCTGTTCCAACGGGTTGGCGTGGAGCCTCGACCACCGGCTGCTGTACTACATCGACTCGCCAACCCGGCAGGTGGTGGCCTACGACTATGACGTACACACCGGTACGATTACCAATAAGCGGGTGGTCATTCAGTTTGAGGAAGCAGACGGTTTTCCGGATGGCATGACCATCGACGAAAAAGGTATGCTCTGGATTGCCCTGTGGGACGGCTGGAAGGTGGTTCGGTGCAACCCCAACACCGGCGAACGGCTTCAGCAGATCGACCTGCCTGCCGCCCGGATTACGTCCTGTACCTTCGGGGGCGCGTCGCTGGACGATTTGTACATCACCTCTGCCAAAACCGGATTAAGTCAGCAGGAACTGGCCGAACAACCGCTGGCGGGCTATCTGTTCGTGGTCAAAAACACCGGCATCAAAGGCGTAGGCACCCCGGAACTCTGATTCGTGGGTTGTGCTTATTAATAGATTCTTCTACGTGAATGGGGTTGAACTGCAACTTAGCCGTAATCGATTGGGCGGCTAACGGGACGGGGAAGAGTGCTCCTACCAAAAGAACCAACTGATTGAAGGTCATCTTACTTTTTGCTAAAACGGCGTTCTATACTGAGATGGATAGGGGTACGTTGAGCGTTGTCAGGATGCCGTTAGGCATCAGATGTTTGTAGCTGAGGTCTTGTGTTTTTGCACTGCCTGCCGTAGGTAGGCTACCTACGGCAGGCGGTTGACCATCAGGTCATTGTTCTATAGACATTCCGTCTCTATGAGACGATATGATCCAGAACGTCATTACACCTCCGAAATCGTAACCGCTTCTTTCGGATAATCACCGGTTTTGTAAATCTCGACCATAAACCGGGCGACGTTGGAGCGGCTGATGGTCAGGTTGGGTTTCGGCTCATTGTTAATCGTAATCCGGACTTGTCTCGGCTTCTTTGAATTCGTCAGCCCGACGGGGCGAACCGCCGTCCAGTCGCTCAGCGAAGCCGCCAATAGCTGCTCCTGACGCTCGTGATCGCGGTAGGCGACGCCCACGTTGCTGTAGTTGATGAAAAAGCGGAACCAGGCGGGAATGTCTTTTTTGGTTTCGTTGACGCCCCAGGCAGTGGTGACAATGATGCGTTTGATGTGCAATTCGTTGGCGACTTCCAGCACGTTGCGCATCGTGCTGGAGAGAAAGTCCTTCGGCGTTCGCAAACTGCTCCACGGAAAATCGGAGGTTCGGGAGATGTTGAGGGTACTCAAAACCGCATCACAGCCGAGCATGGCGAGCCGGAGCGCCGTTCGGTCGAGCTTCTTGCTTTCGAACAGCTTGAGGTTGCGGGAGGTTATTTTTACTTTATCGATATCCCGAACCAGCGCGTGAACGGAAATACCGGCTTTCAACGCCTGATCGAGCAATTCTTTTCCCGTGCGACCCGTAGCACCCAAGATCAATATTTTCATCGTACTGCTAAGTTACACGTAAAGAAAACGAAAAAGCCGCCATCAGAAGGGTCTGATGGCGGCTTTTTCAGGTGTCGATAGGATTACTTCTTACCGTACCGTTTCAGGAATTTATCAACGCGACCCGCAGTGTCGAGCAGAACGTTCTTGCCGGTATAAAACGGGTGTGATTCCGAACTTACTTCGACTTTCACAACCGGGTAGGTGTTGCCTTCGAATTCGATGGTTTCCTTCGTTTGAATGGTCGAGCGACTCAGGAATTTGTGATCGCTGGTCAGATCCCAGAATACGACGTCTCTATATTCCGGATGGATGCCTTTTTTCATGACAATGGTAATATTATAAAATAAATCAGTTCTGGAACGGTCTCACCACCAGCACAGTTAGGACGTGTCGGTAGATTTAAGGAGTGCAAAGGTAAAGAGTTTCCGACTGGATTCCAACCACTTCGCTCGCTTTTGTTTAAATCAAAAAAAGTATGTTACTCTTGATTGAATTTTTAGTGCTTTTTCGGTAATTTGGGTAACAATTCAGTAACAATCAGAGTTTTAGCACAGGGTCTATACCGTTCGCTAATTTTAGCCTATCAACTTTTTTAGACCCTATTTTTGGTAGGCTTTCGATAAGTTATTCTGCGTAAGGTCTTAACAGTTTCTTAATACAGCCACCTGTTTTAATAATTCCAAGTTCGCAGAGCACGAGTGAACATTCCGCTTTGCTTTGTTGTAGTACTGCTTAGTACCTTTAAGCAATCAACCGAGAGGCATCATACTCTATATATCTACTTTACAACATTCCATATCATATTATGTACGTACTCAAGCGTGACGGCCGCAGGGAATCGGTCAAGCTAGACAAAATCACCGCCCGGATCGAAAAACTCTGTTACGGTTTAGATCCGGCCTACGTTCAGCCGATCGAAGTATCGATGAAGGTGGTGAACGGGATCTACGACGGCGTCAAAACGACGGAACTGGACAATCTGGCGGCTGAGACAGCGGCTTCGATGACCACCCGCCACCCGGATTACGCGATTCTGGCCGCCCGCATGGCGATCTCCAACCTGCACAAAGAAACCAACAAGTCCTTCTCGGGCACCATCAAGCGGCTGTACAACTACGTTGACCCCAAAACCGGTGAAAACGCAGCCCTGATTTCGAAGGAAGTGTATGACGTGGTTCGGAAAAATGCCGCCCTGCTTGACTCTACGATCATTTATGACCGGGATTACGGCTACGATTATTTTGGCTACAAAACGCTCGAAAAATCGTATCTGCTGAAGATGGAAGGCAAAATTGCCGAACGTCCGCAGCACATGCTGATGCGCGTGGCCGTCGGGATTCACATGGCCGACGTCGAAGCCGCCGTTGAAACCTACAACCTGTTGTCGGAAAAGTGGTTTACACACGCGACGCCGACGCTGTTCAACGCCGGAACGCCGAAACCGCAGATGTCGAGCTGCTTCCTGTTGTCGATGAAAGACGACAGCATCGAGGGCATTTACGACACCCTGAAACAAACCGCCAAGATTTCGCAGTCGGCGGGCGGTATTGGTCTGAGCATTCACAACATCCGCGCAACAGGTACGTATATTAAAGGAACGAACGGAACGTCGAACGGGATTATCCCGATGCTCCGCGTGTTCAACGATACGGCCCGCTACGTCGATCAGGGCGGTGGAAAGCGCAAAGGTTCCTTTGCGGTTTATCTGGAACCCTGGCACGCCGATATTTTTGATTTCCTGCAACTGAAGAAAAACCACGGCAAGGAAGAAAACCGCGCCCGTGACCTGTTCTACGCCCTCTGGGTGCCGGATTTGTTCATGAAACGCGTGGAAGACAACGACGTCTGGTCGCTGATGTGCCCACACGAATGCCCCGGCCTGGCAGATACCCACGGTGAGGCTTTTGTGGAACTCTACGAACAATACGAGCGCGAAGGCCGGTATCGTCGGCAGGTGAAAGCGCAGGATCTGTGGTACGAAATTCTGGAATCGCAAACCGAAACCGGAACGCCGTACATGCTGTTCAAGGATGCGGCCAATGCCAAATCGAACCAGAAAAACCTGGGTACGATCAGGTCGTCGAACCTTTGCACCGAGATCATCGAGTACACGGCGCCGGACGAAGTGGCGGTTTGTAACCTGGCGTCGATTGCGTTGCCGAAGTACATTGTGAAAGGGGCCGACGGAATTTCGCGTTTCGATCACCAGAAACTGTACGAGATCACGCGGGTTGCGACCAAGAACCTCAACAAAATCATCGACATCAACTATTATCCGGTTGAAGAAGCCCGTCGGTCGAACATGCGCCACCGCCCCATCGGACTGGGCGTTCAGGGGCTGGCCGATGCGTTCATTATGCTGCGGATGCCGTTTGAATCGGAGGAAGCGAAGCAGTTGAACAAGGATATTTTTGAGACGATTTACTTTGCCGCCATGACGGCGTCGATGGAACTGGCGAAAGTGAACGGCCCGTATGAAACCTGGAAAGGCTCGCCGATTTCGCAGGGCATCTTCCAGTTCGATATGTGGGGTGTTACGCCGGATTCGGGTCGCTGGGATTGGGAGTCGCTGCGGAAAGAAGTGGTTCAGCACGGGGTTCGGAACTCGCTGCTGCTGGCACCGATGCCAACGGCTTCGACCAGCCAGATTCTGGGCAACAACGAATGTTTTGAACCGTTTACGTCCAATATTTACGTCCGTCGTGTGTTGTCGGGTGAGTTCGTGGTGGTCAACAAGTATTTGCTGCGCGACCTCGTGAAACTCGGCATGTGGAACGACCGGATGAAAAACATGCTGATTGCCGCCAACGGCTCGGTGCAGAACATTCCGGGTATTCCGCAGAACATCAAGGAGTTGTATAAAACCGTTTGGGAGATCAAGCAGAAAACCGTCATCGACATGGCTGCCGACCGGGGTGCGTTCATCTGCCAGTCGCAGTCGCTGAACATTCACATGGTGGATGCCAACTTCGGCAAGCTGACGTCGATGCACTTCCACGCCTGGAAGCGCGGACTGAAAACCGGGATGTATTACCTCCGCACGAAAGCCGCTGCCGACGCCATCCAGTTTACGGTGGAGAAGCAGGCCGAGTCGCAACTGCAACCGGTGTTGGCCGAAACGATGGAAAAACCGTTGAACTACGAAAAATACGCCCAGGAAGGAGCAGCCGCTCATCCGCAACTGGTCAGCGACGCCGAAACCGCCTATGCCGCGATGGTGTGTTCGATTGACAACAAGGATGATTGTGAGGCTTGTGGGTCGTAAAATTTAACATTATAAAGAAAGCGCTCGACAATCGAGCGCTTTTTTTATGCCTAATTGTTTGTTTTTAAATTAAAATTTTTTGAATAATGGCTAAAAAAAGAGATAAATAATTGACTTTTTAATTTGTTTTTACTATCTATATAATTGATAATTTTCGTAACAAAATAAGTTAATTATGTTTAGTAACAGAAGGTTAGAAGAAAGGAAAAGTGCATTAGAAAAGATAAATATTTTAAAGCATAAAATCGATAAGATTAATGTTATACATTATTCATGCGAATCATTTTATCATAATAATGGAAGCACACCTCGTATTACAGATATATGTGTAAAGAATAAAATTAATGGAAGCTCTCATGTATTTTCAATACATCTTCAAGCTCAGATAAGACGTAAAGAGTTATGTTGTTTATCAATGCATGATTTTGACTTGTTAGAAAAAGAAATGCTTGATAGCTTCTATAAGTATGTTAAGAGCCATAAAACAGATTATTGGGTACATTGGAATATGAGAAATCCAATCTATGGATTTGATGCTATTGCTAATAGATATAAAATCCTTGGTGGAAACCCGGTTGAGATAGAAGACCAGTTTAGATTTGATTTGAACAATTTAATGTTCGGTTTATACACTAAGGAGTTTGAGTTTAATGAACCGAAGGGGCGTATGCTGAATATAGCAGAGCGAAACAAAATAACAGTTAGAGATGCATTAACTGGCAAAGAGGAGGCAGATGCATTTGCTCAAAGAGATTATCAGAAGTTATTTATGTCCACTGCAAGAAAGGTAGAAATCATAGATATGATTACAGATTTAGTGGCAAAGGATCAACTATTAGTAAATACACCGAAATATAAGATATACGGTTTAAGTATACCTGGTATAATTGAGATGGTTAAGAATAACTGGATTTTAACATTATTAGTATCTGTTTGTATTTACGTTTTAGGAATTATATCTGAAGATTACGTGAAAACTTTATTTAGCGAGTTTAAAATCTTCTTTAATTGATTAAAATTATCAGAGGAGCAAAGATATTATATTACAGCAAATCCGCTTGCAAAAAAACCTTCATTAGATTATTTATATGAATAGTTGGCATGGCATAAGGAATACCATTTTTACCGACAAATTCTACGAGGTATTGATTTTCCGGACCAATATCTACAATTACGCCAATTTCGCCCCGGCGCAGGTTGTATTCGGGTAAGGGTGCAGTCAATCCCATTGGATCATGTACGCGTAACGCTTCCATAGTATCAAGTAATTAACAAATTAGGTTGCAACTAGTCAGATATGGGAATCTTCATGATTCGGTTAGATTGCGGTATGGCCGCTTTTGCCTTTTGTATAAAGCACCGGATATATCATTTTTGCGTTATCTTAGCGAACTGAATGTAGACGATCATGAAAACTGCGGCCAAATCCATTAAAGCCCTGCCTGGAAAACCGAAGCCAAAATCCAACCTGAAATTGGCGATAGGAAAGTACAAAGGTGTCATTGTTGAGAAAGATGACTGCTGGGATGACGATCTGAAGAAGACTATCCCGGATCGATGAAGTATTTACTGGACACACATATTCTCATTTGGGCTCTTACTGACAATCCTAAACTAAATTCCGCTGTCAAAGCCATTCTGACTGACGACACCAACGAACTGTTTTTTAGTACAGAAAGTATTCGGGAAATCATATTGAAGGCGAAAATTGGTAAGCTGGCCTTACCAATTGGTATTGATAATCTGCTATATGAATTGCAGAATGAGTACGGTATTCGTCAGCTAACACTCAAGCCGAACCATCTGAAACAGTTATATCTTCTGGAAACACCTTCCTATCATAAAGACCCGTTTGATCATCTGCTCATCTGTCAGGCAATTGCTGACAAGTTAATTATGATTAGTGCTGATCGAAACTTTCCCTACTATCAAACTCAAGGACTTCAATTGTTGGTCAATACAATTTAGATACGAAAAGTTTACTAACACAACGCAAAGTGCCGATGAAGGATATGGGCCATAGAAATCTAGAGTAATGGTTGATAGCCCACGGTTTTGTCGATGTGGGTTGCAAAAAACGAACCCGCATCGACAAAACCGTTAAAACGTTTTCCATTTTTCAGTCTCCTTTTCTCGAACCCACGATTGAAATCGTGGGCTGATCGTTTGTTCTAGCAGGCTTGTTATCATAAACTCATCGCCCCTTATTTCTTATGCTTGGCCAGCCACTGGTCCACGGTGCCGGTGATCGAAAACCGGACGTCTTTAAACCGCTCGGGCTTGGGTGTATTCAGGGCTTGCTGAAGTTTGACGATGCTGGGGTAAAAATCAGCGCTCCGGTTCAGGAATTGCCCGTCGAGGGCGCGCAGAAGCTGCTCGATGCCGTACATGTCGAAGCTCCAGTGCTGTAGATTGTTGCTGTCTTTGATATCCGCCCGAATGCTGTCCGATAGCCGGCCGATGCTCGCGTTCAGGGGGGCGACAAACTGCGCGGGATGCTCCACCGGGTTGCCATCCAGAAAATAATATACCTCTTTATACCGCCAATCACTATCCAGCAACGCAATCAGTTCGGCTTCCCAGTTCGGATGCGCTTTGATTTTGGCAAGAGCCGCCTGCTTGACATCGTCGGGCTGATACCGGCTGGAATACCCCAACAGGTTGACAATCGGATCATCGACTTTCTGAGCCGCAATCGTCTCCAGATTTTCCCGATGCAGGCGGTCTTCCTGTTCGGCTCGCTGGGCCATTTCGACCTCCGCAGACTGGGCAGCTTCGCGAAAGTATCCCACCAGTAAACCGCCGGAAAATATGGCACTCACACCCATTGCCACCCAAAAAGAACCCTTGAGAACAGTGAGCGGAATCAGCGAGGGACCAGTGACAGGAAGCGAGAGAAGACACGGGATCAGCCAGAGCAGCGGGATCCAGAACTGCCCCTGCCGGACGGCCAGCCCGTGCAAAAAAGCCGGATAGAGCGTATCGTTGTGCCACTCCCATTTGAATACCGCACAAAAAAACGTGGTCAATGCCACCACCAGCCAGGCAAAGAAAACCAGCGGAGTCCGGGTGCCTGCCTGGGCAACCCAATCAAACCCGCCCCGGACGTTTAACGTAATCGTTAGCATCAAACTGGTCAGGACAAAACCGGCTCCCAAAAAGAACAGGCCCAGCCCGTAACCCATGGCGTTTTCGCCGACCAGCGATGGTTTGGAAGCCGTAAATAAGGTTAGGCCGATGAAAAATACGGTCGTGAGGACCGCAAAGAGGTAGGCAAGCATGATGATTTTAAGGTTACGGGGGATGGGGCGAAATATAGCGGTTTGTACGGAATTCTTAAAAAGTTTGTTGCGCGATGTCAGGTTGATTTGTTAGGTAACTAGATTATTTGCTCTGGTTACTATTATCAAAATATAATTTTATAAATTTTAGATTAGTGATGTTAATATACTGTTGAAATTAGTATTTTTGGAATTATCTCTTTTTTAGATAACATGTTCAACGGCCGTCAGCGGTATTCCCTTCTCTTCCCTTTTCTGATCATCATTGCCATTTCGTTCATGGGGATTGGCGGGTATATGTACATCGAAGACTACAACTTCATCGACGCCCTGTACATGACGGTCATTTCGATTACCACGGTGGGCTATACGGAGGTAAAACCGTTGTCGCCCAACGGACGGCTTTTTACGGTTCTTTTGCTGATTTCCAGTTTTACCACGTTCGCTTATGCCCTGGCACTCATTACGCAATACGTTGCCAGTGGCGAATTGATTAACTATTTTAGACAACGGAAAATGGTCAAACAGATTGATGAACTCACTAACCATGTGATTCTTTGCGGGCTGGGGCGAAACGGGCAGGAAGCGGCCATCACGCTGCGCCAGAATAAAGTGCCGTTTGTAGTCATTGAGCAAAACGAGGAACGCGTCCGGTCGTATATGGCCAAAAATGAATCACTGCTGTATCTGATCGGGAATGCCACGGAAGATGAAACGCTCCAGAAAGCCGGCATCGACCGGGCGAAGGCCTTGCTGACCGCCCTGCCCACCGACGCCGATAACGTTTTTATCGTGTTGAGTGCCCGGAGTCTGAATGAGAAACTGACTATCATCAGCCGGGCGTCGCAGCACTCAGCGCTGAATAAATTGCGCAAAGCCGGGGCCAACAAGGTTGTGATGCCGGATAAAATTGGGGGCGCCCACATGGCCAGTATCGTGAGCCGCCCCGACGTGATGGATTTTCTGGAATACCTGACAGGCTACGCCGAGAGCGGTTCTATTGTCGACGTCATGGAAATTGGCACGTTATCGAAAGATTATGAAGGCGTGCCGCTCCGGCAACTTATTGACGACCACCTGGCCGAAGGCATCGTCATCGCCATCAAAACCACCAGCGATTACCTGATTACACCCAGCCCCAGTCTCCTCCTCGAACGAACGATGAAGTTGTTTTTTCTCCATAAAATCAACGTTCGGAACGCTTCGATGGAATTGGTGCAGAAAGCCTGACCAATGACGGTTTTTAGAGAATAGGCAACCTTGACAGCCGGTGCGATTGCCGGAGCGAAATCCGATGACTACCTTTGCCGGTCCTCTGAAATTATCTCCCAATCGGTAATGTCTTCCCACCTGAGTCTGATTATTGGCATTCTGTGCATCAGTATTTTTCCGGTTCTCATCCGGGCCACGCCGATTTCCGGCATCAGCGATGCGTTCTACCGCATGAGCATTGCCACGGTGCTGATCTGGCCTTACGTACTTTTGACTGGAAACTGGCAGGCTAAAACACTGCGCTACTGGAAACCCATTCTGGTGTGCGGGCTGTTTTTTGCGTCCGACATCGTCGTCTGGAACCTGTCCATTCAGGAATCGACCGCCACACAGGCGAGTTTGCTGACTAACCTGTCGCCCATCTGGGTGGGAATCGGTACCTTTCTGTTTTTCCCCGACAAACCAACGAAATACTTCTGGATCGGTACGGCGACGGCGCTGGTTGGGCTGGTTCTTTTGATGGGCGTCGAAGTGTTCCTGACCATGCAGTTCGACCGGGCGTTTTTCCTGGCCGTTCTGTCGGGGCTGTTTTATGCCGGGTACATTGTCGTCAGCAAGACGGTTTTGGATAAAGTCCCGATTCTGAACTTTATGGCTTCAAGCATGACGGTGTCGAGCCTTTATCTGGTGCTGCTGTGCGTCGTGTTGGGCGAACCACTGTGGGGCTTCGAACCCCGGATTTGGGGCTCTCTGGTGGTTCAGGCGGTGGTTTGCCAGCTTCTAGGCTGGATTGCGGTCAGCCATGCGCTCCAGAAAATCGATGCACAACGGGTTTCGCTGAGTCTGCTCAGCCAGGCTATCGTGACCGGTTTTCTAGCCTGGCTGTTTATCGACGAGAAAATAACGTTTCAGATGATTCTGGGCGGAATCATCATTCTGCTCGGTATTGCCATCACCTTCCGGCGGACGGTTAACCCGTAACCTGCCGCACCATCGCTTCCAGTTTCTGAAGCGGCAGCACCCCCGATTGCCGCCAGATGATTTTCCCTTTGTGGAACAAGATCATTGTCGGAACGCTCTGAATCTGGTAGGTGCCGGAAGCCCAGCGGCTTTTGTCGACATCCACTTTGATGATGCGTAGTTTGTCGCCGGTCCGTTCGGCGAGCTGCTTCAGCGTGGGGGCCAATACTTTACAAGGCCCGCACCAGTCGGCGTAAAAATCGACCAGCACGGGCGTGTCGCCCCGGATAATATCATGAAATGATTCGTTTTGTGTCGTGTTTGCTGCGTTGCTCATACCCATTGCCGGGCAAAAGAGACACCGGCAAAAGCATAACACCGCGATTCGTCAGGAAGTTTTACCAGGGACGGTTTTGACTTTATTTACCGGATTGCGCCGTTTGATTGGCCAAGTTGGTGAGGGCACAGACGTGAATGATTTTCCATTTACCACCGATTTTTTCAACCACCCGGGATTCTTTCGAGGTGGTTTTGCCGTGACTGTCGATCAGCATCTGGTCATACCACACAAAGGCCATTTTCCCGTTCTGATGAATCTCGTAGTTCGTGTTGTAGATGGACACACTGTCGGCCGGTCTGGAGCTGTTGAACTGGCTCTTGAACTGCTTTTCCATGTTGTCCCACCCTTTGATCAGGGTAAAGTCTCCGCCGTATAAATTAGCCGCAAAATAGATGTAAGGTGTGTGTGCCCAGCAATCCGCCCATTTTTCTTTGTCTCGCTTAAAGAAACCCTCCGTCTCATCGTAAAGAACCTTTTTGATGGCCACCTGATCGTTCTGTCCCCATCCGGGAAGAACCGTGCCAGCCATGACGACGCATAAAATCAGAAGCTTTTTCATGATCGTATCGGGGAATGGTATAGGATGAAGGTATAGACTTTTATTGCAATAATCAAGTATTATTTTGTATTTTATCTGTTCATCTGTCCATAATAGAAACCAATCCGTACATTCGGTTCTATGTCAAATCAAACCGCCACCAGCCGGGCTGAAATGCCAAAGGCTGCCAACCCGGTTCTGGATCGCCGAACCGTTGAAAATGCCAACCGAAATTTGTTGAAACACCTGAAACCGGGCCTGTCGGTGCTGGATGTAGGCTGCGGTTCCGGAGCCATCACGCGCGGCATGGCCGAACGGGTGGGGCCGCAGGGCCGCGTGGTGGGCATCGACCCCAGCGAAACCCTGCTTTTACAGGCCCGCCAACAGTCTGGCGAACTTCCCCAACTCAAGTTTCAAACGGCGGATGTCTAC
Source organism: Larkinella punicea (assembly GCF_003334855.1). Lineage (GTDB taxonomy): Bacteria > Bacteroidota > Bacteroidia > Cytophagales > Spirosomataceae > Larkinella > Larkinella punicea. Next base: position 40,743 of record NZ_QOWE01000011.1, read on the forward strand.
GATTTTGAAACCGCCGAACAGTTTGACCTGGTCACTTGCGCCCGTGTGCTGCAATGGCTCGCCCGCCCGGAAGAGGCCCTGGCCCGGATGGCAAAATGGGTGAAACCGGGTGGGGTGCTGGCCGTGCTCGACTACAATCACGAAAAGGTGGAATGGATGCCCGAACCGCCCGAAACCATGAAGAAATTCTACGGGGCGTTTCTAAAATGGCGGCAGGAGGCCGGTTTCGACAATGCCATTGCCGACCATCTGAAAGACCAGTTTCTGCGGATTGGTTTCGAGAAGATAACGATTGAGCCACAGTTTGAAATCAGCCAAAAAAGCGAGCCGACCTTTGTGGAAACGAGCCGAATCTGGTCGGAGGTGGCCCATCTGCGCGGACCACAACTGGTGAAGGATGGGTATATTTCGGAAGAAGACCGAACGGCCGCCATCGAAGACTACAATCGGTGGATTGCCACAACCGGTGAATCCATGCAGTTGTATTTACTGGCGGTTGAAGGGCAGAAGAACGGATAAAACCGGTATTCGGTTTACGGTGGCTGACGCATTAAATGGCATAAGCGTGCGTCAGCCACCGTAAACCGTAAACCGTAAACTGAATACCGTAGACCGTCAATTTACTTGGCCGATTTAACGGTTATTTCAAAAGCCAGTGGCGCATAGGGAGGCACGACGTAATAGCCTTTGGAATCAGAGCTACCCTGCGCGCCATAACCGATTCCGGACGGGAAAACCAGCAGGGCTTTGTCGCCAACCGAAAGCAGAGAAATCCCTTTGTCAAAACCAACGATGTATTGTCCGGAACCCAGTTTGATTGTCAGGGAGTCACTTTTATCAAAAGGAGCCGTTCCTCGCAGGGTGTTAGCGGTATAGGCGACGGTAACGGTTTGTCCGGCCGTGATCCGCGCTCCGGTTCCTTTGGAAAGCCGGTAGACGCGGACGCTATCCGTACCTTGGGCAAATGCCGTAGTATCTGGACGTGGCAGCTTTTTAAGCGTAGCATAATCGCCCATCTGCTCAATTTGTGAGCGGGAGCGATTGAGCTTGACGTCAAAAATAACCGCACTGTACTCCGGCATTTTATTTTCGCGGGTATTGCTGCCAAAGGCCAGGTTGTTAGGCATAAAAAAACGACCCGTCTGGCCTTCTTTCATCAAGATGAAACCCTCTTCCAGGCCTGGAACGACCACGCCGGCCAGAAAAGGAATATAAGCCGGTTTGGTTCGGTTGGCGCTATCTACCAAAACCGCCTTTTTCGTGGTCGGATCGATGTAGGACAGCGTATAGGTAAACTCCAGTTCCTCGTTCGGCGTCGCAGCTTTGGCAGTTGAGGGCGTGGGCGTAATGATATAATACAGCCCTGAAAGGGTTGACGTTACCTGATCCTGTAACTGGTTAGCTGTCAAATGATCCTTGATCTGCTGGATGTTCTGTTCCACCGTGCCGGCACTCGGATCATTGAGATTATTCATACAGGAAACCAGTCCGACCGCCAGAAACAAGGCAATAAGCGCACTCAGATGTTTAGAATTCATGCTCGCAATTAAAATTGAATTGATAAGGTGTAACTGTATCCATGACCCCACCTTTTGAAAAACCGTTGCAACGGCCCGTAAAAATTACGGTACCAACCGGCCTTCACCTTCCCGCAAGGTCCAAAAACGCATGGCCAGTTCAGGCTTGGTGGTGAGGACTTTACGCAATTCCTCGACGGGTTCGTTTTCGCCGTCGTCGGCCAGCGGAAAGGTGCCGTAATGAATGGCTACGCTCTGTTGCGAACGGATGTCGTCGTGAATCCGGACGGCCTCGGCGGGCGAGCAGTGAATGGGCGACATGAACCAGGTAGGCCGAAAGGCACCAATTGGAATCAGCGCAAGCCGGATGGGACCGAACTGTTCCCCGATCTTCTTGAAAAACGGACCGTAACCCGTATCTCCGACAAAATACAATTTTCCGGCGGCCCGGCTATCGATCAGAAAACCGCACCAGAGCGTGGCGTCACGATCGAACATGCCCCGCCCGGAGAAATGCTGCGCCGGAACGCAATGAATGGTAGTGCTGTCGTTGTAGGCCAGCGAGTCGTTCCAGTCCATTTCGGTTACGTTCTGGCAGCCCTTTTCTTCCAGAAAGGCTTTCACGCCCAGCGGGCAATAGACTTTGGGCTGGTCGCGCCGACAAAGTTTCTGAACCGTCTCAATGTCCAGATGATCCCAGTGATTGTGACTCAACAGCAGAATATCGATTTTGGGAATATCCTCGAAACGAATGCCGGGCGGGCGGTTTCGCGCCGGGCCCACCCACTGATAGGGGCTGGTGCGCTCATACCAGACCGGGTCGGTCAGCACGTTCAGGCTGTCGAACTGGAGCAAAACCGTCGAGTGATTGACAAACGTAACGCGCACCGGAGAGCCGCCAACCCGACCGGGTGGGGGAGGGCCGGGCGGTTCGTTGCGGAAAGCGCCCCACGGTTTTTTGTCGTTGCCCGACAACATCCACTCGAGGGCTTCCATCAAGCCTTTGGCTTTCGCGCCGTTGTAATTATGGAATTGTTTCCCATCGAAATGGTCGGTAACCGGGCCCTTGTATCCGGGTGCGGAAATCAAATAACCAATCGTGAGAAGAACGGCGACGGCAACGACGATAAAGACCAGTAAACCCAGCAGAATTTTCGGAACCATACGGCGGGTAGATTACAGCAACACCTTGTCGATCTTGTGAACAACGCCGTTGGTTGCGGTCATGTTGGCGCTGGTGACCGTAGCCGGCGCTGTCAGGCCTTTGCTTTTCACCGTCACCGTCGTGCCAGTCGTGGTGACCGTCAGTTTCCCGGTGCTGTACGCCGTCACGTCGCCCGTGGTCAGATTATTGGAATAGAGACGACCCGCTACGACGTGATTGGCCAGAATAGCGGTCAGGGCTGCCACCGGCACTTTATTGATCGTATCAGCCGTGCTGAGTTTTAAGGCCCGAAAAGCGTTGTTGGTGGGCGCAAACGTCGTGTAGGGTTGTGTTCCCGTCAACACGGCCGCCAGCGTCGGGTTCTGGGTTGCGATCCGCAGGGCGGCAACACCCAGCAACGACAGACTCGTATCGGCCTGAACCACGCCTACCAGGCTGCCCCCGCTGCCGGTTGGGGGGGGTAACAGGATGTGGTCGATGACATGCATGATGCCGTTCGCGGCTTTTACGTCGGGCGTGATCACTTTGGCACCGTTGATGAACAAGCCGCCGGTGCCATTGGTAACGTAGGCGACAACCGCCTGGTTGTTAATGCTCAATGAAGTTTGAACGGCCTTGTTGGTTTCCATCGGAAAACCGGAGGAAGCCACGGCGGCTTTCAGAACGTGGTATTGCAGAATGCCGGTCAACTGTTCTTTGGTCAGGGCCGTCAGTGAAGTCGCATCCGCAACCCCTGAAGCGCGGAAAGCCGCATCGTTGGGGGCAAAAACCGTTAGGTTTGGATTTTTAAACGCGTCGAGCTGACCCGCCTGGAGAATAGCCGCTTCCAGAATGGTGAAGTCGCTGCTTTCAACGATCAGATCAGCAACGGTTTTGGGTTGCGCGGATGCCGTGTCTTCCTCTTTATCACAACTGGTCGTAAACGTAAAAAGAGCGGCTAAAACCGCCAGCAGCAAGGCCCGGGACCGGGGTGTGGACAAACGTGTTTTTTTCATGTAAAAGCGATGGATGAGTAAGATAAAGTGGATAATCAGGTCGGACAGATGGATCGGCTTGCTATCTTTATGCCGGTACAGTTCAAAACGAAACCGGTAGTGTGTTTATTGAACAAAACTAACCGGTTACAACTACGTTACAAAACTACCAAATCCTTTGTTAAACTTACTTTTTTGATAACCCATGAAAGAAAAATTGCTCGTATTGGTTCTCCTCGTTGTGGTGTCGGTTGGTTTTATGGCCCCCACCAAAAAAGTCCGGCTATTCAACGGAAAAGATTTGACGGGCTGGAAAATCTACGGTACCGAAAAATGGTATGTGGCGGATGGTGAACTGGTCTGCGAAAGTGGTCCCGACAAAGGCTACGGGTATCTGGCGACCGATCAATTTTATAAAAACTTCGATCTGTCGCTGGAGTTCAAACAGGAAGCCAACGGCAACAGTGGCGTTTTTATCCGGTCGACGGTGGAAGGAACGAAAGTGAGCGGCTGGCAGGTCGAAGTGGCACCCCCGAATCACGACACGGGCGGTATTTACGAATCCTACGGCCGGGGGTGGCTGATCCAGATTCCCGACGAAAAAGAGAACATCCTGAAACCGGAACAGTGGAACAAACTGCGGATTCGGGCCGAGGGTGACCGCGTGCAGACCTGGCTCAATGGTCAGCAGATGGTGGATCTGAAAGATGAAAAAATTGGAAAAGGCGAAGGCGGAGTGGCTTTGCAGATCCACGACGGGGGTGGCATTAAAGTCCGGTGGAAAAATCTGGAGCTGAAACCGCTGTAAGCGAAGGGACGATCACCTTGCCAATTGCCTGGAGCGATTGGCAAGGTGACAACAAGTCCTGAATTATATGTTTTGTCGTTGCCAAACGAAACAGTTTGTAGATTCCGACACCTGCCGCTTTACAAAACTATAATAGATAGAGTGTAACTCACCAGCCCCGCAGCCCAGTGTCTTCACTTTTACGACAAATTTGGGCGAGTTTTTCAAGATTGAATCAGGTATAATGATCGTTTCGTTGCCCACCAGTATTTTTTCACGAAGTACAGCGATATTGCTGTTCATCGATGTATCGCTTTGAGGGAAAACAGACCAGGTAAATTGGCTTCGGTCTGGAGAAGTCGTTTGACCGGATGCAACCAGCGTTAGCCCACCGACCGGTTCGTAACAGGTATTTTGAGGAGTTATATTCGCAACCGGTTTGCACGTTACGAAGTCATCATCGTTTTTACAACCGGCCAAACAACTGCCTCCAACAAAAACGGCCGCGAAAAGATGTCGATTGTTAAGCATGAGCAAAGGGGTTTAGGTGTAAATCTATAAGTAAGCAAAAGTTAGGTTTATGGCTAAGATTTCATACTATACAGATGGTTCTTCAATAGAGTTACAGCAAACGCGGTTTAATGAGTAGTCCTTTAATTTTTAATGATAAAGGCGGCTTGATCACCTCTATTTTCTTTGTTTAATTGCCGGGCAAGTCGTTTGTATTTTTCTTTTTTTAATTTCCGGTCAATATACCCTGAATACAGGCTTTTTGAATCTTCGTAAAGCCCGATGTTATTTTTGTACTTTTCGCTGTTTGTAAATTGCGCATGGGTAGAGTCATAAATAATATCTTCCAGTTTTAGCCCAGCCTTTGAAATTAGCAACTTCATGCTTTCTACCGAATGGAGAAATAAATGTCTGGGCGCATCCAGTTGAAACCAGTCGGTTCCGTACTGTTCCCAGGCGTATGAAGTAACCGTTGGAATCCGAATGACACAAATTCCGCCGGGCTTTAACAACTTAGAAACCGCCAGTAAATGGTCTAAAGGGTCCGGAACATGCTCAAAGGAATGGTTATAAAGGATAATATCCCATTTTCCTGTAACCGTGTAGATTTGATTCTTGACAACTTTATAGCCGTTTGGATAGACGATAGTCTCCTTTATGAAGGGGTCTACGCCTTGCACCTGCTTCATTCCTAATTCGTATAGGGGGTATAAAAAAGCCCCCTCGCCACTGCCTACATCCAGTATTTTAGACTGCATGGTCAGCGATAAAGAACCTAAGATGTCGTATTGCTTTGCCTGAAAAAAGGCCTTTAGAAGGCCTGAAAAGGTGGTTTTTGGAAATAAAGAGGCCTTGTATTTGTACTTTCTGATGGCGCCTTTTATGCCTCCGAATATGTTTTTTTTAGGAGCCTCGAATCCATTGTAACCTTCGGGATAATACTGCGATAAATTGCCGGGAATCTCTTCTATTTGTAAACAATGGCATTGGTCACACTGGAAGTATATAAATTCTTCGCGTGTTCCAAGCATCATTTCTTTAGCTTTGAAATATTTTTTCTCTTTTTCACTTCCGCAGATACGACACTTCATACGACGATTTTAATAAAACTGTGTTTTTGGCTTTATTATAGTTTTAAGATTAATTTTAAAACCCGGTTTTAGAATCGAAACAGTCTCTTTGCTTTTGACGAAGGTAGTGAACAATCCGGGGAGTATGTACAATTAAGGGTAAATAACATCCATACGGGGAAGTATACCTGCCGGTTATCGGCTTATGTTCCCGACAAGGACAGGAATGAAATTCGCTTTGTGCTCACGCGCGACTGGTTCGACTGGAAGCTGACGAATGTGATTCTGCCGCTGGATTAAAACGCGTGAAATGCAGTACTTAACGGAGAATTTGTTAAATTTAAACCGGATATTTGCGAGCAGCCCGGTAAAATCGACTCAGAATCTAAGGTCTATGATTTTTTTGAGTCAACGGTTTGATAGATCAATCATTGGTTTTGGCTGGAAACAGTAGGCGATACCGACGGGGCTGCGGAACAGCCGTCACCCATAACCTCTGTAACCTTAACGTTTTTTATGGTAATAATCATGCGCCGGGGCATTCCCGCATTGATTGTTTTTGTGATTTCATTTATTTCGATCATTCCTCGCATAAAAGCCCAAAACCGTCTTACTTCAAAAGATGAACGGGAACTAACCCGCGCAGAAGCCCACTTGCAGGCCTTTAGAAATGACAGTGCGATCGCCATTACCGGTAAGTTGGTGAAGGCAATAAAAATCCGTGGCCAACTCAACACGCCTTTTGGTATGCGGGCACAACTGGCAGATGCCATCGCCTTTGAACAGGATGACCAGGGGGATTCAGCCATAAAAAAAATGCTGCGTGTAGAACAGCAAAGTAAGATAAGCGGACCGTGGGAAGTACATGCCAAAGCCTGTCTGGGTCTGGCTTTGTTATACGAAAAGATTGGTCGCAAAGAAAGTAGTAAACAACAACTGGAGTTGGCTAAAGCCGACATTGATCGCTACGGGCTGGATTTGGTATATCCCTATTTCGCCATCCGCAGCGCTTCCTGGGAACGTTTGTACGGGGATAAAAAAAAGGCGCTATTTTTTGCAAGGGAAGGTCTGCATACGGCATCGAGGTACCGGTTAGTGCTCGAAGAAGCGATCAGCCGCATGCTCCTGAACATGCTGCTGCCCGAATCGTCCGTGCATGAACGGATGCATCATAGCCAGGCCGCCGTTAAGCTGTATCAACAATTGGGCGATCATACAGGCTGTAGTTATATGTTTGGAGCCATTGCCAGCCTTCATTTTCAACGAAAAGAGTCGCGCCAGGCCCTGGTGTACAATGACTCCACCATTCTATCGGCCAATCGGGCCATTTTAGAGGGACATGAACGGCACTCCACCATTGCCAGTGCTTACCGGTTTCGCAGTAAGGTCTTCAAGCAGATGGGGTTGTTGGATTCGGCTTTGGCAAACCTGCAGAAAGGGTACAAAATGGAGCTGGATTTAAAAGAGAAAGACATTAGAGACAAGATCATTGAAATAGATTCGCGCTATCAGAATAAATACAAAGAGCAACAGCTTGAAGAACACCAATTGGCCCTGCGCCTGAAGAATAACCAGCTCCGCTTTTCATTGATCATTGTATTTCTGGTATTGGTTTCGGCGGTGGGCCTATACTTTGGCTATCGAAAACAACGGCAGGCTAAACGAAAACTGATTGAACAGAATACGCTCATCCACAACCAGACGACCAAACTCAAAGCCCTCGATGCGGCCAAGTCCCGCTTTTTTGCCAATGTTTCCCATGAGCTGCGTACCCCACTCACGTTGCTGCTCGGCCCCATTAGTACGCTGTTGAACGAAAACCGGCTAACCGGAAAGCAAACCAGTCTGTTGCAATTTGCCCACCGGAGCGGCAAGCAACTCGGACAGTTGGTCACCGATATTCTGGATCTGGGCAAAATGGAAATGGGCAAAATGGAACTGGATGAAAGGCCGACCCTCCTAGCCGCCTTTTTTCGCAGCCATTTCGCCCAGTTTGAGTCATTGGCTGAGAGCAGGAACCTGCGCTATACGTTCCACATCGCGGTGGCCGACGATGTGGAGGCCAATCTGGACCAGGCGAAATGTCGTCAGATTCTGAACAACCTGCTCGGCAATGCGTTCAAGTTTACGCCGACAGGCGGTCAGATAACGGCCACGGTAGGCCTGGCTGATGGAAGGCTGCAGTTGAGCATTGCCGACACCGGTCCGGGTATCCATCCCGACGACATGCCCCACTTGTTTGACCGCTATTTCCAGACCACCCGGCCCGGCAAACCTGCTGAGGGTGGCACGGGCATTGGCCTGGCTCTGTGCCACGAGTACGTCCAGCTTTTGAGGGGAGAAATCGACGCAGAAAGTACGCTCGACACCGGCTCGGTTTTTCGGGTAGTCTTCCCCGTTGTTGTTCTGCCTGCCAATACCAGTAGTCGGAACCGTGAACCGCTGCATTCACGTCAGACTGTGAATGCAGGTGACAGGGGTGTTGCACGGCGCGCCTTAACTACCGGCGAAACGGGAGGAGTGATGCATAACTCAAAACCGACGATCCTCGTTGTGGAAGATAACGCTGATTTACAAGCGTATATTCGCCTGATTTTGTCGGACCAATACCAGGTTGTGACCGCCGACAACGGGAAGGCTGCGTTGGAACGATTACGGGTAGACAGTAAGGCGGGGATCTCGCTCATCCTCTCCGATTTAATGATGCCCGTCATGGATGGGTATCAATTGCTCAGGCAGCTCAAATCCGATGATGCTACCCGTCACCTCCCTGTTATTATGCTGACCGCCAGGGCCGATGCGCAGGACAAATTGCGGGCTTTGCGCATTGGTATAGACGATTACCTGCTCAAGCCCTTCGACGAGGAAGAACTGCTGACCCGTATTGCCAATCTGCTGGCTAACCAGGCTGCCCGTCGATTGGCAATCACCCAAGAGGAGAAACCCGATCGGGCGGGTCCTGTCCTGTCACAGGAAGACCGGGAATGGCTGGCAACGTTTGAGGGATTTGTGCAGCAAAACCTGGCCGATCCAACGCTCAACGTGCCGGAGTTAGCCCACCAGTTCGCCATGAGCGAATCCACTCTCCTGCGTCAGTTGAAACGGCTGACGGGGCTTTCGCCACTGCAATATGTGCAGGCGGTGCGGATGGAGGAGGCTCGACGCCTGCTGGAAAGCCATACCAATTACTCCATTACCCAGGTAGCGGCTAAAGTAGGTTATGCCGATGCCCGCTCATTTGCGCGCAGTTTTCGAACGCGGTTTGGTAAGCCACCTTCTGAGCTGCTGGAAACCTGATTTCGGGTTTAAAATAGCTTCTTACCCCTCATTTTGACGGAAAGTGTAACGAGTTTGACGGAAAATGCCCGTCGGGCAGACCTAGTTTTGCCCTATCGTTACAAGCGTATCATCGCTAACGAGGGAGAAGGCTGAAAATCCCTGCCAAGAGTAGGCTGTTGAAAATTCAATCCATTTTTTATGAAAAAACGAACCTCTGTCGCCCTGCTTTGCCTTTGTTTTATCACTTATGTTCAGGCCCAGACCTTATCGACCTGGGAAGTAAACGAAGGAGCTGGCATCGTCAATCTGCCGGCTAATGAAAAAACCCGGAATGGCAACGAGAGACTTTCGAGCGTTTATAAACATGCCCAGACGCCCATCAAGAAAGACCCAAAGTGGAAGGCTGTCGCTGCGCCGAATGGACAAGTTTCCTATTCGACAACAAGCATACTGCCTAACGCGAACTACAACAAATTCACACAAATTGATTTTACCTATTTCAGATCCTATCTGCACATACCGGCCGACTTTAAGGTCAATAAAGCAACGGTAACCATTGGAATTGTGGATGATCAGGCCCGGATGATGTTGTATAACAGTCTGCACCCCGCCGGTTATTATGTGGAAGCAAATGATGGTAAACGAGGTGGTGAAAACGTCACTACTGATTTTACAAAACAACTGGCGGTTGGAGAAATCAATACCTTCGTCATTGTACAAGTGGATGATAACTGTTGTGGAAATAACCTGAAAGGAGGCATAACCGTGAATCTAAATGATAAGATTATGCAACCGGTTAATCCAACGGGTAGTATTTGGGATGAATTTAAGAAAAGCGACGTTTACATCGACCTGAATAATTTAAGGGCATATTCGATCAATGGAGGAGCTTACAGCGATAATGAGCCTTATGCCGTAACCCTACAAAATGGTGTTTGCGTCATCAAAAAGCTCAAGGATGTATCTGGAAATGACGAGTATCTGAATATTCAAAAGGTACAGTTAGGTGCAAATGCCGGTAAGCCAATGGTTGCCTTTAAAGTAGTAAATTCAAAACCGAACACCTACTTAACGCTGGGGGGAACTACGGAGAGTAATAATAGAATAACGGCCAAGCAATATACTGCCGTACCGGATGAGGCAAAATTCTACGAAGAAACACCGCTGTTTAATGATCCTGCTCAAAAAGGATTTACTAGCTTTCGGAGTGCAAAGTTCGCCAATTCTTACTTGCGTCATCAAGGTCTTTTCCTCGAAATTGATCCGAAAATGGACGCAGATCTGTATAAAAAAGATGCTAGCTGGCGCATGGAAAAACTTAAATAGTAGATCAGGATAGTTCTGAAATAACGTAACAGGTTAAAGGACGTGACTGGCTTCTGGTGAGTTCAAGCGTTGATGCCGCAACCGGGTGTTCAATAACACCCGGTTGCTTTTGTTAAGGAGAGTGGGGTAAGCGGGGAGTTGTTGTAAAACAACACAATCCGGCACATTCGAAACCGATATTCCGTATATTGGAATTTTTTCAAAAACAGCGTCTATGATGACTCTCTGGAACCGATTACTACTCGGTTTGATACTACTTAGTAGCTGCTGGCTGGGGCTGGCCGTAACGCCCTCCCCGGTGGCCACCAAACCCAATGTCATCATCATCATGGCCGACGACCTGGACAGTCGGCAGTTGAGTTGTTACGGCGGGAAAAATCTGAAAACGACCCACATCGATGCGCTGGCGAACGAAGGATTGAAATTCAATCACATCTATGCTTCCGAAGCCATGTGTGTGCCGACGCGGGCCTCGCTCTTCACGGGTCTGTATCCTGTGCGGCACGGATCATTCCAAAACCACAAGCCGGTTTATGATACGCTGAAAAGCGTTGGTCATTACCTGGCGGATCTGGGCTACCGCGTCGGATTAACGGGCAAAGATCACAGCACCAAACCCAAAACCGTCTTTCCGTTCGAGATCGTCACCGGTTTTGAACCCAACTGCGTGGCCCCGACGGACGACTACCAGTTGAATGATGTCCGGAAATTCATCACCCGCACGAACCAGCCGTATTGCCTGTTTGTCATGAGCATCAATCCGCATACCCCCTGGACGGTGGGCGATACCACCGAGTTCGATGCGGATAAATTGATTCTGCCCGCCAATTGGATCGATACGCCGGTCACGCGCCGACAATTTGTCAAATACCTGGCTGAAGTCCGGCGGCTGGACGAGCAGGTGGGCGAAATTACCCGCTTGTTGAAAGAAACCGGTCAGGACAAGAACACCATCGTCGTGTTTCTGGGCGAACAGGGTGCACAGTTCCCGGGTGCGAAATGGAACCTGTGGGATGTGGGACAGAAAAGTTCGATGGTGGTCAAATGGCCCGGAACCGTCAAAGCCCGCACCGAAACCGACGCGCTGGTTCAATACGAAGACATTACCCCAACCCTTGTGGATATTGCGGGGGGCAAACCCATCGCCGGGCTGGACGGCAAAAGCTTTCTGCCGGTTTTGCTGGGAAAAAGTTCGACCGCGCGACCGTATGCCTACGGAATCCACAACAACATTCCCGAAGGAAATCCTTACCCGATTCGCAGCATCCGCGACACCCGCTACAAGCTCATTCTAAACCTGACGCCCGATGAGGAGTATTACAACCGGTTTATGATGAACGCGAAGCAAAAAGACCGCAATTCGGTCTGGTTCTCCTGGATCGACCAGGCACCGAACGATCCGAATGCCAAGCGGATCACGGACCGGGTTGTGAAACGGCCCGCCATCGAATTTTACGATACCCAGAAAGACCCCTGGGAGCTTACCAATCTGGCAACGGACCCGACTCACCAAAACCGGATCAGACAATACCGGCAGAAGCTGGAAACCTGGATGAAACAACAGGGGGATGCCGGAGCCGCACTCGACATCGTTTATGCTAAAAAGAAGGAATAACCGGCCATCCATAACACCAACCCAAAAAAATAGCACCAGGAAGATCCCGGTGCTATTTTGTTTGTCAATTTAATCGGTACTCGAAAACGATCTATCGTTGCCTATTTATCCCACCAGACAACGCTGGAGAGCGTGTTGGTGCCGCCCTGACGTGTTCGTGCTTCGATGAAATTGGTTTTGTTGTACGTTTCTTCCGAATCGGGAACCACAAAGCGGGTGGGGATTTTGCCACCGGTCAGGTTGCCCGGATAATTGGTCGGCGTCAGCACCGGATACCCGGTCCGGCGCCAGTTGGCGAAAATCTCGTATTCGTCTTCCAGGAAAAGCGACACCCACTTTTGGGTCTGGATCTGTTCCATTTGCTGCGCCACGGTTCCACCGGTTTTGTACGGATTGAGGGTCAGATACGCGCTGATTTTTGCTTCCGAAATCGTTCCCCCCGTTCCGAACAAGGCCCATTGCCGCATCCCGGCTCTAACCGCATTGGCATAGGCCGTTGCCGCCGTTGTTCCGCTGGCCCAGCCGCGTACGGAAGCTTCCGCCAGCAACAGGTTCGTTTCGGCATTGCCAAACACAATCAAGGGCGCACTGTATTTCAGCAGCGTGTTCGGATTCGGCTCGGAAAACGTGTTGAAATTGGCCGGCAGGTTGTTGAAAGCTGCGTTGGGCATTCCGCTTTGCAAAGCCGTTGTGGTATCAGCCGTAAACGTTTTGCCGTCGGCAGACGTCCAGACGATGGAAATCACGTTCAGACGCGGATCTTTGGTGTTTTTCAAATAATCGATCAGCGTTTTGGCGAATTTGCCGCCTTCCACATTGTCGCCACCGGGTGTGATGTAGTCCGTACTGAGCAAACCGTTGGCAATGAAATTTCGGCTGGCGGTTTGCGAACCGTCCACGTAGGCAATGACGGCCCGGTCGGCATCTTCCAGAATCACGCCCCCGGCGATGGCTTTCTCCACCCAGGTTTTGGCCGTAGCGGCATCCACTTCGGTCAGGCGCATGCCCAGCCGGAGCATCAGCGAGTACGCGAATTTTTTCCACTTCACCACGTCGCCCCCGAAGAGCAGGTCGGCTGAACCGAAGGTCGCCTTGGTCGCGTCAAAAGCCGCGATCGATTGTTCCAGCTCTTTCAGCAGATCCGCGTAAATGGCTTGCTGGGTGTCGTATTTGGGGCCGTAATTCTTGTCAGAAAGTGCTTTCCCAGCGTCGAAATACGGAATGTCGCCGTACAAATCCGTCAGCCGGTGGAACATATACGCTTTCCAGATGCGGGCCGCCGACAGTTTGTTCACGCTGACCGGATTGGTCGAAACCGCATCGATCACCTGGCGGATGGAAACGACCGCGCCCTGCCCGGCACCGGTTCCGGCGTAGGCATTCCAGTTGCCGGTCGAATACCCGAAGTTGAAGTATTTGTCACCAGCCGCCGGGACCTCCTTGTAAGTGGCAAAGTGCTGCATCGACTGCCCGATGGTCAGGTAAGCCGCCCCCGTAAAGTTGGTACTTACGCCGTCCAGCAAGGCGCGGGTGAACATGTATTCGGGAATTACTTCAGAATATTTATTGGGGTCCACGTTCATTTCCTCAAAACCCTTGTCACAGGAAGACAGCAGGAGAAATAACGGAGCCGCACACAGTATTTTTTGGATCAGACGCTTCATCGTGAGATAGTTTTAATTAGAATTTCACCATTAAATTCACACCAAGACTCCGGGTTCTGGGCACCCCAAAGGCTTCCAGACCTTGTGCATTAGTGCTCGTGTAGCCCGATTCAGGATCGAAATACTGGTTCTTTTTGTCCTTGTACAGAATCGCGAGGTTCCGCGCCACGAAGGAAATCGAGGCCGATTGCAGCTTCAGGAAAGACAACTTGCTGACGGGCAGGTTGTAGCTCAAAACCACCTGACGGAGCTTCACGAAGTCGTTGTTGAACATGAACATGGCGGTGTAATTCTTGTCGTTGTCGTAGTAGGTGTCCACCTCTTCTTTTTTCCAGGTTTTGGTAAACGGATTGCCTTCGGGGGTTACACCGGTTACGGTAACACCGGTTTCCCGACCCGGCAGCGTTTCCTGCGGCAAACCAAAGCGGTAGGCATACTGGTACAGGTTCGAATACACGATGCTGCCGAATTTGCCGTCGATCAGGAAGTTGAGCGAGAAGTTTTTATACCGGAAATTGTTGGTGATCCCCATCGTCAGCGGAGGAGTGCCCTGCCCGATTTCCTGCAAGTCGCCCCGAACCGCATAACCGCTGGCGGTGTTAAAAACCACATTGCCGTTGGCGTCGGTTTTCTTATTATACCCCCAAACCGTTCCATATGGGCGATTCAGGACGTTCCGCACCAGACCACCACCCACACCGCTGCCGACGTCGATACCGGTCAATCCTTCGGCCAGTCGCTCGATCTTGCTCTTGTTGTAGGCCATGTTGAAGCTGACATCCCAGCCGAAAGCACGCTGGCTAACGGGCGTGCCGGTCAGCAGTAGCTCAACGCCTTTGTTGCTCAATTCACCCACGTTCAGCAGGGCCGAGGTGTAGCCCGACGACAGGGCGATGTTGGACGTTACGATGTCGTCCGTGGTTTTCCGGTTGTAAAACGTCAGGTCGATGCCCAGACGGTTGTTCAGGAATTTGGCTTCAAGACCGCCTTCGTACGTGGTGGACGTCAGCGGTTTCAGATCCGGGTTGGGCACCTGAGACGACGACAACACCTGCACCGGCCGGCCATTGTGACCACCCTGCTGCATTGAATAATACTGGTAAATCTGGTAGGCATTCACCGTGGCACCGCCCACCTGCGCCCACGAAGCCCGCAGTTTGGCAAAACTGATGGCTTTTGGCAAGCGGAACGCATCCGACAGAATCAGCGAGCCACCGATCGACGGGTAGAAAATACTGTTGCTCTTTGGATTCAGAACCGAGAACCAGTCCTGCCGACCGGAAACCGTCAGGTACGCCAGCCCCTTGTAGCCAAAATCGACCGAACCGAATACCGAGTTGATCGCGCTTTTCAGATACGTCGGTGTGGTCGTTGATGCGGCCAGGTTGGTGTAGCTGTAGAAATAAGGCACCGTAAACTCGCTGCCCGCGATCACCGTCTGGTCATAAATGGCGCGTTGTGAATTGGCTCCCAACATCGCGGTAAAACTCAATTCCTTGAAAAACGTGGTGTTGTAGTTCAGCGTCAACATGCCGTTGGTTTCCGACGAAGTCGTTTTCCGGGCTTCATACGTTCCCAGCGGCTGGTAGGCGTTGTTGGTCGGCTGTACGTATTCCGACGAGAAGCTGTAATAATCCTGGCTCACGCTGCCTTTCAGATACAGGTTGTCCAGAATGTCGTAACGGATGCTTCCCTGACTCAAAAACCGGTTTTTAGTGTCGTCGTTTTTGAACTTGTTGACCACAAAATAGGGGTTCGGGGCGGCTGGAACCGGGTTCCACTCTACTTCTTTGCCCGTCAAAGGGTCATAACCCGGCGAAAGGCTGCGGATATCGACCACGTTGGCCACCAGGTACGTCGCCCAGTGCGGGTTCATGTCGGCATATCCCACTTTGGGGCGGTTTTTCCCTTCTTCCAGGTTATACTGGAACACGGTTTCGATGCTCAGTTTCTTACCCAAAAATGCGTTCAGGTTCAAATTGGCGATTCGGCGGGTAAACGACGAGTTCGGCACAATGCTGTTGGAACTGGTGTTGTTCAGACCCAGGCGAAAATTGACCGTTTCATTACCACCCGTAAAAGCCACCGAGTTGATGTAGTTGCTTCCGGTGCGGTAGAAGTTTTTCAGGTTGTCTTTCTGGGGTGAATACGGGTGCAACTGGCCGTCGACCTGAATGGTGGGCTGGCCATCCATCCGCGCTCCATACGACAGGCGTCCCGTACTTTTGGCTTCCGTCAGCGTGGTCGGTTTTTTGCCATCCAGACCCTGACCAAATTCATACTGCCAGTTCGGAATCACGGCGATGTCTTCAAACGTCGTGTTGCTGTTGATTTCCACCCCAATTCCTTTTTGCCCCCGGCCTTTTTTGGTCGTGATCAAAATCACCCCGTTGGAAGCCCGGGCACCGTAAAGAGCCGCTGCGGGGCCGCCTTTCAAAACGCTGATGGACTCGATGTCGTCGGGGTTGATCCCGCCAATGCCGTCGCCCCGGTCAACGTTCATCCCGTTGCCGTCCGAAGCCGTACCACCGCCCGGAATGCTGTTGTCCATCGGCATCCCGTTGATCACATACAAAGGCTGGTTGTTGCCATTCAGCGAACCGTTTCCTCGGATGATGATCCGGCTCGAACCACCGGGGCCGGTGGCCATCCCGGTTGCGTTCACCCCGGCAATTTTACCGGTCAGGGCGTTGGCGACGTTGTTTTCGCGGGCCTGCGTAAATTCACTGCCTTTCACTTCCGAAACGGAATAGGCCAGGGCCTTTTTCTCCCGGGCAATCCCGAGGGCGGTTACGACCACTTCGTTCAGTGACTTGGCCTCCGGGGCCAATTGCACCGAAAGCGTCGTCTGATTGCCAACCGTTACTTCTTTGGAGGTATAGCCTACGAAGCTGAAAATCAGGACGGCGGTCTGAACTTCTGCATCCGGGATTTCCAGTTTGTACTGCCCTTCGGCGTCGGAAGAGGTTCCCCGCTGGGTGCCTTTCACCAGAACGCTGACGCCGGGGAGTCCTATGCCGTTTTCGTCCGACACTTTCCCCGTTACATTGCGTTTGGGCGCTTCTTTGACACTAGCTGGTGCGACTTCGACCGGACCCGGAGCGCGTTTCAGGATGATTTTGTCCTGCACGACTTCGTAAACCACTTTGTGCGGGGTCAGTATTTTTTCAAGTACTTCCGAAAGCGCTTCGTCCTGAAACCGGAAGGTGTATCTCTGGCTGCTGAAAACCTGGGGATTGTACATGAATTTGACTTTCGTCATCTTCTCAATTTTCTCCAGCGCCTTCTCGACATCGACATTGGTTAGCAGCAGCGTTACTTTTTGTTCCAGCACTTTCTGACCCCGCACGTCATGGGCGTGGGCCAGCGGAGTTAAAATAATGAATAGAGACAGTAGGGATTGATACAGAGCAACGCGCATAATCGTCTGTAAAACAGGATGAACATGTAAGAGTCTTGACATAATGTTGGTCTTGTCGGTTAAAATTCGGCACACTGATTCCCGATCCATCCGCTGGGGATGTAGCAAAATGAGCTTAAAAGCGAAGGGGATCAACTGACCGATAATGGGGGCACATTATCGGCTTTATTAAATAGTCAGCAATGAAGTTTCTTCATAGGCTTCCGTATTTTTTGTCCACAGGATCGTTAGGTTGGTTAATTTTTTGGGGTTGTTGGTCCATTTACAGTAGCTAACGCGCCAGCCACCGTAGACCAAATACCGTAAACTGAAAACCGTATAATATGGCAGATTTGAGCTAAAGATGCAGTAACTGGTAGTCAATACTCTTTTTACTGAAATTATTTTTGGGGTAATTTTAGAAATCTGAAATAATATATGGCGGAAAGGCCAGAAATGCGGCTTACTTCTTAAATTTTTTTACAAAATAGGATTCACAGGCGCAATCATCGCCGGTTTCCCCTGGTTTATTCCGCCTAAATTGTGCTTCGTCGGAAACCGCTTCAATTCCGGGTTCCGGTCGGATAGCTTTGAAAC
The DNA here is from genome assembly GCF_003334855.1 of Larkinella punicea. Lineage (GTDB taxonomy): Bacteria > Bacteroidota > Bacteroidia > Cytophagales > Spirosomataceae > Larkinella > Larkinella punicea. The sequence goes on from NZ_QOWE01000011.1 coordinate 58,647, forward strand.
CGTATTCGAAGTGATCCGCCATGAAACAACAACTACTCTGCTGGTGCGCCCTGGTTTTCCCATTGTTCGCCGGGGCGCAAACGACGATCACTGGTAAAATAACCGACCGCAAAGGCAATGGATTAGCCGGGGCCAATGTCTTCATCGCCGGTTCCTACGACGGCGTCAATACCGATGCCACCGGTGCGTTCAGCTTCCAGACCAGCCAGCAGGACACGGCTACCATCGCAATAAGTTTTGTCGGCTACGAACCGCTCCGGCAAAGAGTAAAACTAAATCAGCCAATATTTCAGTTTACCACCAAACTGCAGGAAACCGCCACGATGCTCAACACCGTCGTCATCACGGCGGGTGCCTTCGAAGCCAGCGACGAGAAACGCCAGACGGTTTTGAAACCGCTCGACATTGTGACAACCGCTAGCGGGGGAGCCGACATTCCGGCGGTGATGCAGTTGCTGCCCGGTGCGCAGCGGGTCGGCGACCAAACCGGCTTGTTCGTTCGGGGTGGGTCGGCTTCCGAAACCCGCACCATCATCGACGGTCTGGTGGTTCAGAATCCGTTTACGAGTGGCGGGCCGGATGTGTCGCAGCGGAGCCGGTTTTCGCCTTTTCTGTTCAAAGGAACGGCGTTCAGTACGGGCGGTTATTCGGCGCAATACGGTCAGGCACTTTCGTCGGTTTTGTCGCTGAACACCAAAGACCGGGCCGAGGACAACGACGGCATCAGCGTGGGGTTCAATGCTGCCGGGATCAGCCTGTCGGCTTTCAAAAAAGAGCGGATTACATTTTCGGTGAATTATACCAACCTGAATCCGCTGTTCAACGTCCTGAAACAGAACATCAACTGGATTCACGCACCCGAAGCGGGGGGCACATCGATCATTCTGACCCAGCCCATCGGCAAACGCGGGTTGCTGAAACACTACACCGATGTGTCGGCCAGCCACCAGTCCCTCTCATTCCGGAATTTTACCGGCGACTTCCAGGCGTCGCCCTTCACGGTTCGGAACCACAACGCGTTTTCGATGACGACCTTTCAAACGACCTGGGACGAAGGGCGCTGGGGGCTGCAAACCGGCCTGAGCTACAACTACAACCGCGACCGGCTGGGCATCGATACCGTTCAGGCCCGGACGCAGGAACAGCGGATGCAGGGGCGGGTGGTGCTGACGCGATCCTTGAGCGACAAGGTTTCGTTGCTGACCGGGGCCGAACTTCATCGGTATACGTACCAGAACCGCTACGGAATCTGGGGTGGTTCGCTGACGGACTGGTATTCCGCGGTTTTTGTCGAAACCGAAGTGTTTTTTACCCGGAAACTGGCCGTTCGGGCGGGGTTACGCGGGGAGCGGACGTCGGTCATTGACCGGGCAAATATCTCTCCTCGTTTGTCGATGGCCTACAAAACCGATTCCTACGGACAGGTCTCGCTGGCTGCCGGTCAGTTTTACCAAACGCCCGACCAAACCTACGTGCTGACCAATCCGACGCTGCGGTTCGAGCAGGCCAATCACCTGATTTTGAACTACCAGCGCATTCGGGATAACCGCACCTTTCGGGTTGAAACCTTCTACAAAGACTACCGGCATCTGGTGCGGGAAAACACCAACGGTTTTTATGACCCGAACACGTACCGGTTTCCAACCCACCGAACCAACAACAGCGGGTTTGGCTACGCGCAGGGGTTTGACGTGTTCTGGCGCGACAAGCAGTCGATGAAAAACGTCGATTACTGGGTTTCGTATTCGTTTCTGGATACCAAACGCCTATTCCGGAATTATCCGGTTGAAGCCATGCCGACCTTCGCGGCCACGCACACGTTGAACCTCGTTTTCAAGAAATATATCCCGGCGCTGGGCATCAATACCGGGGCCACGTATTCGCTCGCCAGCGGTCGGCCTTATTACAATCCAGGCAGCGATCAGTTTCTGAGTGACAAAACCCGTCCCTACAGCAGTCTGAGCCTGAACATGAGTTACATCAAAATTCTGCCGCGAAAATTTCTGGTCCTTTACGCATCGGTGGAAAATGTGCTCGGAACGAAAAACAACTATGGCTATCGCTACACGCCCGACGGCAGCCAGAAGTTTGCGGTCGTGCCGCCGTTTTACCGGTTTTTCTTCCTCGGGGCGGTGTTGAGCCTGACCCGAAAACCGATTGATCCTGAACTGATTAGTAATCCATAAGGTGCCCACAGACTTTAACCATTCAACCATCAAAACCATCTCTTTCAACCATTTCTAACCACTAAAACCATGAAAAAAACCGTTCTTTTTCTGACCCTCGCCCTGGGTATTGGTGTCAATGCCCACGCACAAAACGAGAAGTACACGAAAGCGATGGAAGGCGCGATTGCTACCGTGAAATTTATGACGCCCACCCCGGAATTGCAGCAAACCGCCGGGCAGTTCGAGCGCATCGCGAATGCCGAAACCGCTGAATGGTTACCGGCTTATTGGGCGGCTTACACCTACGTGCTGCTTTCGTTCAAGGAAACGGATGCCGCTAAAAAAGACGCGCTGCTCGACAAGGCGGCTGCGTTTTACCAGAACGTCGCGCAAAAACAGCCGGATAACGACGAAACGATGGTGTTGGCGGCTCAACTGGCCAGTGCCCGGCTGGCCGTCGACCCGGAAAACCGCTGGCAGCAATACGTGCCGGAATTTGAAGCGGCTTTGGGCAAGGCCAAAGCAAAAAATGCCGAAAATCCGCGTATTTACACGCTTCAGGGCCAATCGTTGTTTTATACACCCGAGCAATACGGTGGCGGAAAAACCGTGGCCTGCCCGTTGTTGAAACAAGCCGCCGAAAAATTCGCTACTTTCAAACCGGCATCGACCATTCACCCCAGTTGGGGCGTGGAGACGAATCAGTATTTGCTGAGTCAGTGTGGTAAGTAAAAAAGCGGGACCTTTTTTCTTCGGTTTACATGAGCATTATTCGTCAGCTATCGCAGCGCAGCCCGACGGGCATGGTAATGGCTTTACTGGTCTGTGTGATGGGGGTATACGGAACCAGTGCCATCATTTACTTTACCATCCAGCTAGCGGCTGATACGCCGGACGAAAATGCGCCGACGCTGTTTGTCGTGGCGAATAATCTGTGTGATGCCTTCTTCGTGGTGGTGATCAGCCTGGGATTTCTTCGGATTGGCGACCGAATTCAGAAAGTATGGGTTCGCCATGTGCTGCTGACGGCAACGATTGTGGTTGTGTCGATGATCGAAAGCATTATTTTGTATGCACTTCTGGGAGATTCAGTTAAAAATGCCTCCGGTATTCCGAGTTGGGTCAGCATTTTTTACGTATTGCCCTCACCCATCGTGGGAAATCTGCTGTATTATTTTCAGAGCCAGGCCCGCAACGTGACACGCAAAATTACCGAACAGGAATACCAGTTGCTGCACCTGGAACAACTGAAAACCCGGGCCGAGCTGGAAGCCCTGCAAGCCAAAATCAATCCGCATTTTCTGTATAACGCCCTGAATTCCATTGCCAGTCTCGTGCACGACGAACCCGACCGGGCCGAACGCATGGTGGTGCTGTTGTCGAAACTGTTTCGGTATACGACCGGCATGAAAAACCGGTATTTTAACACCATTGCCGACGAACTGGAGATGGTTCGGACGTATCTGGATGTGGAGCAGGTGCGCTTCGGCGACCGGCTGACCTACCGCATCGATCTGCTCAATCCAGCTTTGAACGAAGTCCAGATTCCGCAGTTTTTGCTGCAACCGCTGGTCGAGAACGCCATCAAACACGGGATTTCGAAAGTGGCCGGGCCGGGCGCCATCATTCTGCGGATTACGGAAGATGATGGTTGGCTCAGTTGCCGGATTCACGACAATGGGCCGGTTTTTCCGGAAGAACTCGTGGCCGGCTACGGGCTGCAAAGCATTCAGGACAAGCTAAAACTGCTGTATGGCAACGATGCCCGTTTGATTGTTGAAAATAAACCGCGTAAAGAAGTGGTCGTCCAGATAAAAAAAGAACGGCTGAACAACCCGCCGGATGCGATCCAAAAAACGATGTCTGTTGAAAATCAGTCGATTAAATCATGAGAATGACCGCTGAATTTCCGCTCCGAACCTTGTTGGTGGACGACGAACCCCTGGCCATCAACCGGCTCCGGCGCTTGTTGGGGGCGTATGGCGACACGTTCGAGATTGTGGGCGAAGCGATGAACGGGCTGGAAGGCCTGAAAGCCGTTGAAGTGCTGGAACCGGATCTTATTTTTCTGGATATTGAAATGCCGGGTCTGAACGGTTTCGAGATGCTGGCGAAACTGCCGTATCTGCCGATTGTGGTTTTTGCCACAGCCTACGACGATTACGCCGTGCGGGCTTTCGAAGAAAACTCCATCGACTACCTCCTGAAACCCATTGAACCGGAGCGTCTGGAAAAAACCGTGGAGCGTATCCGGAAGTCACAAAAAGCACCGACGGGTTCCAGTCCGGACTTACGGCATGTGCTGGAACTGCTGAAACCCAAAAAAGAACTGCATTCCATTTCGGTCAAAACCGGCGACCGCATTTTGCTGATTCCGCTCGCCAATATTGCCTATTTCGAAGCGGAAGACAAATACGTTTTTCTCCATACCGTTGATGGTCAGCAGTTTCTGACCAATCATACCATTTCGACGCTGGAAGAAAAATTGCCGGATTCATTTACCCGCATTAGCCGCTCGACGCTTTTGAACTCCCGCCATATTCAGGAAATTCAGCGGCATTTTAACGGAAAATATGCGGTTATCATGCGGGATAAAAAAGCCACTCAGCTACTAACCGGAAGCAGTTTTCATGACAATCTGAAAAGCCTGATGGAATTATAAGGTCGGCTACGATACTTCCGCTGTTCGGAAATAGGTTGCCGGATAGCGGCCAAAGCGATTCAGAAACAGCCGCGAAAAATAGACGACATCCTGAAAACCAACAGCGTAGCACACTTCCTTAACCGTGCCATATTGCTGGTTTTCGAGCCATTCGCGGGCGGTTTGAAGCCGGATTTCCTGAATAAACTGATTGGGTGAAAAACCGGTCAGTTTCTTCAGCCGCCGGTATAACTGTCGTTCGCTGCTGTGAACGGCGTCGGCAATTGAATGGACCTGAAACTGGGTGTTGGTCAGGTTTTTCAGAACCAGTTGCTCAATCTCCAGAAGCCATTCATCGTCCATCGGAACCGCCGAGCCGGCGGTTTCGGCCGGAAGCTGCTGTTGCCAGGCAGTTCTTTCGTGCGAGCGTTCGAGCAGATTGCCGATGCGGGTGATCAACTCGTCCTGGTCGAACGGTTTGGTGACGTAATCGGCAACGCCCAGGCGGAGGGCCTCAAGCTTGACGTCCTGGCTGGTCCGGGCGGTCAGCATCAGCACCGGAATCGCGCGGACTGTCGGTTGCTGGCGAATCTGGTTGACCAGTGCCAGCCCATCCATATCCGGCATCATCAGATCGGTAACAATCAGGTTGGGCTGGTCGGCCACCGGCAGGGCACTCAGCCACTGCCAGGCTTCCCGTCCGTTTCGCGTCACGTGGAGGAGGTAATACGGGCTCAGAATCGTTTCCAGATATTCCGCCATGTCGGGATTGTCTTCGACCAGTAAAATTCGGGTAGACAAATTGTGGTTTTTAGCTTCGGCCAAAACCGGTTCGGGGCTTTTGGATTCCGGTACCGGAATTGTTTCCTGAGGAGCCGTCGGCTGGTAAGGGCAGGTAAGGGCAAACGTGCTGCCTTTCCCCAGGGTGCTGTCGACCGTTAAGTCACCACCCCAGAGTTTACAATACTCCATCGACAAGGCCAGCCCGATTCCGGTGCCTCCCCGCAGCGGAGCGTTGGGCTGCTGCGACTGGTAATACCGTTCAAAAATATGGGGTAGGTCGTTCGGGTGAATACCGCTGCCGGTGTCGATCACCTCCATTCGGATCCATTCCGTTGGTTTGTGGAGCCGAATGGTAACCGATCCGCCGACGGGAGTAAAACGCAGCGCATTGGCCAGCAGGTTTTTCAAAACGGTCTCCATTTTGGCCACATCCAGGGACAGCCAAAGGGGAGACGTCGCTCCCTCGATGATTAGTTGGATACCGGTATAATCGGCCTGGGGGGCAAAAGACGCGACTGTGCGGTGGATGAGCGCAGCCAGATCGGCGGACTGTTGGGCCAACTGCACCGGGTTGACATCCAGTTTGGAAAGGTCGAGCAAGTCGTTGATCATAGCCAGCAACTGCCTGGCATTGCGGTCCATGCCGGCCAGCAACCGGGTGGTAACCGGCTCGGTAGTGCGTTTAGACAAATACGCCAGCGGCCCCAGGAGCAGGGTAAGGGGCGTCCGGAATTCGTGGGAAATGTTGGCGAAAAACCGGGCTTTCAGTGTGGCACTGGCCTGTAAATCGGTGGCCTGTTGCTGAATCAGCGCCTTATCGTTTTCAATTTGTGCGGTTCGGCGGGTCACTTCCGCTTCCAGCCGTTTGGTTTCCCGGATTAACCGCTCGTTTCGCCACCGGAAAATACCAACGATCAGCCAGAGCAGGCTCAGGAGACACAGGATCACGAACCACGTTTGTTGATAAAACGGGGTCAAAACCGTAATGGGAATCGTAAGCGTGTCGGATACCCACTGTCCACTGGGGTTTTGCGCCCGCACCTGGAGTTGGTATTGGCCGGGGGGCAGCCCATTGATCGCTACATCCCGCCGGAGTTGGGACGTCCAGTAGTTCTGCCAGCCGATAATGCGGTACGATAGCCGGAATTGTCGGCCGTAGCGGTAATCGAGCAGCGCAAAAGTCAGAGAAAATGACCGGTTTTGGGTCGGAATGGTAATCCGTTGGTCCTGGTTGAAATCGGCCAGATGATCCGTGCGCTGGCCGGTGCTGGCATTAAGCTGCTCATAACCCGTCACCATGAGGGGAACGACGACCGGTTTGTCGGCCATTTGCCGGTCGGGCCAAAAAGCCGTCACGCCGTTCAAGCCACCCAGAAAGAGTTGTCCGTCCGAAGTCTGGAAATGCGAAGTCAGGTTAAATTCTTCGTGCGCAATGCCATCCTGGGGCAGAAAGACCTGGGTTTGGTGGGTTTTCTTCTGGAACCGCATCAAACCGTAGCTGCTGGGTAACCAGAGCCGTCCCTGGCGGTCTTCGTGAATTGAATAGATTTCATTGTTGGAAAGCCCGGTTTCCCGCGTAAATTGTTGCCAGCGACCGGTTCGGCGTTCCCACCAGATTAATCCTCCTCCGCGTGTGGCTAGCCAGTAGATACCGGGTTGGGTGCGGTCGGGATGAACAAACGTAAGGTGGTCGAAGGGAAGATGATGGGGAGCAGCGTCCTGCGAACTGTAGCGGGCCGTAATGCCCCGCACTGTGTCGAGCAGATACAGACCGGACGAAGCGGCCACCCAGAGACCACCGGTGGAGGAATCCGGGAAGAAACCATTGACCCGGTTTGTCGCCAATTCCCGATACTGATTATACTGCCTGAACGGGTGGTTTTGTTTCCGGTGGTTGTCAAAATACGAAAGACCTTCATCGAAGCCCATCCAGAAATTATGCCGGCCATCCTGCCAGAGCGCCCAGCATTCAGCCAGCGCTTTGTGTAGAGGAAATTGTCGAATAGCCAGTGTTACCGGATCGATTTGAGACAGTGTATCGGACGATGCGGCCCAGATCTGGTTATCATGACCCGAAATAGCAGCTCCATTGTTTGATAGAAGAGCTTTTCGGGTTTGACCGGTCTTCAGGTTAATCATGGTGCTGCCGTAGGAGTGAACGCCGGTGGTGTTAACCCAAAGCCAATCTCCGGCCTTTACTATACCCCTGGTACTAAGTCTTGTAATGACGGTTTCATCATCTGAGGTGTGTAAATATCGTTGAAAATGATTTGCTTCCAGGGTTAGCAACAGAAATCCATTTTGAGTGATAACCCAAATAGCTCCCGTACGATCAGCGAATAATCGTGTAAAATTGGTTAAGCGGGCGATGGGGAAGCCTGACGCTGCCAGATCGAAGACTACACCGTGTTGGGGATGCCAGGCAAACAGCAGATTTTTTCCCATAAACCAGAACAATCCGTGTTTGGAATCATACACTGTTCTGGTTTCAACAAAAGCGTAGTGCGTTGGGTCAGGGAACGGATTTTTTGGAAATAAGATGGGAACACTGCTCAGGTGACCACTAGTAGTCAGCCGGAATAAAAAATGGTCAAGCCGATGGGCGCTTAGGTGCGGGGGATGAACAACGAAATCCTCATTAGAAATGTTGAACTGCGATAAATAAATAGTACCCTGCGGGTCAACCCAAACCGGATAGAGGTCAGCGGGCGTGCGTTGCCGTCGAATGACGATTCCGTTGGGGGCGAGTTCAATCAGGTCATTCTCATCCTGTTTTCGTGTTGATGGAGTGATTGCCGGGAAACTGAGGAGAACCGTGCCGGTGGGAGTGACAAGCAGATTTTGCAACTTTACGGATACCGGATGCTGATAAAACCGTTTGAAGTGCCCTTTGCCCTCATACCGCCAGATCGATCCGTCCGACGCCGGGATCAGTATGGGATCGGTTGGCCGAAAGGATGGGTCCTGTCGATAAAGCGAAGTGACATAATAGGCCAGATCAAACGGGAGTTTTCGGTGGAACAGATTTTCAAAAGAAACCGGTTTTTGTTGACCTGGAACCAAAATTTCGATTTGCTTAAGCTTATTCGGCCATCCTTTAAAAAACCAGAGGTTGCCATCCAAATCCGTTCGAATGGCCTTGACAAACGGCGTCGATTGGCTTAGTTGAGCGGTTTTTGCTGGGGGTAATGTTTTAAATGTGAAGCCATCGAAGCGGTGTGCATTGTTCAGCGTACCAACCCAGATAAAACCCTGCCGATCCTGCCCGATGGTCAAAACCCCCCGATTGGGTAATCCCTCGCCCATTGAGTAATGTTGCACTTTGACGATGAACGGAGTGTCCGCACACACGGGGCTTACCCAAAGAAACCCGCCCGTCAGCAGGAGGCCAATGCGCAGATAACGCCAACATACTAAAGTCCAATTTCGACCGCTTGCCCCCAGTTTTGTATTCATCATCCTGCTGTATCGAAAAAACACCTTTCCAAACACGTTATTTTAGCCTCTTTGGCAGGATTGTCCCAGTATTTTGGCAGGATTCCCATGTTTTTCTGCCCGTTCTTTGTGTCAACATTCAACGAGAGAGAGCCACCCGGTTCGGTGGTGGTTATCCTTTCCACAATCCTGCCGTAAGAAGGATTTAAAGATAGCCCTTTTTGAATGCGGGCCATTACTTTCGGCCAGTCGAAGTGATGGTTTTGTGTGGTTTTTTTTCATGTTTGTGTACTAAATCATTCAGTTTAGCACACTATTGGTTGAATTGGTACCCTTTGGGGAACCCTGGAAATTTTCGCCCTGCTGTCGGCTTTCAACGGGCTACAAAGGTTTGTGTGAAGGAAATACGGCACATCTTGTTAAAACACAACTAAACAGGGTTATCGACAACGGTTCTCGAACCTGATTTCAGTCCACCACGAACGATTATGAATTTACAAAAATGCCTTATTGTGGATGACTCGGCCAAGGCCGGGACGGAGTTGAGAGACTACATCACCCAACTGCCGTTTTTTTTACCACCCGACGTGTGCCATTCCGTAACTGAAGCGCTGGGATTGCTGCGGCAAAAGTCATACAGCCTGGTATGTCTGGACATGCACCGGCCGGGTCTGAACGGATTCGATTTGATTGGCTCCTTTTCAAAACACGTTCCAGTTATTGTGACCTCGACCAATGCGGAGTATGCGGTCGACAGTTTTGATCTGGGAATTGTTGATTATGTGCTCAAGCCTTTCACTTTTCTGCGCTTTACGCGGGCCATCAACCGGGCGCTGAGTGTTCGGCTTACGCCCGGAAGCCAGACCGGTTATCCGTTCATCTTCCTGAAAACTGGTCACACTTTTCAGCGGTTCGATTATGCGGACATCGACTATGTGCAGGCCTACGGGATTTATTGTAAAATTGCCGGACAACAAAAAATCGTTGCCGTTAACGACACCATTTCCAACCTGGAAAACGTCCTTCCCCGGCAACAATTTCTGCGGGTCCATAAATCCTATATTGTCAACCTGTCTAAAATTACCAGTTATTCCTACCGAAGTATCTCCGTTGGAAGCCAGCAAATCCCGCTGGGAGCAGCCTACCGGGAGCGGTTTCAGGGTTTTCTGGGGTTGCTTGGCAAAAAAAGCGACGCCTGATCCCCGTTGCGGCATTGCCTGGTCCGACTTTATCCGCAGGAAGGCCTAAAGGCATGAGGGAGTGAAAGATCGACGGCGTGAAAATATAAATCACTCCCTCGTTCCTTCGCTCCCTCATGCCTTTTAAAACCGTGGGCTTTTTAGTAACTTGCAGCCTGATTTTGATCGGCCCACCTCGTCGGGCCGTCTTTATGTTAAAGTTTGTTAAAACGAATCCGGCTGAATGAAAGAACTCATTGACCTGAGCAATCTGCCCCGACACATTGCCGTTATCATGGACGGAAATGGACGCTGGGCCAAAAAGCAGGGAGCTGCACGGGTGTTCGGCCATCGGAATGCAATCAAAGCCGTCAGGGAAGTAACCGAAGGATGTGCAGAATTGGGCGTGAAGTACCTGACACTCTATACCTTTTCCACCGAAAACTGGAGCCGTCCCAAGATGGAAATCGATGCGCTGATGCACCTGCTGGTGCACACCATCCGGGGCGAAGTTCCTACCTTGATGGAAAACAACGTTCGGTTAACGGCCATTGGCAGCATCAGTACGCTGCCCAAGGATTGCCGGTCGGAACTGGCCGAAGCCATGCGGTTGACGGAAAATAACGACGGCCTGAATTTGAATCTCGCGTTGAGTTACAGCGGAAAATGGGATATTCTGGAGGCCACCAAAAAGCTGGCCCGACAGGTACAGGACGGAACCCTGACGCCCGACCAGATCAATGAAGACGTGTTTGCCGGTGCGCTGGCAACCGAAGGCATCGATGAGGTCGATCTGATGATCCGGACGGGTGGTGATCACCGCATCAGCAATTTTATGCTCTGGCAATTGGCTTACGCAGAACTCTATATTATTAATGACGTGTTGTGGCCCGATTTCCGTAAACCACATTTGTGGGAAGCGATTCTGACCTATCAGAACCGTGAACGGCGTTTTGGAAAAACCAGTGAACAACTCGTAAAGTGACGTATGAAAGGAACTCCTACCACTTTGGTATTTTTGAGCAGGAAACGATTTTTGGCGGGAGTGGTCTCGCTGACGCTGTTCATCGCGCTGTCGGCGCAGGCGCAGGTTCGGCCGGGATTCGGGGGCGGACGCATTACAACGGGCCAGTCGCCGGTCTCCTCAACGCCTTCCCTCATCGATCTGAACTACGCCGATCCGAAAGAGTATGAAATTGAAGGGCTCACCGTAACCGGAAACAAATACCTCGATCCCAACTCCCTGCTCTCGCTGACGGGTTTGAAAGTCGGTGATAAAATCCGGATTCCGGGCGAAGCCATCAACGGGGCCATCAAACGCCTGATGGGACAGGGACTGCTCGAAGATGTCGAGATCCTGGCTACCAAAGTCGACGGTTCGCAGGTAACCCTCAATGTATCGATCAAAGAGCAACCCCGTCTGTACAAGGTGACCTTCGTCGGGATTAAAAAATCAGAACAGGACGCGCTGAAGGACAAGATAAAATTGAATCTGGGGCGCTTGATTTCCAATACGTTAATTAAAAATACGCAGCTTAGTGTCAAGAAGTATTTCGTTGAGAAAGGCTACCTGAACACGAAAGTGAAAATCCTGTCGGTGCCGACCGACAGCACCCGCAACCAGGCTACCATGCGCGTATCGATCGACAAGGGAAGCAAGGTCAAGATTAACAACATCGAGATTCGCGGCCGGGAACTGGTGGACGAGTCGAAAATCCGAATGAAAATGAAAGGCACCAAGCAGATGCGGTTTGGCCGCCTGTTTACGCCTTCCAAGTTTGTTCCGAAGAAATTTGAAGAGGACAAGCAAAAGATTGTCGAGTTTTACAACAAAGAAGGCTACCGCGATGCCGCCGTCACCTTCGACTCAGTCTACGCCCACGACGACCGGACCGTCAATATCATCATGAACATTGACGAGGGCCAGAAATACTACGTCCGCACCATTAGCTGGGAAGGCAATTATCTGTACACCGACGAACAGTTGACACAGGTTCTGGGACTGAAAAAAGGCGATGTGTATAGCAAAGAAGACATCGAGAAAAAGAAAAACGGGATTCCCGGTAGTGACCTGAGTTCGGCTTACATGGACCGCGGGTACCTGTATTTCAACGCCGAAGACGTGATCAAAAGCGTGGAAGGCGATTCGCTCGACATTGAATTCCGGATTTTCGAAGGCAAACAGGCCACCATCAACCGGATTATCCTGAACGGAAACACCAAAACCAGTGACCACGTTGTGCTGCGGGAAATCCGGACGCTGCCCGGTCAGAAGTTCAGTAAAACCGACATCATCCGGACGCAGCGCGAATTGTCGACACTCGGTTATTTCGATCCGGAAAAGATCGGTATCAACCCGGTTCCGCAGCCCGACGGTACGGTGGACATCGAATATACGGTAGAAGAAAAACCGAGTGACCAGATTGAATTATCCGGTGGCTGGGGTGGTTACGTTGGTTTTGTCGGTACACTCGGTCTGGTGTTCAACAACTTCTCGGCGCGCAACATCACCAACATGAAAGCCTGGCGACCGTTGCCGGCGGGTGACGGGCAGAAACTAGCCCTGCGTTTTCAGGCCAACGGACGGCAGTTCCAGACCTACTCATTGACGTTTACCGAACCGTGGCTGGGTGGAAAACGGCCTAACTCGTTCTCGGTGAGTTTGTCGCGGACGGTCTACCGGATTTCGGATTATAATCAGTTGTATACCAATCCGAGTGCCTACGGTAAAAACTTCCTGGGCTCCTACGGAAACACGATGATCTCCCTCGGTTTGGGCCGACGGCTGCGTTTCCCGGATGACTTTTTCCAGTTGAGTAATTCGCTGACCTACCAGCGGTATGAATTGAACAACTACGATATTTTTGGCATCGGTCTGCGCGACGGAACTTCCAATAGCATCACGTTCAACAGCACTCTGGCCCGGAACAGCATCGATAATCCGCAGTTCCCGCGGTCGGGTTCATCAATCTCCCTGCTGGCCACGTTCACCCCGCCTTACTCGGCGTTCTCGAACAAAACGACAAATGCGAATGTGGACGTGAAAGATCGGTACAAGTGGGTTGAATATCACAAATGGATGTTCGATGCCAGTTGGTTTGCCACCGTAACCGGTAAACTGGTTCTGAATGCCCGCGCGCACATGGGCTTCCTGGGTCGGTATAACAACCGGACGGTTTTCAGTCCTTTTGAGCGGTTTGTGTTGGGTGGTTCAGGTTTGGCCGGTACGGGGCAGTTTGCCCTCGCCCAGGACATCATCGGGTTGCGCGGCTACAACGACCGGGATGTGTATACCGGCCTGAACGGTGTTTCGCCCACCCCACTGGAACGGTCGCAGGGCGGTTTGGCTTTCAGCAAGTACGTGATGGAACTCCGGTATCCGGTCTCACTGAACCCGTCGGCAACGATTTTCGTTCTGACCTTTCTGGAGGCTGGAAACAACTGGGGGAGCTTCAAAAGCTACAATCCGTTTGACCTGAAACGCTCGGTGGGTGCGGGGGCACGGATCTTCATGCCTGCCTTCGGGTTGATCGGAATTGACTACGGTTACGGTTTCGACCGGATGCCGGGATCACCGACCCGCGTCGGACCGGGTGGCCAATTCCACTTTACAATCGGGCAGCAGATCAGATAAGAAATCGGGCTTTGAGACGTTATTAGGAGATGCAAAACAGGTGACTCGTTGATCGTAATGGGTTCATGCAGAATAAAATAATGTCGAAGCACACTGGTTTTGTTTCAAAAAATGTCATGAAAAAAGGACTTATTTTTGTAACTTTGCTCTCCTTTTCGGCTTTTGGGTCGGTACAGGCGCAAAAAATTGGGTATGTTGACTCAGAGTTTATTACGAGTAAAATGCCGGCTTACCAGAAAGCGCTGACGGAGATCGACAAATTTGCCGAGAAATGGTCGAAGGATATTCAGGATAAATATTCGGAGATCGACAAATTGCAAAAGACCTACCAGGCCGAAGAAATCCTGCTGACGGAAGACATGAAGCGGGATCGGTTGCGGATCATTAGCGATAAAGAGCGCGAAGCACGGGAGTATAACAATAAAGTGTTTGGTTACGAGGGCTTGTTGTTTGAGAAAAAGAAAGACTTGATGAAACCCGTGACCGAAACCGTGATCCGGGCCATCGATAAAGTGGCGGCTCAGAAACGACTGGACATGGTGCTCGATAAAGCCAGCGAAGGCGTTGTCCTGCTTTTTACCAATCCAAAGCACGATTACACCGACTACGTCATGGAAGAGTTGGGGTTGACGGCCGATCAAAAAGCCAAAACGGCCTCAACCTCCGAGCCCGTGAGTACCAATCCGCCGGAGAAGGAATTAAACCCGGCGGGCAATTCTAAATCTAATACCAGTAAACCTACAAAACAACCAAAATAACGAGGTAGAAATGAAAAACAAACTCATTGCACTGGCAGTAACTCTGCTATTAGGAGGTAGCCAGGTGTGGGCACAGGCGCAACAACCGGCCACGACAGCGGCCCCGACGGCTTCTGTGAAGATTGGTTATACGAATATGGAATACATCCTGCAAAATATGCCGGAAAGCAAAGATATTCAGAACCAGATTACCATTCAGCGTACGCAGTTGGAGAAAAACTACCAGGAAATGTCCAAAGAATTTCAGGACAAACTGGCTGCTTACGAAAAGGGTCAGGCCCAGATGTCTGATTTGATCAAAGCAGATAAAGAAAAGGAATTACAGGGACTGCAGCAGCGGATTCAGGAGTTCCAGGCGAACTCGTCGACCCAGTTGCAAACGAAATACAACCAATTGGTCAACCCGGTGATGCAGAAAATCCAGAAGAACATCGACGCGGTTGCCAAAGAAAGCGGTTTTACGTTCATCTTTAACCTCGATGCGGGTTCCGGTACGATTCCGGTTCTGCTTTATGCCCCCGAGGAAAACGATGTGACCGAACTGGTGTTTAAAAAGATGGGTGTTGCGCTTCCGTCGAAACAGGCCGCGGCTCAGCCTGCAGCCAACCCAACGACGGCGAAACCGACGACTCCCGCTCCGAAGAAAAACTAATAGATTTTGTAAAGAGAACGGAAGCCGTCCAGCAATGGGCGGCTTTTTGTTTATCAGCCAGCTACAGAACTTGCATACAGAAAACAGTACGCCAAGTTTTTCTTAAATAAATACAAAATAATTGATTGTTTGAGATTCGTTTTGTCAATTATACGTTGTGTTTACGGATTCCATGAAATCTATCTATTATTTTTACGTTACACTTACAAACCATCGGTGACGATTCCTCATGTTTCAAAAAATAGGGAGTATAGTTACTTTATTCGTAATCTTAACCAGACTGACCGCTTTAGCGCAGGAAGCTAAATCTCTTCAAATAATCCTACCTCATCAGTTGGATCGGCAAAACGCGAATTGGAATGTCGTCTCAGAAGGCCAAACCATCGATGTGCTGATCAGAGCCGGGGGCAGTAAGGCTGATTCGGTGACCTATGCCATCAAGCAGGGACAGATGGAAGGAATGACGCTGGACTCGACGGGCCACTTCCGATGGACGCCGGGTTTCGACCTTGCCGACCGGATCAATACAACCAAAAGCATTCCGCTGATTTTCGAAATTCGCAACAAGCAGGGCGAAACCGCCACGCAATCGGTCGATATCAAGGTGCAGCACGTCAACCGGCCACCGATAATTGGCGATTTGCGGCCTTTTTATGTTCGCAACAAAACGCAGAATGTTTATAAAATCGATGCGGCTGCTGTTCGCGATGAAGACAATGATCCTGTGGTTTTTATTCCGATTGCCGACCAGATGCCGGAAAATTCGAAACTGACGGCGCAGGGCGAATTTACGTGGCAGTTATCGCTCAACCAGTTCAACCATTTGAGGGCCAACAAGGGGCAATACATTGAGTTCTGGGTGGAAGACCAGCCCGCTAAATCCCGCACGAAAGGACGTTTGAAAGTGGAAGTGACCCAGATGGATGTGCCGCCGGAAATTACCCTGATCCCGGAAGAACCGCGGGTAAAGATCAAGGAAAACGCAACGGTCAACCTGAAGTTTTACCTGGGCGATCCCAACGGCGACGACGACATTACGACCTTCGATTTTCTGTCGGAAAGTCAGGAGGTACCAAAAAGCGCGCTGCGGAAAAATACCGAGACCAACTATGAATTCATCTGGAAACCCGGTTATGATTTCGTCAAGGATCCATATGATTCCCTGGCGTTTCAGATCGTGTTTTTTGCCCTGGATAAAGGCCAGAACCGGGCGGAGCGTAAAATCAATTTTACGATCTACAATGCGGTTAACGAAGATGAAAAAGACCGCTATTTTTACGCACAATACCGTCAGGCTTTGGTGACGGCCTGGAATTTACTGGAGCAGTTGGGCGAGAAGGAAGAAGAACTGAAAAAAAGCTACCGGCGTGCCAAAAAAGGGAAGCGCAATCGTTCGGTCGCCAATGCCTCGCTGGGTGCCGTAACGGGCGTGACTCCCGCCGTTATTGCCAACAACAAAAGCACAACGGTTCAAACCAACCTGCGGTATGTTTCGGCGGTGGGCGGAACGGCAGTTTTGACGATGGGAACGCTGGAGGCTACGGAAGTAATTGGAAAATCGATGAAAGATCTGCTCGACCGGTTTAATTACGTGATGAGCAAAAAAAGTGAGCTACAGAATAAAGGCGATGTCTTTGCGCGGGAGTTTGCATTGAAGGCTACGCGTCGAAACCAGGATTTTGTGCGGAAACTGGACGATTTTCGCGCTGCACTGAGCCTTTCTGGGCTGGTTGCCCTGGAGTTGGATGCCGCCTGGAGAAGCAAGTCGGAAGCAAGCGACAAAGCCCTGAAGCAAATGTTCAAGGACTTTACACCGCTGGAAGAGAAACAAACCAGCAGTCGGCAATAACGTACTCACGCACTTACAAAATAACCGCCGAAGTAAATGTTTAGCAGTGGGCTGATAAACATTTACTTCGGCGGTTATTTTGTCTAAATCAGTTAGTCTTTAGTCCGTGTGATCTTTATTGTTCCAAAATCATATGGATTAAAGTCCGTGAGTACTTTCGTCCGGCGAATTCCGGGGACGTTGCGGGCTGGATTGCGGATCGTCGGTTGAAACCGGGTCGGGATCTTTTTCCGTTCCATCGGAATCGGTGGGCGTGGTTTCGTCAAACTCGCTGGCGGGAAGTACCGACGCCGTATCGGGCGACAGATCGTCGGGCAGCAGGCCATCTTCTTCGTGCTGCTCCCGGAAAAACCGGCGTTGAAAAAACAGGATGATACAGACGCCGACGAAGATGCAGGAATCCGCAATGTTAAAGATCGGGGTCGAATAGTACTGACCGCCCCAGATCGGTATCCATTCGGGCAAAAAACCCTCCCAGACATCCACAAAAACCATGTCGATGACCTGCCCGTGAAACCAGGGCGTGGTGGAGCCATAGGGGGCATTGTCGAGAAAAACGCCGTAGAATGTGCTGTCGATGACGTTGCCCACGGCACCGGCCAGAATCATTGCCATGGCCCACAAAAGCCCGTTGGGAGCGCCCCGGTGTGCCAGATGAACCAGATACCAGCCAATGCCGGCCATTGCCACCAACCGGAACAGACTCAGCAGCAACTTACCGTATTCGTGGCCCAACTGCATACCAAAGGCCATGCCTGGATTCAGTACATAATGCAGTTTAAGCCAGTCACCAACCAATCGGATTTGCCCCGCAAACCCCGGTTCCATATTGAAATGCACCAGGAGTTTGGAAGACTGATCGATCGCGATTAACAACAGACTTAATAAAAAAAACTTAAGCGGACTTTTCTTTACCATGACTTATAACATAAAAATCACCCGGTTGGTCAGACTTGGTCAGCGGCCAGCCGGGTGACGGTTTTGGAGTGTAAAGCTCCTAAAATCGGTCTATCTACTTATTTTTGACAGCTTTTCCGACGTTTCAACTCATTCTTCACGAGGAGGTACTCACGGCTGCTTTGTCCGGCAATCGACTTGTTTTCGGCGGCCCGGCGAAATAAGTAGGGCATTACGGCTTCAACGGGGCCGTAGGGAACGTATTTGGCCACGTTGTAGCCGGCATACGCCAGATTGTACGAAATATTGTCGCTCATTCCCAGCAACTGGGCAAACCAGATGTGCGTATCGTTGGGTGCAATCCGGAGTTCCTGCATCCGGTTGATGCAGTAATGGCAACTGTATTCATTGTGAGTCCCGAGGCAAATCGACACCGTATCGCGGTTATCGAGGCAAAACTCGACGGACTGGTTGAAATCGCGGTCGGTTTCGGCTTTCGTGTGGTGGATCGGGTCGAGGTATTCACCTTCGTGGGCCTGAATACGTTCCTTTTCAATATACGCACCCCGTACCAGCTTGGCTCCCAGAAAGTAGCCTTTGGAACGGGCCGTCTGCGTGCTTTTTTTCAGGTTATCGAAACTGTCGGAGCGATACAACTGGTAGGTATTGTAGACGATACACTGCTGATGGTTATACCGGTCCATCATTTCGTAGGCCAGCTTGTCGATGGTATCCTGAATCCAGCTTTCTTCGGCGTCGATGAAAATCCGGACGCTGCGCTCGCTGGCTCTTTTACAGAGGACATCGACCCGTTGCCGAATTCGTTCGTAGGCATCCTGTTCTTCGTGGCTTAATTCCGTTCCGGACTGGGCTTTTTCCAGCAGGTCGGTAGAGCCGATTCCGGTGACTTTGAAAACGCAGAATGGAATGTCGTTCGATTCACTGGCGCGCTCGATGGTTCGCAGAATTTCCAGAACCGTTTCGTCGAAAGAGGCTTCGTTGTCTTCTCCTTCAACGGAATAATCCAAAATAGTGCCAACGCGCCCGCTGTGCAGTTTTTGGATGGTTTTTTCACAATCGCGGATGGTTTCGCCCCCACAGAACTGCTCGAAAATCGTACTCTTAATGAGTTTTTTTACGGGAAGTTGAAGTTTGAATGCCAGTTTGATAAAAAAAGTGCCTAAATTTACCAGCCAACCTTGATTCATCAACGCAAATAACCAATACGTTTTACGAAGTTTCCCGTTAGACTGGGAAGAGAAGGCAATCGATGTGTCTTCAAACGAGACGGACTTGGTGGTTGTGGCCCGTTGAACGATCGTTGGCATAGAAGAAGAACTTCGGTTTGACATAATCACTGTCTGATGCACCAACTTGTGATCCGAAAGTTAAAACTTGTTTTCGGTATTCCTAACACTGACCTGTAAACTTGTTTTAACATCGTTTTGTTGTCAGCGCAAAAGGGATGTAAAGTTAACTGAAAACGCCTGTATCTACAGCTAATATAGTAAAATTTTTTAATAAAAAGTTCCCGGTAGAGTAATAGGAGTATTAAACGATTGAGTACGAGTATGAAGCCAAGTTTAGAAGTCCTGCCGCTGAATAGCTGGATAGAGACGAACGGAAAACCGCTCATTATATCGGGGCCGTGCAGCGCCGAAACCGAAGAGCAATTAGTTGAAACCGCCCGCCAGTTGGCTCAATTGGGTGCGGTTCATGTCATTCGTGCCGGTGTATGGAAGCCCCGCACACGCCCTGGCAGCTTTGAAGGCATGGGAGAAGCGGCTTTGCCGTGGATTCAGCGCGCCAAAGCCGAAACCGGGTTGCCGTTTGCGGTGGAAGTAGCCACCCCTGAGCACATCGAACTGGCGTTGAAATACGGTGTTGACATCCTGTGGGTCGGTGCCCGCACGACGGTAAACCCTTTTAATGTGCAGGAAATTGCGGACGCCCTGCGGGGTGTCGACGTACCGGTTTTGGTGAAAAATCCAATTAACCCGGATCTGGCACTCTGGATTGGGGCCTTCGAACGGATTGCCGGAGCGGGGATCACCAAACTGGGCGCTATCCATCGCGGCTTCTCTACCGGTGAGGCTTCCAAATACCGCAATATTCCGCTGTGGCAAATTGCGATCGAACTGAAATCGATGTTCCCGAACCTGCCGATTATCGGCGACCCGAGCCACATGGCCGGTAAGCGCGCGTATTTGCAGGAACTGGCACAGATGCAGATGGATTTGAACTACGACGGTCTGATCGTCGAGTCGCACATCGATCCGGACAATGCCTGGAGCGACGCGGCTCAACAACTGACGCCGGCGGCTTTCGGCCAAATGCTGGAGCACCTGCACATCCGCAAAGTGGATTCGCAGAACATCGAGTTCCAGGGGGCAATGGAGCAAATCCGGAACAAAATCGATAACGTGGATCGGCAACTGGTCGAGATGCTGGCAGCCCGCATGGCCCTCGTCGAGAAACTGGCCGAATACAAACGCGAAAACAACGTAACCGTCTTCCAGCCCGATCGTTGGAAGGAAGTACACGAAACGCGCGCAAAACAGGGCCAGAAAATGGGCCTGTATCCGGAACTGGTGGAAGAAATCTTCAAGATTATCCACATGGAGTCGATCCGGAAGCAGACGGAAGTGATGAACAGCAACGAGCAAAGCGCGTAACGCTGCGATATTAAACGCCAAAATGCCAAAATACCTGTCACGTTTTCAAAACCTGACAGGTATTTTGGCATTTTGGCGTTTAATCCAGTCTAATCGTCAGGGTCGAACGGCTGTAAGCCCCGAAGCAACCCAAACCGCCCCGGATGTTGGTCGGGATCGGCACAGGTTCGGCAAACGGATTGCTTTCAACTTCCTGTTGCCGTTGCAGAGCCTGGTGATACCGGTAATAATCGGCATTCAGATGAAGTAAATCGGCCGTCAGCACAAACGGTTTGCTGAAAAGCGTCGGAAAAAAAGGCTGGTTGGACGGAATGGAAACGCCCAGGTAGCCGGGGTCAGAAACCATCCGCCCGCCGTTACTTTCCTGATCGGAATACAAACCCTGCTTTCCAGGAAACTGAACCGGTTCGTGGATCGTCTTTTCGGGCGAACAGCCGGAACAGCGATGGGTGAAGGTTCCTTCCGTTTGGTAGTAATTGGTATGGGTAGGGAAATCAGACCAGATATACTTCGCAAAAAAACGTTTTCGCACCTGATCGTTTTCCAGAACCACTTCCGAATCCAGCCGAACCTGCTGCAACGAAACCGCTTCGGGTACGGTGGTGCGGGCTTCCACCGATTGCCCATCCGGGGTTTGTACGCTTATCTGGTAAGTCTCTCCGGCCCGAATCGGGAACTGGTTCGGAGAAGCCCGGTAATAACGGAGCCGGGGATGATAGGTCAGAACAACGCTGCGGGAGCCGGTTTGCAGGGTTACGGTTGCGTTGGTAATCTCCAGATTGGTCACCGTTTCATCGTCCAGAATTGGGCGGGAACGGGCCACTTTGGCCGCCAGCACCGTGTCCTGGGGTGAAATAAAACAGGCCACCAGTAGTTTGACCGGCTGGTCTGCCAGTTGCTCGGGTTCGACCTCCTGCCGCAGATTCTGGCAGGAAACCAATCCCAAAATGCCAATAAGCCATCCAAACTTTCTCATACACATGCCTTTAGAATGAAACCGTATAACTGAGCGACGGCACCGCCGGGAAAAGTGAATATTTATACAGCACGCTTTTGGAGTGTTTGCCCGCGCCCTGGTCTTTGCCTTCCAGCGAATAGTAGAAAGGATTCCGGCGGTTGTACAGGTTGTAGACGCCGATTTCCCAGGTTCGGGCGTAGTGTTTTCGCTGTTTATAAAATCGGCAACCTACATCCAGCCGGTGGTAAGCCTCCGCCCGAAACCCGTTTCGCGGGCCATATTCCTTGACGTTGGGTGCCGTTCCGAACAACTGCTGTTGCGAATTGCCGGAATTCACCGCGGAAGTTGGGCGGTTTTCATAGCCCGAAAACCGGGAAATGGGTAATGTCAGCGCCTGTCCGGTTCCGTAGACCCAGGTTCCCGAGATCGTAATGCCGGGTTTGAGTTCGTAGAGACCCACCATCGAGGCATCGTGACGCCGGTCGTAGCGAGGATGAAATTTTTGCCCACCATTCAGGGCCGGAAACTGCCACCACGTCCAGGAAAGCGTGTAGCCCGCCCAGCCGGAAAACCGCCCGGTTTTTTTCTGCAAAAGAATTTCGCTCCCGTAGGCCCAGCCCCGGCCGGCCGTAATGTTGCTTTCCCAGGGTTTGGCCTCGGCGGTCTGCGCGGGTTCGGTGGTCAGAAAACTCGCGCCTTCGGTGTAGCTGATGCTGTTTTTCAGGCGTTTGTAATAGCCTTCGAGCGTCAGCGTCAGGTTTCGGGTGGTTTTTTCGGGGTGAATAAAGTCTTTTGCTAAACCGACCGCAAGCTGTTGAGCCTGTTGCGGACGAATTCGGTCGGTGGTCGGAATCCAGAGGTCGGCGGGCAATCCGGCTCCATTGTTCGACAACAGGTGCGTATACTGTGTCATCAGCGCGTACGATACTTTCAGCGAGGTGGTGCTATCGATCTGGTACGCCATCGACAGCCGGGGTTCGGGGCGAAAATACTGAACCGGCCGACCTCCGGTGCGTTGCCCGGGAATTTCGGGCCGCTCAACCGACTTTCCGCCAATCGAACCCGTCTGGAGCAGCAGGAAATGGCTGAGCCGAAAACCGGCATTGAGGTTCCAGCGGGAAGCCGGTTTCCAGGTATCTTCGGCATACAGACCCGATTCCAGCACGTCGATGAAAAGCCGGGGCGTGGCCGGGTCCACATCGCCCGTTGTTACCACGGCTCCGGGTGTAAACCGGTGTTGCGTGCTTTGAAATCCGAACCGAAGCTGGTGACTTTCCGGAAAGTATTCGACGCCGTATTTCAGCGACAGATCCCGAATTCCGGAGCGGTAGCGCAGTGAATACCGCAGGGCCGACGTATCGCGACTGCCGCTTTCATTGGCAACCGTCAGGCGGTATTGGTTGTAAATGAGCGACAGATTGGCCAGCCAGCGTTCGGAAGCTACATGATTCCAGCGGAGTGTTCCCGTCGCATTGCGCCAGTTGAGGCTTCCCTGTAATGGGCTATTGCCAGACTGCTGGCGGTTGGAGAACGCATCCCGCCCCCAATAACTGCTCAGAAATAACTGGTCTTTGCGGCTCAGTCTGTAGTTCAACCGGGCATTCAGATCGTAAAAATAGGTGCTGTTCCGGGGCGATTCCGATGGCGAGGAAGCGGTAAACGGGCGGGTGACGAGATCGATGTAGGTCCGGCGACCCGCCACCAGAAAGGTCGCCGGGTGCTTCGCCGACTGTTTTTTGCCAAGCGGCCCTTCCAGCAGCAGGCGCGAAGCCACCAGCCCCAGACTCGCTTCCCCGGCCAGTTTTTCCTTGTTGCCCTCTTTCGTCGTCACTTCGATCACCGATGAAAGCCGTCCGCCATACCGCGCCGGAAAACCGCCTTTGGTCAGTTCGACGTTCCGGACCACGCTGCCGTTGAACGCCGAAAAAAAGCCCAGCAAATGGCCGGAATTGTAGATTACCGCATCGTCGAGGAGAATCAGATTCTGGTCGGGGCCACCCCCGCGCACATAAATTCCGGTAGTGCCTTCGGAGCCTTTCTGAACACCCGGCAGGAGCTGTAAAACCCGCAAAACGTCTTTCTCACCCAGCAAAGCCGGTATTTTTTCAATTTGACGACCCGAAATGCTGAGCTGGCTCATTTGCGGAATGCGGCTGATGAGGGGCTGACTCGCTGATGAAAGCACCGTCAATTCGCGGAGCGTTTGCCCAACCGGTAGAAAGACCACGAGCGGCTGCGGACTTCGGGAAGAGACGGTTTTTGTTACGGTTTGATAGCCTACGAAAGAAAAAACCAGCGTCAGACTGTCATTACCCGGAAGGGTCAGGGTGAAAAAACCGTTTGGATCGGTTGTTGTACCGGCGGTTTTGTCGGACGTATAAACGTTGACACCAGCCAGCGGATTTCCCCGGCTTTCTTCAAAAACCGTCCCGCTGACGGTATGCCGATCCTGTCCCGGACTGCTGAAGCCGGAAACAAGCAGGCACAGCACGATTAGCAGGCGTTTCATCCGGCAGCACGTTGATGGTGAATCGGTTACCCAAGATACGATTTATCGGACAATGTCGATGACATTACCTCGTATTGCTGTGTACGAAAACCGGCTGGTTTTGGATGCGTAGTCGTGCTTATTTTAGGATGGCCGTAATCGTCGAGCGGTTGTAAGCGCCGAAGCAGCCCAGACCGCCCTGGATGTTGGTGGGAACCAGAGCAGGCTCGGCAAAAGGGTTGTCCACAGCGTCATTTTGCAACTCAAGCGCGTGGTGGTAGGCATGGTAATTCATATCTACATTGAGCAAATAAAAATTAATCTTTATCGGTCGCTTTGATATCGTACTGTTGGTGTATACAGAACCGTTGCTAACGTAACTATAAGTTTGGCTATTGAGATACAAATACCCCCGCTGGGAAGTGATCATCTGCCCGTTCCGGTTCCGATCTGAAAGGAAGTCGGTATTATCTTCATTGAATCCCAGTTGATTGATCATCTGCTGCGAATTTTGCGTCGGAGGTTGATTGGGTCTGGTGCTGGTCGTAACCTGCAAAAACTCATAATCACCAGCCAGACGGTACATGTTAACAGAACCGGCAGGGTCCTGCCACGAAGCCTGGATGTAGTAGGACCAGAATAACGAACCATCGCGATCGTTTCCCAGCCGAGCCGAATCCAATTTGACGGTGGTGAGGGGAATAGCCTGCGGAACGGTGCAAACCGCTTCCACCGACTGAACGCCTTTCTGAACCTTTAAGCGGTAGGTTTTTCCGGCTTCAATCGGAAACTGGCGGGCGTCGGCCACGAAAGCAGAAAGTGACGGGTTAAATTTTAGCTCAATCGAACGGCTTCCTTCCGACAGAACAACCTGATGACCGTTGGTAACTGAGTTGTCATTCGTGCCCAGAACCACCCGTGACTGACTGACGGTTGCTCTTAGCAGTGTGTCCTGCGGGGAAATGTAACACTGCACCACGATTTTCTGATCAACTTTCGGCAGCTTATCCGGGTCAACATCCTGGATAAGACTGTTGCAGGCACTCAGGAGGAAACTCACCAGCAGAAAGAGAGAAAAGAGTCGCATCAGGAATCAGAATTTAAAGTTATAGCTAAACGACGGCACAATTGGAAATACCGAATAGCGCTTCAGCACCGTGGTAGAGGGCTGACCGGGCGCATTGCCCGACTTTGTTTCCAGGTTATAAAAAAACGGATTCCGGCGGTTATAGAGATTATAAAAGCTAAACTCCCAGGTTCGCTCGTGACGGCGTTTCTTTTTGTGAAACTGGATGCCAAAATCCAGCCGGTGATACGGTTCAGCCCGGAAGCTGTTCTTCTCGCCGTAATCATTCACCGGCCGGGAAAACAGGAAGTTGTAGAGCGTTCGGCTAGGCTGGTGCGGGTTAGCAGAATATTCGGCCAGCGGAACCGTCAGGGCATTGCCGGTGCCGTAGACCCAGGTGCCCGAAAGCGAGATCCGTGGACTGAGTTCGTAGATGCCGACCACCGACAGGTCGTGTCGCCGGTCGTAGCGGGGGAAAAACGTTTTCCCCGAATTTAGCTCCGGAAACTGCCATTGCGTCCACGACAGCGTGTAGCCGAGCCAGCCCGAAAACCGCCCGACTTTCTTTTGCAGCAAAAACTCCCCGCCATACGACCAGCCTTTGCCCGCCGTCACGTTGTCTTCCCACCGCACCTGATTGGCCGATTCGGGATTGTCGATCAGCAGGAAACTGGCTCCTTCGCGGTAGTTGATGATGTTCTTCATCGTCTTGTAATAGCCTTCCACCGTCAGCGTCAGGCCCCGAAACAAACTTCCGGCTTTTGTAAAATCCTTGGCAAAACCGGCGGCAATCTGCTCCGACTGCTGTGGTTTGATGCGGTCTGTCGTTGGCACCCACAAATCGGTGGGCAGGCCAATGCCCGTATTCGACAACAGATGCACATACTGATTCATCAGCGCATACGACGCTTTGAACGAGAAATCCGGTTTCAAAACAAAAGCCGCCGAAAGCCGTGGTTCCGGCCGGATGTAGCTGACGGCTTTGTGCTGAAAATGGCTCAGCCGAAAACCGGCATTGACCCGCCAGCGATCAGTAGGTTTCCAGGTATCTTCGGCATAAACGCCCGACTCCAGCACCCGGATGGCGTCGACTTCCTCGCGGAACTGTTCGGCCTCGGTATCTTTGAGAACCACCGCGCTGGGCGTGAAGGTGTGGTGCGTGCTCTGTATTCCAAACCGGACTGAATGTTTGGGATTGGGGTAATAATCCAGGTCATATTTTACGGAAAAATCCCGAATGCCGGAAGTATAACGGAGCTGGTAAAGATCGGTTTCGACGCCTGTCGTGCTGCGACGGGACGACTCTTCGTCGGCAGAAATCTTAAAGGTGTAATTGCTGAAGATCAGCGACGCATTGGAAAAAAGCTTTTCGGAAAAGAGGTGATTCCAGCGCAGTGTTCCGGTTCCATTGCCCCAGAGAAGCCCGGCGTTGGTTTTGGTTGCCAGTTCTTCCTTGGGCGTTTCGCGGGCAAAAAACTTGTCGCGGCCAAAATAACCGCTTAGATAAACCTTGTCTTTCCGGCCGAAATCGTAATTCACCTTGGCATTCAGATCGTAGAAAAAATAACCGGCCATGGCTTCTCCCTTGCTTTCCGCCCGGATCAAAGGGCGGGCCAATAAGTCCAGATACGTCCGGCGGGCCGACACCAGAAACGACGAAGATCCCGCGCCCGATTTCTTTTTGGTCAGCGGACCTTCGAGCGTCAATCGCGACGCAATCAGGCCAATGCCGCCTTCGCCGTGGAGCTTTTCCTTGTTGCCTTCCTTCATGTTCATCTCGATCACCGACGACAGCCGTCCGCCGTAGCGCGCCGGAAAACCGCCTTTGATCAGTTCCACGCTTTTGAGCGCGTCGCCGTTGAAAACCGAGAAGAAGCCGAACAGGTGATTGGCGTTGTAGACCACGGCATCGTCCATGATTACCAGGTTCTGGTCGGGGCCACCCCCGCGCACGTAAATCCCGGTACTGCCTTCGGAGCCTTTCTGAACGCCCGGCATCAGTTGCAGCACTTTCAGGACGTCTTTTTCGCCCAAAAAAGCCGGTATTTTCTTGATCTGGTTGATCGGCACATCGATGGTACTCATCCGGGCACTTTCACTGACTTTCTCCTCGCCCGTGCGATTGCCGGTAACGGTCACTTCCGACAGCAGCCGACCGGGCGTCAACTGAATGTTCAAGTCGAGATTTCGCCGGAAAGCAACGGTTTGCTGCACGGATTCGTAGCCGACGAAAGAAAAAGCCAGCGTGACGCTGTCCTCCGCCAGAAGGGTCAGGGAGTAAAAACCGTAGGTGTTGGTGACGGTTCCCGTCGAGGTGCCGGGCAGATAAATGTTAACGCCGATCAGGGCTTCCTGACTCCCTTTTTCACGGACATAGCCGCTGACGGTGGAACGATTGACCGGCTTTTGCGCCCAGGCCGGCAAGTCAGAAAAGAAGAAAAGGAATAGAGACAGTAGCGAGTGTTTCATCGTTTTTGTATACAAATGAAAATGCTTCAATCCGTATACGATGAAGGAGATAAAAAAGTGTGGAAAGGTTGGAAATTAAGCATTTTTAAATCCGCGTTCCCATCTATTTGACAAGCATCACCAGTGTCGAACGGTTGTAAGCCCCGAAGCAGCCTAAACCGCCCTGGATGTTGGTGGGCATCAACACCGGCTCGGCAAACGGGTTGTTCTGCGATTGGCGTTGCTGCTGGCGTGCCCGGTGGTAGGTGAAATAATTTTCATCCACTTGCAAAACCGACACCCGAATGGTCAGCGGTTTTGAAAAGGCATAGCTTCCGGCGTACGTCATCTGTCGGGTGCTGTCATAGTACGAATAATCGAAGTTCAGAGGCACGTCGCCCCGCACCGACAATAGCAATTGCCCATCCTGATTCTGGTCGGAAATGTACTGATCCTGCCTGCCAAAACCGATGATCCCCCGTATCAGCACTTTGGTTCCGGTGGTGTCGATATGGGCTTCCGGAAACCGGGGCGGCCAATTGAGGCACTCGCCGTAGCCAGCCACCCGGTAATAGTTGGTCTGACCCGCCGGGTCCTGCCAGATCGCCCGAACGTTGTATTGCCAGACGGGGTCCAGACCCGGCCCAACGTAGGATTGGGCAGAATCGAGTCTTAGTTCCGAAACCGGTATGTTGGCCGGAATCGTACAGGAACTGGAGACGGTTTCAAAACCCGGTGCGCCGACTTGAAGCGTATATGTTTTTCCCACCAAAACCGGCAACTGCCGGGCGTCGGCGGTGTATACCCGCAACACCGGATCGAAAACCAGGGTCACGGTTTTTCCTTCACTGGCTAAACGAACGGTGGCTTCCCGAACCGTATTGACCGAATCGGTAACGACGTCGCCCAAAACCGTCTGCGAACTCGACACCGATACCGCCAGCACCGTATCCTGGGGCGACAAATAACCGTTCACCACCAGCTTGCGGTCGATGGGCGGCAGTTTGCTGGGGTCAATTTCGGCCACCAGATTCTGACAGGCCATCATAACCAGCAGCAGCAGCACAGACAAAGATGACAAACGAAGCATCATAACCGGTTAAAATTTAAAGCCGTAGGTAACCGACGGAACAATCGGAAATACGGAATAGCGTTGAAAAACCGTCTTGGTCGGCTGATTGGTCTGCTCGTTCGTCACCGTGTTTAGTTGGTAGAAAAACGGGTTTCGGCGGTTGTAGAGGTTATAGACGCTAACCTCCCAGGTGCGCTCGTGGTGCCGTTTTTTCTTGTGAAACTGGATACCAATATCCATGCGGTGGTAAGCCTCGGCCCGAAAACTGTTCTTCTCGCTGTAGTCGTTGACCGCCCGCCCGTAGCTGAAAAACTGGTTGATGAACGAGTTGTCGTTGTTGACAATCGGATTGACCTGGTGCGTTGCGGCCTGGTATTTCGCCAGTGGAACCGTCAGCGCATTGCCGGTGCCATACACCCAGGTTCCCGAAAGCGTGATGCGCGGATTGATTTCGTAAATCCCGACCACCGAAATGTCGTGCCGCCGGTCGTAGCGAGGATAAAACTTCTTCCCGAAATTCAGCTCCGGAAACTGCCACTGCGTCCAGGACAGCGTGTAGCCGGTCCAGCCCGTAAACCGCCCCAGTTTCTTCTGCAACAGCACTTCCGCGCCATACGACCAGCCTTTGCCCGCCGTCACGTTGTCTTCCCAGCGTACCTGATTGGCCGATTCGGGGCTGTTGATCAGCAGAAAACTGGCGCCTTCGCGGTAATTGATGATGTTGTTCATCGTTTTGTAATAGCCTTCTACGGTCAGCGTTAGTCCGCGCGTTGGACCTTTGTCGGCAAAATCTTTGGCGATGCCGACGGCCACCTGCTGCGATTGTTGCGGTTTTACCTGATCGGTGGTCGGCACCCAGAGGTCGGTCGGCAAACCGATACCGGTATTGGACAGCAAATGCACATATTGATTCATCAGGGCGTACGATGCCTTGACCGACAGCGAGGGTTTGATGACGTATGCCGCCGAAATGCGCGGTTCGGGCCGGACGTAATTCACCTGTTTCTGGATGAAATGGCTAAGCCGAATCCCGGCGTTGATGCGCCAGTGTTCGTTGGGCCGCCAGTTGTCTTCGGCATACAAACCGGATTCCACGACGTCGATGGCGTCGATTCGGGTGGTAAACTGATTGATTAGCGTGTTTTGCAAAACCACCGCGCTGGGCGTAAACCGGTGTGCAATGCTCTGGACGCCAAACCGGATCGAATGCCGGGGAGACGGATAATAGTCGACATCGTACTTCAGCGAAAAATCCCGAATGCCGGAACTGTAGCGCAGCGAAAACTGGTCGGCCGTTTGCAAATCTTGCTCGTCCGACGAAATCTGGAATTTGTAATTGCTGAAAATCAGCGAGAGGTTGGAAAAAAGCCGTTGCGAAAACAGGTGATTCCAGCGAAGCGTCGCCGTGCTGTTGCCCCAGTCGAGGTTGATTTTGGTGGCGGTTTCCTGATCGTCGACATAAAACCGGTCCTGACCGAAATAACCGCTCAGGTAGAGTTTATTTTTCGGGCCGAAATCGTAATTGGCTTTGGCGTTTAGGTCGTAGAAGTAATAACCGGCCACAACCTGTCCGTCAGTCTGCTGCTTGATGAGGGGCCGGGCCACAAAATCCAGGTACGTCCGGCGGGCCGACACCAGAAACGACGACGACCCTGCCCCCGATTTCTTTTTGGTCAGCGGTCCTTCCAGCGTCAATCGTGACGCAATCAGGCCAATACCGCCTTCGCCGTGGAGCTTTTCCTTGTTGCCTTCCTTCATGTTCATCTCGATGACCGAAGAAAGCCGCCCCCCATACCGCGCCGGAAAACCGCCTTTGATCAGTTCGACACTCTTGAGCGCATCGCCGTTGAAAACCGAGAAAAAGCCGAAGAGGTGATTGGCGTTGTACACAATCGCGTCATCGACAATGATCAGATTCTGGTCGGGGCCGCCCCCGCGCACGTAAATCCCGGTGCTGCCTTCGGAGCCTTTCTGAACGCCCGGCATGAGTTGCAGCACTTTCAGCACGTCTTTTTCGCCCAGAAAAGCCGGTATTTTCTTGATTTGGGCCACCGGAACATCGATTCTGCTCATCTGCGGACTTTCGCTCACTTTTTCTTCGCTACGATTGCCGGTGACGACCACTTCCGACAGCAAACGGCCGGGCGTCAACTGAACGTCGAGTACGGTATTTTTCCGGAACGCGAGGGTTTCCTGAATGCTCTCATAACCCACAAACGAGAACGACAGCGTCAGGCTATCCCGAATGGGAATGGTCAGCGAATAAAAACCGTAGGTGTTGGTGACGGTGCCAGTCGAGGTGCCGGGCAGGTAGACATTGACGCCAATGAGTGCTTCGCTGCTCCCTTTTTCACGCACATACCCGCTCACCGTTGCGGTCGCCCGGGAAGAAGAAGGCTGGGCGAGGGCAACAAAACCGCCTATCCAAAACACAAAATAAAACAGGAAGAAATACTTCATTCAGGCATTCAATGAGCTTATACTTTGTTATTACGATAGACCGCCTTCAAAAAGTATAACAGAGACTGAAGTTAACAGTTTCGCTGGTGGAGAGTTACCAAATTAACAACTCGATAGACTCATACGATCATGCTGAATTTTGATAAACTTTCGCTCAATATTCCCGAAACAACCAAACCACGCGTGGTCGTCATCGGTGGCGGTTTTGGTGGGCTCAATCTGGTGAAAAAGCTGAATGGCAAAGACTTTCAGATTGTGATGTTCGATAAACAGAACTACCACGGTTTCTGGCCGCTGCTCTATCAGGTGGCTACCGCCGGGCTGGAACCGGACGCCATTGCCGAGCCCATCCGCAAGATGTTCGACGAAGAGTATGAGGATTTTCACTTCCGGCTGGTGCGCGTTCTGGGTGTCGATCCGGTGGCAAAAACTGTGAAGACGATGATCGGCGATCTGCACTACGATTACCTGGTCATTGCGACGGGAACGAAAGCTAATTTTTTCGGAAACGAGCAGGTTCAGAAATACTCCTTCTCGCTCAAAACCATTCCGGAAGCGCTGAACCTCCGCAGCCAGTTGTTGCAGTCGTTTGAGCAGGCCAGCATTACGGTTGATCCCGAAAACCGGGAAAGTTTACTGAATTTCGTGATTGTAGGTGCCGGGCCAACGGGCGTCGAAATGGCGGGTTCGCTGGCCGAAATGCGCAAACACGTTCTGCCGGGCGATTATCCGGGGCTGGATTTCAGCAAAATGAAGATTTACCTGGTAGAAGGGCTGGAACGGGTTTTGCCGCCGATGTCGCCGGAAGCCAGTGCCAAAACGCAGAAATACCTGGAAGAGATGGGCGTCATTATCAAGCTGAAAAGCCTGGTCGATTCCTACGATGGCGACGTGGTGACGCTCAAAACCGGGGAACAAATCCGGTCGCAGACGGTCGTTTGGGCGGCTGGCGTCACGGGCGCGCTCATCGACGGGTTGCCGAAAGAAAGTATCGTGCGCGGGGGTCGGGTAACGGTCAATGAATTCAATCAGGTGGCCGGATACAGTGATATTTTTGCCATCGGCGACATTGCCTTTATGAAATCCGAAAAATGGCCGAACGGGCATCCCGGCGTGGCTCAACCGGCGATTCAGCAGGGCCAGCACCTGGCGAAGAACCTGCGCCGGCTGATTCGCAAGGAGGAAATGACCCCGTTTGATTATTTTGACAAAGGCTCCCTCGCGATCATTGGCCGCGTTCGGGCCGTTGCCGATTTGCCGGGCAATTTGCACCTCAGCGGTTTTGTTGCGTGGGTAGCGTGGCTGTTTGTCCATATTTACTACCTCATCGGTTTTCGGAGTAAGCTGGTCGTTCTGAGTAACTGGATTTACCGCCTGTTTACCTACGAGCGTGGTACCCGGTTGATCATCAGACCTTTTGTTAGAAAAGATGACAAAGACGCCGAAGAGTTTGTAATGAAGAATGAAATCGGTTAACATTGCCTGACTATGATTCCCGTGATTTCAATGATTGACTATGATAAATTCTTCTGTTAGAATTCTGCTGGCTACTTTTTTGGTCGTTAGCTCACTTACGGCTTCTGCCCAACCTACACTCAACCCCGATACGGTGAAAGCCGGGCTGTTCGATATGGGCAAGATGTGGACGTTTGACAATCCACCTCAGGAGTATTTCCAGAAAACATACGGTTTTACGCCCGACCAGAAATGGTTTGACGAAGTGCGGCTGGCATCGCTGCGGTTTGCCGATTACTGTTCGGCGTCCTTCGTTTCGGCGAATGGTCTGGTGATGACCAATCACCACTGCGCGCGGGAGTCGGGAACGGGCGTACAGCGGAAAGGCGAAGACCTGAACAGCACCGGTTTTTTTGCGAAAACCTTCGCCGAAGAACGGAAAGTGGAGAATCTATACGTCGATCAGTTGCTGAAAATCGAAGACATCACCACCCGCGTACAGGCCGCGATGGCGTTGGGAAAATCCGAAGCCGAACAACTGCAGATGCGCGAGCGGGAATTTGCGACCATCAAGCAGGAATTTGGCAGTCAGCCGGAGTGGAAAGGGCTTGAACTGCAAACGATTACGTTCTACAACGGCGGACGGTATTCGCTCTACGGTTTCAAACGCTACAATGACGTCCGGCTGGTGTTGATGCCCGAACTGCAACTCGGTTTTTTTGGTGGTGATCCCGACAACTTCACCTATCCGCGCTACGCGCTGGATTTCTCGTTTTTCCGGGTGTATGACAATGGAAAACCGCTGAAAACCACGCATTTCTTCAAATTCAATCCCAACGGGATCAAGGAAAACGAACCGGTTTTTGTAACCGGAAATCCGGGCAGCACCGAGCGACTGAAAACCGTGGCTGAACTGGAATTCGACCGCGATCTGAAAATACCGTATGTTCTGCAACTGCTCCGCAACCGCGCCGATGCCTTGCAGATTTACAATGCCACGGCGAAAAGCGACAGCATCCAGAACGAAATTTTCAGTTTTGAAAACAGTCTGAAAGCCTACGGCGGTCAGTTGGAAGGCCTGCGCGATCCGTATTTGCTGGCCCGGAAAGGTGCTTTCGAGCAGCAGTTCAAAGCCGACGCCCAACGGCTGGAAGGCGGGCGCGGGCAAGCTAAAGTGAGTACGGGTTCCGGCCAGAAGAGCGACGCGGCCAATGGCGCTACGGGGTCGAAGGTCGATATTAACCTGAAACTCTGGGAGAACATTGCCACCAATGTGGGCGATCTTCGGAAACACTACAAGGACAATACCTACCTGTCGCCCAGCGAACTGGCGCGGGGTGATTTGCTGGTGTTTGCCCATTTGCTGATCACCTACGCCGATGTGGCCCGCCAGAATCCCGGCCGGGCGGAGCAGATCAAAAACCTGCTGGAAACGCCCAAACTCACCGACCGGGCACTGGAAGAAGCCTATCTGGCGGCTCACCTGACCGAAGCCCAGGCGGCTTTGGGCAACGACGACCCCTACATCAAAGCGGCTCTGAATGGTAAATCGCCCAAAGAAGCGGCTGCTTATTTGATGAACAACACGAAGCTGAACGATCAGGGCTACGTGAACGATCTGGTGACAAAAGGCCCGGCGGCCATCAGCGCCGACAACGATCCGTTGCTGGCCCTGTCGCGGATTTCGGTGCCGCGCTACCAGCAGGCATCAGCCGCCGTGAAGGCCATTACCGGTCGGCAGACGGTTTTGCGGAGTAATCTGGGGCGGTTGTTGTATGAAGTCTACGGAACCGGCATCCCGCCCGATGCGACGTTTTCGCTGCGGATCAACGATGGCATTGTGAAAGGATTTCCGTACAACGGAACCGTTGCACCCTATCAAACCACTTTTGCCGGACTATACGACCGGTATTATTCCTTCAACGGCAAATTTCCGTGGGCCTTGCCCAAACGCTGGCTGGCTCCCCCCGCCGAATTGCTGCGTCAGTCGATGTGTTTTGTGTCTACGAACGACATCATTGGCGGAAATTCGGGCAGCCCGCTGATCAACAAAAACCGCGAAGCGGTCGGACTGGCCTTCGACGGCAACATGGAAAGTTTGCCGGGGAGTTTCATTTTTGTTCCCGATAAAAACCGCACGGTTTCGGTCAATACCGGAGCCATTGTGGCAGCGATGCGCTACATCTACAAAGCGGATCGGCTCGTGAAAGAACTCGTCGGAAAATGAAGCGCATCATCCACAAACACCCGTTGGCGATCCGGTGGTTTCACTGGATCAACTTCCCGATCCTGTTCGTCATGATCTGGAGCGGTCTGCTGATTTATTGGGCCTACCAGCCCTACAAAATCCAGATCGGCGATACCGTTCTGTTTAAATTTTTTCCGAACTGGTTTATTCAGGCCCTGAATCTGCGTCGGCGGCTGGCCGAGGGCATGTCGTGGCATTTCGTCTTCATGTGGCTATTCACGATCAACGGGGCTCTGTACGTTCTCTATACTTTTATTTCGGGCGAATGGCGGTTTTTGCTGCCCAACCGACGGTCGTTTCGGGAAGCCGGTCAAGTGTTGCTGCACGATCTGGGCATTCGTAAAACCGCCCCTCCGCAGGTGAAATACAATGGCGCGCAGCGGATTGCGTACACGGCTATTCTTCTGATGGGCATTGGTTCGCTGCTGACCGGTCTGGCAATTTACAAACCCACGCAGTTTTCGGGACTGACGACCGTAATGGGGGGGTATGAGAACGCCCGGCTGTGGCATTTCATTCTGACCATCGGCTACGTCCTGTTTTTCGTGATCCACCTATTGCAGGTGGCCCGGGCGGGCTGGAACAATTTTCAGGCGATGGTGACCGGTTTTGAAGTCGAAAAGAAGTTGCCTGAAAAAACACCACCAGCCCCGACCACGCCAGCCTAACTGACCCCAAACTGCCATGGCAACCGTTGATGATATCGAAGAAGAACTTCCTGAAAAAAAACCGCATCGCGAAGAGTTGACCTCCGAGCAGCAGATCCGGCGTCGGACGCTGAAAGCATTCGCGTTGTTCGGTCTGGCCGGTGTTATTCCCTTCAGCCTCTGGAAATGGATCAAGATCCAGCCCAAAGAAGCCGGGTTGCCGAAGGTATTCCGTGAAGTTCTGAAGGTGAATGAAGAAGTGGCCAACGGCTATTTCAGCAACGCGAACCTGGCTCCGACGTTTCCGAAAGACTGGGCGGTCAAAAACGTGCGGGTGAATGGCCGGGACGGTTTGCGGAGCGCGATCGATAAAGACGCCTGGCGGCTGAAAGTGGAGCAACCGGGCCGGAAAGCCCTGTTGATTTCACTCGATGAACTGAAAGCGTTGCCGAAACAGGAGATCGTTTTCGAGTTTAAGTGCATCGAAGGCTGGAGTCAGATTCAGCACTGGGGCGGGGTGAATTTTGCGGAATTTGTCAAAAAATACCAGTTGGGGCAGAAAGACGGCTCGGAAGCGTGGTATCCGTACGTCGGCATGAAAACGCCCGATGGCGGTTATTACGTTGGCATCGACACGCCCAGTGCCCTGCATCCGCAAACGATTCTGGCCTACGAAATGAATGGCGAGCCGCTCACTGATCTACACGGCGCACCCCTGCGTCTGATCATTCCGGTAAAATACGGCGTCAAAAACCTGAAACGCATCGGCAGCCTCTGGTTCAGCGACGAACGCCCCCGCGACTTCTGGGCCGAACGCGGGTATGATTACCACGTCGGGTTGTAGTTTCCCCATTGGATATTGCCCCCCGTTGTGATAACGCCGTCCCCGGATGTTATCCGGGGCTAGTGATGTAAGCCTTTCAGGCTACTTTCGTTGGATCGGAGCACTCCGGAACAAGCCTGAAAGGCTCTCTATCATTAACCCCGGATAGCATCCGGGGGCATCCGACACGCCCCGAATGTGTCCGAACCCTGAAAGGGTTGAATCATGTCCCGATGGTATAACTCCGTTGGGGTAACGCCGTCCCCGTTGGGGTAATGCCCTCCCCGTTGGGATAATGCCGTCCCCGTCGGGATAACGCCCTCCCCGTCGAGATAACGCCCTCCCCGTCGAGATAACGCCCTCCCCGTTGGATAACGCCCTCCCCGTTGGATAACGCCCTCCCCGGATGTTATCCGGGGCTAGTGATGTAAGCCTTTCAGGCTACTTTCGTTGGATCGGAGCACTCCGAAACAAGCCTGAAAGGCTTTCTATCATTAACCCCGGATAGCATCCGGGGGCATCCGACACGTTCCGAGTGCGTCCCAACCCTGAAAGGGTTGAATCATGTCCCGTTGTGATGGTATGGCCCTCCGTTGTGATAACGCCTTCCGTTGTGATAACGCCCTCCCCGGATGTTATCCGGGGCTAGTGATGTAAGCCTTTCAGGCTTTGGGGTGTTGGTAGAGACGGGCTTTTTGTTATCTTCGGGAGTCATTCAGAAACAAACTCATGAAGAAAATTCTCCTCCTCGCAGCCGCTTTCGGGCTGTTGATTCCGTACGCTCACGCCCAAACCGGCAAACCGAAGATTACCGTAACCGATTTAACCCGCATCAAACAAGTGAGCGGTATTAAAACCTCGCCCGATGGCCAACAGGCGGTTTATACACTGACGACGATTGAACCGGATGCCGAGAAGAAAGACGAATACGAGTATAAGACCCATATCTATTTAACCGGCTTGAAGCGTAGCGACGCACCGTTCGGCGATCCAAAACCGCTGACCCACGGCAGCGAAAGTGCCCGGCAGCCCGACTGGTCACCCGATGGCAAATCGATTGCATTTGTGCGAACGGTGAAAGGCAAATCGCAGATTTTTGTGATGCCGCTCGGTGGGGGCGAAGCCTGGCAGTTGACCAAACTGAGCTACGGGGCTTCCAGTCCGCAATGGTCGCCGGACGGCAAACGGATTCTGTTTACGGCCAATGCTTCGTTGTCCGAAATTCTGAAAGACTCACTGCTGAACCGGGGAAAAACCGTGCCCGCCTGGTCGCTGGAAAAACCGGGTTTCGCGACCAATGATTTTATCAAAACGGACAAAACCGTGAAGGCAAACCCCGACGGATCGCTGGCCGAAATCCGGGCCTATCTGAACAAGGATGTGGAGGATAAAAAAGCAAAAGTCATCAACCGGCTCAATTTTCAGGGCGAATCGGCCACCGAACCCGAACTGAGTTTTACACACCTGTATGCGGTGGATGTCAAAGAGAACGCGACGCCGAAACCGTTGACGCACGGTTTTTATTCGTTTCAGGCCCCGGTCTGGATGCCCGACGGGCAGGGGATTCTGGCCGTAACCGACCGCGACACGCTCCGACACCCCGACCGCGAGCAGGATGCCGCGCTCATCTGGCTGGCGGCCGATGGGTCGGGCAAACGGATTAGCCTGTTGTCGGAAGTTGGTAAAACGTATTTCTCGCCTTCTGTTTCGCCCGATGGCCGTCAGTTGGTTTTGCTGACAAATGCCGCACAGGGCGTTAACGCGGGGCAGCTTGCCATTGCCGCCCTGAACGGCACGTCGGTTTCCGATTTACAGGTGGTTGCCTTCGACCGGGCGGCCGGCAATCTGACATGGGGTGCTGTATCGGTAGCAGGTTCGAAAAAGAAAAAATCACCCGTCACAACGGCCTATGCGGTATTTTTTACGGCCTCATCGAACGGCGGGGTACCTCTCTACCGGCTTGACCCGGCTACAAAGCAGGTAACCCAATTGTCGGATTTCGACAGTGGAATCAGTGCGTTCGATCTGG
The DNA here is from genome assembly GCF_003334855.1 of Larkinella punicea. GTDB lineage: Bacteria > Bacteroidota > Bacteroidia > Cytophagales > Spirosomataceae > Larkinella > Larkinella punicea. The sequence continues at coordinate 97,011 of NZ_QOWE01000011.1, forward strand.
CGGGCGATCAGGTGGTGTTTGCCAAAACCGCTGTCGCCAATCCGTCGGAATTGTATACGGCGGCTTTTACAGGTGCTACGACGCAAAAACCGTTTACCGCCAATGCGGTGAAGCTGAGCAATCACAACGACTGGGTGGCCGCAAAAGCGTTGAGTTTTCCGGAAAAACGCACCTATAAAAATTCGAAAGGGCAGACGATCGAGTACTGGATTATGAAGCCCACGGCGGTTGCGGCAAACGAAGCGTCTGCTTCCACTAAGAAATACCCCTTGCTGCTCAACATGCACGGTGGCCCAACGGCGATGTGGGGACCCGGCGAAGCGTCGATGTGGCACGAATTTCAGTATTTCTGTTCGCAAGGCTACGGCGTGGTGTATGCCAATCCACGGGGATCGGGCGGGTATGGGATTGATTTTCAACGTGCCAACGTCAAAGACTGGGGAACCGGCCCGACCGAAGACGTGCTGGCAGCCGCGACCGATGCCGCCAAAGAAGCCTGGGTCGATACGAGTCGGCAGGTGATTACGGGCGGTTCATATGCGGGCTATCTGACGGCCTGGATTGTGGCCCACGATAACCGCTTCAAAGCCGCTTTTTCGCAGCGCGGGGTGTATGACCTCACGACGTTCATGGGTGAAGGCAACGCCTGGCGGCTGGTTCCGAATTATTTTGGGGGCTATCCGTGGCAAAAACAGGCCGCGGACGTGCTGGAAGCCAATTCGCCGTACACGTTTGTCGAAAACATCAAAACGCCCCTGTTGATCAAACACGGCGAAAACGATCTGCGGACGGGCGTCATCCAGAGTGAAATGCTTTACAAAAGCTTGAAGATACTGGGTCGCCCGGTCGAATACGTGCGGATGCCCGGCGGTACGCACGAGATGAGCCGATCTGGGAACGTGCGGCAGCGGATTGACCGGATGCTGCGGATTTACGAGTTTTTCGAGCGGTATATCGGCGAAAAGAACAACCGGCAATAGACAGGAACGCGGATTGGACGGATGCAACGGATGTCCACGGATAAAATCTGTTTTAATCCGTTATATCCGCCCAATCCGCGTTCCTGTCTATTGGATTTTAAGGAGAAATAATTTTACGTTACCAATGGTTACATTTGGCAAATGATATTTTTTTGAAAATTTTGTACGTATATACTTAAAAAAGTGACAATTTAATTTGGCAAATATATTGTTTTGCTTACTTTTGATATATCGACAAACCACAGTGACTTCTTTCTTTCTATAGGGCAATCCGCTGGCCGCACTACCGGAAAGCCCTGACCGGATCACCTGTCTTTTGCATGGAGCAAAGAAGATCCGGATTCGCTGCCTGAGAAATTCAGGGCAGTTCAACCATTCCGTTTAGCCTTAATCAAACCAATTACCGACGTCTGGTCGGCTGGGCATTGCTTTGCTCATTCGGATCAAAACCGTACCAGAAATGTCGGACAAAGCACTGAATCCGGAGCAATTCCGGATTGTCAGTCATTGTCATGCGCCCGGTTGCGGAGGGCGGTTCGGCGAAGCGGCCAGTGTCCGGTCGTCCAACGCTCCGGGTTTGCATGACAGTGGACGTGTTCAACTATCCATCTTTAACGTACTTTGTTAACCTAGCTGATTATGAGGAAAACGCTACTTTTACTAGTAGGGATGATCTGGTTGTCTGTAGTGGTTGCTACGGCCCAGACGCGTACGCTTACCGGTACCATTCTGGCGGCAGAAGAGGGGCCTCTCCCCGGGGCCAATGTCGTCGTTAAAGGCAGTACAACCGGGACGACCACCGACAACGAGGGCAAGTTCACCCTGAAAGTCCCCTCCGAAAACGCAACCATTATCATCAGTTCCATTGGTTTTCTGACCGAAGAAATCGCCATCGGTAATCGCTCTACGCTCGATTTAACGCTGAAAACGGACGTCAAGTCGCTGTCGGAGGTCGTGGTAACGGCTTTTGGGGTTGAGAAAGAAGTGAAATCACTCGGCTACGGGGTGCAGGAAATCAAAGGCACGGCACTCACCGAAGCGCGTTCGTCCAACGTCGTGAACGCCTTATCCGGTAAAGTGGCCGGTTTGCGGGTTAGCTCCAACGGCGGGCCGGGCAGCGGCTCCACCATCCAGATTCGGGGCGCATCATCGGTTTCGGGCAATAACCAGCCGCTGATCGTGGTCGATGGCGTACCGATTCAGCAATCCTTCGATAAAACGTACGGTTCCGGAATTTCGGAAGTGAACCCGGATAACATCAAGGAAATGAGCATTCTGAAAGGCCCGAATGCGGCTGCTCTGTATGGATCACGGGCGGCCAACGGGGTCATTCTGATCACGACCAAAAACGGAGCGGGAACGAAAGGCATCGGTGTTGAAATCAACTCCAACGTCACGTTCGAACGCCCCTGGATCAAACCCCAATTCCAGAACACGTATGGTGGTGGAAACGGCTACCGCACCTGGTATAACGACGGTTGGTCGGGTGCCATTACCGATCCACTTGAAGTGCAGCAATACCGGGCGGCTTACCCGACGGCTCCGCTGACCGGCACCGAAGGGACCGACGAAAGCTGGGGCGGACCCATGGACGGCCGGCTGGTTCGGCACTGGTGGTCGGGCAAGGAAGTGGCTCCACTGACGCCTAACCCCAACAACTGGGAAGATTTCTGGCAAACCGGCCAGACCATTACGAACAGCGTAGCGGTTTCGGGCGGTAACGACAAAGGAAGTTTCCGCTTGTCGGCCGGTCGGATGGATCAAAAAGGACTGATTTACTACAACGACTTCTACCGGAATAACTTCAAATTCAACTCCGCCTATAACTTCACCCCGAAATTCAGCGCAACCGTTTCGGCGGAATACATCAAATCGGGCGGTAACCGGAGCTACAGCAGCGGTCAGGAGTTCATCTGGGCGCACCGTCAAACGGATTACACCAAATTGCGCAACTGGCGGGATTACACCGATGTTCACATCCAGCGGGCCCTGCCTGGCAAACCCGCCGACACCGATCCCCCGAACTGGCAGCATACGTTCTTCACCAACCCGTATTATTCTTCGGAGTTGCTGCCGTCTAATAACGAAAAAGACCGGCTGGTGGGCAACATCGCGCTGAACTACAAAATCCTTCCGTCGCTGAGTCTGATGGTCCGGAGTGGAACCGACGTCTGGACCGATACGCGGATCAGTGTCAACAATTTCGAGCGGGTTCGGAACGGAAACCGGACGCCCGGGGCTTTCACGGAAGAAATTCTGCGTCGCCAGGAAACCAACCACGACGCCATCCTGACGTTCAACAAAGCCCTGAATTCGGATTTTTCGACCAATATTCAGGTCGGTGCGATCTCCCGGACAAACTATTACAAACGCAATTCGCTCGCCGTGGGTGAATTGGTGGTCGACGGCCTCTACAATGCCTCCAACGCCAACCCCAGCCGGAACACGGCCCAGAGCGCGATTGAAAAGTCGCAGGTCAACAGCGTATTCGGATCGTTGGAAGTAAGCTACAAAAACGCGCTCTTTTTGAACGCCACGGCCCGCAACGACTGGTCGAGCACGCTGCCCTCAAACAACCGCTCGTATTTCTACCCGTCCATCTCGGGGAGTGCGGTGATCACCGATCTTCTGAATGTGCAGAGCAATATTATTTCATTCGGTAAAATTCGGGCGAGCTGGGCGCAGGTTGGAAACGACGCATTGCCCTACCAGTTGCTGCAAACGTTCCGAGCCGGAACTTCCTGGGCGGGATCGACACCGGAGTTTTATGAAAACACCCAGATTGCCAACTCCACGCTGCGGCCGGAAATTACGACCGGAACCGAGTTGGGGCTTGACGTCCGCTTCCTGAAAGGACGGATTGGCCTGGACGTAACGTATTACGATCAGCTCTCCCGCGATCAGATTCTGGCCGTTGAAATCTCGAAATCAAGTGGTTACAACTCCCGCGTCCTCAACGCCGGTAAAATATCCAACAAAGGGCTGGAAGTGGTGCTGACTGGTACGCCCGTCAAAACCGCCACCGGTTTTAGCTGGGAAACGACCCTGAACTTCTCCCGCAACCGCAACAAAGTGCTGGAACTGGCCGAAGGGCTGACGACCTATACGCTGGCTACCCGGCAGGGATTGATCACGGAAGCGCGGGTTGGACAACCGTACGGCAGTTTCTTCGGAACCGGGTTTGAAAAAGCGCCCGATGGGCAGCGGATTTACAATGCCAATGGCTTGCCGGTGATTTCGACCACGCCCCGCACGCTGGGCAACGTTCAGCCGAAATGGACGGGTGGCTGGTTGAACAGCCTGACCTTCAAAGGCTTCTCGGTTTCGGCTTTGGTGGATGTGAAATGGGGGGGGGACTTCTTCGACGAAGGCACCGGCACCGCCCGCTGGACGGGTCAGTATGAAGAAACCGCCGTGGGCCGCGAAGAAGGCGTGATTGGCAAAGGCGTCTACAACGCCGGAACCGCCGAAGCACCCAACTACGTCCCCAACACGGTGATCGTACCGGCTAAAACCCTGATTGCCTACAACAACCCGCGCAGCTACCACGAAGCGTCGATTTACGACGGCAGTTACGTCAAACTCCGCGAAGCTACGATTGGCTACCAGTTACCGGCGGGTTTTCTGAACCGGGTCAAAATTCGCTCAGCCAAGATTTCTATTGTGGGCCGCAACCTGGCGATGCTGTTCAAAAACACCACCCACGTCGATCCTGAAGTGGACCGGTTTGGGGCTAACCAGCAGGGCTTTGCCTACGGTGAATTGCCCAGCTCGCGCAGCATCGGTGCCAACCTGAGTCTGTCATTTTAATTCCGACCAAACGATTTGACTATGAAGATCATAAAAGCACTTTTTGTGAGTATCGGTTTGATGACACTGGCGGGTTCCTGCACGTCGGAGTTTGACGAAATGAACGTCAGCCCGAACGATCCGACGGCCATCAGCCCCCAGTATCTGTTGCCCTATGCCCTCGAAGCATCCGTTGACCGCTATTGGGGCGTCCGGACCCGTTTTGAGCGTTTGAATCTGGACGGGGCCATGTGCTGGATGCAGTATCTGACCCGCAACATCTACTCGAACGAGGGGGATAACTACGAAGTTTCGGTTGGTTTTTACACCAACAACTGGAAAGGATTTTTCAACGACGCTCAGGTAAACTACCAGCGGATTATTACGCTGGCCGGGCCGGGTGGCCAATTCGAAAATGCCAATTACGAAGGCGTGGCGCTGGTGATGCGGTCGTGGGTATTTTCGTTGCTGGCCGATGTCTACGGGCCTATTCCGTATACCGAAGCATTGAAAGGCACGGCTGAATCGCCGAACTACACCCCGGTTTACGATCCGGTTGAAACGGTGTATGCCGGTTTGCTGAAAGACCTGAAAACCGCTAACGAAAAGTTGAGCGTGACGGGCCCGGCCATTGCCGGTGATATTCTGTACGGTGGTGATATTCTGAAATGGAAGAAGTTTGCCAACTCGCTGCGGTTGCGGCTGGCAAACCGTCAGGCCGTGAAAAAATCGGCGGAGTCGAAAGCCGTCATGGCCGAGATTCTGGGTAATGCAACGATCTATCCGGTTTTTACGAGCAATGCCGACAACGCCAAACTGACCAACTCCGCCGTGTTGCCCAGCAACAACGAGTGGCACCAGGTGATGATTCAGGACGGCCGGACCGACTGGAACATCAGCAAAACCCTGGCCGACCGGCTGAATGAACTGGGTGACAGCCGGATTACGGTCTACGCCCAGCCCAACAAAGCCGGAAAATACGAAGGTCACGCCAACGGATTGCCCGATGCGGTTGCTACGGCTTATCTTGGAACGAGTTCCTTACTGGGAACCTACTTTACGGCCCCGACGGCGCCGGCCGTCATCATGACGTTTTCGGAACTGAACCTGATTCTGGCCGAAGCGGCTGCGGATGGCGACATCACGGGCAGTGCACAGACGTATCTGGAAAAAGGCATCACCGCTTCCTTCGAACAATACGGCTTGACGGTACCCGCCGGGTATCTGGCCAAAGTCGGAACCGCTACCAAAACGACCATCATGGAGCAGAAGTGGATTTCGTTGTTCGGACAAGCCATCGAAGCCTGGACGGAATACCGCCGGACGGGGCTGCCGGTGCTGCCTGCGAAAGATTCCCGGTCGGTTTTCTCGAACGATGGGGTGCTGCCAACCCGCCTGAAGTATCCCACTTCGGAGTATTCCCTGAACAAAGTGAGTCTGGATAAAGGCATCTCCCTGCTCGGTGGAGCGGATGATATGAAGTCCAAATTGTGGTGGGTTGAGAAATAATTATAATTAACCATGAAGATGCGTATGAAGAGCTATAAATACCTTATTTTAAGTGGCTTAACGGTCGTGAGCAGCCTGCTCGCCGGGTGCGAAAAAACGGAAGATCCCTTTGTCGATCGCGTCGTTGCGCCGGTGCTGGTGCTGGTCGATGGGGCCTCCGACGGCGGTGGACAAACCGCCGAACCGGTGGTGACGCAGAAAATCACCGCACCGGTCGTGATGACCGTGAAAATTCTGGAACTGGACAAAAGCGGTATTCTGGACTATAAGGTGGGCATCGACTCCATTCCGGTAGCGTCATTAACTGTCAAGCTGATGAAACGGGAGGTGAAAGGCACGGCGACCGTCATGACGGCGATTGCCGATCTGAAAACCGATGCCACCGGAAAGGCCACCCTGACCAAAACCTGGGCGGAACTCGGTATTGCAGCGCCCGCCGTCGGCAGCAGTGTGTCGCTGACCTGGACGGGCGAATACAAAGGCCAGGCATTTTCCCGGTTGTCGCGGATTCAAGGGGTAAATTAAACGAAAACAAATATCTAACCACTTCTTTATTATGTCTCTTAATCGTCGTGAATGGCTCCGGTCCGGATTGCTCGCGGGTGTCGGTTTAGCCGCAGCCCCGGCCGCGTATTGTGAACCCTGGCTGGACAAGGCTGCGCCAGCCGGTGCCTTACCGCCAACGGCTCCCAAAGGTGCGCTGAAAGCACGTCTGTCGGCCAACGAAAATCCGTATGGTCCATCGCCAAAGGCGTTGAAAGCGATTAACGAAGCCGCTTCGGATGGCTTTTTGTATCCGTTTTCCTACGGCGCGCAATTGCAGAAAATGATTGCGGAAGAGGAAGGAGTAGCACCGGAGCAGATCCTGCTTTCGGCGGGTTCGGGCGCACTGCTGCACGCAACGGCTTTGCAGTATGCGTATGCCAGTCCGGGCAGCAGCGTTCTGTCGGCCGATCCAACCTACGAACAACTCGTTCGGGCGGCTGTGATGCACGGCATGACGTGGGACAAAGTACCCCTGACCAGCGGTACCTACGACCATAATCTGGAAGAAATGGAGAAGAAGGTCAACGACAAAACCGGTCTGGTTTATATCTGTAACCCCAACAACCCGACGGGCGTTACGATCAACCCGGAAAGCCTGCGGGCGTTTGTGGACCGCGTTTCGGCGAAAAAACCGGTATTTGTGGACGAAGCTTACATTCACTACACCGGCGATCCGAAGAAATACACGGTGATTGAGAACATCAAAAAAGGCCAGAATGTGATGGTGGCCAAGACGTTCTCGAAAATCTACGGCATGGCCGGTTTGCGGATGGGCTACATGGTGGGACAGCCGGATACGCTGAAAGCCATCTCGAAGTGGGGCGGTGGAGCCGGTAACCTGAGCATGACCACGTTGCGGGCTGCACTGGCGTGTTACAAAGACGAAGAATTTATCAAATATTCGCTGGGAAAAGGTCTGGAAGCCCGCGAGTTTCTGTATGCCACGCTGAAGCAAAATGGCTACACCTACCTGCCATCCGGCACCAACTTCGTGTTGTTCCCGATCCGGATGAAGGGCGACGATTTCACCAAGAAAATGATGGAAAACGGCGTGAGCGTTCGTCAGTGGAAATTTGACGGCCAGTTCTGGTGCCGCGTGAGCCTCGGGACAATGGATCAAATGAAATATTTCGCCGACGCGCTGAAAGTTATTTCCTAAGTACCGACGGACTTTCGTACCTTGAAATCGCTTCCGAAGGCTTACCTTTGGGAGCGATTTCTATATAACCACCTATGTCCGTTCACATTTCATCCCTGGCCGAAAGCTTGCCGGCTTTTCTAAAGCAGCACAATTATTCGGCCATTGCGGTTCTGGCCGATGCAAATACGAAGCGTCTTTGCTATCCGGCGATAAAAAATTTTTTACCGAAACATAAGATTATTACGGTTCGGGCGGGGGAAGAATTCAAGAATTTAGCGACTTGCGAAACCGTCTGGCAGGCCTTAACCGACGCCCAATTTGACCGCCATGCCCTGCTGATTGATCTCGGAGGGGGCGTAGTTGGCGATTTAGGCGGTTTTTGTGCGGCAACCTACAAGCGGGGCATCGATTTTATTCAGATTCCGACCACCTTATTGTCGCAGGTGGATGCGAGTGTGGGTGGAAAGTTAGGTATTGACTTTCACGGATTTAAAAACCATATTGGGGTCTTCAAACTACCGGAAACCGTTCTGATCGACACCGTTTTCTTTCAAACCTTACCGGAGTTGGAGTTGCGGTCGGGCTTTGCCGAAATCATCAAACATTGCCTGATTGCCGACGCGGCCAAATGGAACGTCATCCGTCGCCGGGATCTGCACCGGCAGGACTGGAATGATCTGGTGGCGCATTCGGTGGGCGTGAAAAAAAATATTGTCGAGCAAGATCCAAATGAGAAGGGAATACGTAAAATATTAAACTTCGGTCACACGCTGGGACATGCGCTCGAAACCCATTTCCTGGCCGATCCCAAACGCCGGTTGCTGCATGGCGAAGCCATTGCCGCCGGAATGATTGCCGAAGCCTTTATTGCCAAACGCAAAGGCCTGATCGAAACCGGGTTGCTGGAACAGATTGAAGAGTACCTGTTTTCCATCTACGGCCGGGTCAAACTGACGGATGCCGACCTGGAGCCGGTGTTGAAGCTGACGTTGCAGGACAAGAAAAACCGCAACGGCGAGGTTCGGATGGCCTTGCTGGACGGACCGGGAAGTTGCACCTACGATGTGCTGGTGACGAAAGCAGAAATGCGCCGGGCATTGGATTACTATCGAACCTAAACTAGTCTGTAAGCAGGGCCGCTCAAGCGGTTTTTTGAACCTTATAGCTAGACAATCACTATACCAATAGTACCATTCATTTTTAACCAGTTTGTCTATACGATTCAAATTTACAACCCTGTTAAACAGTCCGTTTATGAAACATTTTATCGGCGTTCTTGTGTTACTGGCTGTGGTTTCGCTGGCCGGATGCATGCCTGGGAAATTATTCGTTGAGCACGATTACAGCTACGAAGGGCATTTTAAAAACTATGAATCTTTTAACTTTCTGGAATGTGAGTATATCGACTCTACCCTGCTTTGCTCGGACATCCAGGAAGCCATTCGTCACCAGATGGAAGCACGGGGCTATAAAGTGGCCAACCGGGGGCCCAATCTGCTGATTTCCTACAATATTTTCCGCAACGACCTGCGTTTCAGAGGCTACCAGCAACCGGTTATCAAGGACTGGGTGGTGAGTGAAGATGGCGACGCAACCTACAAGCGCATCGACTACAACCTCGACGAAGGAACGCTGATGATTTCATTGATCGATGCCGATACCTATCAGGTGATCTGGAAAGGCTACGCATCCCGCGTAACCCGAAATCCGAACTTCAAGAATAATTATTTCAAGGGCATTGTCCGATCCATCTTCGATCAGTATCCGCTGATGGCATCTGCCCGAAAGTGAAGTAAAAATTAAATAACGAATATTGAACGCTGAATAGCGAATAACGAAATAAAGAGGCAGCGCCACTTCGTTATTCGCTATTCAGCGTTCAATATTCGTTATTTATTGGTTGGTGTTGTCAACTGTTTAAACACCCCCTCCAGATTGCTTTCCTGCTGTTTCAGGCCGACGAGGGTCAGGTTTTTATCGGCGGCTAACCGGAACACAGCGGCTCGCAGGTCGCTGTCTTGGTGGGCCGTCAGCCGGTAGCGGTTTTCACCCAGTGCCTCGATGCGCAGAATGCCGGGAAGCGCGTTCAGGACCGACACATCCTCCAGATCCCGCTCGAATTCGGCCACGACGGCGACCGAACCGTCGGATGTTTCCCGCAACTGACTCAATTGCCCATCCGCCACAATCCGGCCCCGGTTAATGATGATGACCCGCTCGCAGAGGGCTTCGACCTCCTGCATGATGTGGGTTGAAAACAACACGGTTTTTTCACGCCCGACTTCCCGAATCACTTGGCGGATTTCCGTAAGCTGATTGGGGTCAAGTCCCGTGGTGGGTTCGTCCAGAATCAGAACGGGCGGGTTGTGAATCAGCGCCTGCGCCAGCCCGACGCGCTGCCGGTATCCTTTCGACAACTGCCCGATTTTCTTGCGTTGCTCCAGTTCCAGCCCCACCAATCCGATCATCTCCGTGACCCGCCGACTCAGCCCGGAACCCCGCAAACCGTGGAGCGATCCCGCGAAGTGCAGAAACTCCTTCACGTACATGTCGAGGTAGAGCGGATTATGCTCCGGCAGATAGCCCAAACTTCGCCGTACATCGATTGAATTCGTTCGAACGTCAAAACCATTCACGACAACCGTGCCTTCGGTAGGGGGCAGATACGCCGTCGCAATTTTCATCGTCGTAGACTTTCCGGCCCCGTTGGGCCCCAGAAATCCCACGATCTCACCCGGCTGAACGGAAAAGGAAATCCCGTCGACCGCGCGCTGGGCCGTTTCGCCGGTTCGGGCGTAGAGTTTAGTCAGGTTTTGTACCAGAATGGACATCGGTCAATACGAAAATGCAAAGAGACAGTGTGCAAGGTAAAAAAACAATGCGAAGTCCCTCTATTAACGGCGTTTTTGGAAAACCGCTTTTAATACCAAAAACAATTTTTATTTTTAGCTTTCCGTTCAGCCTGAAACGGGTTGAAACAACTGCAATGAGAACAAAGCACATCGGCATGGTAGTGGGTTGCCTGATGGCCATCAGTACCTGGGCACAGCGACCGGCGGCCCAAAGTCCCGCACTGGAACACATCGATATTCTCAGTCATCCGCCGGATGTGCTCACCAACTGTGACAGCGCCCAAACGCAGACGGATCTGAATTTATGCGCCCAGATGCGGTTTCAGAAAGCCGACCACGAATTGAATGCGGTTTACAAACAGTTGATCGGGCTGGTTTCGAAAGACGAGAAAGCCATCGTGATGGAAGCCCAGCGGCAGTGGATCGTTTACCGCGATGCACACTGCAAAATTTACGAAAAAATGTACGAAGGCGGTTCCGCGCTTCTTATGGTGATTGCCAACTGTAAGGAAGCCACCACCCTGAGCCGGATTACCGAATTAAAAGAACTAGTAGCCGAACGAAAACTTAGACAATAGACGCCAGCCTTATGAGTGACTCTGTATTCCGGAAAAAATCGGTTGTAAAAGCCATCGCCGATGTGGGTGAGGGGCATTCGTCACACATGAACAAGGTGCTGGGCGTACGCGACCTGACTTCGTTTGGAATCGCGGCCATCATTGGAGCCGGTATTTTCAGCACCATCGGGCGGGCCAGCGTCAATGGCGGTCCGGCGGTCTCGCTGCTTTTTGTCTTTACGGCCATTGCCTGCGTTTTTACGGCCCTCAGTTACGCCCAGTTTGCCTCCACCGTGCCGGTCAGCGGAAGTGCTTATACCTACGCGTACGTGTCGTTTGGGGAGATATTTGCCTGGATCATTGGCTGGGCGCTCATTCTGGAATATGCCGTCAGCAATATGGTGGTGGCCATTTCGTGGTCCGAATATTTTACGTCGATGCTGGAAGGGTTCGGGATCCATTTTCCGTCGTATTGGGCAACCGACTATGGATCGGCGGCCAAAGCCTACGCGCTCGTGCAGGCCAGTGCTACGCCCGCAAGTCTACCCGAGAATACGCGGGAACTCGCCCAGGCTTTTCAGGATGCTCCGGCACTCGGAAGTTTGAAATTCATTGCCGATTTGCCCGCCGGTTTTGTCACGGTTCTGATCACGGCTTTGGTCTACGTCGGCATTAAAGAATCCCGCGCTGCCAGCAACCTGCTGGTGGTTCTGAAACTGGCCGTCATTGGCCTGGTCATTGCCGCCGGGGCCTTTTACGTAAAACCGGCGAACTGGTCACCGTTTGCCCCCAATGGCGTTGCGGGGGTGTTGAGTGGAGTGGCTTCGGTGTTCTTTGCCTTCATCGGTTTCGATTCCATTTCGACCACGGCGGAAGAGTGTAAAAATCCGCAGCGCGATTTACCCCGGGCGATGATCTACTGTCTGATTATCTGTACGGTTCTGTACGTGCTGATTACGCTGGTATTGACCGGTATGGTGAATTACAAGGAACTGGGCGTCGATGATCCACTGGCGTATGTTTTCCAGAAAGTGGGACTCGACGCGATTGCGGGGGTGATTTCGGTTAGTGCCGTTGTTGCCATCACCAGCGCGTTGCTGGTGTATCAACTGGGCCAGCCCCGCATTTGGATGACCATGAGCCGTGATGGTTTGCTGTGGCCACGGTTCTCGAAAATTCATCCGCGCTACCGGACGCCCTCGTTCGCCACCATCGTAACCGGTTTTCTGGTTGCCATCCCGTCGTTGTTTCTGGATATGCAATTTTTTATCGACCTCACGAGTGTCGGAACCTTCTTTGCTTTTATCCTGGTTTGCGCCGGTATTTTGTTTCTGGACGCCAAGGGCCTTTCTAAACATTCTAAATTCAAAGTGCCTTATATTAACGGCAAATACATCGTCGGCCTGGCGCTGGTCGTAGCGATGGTGCTGGTTTTGCGGGCGGGCGGTCTGTTGAGTGGGATTCAGGAAAAACCGTTGCTGGCGTTTTTCTGGCTTACCTGGGCGCTGTTTTCTGTCCTCTCGTTTCGGTACAATTTTTCCCTCCTCCCGGTTTTGGGCATTCTGACCAACCTCTATCTGATGACCGAACTGGGCATCAGTAACTGGGCCATTTTCGTAGTCTGGCTGGTTATCGGTCTGGTTATTTACTTTTCATACGGCTACCGGAAAAGCAAACTGGCTTTCGAAACCGCTTCGTAAAGGGCGGTTTCAAACGATAAATAGAAAAATAATACAATAATTTATTAATTGATTGTACAGGCAATAATATTTAATACTATCTTGTGCCCTGGAAATCGTTACGGTCTATCAACGGTTTAATCGGTTTCCGATTGGAATTAATCTTTACATCTCGCAATAATGCAGAAAGCCTATAGGGTCTCCCTATGGGCTTTTTTATGGCGGGGAACGGGGCTTTTCGCTCCCAACCCCCTAAAGGGGCTTCAAAATCCGGATGTTTTAGCCCGGCACCGGCCGCCCGGCCTTTAGGGGGTTGGGGGCGAAAAGCGGAAGAACTTAACAGTCCCGCCCTTCAGGAGATTTAGGGGCTATTATACAAAAAAAGAGGTGCTACGGTTTTTTCGTAGCACCTCTTCACTAGAAAACAAGGTCGAACTTAGTCGCTTCGGCGACCGCCCATCAACAGGCTGGCGTAATACAGCAGCGTGGCCAGCGAACCGAGTGCGGCTACCACGTAGGTCATGGCCGCCCACCAGAGGGCATCTTTGGCAAAACCGTATTCCCGCTGGTTGACGATGTTCCGGCTTTGCACCCAGGCCAGTGCCCGGCGGCTGGCGTCGAACTCGACGGGCAGCGTGACAAAACTGAACAGCGTCGTCACGGCAAACAAAGCCACCCCAACCGCCAGCGGAATGATGGTGGTGTTGATCAGCAAAATACCGATCAGGATGATCCATTGCAGGTAGCTTGACGAAACCGTCAGGAACGGCACCATCGCCGAACGGAGTTTAAGCGGGCCGTAGGCCGTCGCATGTTGTACGGCGTGACCGCATTCGTGGGCTGCCACAGCCGCTGCCGATACGCTTCGCCCGTAATAGACGTCGGCGCTCAGGTTGACGGTTTTGTCCTGCGGGTTATAGTGGTCGGTCAGCATTCCTTCCACCGAGAGGACGCGAACGTCGAAAATGTTGTTTTCGTGGAGCATCCGCTCGGCAATCTCCTTACCGCTCAGACCGTTGCTCAGTCCGATTTGTGAATACTCGTTAAACTTGCTCCGCAGACGCCAGCTAATACCGGCACTCAGGAGAGCGAAAACGATGAAAATAATCCAGATTCCAGGCATAATTCAATAAAGACCGGGGTCGCCGGTGCGATTAAGAGTACGTGGTTAAACGGTAGTGTGGATCACTATACTAGCTTAACAAATATCACTAAAAAAACGGTTCATTGTTTATCAATACCTGCAACCGTTGGTCACGGTTTTGGTAAAATCATCCTTCCGGGTAAGCGTTGCGGATTTTTTCAATCAGCGCCGTGGTTGAATAACCCGCCACGAGCGGAATGGTTTGCACCCGGCCGCCGTTTTCCAGCACAAAATCGGCACCCACGATGGCACTGACGGCGTAGTCGTCGCCTTTGACCAGCACGTCCGGTTTCAACGCCTGAATCAATTCGAGCGGTGTGGACTCGCCGAAGAGCACAACTGCATCGACAAACGCCAGTGAAGCCATCAGCCGGGCGCGGGCGTATTCGTTGACAACGGGGCGCAGCGGCCCTTTGATGCAACTGACGGACGCATCGGTATTCAAACCCAGAATCAGTTTGTCGCCGAATTGACGGGCTTTTTCCAGGTAATCGACATGACCCAGGTGCAAAATATCGAAACAGCCGTTGGTAAAAACCAGTTGCCGGCCCTTAGCGTGCCACTGTTCGGCTGAGGCAACGGCCTGATCCCGGCTGAGGATTTTGGATTCGGTCATCATTTTTGGGTGGTTAAGAATGGTTGAATGGTTAAAATAGTTACCCCCAACCCCCTAAAGGGGGCTTAGGCATCCGGATTTTTTAAGCCCCCTTTAGGGGGTTGGGGGTAAACATCCACTATTTCAAATTAACCACGTTCTGCGCATCCGGTTTGACTTCGGTTTGCGGATTTCGGCCTTTCAGCATCACAATCAGGAAACTCAGCGCGCCCAGCACCACGACGTAGAACCACTGTGTAAACAGCATCAGCGTCGCCAGCGTGGCCCCATCCTGGTTACTGATTCCGTAAAGCGCCAATGCAGCCCCAACCAGAATGTTGAACGTTCCGGCACCGCCCTGAACGGGAGCCGCCATGCCCAACGCACCCATGATCAGAATCGTCAGACCCGCGCGCCAGCCCAGATCGGCGGTTTGGGGCATGGCCGAAAACAGCACGAACGACATGAAATAGTACATCGTCCAGATCAAAACCGTGTGGAAAATGAACGCCCAGGGGTTTTTCAACTTGCGGACACTCAGCAAGCCTTCGAGCAGGCCGACCACGAACTTTTCAACGCGCTGGTAGAACGGTTTCTGGCGGAGAACTTCCTTGTAACGGGTGTAGAAAAACCAGATCATCACCGCAAAACCGAGCAGACAGCCTCCCAGAATGACCAAAAGCCAGGTGTTGTCGCGTACACCGGCCATGTTGAATTTGGATGCGAAAAAGTCCATCAGAAACGTGCTGAGCCGGTTGAATTCGATCAGAAACGTGGCACCAAGCAGGAGAAACAGCACCACGACGTCGATAATCCGCTCGGCCACAACGGTGCCAAAACTGACGTTGACGGGAACACCTTCCAGCCGGTTGAGCGTCCCGCAGCGGGTGACTTCGCCCATGCGCGGAACCACCAGATTGGCAAAATAACCAGTCAGAACGCCCAGGGTCGTGTTGACAATCGCGGGTCGGTAGCCCACCACCGGTTCCAGCAGCAGGCTCCAGCGATAGGCCCGGCTCCAGTGGGCCACCACCGTCAGCAAGCCCGACACGGCAATCCAGGTGTAGTCGGCTTTGCTGAACGCGTCGAACATGGCCGCCCGGTCGATGTCCTTGAACACGTACCAGAGCAACCCGGCGGCAATGCTGAGCGAAATGCCGTATTTTAGAATGTTTTTCAAGACGATTGGATGGTTTGATGGCTGAAGGATGGTTGAAAAATGGTTTGATGGTTAAAAATGGTTAAATGGTTTTTAATGGTTAAATATGGTTAGATGGTTAAAATTAAGGTAAGCCATTCAACCATTTTTAACCATCCTTCAACCATCAAAACCATTTAAACCAGGTGATTATTGTTGTCGGGAAAAACCACCAGCGGCTTGTAGGTTTTGGCTTCATCGGTGGTCATCATGCCGTAGGCAATAATGATGATGATGTCGCCGACCTGCGCGCGCCGGGCGGCTGCCCCGTTGAGGCAAATAATGCCGGAACCGCGTTCTCCCTTGATCACGTAGGTGACCAAACGTTCGCCATTGTTGTTGTTGACAATATGAACCTGCTCATTTTCAAGCAATCCGGCCGCATCCATCAGATCCTCGTCGATGGTAATGCTGCCGACATAATTCAGTTCAGCCTGCGTTACCCGGACCCGGTGGATCTTGGATTTCATTACGGTAATAAACATAGTTGTAGTGACTGTCCGGTTCAAACGGACGGTCAAAAGTAGTGAAAAACCGTCCACCCGAAGCAGTTACCGCAAAAACAGCCCGCGAAAAGAGTTAGTTCAGCCGCCGGGTTGTCACACGATGAGGTTGTCGATCAGCCGGGTTTTCCCCAGATGCGCGGCAATGCACAAGGCCGTTGCGCCCGGTGCCTGGAGCTGTTCAACCGGCTGGAGCGTGTCGGCATTGGCGATTTCAAAATACTCCAGCCGAAAAGTGGGATGGTTCTGTAAATAGTGTTCTACGGCGGTTTTAGCGGTTTCGAGCGTTCCGTCGTTGCGCAGAACGTCCTGTGCCTGGGTCAATGCCTGGAAGAGAACGGGGGCCTCCTGCCGTTCGGCGGGCGACAGGTTGCGGTTGCGCGACGACATCGCCAGGCCGTCGTCTTCCCGCACGATAGGCATCCGAATCAGTTCCAGTTGAAAACCCAGATCGCGAATCAGCCGTTTCACCACCGCCACCTGTTGCAGGTCTTTCTGGCCGAAGTACGCCCGGTTGGGCTGGATAATGTTGAAAAGTTTGGAAACCACAATGCCGACGCCGTTGAAATGCCCCGGCCGGAAGGCCCCTTCCAGCACGGTTTCCAGTTCGCCAAAATTCAGTTTCAGGAAAGGATTGGTCGGGTATATTTCGTCGACCGACGGCGCAAAAACCAGGTCGCAGCCGGCTTCTTCCAGCAGTTTACAGTCGGCTTCGAGCGTGTGCGGATACCGGGCGAGGTCGTCGGGGTTGTTGAACTGCGTCGGGTTGACGAAGATGCTGCAAACCGTGAGGTCATTCTGGGCTTTACTGGCGTCGACCAGGGTCAGATGTCCCGCGTGCAACGCCCCCATGGTCGGGACCAGTCCGATGGAGTGACCGGTCTTGCGTTGAGAATCAAGTGCTTGTCGTATACCGGTGATGGTTTCGTAGAGTTGCATGTTGATTTTTTAAGGAATTGAGTTGGTCTGTCGTCGGATTCGGCCGAAGCGTGAATTTGGCGACGAGCGGTTTATATTGACAAAACAGGAGTTTTTCTGGCGGAATTCTATTGAAATACCAGAAAAAATTGTATAATTTTGCAGATTTTTAATTTGTTCCGCTACGGCGGTGTATTTCACTAAAGCCCCCCAATCGTGTTATGAGCAAACTTCGGATTCTCTACGTTGCCAGTGAAATCAACCCTTTCCTCCAGACTTCAGCGGTGGCCGATTTTGTTCGGAAACTGCCACAGGCGATGCAGGAACGCGGCATGGAAATTCGCATCCTGGTGCCACGTTTCGGGCTGATCAACGAGCGAAAGAACCGGCTACACGAGGTGGTCCGTTTATCGGGTATCAACATTACGGTGGGCGATGAAGAAAAGCCGCTGATTATCAAGGTGGCCTCCATTCCCAATGCCAAGCTTCAGGTGTATTTTATTGACAATGAAGACTATTTCCAGCGTAAACACGTTTTTCTTGACAAAGATGACCGATTCTACGAAGACAACGACGAGCGGACTATTTTCTTCTGCAAAGGCGTCCTGGAAACCGTGAAGAAATTAGGCTGGTCACCCGATATCGTCCACTGCAATGACTGGATGACGGCTCTGATTCCGCTGTATCTGAAAACAACCTACAAAAACGACCCCATGTTTAAGGATACCAAGTCGGTATTCTCGGTCTACAATAATTCATTTTCGTACCGTTTCGACGATGGTCTGGTTGAAAAAGCCAAGGCCATGGATGTGGATGAGGACATGTTGAAGTATCTGAAATCGGCTGATTATGACGGTTTTATCCGGATGGGATGTACCTATGCCGACGTGGTTGTAAAAGCTGACGAAGATTATAGCGAGAGTTTAAATACTATTTTGAATGATTTGTCCGACAAGAAATTTGAACTCGCCGAAGAAGGCCAGGAAGTTGCTGATCAATATTACAACCTTTATACGGAACTGGCGGGCTAACCGCAGCCGCCAATCCGTCAGCACGATTCAACTCAGTTTGATGGCCGTCATGTTCGCGCTGGTGTCGGTGTTGGTGGCCTGCGAAGAGCCGAAAGACATTGGCCTGGCACCGCCCACGGCCATTGGCGTGCTGTATACCGATACGCTGACCGTTGAAACGTCCACCATTCTGCTCGACTCGGTTGTGACCGACCGCAATAGCCGCTTGCTCGTGGGGCAATATACCGACCCGGTTTTTGGCAAAGTTGTTGCCAAAACGTTCGGGCAGTTGTATGTCGAAGGTGGTAGTTTCAAAACCGAAGGCGAAATTGTCTATGATTCCCTGCGCGTGCTGGTCGGTTATTCCTATGTGTATGGCGATACCACCAGGGCGCAGGAGATTCTGGTTCACCGGCTGACGGAAGATCTGGATTCTACCAAACGGTACACCAACGCGTCGTCGGTCGCGTATGCCGCCGAACCACTGGCCAAAATCAAGCTGACACCAACCGCCGTCGGAGGGGCCGGTTATGCCCGTTTGCCCGACGCGCTGGGTCGTGAGTTGCTGGAGCTTTCCAAAGGTTCCGGCATCGTTCAGGCGGACTTTCGGAAAGTGTTCAAAGGCATTGCCGTGGTTCCGGGTGCGACGAATACGACGGTTTTCGGGTTTTCCAACAACATGTTTATCGAGTTGTATTACCACAAATCGGCGGATACGACCAAAGTGTTGAGCATCGACTTTTTCACAACGGCGGGTTTGCCTTCCTTCAGTCAGGTCAAGGTCGATCGTTCGGGAACGAAACTGGCGGCTTTGAGCCTCACGAACTCGCTGACGGGAGCCGACACGGGTGGCGAGATGTTCGTTCAGAGTGCCGCCGGTGTGACGACGAAAGTGAATTTTCCGACCATCGAGAACCTGAAAAAAGAAAGTGGCCGGATTGCCATCAACCGGGCTGAACTGAGCTTGTTCGTGAAAGGGAGCAGCCCCGGTGGCCCCGTTCCTTCTGTGATGACGCTGGCCCAGACCGATGCCAACAACCGACTTCTATACACGCCGGAAACCGGCACCGGCACCCGACTGCTGCATTTGCTCCAGACCCAGTCGGGCACGTTTCAGACGGCCAATAAATGGTATTATCCGCAGATTGTCGGCTACAGCAGCCGTCAGAAAACCTACACGTTCGACGTTACGACGTATTTGCAGGCCATTCTGGTAGGTTTTCAGGCCAACAACGGTTTAGCTTTGTTGCCGGCAACCAACACCTCATTGGTTACGACCAGTCAAACGACGGGAGCACCGAGTTTTCTGGCTCAGCCTTACCTTAACAACCAGTTGAACGGTGCTATTCTAAACGGGCCGGTCAGTGCAAAACTGGTGGTGTTTTATACGTACACGCCGTAAACTTAGACAACAAAAACGGAGCCAGCTTCTTTCAGGGGCTGGCTTTTTTGTTTCTGTACTTTCCGGTTATAAATCGCGTGAATCAGCGGTTTTATTGGTATCTTTCCCAGAAAGAAGGGCGGTTTTGTTAACAATTTAGGAATGAAAGATCACTTTCTTAAATATTTTAAAAAGTAGTTTGTACAACACCATTTAAATTGAAAAGCTTATGTGTGGAATTGTCGCCTATGTCGGTCATCGCGATGCGGCTCCGTTGGTTCTGAAAGGGTTGAAAAGGTTGGAATACCGGGGGTATGACAGCGCGGGAATCGCCCTGCTCGACGTTGAAGAACCCGGATCGTCGGGATTGAAGGTCTACAAGAAAAAAGGCAAAGTGGTTGATCTGGAGAACGAACTGGCGGGCAAGGCGTTGCAGGCCAAAATTGGGATCGGACACACCCGCTGGGCCACCCACGGCGCACCGAACGACGTGAATGCCCACCCGCACGAGTCGCACGACCGGAAGCTGGCGATTATCCACAACGGGATTATTGAAAACTATGCGACGATCAAGCAAAATCTGATTCGGAAAGGCCACGTCTTTCGCTCCGAAACCGATTCGGAAGTGCTGATTCAGTTCATTGAAGACATTCGGAAAGAAACCGGGTCGTCGCTGGAAGAAGCCGTCCGGCAGGCCTTGCTGGAAGTGGTTGGGGCCTATGCCATCGTCATCATTTCGGAGGAAGACCCGACGCAACTCATTGCCGCCCGGAAAGGCAGTCCGCTGGTGATTGGGGTAGGGGAGAACGAGTATTTTTTTGCGTCGGATGCCACGCCGATCATCGAATACACCAAAGACGTCATTTACCTGAACGATCTCGAAATTGCCGTTGTCCGCGCCGGGGAACTGAAGGTGATCAACCTCGACAACACACAGACCACGCCGTATATCCAGAAAGTGGAGATGGAACTGGAAGCCATCGAAAAAGGCGGTTTTGAGCATTTCATGCTGAAAGAGATCTTCGAGCAGCCCCGTTCCATTGCCGACAGCATGCGGGGCCGCGTACGGGCCGACGACGGTCATCTGCAACTCGGCGGTTTGCGCGATTACCTGGATCAACTGGCGGCTTCGAAGCGGATTGTGATTGTCGGCTGCGGAACCTCCTGGCATGCCGGACTGGTGGCCGAATATATTTTTGAAGAACTGGCCCGCATTCCGGTCGAAGTGGAATACGCGTCGGAGTTTCGCTACCGCAATCCGATCATTGCCGAACGGGATATTGTGATTGCAATTTCGCAATCGGGCGAGACGGCGGATACGCTGGCGGCCATCGAACTGGCGAAATCGAAAGGAGCGACCATTTTTGGCGTTTGCAACGTGGTGGGTTCGTCCATTGCGCGGGCCACGCACGCGGGAGCCTACACCCACGCCGGGCCGGAAATCGGGGTCGCCAGTACGAAGGCGTTCACGGCCCAGGTGACGGTTTTGACGCTCATGGCCATCGCTGCGGCCCAAAAGAAAGGCACGATTTCGGAAACGCTTTTCCGCCAGTTGCTGGCCGAACTGGAGCGTATTCCGGCGTTGGTCGACAAGGTGCTGCAAAACGCCGAGAAGGTGAAGGAAATCGCCTACATCTTTACCTACGCCAAGAATTTCATCTACCTGGGTCGGGGACTCAACTTCCCCGTGGCACTGGAAGGGGCGCTGAAACTGAAAGAAATTTCGTACATCCACGCTGAGGGCTATCCGGCGGCCGAAATGAAACATGGCCCGATTGCGCTCATCGACGAGGACATGCCGGTGGTGGTGATTGCGACGAAGGACAGTTCCTACGAAAAAGTGGTCTCGAACATTCAGGAAGTGAAAGCCCGCAAAGGCCGCGTGATTGCCGTGGTGACCGAGGGCGATACCCAGATTCGGGAGATGGTCGATTTTGTGATTGAAATTCCGAAAGTTCACGACATTCTGATGCCGCTGGTTTCGGTGATCCCGCTGCAACTGCTGTCGTATTACATCGCCGTGATGCGGGGCCGCAACGTCGACCAGCCGCGCAATCTGGCGAAGTCGGTGACGGTGGAGTAATAACCGGGATGTTGAGAAAACAGCAGAAGATACCCGTCAGGTTTTGTAAACCTGACGGGTATCTTCTGCTGTTTTCTCAACATCCCGGCCTATTTTTTTGTCAACTTCCGCATTAATTCCCGAATGTCACCGATGGCAATCTGCTCCGGAAAATTGACATAGATTTCGTTGGTTTCATTGAGTTTTAAACCTTCCAATTGGTAATATTCTGCCCAATAAATATAGTCCAGAGCCTGTTTATCTAAGTTGAGTTGATGATGGATATTGGCCAAATGGTAGAACACATCCGAAAACTTGGGATACTTCGTCAGACTGTTTTTTAAGCAATCAATCGCCCGGTCGTATTCCTTGAGATGGGCATGGGCCATCCCTAGATAAAACAGGTCTAAGTGGTGAACTTTAGTAGTACCTAAACGACCGGTTTGCTCCTGAATGGATTCTTCAAAAAGGGCTTTTGCCTGCTTATAATCACCCAATTCCAGGTAGCAGATGCCCTTCCAAAAGGCAAAGCTATGGTCCATTTCATACTTGGGAATGGCCGGATCGCTGTCGGCTTTCAGAAAATCCTGAAGACCCGATTCATAATCCTTCAGGAAAACCGTTTTGCAAAACGCCCGGTAGGCCAGCCAGCGTTGGGGTTCCAACTCAACGGCTTTGTCGTAATACCGAAGCGTGTATTCGATATCGCCAACTTGCAGATACGGGAAACCCTTCATTCGCCAGAGGTGTGCGTATGTCGAATCAATCCGCAGGGCAGAGTCTGCATACAATTGCAGGCGGTATGACATGTAATTTAGATGCTCCGTCTTTTTGTCAAAATACCGGTCGGCACTATCGCGCAGCATTTTCTTCCTTTCCGAATCCGTTTGCGCATGGGCCTGTAAGCTGAAAACCAGCAGCAATAGCCTAAGGCACCAAATTGTCGATTTCGCCATGTTTGATTTTGAACGTAAAATAGGTGAAATAATCAACGGCTTCTCCTTCAACCATTCCGACGGGCCAGTCGGTCAGCGATTGAACGAAGGTGAGCAGTTGGGAGGCAATTTTAGGATCAAAAGTTCGGGCCTGATACCGTTCGTCGATTTCATAGGTGTGATACCAACCCGTTTCGGACCGGCAATTGACGATGAAGCGGAAGGTGATGAAACCGCTTTGGGTACAGTTTTCCGGTTTTTGGTAGATACTTCTGACTTTCTTCAAAAGCATCATGGAGCTTTCCGGGTATTTTTTATGCAGGGAAAAGTATTGATAGACCCCCCAATCCTTGTTGCAGGGCCGGAAACGTTCGGTTGTATCCGTCGGGTACCAGCCGATCGTTTGCCTGCTTCGGTCAAAAAGCTGGGCCTGACAAATCGATTTTGTTGCACACAGGAAAAGCAGCAGAAAAACAAAGTGTCTTTTTTTCATAAGAAGCCTTTTGGTATTTGACGAAGACCCCGGCTTGATGTCACTCAAACCCGTACCGATTGGGGTGTTAAAAATGGTTAAATTGCGGACAACCAAACCAGATAGAAAGTTGATCGACAGATTTCTGCCATCCGACGGTTTTGATTGCTAACTTTGCGCCACGAAATTTTTATCCGGTACGACCTCGTAACGTTTTCCTGTGAACACCGCCTGCGGCAGTGCCGAAACTATTCTGTGTATTATGTCAACGAAAAAAATCATATTCTCCCCCGACGCCCCCGCGCCAATTGGTCCTTACAACCAGGCGGTTATGGTAAATGAAACCTTGTATGTCTCCGGCCAAATTGCCCTCGATGTTGCTCCGTCCGGCGATATTCAGGCCGAAACCCGCAAAGTGATGGAAAACATCGGCGCCATTTTGAAGGTTGCCGAACTCACGTTCGAGAACGTTGTGAAGGCCACCATCTTTGTCAAAGACCTCAACAACTTCGGCGCCATCAACGAAGTATATGGCAGCTTTTTTACGGCCGATCCACCCGCCCGTGAAACGGTGGAAGTGGCGCGTTTGCCGAAAGATGTCAATGTAGAAATATCCGTCATTGCTGTTCAATAAGGAGGAAGGGGAGGAAAGGATAAAGGGAGGAAAGGGTTTGACCGATTTTCTTCCTTCTTCCTTTCTTCCTCTTCTCCTCTCCTCCTCTCCTCCTCTCCTCCTTTTTTTATGTCAACCGAAATACGCGTTCGTTTTGCGCCCAGCCCAACCGGGCCGCTTCACATTGGGGGTGTGCGAACTGCCCTGTATAATTACCTGTTTGCCCGCAAACACGGCGGCAAAATGCTGCTCCGCATCGAGGACACGGACCAAAACCGCTTTGTCCCCGGTGCCGAAGACTACATTGTCGAAGCCCTGAAATGGGTCGGCATCGAAATTGACGAAGGCTTGACCGCTGGTGGTCCTCATGCGCCCTATCGCCAGTCGGAGCGCAAAGCCATTTACCGCGAATACGCCGAACGACTCGTATCGGAAGGCAAAGCCTATTATGCCTTCGACACGTCCGAAGAACTGGATGCGATGCGCAAACGGATGGAGGAAGCCAACGCCCCGGCGGCTCAGTACAATTCCATCACACGGCTTCAGATGAAAAACTCCCTGACGCTCAAACCGGCGGAAGTAACCGCCTTGATGGAATCGGACAGTCCGTATGTGATCCGGCTGAAAGTGCCCCGCAAGGAAGATGTCCGGCTGAACGACCTGATTCGCGGCTGGGTGGTGGTGCATTCGTCGCAGATTGACGACAAGGTGTTGCTGAAATCGGACGGTATGCCGACGTATCATCTCGCCAATATCGTCGATGACCATTTGATGGGCATTACGCATGTCATTCGGGGCGAAGAGTGGCTACCGTCGGCTCCGCTGCACGTTTTGCTGTACCGGTTTTTAGGCTGGGAAAGTACGATGCCGCAGTTTGCCCACCTGCCGCTTTTACTGAAGCCCGACGGCAACGGCAAACTCAGCAAGCGGGACGCCGATCTGGGTGGTTTTCCGGTTTTTCCGCTCGAATGGAAAGATCCGTTTTCCGACACCGTGGCCCGTGGTTTCCGCGAAGACGGGTATTTGCCCGAAGCCCTGGTCAATTTTCTGGCGTTCCTGGGCTGGAATCCCGGCACGGAGCAGGAAATGTTCACGATGGACGAACTGATTCAGGCGTTTAGTCTGGAGCAGATCAACAAAGCTGGTGCGCGGTTCGATATTCAGAAAGCAAAGTGGTTCAACCACGAATATTTGCGGCAGCAACCGAACGAACAACTGGCCGAAGCGATTGTGAGCCAGGCAGCCGCCGACGGAATCGACTGCACACCGGAGAAAGCGGCCAAAATAGCGGGTTTGCTCAAAGAGCGGGTAAACTTCGCCAGCGAGATTTATGCCGAATCTGCGATCTTTTTCCGGGAACCGCAACAGTACGATCCGGCCATTGTCGCGGCCAAATGGAACGATGAAGCCGTGCGGGCTTTGACCGCATTGAAAGATGCATTAACTTCGGTAGAAGATCCGCTAACGGTTGATCTGGCGAAGACTACGTTGGCCACTGCAACGGCCGCAGCCGGTGTTAAACAGGGTAAAATCATGCAGGCACTCCGGCTGGCCATCACCGGCGTCGGGGCCGGGCCGGACCTGATGATAACGCTGGAGATTATCGGTAAACAGGACGCGATTGACCGGTTGCAGAAAGCGCTCAATGAATTATAAATGATGAATGATGAACGGGTTAGCACACGCTATTCATCGTTCATCATTCATAACTCATCATTCCTAAAAACATGGCGAAGAAAGTCACGAAACCCGAAGACCAGCCGAACGAAAAACCGCGGGTTCATAAAGAACTGGAAGGTTTTGACATCAAAATCAATACGTTCGGCGAGATTACGAATAGCTACGATATTGACAAAATCAACGCGTTTCTGAACAAAACCGTCGATGATAAAAAACTCCGGAACCGGAAAGACCTGAAAGACGGCGAGAAGGGCGACGGGGAGGAGTATGAAGATGGAGAGGAGGAATAGGTACGTACGCCAGTCCAGGTACAATCCGTAATTTTTAATCTGTAATTCATAGATTTTCATGCGTTCTCACGAAATCGACTACAAGATCATCGGCGAAGACATTCAGGTCGTTGAAATTGAACTGGACCCGAACGAAACCGTCATTGCCGAAGCCGGTGCCATGTTGTTCATGGAAGACGGTATTCAGTTTGAAACCAAAATGGGCGACGGCTCGCAGGCTACCCAAAGCATCATGGGCAAGCTGTTTCAGGCCGGTTCGCGGTTGCTGACGGGCGAATCGCTGTTTATGACGCACTTCACCAACCGCGGCTACGGCAAGCGAAAAGTGGCGTTTGCGGCTCCGTATCCGGGAACGGTGATGCCGATTGATCTGGCCAAAATCTATGGCAATCAACTCATTGTTCAGAAAGACGCTTTTTTGTGTGCCGCCATGGGAACCCAGATTGCGATTCACTTTAACCAGCGGATTGGAACGGGTTTGTTCGGCGGAGAAGGGTTCATTCTCCAACGGATTCAGGGCGACGGCATGGCGTTCATTCACGCCGGGGGTGTGGTGATGGAGCGGCAACTGAACAACGAAACGTTGCGGGTCGATACGGGCTGCGTGGTGGGTTTCGAGCCTTCCATCAGCTTCGATATTCAACGTTCCGGCGGGTTGAAATCCATGATTTTTGGCGGAGAAGGTATTTTTCTGGCCACTTTGCGCGGAACCGGAAAAGTCTGGATTCAGTCGATGCCGATCTCCAAGCTGGTGGATCGATTGTCGGCCGGGGGCGGACAGGCTAACAAAGAAGGGGGTTCAGTGCTGGGCGGTTTAGGGAAATTGTTTGAGGATTAATCGTGCCGAAACTGGCGATTTACAAAACATTGGTATTCTTTCTGTATGCCTATGATTTGTCGGAGCGAATGCATGTTCATGTCTCCAATACAAAAAGTCGTAAAGGCAAATCCGCCAAGATCTGGCTGGATACGCTGGAGGTGTTCGAGCAGGGAAGTTTAACGTCTAAGGAAATTAATACGGAAGTAAAGTTGTTGGAAAAATACGGCCCTCAGATTGCAAAAAGAATTACAGAATTTGCAACGGAAGGGAAGATAAATGTTTTGCATCTATCATGAAAACGGAAGGTTTTAAGACAGAACAGCCAATCATTGATCGAATCTCGTTTCGTAAACAAGGTTATTTATCTTTGTTTTTGGAGGACGGGCGGATTTTGTATGTGCCATTGAGCCGATTCCCGTCAATCGCCCGGTTGAATGGTCACCAACGAAAGCAGTATCACATTGCCGATGGAACTGTCCTTATGTTTGCGGATGACGATAATGTGTATCCTATTCAGGAGTTTATAGGAACCAATACATCCCAGCCCGACCATTTAGTAAGCTACAAGGCAGTTTTGGCTGCTTAAATTTTAGAAGGAGTTAAATAGCATATCGAGATATAGAGTATGGAAATCATTTGCGTAAACGAGAATTTTCCGGCTCCGGTGCTGGCTTTTTATGCGGAGTTCGGGGTCAAAACGCCCAAGGAAGATCAGATGTATACGGTTCGGATGGTGAAACGCCATACCAACGGCGAAACCGGCGTGTTGCTGGGCGAAATCCAGAATCCGGATGTGCCGGTGCGCCACCCGGTTTTGGGCGAAGTCTGGTTTGAACCCACCTTCAACATCAACCGTTTCCGGACGCTGCTCGGCCAGCCGGTGCGGCAGGAAGAACTGGAAATGATTAATTCGTGATAGACCAACAGACCTATTAGGTTTTCAAAACCTAATAGGTCTAAAACTGTAAGAACCGACTACCATACAGATAACTCACACCTGTTAGGTTTTCAAAACCTAACAGGTGTGAGTTCGCCCGGCACGAAAACGCCGGGCTTTTTCGTTTCCTTTCTGGTGTAACATCTCATTGCCTGTGACAAAATTCCTTTTCGTCTCGTTTACGGTTCTGCTGGCGGCTTGCGGCAGTCGTGATGCCGACAATTATGTTCCAAAACCCAAAGGCTATAACCGTATCGACCTGCCATCGCATCAGTATCAGGCGCTGAAAGAAGCCCATCCGTACACATTCGAATATTCCAGACAGGCCCGGATTTTGCCCGATACGTTTCGGGGTGCCCAGCCCCACTGGATTTTTATCCATTACCCCGCCTTCAAAGCGAGCGTTCAGTTGACCTATCATCCGGTGTTGCAGAACGAAAAGCGGCTGGCGGGCATGATTGGCGATTCCTATAAACTGGCCGCCATGCACAACGAAAAAGCCTATGCTTTTAAGGAAGAGTTGATTCAGCTTCCGGGCGGTTTGAAGGCCGATGTGCTTTCCATAACGGGTGAAGTGCCCAGCCAATTGCAGTTTTTTACGACCGATACGACCACCCATTTCCTGCGGGGAGCGGTTTATTTCAACGTCGCTACCCGCAACGATTCGCTGGCACCGGTGATTGACTACCTGCGGAAAGATGTGTTGCATTTGCTCAAAACCCTGCGGTGGAAGTCCGGAAGTTAGAACCACATGGGCTGATCCGGCGTTAGAGAACGTATTGCAAATACTTCCGGTATTTTGTATCTTTATAGGCCTTTTCGGGTAGTAAACCCTTGACATTCACGAATCCCGGCGAATGGGTCGCCTGAGGAAAATACGCTATGAGACGCACAAAATTTAATCCGAATCAATTTCAGATCGACTTTCTGGCTGCGTTTCGGCGTATGCTCGTCAGTTTGGGGGATTCACAAAGCTCTCCCGTCAACGAGACGATTTTTGTCAAACTGAGCGACCAGTGGGAAAATAACCGCCAGCTCCCGGCTGACCTGCTGTTTCAGAAAAGCCCGGTGGAAGCGGTGGTTTATCGGTTGTCGAAATCCGACGACCGCTTGCAGTTTCCCGAAGAGGTCATCGCGGGCGATCTGCGGGGCATTCCCGGCCTGACCGGTTTTGCCGCCAAATTCCGTGAGCAGGGTTGGGTGATTCTGCCGAACGAACTGTCGGGAGCCTACAAGCAGCTTTATCTGCACATTCTGACGGCGGCCCTCGGTCTGGAGCATTTGTATACCAACCGCAACGAACTGCTGGCCGAAGCCGAGCGCGTGGCCCTGGCGGCTTTGTTGCCCGAAACCGAAATCCGGAGTTTCTTCGGGGTGCGGCTTTCACGCTTCCCGGACAGCTTCCGCATGGACGTTTCCAACTACTTCAACCTGCCGTTTGAGCTTGTCTTGAAGCGGGCGCACCAACTGGAAATTATTTCCGATACGGTTTTGGAAAGTGCCAAAAGCGATGCCCTTCGGCCAAGCCGCCGGACGACGGCGAAAAAAGTAGCATAGTTCTAACCGGAATCTTCGATTTAATGTGATTTTTTAAAGAATTTACGGTTTTTGAGAAAACTTTCGGTGCCATTTGTTGCATTTCGCAGCGTGGCACTCTTTTTTTGTGCAAAAAACTACTAAATCAATAGATTATAAAGGATAATAATCCGTATAGTCTATCTAAAAGAGTAGTTATATCCATTAATCTGAAACGCATGAAAAAACGAGTACATTCTTCCCGCTTGTTAAAGCGATGTTGCTGATGCCGCTTGCACAGGCTCCTAATCAGTCTTTGCCCTTTTAATTCCCTTCAGAAATCGAAGCCAAACGATTGAAATATTTCCTAGTATTTCTATAGAAGTACTGTATTAACACAACCAGCCACCACAATGCAACGAGTTCTAAGCGTATTTTTTTTGATTGGGATCATTCTCTCCCCTCTATTTCTCTCCGCACAAAATACCCCCATCGTCAATTCAACGATTTCCGGTAAAGTAATCGATGCCCGCAGCAGTGAACCGCTCATAGGTGCAACAGTATCCATCAAAGGAACGACCAATGGCAGCGCGACGGACGCAAACGGTGAGTTCAGCCTGATCACCGGCCAACGACTGCCCTTTACGTTGATCATATCCTACGTGGGCTATCTCAAAAAGGAGATTCTGATCAATGAAAGCAAGGTTGAAATCAAGCTTGATGCCAATACGACACAACTGGACGACGTTGTGATTTCCTCCCGCCGTCGTCAGGAATCCGCGCAGGAGGTGCCGATTCCCATTTCGGTGATCGGTGGCGTCCGGGCCGAAGATGCCGGTGCTTTTAACGTGAACCGTCTCAAAGAACTGGTGCCTACCGTGCAATTGTATGCTTCCAATGCCCGCAATACAACGCTCAACATTCGCGGGTTGGGGTCCACCTTCGGCTTGACCAACGACGGCGTTGACCCGGGCGTGGGTTTCTATGTAGACGGTGTTTACTACGCACGTCCGGCGGCTACGGCCCTCGATTTTATTGATATTGAACGCGTTGAGGTATTGCGGGGGCCCCAGGGAACGCTTTTTGGGAAAAACACGACGGCCGGAGCTTTCAACATCACCACGCGGGTGGCCAGCTTTACGCCGGGAGCCAACCTTGAACTGAGCTATGGCAACCTAGGTTTTGTTCAGGCCAAGGCGTCGCTGACCGGCGCGTTGAGCAAGAAACTGGCTACCCGTCTTTCCTTTACGGGGACGCAGCGAAACGGCACGTTTTTTAACGTTCATACGCAACTGCCGATCAACGATATCAACAACATCGGCGTACGCGGGCAGATCCTGTATACACCGAGCGAAAATGTAAACATTACCGTGATCGGGGACATTTCGGACCAAAAACCGACGGGTTACGGATGGCCGGTAGCCGGGGTTGTACCGACAAAAAGAGCGGCTTACCGGCAATTCAATGCCATTATCGCTGATTTGGGATACACCCTTCCCTATAAGAGCGCTTTTGAACGCAAACTCGATTTGGATACGCCTTCCAAAGCGGATAACCAATTGGGTGGGGTTTCGGTCAATGCCGATATCAAAATCGGGAATGGAACGCTAACCAGTACGTCGGCCTGGCGCTACTGGAAATGGGTGCCACTGAATGACCGGGACTACATTGGGCTGCCCGTCTTTACGATTTCTTCCGGCAATTCGAAACACAATCAGTGGTCGCAGGAAATCCGTTATTCCGGAAAAATATCACCGAAACTGAGCGGGGTAATTGGCGTATTCGGCCTTTGGCAAGACCTGAAATCCGATCCGGTGCAGACGGAAGAAGCCGGTTCGGCCCAATGGCGGTTTGCACAAAGCTCAACCAGCGCGCTCTGGAAAACGCCCGGTTTGTTCGACAACTTTGGCATTCGCACCACCAACGAAATCAAGAGTACGAGTTTGGCGGTGTTCGGACAGGTTGACTGGGCCATAACCGACAAAATCCACGTTTTGCCAGGTGTGCGCTACAACTACGACAAAAAGGTGGTGGATTATAGCCGGGTGACCTATGGCGGGTTGCAAACCACCGATGCGGCCCTGGTTGCCTTGAAAAATGGCGTCTATACCAACCAGGCCTTTAATACAGATTATTCGCAGGGAAATTTCTCCGGGCAACTTTCCCTGCAATACAAAGCCACCAATAAATTAAATGCCTATGCTACGTATTCCGTTGGCTATAAGCCCATTGGGGTGAACGTGGGTGGTTTGCCAACGGCAAACGGGCAGATTTTGATTGATCTGGCCAACGTGAAACCCGAATACGTGGATCACAAGGAGTTTGGCGTAAAAACCAAACCGTCGGGCAATTCGGTGTTGAACCTGACCGTCTATCGTTCAGACATCAGAGATTACCAGACTCAGGTGCAAACGCCGGAACCGGGTGTAAACCGGGGGTACTTGGCCAATGCTGAAAAAGTGCGGGTGCAGGGTGCCGAACTGGACGGTAATGTCCGCTTTACCAACCTGACCCTGAATGCTGCCATAGCCTACACCGACGGTAAATATGTAAGCTTCGTCAATGCCCCGGTGCCGCTGGAAGAAGTAGGAGGGGCGCAGGCTTTCAAGGATGTTTCGGGAGGAAGACTCCCCGGCATTTCCAAATGGTCGGGCTCCGTGGGCGGTGAAACAACCACCAAAGGAACCTTCACCGGACTCAAGGGCAACTATTTTCTGGGTGTCGATGTCTTCTACCGGTCCGAGTTCTCGTCAAGTCCGTCTCCTTCGCAATATCTGAACATCGACGGGTATGCACTGACCAATGGACGGGTTGGTTTCCGGGCCTCCAACGGGCTTTCCTTCTTCCTCTGGGGTAGAAACCTCTTCAACACGGATTATTACGAGCAACTCCTGGCAGCGCCCGGAAGTGCCGGACAATATGCCGGTATCGTGGGCGACCAGCGCACCTACGGTGTAACGCTGCGGTACTCGTATTGAGAGAGTTAAGAATGAAGAGTTAAGAGTTGGCGGACGCATATAACTCTTAACTCTTCATTCTTAACTTTTAATTCCCTACTGGCTCCACTCCGTTGGCGTGCGGTCCCAGCGGTGGCCTTTCAGTTCTTTAATCAATTCGGGATTCAGCGTTTTGCCGTCGCTGGTGGCCATGTTGGCTTCCACGTTGCGGAGTTTGCGCATACCGGGGATGGTGGTGGCCACGTCCGGGTTTTCCAGAATAAAACGCAGGGCCATTTCGGGCAGAGTCATGCCGGCCGGAACCAGCGGTTTTAGCGCGTCGGCATGGTCGACGCTGGAATTCAGGTTTTCCGGTACGAAATACGTCGAACGCCAGTCGTCGGCCGGGAAGGTGGATTCCTTCGTCAAGGTGCCGGTCAGGGTTCCTTCATCAAACGGTACGCGCGCAATGACGCCGATGTTCAGTTCGCGGCAAAGCGGAAACAGATTATCTTCCGGCGCCTGATCGAAAATGTTGTAGATCACCTGCACGGCGTCGATGAGGTTGGTCCGTAAAGTATTGAGGCAATTGTCCGGTTCCCAGCGGTTTACCGAAATCCCCCAGGCCTGCACTTTGCCCTGTTGCGTCAGTTGCGTGATGGCTTCTTTCCACTCATCCTGCTCGGCCCAGCCATCTTCCCAGACGTGGAACTGCTGCAAATCAATGGTTTCGACGCCCAGATTTTTCAGGCTTTTTTCGGTGTATTCGACGATGTAATCGGCCGGAAAAACATCCTTGAGAGTAAACTCCGGTTTGGAAGGCCACTGGCGGTTTTTGGGTGGAATTTTGGTGGCCACATACAACCGTTTGTCACTGAATCGTTTGAGCAAATCGCCCAGAATTCGCTCGCTCAGTCCTTCGCCATAACCCCAGGCAGTATCGAAGAAATTACAACCCAATTCAACGGAACGGTCGAGCGCCTGATCCACTTCCTGCCGTTCGGAGCCCGTCCAGCCGGCCAGTCCCCACATGCCATAGCCAATTTCACTCACCTGCCAGCCGGTTCGGCCAAAAGTACGGTATTGCATAGGTTAGTTAAAAATTAAGAGTTAAAAGTTAAGACGGCATAGCCTATGTGACTCCGCATTTAAAGTAAACGCGAATTACTGTACTTTTAACTTTTAACTCTTAATTCTTAACTAAATAATGTTGGTTCGTATCGTTCGCATGACGTTTCAGGAAACGAATACCGCTGATTTTCTGGCGATTTTCGAGGCATCGAAACAGAAAATCCGCACCTTTTCCGGTTGCCTTCACCTTGAACTCCTCCGTGACCTCGATAATCCTGCGGTTTACGTAACCTACAGCCACTGGGAAACCCCCGAAGCCCTGGAGAAGTATCGCCATTCGGAACTGTTTAAAACCACCTGGGCGGCCACCAAACGGTTGTTTGCCGAACGGGCGACGGCATTTTCGGTGGCGAAAATAGACGAGGTAACGGAGTAACGGAATGCGGGTTCGAAATATGCCTTTTCAGGTTTGATATGGTATTTTGCTAAGAAATTCGTATTTTTAAGAAAGCTATTTTTCAAACCCCATGACTCCTTTTCTCGCCGATCCTTTTCGTAAACTGCTGGTCGGCTGGCTCGGGGTGTTCATGGCGTATACCGGCGTTCAGGCTCAGGAAACCACCACAACGATCACCGGGCGGGTGACCGAATCGCAAACCGGCCAGCCCCTGCCGTTTGCCAACGTCTACCTCAACAACACCACGCAAGGCACCACAACCGACGAAAAAGGCCGGTTCCGGCTCACCAACGTGCCACTCGGCACCATCGAACTCGTGGCTTCGTTTCTGGGCTACCAGCCCGCCCGGCAGTCGGTTCGGCTGGAGAACAGCCAGCCCCGTATCATCAATCTGGTGTTAAAAAGTACGGGCTTTACCCTCGCCGATGTTACGGTGAAGGCCAAAAGGGACAAAACCTGGGAGCGGCACTACCGGGAATTTGAACGGGAATTGCTCGGAAAAACGCCTTTTCGGAGCCAGTGCGAAATCATGAATCCGAATGTGCTTCAGTTTACTTACCAGAATAACATTCTGAAAGCGACGGCCCGTGAACCGCTGGTGATCGAAAACCGGGCGTTTGGCTACCGAATTCAGTATGACATGCAGTATTTTGAGGTGCAGACGAACGGGGCGATGTATTTTGCCGGAGCCACCCGTTTTGAAGAACTGAAACCGAAGGACACCCGCCAGGCCGACCGCTGGCGAAACAACCGGCAACGCGCCTACCTCGGCTCGACCCGCCACCTGATGGCCAGTCTGGTGGCCGGAACCTACGAGAAAGAAGGCTTTCTGGTGTACCAGGTAAACCCCGGCTACCCCGCGCAGACGGGCGGAATGAGTTTGTTTCAGGACATTAACCGCCATTTGCTGCCGGTCGCTACCGACTCGCTGATCAAACCGGGGCGGTTGTCGTTTGAGCGAAAACTGGTTACGGCGACTCCGCTCAAAGTCTTTTATAACCGGATTTTCTCGGCGTATTCGCCCTACCGGGATGCGCCGTATGCCTACACCGAATTTCGGTTTCCGCAGGGCATGAGCGAAATTACCGTCGATGGCCGGGTGACGCTCCCGCTAGGCATGCTGGCGATGGGCTATCTGGGCAACGACCGGTTTTCGTTGCTGTTGCCCGCCAACTGGGAACCAAGTGCGACCTCCAGCCAACCGGATTCCGTGATGGCATCGCCGATTGAAGGCCAGATTCTGGCGGCTGATTATCGACTCGATTCGATGCTGCGGCATTGGAAACGGGCCCATCCGTATCAGGCACCGTCGGCCTTTGTTCACATCGACAAACCATTTTATCTGACCGGCGACCGGATCTGGCTCAGCGCGTACGTTATGGAGCCGGTTACCACGCAACTGATGTTCGGCGAGGGTGCCCTGCACGCCGATCTGCTGACACCGGGTGGGAAGGTGGTGCAACACCAGTGGCTTCGCATCAACGACGGCCGGGCAACGGGCGACTTCCGGCTTTCGGATACGCTGGCGACCGGCATGTATCGGCTGCGGGCTTATACGGATGAGGATTATGCCGCCACCCGCCCGGCTTTTGAACGAAGCATAACGGTTTATAACGTGCTGAACGGACCCGGTGAGCGATCCGTCGGGGTTTCGGAGGAACTGGACGTTCAGTTTTTGCCGGAGGGAGGCCGCTGGGTGGCAAATCTGCCGACGCGGATGGGGTTTAAAGCCGTTGGGCGGGATGGTCGCGGAAAAACCGTGTCGGGCCGGATTCTGGACGAGCAGGGGCGGGAAGTGTCCCGGTTTGTCAGCAACCGCTTTGGGATGGGAAGCGTGTTGCTCGACCCAAAAGCCGACCAGACTTATCAGGCTGAAATCCAGCACAATGGCAAAGGTCTGCTGGTTGCCTTGCCGAAGGTGGAACCGGAAGGGTTCGTATTGGTGGCCGATGTGGTCAGCGATACGGCCAACCTGAGCATTCGCATTCTGGCCAATGTGCCGCAACCCGATCCGGTGATTTACCTGACCTTCCAAAGCTACGGGCAGTTGGTGCAACGGACCAAAATGAAGTTGCAGGACGGGAAAGCCCGGTTGACTTTGCCGATGGCCGTTTTTCCGCCCGGACTCTGTCAGGTGACGCTGTATGATGCCTATGGTCAGCCCCGGGCGGAGCGAATGCTCTTTATTTCGGAACAGATTCCGCCGGTTGAGATCTCGGTGACGGCGGATAAACCCCGCTATACGCCCCGGGAGCGTGTCGTTCTGAATCTCAAAGTGAATGCTCAGCCGGAAATGTCGATGGTGGCCACGCTGTCCGCAGCCGTAACCGATGCCGATCAGGTTCCGGAAGACTCCCTGGCTGCGGACATTCGAACCCATTTGTTGTTGACCGGCGATTTACGCGGACGCGTTGAGCAACCCGGTTTTTTCTTCAAAGACACGACGGCAACAACCCGCCGGGCGCTCGATGATCTGCTGTTGACGCAGGGCTGGCGACGGATCGGATTGCGCAAACCGGAGTCGCCGTCGGATACGCTGGGCGGGATTGTGTTCAGTGGCCGGGTGGTGGACGAAAAACGCAACCCCATTCCGTTTGCAGAGTTGCTCGTGGCGGCTCCCGGTTCATCGCAAGCCATTCCGCACTCAATCGGCACCAACCGCTACGGCCGGTTTCGGATGGCGGGTCTGGGCATCACGGACACGTTACAACTGCTCGTTCAGGTGATGAATACGCAGTTTAAATCCATCAAAGCAACTGTTGAAACGGATACGGCCGGGAGTGTCTGGTCGTCACGAAAAGTGGTGGCCGAGCCGTCGCCGGACTGGCGGCAGTTTCAGCAACAACTCGACGTGGCGCGGCTGCGTCAGGAATCCGATCCGGGATTGTACCGCGACAAGCAGGCCAAAATGCTGAAGGAAGTAACCATCAAAGGCTATCGACAGCCTGAGCGACCCGAATCGGTGGAGCGAATGAGTCTGCACGGCACACCCGACGCGGTGATTCTGTTTGATGAGCGATCCCCGCAATTTTCAAATGTCTACGAAATGATCCGGGGCCGGGTGGCGGGGGTGCAGGTGAAGCAAACCATGAACGGCTATACGGTCAACATCCGGAACGCCGTTTCGTTTGGCGTCGGCAACACCATGCAAATCCAGGCCCCTCTGTACCTCCTGGACGGTTCTTACCTGACCGAAACGCCCGAAGGAAATGCCTTGCTGAGCCTGAATCCGAATGACATCGACCGCATCGAAGTGCTGAAAAATGCGGCTACATCGGCCATTTACGGCGCGCGCGGTGGCAATGGCGTGATTGCTTTGTACACCAAACGCGGATCTTCCAAATCAAAAAAAATAGAACCCAGTATTGGACTTAACCAGTTGCCTCTCATCGGTTTTTCGGCCCATCGGGAGTTCTACGTTCCGCGGTATGAAGACACGCCGGGAGCGGTTCTGGCCGAACAAAATGCCCCCATCGACCGCCGGGATGTGTTATACTGGAAACCGGTGGTTCAAACCGATTCCAAAGGGACATCTAACCTGGCGTTTCCGCTGTCGGACGTCGTTCGCACGATCCGCATTCTGGTGCAGGGCATTACGACCGATGGCCGGCCTGTTGTCGGTTTAGCGAAACTGAAAGTGCAGTAATGGGGTTTGTTTACGGTTTACGGTTTACGGTGCGGTTCCCCGCCGGGACTGACGCGTTCTCCTATGTGCGCCAAACACCGTAAACCGTAAACTAGTTTTCAACACCAAACAGCGCCCGTAATTCCTTGGCGTCGTTCGGTTTCATGCGTCCGGCCAGCACCAGGCGCAGTTGCCGACGGCGCAGCGCACTTGCATACAGTTCATGTTCCGCTTCCGTTTCGGGTGTTACGGGCGGTACTTCAATCGGACGGCCGTTCTGGTCGACGGCCACGAAGGTGTAAAAGGCACGGTTGGTGCTGACCCGGGTTCCGGCCGGAATATCTTCCGCCCAGACTTCAATGTTGACCTCCATCGACGAATTGAAGCCCCGCGTGACCTTGGCCTGCATCGTCACGATGTTGCCGAGCTTGATGGGTTCCGAAAACGAGACGTTATCGACCGAAGCCGTGACGACGATGCGGTTAGAGTGTTTCTGGGCCGAAATGGCGGCACAGATGTCCATCCAGTGCAGCAATCGGCCACCCATCAGGTTATTCAGGGTGTTGGTGTCGTTCGGTAGTACCATCTCGGTCATGGTAACCAGAGACTCGCGGGCGTATTTGGGTTGGGGCATGGCGAAAGGTGCAAATCGGGCAAAATGCTTCGGATTGTCGCGAAACTACGGTATTTGTTCCCTTCCTCAACCATCCTTCTCTTTTTTTCGGGCTTCTTTTCGTTCCTCACGTTTCTGTTTCCGCTCTTCTTTTCGCTCCTGACGCGCTTCCTTTCGTTCGGCTTTTTTCTCCTCGCGTTTTTCCTTGTAATCCTCTTTCAGGTTCTCGACGGCATCCTTGAAGGTGACGGTATTGTCAAATTCGGTAGTGAAGGCTTCGACGTAGGCATTCCGCAGCACACCGATGATGATGGGCCAGACCTCCGTTTTCGTATCCTCAACCGTGCCCCGCAGCGGAATCCGGGTGGCCACCTGGTCGCGCTTCTGATTTTTGAGAATGGCAGCACCGCCTTCGGCCAGCAGTTCCGTGAAAAACCGCCCGACTTTCCGATCCTCGCCCGGTTCCTTGAGCTTGAAAATCTTCATGTCTTTGGTCAGCGGTTTGAAATAGCCCACGAGCCGACCGTCGTACATGGCCATTTCGCTGACCACGCTGATGGTTCCGCTCTCAAAATCGACGTTGCCGTATTTACGCGCCAGATCGTTGAGTTTCGCCAGTTGAAGGTTATCGAAACTGAGGTTGTAATTGAAATCCGGGAGCGGTTTTAGCAAGTACATCCCTGCCCCAAACTTCATCGTGCCTCCCCAACCCGGCACATCACCCGTTGCCGTAACGGGCGAGGGCAAGCGGGTGTCTTTTTCTTCCACGTTGCGGATGTTCCGAATATCGAGGGCAACTTTTTCCAGCGAAAGGTCAGTTTTGGTGGCTTCGAATAGATTAACCAGATCGATTTTTCCTTCATAAGCCGCAAACCGGTTGATTTGAATCGGCAATAAATCTTTCACCAGTTTCGTCCAGTCGAGTTCTTTACCCGTCTGGCTGGCCTGTTCATTGTTGCTGAAAGCAAAATTGAGTTCGGGCCGGTAACACTCGACCTCCCCGACGAGGGCCCCCTTAAACAGCGATTTCCATTCAACGGAAAGATCGATTTTAGGAACGTAGAGAAAAGGTTCTTTGATTTTACCGTTGATTTTCCGGATGCGCAGGTCTTTGATCTGGTACGAACCGGTAACGAGCGCAATATCGACGTCTTCCACATGTCCGGTGTACGAACCCATGTCGGCCATCAGTTTATTGAGGTAGCGCAGTACAAAATACGGCAGCAGAAGCCTGGCGACAATGAGGACAACGACAATCGCCAGGATAATTTTTGTGGATCGTTTCAAAGCAACAAGCGTTAATGTTGCTTATAAAACTGAAAATCAGCCGAAGAGTTATCCCGGCCGACGAACAAACGTCCGCCGGGCCGTTGGATTAGCGACGGCTGGGCGAAAATTTCCGGCCGTTCAGGGTGGCGTATTTAAAATCGGTGGGGCCGTCAAATACCGTCTCGTCGAAGCTCGAATTGCGGGGCAAATGGGTGTATTTAAAATCAGCGGTTCCGTCGAAACGTGTGTTGTTAAAATTGACCCCTTCGTCAAATTTGGTGTATTTAAAATCGGCGTACTGATCGAAGCGGGCTTTCCGGAAGGCGATTGCCTCCTTAAAACTCGTGTATTTAAAATTGCCGATTTTCGTGAACCGGGCGTCCGTGAAATCGGCTAATGCCTTGAATTTGGCGTATTTGAAATTGGCTTCTTCCCGAAAACCCGTACCGATAAAGGACGCCCGCTGGTTGAAGTCGGAATACTTGAATTCGGAAGCTTTTTCGAAGGTGCAATTTTCAAACGTTACGGCTTCGGTGAAATGGGTGGCAAACGTAATTCCACTGCCGTTCAGAAACCGCCCTTCGGTTTTGACGTTTTTGTACGCCAGAAAATTACCTCTGAAAGTACAGTTCCGGAACGTGACCGGTCTTTCGACGGTGCTTTCGTAGGCTTCGTTTTCGGCCCAGAGGTTTTTGGTGACGCGTTTTTTATTGGCCAGTTCCGTCAGGTCGAGATCGCCGTTAATGGTGGCGTTTTCGTAGGAAACCACCTCTTTGCGGTTGATTTTAGCCAGAATTTCTTTGGCATCGACCGTGCGTTGAGCCCAAACGGCCGGCAAGGTGGTGACCATGAGGACGAGGGTAGTGAGGATCGTTTTCATACGGGAAAGATGAGAGTTTCCCTAAGGATGAAAATACGTCGGCAAAGGTTGCACGGACCTAAGAAGGAATCATAAATGTAAAATGCTAAATATCGAAAGTAAAAGTGAGAGGTGAAATGCTCGCCCAACACTTTTACATTCGATATTTAGCATTTTACATTTATGATTTTTCAGCCCTTCAGGGTAGCCAGAGGGCTTTGTCGTAGGCGGTATCATAGTCGAATTCTTCCAGCGGAACAAAGTCGGCGAATCGGCCCGTTTCGTCCATTCGGATGGCATACCACAAACCGGTCGCATCGCGGAGCAGTAGCCGGTAGCCATACAGCGGATGATACGTATGGCCGTCGGTGCGGTGATCCCAGCCGGTTTGCAGCTCAATGGCAAAGGCAATTTGCGCCAGGGCTTCGTTGATGTAGGCCATCAGACTGCCAAAACCGTCCAGTTCTTCCAGCCAGATCACCAGACCGTCGATGCCCCAATCGAACAGCGGAGCCGAAGACGCCCGGCTGATGGGTTCGGTTATCACTAGGTCGTTTGTCATGCTGATAAAGAATTTGCCCCTAAATCCCCTAAAGGGGACTTGGACGCGAACCTTCCGGGTTCTAAAAGTCCCCTTTAGGGGATTTAGGGGCAATTTGTAGGAGTGAAGGTTAACCGTACAAAAAAACAGGTTGTTTGCCAACCGCTGTTTACAAACTCAGGAAGCCTGCCGCAGCCAGAAACCGGTGTCTTCCTGTTGTTGTTCCTTCCATTTGCGGAGCCAGAAGCGGTATTTTTTCCGTCCGTATTCCACAAAATCCGGGATCGATGTGGCATCGACGGCGAAAAGCCGGTTTGGTTTCTGTTTCTGAACGCCTATCAGCACAAAGCGAATCTGGCGCGTTTGTGCCCATTCCTGGCTGTCGGCGGAGCGGAGGCTGTCGATGTAGAAAGCCGCCTGCCGGTCGTAGTCATAGTCGTAGCAGCTTTGCAGAAACTGGCTTTGGGTGCGCGCCGAAGTAGTTTTAAAATCCAGAATAAGCGCACTCCGCCGTTTGGGACTGGTATAGACCATATCCAGCCGGGCTTTGCAACCCAGTTCGGTGATCGGATCGGTGAAGAGAATTACCCGCTCCCGTTCCGATTTCCGAAGATACCGGTTGCAGAACGAATCGCGCCGGACCTGCTCGGTGAGGTGTTCCAGCCGCCCCGACTCGACCGGTTTCATGTCGGGCAGCAACTGCTCGATAATACCGCCGATGCGCTCCGGTTCCAGCAGATGCGAGTGAAAAGCCCGCCCGAACTGCATGGCCCGCTGCGGAACGAGCCGTCCCGGCGAGGTATAGCCTAAACATTCTTCCTTCAACCGGGTCAAGTCGGAATTCGAAACCCGCGGGATAGAACGGTAGTCGATCAATTCGGTTATCATGACTGGATTGGTTTTTTAATTCAGCAAATGAATGCCATTCTCAACCAGCAGTTCTTCCGTCGGGTTGAGAAACGGATTGAAGTAATTGTAAGCGGTTTTGATGTTGGCGATGTCGGTCAGGGTTTCCTGTCGGAAAATTTTGTTCGACTGACCAAAGGCCTTCAACACCTTCGTTTCTTCCGGATCGGCCAGTTTATAGCTGAAAGTGGCGATGTAATAGACGCCTTTGGGTTGGATCTTGGTATTTTCCTTCTTCTCCGCTACGGCGGTAATCACGACATCGGCCAGCGTCAGGTCGTCGTAAAACAGCGGTTCGATGAGCCGGAAGATGTTATCAACCGAATAACCGTGGAACAGGACCGCCGAAACACAGTTCTTTTCATCGATAAAAAAGATTTCGGCCCAGTTCTTGGTTCCCATGTTCAAAATATTATCGGTAAAGATGCGCCAGGCAATCGGCTGGAATGTCAGCGTGCGACCATTCGTCGGCCCGCCCAGTTTTTCGGTGCCATTGATGTTAAAGATGCCCTCCTTGGCGTCGAAACGGTATTGGCGGGGATGTCCCTCCAGATATTTGAAGTGACTCGTATCCGGATTAGGGATGACTTCACCCGTCGATTCGTTAACCTTCTGATAAAGTTTCACTTCCAAACCATTTTGATTTGTTGTGCCGGTGTTGTTTTTTTGTGTGTTCATTAGTATTTGTTGTTTACTGTTCGGACAGGGGGACCGCTATGCGATCCCTTTTGCCTTTTCAGGGGGTTTGTATTTGAGTTTAAATATACATACTATTATGTATAATACAAAACGATACATAAAAAGTTTATTAAAAAAATAGAGTAGCTGCTCATACACCCTAAAAACCGCCTTTTTGTCCTTATTTTACGTTTTGTAAGCCTGGGCTATTCCGAAGAATCTGAATTTGTTCTACATTAGACGACGGAACACAAGAACAGAAATTACATGGTTCTATGTAAAAAAGCCCTCTTCTCATGCCCATTGGAGCCCGTTTGCAGCAACTGATCGATGCGTTAGACATCAGTGTCCTGGAGTTTGCCCGACAATTGGGGGAGAAGCGGGGTGAGAAAGTCTACCATATTTTGCACGGTCGTCTGAAACCGCGCTACGAAACGTTACAAAAAATTTTACTGGCTTATCCCACGGTCAATGCCGACTGGCTGCTGCGGGGCGAAGGGCTCATGTTTCGCACCTTACCGCAAACTCCCCTGTCTGCCATCACGTTAGATGAGCGGCTGCGAAATATGGAGTTTCTTTTGTTTCAGTTAAACGAACGCGTAGCTTTGTTACAGGAAACCAGCGACCTACTTCGGGAGGAACTTGAACAGGTTGCGGGTAAAAAAAGAGTCATCAGTCTCTCACACGTTAGTCGTCGGTCCGATTTGTCTCCCGAAAGCTGATAATTGCCGGGTTTACGACTTTATACTACACTATGTTCTCATTTTTTAAGCGTCGCCAGGAACAATCCGCTTTTTCGGATTTCGGATTTTTGGGAGTCGATATTCATTCACACCTGATTCCGGGGATTGACGATGGCGTACCCGACCTCGAGACGGCGTTGACCTGCCTGCGGGCTTTTGAGGAACTGGGCTATAAGAAAGTGGTCACCACCCCCCACGTGCTGCGCGATTATTACCCCAACAGCAGCGACACCATCCGGCGCGGTCTCGACGAACTCCGCGAAGCCATGGCCGAAACAGACCTGACGATTCAGGTTGAAGCGGCCGCGGAATACCTCATCGACGACCATTTCGTAACGCTGCTCAAAGCCAACGATCTCCTGACGTTCGGACCCAATTACCTGCTGGTGGAACTGTCGTTTGCCAATCCGCCCCTGAACCTGGACGAAATCATTTTTCAGATTCAGACGAAAGGCTATCAACCCATTCTGGCCCATCCCGAACGGTATTTGTATCTGAAGGACCAAACCGAGCGGTTTCATAAACTGCGGGTTCAGGGCTGTCTG
Organism: Larkinella punicea; assembly: GCF_003334855.1. GTDB lineage: Bacteria > Bacteroidota > Bacteroidia > Cytophagales > Spirosomataceae > Larkinella > Larkinella punicea. The sequence continues at coordinate 140,380 of NZ_QOWE01000011.1, forward strand.
TTTCAACTGAATCTGCTCTCGCTCGTGGGGCAGTATGGCGGGCGCGTGCAGCAACAGGCCAAACAGTTGCTCGATGATTCGATGGTCGATTTTGTGGGTTCCGATCTGCACCGGCCCCGCGACGCCGAGAAGCTGGGGCAACTGCTTCAATCCAAAGAACTGGCGCTCCTCGATTCGCACACCTTTCTGAATGCCTCTCTACTCTAAAAGGCCTTCTTTTGGCTAGTTGCGGAAAGCTGCCGAGCTGCATCCAATCAGGCGCGGTTCCGTTGTGTCGATTTTTCCGGCAGGAAGATTCTGCGGCATACTTTTTGTTCTTTGTCTGATAAATAGGAAAAAAACTTTGCGGATATTTCTAAAATACAGAAAAATAGTATTCCGGAAAAAACTATTTATTGACTTATTTCAAGAATTTATACCGTATCCTCTTAAAAACATTGAAGATTGCCTAGTTATTTTAATTTCCTCTTTCTATATTTAGACTGTAATACCTGCTGAAAGTTAATAGGTGTTTGTCTGATTTTATGAATAGGCTGATTTGAAAAATACCACTCCGTTAGCTGTCACGGGCTTCCTTTTGGGTCGGATCAGTCGTCTTTCTGTCGGGAACCAACTTTTTTAAAGTATTATTTCTGTTTACTCAACGTTATGAAAATTGCTGTTGTTGGAACCGGTTACGTTGGACTCGTAACCGGAACCTGCTTTGCCGAAACCGGCAACCAGGTCACCTGTGTCGACATTGATGAGCGCAAAGTTCAAAAGCTCATCAACGGCATCATCCCCATCTACGAACCGGGTCTGGACGTGTTGTTTAACCGCAATACTGCCGAAGGCCGTCTGAAATTCACGACCAGCCTGGCCGAAGGCATCGAAGGTGCCGAGGTTATTTTTCTGGCTTTGCCCACCCCTCCGGGCGAAGACGGTTCTGCCGATCTGAAATACATTTTGAAAGTAGCCGGTGATCTGGGACAATTGCTGAAGGAGTATGCCGTTATCGTGGACAAAAGCACGGTGCCGGTGGGAACCGCCGAAAAAGTACACGATTACATCTCGCTGGGTGCCCAGGTGGAATTCGACGTGGTATCCAACCCCGAATTTCTCCGCGAAGGCGTTGCCATCGAAGACTTCATGAAACCCGACCGGGTGGTGATCGGCACCAAATCAGAACGCGCAAAAGCCGTGATGAGTAAACTGTATGCGCCCCTGGTTCGTCAGGGCAATCCGGTGATTTTCATGGACGAACGTTCGGCCGAAATGACCAAATATGCCGCCAACGCGTTCCTGGCCGTTAAAATCTCGTTTATGAACGAGATTGCCAACCTCTGCGAAAAAGCAGGTGCTAACGTCGACGACATCCGGAAAGGAATTGGAACCGACAGCCGCATCGGCAAAAGGTTTTTATTTGCCGGGATTGGCTACGGCGGAAGCTGTTTCCCGAAAGACGTGCAGGCACTGGCGAAAACCGCCCAGGAGTATGCGTATGATTTCCAGATTCTGAAATCAGTGATGGACGTCAATGCGAAGCAAAAAACCAAACTCCTTCCGATCATCAACCAGCACTTCAACGGCGATCTGAAAGGAAAAACCATTGCCGTATGGGGGCTGGCGTTCAAACCGTATACCGACGACATCCGGGAAGCACCGGCGCTGGAAAACATCCAGGCTCTACTGGATGCCGGCGCGAAAGTGACGGCCTACGATCCGGAAGCAATGGACAATGTGAAAAACGTATTTGGTAACAAAATTACGTACGCCCACACCTCGTATGCCGCGCTGGACGATGCCGATGCCCTGGTGATCATGACCGAGTGGCCGATGTTCCGGACGCCGGAATTCAACAAAATGAATCTGCTGCTGAAAAACAAAGTCATCTTCGACGGACGGAATCTCTACGAACTGGACCAGATGAACGAATTGGGCTATACCTACTACAGCGTTGGTCGGGAGACCATCTCGCAGGCGGTGGAACAAGCGGTTTGATGAATTAGTACCGCCCGCCGGAAACAACATCCAGCGGGCGACTTTACTCAACGTTATGAAACTATTTAAGCGGTTTATATAAAGCGCATTAACGACTGAAAATTCATCAACTAATCTTAATAAGCTAAGCAGATGGTTATCGAAGGTTTTAAAATGCAAGAGACGGACGACTTGAAAAAACAGCTTTCACTATCAAAAATCATAGTTGCAATTGATGGTTATTCCGGTTGTGGTAAAAGCACAACTGCCAAACTGGTAGCTACCCAATTAGGATATACTTATATCGATACAGGAGCGATGTACCGAGCGGTGACACTGTATTTTCTGCGGAACTGTATCGATCTTATCGATGAAAAGGCTATCCAGGAAGCATTAGCGTCTCTATCCATTATGTTTCAGTTTAACCCTGAAAAAGGCTGTAATGAGACATACCTGAATGGCGTTAATGTAGAAGACGAAATCAGAAAGCTTGAGGTTGCAAATGCTGTACCTGAAGTTAGTGCTATTCCGCAGGTTCGTAAGGCAATGGTTACTCAACAACAGAAACTTGGTCAGGACCGGGGAGTGGTTATGGATGGTCGCGATATCGGAACGCATGTTTTTCCACAGGCAGAACTGAAAATATTTATGACGGCCGATCCTGTGATTCGAGCAGAACGTCGACAAACGGAATTGCTGGCTAAAGGTGAGCAGGTTGATTTAAGAGAAATCGCGATGAATCTTGAAAAACGTGATCACATGGATACAACTCGTCCGGAAAGCCCACTGCATCCGGCGCCGGATGCCCGATTCCTTGATACTTCACGCATGACTATTGAAGGTCAGGTAGAATGGGTAGTTCAGCAGAGTTATCAAATAATGGTTAGCTTGTCACAGCGGGCAATCTTGACGCCGATAGAGGTCTAATATCTCCGGCAAATGATGGTTTTATAACACGTCTATTTGATCGAATCTTTTATGCGATTTTGCCTCTGTAGTGCGGTTATATTTCTTCTCAGTTGCACGCTGTATGCACAACGACCTGCGTCATCGGTTCAGGTTTTTACTGAAGTTGGTGGAATGGTATCGTCTGCCCGTCAGACACCGTTTTGGTTAAGAGCGAATCAATTTGGTAGCGTTCCATTTGTCGCTCCGGCAACACTGGCTCGATTAGGTAGCACGGGCACATTCCGGCGTGATAGTGTCGGGAAAGGGTGGGGCGCAGGATACGGGGTGGAGGCAGTGGCCTTCGCTGGGCCTAATAGCCGAATTTTATTGCCGGAGGCTTATGCTAAAGTTAGCTATCGTTCTATAGAATTAGTTGTTGGCCGTCGGAAGGAAAAAATGGGGCTGGTCGATACAACGCTATCTTCAGGCTCTTATTCGTGGTCTGGTAATGCTTTACCTATTACTAAAATCCAGATTGGGACAAACGGATTTACTCCTTTAAAATTTACCAGGGGGGTGATTGCTATCAATGCTTTTTTTGCTCATGGATGGTTCCCAACTACAGATTCGATCCGGAATTCATTTTTACATCAGAAAGCACTTTATGGCCGTATTGGTAAGCCAAACTGGAAAGTAAAGTTTTATGGTGGTATTCTGCACAATGCACAATGGGGAGGGCATTCGGACTATTTGAGTGACTGGCATGCTATTGATGGTAAATTGCCCTCTTCTTTTAAGGATTATCTGCATATCATTTTATCGAAACAGCCTGGGCAGAATGAAGAACTGTCAAATCATGATCTGGTCAATCAATTTGGTAACCATTTGGGATCCATTGATCTGGGCATAGAGATATCGCTGGGACGATGGCAGGTAATGGGCTACCACCAGCATCCCTTTGAAGACAAATCAGGAGTGGCATTTATTAATGTTCCGGACGGGTTGTATGGAATCCGATTCATAACTCAGCCTGTCAAAACAAACGGTTTTCAACTACATCATATCTTGTTTGAGTATTTGAATACCATGGATCAAAGCGGGGCCACTGTTGAGACAGGAACTCGTTACGATGGGCAGGATGATTATTTTAATAATTACCAGTACCTCGACGGCTGGGTGAACAATCGACACGTTATTGGCACTCCATTTCTGTCTCGCCGGGCAGATATTTTACCGGAACGACGAAATGATTTTCCAAATAAACGCATCTGGTCTATTGCTAATAATCGTGTCCAAATGGGACATCTGGGTTTGGCTGGTATGGTAGGGCAGGGAATACAATGGCAAACGCGTTTGTCAATTAGCCAGAATTATGGAACGCACCGGTATCCATTTGCAAAATCTGTTTCGCAGTTTTCAGGTGCAGCGTGGTTGACGTGGCCGCTTTCCTGGTTGGGCGGTTCGGAGTTGCGAACCGCTATTGCACTGGATCAGGGGCAATTATATAGCAATGCCTTTGGTGGCTGGATCAGTATTCGGAAAGTCTGGAAAGCAGTAAAGTAGTGGTCGAAATAGATTGATAATTTGTTATTTCAAGCCATTGAGAAAACCTTTATAGGCTAATTTCTTTTTATAGTTTTTATCAAACAGCAAGGGAGCTTCCGGGCATTTACAAGCATCAGATTGATAGCTGTCTTTATCACCGACATTCCAGATTGTAATGCCATATTGTTGAGATTTAGGTACGATCTCTTTATAAATACGGGCAATTGATTTATACTTATCTTCCTGTTGTTCCAACATGCTTTTGGTTGGAACAAAATCTTTTGTTTTGTTGCGATTTAGCCGGATATCCAATTCTGAAATATGGACGAGTAAACCAAGAGAACTCATTTCTGAAATACCAGATCTATATCTACGGTCGGAGTGGTAAATTGATATATGTGACTGTAAACCAATACCATGAATGGGGATCTCTCGTCTTTTGCAGTCTACTAATAGAGTTCTGATAGCCGCACTTTTTAATGGGTTATTCTCCTGACCGTAATCATTATAGAACAGTAGAGCGTTGGGATCAGCTTCATGAGCATACTGATAACAACGGGCAACATAATCCGGGCCTAAATGTGTTAACCAGATGGATTTACGTAGAGATCCGTCGTCATCAATAACCTCATTGGCAACATCCCAGGATGTCACTCTTCCCTTGTAATGCTTAACTACTGTTTGAATATAGTTTTTCAGAAGATTTTCCCAGGCAAGAGAATCACCCTCGAACGTTTCAATCCATTTAGGAATAGCCCTATGCCAAACAAGCGTATGTCCGTGCATACGCTTGTGGTTTTTGAGCGCAAAATTCACAAGTGAATCGCCACCTGACCAATCAAATACACCTGGAGCTTTGAAAATACGATTCATTTTCAAAGCGTTTTCCGAAGTAATGCTGTTAAATTCCCGCAGGACGGTGTTACGATATAACGAGTCGGTTTTTAACAGCATAACGTTCACTGATGCTCCAAGCGGAAAGGATGCAGCTTGCTTCAGAGTTAGTTTACTCTGTACCGGACTCTCAGAACCTGGTTGTAACTGCCAGATGGTAAGCAGTAAAGATAGTAGGAGAAACCAACGCATATAAGGCAGAACTTGTGATAGGCAGACAGCCTTTTAGATAAATTGCTGTTGAAGCTTTAAGCCTACAACCCTTTTAAGAAAAACAAAATTGCCAATGATGTAGCGTTTAAAAAGCCGGCGTGGTTCCAATAGGAAACGAAACACCCATTCTACACCAATTTGACGTACCCAACCCGGAGCCCGGACCACTTTTTTTCCCCAATAGTCGATGATGGCGCCACCGTTAACAATTACGCAAGGACCTTCTAGTCTTTCTTTAAGAAAAACCGACAACAACTCTTGCTTTGGCATTCCCATTCCTAAAATAATGACATCGGGTTTTGTTTGTTGAACCAGAGGTAAATAATCTTCTATTGAATGAAAGCCATGAGCCGTTAAAACGATGTTGTGTCCTTTGCGCGTCAAAAAATTGGCAGCTTGCTGAAGATAAGGTTCTTCGGTTCCAATTAATGCCACACGTTTACCAAGTGCCAAAGATAGTAACTGGGGAATCGTATCAGTGCCACACATATTGATGCCAGGTTTGCGATCTATCACTTTATAGAGCATTTCAATTCCTTTACCATCCCGTAATACCCAATCCGAGTTCATAAGAGCATCGGCAAAATCATTATTTACATGGCAAACGTTAAATGCATGAGCATTGATGTAAGAAATAACTACGCAGGTTGGACTAGTAAGCGCACTTTTAAAGACTCGATTGGCTGCTGCTGAGTTCTCAATTAAAGTAACTTTTTCAATAAGAGATTGAGTAAAAGCGCCATTTACAACAGGCTGAGTTTCCATATAAATATTATGCTTTAACGTTGAGTCGAAGTTTATTGAGTAACGTTAGCAATTATTACAAATAATCAGAAAAGTTGCCTTTTTCAAAAACCGTACATTTACCGCCTATGGTGGCGTCAATAATTTTTCTTCCGTTCTGTTTATAATGGTCACGTGCCAAGGCATAAGAATATTCAGACTTGTCAAGATCTGGTAATTTCCATTTAATTCCTTTTGGGAAATAATTGGGATCAAAATGACTCTCGTCTTTTTCGTAGTTTCTAACTTCTACTTTGGTGGCTAAGCCCTTTTCTTTGAAACTATGATCCATGCCGATGATAACTACTTCTTTAAAACCCATGAAATAGGCTAATTGAAGGCAGGCATAGGTTACGGTGCCACCGAAATGCGTTGGCTCAAGAAGATTGTCCTGGAAAAAGGGGTTAAAAGAATAAGCCTCTTTTAAAAAATGCGAATTAGGGAATTCCTTGTAAAACCGCCAATTGAAGAACGTTTCGCAAGGCATATTTTTAAAATCATCTTTAAATTGCTCAAGCACAAGTTCTTCTACACAAGCTAAAAAAGTAGGCGTAAATCCGATTTTGTCAAAATATATGTAAAACCGGTTCATACACATGGTATACTTATCTTTCAGTACTGAAAGATCCATGTCCTTAATACTAGGGCCATTCGCAATCAGAAAAAGACGTTCGCCTGTATATTTATTTCGACTATTCTGAAGGTAACTCCTATTCTCCTGCCCTTGTGTTGAGTTGTACCATGCCTGAGTGAATGGGACTTCCTTCAGACGGCGTTCTACTGCTGGGAGAATTCGTGATGGGGTGAATCTTGAAATATCTATCATAAGAAGAAAGGTTTTGATGTTTGTAATACTTTAAAATAAAAGCATAAATATTTATGATAAAAAATAAATAAACTATGTTATGATAGTAGAAGCCGAACATAGTTTCTGTTATGCCTGCTAAGTTGAAATATAGTATGTTGGCAAGTAAAATATATGAAATATCCCTTTCAGTATTCCAGTTCTTTTTAATGGAATTCACAATGGAAAATTGTATTGTAGTAAAAACAATAAGACCAAAATAGCCATAATCAAGTGCAATAGATAAGAACATATTATGAGGGTGCATTAATTCGGCATTTTCATTGTCTCCAAAAATATATCCCCATTGTTGAGAAAGACCTGCTGCATAATGTCCGAACTCTCCATAACCAAAAATATGATGATCTGGCTTGAATGTTAAAAAGTCGTTGAATGCAAGTGCCCAAATAATTGAACGAGCATTTCCAGTTGCTAAATCTTCTGAAGAACGTGATAATGCAGAACCGTACTCTGTTTGGGATAACAATAATAAAGTTGCGAGAAGCAAAAATGGTCCAACAAAACCAAAGATTGGAATAAGAAATAAAAGCCTTGGTTTTTCTAATTTAGAGAAAATGAATTTAATTGCGAAAAAAATAATTAGGGAAAAGATTATAGAGCCTCTACTGTCTGTAAGTAGTAAGGAAATTAGAGAAATAATTATTCCAGATAGAAATAATTTTCTACTCTTCTTTACTACTCCAAAACCTATTAAACTTAAATTTAGTAATATTCCTAATACTGCACCATAGGAATTAATTCCTGGCGATAAAAAAAATTCTACTCTATCTACTGATAGGCCTAAATAAGATAAGATCACAGCCTTCCCAATCTCATAGTCAGAAGATTTTAAACCAATAAAAAATAGAAATAAATTTAAACTAATAAAGATTAACAATGGTATGTAGGTGTATTTAATAAAAACATTAATTAGGTTATTTTTTTTTAATGAATTGAATATTGTACTAAAAAAAGCAACAATAAAAGAAAGGAATGATAAAATTCTAAATAATCTTAAATCTATTGAAATATCTGATCTTGTTGAGACTATAATGCCTATGACAAGTATTATTGCTAATAGATAAAGGGGATAAAAATTTTTATTTGTAAGTTGTATTTTGGATTTTTTTGTAAGTAATTCTTGAAAGATTATCGCGAGAAAGAAAAGGATAGGGGAAATTCTAATTGCCGTGTAATGAGCAAAATCAGAGAAATTCGTGAAAAGTAGTAGGATTCCAATTATTAACTTAATCATAGCGTGATTTAATAATTTTATTTATTGATAAAAATTTCTAGCTTCATTCGTTCAAAAACTTCCAATTTTCCTCCTTCTGTACAATTGACTAACTTTCTTCCGAACTGCTTATAGGTTTTATCTGCCAAATCATAATGGTATTCTGATCCTAACAAATCTGGCAAGTCCCATTTTACACCATCTGCAAAATATTTTGGATGGAAGTGATTGGGGTCTGTTTCTCCGGCAATTACTGTTTTATTAGAAATTCCCTTAGTTTCAAAATGATGGTCACAGCCAATTAGGGCTACTTCAGAAAAACCCATGTGGAATGCCAATTGCATTGCAGTATATGTAACTGTATGACCCTGGAATAATGACATGCTGCAATCTCTGGCAAATTTTCTCGGAATACCGGAATAATTTACAAAAACAACGTTGCTCCTGTTCTTGATAATATCGCTCTTATCAGAATTAAGAAATAATTGTATATCCGTTGAATTATAAAATTCTTTGTTTTGTTCAATTACGAAATAATTACTAGCAACTACTGCATTAGGTCTAAAGGCGGTCTCATCGAACATTAAATTGATCTTATTTAGACCGAAGAAATAAATATCTGTTCCTATAAGAGAGTCAAAATTGACTTTTCTTAAAGAAGGGCCATTGCAGATTATAATTGCCTTCCTTCCCACATGAGAATCCTTAAGTTTCTCCATCTTCTTTCTGGAAGACCAGGAGGATGGATTCAAATCCCAAATTAGTCTATTTTTTATGATCGAAAGAGCATTGAAATATGGATTTACTATTGCTCTTGGTAAACGATCGAATTGTTCTAGTGTCTCCATTTATTTTTTAATGTAAGATTTGTACCAATCTTGTAAGAAAAGTCTTTTTTGCTTAGCTTTCATGTTACTGTTTAAAAGTAATATAATTACTTTTAAATAAGACAATAAATTATTTCCTTTTGTAAAATGAGGGTGATTATATTTATTAGCAAGCATATTAAAAAAAGCTAAATGCTGCTTTTCATACTCAATATAATAATCTTTATTTTTTAATGCCGATGAATGATTTTTAGTATGTACCCTATATGCTGACAATTTTTCTTGCAATGTTATTATATCCCCTTCAAAAGCCGCATATCTAGTTAAACGTATATCTACACATATCATAGATAATGCGTCTTCTTTTAACGGTAAAATATTTTCTAAAAAAGATCTTCTAAAGCATTGACCACTTGTTTGGGTAAAGAAAAAGTCTAGCCTTTTTGTAAAATAAATTCCATTTAAAATATCGACCTCTGAAAAAAAAGGTCTTTTTTCGTAATTAAGCTTATTATCTTCTTCGTCAACCAATTCAAAGCGGTGTTGAACATAGATAGCTTTGGGGTTTTTGGTAAAAATATCTATTACTTTCTCAACTTTATTATCGAAAAACCAATCATCGCTATCCATTAAAAAAATTATTTCTCCCGTACTTTTTTTAAACGCTTCATTTACTGCATTAACTTGATTCCAACAATGTCCCTTACCATAATTAGGTCTTGCAATGATACTGATGTCATTTGAATATTTTTTTATCCTTTCTAAGGATTGATCTTTAGAGCCATCGTCATATACAATTACTTCGATATTTTTATAAGTTTGATTTAACGCTGAAGCTATTGATTTTTCAATATAAGCTTCATAGTTATAATTATTAATTAGAATGGATGCTTTCATGAGAAGCTATTGCTTATTGCTTAAATTATGTAGTCAATTGCAATGTAGAAAATGAACAATAATAAAGGAATAATAGTGACCCTTTTTTCAAAATTATAGAAACTAATTGCGAGACTATTCAATGAAAAAGATGCTGCATACCATGCGTAAAAACCTAAATACCCGGCTATCATACCTATTGGTATTGCATATAATCCCATAGTGTTTATGAATATATAACTAATGAGGACAAATATTATTCCAGAAACTCCATCAGCAATGTGCGATATGACGTGATTAGTGGTTAAATACAATTGCATATGCATTGCACCAAACCTGTGAATAAAATAGGCTACCGACAAGAGAATCCAGAGATCGTTTGGTATGAATTCTATATTGCTATTTAGTAATGAAATGATCCATTTTGCACTAACACTAACTGTAATAACACCAATGATAAAGACCAAATGTGATAAAAGCATTCCTCGTTGAGCTGTCTTTACTAGTTGTTGAATATTTCCCTGAACGCGCAACTTAGAATAGAGTGGGATTTTACTATAGAATGGAGCCATGGAGATCTCTCTAAGTTGTGTTATAATACGTAATGCAAGTAAATAGGAAGCTACACTAGCACTGCTTCCAATCTGGGCATATAACACACTACTGAGATTGTTTAAGCCATTTGACATAAAGCCAGATAAGCCACTCCGCCAGGCGACAGGCCATATCTTATTGAAAAGTTCCCGGTCGAATGAGTAATCTATATTTATTCTCTTAAATTGGTTATTTTCAACAAATCTACTCAGATAGTAATTGCGTATGACCGATATGACAACCCAAAGTTGATTAATAAATACTAATAGTAGTAAGCTATCACTTATAAATAGTGCAATGATACTCGATCCAATTGAAGCTGTTGAGGTTACTGCTTCCCAGCGCCTTACAAGCGCAATTTTATTCAAACCTTCCAGATAGTTTGAATAAATAGATCCATAAAATTTATAGGCAGAAGCAATAATTATAATACCCCATGATATCCAGGCTGCTTGTGAGTTTTGTACGAAAGATATTGGACGAACCATCGACCAGCTACCTAAAGTGCCCATAGCTAAAATGACTAAAATAGTTAGCCATCCATAAATATAAGTCATATTGGCATATATTTTACCAATTAAACTCCAGTTTGGATCGGCTGACGTTTTATTTACTTTAGTAGATACTACTGCGGTTATTTCTTCTATTCCCCCCATTGCATAGGAAATTAACCGAATAAACGTATTTCTAAAGCCAAGATCTAATAAGCCCTGCAACGATATAATTGTAGAAAATAGATACCATAAGGCGATTTCTCCATCATGAAAACGTTTCAAAATCAAAGGAAGAATAACAAACAAACTAAGGGCGCGCGTGGCATAACTCATCCAAGAGGTTATCGTGGGCGAATTCCAAAGCTTGTCTATTATTTTTCTGGTTTCCATGAATTTATTCTCCAAATAAAATTCTAGTAGTTAGTTAAGTAGGGGCGAAGTATACCCTCCGCCCAACTTGATTTATCTGCTGAAATAGATATACCTTTCTCTTACAAATCCTTCAACACCGAACTAATTCCCCCATCCAGCGACAAATTCGCTCCGTGAATAAAACCGGAGTTCTCCGATGCCAGGAACAACGCCATCGTGGCGACGTCCTGCGGGCGGCCGATGCGTTGCACCGGGTGAATCTTGCGAAGTTCATCCAGGGCACCCTGATTTCCGTCGAATCCAGCCAGCAGCATGTCCGTCTCGATGGCTGCGGGGCTAATGGCGTTTACCCGAACCCGGCCTTCCAAATCGACGGCTAAGGCTCTGGTCAGGCCAATGAGGGCACTTTTCGAGGTGGCGTAACTGATAAACCGGCGTTTGGTCAGTTGCTGGTGAATGCTGCCAATGTTGATGATGCTGCCGTGTACGTCTTCCAATTGCTCCAGAAAGTGCTGACTGAGCAGCAGTGGCCCCGTCAGGTTGACGGTCATGGTATGATTCCAGTCGTCCAGCTTTAATTCATCCAGGCTACCGAGCATTTGCACGGCGGCATTATTGATCAGGACGTGAAGCTCCGGGATCAACACATTGAACGTGTGTTTCCACTCGTTCCGGTAGTCTTCATTCGTGCTGAACGCATGGAGATCGAACTGGATCAGACGGTCGGCCTGGTGATGCTCCGATTCCTGAATGTCCAGCCCGTATACGTAGTAACCGGCTTCGCGAAAGGCGATGGCCAGCGCACTGCCAATTCCGCCTAAAACCCCCGTAATCAGTATTTTCTTCATGGCTTTACGCGGTTACACCAATTTCCAGAAACTCGAACATCGAACGAATCGCCTGGTGGCTGGCGCGCCGAACACCCTGAATGGTATTGGAACCGTTGTGCGTTCCGAAAATGCAACGGTCAAAATTCCGCAGCTCCGAATCCATCGGCAGCGGTTCCGTTTCAAACACATCCAGACCAGCCGAGTGAACTTTGCCACTCTTGAGACCTTCCAGCAAAGCGGCTTCGTCGACGATCGGACCTCTGGATACGTTCACAATCCGAACGCCGTCTTTCATCCGTTGAATCGATTCGGCATTGATCAGGTGTTTCGTTGCGGGCGTTAGGGCGCAGGTCGAAACCACAAAATCGGCGGTTTCCAGTTCTTCGGGGAAGTTCAGAAAGCGGTAGGCTTCTTCGTCTTCTTCCGTCCGTTTGGCAAAGGGGTCATACACATTGATGTGCATATCGAATGCTTTCAGGAACCGGGCGGTTGCTTTCCCGATGTCGCCAAAGCCGATCAGGGCCACAGTATGGCCTGCCAGTGACATACCCGCCGGTTTTACCCAGTTTCCCGCCCGTACTTCGCGGTCGATGTAGTAGGTTTGCCGGGCAAGTCCCAGAACGTAGGACACCGCGATGGTGGCCACTTCGGCACCGAACATCATCGGGGTGTTGACGATGGGAATTCCCAATTCCTTGCAGGCTTTGAAGTCGACGTTATCGACGCCAATTCCCCATTTTACCGCGGCTTTCAACTTCCCGGCTTTTCCGGCGCGAAAGATGCGTTCGGTGGCCTGGTCATCGCCGATGATCCAGCCGTCGACTGTCGGAACGAGTTCGAGTAGTTCTTCTTCCGATAAAATCTGAACGACTTTCGGAGCAACGACTTCAATGCCCGCTTCTTCAAAAATGGGGAGAAATTCGGCAAGTTGCCCAAGCATGGGAGGGCAGGTAATCAACACTTTCATAGGGCCAGTTCAGGATAAAGTTCGGTAAACAGAAATTCGGCTACTTTAAAGTTCAGTTCGACGTCGATGTCCTGCGCTTCAATGTCAGCAATCTCGTACATGAAGGGGCGGTCACCGATGCGGTTATGCTTTTGAATCAGCGTTTCTTTTTTGAAGAGGTACATGCAGGAGTTTTCCATGTAAATTGGCGGAAGGTCCTGCGTCCGGAGCAGAATGGCCGGATTATGATTAACAGCTCTTGCCAGGGCATCCCACAGCCGAACCTGGAGCCGGGTAACGCCGAACAATGTATCGTAAATCGGGTAGTTTTTCAGAAATTGCTGAATGCCTTTCTCAACGGTTTCGGCCGACAGCAATGGATTGGTGCTGTGGGTTTGCAGGTAAAAATCGGCCGGAATCTGGTTGCAGGTGTTCAGCAGAACGTTGTTCATCGGAATGGCTCCGTCGCGCAGGTGTTCGGGGCGCTCCAGAACGGTGACGGTCGGATAGAATTCTTCGACCTGTTCGATAACCGTCGGACTGTCGGTGTCGATGACAACCTGCGTAATCGATGGGCATTCCAGCAGCGTGTCTACGATGCGGTGAAACAACGGCTTACCGGCAAAATCCCGGTAGTTTTTGCCCGGAACGCGCTCGCTGGAGTGGCGCATCGGAACGATAGCAGCAACAGAGTATTTCATATAGTTAACGTTAAGTATTTTGTAAGATGACCTGGTTATTCGTAAGCAATTTGTTTCATGACCAGTGGTTCCGGATTCCCGGCTTTTTCACGCCGGAAGACTTCATTCGGGTAGTAGAACCGTTCTCGCAGGGTTCGGTCGAGCGTACCGACGAAACGGTATCCCTGATACGTTCCCCAAAATTGCAGGACGCGGAAAACCGGAATCTCCGTAATGTGTTGCCAGAAGACTCGTTCCTGCGCAGCAGTTACATAGTCGCTGATAAGGTTTGACACGGACAGGTAGGCAAAATCCCAGAAGCCAAATTGTGCCATTGGTTTCAGCCGTTTGAACGCAATGGCTTCCCGATAATACCGGTTGAAAATCTTCCGGGGTGTTTCTTCGTGGACGTGGACAATGGTGGCATCGGCATCGTAGGCAATCCGGTAACCCCGTTGTAAAATTTCGCTGGCCCAGTGCAAATCTTCCAGTCCAGTCAGGGTTTCGTCATAGGGTAGTTCTTCCCAGAGCGAACGGCGAATGGCGGTATTGGCATTGTTGCAGAATGGGATCTGCTGGTTGTAGTTGGAAACCGCCGGGAACCACTTGGCAAACAATTGTTGCTCCGAATATTTGCTGAGTTGATTCCCAATCTGCCGCCCGTAGGTTAGAGCCACTTTCTGGTCCTGAAACGGCTTGAGCATCTGATCGATCCAGTTGGTATAAACCGGGTAGACGTGCGCACTGGCAAACAACAAAATATCTCCCGAAGCGTGCTGGCAGCCAATGTTAAGCGCCCGTCCGAATGAAAATTCCTCCGGGCGAATCCGTACAATTTTGGCCCCGTAGCTTTCGGCAATCCGTACAGTTTGATCTTTGGAGCCCGAATCGACCAGAATTACTTCCAGATCAGCAACGGTTTCCTGGTGTCGTATTCCATTCAACAACTTACCAATATGGGCTTCTTCGTTGAAGGCGCGTATGATGATACTACAAGTCATAGGATTCTATTTCTTACAGATTCTACTGGGTGCATCTATCGTTACCATGCATTTTTATCCCCTCTGACCATTCTTTCCACCGTCCACCAGCAAATCTTCACATCTAGGGGGAGTGAGGTATATTTGGTGTACCAGATGTCATAGCGAACCCGGTGGCGCATCTGGTTTAACTCCGAGGTTTCACCCCGCAGTCCTTTCGACTGGGCCAGGCCCGTTATTCCCGGTTTTACCGCGAACCGGTATTTATACTCCGGAATTAAAGGCATATACTGAACATCCAGAGGGATGGGGTGGGGTCTGGGACCAACCACACTCATGTGGCCTGCCAGGACGTTGAGAACCTGGGGCAATTCGTCCAGATTGGTTTTACGCAGAACCCGGCCGATCCGGGTAATTCGCATATCATTATGAGTAGCCTGCTTGAACGATGCATTTTTTTGGTACTTCATCGTCCGGAACTTCAGACACGGAAAGGGGCGGCCGTTTCGTCCCGAGCGCAACTGGACGAACAGGACAGGCCCCCGCGATTCCAGCCTGATCAGCAACCCAATGAGAGGGATAAACCAGGATAGAATGAATACGGCAACCAGAAGGGAGACGGTGATGTCGAAGGCCCGCTTGGCTACCGGCTGTGGCTTTCCCGCAGCCGTCTCACTGACGACATAGTACGAGGAGTCGGGTTGTAACAGGTTAATCATAACGTTCCAGGTTGAGTAAATACGAATTACTGGGCAATGTCCTACCAGCCGAGGCTTTATCCCGGCCGGTAAACCATTAAAATCGTAGTAGGCTGAAGAACTTAAGCAGATTTGCCCGGCAACAAACGTTTCAGAAAGGATTTTTTGGTATCAGTATCCTGTTCGTAATAACCACCTGCTCCGTAGCCATAACCATAGCCGTAGCCATAACCATAGCCGTAGCCAGTTCCTTCGTTGATTGAATTCAGAATCAGGCTCAACTTGCGGAAGCGTTGTTCTTTGTACATAACATCCACCATTTTCATGTGCTGCTTGGGCGTTACATCATGACGAACGACATACATGGTGGCATCGGTTTTGTCGGCCAGAATCTGCGCATCCGTAACCAGACCAATCGGGGGCGAATCCACGATAATATACTGGAAACGCTCGCGAAGCTGATGGAACAAATCATCCACTTTGTCACTCACCAGCAACTCAGCCGGGTTGGGCGGAATAGGGCCGCTGGTCAGGATGAAGTAGTTTGCCATGCCCGGAACGGGTTGCAGAATTTCATCCAGGGTTACCTGACCCACCAGGAAGTTACTAATCCCGACGGTGTTGGGCATGTCCAGCATGGAGTGCAGTTTCGGACGGCGTAAGTCCATTTCCAGAATAACCGTCGGTCGGTCGATGAGGGCCAGACTGGCCCCGAGGTTCAGCGAGATAAATGATTTTCCTTCCCCGCTGATGCTGGACGTAAACAGGATGGCGAGGCTCTCGTTGTTGGATCGCAGGAATTGCAGATTGGTTCGCAAAGCCCGGATTTGCTCGGCCACGATCGACCGGCTATTGTTGGTAACCACCAGCGGGAATTTATGCTTGGCATAGGAGATCTCACCCACAATCGGCGTACTCGTCAGTTCTTCGATGTCCGTACGCTTGCCAATTCGGTTGTTCAGCATGTCACGGGTGGCAAAGGCACCAACCGGGATTAATAAACCTAATGCTCCGAATAGCAGAAAGACAAGCGGTTTTTTGGGCTTGATAGGCTTGCTGCCACTTCGGGCGATGTCGATGGTCCGGCTATCGGCAATGGCCGATGCATAGGACAGTGCGGTTTCTTCGCGTTTGGCCAGCAAATAGGTATACAGGTTGTTTTTGATGGCCTGTTGGCGGGTGATATCGAGCAGTGCCCGTTCTTTGCGCGGCACCGACCGAATCATGGATTCAAACTTGCGATTGTGAGCCATCAACTTCTGGCGGGTGCCCGTCATGATGTTCTTCATCGTCTGAATGTTATCGGTGATGTTCGACTTGGTTGCCCGGATTTGCTCGTCCAGCGAACTCAAAAGAGGGTTGTTTTCCGAAGTAGTCTTCACCAAATTGTCACGTTTTAATTCCAATTCGGAAATCTTGGCAATCAGTCCCATCAGGGTTGGGTCATTCAATCCCAATGTCGATGGAGCAGAACCGCGCTCACCTGTTTTACTGCGCACAAAACGTTCCACATCTTCCAGCGCACCCAACTGGATGTTGACCTGACTCAACTGGGCATCGTTCTGTTGTACGTTTTGCAGAAAAATCTGCGACTCGGTGCTGATATCGGTGATGCCTTCCGCTGATTTATAACTTTCAACATCCCGTTCCACTGTTGCCAGTTCACCGGAGATGAGTTTTAGCCTTTCTTCAATGAAATCCAGCGTGTTAGCCGCTACCAGGTTTTTATCTTTCAGGGCGGCATCATTGTATTCTTCAACAATTTTGTCGAGGATATTACGCCCTTTTTCCGGAACGGCTGTTTCAAGGCTCAGGAGCAGAACCGTTGATTGCTTGCTGGTGGCTTCCACTTTCAGGTCTTCCACAAAGTTCTGAATGACTTCCTGTTTGGGAGCGACATGAACGATGACGGGTATTGTGTCTGATATGGAAGCGGTTTTCGGGAAAATCCGAATCCGACCAAATTCCGTGTTCAGGCTTTGATTGACCGGGTATTTCTTTTCACCGATTTTCACTGTAGAAGGATTTACAAATTCAACCGTGAAGCTTTCTTCATAGATCAGAGGGGTTGGCCGCTCGACCACCAGGCGGAATGGAGAGTCTTTATAAATTTCCCGCTCGCCAACCGGCGTATCGTGGAAATAGGAGACATCCAACGCCAGCGCGTCGTTCACCTTCTCCATGATCGTGTAAGACTTCAGAATTTCGATTTCGTTCTCCACCACTTTTGAATCTGTGAAAAGATCCATCTCTTTCATGATGTTGTCGGCCGAAATCCCTTTCTTCTCGTCCTTGATCAAAATGCTGCTTTGTACCTTGTAGATCGGAACCTGATACTGCAGGTACGCATACCCGATGGCCAGCGCGACGACGAGCGAGAGCAAAAACCATTTCCAGTTTTTCAGATACCGGAAGATGATCAGCCGAAGGTCAGGTTCTTTTTCCTCCTGCTGGTGGTAAACATACGGAGTTGTGATCATAACGTTGTTGAGTAATTAGGTATTATCGTTTGGCAGTTGACCCAAATCGGGCCGGCTGCTCTGGGTATGCGTTACTTTTTACCGGCGGATGATCACTGCGATCAGGGATAGCGCGCCGATGATGGATGGCAGAATGGTGTAAAAGCGATCTGCATAGGCCAGACGGGCTTTCCCCGGTTCTACGTAAATGACATCGTTGGGATGCAGGTAATAAAATGGTGACTTGAACAGATCACGCTGGTTCATGTTGACCCGGCCAAACTCCCGCTTTCCGTTGGTCTCCCGGATCACCATGACGTTATCCCGGCGGCCATAGATGGTAATATCCCCGGCGAGGCTCAGCGCTTCCGTAATGGTCATTTGCTCATTCGGGATACTGAACATCGACGGACGGGCTACCTCACCCAGCACCGACACTTTAAAGTTTAGAAACCGAACCGCTACGGTGGGTTCTTTCAAATAGTTTTTCAATTTATCCTGGAGCAGATCCCGGGCTGCGCCCGAGGTTAGCCCCACCACTTTCACTTTTCCCACCAGGGGCAGTTGGATGTTGCCCTCGGGGTCGACCAGATACCCCACCACCGCCGTGACCGGAACCTGCCCGTTCACCGTTTGGAAAGTAGCCACCCGTTCGACACCTGCATACGGATTGAAAAAACTGCTGGCTTCGGGGTTCAGGCTGTTGACGTTGATGCCTAATAAATCATTGGGTTGAATGGTGGGGATATATTTGTTGGTGATTTCTTCAGCCACTGCCGTGCTGTCAGCTACCGGGCTTTGAAAATAGGTGATCTGTTTTTGCGAAATGCAGGACGAGAAAGCAATGATCATGAAACAGAGTGCCAGAGAATTCCAATTCTTCATACGTTGTGATTTTCGATCAATAAATTAAGTACTTACTGTATTTGTCGAGTTGTCCGACAGAAAAGACCCCAAACCGATACGCAATTGCTTCAAAATACCCCGCTACTGCTTGCTTTGTGCAGAAAACCAGGGAGAACCGCAGAAATAATTTCGCATATTTTTTACCTCTTTATCCATAAAATACCTACCGTATCCTAAATTTTTGACGGATGAATTTAGGAAATGCAAAAATATTTTCTCATTTTTCGACATCGAATTAGTTATCAGACTTCCTGATGGTTTTTTACCAGGTCATTGGTCGTACGATTACGCTCCGATATTTTTTGAAACATGAATTTATTTTTGCAGTTACTTAGTTAAATCAACCTGTTTTAATCTCTATCTCTTGTTCCTATTGCCATGCGTAAGTATGAATTGACCGACTCACAGTGGGAGAAATTAAAGGACATGATGCCCTCCAACAATCGTCCCGGACGTCCGTGGCGGTCTCATCGCCAATCCATTAATGGGATCCTTTGGATTTTGAATTCCGGTGCGCCCTGGCGCGATCTGCCCGAACGGTACGGCTCCTGGAAAACCATCTATGATCGCTTTCGTCGCTGGCAGCGTGACGGGACGCTCGCAAAGATTCTGACTCTTTTGCAATTGAGCTTTCCCGCTATTACTGCCGCAGAGAGTTATACGCCGATTACCTCGGAACAGAACCTTTCAACCGTTAGTTAGTCAGGCACATCGTGCCTGTTCACTAATCATGTCGAAGGTTACCGTACTTCTCTAAAGACGGAAACAAACAGTGATTTTTTGAGTATTTCAACAGCCGTTGAAATAGAGGTATGATTGACAGAGAGTAGTAACTTCAGGGTATGAAGTCGGCAATTGATTCACTGGATACTCATGAGGCAGACTAAAACCTCTTTATGGATTATTCGGTATTTCTACGCTGTGCGAAAGAGAATTATCAGTCATAATTCTGAGCCATTCTCGACGCTTGTCTTTAACGAACAATTATTCAAATATAATGAGAATTGTTATAAAGCAAGAGTTTTACACGTAAAATAAATGTTAAATAGGATTTTTATTATTTAACCACTATATAATTAAAGAATTGCGGGTCTGGAACGCGGTTAATTAGCAGACAAACAAATCGATAATTTTGTAGTTAAATGGTTACAAAATTTGTGCCAGCATTATTTTCGTCTAGTGAATTGTTAGGATAGTTCAATAAAAAAGTCGGATCTGAACAGATGTCCGCAGATCCGACTTTTACGATTGAAAACAAGAAAAAACTAAACTAGTATTGTAGGGTACTCAGGCAATAATTTGCTTGGAAAGCAAGTCGAGATACATGTCCGTGCCCAGCACTTCTTCAGGGGTCTCGATGGTGCCAACCTGAAGCAAAAAGTCACGGAGGTCGGTTGAAATTTCGTAAGTGACGTACAACCGGCGGTCAAACAGGATGGGTGAATCTTCCAAGTCGCAGATAGAATACCGCTCCTGATTGAAGGCAACCCGCTTTTTGGGTCGTGGCCTGGGTGGTTGATACGAATCGGCCTGTTGTTCCAATTCGTGCTGATCGAGGAATTTATGAATGTAATTCCATCCTTCCCACTGTTCCGGATACCTGGTCAAGTACTGCCAGAAAGAATCGTAGAGGTGTTGAAGGCTCAATCGACAGTACGTTTCGCGGTCACAATCAGCTTCCGGAACAATAGGATCGAGAAATGATAATACGTTGTTCAGATTTTTTTCCCGGTAACTGATCACCGGAACAATGGGCGTCTTGGTTACATAAGACAGGAATCCAACCCCTTTGCGGGCCCACACATTTTTGGCTCCAAAGCGCACCTGAACTTCTTTATCTTCCTGACGGTTCAGCCCAGTCGTACTGGTTACGCCGTCGATAAAGATGACCAGGGAGGTTCCAGCCCGCAATTCACGGATGACCTGCAGCGTCGATGACGTCTGCTCAGCGTCCAGAATTTGGAACGAGTTGGTTAAGTTGTGCTTTTTCTGAAGACCTTTGATGGTGGCCCAGATGTCTTTACCCTGTTCCTGATAAGTGCCCCTGCTGACCAGGAGGGCCACATCAATGCCGTTTCGATACAAATACGTGGTCAGCAGGCGGTAAGAACCCAGGTGGAAAGTGCAGTAAATATTCGGGTGTTGGCTGTTTACCAGTTTCCGAATTGGCCCTTTCGTTTGAACCAGGTCATTGGCGGTCAAAAATTGCTGATCGAAGGTGGTGTAAACCTGTTGAAGTAACAATTTCTGAAAAAGGTCTTCGTGCTTTTCTATCGGAATCTCAGGCAGAATGTTCTGGACACTGGCCGAGAACGTAGTAAATTTGAAGAGATACCCTTTTTCTTTCCGGAGATCCAGGGATTCGAACTGTTGGCGACAACGATCCAATTCCCGCTGATATTGATGCACGAAGTTGCTCATGGTAAAAGTAAGATTAAGAAAGAGCCAGTTGATCCGTTGCGTTTGGTTGCAGACCGTGGAATGAAGGCCACCAGTTGCAGCAAACTTCACCATCTTTGTCGGCCTTACCGGCTAAAAGGATGCGGTCGCTGGTTTCATTTTTAGCGATAACGTTCAGGTTGGTAGTAGCAGAATTCAATAATTGCTTAGCTGAGTTGATAACAAAGTTCTTTTTCATGGCGAAAGATGCGATAGATGCTGTTAGAGTGATTAAATTGTCAGTCATCAATCGGTCTGTTTTGCCCGGGATTAGTTGGCCGATTGACTGATACAAAAGTACCGGGTCGGCATAGGCAAAAGAATGGCAACTTTTGGCTAAAATATTATGCAGCTTTAGTAACTAGTTACTATTTATTGTTAGTAATTTAGCACAGTTCAAGAAGTGAGAACATGATTGGGGTAGCAATGACCGAAGTACCGCTAAATCTGAAGTATATAAGAAGACCCTTCAAGAGTCTCAGTATTCTGCTATTGGCTGTATTTACGTTCGAAGCCTTCAACTGGCTCTTTGCGTTTGAAAAGAAATTAGTGAAAGTGGAAGAATACGGCGGTTTACTAGGCTACCTCTGGATTTTCCTGCGGGGCGGAATCCTGCCGGAAATTTCAACCCTGGTCATCCTGCTGATGCTGTTGAATATTTACCACGAAGCCTGCCGAATTAAAAAAATCGAACTGACCCCCCGAAACATACTCAATTACGAGGTAAAAATTTTACCCGTCATGCTGGTCGCTTTTTTCCTGTTTAACCCGGTAACGCAAACCGTGCGCTATCTGTTGGTGAACTTCCCTAATTATGACCTTGAATTGTACCTGGGTAATTACATCCAGGGTACGTATAGCCTAAAATATTATTCCTTTTACCTGATTCCGGTTTTGATCATGGGCTACGGTGCCGTCAACGGGTCGCTGCTGGTCGATATTCTCGAACAACGCCGGCAACGGAAACGCAGCAGCGAAGCGCCCGATCCCTTTCAGTCGCTCGTTCCCCAGCCCGGTGCTTTCCTGACGCATCTGAAAGGCAAAAACAATTTTGGCGAAACCATCTTGGCCGTTCAGGATTGCTTCTGGTTTGAAACCGAAGACCGGTACTATTACGCCGTTCACCCCACCGGCCGGTTCTCCATTACCAAGACCATGAACGAGCTGGAAGCGGAACTGAACCCCGAACTGTTTTTCCGAACCAAACGGAATTGCATTATCAACCTCAGCTTCGTTGCCAGTTACGCGTATTGGGAGAATGGTAAATACAGCATTCGCATGCAAACTCCCAATAATGACGAAACCGACATGCCGCGCGCCCGGCTGCAGGATTTTAAAAACCGTCTGGTACGCTTCTCCGCCCAGGAGGTCGAATACCTCCCTCCAAAGAGCGAAATTATCTAGTAAACTTTACAGCACACAGGAAAGCCCGGATTTTATTGTTCTTACTCGCCACGGCAAATTTTCAAAGGTATTCTTTTACGGAAATTCCGTAACGAGCCAGGTTCCGGCAACTTCCCAATTCCAGCTTCTGCGCGATATTCGTTTTATGATTCGCCAGCGTTCGGTAACTGATGTGTAGCTGATCCGCAATTTCATGACCGGTTGTCCCCTGCGCTACCAACCGAAGAATTTCAAGCTCCCGGCCCGTTAGGCGGCCCAATTGCTCTTTCGTCTCATCGGTCATAACGTTCATCCCGTAGTTTTTTAGCAAAAGTAAAAAACCGGGGCTGTAATAATACCCGCCCGTACTGATGGTCTGAAAACACTTGTAGAGTTCGTCCAATCCGTCATTCGCGTATAAAAAACCGTAGAACCCCTGTTGCATGGCATTGGCGACCAGTTTTAAATCCGGTTTGCTGGTATACAGAATGAATTTGGTTTTATGGTTGTTCGTCCGGGCCTGCTGAACGATGTCTACACTACGTCGTCCGGAAATTTCTGATTCCAAAATGACGCACTGCGGTTGCTTGACCCGAATCTGCTGAAGTGTATCCTCCATTTCGATGGCTTTCCCAACCACATTGTACCCCTGCTGCTTGAGTACCTGGCAAAGTACCTCACAATTAAATAGTTCAGCCTGGGCTACTAGGATAGAAAAGTCCTTTCGCTTCAATGAAAACGAAGAAGAAGACGATTCCGGTTTTGAATTGGTGTTGTTCATGGTAAAGCGATAGTAGCCTGCGTTTGAAGCTACAATTTAATTAGCCGAATTGATTCATTGGGTCAATCGAAATCAATACTTTTTTGTGTGAAATGACCAAAATAGAGAACCGGCCGTTCCACCTCTTCGTAGTCGTTGATGCAATTCGTAAACGCGCGGAAATCGACAGAGAGAATCAAACGCTAGATACGGCAAATTTGGTTATTTCACGCGAAAAAGTAGTTATTCCGTACGAAATGACTTTTTTGATCGAAATTGATGCCGTAGTTTTCACTTGTAATTCACAGAAAACAAGGATTGAACTACTAATATTGATAACAATGCGGAACGTTAAGGATTTAACTGGACAACAAGTGGAGCAACTCCGTCAGACGATTCGTGAGAGCCAAAACAACGTTTTGAAGAAACGTTGCCAGTGTGTACTCTATAGCTACTACGGCCTGACGGTTAGCGAATTGATGGATATGTTCGCGGTAGATCGTCGCAGTATCTACAATTGGATGAATCGCTGGCAGGAAGATGGTGTTCAGGGCTTAATGGATAAACCCGGCCGCGGTTTAAAACCAAAACTGAATCCCGACGATCAGCAGCACGTTGAAAAAGTGATTCAGGCTATGATGACGTTTCCGAAAGAACCCCGTCAGGCTCTGCAACAAATCAACCATCAACTGCCGAAGCCTGTTAGTCAGGATACTCTGCGTCGCTTTGTAAAGAAAATATCGAGAATAGACAGCATGGCTGCCTGAATATCATTACTATAAAGTGAACAGTTCGTAATGACTCCTCCAGGTCTGTTACTAACTGTTCACATATGTTACGATATAACGGTTCCCAATAGTCGACCGATCTCGATGTCTACTTTTTTGTAGTGCATATACTCTACCATCAGTCGGTCGCTTTCTGCCGGGTCGGTCGCCTGAACGATCTGCTGTTTGATGTCGCGCATTCGTTGCTCGGCAACCAGCTTCTTCAATCGTAAAATATTGGAGAAAGCCGCATCGGCTAATTTATCCACTTCTGTCGGAACGTAAATTTCGTGTTTGAGCCAGTTTTCACTGAGCTGGTGTCGAAACGTAACCAGACCAATAACCTGGTGCTGGTACTCCTGGTTCTGATGTTTCAGAAAATAGTCAGCCGTTCGTATTTCGTTGGCCACGAATCCCTCCCGAATTTCCCGCAGCATTTCGTTGAAAACGGGCGTCACAAATTCCATCGTTCCCAGTTCACTCAGCATGTAATGGCAAACCGATATGTCGGGTTCCAGTTCGTGAGCGCCATAATTGACCAGTAGCCGAACGCATTCTTCTTCCTGATAAGAGAGGGAAGAACGGGTTTTAGGATTCAGTGGGTCAACAGCCCGGCGCTCGACGGGGGGAGCTTCCACCGAAAAATCATTCAGAATCTCCGTCAGTTCCCCGGGCATGGGGTCCGGGCTGGCTGCTCTTCCGGGCGAGGTAGCCTTATCCTGTTGTTGCTTCAGTTGCTGTTTCTGCTGGCTGAGCACCATCCGGTTGCTTTCCGAAATCAGCGTCTGCTCATCGACCTGGAGCTGGCGGGCGGTTTTCTGGAAAAACACCTGCCGCTTGATCGGATC
Source organism: Larkinella punicea (assembly GCF_003334855.1). GTDB lineage: Bacteria > Bacteroidota > Bacteroidia > Cytophagales > Spirosomataceae > Larkinella > Larkinella punicea. The sequence continues at coordinate 165,599 of NZ_QOWE01000011.1, forward strand.
CGGTATTTTGGAAATGCTCTGAATCACTTCCGAAATAATCTCTGCCCGCTTGAACGGATTATCTCCCGCGTCTTTCAGGAGAATGTCGGTCTTGAACGTAATGAAATCGTTGGAATGCTCACTGAGGTATTTTTTAAAGGATTCAGCCCCTACTTTACGAACGTAGCTGTCCGGGTCGTCGCCGTCAGGAAACGTCGCCACGCTGACGTTCAGGCCCTCTTCCAGCACCATATCCAGCCCACGCAGGGCGGCTTTGATCCCCGCGGCATCGCCGTCGTACAAAATGGTTACGTTTTGGGTAAACCGGCTGATCAGTCGAATCTGCTCGATGGTCAGTGATGTACCCGACGAGGCCACCACATTTTTGATCCCCGCCTGGTGCAATGACAGTACATCCGTATAACCCTCCGTTAGGTAACAAATGTCTTCCTGCCGGATGGCATTCTTGGCCTGAAAGATACCGTACAGAACCTGGCTTTTGTGGTAAACTTCCGTCTCTGGAGAGTTGATGTATTTGGGCTGGTTTTTATCCGTTTTCAGAATTCGCGCCCCAAATGCAATCACCCGGCCGGCGACGTTGTGAATCGGAAAAATCACCCGCCCCCGAAACCGGTCATACGTTTTGCCGCCTTCTTTCGATAACACCAATCCCGCTTTTTCAAGCAGCTCCGCGCGATAGCCCCGGCGGGTGGCTTCCTGAAGCAGCGCGTCCCACTGGTCGGAACTATAGCCCAGTTCGAACGATTGAACGGTATTGTCCAGAAATCCCCGCTCACGGAAATAACTCAGACCAATGCTCTGGCCTTCGTCCGACTTCAATAAATGAGAATGGTAAAAGTCTTTGGCAAAATTCAGGACGATGAACAAACTCTCCCGCTCATTTTGCCGGATCAGTTCATCGGGCGTCAGTTGTTCTTCGGCGACTTCGATGCCGTATTTTTTGGCCAAATGCCGCAGGGCTTCCGGATAGCCGATGTTTTCAATGTCCATCACAAACCGCACCGGATCACCCGCTTTGCCGCAGCCGAAGCATTTGTAGATCTGACGAACGGGCGAAACGTTGAACGACGGCGTCTTTTCGTTGTGAAACGGGCAGCAGGCAATCCAGTTCTGGCCCCGCTTTTTGAGCGAGACATAATCACTGACTACGTCGATAATATCCGCAGTCTGACGGATTCGGTCGATGGTTTCCTCTGGAATACGCATAACTCAAAGGTACGTAACTCCACCCGGTTTTGGCAACGTTTTTGCTAATATGAGTTGTCGGAAAGCCCCCCGATAACCTCCCTTTTTTACCTTCAACCGGATACGGCCATGCCTCTGAAATGGATAAATCTAACGCTGTTAAATTTGATTCGACAAGCAAGTATTGTGCTTGTTAGTGTTTTCCTACTGATTGTTGTGACCGATTGTACGAAAAGTACGAAGGATGATCCGGTAGCTCCACAGTCCAAAACCGCTGACCAGTACAGTGCGGAAGTGGCCCTGCGATGGTCGGCGATAAACCTGTACCTGCTCCGAAATACGCCGGGGTTCACTCCGCCGGTGGCTTCCCGGGCTTTGGGCTATGTTGGATTAGCCCTCTACGAAGCCGTTGTGCCCGGTTTGCCAACACATCGATCACTGGCGGGACAACTCACCGGCCTGACCCGTTTGCCGCAGCCTGACGCCAAAGCCACGTACAACTGGGCTGTTTCGGCCAACGCTGCGGAGGCTCAGATCCTGCGGAATCTCTTTGCCAATACCAGTGATGGAAACAAAGCCAAAATTGATTCGTTGGAAGTCCTGACGTTGACGGAATTGAAAACCGAAACCGGCAGCAGTGAAGTGGTGGACCGTTCGGTGGCCTTTGGTCGGCAGATCGCCGATGCGATTTTTGAATGGTCGAAAACCGACGGAGGCCACGAAGGTTACAACCGCAATTTCCCCGCCGATTTCAAGGTGCCGCTCTTCAACGGTTCGTGGCAGACTACGGAGAACGGGCGGAAGATTCCGATGCAACCCTACTGGGGCAACAACCGGACGTTTGTGGCCGCGAATGCGAACCTGCCCATGCCGAAACCGCTCCCGATTTCGGCGGACGTCAAATCACAGTATTTTGCGCAGTACCTGGAAGTGTATACCAAAAACAAATCCCTGACGCAGACGGAGAAAGAAATTTCAATCTGGTGGGCCGACGATCCAAGCGAAACCTTTACGCCCCCCGGTCATTCGTATAACCTGGCGCGCATTGCCATTCAGACTGCCAAAACCGATCTGGGGAAAGCCTCCGAAACACTCGCCCGCACCGGCCTTGCCGTGGCTGATGCCTTTACGGTTTGCTGGAAGTGCAAGTATCGGTTCAACAATGAGCGGCCCTACACGTTCGTTCGCCGGGCCATCGATCCGGCCTGGATTCCGTTTTGGCCTGCTCCGCCTTTTCCGGGCTACACGTCCGGACATGCCACGCAATCGGCGGCTGCGGCCACGGTTCTGGGCGGTATCTACGGGGATTCGTTTTCATTTACGGATGACTCACACGTCAGCCGTGTTCGGGACTTGAAACGCAACACGGATTTTAAAGCGCGGAGTTTTACTTCGTTTTGGCAAGCCGCCGAGGAGTCGGCCTACTCGCGTTATCTGGGTGGTATTCACACCCGGCAGGACAACGAAACCGGTTTGACGACCGGTAAGGAAATCGGGAAGAATGTAAATAGCCTAAGCTGGAAAAAATGATCAATGTAAAATGGCAAACGCCGAATGTAAAAGTGACTGCTGTCAAGCTACTTTTACATTCGGCGTTTGCCATTTTACATTTTTACTTTATGAAGCTTTTAGAACTTTTCAATAAGCCCGTACGCCCTTGCCTTCCATAAAATTGACGAAGGCTTTGTTAACGACTTTGTTGCCGCCCGGCGTCGGATAATTTCCGGTGAAATACCAGTCACCGGAGTGGTTGGCACAGGCCTTGCGGAGGTTTTCGACCGTTTGGAAAATAACCGCTACATCGGCTTTCAGATCTTTCGGGGTCACAATTTCGGCGACTTTATCAGAAATCTGATCGTGCGTAAACGGATCGTACAAGGCTTTTACGTAGTTTACATTGGATGCATTTCCGGATTCGATGGCGGCTACACACTGTGCGTATACTTCATCGACCCGGTTTTCCAGACCGCTTTCTTTCAGCAATTGCAAGGTGGCCCGGAAAGCCACAAACTCCTTCATTTTCGACATGTCGATGCCATAGCAATCGGGGAATCGAATCTGGGGAGCCGACGAAACAATGATGATTTTCTTGGGGCCGAGCCGATCGAGCATTTTCAGAATGCTCTTTTCAAGCGTCGTCCCCCGAACGATAGAATCGTCGATAACCACCACATTGTCAATACCTTTGCGAATGACTTCGAAGGTCGTATCGTAGACGTGGGCCACCATCTCGTCCCGCTGGGAGTCGTCGGTGATAAACGTCCGGAGTTTGACATCTTTCGAAACGAGCTTTTCGATCCGGGGGCGGAACGAGAGCAGCCGGTCGAGATCCTGTTCAAACAGAATACCGTCCATGATGGCTTTCTTGCGCTGTTTGGCCAGGTATTCCTCCAGACCTTCGACCATGCCAAAGAAAGACGTTTCGGCGGTGTTGGGAATGTACGAGAAAACCGTATTCTCCAGATCGTAATCGATTTCCTGCAAAATCTGCGGAATCAGCAGCTTCCCGAGCATTTTACGCTCGTTGTAAATATCGGGATCAGAAGCGCGGGAGAAATAAATCCGCTCGAAGCTACACGACCGTTTTTCAATCGGCTTGATGAATTCGTACTCGTCGTATTCGCCATACTTGTCGATGATCAGCGCGTGTCCGGGCTTCACCTCCTGAATCTGGTTGTACTCGACGTTAAAAGCGGTTTTGATGGCCGGTTTTTCGGAAGCCACCACCACCACTTCGTCATCGGCATAATAATACGCCGGACGAATACCGGCCGGATCGCGGGCCACAAAGGCAGCGCCGAAACCCGTCATGCCAACCATCGAATAACCGCCGTCGAAATCCCGGCAGGAGCGGTGCAACACGCGTTGCAGGTCCATGTTATCCTCGATGATGTCCGACAGGTCGGGATTTTCGTAAATGCCTTTGAACCGATCGAATACGCGCTGGTTTTCTTCGTCCAGAAAGTGGCCGATTTTTTCCATCACCGTCACCGTATCGACCTCATCTTTGGGGTGTTGACCCAAAGAGACCAGTTTGTCGAAGAGTTCTTCGACGTTGGTCATGTTGAAATTGCCGGCCATCACGAGGTTACGGCTGCGCCAGTTATTCTGGCGGAGCATCGGGTGACAGTTCTCAATTTCGTTTGCTCCGTGTGTCCCGTATCGCAGGTGACCCATCCACACTTCACCCGTAAACGCAAGGTTTTCCTGAAGCCAGCGGGCATCGCGGGCTTTCTCCTTGTTGTTCTTCAGTGCTTTGCGGAATTTCTTGTTGATCTTCTGGAAGATGTCGGCGACCGGCTGGCTGGCTACCGAGCGGTAGCGGCTGATGTAGCGGTGGCCGGGCGGTACGTCAATTTTGATGTTGGCAACCCCGGCGCCGTCCTGGCCCCGGTTTACCTGTTTTTCCATCAGCAGGTACAGTTTATTGATGCCGTATAAATGAGTGCCGTACTTATCGATATAATATTGGTACGGCTTGCGGAGCCTTATCAGGGCAATACCGCACTCGTGCTTTATGGCGTCGCTCATGCCTGGTGTTTTAGGTTGTTATGAAGGTAACTTCCGAAGGTTGCTTTTCGTTCAGATGAAGTTAAGGCAAAGTTACGAAAAGGACAAAGCGGATTCTCTACCGTTAACAAGACTTTTTTCTTGCGAGGTTCATGGGTTGGTCGAAAGTTCTAAAATAAGCGTGTTAAAAAAGTAGCCTATTGGTCGTACCGGGTATCCAATTGACAATTTGTATGCCTGAAACTTTCCCCACGAAATTGCTTCATACCGGCTGGATTGCTTTGTCAATGGTTAGTTGGAAGCGATTTTTCCGATCTCTTCGTACAAGGCCCGGAAGCAGTTGGAGGCCGTATTGCCGGACTCATCCGTCTTTTTTCTACCGTAATATTCATCCAGAAACGAACCGGCATCCGACCAGACGGTTTGGATCATGCCGTGAAACCGGTCTTTCATTGCTTTCGTGGCCGTTGCCCGGAATTTGACCATATCCTGTACTTGCAAAACCGCATTTTTCGGCATTCGCCACGGACAGGTCATCACCTTCAGGCCTTTCATGGCAAAATAAACCGGCGTCTGGTCCGGGCGCTCGTAGTGCCAATCGCAGATCAGCACATCTTTCGGAATCAGGTCGATGGCGCGGTGGGTGCTGTTCATGCTGGCTTCCCACATGCCCAGGCCGGTGGTTTTTCCGTCCAGCAGCCGGTCGCCCCAAATCCACAACGTGCGTCCGTTTTGTGCCAGATGATCCCGTATGGTTTTCACCTCCCCGGCAAACAGTTCGGCTTTATCGCGCCCCGAACAACGCGGACACTTGTCGTCGCCGATGTAAAACACCTCATCCATGCCCGCATGAAAAGCATCGGCTTCAAAAACGTCACAAATCTCATCCACCAGTTCAAAAACCACTTTGTGAACGTCCGGGTGCAGTGGGCAGTAACTCTTGCAATACAGACCGTCGGCGTTTGGCCACTGGTATTTCTCCGGCATTTTGACGTGGGGCGTTTCGTCGAATTGGGGATAAACCCGCAGCAGATTGGTGGTTTTGGCCGCCCACGACTGATGACCCAGCAGATTGATTTGCGGAATGAGCCGGATGTGGTGTTTCTGACAGGCGTTCACCATCCGTTTCACTTCCCGTCGCGACAACGCCACGCTATCGCGCAATTCGGGATGGCTTTTGAATTCGTAGTTAAAATCGACCCGCAGAATCAGCGTGTTCACCTGTCGGGGAGCCAGTTCTTTTTCGATAAACTGTACAAATTCATCCACGCGGCTGGATTGGGGAGAACCAATGCAAAAACCACGAACGGGCAGCAGGGTGTCGACCGGAATCTGGGCCATGGACCACTGATAAAACAGCAGAAAACCGACCAGTAAACCGTGTTTGAGGGAAGAGATTTTCATATCGAACCTGTTAGAAATTCTATTTTATCATGTACTCGCAGAACGAGATGAACTATGAAACTTGGGGAGGATTATTTCTTTTTAAATTCTCAATGTCAGCAAGATCCTTTTGTCTTCCCATAGCTTGCTTATCCTGAATCAGATCGTCAAGGCTGATAAATGGAATTTCGATGCCATTCTGCTCAATAACTTTTCTCCTTGTATAGGCTTCCCAGAACTTTAGGGATGCCTTGATGATCGGCAAGACATCAAGAGTATAATCGTCAAATTCGTACTTGAAAACGGATTTCTTGGGGGAAGGGGCAGGGTCATCCCGGTATCTGGTCACGTCACGGCCCAGTTCTTGCAGGGCGTTCAGCAGCCGGTAATAGTTTTCGTAGCTTGGGTTGTACCAGAAATCCAGGTCCGGCTTATCCAGTTCATGTCCGCTGGCTGTTTTCGATTTCCGGTAGTCTCCGTAGTAAGACACGGCAAAACCACCGACAACCATATATTCTACAGCGTTTCGCTTGAATATCTCGAATACATTATGATTAGGGTCGTCATAAGCCATACGCATTACCCTCGTTTGCCGGCACATTGTTCTGTGAGAGCGTCACATCTTTGGCGGGGCTGTCTTTCAGGGAATTAATAAAACGCTCAAACCTATCATGACGCTCCTTTGACCGGGCTGAGGTCGTATCGGCTGGCTTTGCATGAGCTTTCAACTCCTGAATGCTTTCGTATTTGGTAAGTTCGTTCATGACCTGGCACCCTGTTCTATGCAGTAATGCAAATATAGTATGATCAGTAATAATACAACAGTTTCGGAGATATTGTTCAAATCGCTGACCAATAGGAACTTTGAAGAAAAATGACGGTTTAGACGCAACTATTGTACAGGCAGCAGGAGAGCAGGCTAACCGTCGAAGCCGCTGTGATCATTATGCCGCGGGTGGCGGGGAAGATCAAGCTACTAAACATTTTAAGAAAAAAGAGACATCAGCTAACGATGTATTAGCAGAAGCTGTTTAGGATTGCATGTGGGATAAAAGGTAGAAACGGGAACAAGCTTTTTTCGTTACAAACCGCCGATCCAGCGCAAAATCCAGTCGGGTTTGAAAAACAGCGCCAGCACGGGAACCGTGAGAACCGTGGCTAAAATCAGTTGCGGTCGACTGATATAAATGTCTGACAAATTGGCCGTGGAAGCAGGACGGAAGTATAGTAAAAACGGAATGCGGAGGTAATAAAAGAGAGAAACGACGGCGTTCAGCAAACCAATGGCAAACAAGGCCAGCACCCACGGATTCGCGTTCGTCTGATAGGCTTCCAGGAGTGCCGAAAAGGCCAGGAATTTGGCGGTGAATCCTACCGTTGGCGGCAAACCCGTCAGGGCAATCATAACGGCCGTGAGGGCCGCGCTGAGGAGCGGCTGACTGGTGCCTAACCCACTGAAATCCTGAATAGTTAGGCTCCCGTGGTGGGACTGAGCCAGTAAGTCGATCAGCAGAAAAGCCGCCATGTTGATGAACACATACGTGGCGACGTAAAAGGTGGCGGCTTCGAAACCCGTTTCGTTGAAAGCCACGACGCCCACCAGCAGAAAACCGGCGTGGGCAATGGACGAATACGCCAACAGCCGTTTGGCATCGGTTTGCCAGAGGGCCGAGAGGTTGCCGAGGGTAATGCTGGCCAGCGCGATAGCCGCCATCGGTGTCTGGAAATTAGCTGGTAAGGCTGTCAGGACGCGCATCAATACCAGCAACGCAGCCGCCTTGGGTGCCACCGAAAAGAAAGCCACAACGGGCGTTGGAGCAGCTTCGTAGACATCGGGCGTCCAGACGTGGAAAGGCACAAGCGACAGTTTGAACAGAATACCGCCCAGCATCAGAAAACCGGCTACGTAAATGACGAACGAATCGTTTTGAGTCAGTTGTTCAACCGATTCAGACAAGGCCAGGGTTCCGGTCAAGCCGTAGAGCAACGACATGCCATACAGCATGATGGCCGAACTGACGGCTCCGAAAAGCAGGTATTTCAAACCGCCTTCCGACGCTTTGCGGCTGGCCGAAAGCCCAGTCAACAGGTATGAACTGATGGAAACGAGTTCGATGCTGAGGTAAATCGTTAGCAGGTTGACCGACATCGTCATCAGATACAGGCCGAGGAGCAGGGCCAGCAGAATGGGAAGCCAGTCGAGGGGCAGGGGATTGGGCGTTTTCGCAACCGTCCAGGCGTGAAGAATGGCGAAAAAAGCCGCCAGCGTCACCACCAGCTTATAAAAAACCGCCTGGTTGTCGAGCAGGAGAACGAAATTAAAAAGAAAGCCTTTTTGCTGTGATTCCTGCCCGATTACGAACGCTCCGGCCACGGTCACCGCCAGCAGCGCAAGACCGTAAAGAACAGAACGGTTTTTGGAAAGAGCTTGCACCTGAACGGAATCCTGACCCGATGACGGGCGCTTTGAACGGGTGAGCAACACCAAATCGGTTACGACGAGAATCGCAATGGCAAAGACCAGTGCCAGTTCCGGCCAGAAACCGGATAAGCTCCGTATACTATCATTCAGTTGATCAATGAGTTGCAAAGCGCAGAAAAATAGGCAGATTTTGATGGCGGTAAAGGTACAAAAAAAGCGTACTGGTTTTGGGGTTGGTTCGTTATCTTGTCGCAAGGAATGCCATGCCGGCTTTCAACCAACCATTTAAACGGAACTCTTCCCATGAAAAGAATGCTGATTTTGGGCCTGTTTGTCGTCGGCCTGACCACTTTCGCCAGCGCGCAGGGTGTTTTTTTGACCGATGTGAACGGGCAGGTGCTCAGAGCCAGTAAATACGTGGATGTGCAGGGGTCGCCGTATCTGAACGAAGCCTGGAAAGAAGGGGCGGTAACGACGGCCGGCAACAAGTCGTATCCGAACCTGAAAGTACGTTATGACGTTTTTGCGGGCGAACTGGAGTATCTGCAAAATAACCAGACGTATCGGTTGAGTCCGGCAGCAATCAAGGAATTCCGGATTATGGACAACGACGAGCTACTCTTTCGGAACGGTTTTTCCGCCGTAAACAACAACACCCCGGCTACGTTTTACCAGGTGTTGGTCGATGGCCCGACGAAGTTGCTGAAGCACACGAAAGTGACGGTGGTTGAAAATAAACCGTTCAACTCGGCAACGGTAACGAAGGAGTTTCAGAAGCAGGATCTGTATTTTATCGCCAAACCGGACGGTGCGATGCAGCGCATTCAGAAAAACAAAAAGTCGGTGCTGGCTGCGCTGAACGACCAGAAAGACCGCGTCGAAAAACTGATCAAAGAGCAGGACCTGAACCTGAGCGAAGAAAACAACCTGATTACGTTGCTGGAAAGTTATAACGCGAAATAGAGGTGAGAGGTGAGACAAGAGAGGTGAGACTGACGGATAGCGGTATTTGCAGTACCCGTCTCACTTCTCTTGTCTCACCTCTCACTTCTATTTCTCAAATAACGCCTTCCCGTTTGGCGCGTTCTTCGTAGCCGTGTAGCTGAACCGGTTTTTGTTTCTTGCGCAGGCGCATGTTGAGGAATTCGACCAGCAGCGAAAACGCAATGGCAAAGTAGAGGTATCCTTTCGGTACGGCACCGATTTCGGCATCAAAGAAAACAAACTCGGCCAGGTGGGCTCCTTCGGCAATGAGCATGAATCCGATCATGATCAGGAAGGCCAGACCCAGCATTTGAATACTCGGGTGTTCATTGACGAATTTGCCGACAGGACCCGCAAAAAACATCATGATCAGCACGGAAAGGACGACGGCAATAATCATAACCGTCACATTCTGAGTCAGTCCCACCGCCGTCAGAATGGAGTCGATTGAAAAAACGACGTTGATGATAGCAATTTGCGCCACTACGCCGGAGATGCTGGCCTTAACCGGGGAACCTGCGGTTTCTTCCTCCTCATTCGAACTTCCCTCCAGTTTATGATGAATCTCCGAAGTGGCTTTATACAATAGAAAAAGTCCCCCAATGATCAGAATGACGCTTTGTCCCGTAAAAGCAGCACTTAACCAACGGCTTTCGTAATGCATAAATGGTTTGCTGAGCGAAATCAGTACCGAAATTCCGAACAGGAGCGCGACCCGGAAAATCATGGCCAGCAGCAGGCCGATGTTGCGGGCTTTGGGCTGATCGGCCGGAGCGAGTTTGTTGGCGGCAATAGAAATAAAAATGATGTTATCGATCCCTAATACAATTTCCAGAAATGTCAGCGTCAGCAGACTAACAATGTTTTGGGCGGAGAACAATTGATCCATTCGTAGGTAGTTTGATCGTTGAAGAATTGCCCCAAATTACCCGCTTTACGGCAGTTAGACAACATTTTCATGAAAATCGACCCTGAAAAAGGCAAAAGGTTTTCAAGCAGCAGGCACACCCAACTGCTGTGATTTGGCCGGGAAAACAGAAACCGGATCGTGAAGAATTCTGCTCATCTGTTTTGGGGTAGAAAGAGCCCGGAATGTGCTGCGGTAGGGTTTTAATTGTCGGACAGTTATCCGGAGGGGATTCTGCGTTGTATGATGGTGTTCCATATCCGGTATTTTCTTGTTGAATTTGACTTAATTAGTTGTTTTTCTGACAGTTATAATGTTGTTTAGTGTGCATTTTTTCGAAAATGGGATAAAAGATAGACTCGGCTGGTTACAAGACATTTATTTTCATATGTATAGACAAGCAAAAATAAATTGGTAAATTATTTCTGCCACCATATAATAAATTTGCAATTTGTATTTTGTAAGATAAAATTTGATTAACGTAGATTTGTAGTGAATGAAATGTGTATTTTGGTTACTATAGAGTAAAATTGCCTTGATTTTGGCTGAAAACGTCTTTTTATCGTTAAAAGATCTGTCTGTTTAATGACGGAAAAATCGGTTCTCAAGGCGCGTCGGGTGGTAAGAGTAAATACTTAAGTATTTATAATGAGCCGGAAAACTTTTTTTGAGTTAATATTGTAAAAAAAATGGCGGAAACCATTTTTCGGGTAAATTCTGAAGAAGAAGGAAGTTATGAAATTTCAAAGACTTCCTCCGTATGAATGGCGTCTTAATGCATACAACCTCCTCAATACGAACTTCATACTAAACACGTTATAAACCGTCCTTTGGGATGACGGATCTAATTTTTACTTTTTTCGTTTCTAAGCCGGTTGCTCATGAAGTCATCGAATATGTATAGTTATCCTATGTATCCTCAGGGCGAGATTAACTCCTCGGACGGACAGGGAACATTGAAGGACTATCTGAAACACTGGAAGTGGTTTTTGATTTCGCTGATCACACTCATCGTGGCCGGTTTCGTTTACATCTGGTTTACCGAGCCCATCTACCGGGTTCAGGCGAGTTTGCTGGTGAAAGACGAGCCGCCGAAGAGCGGGGTCTCAAGCGACGGCATCCTGAAAGACCTGACGACTTATAGCCCCGGAAAGGTCATCGAAAACGAAATTGAAATCCTGAAGTCGAGTTCGTTGATGAAAAAGGTGGTCGACTCACTGGGGTTGAACATCCGCTATTTTCGCAGCACGCCCTTCGGCAAACGGGAAATTTATGAAGAAGCCCCAATCCGGATTGTCCTGACCGATCCAACGCCCAACCTCTACCGGGCCGATCTGGAAATTGGTATCATCAGCCCGACTACGGTGCGGCTCAACGATTGGGTCTATCCGGCCAACCAGATCATCAACACACCTTTCGGGCGGTTACAAATCTTTATCAAGCAGCCCGTGGTCTACACCAACGAACCACTGGTGGTGCAGGTCATGTCGCCGGCGCAGACCATTCGCTATTACCAGAGTAAACTCACCGTTGCGCCCAGTGGCAAAGAGTCGACGGTGTTGGTGCTGACCATCGAGGATGCCGTTGCGACCAAAGGGGAGGCTATTCTCAATCAGATGATTGCCAATTACAGCTCGGCTTCTACCACCGAAAAAAACCGGGCTGTAGCCAATACCCTTAGCTTTATTCAGACGCGTCTGAAGCTCGTTTCTGCGGAATTGGCCACGCTGGAGAAGTCGATCGAAACCTATAAAGCGGTGAATGGTATTTCGGGCATCGGCTCGGGAGCCCAGTCCCTGCTGAGCAGTTTGCAGAGCAACGACGCGCAACTCAACCGGGTTGCCATTCAACTCAGTACGCTGGGCGATGTGGAAAAATACGTTCGCAGCAAAGGCGAAAACCGGGGTGTGCTGCCGACAACACTGAAATTCAGCGATCCAACCTTAACCGCCTTGATTGGTAAATTGACGGAACTCGAAACGCAGCGGACGGTGCTGCTTCGGAATTCGCCGGAACCAAGTGCGGTATTGCGTTCGCTCGACGACCAGATTTTTGCCACCCGGGCCAGCATCGGCGAAACGCTGGCCACGCTCCGTGGCATCCTGACCAATACGCGCAGCCAGTTGCTGGCGGCCAACAAACGGCTTGAAGCCCGGATTGGCGTTATACCGGGGAAAGAACGGGCGCTGATGAACATCACCCGGCAGCAGGCCATCAAGAACAACCTGTATAACTACCTGCTCCAGAAACAGGAAGAAACCGCCCTTTCGTTTGCTTCCGTCGCATCCAACAGCCAGGTGATCGATGCTGCCAGCGGGAGTCTCGAACCGGTAAAACCCATCAAGTGGCTGATCCTGTTGCTGTTCGGAATCGTCGGGCTGCTCATTCCCATCGTCGTGATCCGAATCAAACGGTTTTTCAACGAGCGGGTTTCCGGGCGAGCCGAAATCAATCAGGCCACCAAGGCCCCCGTGATTGGGGAGATTGCCTACGTCAGACACGAATTTCCGGTGGTGGTAAATGGCCGGAAACGCTCGGTGGCAGCCGAACAGATTCGGGCCCTGCGGACGAATCTCCAGTTTTTGCGCGAAAACCCGAACGATAGCCAGGTGTTGCTGTTTACGTCCAGCCTGAGCGGAGAAGGCAAGTCGTTCCTGTCGCTCAACGTGGCCGTGAGCATGGCGCTGGTGGGTCGTCCAACGCTGATTATGGATATGGATTTGCGCCGGCCCAAATTGCACAAGGCGCTGAACATGCTCAATTTTCGCGGCAGCAGCAGCTACCTGACGGGCGAGGCCACGCTGGACGAAGTGCTGCAGCAGGTGCCCGGATTCGATAATCTGTTCATTATTTCCTGCGGCCCCATTCCGCTCAATCCGTCGGAACTGCTCAGCGGCCCGCGCCTGCGTGAGCTGATTGAAGAAGCCCGTACGCGGTTTGACAACATCATTATCGATTCTCCGCCGATCGGTCTGGTGACCGATGCCCAGTTGATCGGGCCGTTTGTGGACGTGACGCTTTACGCCATACGCCATAATATTACCAACCGGAGTTATCTCAAACTGGTGGATTTGCTGTATCAGGAGAAGCGGTTTCCTAAACTGAATGTTGTACTGAATTCCGTCAAAAATAAATACTCGTACGATTACCGGTATTACTACTACCGGAAGTCGGGCAATGACAAGCCCAACCTGTTGCGAAAATATTTGCTGCACTGAAACGGAAGCTCGTCCGCTTTGATACAATGGACGGGTGGATGGACGATCTGAAAAGCCGGGCATGATTACCGTACCAAAAGATTTTCTTGCGAAATGGAAAAACGGACCGTCGGAAAAACCCCTGGCGTTTTCCCGGTCGGAGCGCAGACACAGGCACTCGCGGGACCGGAGCGCAGCGGCCGATTCGTTGAAATTCACGAAAGTTGACAATTTCCGGCGCTGTAGCCGGTGTGTGCTGGATACAACCGTTTCCGATATCTGGTTCGATGCTGCGGGCGTCTGCAAATACTGCTACATCCACGACGAAATGGAGCGGCTCCATCCGTTGAAAAACATGGAGGAGGATTTGCAGCGGATTGTGAAACGGATCAAAAAAGCCGGCCGGAACAAAACCTACGACTGCATTGTGGGCGTGAGTGGCGGTCGCGATAGCATCTATACCCTTTTTCTGGCGCGCAAACTGGGCCTTCGACCTTTGGCGGTTTATTTCGACAACGGCTGGAACACCGAAATTGCCGTTTCGAACATCCGGAAAGCAACCGACCTGTTGCGGGTGGATCTGCATACGGTATTGGCCGATCTGGAAGAGTTCAAAGATTTGCAGCGGGCTTTTCTCAAAGCATCCGTACCCGACGCCGACATCCCGACCGTTTACGCCATCCATTCCGTATTGTATGAAACGGCCGCCAAACAGGGCATTGGCTACATTCTGCACGGGCACTCGTTCCGGACCGAAGGCACCTCACCCATTAGCTGGACTTACATGGACGGGCGGTATATCAAAAATGTTCACCGACGGTTTGGCAGCGGGGTCATCCGGAGTTTCAAGATCATGATGTTGCCCTACCTGCTCTATTACAGTTTCGTAAAACGCATTCGGGAAGTGCGGCTGCTGGAATACATCGATTACAACAAGAAAAAAGTGGATGAAATTCTGGCCCACGACCTGGGCTGGGTATATTACGGCGGGTACCACCACAAGAACCTGTATACCAAGTTTTTTCAGTCGTTTCTGTTGCCGAATAAATTCAATATCGATAAGCGCAAAACGGAGTTGTCGGCACTGGTTCGGTCCGGGCAGAAAACACGGGAAGAAGCCATTGCGGAGCTGGAAGCCAGTGCTTATCAATACGACCGGTCGGTGGTGATCTACGCCGTGGCAAAATTGGGGTGGACGCTCGAAGAATGGGAAAGGGTTTACCACCGCGCTCCCCGGTCACACAAGGATTTCAAGACGTATCTGCCGCTGATCCGGCTGCTGCGTCTGCCGATCTGGGTGGCCTGCAAACTGCGGATTTTGCCCCATATCCTGTATTTGAAGTATGCCAGTTAGCAATGAGTAGAACCCCGCCGGTTTTCAGACGGGCGCGGAACAACGAAGCAATTCGGGATGGGACTTAGTTATTGGCCGATTTGACGGCTCTGAAGACTTCGGCGATGCGTCGGCGGGCTACCAGCAAAACCGTGCCGTTGGTCAGGGTGAGTTCGACCTGGTAGGTGGAAATCCGGTGAAGGCGGGCAATGTGGGTGGGGTTGACGAGGGCGCCCCGGCTGATGCGGATGAATTCGGGAAGCATTTTTTGCCAGCGAACCAGTGTTCGGGCCGTCATCAGATTGGGGGCATTACTGCGGTGCAACAGGCTGTAATTGCTGTTACCCTCCAACCAGATGAGATCGGAGAGCGACAGGGGTACTTTATATCCTCTTAATAGTAGAGAGCCCGCTTGCTGCTGCATCATGAAGAAGTCGTCAATTGGTGGGTGACGTTTTGCAGAAATAAACGAACCCGAACCGCTTCTGTGGTTAATTCACACCGTTCTGCCTGTAAGAAATGATCCAGCATCATTTTGTCAGTCGCCGTCGCAATCCGTTGAATCCGACCACTCTGACGCGCCCACAAACTGTAGCCATAGATGGCATTCGGACACTCGGCCAATACGGCAAAGCCATACGGTGTTGAATCTCCGGACGGCTGGTGCCACAGGACAAACCAGCGTGCCTTTGCCATAATTTGCGATAACGAAAGCCGTTGCTGTTCCCAAACCTGGAAATGATTCAGGAGGCTCTCCAAAGGGAGCTCCGTCTCATCCGACCCGGTTGATGGAACAACCCGGTTCGGCGACTCTGCAACTTCAGTTTGAAAGCGGTGGCGTTGAGTAAACCAGAAAGACATTTCAGGTAGTTGATAACTCACTTGTATAGCCACCCTAGTGGATTCCGGAGAATCGCTCAGATGAGTAAAAACTTGTGAGAGTATAAGTTCATGCACATTCATCCAATTTCAGTGCCATTTTGTGCGGTTTATAGTTCAATTCATAAAAATTTGTTGAAAAGGTAAATTATTTATGGTCCTGTCATCTGAATCCAATACCGTAAAATCACTCCGCTGGAATGAAGGCGATTTGCGCTTATTTGGCACAGTAATTGTCATACCGGGGCCGGTTAAATAAAGGGGACTCCGGGTCATATACGCAGAGGGCTTTTTGGGTTTTCATCCGTTCGGCCAGTCGGTTGCACGGTGGACATAGCGTCGAAATCCCGGTTTTAGCAGGGATTTTTTGGTGGTTTGTTGATGATTTCGAAGTACTTTTATCTCCGCATTGGGCCGGTTAGCAGGCATGGCAGGTATAAAATTTTACGTAACGATGTACCGATTTCTTTTTTGGCTTTCTGTTCTGCTGGGTGACGTTCTTGGTTCACCAACCGCCAGAGCCCAACCGGTTATATTCAATGCCAGCCCCTCGGCCCAACCCGGCGAAACCGTCGGCCTGCAGGGATCTTTCGGGGCGTCGGCCCGGGCCTATTTCAACAAAGGAACCGCCACGACGCCCACGGCTTTGCCCATCCAGGTGCAGAGTGCCAATCAGCTTACCGTTCAGATTCCCGCCCAAACCGGTCTGGATCTCTACGAAATCTGGGTGGAAGACCAGGGACAGCGTAGTCCCAGCGTGTTCGTCAACCAGGCGCTGGGGCACCATTTCGATTCACCGGAGGTCTACGCCGACGGTACGGTTCGCATCTTTGGCCGCAATCTGAAACTGGCGGGGGCAAATCCCCGCGTTCGTCTGCTGGCGGATGGCTCCAATACCGTCCACGAAGCGGTGGTGAACGCCGAGCAGAGCGACGCCTACCAACTGAGTCTGAAACTGCCCGCCAGCCTGCAGGCCGGAGTCGCCTACACGGTTTTGGTTACCAACGGCCTGGGTGGCACCGCCGGTGAAACCCAGATGGAACTCCGGCTGATGGGCATTGCCCCCGGTCAGGATTATTTCCAACTGGGGGTTGGCTGGGCGGCCAAACTGGATTTTTACCGCAACGTCTACAACGTCAAAACCGATACGCGCCTGCCTCTGAAAGCGGTGGGGAATGGGGTCGCCAACGATCAGCCCGCCCTGCAACAGGCCATCAACCGCGTGGCCGCCGACGGGGGTGGTATTGTCTACCTGCCCGCCGGAACCTATAAGCTCCTGACACCCAACTTCGAATACCTGCGGATGCGCAACCGGGTGGTGATTCAGGGGGCGGGGAAGGGGCAGACCATCATCCAGTTTGGCTACGAACCGGGCGTTTCCCACCTGGGCGTCAGTTGGCCCGAAATTACCCGCCAGGCGGGTCTGGCGGATTTGTCGCTGTTGAACATCGACGAAACGGGCAGTGGGCAACTGAGCAGCAGCCGGGGGCAGGGCACGGAGATTTTTCTGCAGCGGGTTCGGTTCGATCTCAACCGCAGCGACTGGTTGTGGCTGGCCAACAGCGACAAGCTGGTGATTGCCAACACCGATTTGAGCCAGGGCGTCGATAGCCAGTATGACTACCGGGGGCCTTTGCAATTGAATGGATGCCGCAATTTTGTGCTCCGGGACAACACGTTCAACTATGCCGTTGACGGCCTGAACCTGAACGAGACGCAGGATGGGGTTTTTGAGAACAATGTGGTAAACCGTGACGGTTCGGCCCGCTATCCAGCCAACACCATTCACCACGTGCTGATCCTGAGTTTTGCCCGGAATGTGGCCCTGCTCAACAATGAATTCAAGGTCGTCAACGGCCCGGCCCAGAACGGTAACGATGGCGAAACAATCCTGAGCGAAGGCGGGGGCGCTGACCGCATCGATGAGGAAGCCGGAACGGTGAGCGGGGCTACAGCCACGACTTTGCAGGAC
Organism: Larkinella punicea; assembly: GCF_003334855.1. GTDB lineage: Bacteria > Bacteroidota > Bacteroidia > Cytophagales > Spirosomataceae > Larkinella > Larkinella punicea. The sequence continues at coordinate 183,371 of NZ_QOWE01000011.1, forward strand.
CAGAGCAAAAACTGGGGAAGTTTCCGGCGGCAACCGGTGGTGGCCATTGTAAGCGGCAGAGGGATGGGACAATGGCGCCGGATCACCAGCCGGAGCGGTTCTACGCTGCAATTGGACCGGGCCTGGGACGTTATTCCGGAGGCCGGAAGTCACTATGCGATTTTTAACTGGGGAGCCGAAAACTGGTTGGTGTCCAATAACCGCATGGAAGGGAACCGCCGGGGCATCACGCTGTATCACACGGCCACAACGCAGGTGGCGATTGTCAACAACACTCTGCTCAACAGCGGTTCGATCGACCTGACGCCGGTTCAGCAATTGTATAACGGTCGGCAGCAGTTTATCCCGGTCTATAACACCCAGATTGTAGGGAATACGGTTTCGAACACGGATGGGTCGAACGGGGTCTTTATTGGCGTCCATGCCGTGCAGCACCGGCAGGAGCGGACCTTTGGCACGTCGGTGGTGGGTCTGGAGGTACGGGGCAACACGCTGCGGGCGGGCGTTCCGAACATCCCGGCGGTGGTGGATGCGGATTTCCCGGAAGGCTACCTCAATTATTTGGAATACAATCCGGTGACGTTTTATCAGGACGAGCGGATTCCGGCGGTTCTGGGCAGTATTTTCGAAAACAACACGGCCATCAATTGCAACAATGCACTGTATGTCAACAGCGGTTCCTACAACACGCTGGTTTGCAACCTGAAGCTGGAAAACTCTCCCAATGCGATCCGGGACGACCGGCTGGACCGGGTCAGCCATGCTTCGGTGTCTACTTCGTTGTGTCTGATTACCGGCGATGAGGAGTCGCAACTTGTCGTGAAGATTTATCCCAATCCGGTAACCACCGAACTGCACGTCCAATTGTCGGCGGCCGGGGCGCAATTGAAAATCTATTCACTGGCCGGAGCCTTGTTTATGGATACCCGAACAGCAACCTCCGAAGCAAATCTGGACGTTCGGCGTCTTCCCGTCGGGCCTTATGTGTTGCAGGTTCAACCCGACCAGGGGGGCGTCGTGAGTGAATGCTTCATAAAATATTAAACAGGTTCAATGCGTAGTTGGAACGAAGAACCGCAAGTCTCCATTGCTTCGGCTCCGCTGGGCAATTGCTGGCCCGACGCCCTTTACCGGCATTACCTGCAATCCGTACCAACCGCCTTTCACGCCAAACTGAATGCCTACCGGAACTGGCAGGACCGGCAGCGTTCCCTGATTGGCCGGTTGTTGCTGGCGAAACTTCTGCGTCAGTATGATTTTCCCGCTGAAACGCTGGAGCGGCTTACCATCGGCCGGTACGGAAAACCGTTTATCGACTCCGGTTTTCACTTCAATATTGCCCATTCCGCCGACCGGATTGTTTGCGTGGCCAGCCGGGATATTGTCGTCGGAATAGACATCGAATTGATCCGACCCATTGACTTCTCTGATTTTGAATCCGTGATGTCGCCGGCACAATGGCAGCGGATCATGGGATCGGAAGAGCCTCTTCTGGAATTCTGGCGTCACTGGACTGTCAAAGAAGCCATTGCCAAAGCCGATGGCCGTGGAATCGGACTGCCGCTTGCCACCATTTCGATTGAATCAGCCGTTGCCATGCTGGGAGAGAACCGCTGGCATGTGGCTGAACTGGAGCAGTGGAACGGGTATTGCAGTTTTGTTGCCGGTAGCCAGCCTATCGAGCCCGGTCTGATTGCTTTTGAAACGTACCAGTTTGGCTAAAAACCAGTCGGTCTATTCTACAGCCGAAGGCCAGATGTGTATCCTGGTCAAAATTCTCTCCAGATTACCATTCTCTCTTTTCAACCAGCGGTTCCGCTGGGGTAAATCGTCCGTTCACTTCCTTTTTTGTAAACTCCTGTAAACCGGGTCGAATTGGCACAGATTTAGCGGAAGAATAATGAGCCAATAAAGGCGATGTTAGTTTTGTGACTACACATTGGTGAAGGAGGAATGTGCGGTTGGATACGATGCGTAATCTGTAAAAAATAAAGATATGACCCATCGTTACCTGATATTCTTCCTTTTTATTAGCCTTTGCAGTTTACAAACCGCTACTGCCCAACCCCGCCTTTTCAATGCCAGCCCCTCGGCCCAACCCGGTGAAACCGTCGGCCTGCAGGGATCTTTCGGGGCGTCGGCAAAAGCCTACTTTCGCAAAGGAACGGCCACAACAACCACGGCTTTGCCCATCCAGGTGCAGAGTGCCAACCAGCTTACCGTTCAGATTCCCGCCCAAACCGGTCTGGATCTCTACGAAATCTGGGTGGAAGACCAGGGCCAACGCAGCCCCAGCGTGTTCGTCAACCAGGCTTTAGGGCATCATTTCGACTCTCCGGAGGTCTATGCCAACGGCACGGTTCGCATCTTTGGCCGCAATCTGAAACTGGCCGGGGCAAATCCCCGCGTTCGTCTGCTGGCGGATGGCTCCAACACCGTTCACGAAGCGGTGGTGAACGCCGAGCAGAGCGACGCTTATCAGTTGAGTCTGAAACTGCCCGCCAGCCTGCAGGCCGGAGTCGCCTACACGGTTTTGGTCACCAACGGCCTGGGTGGCACCGCCGGTGAAACCCGAATGGAATCCAAGTTGACCGCCGTTACGCCCGGTCAGGATTATTTCCAACTGGGGGTTGGCTGGGCGGCCAAACTGGATTTTTACCGCAATATCTACAACGTCAAAACCGATACGCGCCTGTCTGTGAAAGCGGTGGGCAATGGGGTCGCCAACGATCAGCCCGCCCTGCAACAGGCCATCGACCGGGCAGCCGCCGACGGGGGCGGTATCGTCTACCTGCCCGCCGGAACCTACAAATTGCTCTATCAACATTTCGAATACCTGCGGATGCGCAACCGGGTGGTGATTCAGGGGGCGGGGAAGGGGCAGACCATCATCCAGTTTGGCTACGAAACCGGCGTTTCCCATCTGGGGGTTCTCTGGCCGGAAATCACCCGGCAGGCGGGTCTGGCAGATTTGTCACTGCTAAACATCGACGAAACGGGTAGCGAACGGCTGAACAGCAGCCGGGGTCAGGGCACGGAGATTTTTCTACAGCGGGTTCGGTTCGATCTTAAACGCAGCGACTGGCTGTGGCTGGCCAACAGCGACAAGCTGGTGATTGCCAACACCGACCTGAGCCAGGGCGTCGACAGCCGTTTTAGCTACCGGGGGCCGCTGCAACTGGACGGATGCAGCCATTTTGTACTCCGGGGAAATACCTTTACTTACGCTGTCGATGGGCTCAATCTGGACAAAACCCGCGACGGGGTTTTTGAAAACAATGTAGTCATCCGCGATGGCTCGGCCCGGTATCCAACCAATACAATTCACCACGTTCTGATCATGAATTTTGCGCAGAATGTAGCGGTGCTCAAGAACGAATTCAAGGTCGTCAACGGCCCGGCCCAGAACGGCAGAGACGGCGAAACGATCATTAGTGAGGGGGGAGGGGGCGACCGCATTGATGAGGATGCCGGAACGGTGAGTGGAGCCACGGCCACGACCCTGCAGGACCAGAGCAAAACCTGGGGTAGTTTCCGGCGGCAACCGGTGGTGGCCATTGTGAGCGGAAAAGGGATGGGACAATGGCGCCGGATCACCAGCCGGAGCGGCTCGACACTGCAATTGGACCGCGCCTGGGACGTTATTCCGGGCGCGGGGAGCCGGTATGCGGTTTTCAACTGGGGGGCACGCAACTGGCTGATTCAGGGCAACCGCTTGTCGGGTAATCACCGCGGCATCACGCTGTACCACACATCGACAACGCAGGTAGCGATAGTCAACAACACCTTGCTCAACAGCGGTTCGATCGACCTGACGCCGATTCAGCAGCAGTCGGACGGTCGTCAGCAGTTTATGCCGATGTATAACACCCAGATTGTGGGCAACACCGTTTCGAACACGAATGGGGCCAATGGCGTGTTTATTGGTGTCCATCCCGTGCAGCACGCCCAGGAAAAAACCTTCGGTACGTCGGTGGTGGGGCTGGAGGTGCGGGGCAACACGCTGCGGGCGGGGGTTCCGAACATCCCGGCGGTGGTGGATGCGGAATATCCGGAAGGCTACCTCAATTACCTGGAATATCATCCCGTGGCGTTTTATCAGGATGAGCAGGTTCCGGCGATTCTGGGGAGCATTTTCGAGAACAACACGGCTATCAATTGCAACAATGCGCTGTATGTCAACAGCGGTTCCTACAACACGTTGGTTTGCAACCTGAAGCTGGAGAATTCACCGAACGCGATTCGGGACGACCGGTTTGATCGGGTTAGCCACGCTGCGGTGGCAACGGTTTTGTGCGTTAAACCCAGCCCGACGCCTGCGGCCAATAAACCTCCGCAGCCGCCTTCTCCTACCGTATTGATTGCCCCGCTGACGGCCCAGGTGGGGGTGCCTTTCTCGGGCACGCTGGTGGCTTTCACCGATCCCGAAGGCGGAACCCTGACGTATGGATTAAGCGAATTACCGGGCGGATTGAGTACGAATACCGGCAACCGAAGTCTGAGCGCAACGGCGTTCAATCACATTATTACCGGTACGCCGGTCAAAGAAGGGACCTACAAGCTGACATATTCGGCCACCGATGAGCAAGGGGCAACGAGTCAGGTCAGTTTTGATTTGATCGTTAAGCCTGCCGCCGTCGCTCCCGTCGTAACCGGGAATTTTGAGGGTTTTCTGGATAAACTGGAATGCGGAAGCATCCGGGGGTGGGTCTGGGATCGCAACAAACCGAACACACCCTTGACGGTTGAGTTCTACCTTGAAACCGGTTCGCCGGCTGTTACTACGATTTTAGGGCGCACGGAGGCCAACATTTACCGGACAGATTTAAAGACGGCTGGGAAGGGAAACGGGGTTCATGCGTACAACTTTTCACCTCCGGCAGGTTTAAAAAACGGCGCGATGGTTCGGGCCAGGGTGCTGGGCAGTACATACCTTTTGAAAGGGTCGCCTAAAGCCTATCAGTGTGCGAATGCGCGTTTATCAGCCGAAGAAACAATGGATCTCAGCCTGACTGTGCTGGGAAATCCGATTATGGGGGATGCGCTGGAAATTGAGATTCGGGGCGCCGAAGACCAGCCGGTTCACTGGCAATTATCGGATGTGCAGGGCCGACTGGTCACCCAGCATCGGGTAGAACGGGCCGGTGCCGTTGAGCGGCAGACGGTGTTGATTGCCGGTCAGCCGGCGGGGCTTCTGTGGCTCCGGGTCAGCACGGCCAGCCAGGCCAAAACCGTACGGGTGCTGAAGGCCAACTGAGGCAATCCGGTATCTGGATTGGCAGCAACCGCCCGATTTTCAGATCAGGCCGTGGCCGTCTTTTCGTTTCCTTTCTTCATCAAAAATATTTTCAGTTTACCAGCGAAGCGTAAACCGGGAAGGTATGCCGACCCGAAACCCCTTCCTTCTCCTATTCTGGAAACGCTCCATTTGATCCGGCCGCTTCGTGCTTCAGGGAGGATGCGTTTGCGCCGGAAGACCTGCTACTCGCGCCCGGTTTGAATTATCGCACATAAAAATCACCGCCATATAATAAAGTAAGGGAAATTCAATGAATAAAATTCATTGAATTTCTTTGTCTGTTAAATAGGATGGTTACTCAATACGATACAAGGTAATGGTCTATTATTGTACAAGCAAATAAAATGGTTATAAATACTACATACCTACGCAGGGTTAGCACAATTTGTAGAAATTATATTCCCGTAAAAACTTGAGTAATGTCTGATTTTTTACCGTTTCCGGAATGGTAGTCGATTCTGCGATCAAAGTCGTAAGGAATTCGTAAGTCATGTGTCTGATAAAAGAGATTGCGGAATTACTTAACGTATTAGCGAAATTAAATTCTATTTTTATTCAATTTATAAGTATTATTTTTGTAATACAGTTGCTTCCATCAGGAGCGGTAATGGCATCCAGAGAGTTTACCGCAAGGATCATGCAACCCGATCAGTACCCCGAAACGTCAGGCCGTGTAAATTGTTTTCGTTTTTTGAATTGAGTAATTTTACTTAACTTGCAAAACTTTTTGACAAGGGCAATGACTTGTTAGCGAAGTGGATGAGTTAGTCTGGCAGTAGCAGTCCGGTTATTTGCAGAGTCAGTATCATTATTTTATTAAAGTGACGGTATGAATCAACGTAAACTGGGTGTTCGGGGGGCGATTTGGGTGTTGGGCCTGTGTGCTTTTCTGACGAGTTGTATATCAAGCAAGAAATTGGTGCTGTATCAGAAAAGCGGGAACGATAAAGACACCATTGCGCTTTCTCCACGGTATATTGCGACCATCAAAGTGGGTGATGTGTTGTCTGTTCAGGTGAGCAGTTTTAGCCCGGAGGCCACGGCTCTGTTCAATCCCTATACCTCCATCACAGCCATGGCCGGGCAGAGTTCCGCCACAACCCCCATGCCCTATGTGACCGGTTACCTGGTTAGCGAAGAAGGGCAGATTGAATTGCCTTTGATCGGCAAAGTGACCGTCCAGGGACTCACCAGCAGCCAGGCGTCCAAACAGATCCGGCAGAAACTGCTCGATTACCTGAAAGAACCAACGGTGAATGTCAGAAACCAGAGCTTTCAGATTTCAGTCACGGGAGAAGTGGCCCGGCCCTCCCTCTTCACCATTCCCAATGAGCGCGTTACGTTGCCCGAAGCCCTGGGGCTGGCGGGTGATATTACCATTTTCGGACAGCGTACGAACATTCTGGTCATTCGCGAAGAAAATGGGCAACGGACGTTTAACCGCGTTGACTTGACCCGGCGGGATTTGTTTCGTTCGCCATTCTATTACCTGCATCCTAACGATATCGTGTATGTTGAACCCGGTAAGGCCCGAATTGCCAATGCAGACCGGAATTATCAGTTAGTACCCATTATCCTCAGTGCGCTTTCGATCATAGCCATTGTTGTAACGCGTTAATACTATGGTAAATAACTCATACACGCCTTATCAGGCCTATGAAATAGCACCACAGCCAAATCTACGGGCTACGCTCATGCGGTATTTACGCTTCTGGCCGTGGTTTATGCTTTCCATCGCGCTCATGCTTGGAGCCGCTTATGCGTACCTGCTGTATCAGCCGCCGGTTTTCCGGGTACACGCCAGTTTGCTGATCAAAGACGAAAAGAAAGGGGGCGTTGCCGCCGAGAACCTGATGAAGGAACTCTCGCTTTTTACTAAGAACGTCAGCATCGACGACCAGATCGAGATTCTTAAGTCCTACACCCTCATGGACCGGGTGGTGAAAAGTCTGGGACTCGACGTTCAGTACTATCACCCTACCAAAACGTACAACAAGGAAATCTACGGAGAGTCGCCCATCCGGTTGCTGGTTGAAAAAGAGCATCCAAGCCTGTTTTCCAGCGAGTTGGCGTTTACATTCGTGGATGAAAAAACATTCCTGTTAAATGGCTACTCCTACCCGTTTAACCAAAATATCAAAACGCCTTACGGGTTGCTTCGCGTATTTGCCCTCAAGCCTATTTCGGCCAGCACACCACCCGTGCTGGTGTCGGTGGCGACGCACTCGAGAGCCGTCAACAGCTATCTGAATAAACTGAGCGTTGAACCGGCAGCCAAGGAGTCCAATGTGCTGGAGCTTAGCATGGAGGAAACCGTGCCGGACAAAGCGGAAGCGATCCTGAACCAACTGGTCAATGCCTACAGCAAGGAAGCGGTTTTTGATAAAAACAAAGACGCCAATAACATGCTCCACTTCATTGAAGAACGGCTGAGCCTGATTGCCGGTGAGCTATCGAAAGTGGAACAGGAAGTCGAAACCTACAAATCGACCGAAGGCATTACGGATCTGAGCATCCAGGCCCAGACCTTCCTGATGACTGTCAAGGAAAATGATGCCCAGTTGAATGAAGTAAATATGCGGTTGAGCGGTTTGGCAGACATTGAACGCTACGTGGCCAAACAGATTGGTGACAAGAGTGTTGCTCCCGCCACCATCGGACTGAACGACCCGACCCTGAACGGCTTGCTCACGAAAGTATCGGAACTCGAACTGAAACGCGATGAAATGTCGCGCATGATGGCCAGCAACAGCCCCATGCTCCAGTCGATCGACAGCCAGATCAGAACCATTAAAGGCAGCATCAACGAAAACATTCAGACAATGCGGCAGCAGTTGACCAGCAGCCGCAACCACCTGCTGGCGAATAACCGGCGGATGGAAGGCATGATCCGGACCGTTCCGGGGAAGGAGCGGACGCTGCTTAACATTACCCGGCAGCAGGTCATTAAAAACGGGCTGTATACCTACCTGCTTCAAAAACGGGAAGAAACCGCCTTGTCGGCGGCTTCGACGGTTTCCGACAGCCGGATTGTGGACGCAGCCCGCACGGACGAAGGGCCGATTGCTCCGGTGAAAACGTCCATCTTTTTGATCTTCGGTTGCATCGGCCTGGTGTTGCCCATTGGTTTTATTGAACTGAAATCGGCTCTCAATGACCGGGTGATGCGCCGTTCCGACGTGGAAGAATTCACGCAGGTTCCCATTTTGGGCGAGATTGTGAAGGGCAGTAAAATGTCCAGCGACAACCTGGTTTTCAAACCGAGAATGCGCTCCGTGATTGGGGAGCAGATTCGGGCCTTACGGACAAATCTGCATTTTCTGAAGGGAGAAGAACAGCGCAGCCAGGTTCTGCTATTCACTTCCTGCATCAGTGGGGAGGGCAAATCGTTCATTTCCCTCAACCTGGGGGCCAGTCTGGCCATGGTGGAACGGACGACGGTTATTCTGGAGATGGACCTGCGGAAACCGCAACTGCACAAGAGCCTGCACATGGAAAACCTCGCCGGCATCAGCAATTACCTGCTGGGAGAAGCGACGATCGATGAACTGCTCCAGCCCATCATGGGATACAACAACTACTTCATCATTACGGCGGGGCCACTCCTGTCGAACCCGGCGGAGTTGTTGAGTTCGCCCCGTCTGGGCCAGCTTTTTCGGGAATTGCGGCAACGGTTCGACTACATTCTGGTGGACTCACCACCCGTTGGGCTCGTAACCGACTCACAGGTGATTGCGCCGTTCGCCGACGTTACCCTGTTTATGATCCGGCACGACCATACGCCTAAAAACCACCTGAAAATGGTGGACGCTCTCTACAAAGAACAGCGATTCCAGAATTTGAGCATTGTTCTGAATGCCATTGGTGAAGGCGATTCGCACTATTATAATTATGGCTATGGCGAATATTATGGGGGTTCGGATCCCAATCAGCAGGGGGGAAAAGGAAAACACCGAAAAACCTGATCTGACGGCCTTTTTAAGCAAGTAAATCACCAACAGGCTCTGTTGATCGCCTGATACCAAGCTTCGACGGATTTCCTGACCGTCATTCACCTGTAACGAACCCGAATTAGACAGTTAAAAGCAATATGCTAAGCCTTAACTCACAATACCAAACCCTTTATGTCTATGCGGAGGAACGGAACCGACGCAGTGATTTTACATACCGGTATTTTGGAAAGCGTGCCTTCGATATTTGCCTGAGTTTTCTGGTTACCGTGTGTATCCTGATCTGGATGATTCCATTGGTAGGCCTGTTGATCAAGTTGGGCTCACCCGGCCCCATCCTGTTCATTCAAAAGCGTACCGGGTATCGTGGTACTTCTTTCAATTGTTTGAAATTCAGAACGATGACGCACAATCCGGCGGCTTCCTTCAAACAGGCAAAGCGGAACGATGAGCGGATCACGCCGATCGGGCGGTTCCTGCGAAAAACCAATCTGGACGAAATGCCGCAATTCCTCAATGTGCTCATCGGCGACATGAGTATTGTTGGCCCCCGGCCCCACGCCATTCAGCACAGTGCACAATTCTGGAATACAATGCCTGAATACCGGAAACGCTACCGCGTGAAACCGGGGATCACTGGACTGGCCCAGATCAATGGGTACCGGGGCGAAATCGACCATGTGATGAAAATGCGCCACCGGGTCAGATATGACCGCTTCTACAACCGCAAAAAATCCATTCTATTCGATCTCTGGATTTGCTGGCTGACGGTGAAGGCCATGGTTGGTGAAAATAAAAACGCCTGGTAACGGGATAATCTTTTGCAAGCCTATGTCCTGGTACGTATTGTATACGAAGTCCCGAACCGAAAAGGCGGTGGCCGACAAGTTGAAAGAGCGCGGGATCGAAGTGTATTGTCCACTGGTTAAAACAAAACGAAAGTGGTCGGACCGAATGAAAACCGTTGAAGAACCACTTTTCCGGTCCTACTGCTTTGTGAATCTGGAAGAACAGCAACGCGACCGGGTATTTGGGGTGCCCGGTATTGTTCGCTACCTGTTCTGGATGAACAAACCGGCCGTGGTTCGGGACTCCGAGATCGAGATCATCCGGCGAATGCTGCAAGAAACCGATAACAACCACATTCAGGTTGAGGCCTTTTCATCATCCGACCGCATCAAAATAAAATCCGGCTGTTTTCAGGATCTGGAAGGCAACGTAATGAACCAGCAGGGGAAAACACTGCAAGTGTTTATCGATACGCTGCAAATGGTTATAAAAGTTGATTTATCGAAGACGCTGGTTGCGGCTTGAAGGCCACGTTTGCGCACCTGCAATTTCTGACTACCCGAAAGTACTGCAAGTTAGGTCCAACCTGGGACTGAAAGGGCGAAGCCGTATCAAAACCAGCCGATAATTCTTAATTCCGGAACGTTTACGCGAAAAAAACCGGATAACGGGCGAGAAACGACGCTCAAATTAGTCTGTCAATTCATGAAAAAAATCGCTCTGGCGACCTTTATTTTTTGTCTCTTTCTGCTGCTGGTGGAGCTGGGCGGTCGCTATTACGGATTAACCAGCTATCCCCTCTACGACGCCAGTAGCGAGTATGAATACCTGCTAAAACCCAATCAGGATGTCAGGATTTACCGGAATCGATTTACCACCAATGAATTCTCCATGCGCAGTGCACCTGTTGCCAAAACCGATACACTCGTGGTTTTATTGGTGGGCGATTCGATCATCAACGGCGGTAATTCCATCGATCAGGATAGCCTGGCCAGCACCCTTGTAGAGAAAGAATTGCTTCGTCAATACGGTAAAAAAGTACGCGTATTAAACATCAGTGACAAGACCTGGTCGCCCGATAATGTGGTGGCTTATTTAAAGAAATTCGGGGTGTTCGGTGCCGATATGATTCTGATGGTGGCCAATAGTGGTGACGCATTCGACCCGATGACTTTTCAGCCCATTGTAGGCGTAACGTCAACGCATCCGGATAAGAATGACGCGTTTGCCTGGCCCAAATTGGTCGTAAAAGCGTGGGCAACCGTAGAAGATCGCTACTTCAGGTCCGAAGAACCCGCTGGTAAGGAGGAAAAAATAGCCGAAGAACCCGAAAATCTGGTCAAAGGTTTTTCCGATTTAGACAGTATTTCCAGGCAGTTAAAAATACCGTTCTTTCTTTATTTACACCGCTCCCAGTCGGAACTGACGAAAAATACGGTCGACCGGGGCGGCTTAGTGATCGAAGAATTTTGCAAAAAAAATCAGATCCCGATGCGCATCAACCGCATGGCGTTCGACATGTTCAATGATGAAATTCATTTGAACAGCAAGGGACAAAAAGCATTAGCGAAAGATTTATTGCCCATCATTCAGTCGGAATTAAAGCTGTAAAGAAGGCGTGATAGTAGAAGTTTTTGAGTTTAATCCATGATGAGCAACCCCATTTATGTCAACCACTAAACGACTGATTTCAGGTACAGCGGCTTCCTGGGCAAGGATTGGGGTTACCATGCTCACTCAGGTGGCTCTTGTTCCCATCTTTCTGAGCTATTGGGACATTCAAACCTACGGGGTATACATTGCCATTCAGGCACTGATCAATGTTTTAAATACCCTTGGGAGAGGCTACAGCGATTATTTACAATTTGAATTTTTGAAATTTGGTACCACCAACCGACCCCAAATTGCCTCCTTGCTTTGGTCCGGGGTCAGTGTCATTCTGATCCTAAGTGTTCTGGAACTCTCCATTTTATATTATATCGCTTTTTACAGCAATATCGAGTTCTTGTTCAACGAAAAAAGCGTCAACAATCCGGACTTTAGAAATCAGGTTGGCTGGTCGCTCATGCTGCAATGGGTTACGTGGATAGCCTCCAACATTATCGGTCTGTTTTTTAGAGCATTAAACCCCTTCGGCTACTACCCCCGGATGGAATGGTGGAACGTGATTTCGTCCATTCTTACTTCACTTATTACGGTGGTTTTTATCATCAATGGTGCCGATTTACTGGGGGTTAACATCGCGGCATCCGCAGGGTCAATGGCGATCATGTTCATTCAATTTCTGGATACCAACGCGCTGTTAAAGCGGGAAAGCATTCAAATCACGGCGGCTTCCGTGCGGATGGGCTTCGAAAAGTACGTTACCTCCATTACGTTGTCGGGCCGGTATTTTCTGGAAAATTTCAAACAGCAGGGCGTTCGGCTGTTGCTGTCTCCCCTGGTGGGCGCAGCCAGTCTGGCGGCTTTTGTAACGATGCGAACCGGTGCCAATGTGGCCTTGCAAGGGCTCTCTACCATTACGAACCCGTTGATGCCGGAATTGATGCGGTTTCTGCACACCAAGGATCAGGAACGAATGCAGGTCGCTTTCGATAGCATCTGGCTGGTGGTGGTGGCTGTTCTGGCTCCTGCCGTGCTGGTGATCCATGCCATCGCTCCTTTCCTGTTTACGATGTGGACGAAAGGCCAGATTGTATACGATCCTTATCTGTTCGCCACGCTATCGTTGAGTGTGCTGGTGTATGGCATTGCCCAACCCGCCACTGCGATCGTCACCGGGAATAATTTGCTCAAATTGCAAATGGGTATTTCGCTGGTATCGTCACTGATCGTTATCGCCGGTATCTTTTTCCTCGTTCCCCAAATCAGCATCGTTGGCGCCGGCATATCGCTTTTAACCGCCGAAATCGCAGCCGCTATTGGGTTCCGGTATTACGCCAGAAAATGGCTCCAGTTGCATCACATGCGCTGGCCGAACCAATCGTACGGTATCGCGATCCGATCCGTCCTGATAGCGGCTTTTGGCATGATCATGATGAGTGCATTCCCGGACTATTACCTGTTGTATCTGGCCGTGTCTTTTGTGGCGTTATGCTGGAATATAAAGAAATATTGGGAGCTGTTTTCAAAGATTGGGGTGGAGAAAACCTTGTTATTATTAAGTCGTCTGCCCGTTATTGGCAAGTACTGTTACAGCAAAACAGCCTAATTCAATCATGAAGGTTACCCAGTTGGCGATCGGAAGGTTTCATCACTTCCACCTCGCAAGACAATTAGAACGATTAGGATTGCTGGAAAGGATATACACGGGCTTTCCTAAATTTAAATTAAAAGACGAGCAGGGTATTCCGAAGGATAAAGTAAAAACGTTTCCGTGGATTCATACGCCCTACATGAAAAGAGGGTTGATTGGAATTCAGTACTGGGAGTGGTTATCGGAAGAATGGGAATGGATCGATAAACAGGTGATTGATAAATATGTGGCCGGAAAAATTAACCATCCGACCATCCTGATTGCTTTGTCGGGGAACGGGTTGCACGCCGGTAAAAAAGCAAAAGACAACAACGGTTATTTCATCTGCGACCGGGGCTCATCCCACATCCGGTTTCAGGATCAAATCCTGCGCGAAGAATACGCCCGCTGGGGATTTACGTTTCGGGGAGTCGACCCGCGGGTGATCGAAAAGGAAGAAATTGAATATGAACAGGCCGACCGGATTACGATTCCTTCTGAATTCGTAAAGCAAACATTTATCGATCAGGGCGTTCCCGAAAGCAAACTTTCTAAAATACCGTATGGTGCCCGGCTGGAGCGGTTTTATAAAGTGGCCGAACCCGACACGGATAAATTTAAAGTACTCTGGGTGGGCAATGTGTGCCTTCGGAAAGGGTTCATGTATGCCTTACATGCCTTCCAGAACCTCCGGCATCCCAACAAGGAATTTGTCGTTATCGGAACGGTTGAATCAGAAATAAAACAATTGCTGATCGGACAAAACCTGGACAAGGTGTTTTTTTTAGGCCTGATCCCAAACGCTCAACTCCCCCGCATGTATAGTACCGCCAGCGTATTTATCATCCCGAGTTTAGAAGAAGGATTGGCCATGGTGCAGGGAGAAGCGTTGGCGTGTGGTTGTCCGGTAATTGCCAGTGTGAATTCGGGATCGGAAGATTTATTTAAAGACGGTCAGGAAGGCTTTATCGTACCCATTCGGAATCCGGCAATCATGACTGATAAATTAGTGCAGTTGGCGGATGACCCGGCCTTGCGGGATCGCATGTCGGTGGCAGCCATCGAATGCGTGAAAAGCATGGGCGGGTGGGATCGCTACGGCGAAGGTTTTCGGGAAACACTACTAGCCCTGGTCGAAGGAAAATGAGCATGGTAGCCAGTCAGAAACGGCCTCTCACATCCGCACCGCAGACGCCTGTCCTGCCGGTTCAGCCGCGCTTTATTTTTTTGGGGCTGTTCAAACGGTGGATCTGGATTGCGGTTTTTGTGGCCGCGCTGCTGCAAAGTCTGTTTTTCTTTAGCCCTGCCAATCTGTTTGCGGTAGTGTTTGTCCTCTTCGCGTGGGGACTGGCCGATAAATTTGTTCTGACGGCTTTTAACTTATCAAAATATACCTTTTCAACCGTTATCATCCTGGGGTTTTCACTCACCCAGTATGTCTTGCCGCTGATCTTTACGCTGCTCGAAGGAAAACCGATCACCTATAATCTTAAATTTCCGTACAGCGTTTTTATCCATTCTTTATTGGCGCTGGTGGTTTTTATAACGTCCCATCATCTCTATAAAAAATGGCGCGAAGGGCTTGCCGGCAGACTGTATTATAAACTGAGTCTGGTTTTAAAGCGGAATTATTTTTTTGCGACACCCTCCGATCTGCAAATCTGGATTATTGGCTTTGTGGGATTAGCCGGTATGGCGGTTACATACCTCAGTGGCAGCCATTTTGATGGAACCGCCGAAGAAAGAGGAACGGTGGCGAAATTTTTCCAGGGATTGGTACCGTATGCGTATACGCCCTTATTCCTGTTATTAAGACCCTTGTTTTCGTTAAAAAGACCGCCTTTCGTTAAACCGCCGACGCTTAAAGTCATGATTTTTGCTTCCATGCTGTTGTTTGTCGGGATGGGCGGAAACAGCCGCGGGCTTTTCATGACCGGTATCAGTGCGGTGGGAATTGCCTATCTGATTGGGCTCTTATTAGGCAAATTCGACCACAATATCTTCAATTTTAAAAATGCCCTCCTGGCCGGTTTAGGTCTCTGGATTATAACCGGTCCGCTCGCGGATTTAGGCACGTCCATGGTGATTGTCAGGGCGCAGAGAAGCAATCTGACCAGTACGGAACTGGTGCTGAAAACGCTCGAGGTTTTGCAGAATAAAAAAGCCATCAAGCAGTTCAGAGCCATGAATACGGTGATTGAAGTTCGGGATTGGGATGAGACGTATTTTGATAACATCTTCCTGTCGAGATTCTGCAACCTGAAATACAACGATGCCAGCCTGGAACTGGCGTATAAAATGGGCAAGCCGAACGACGATATGCTCAGTTATTCCATCGATAAATTCTGGGCTATTTTGCCGTTGCCGGTTCTAAATTTTTTCCACATCAAAGTGGATAAACTCACGGTCAATGCGTCCTCCTACGGAGATTATTTGTACGACCGATCGGGCGGTAAAGGGGGATTGGGCGGTTTTCGAACGGGCCATTTTGCCGGTACCGGTATGGCGACTTTTGGGTGGTGGTATCTCTTGTGGTTGGGCATTGGCATCATCCCCCTGTTTTTACTGGTTGACTTATTTGTCATGTATTACCAGCAGGGGGCCGTGATGACTACCTGTTTAAGTCTGGCCGGGCTCATTCAAATGAACTTCTTCTTTACCTTGTTTTCGGTTTCTAATTTTTCGGAAAGCGTCGTAAATATTTATGCTTTTTTAATGCGGGGCTGGATACAGGATGCCCTTCTCTACTGGTTTATCCTGTTGGCCCTTCGCAAGCTCCGTCTTTTTTAAGGTCGTATGACGATTGTATACATTGGTGACGATAACCCGTCCTCTACCTCATTTCACCGGTTTCTGGCGCTGAAAAGATTGGGGCATCTGGTAACGATTTATAACCCGCAGGATGCGTGTAAAGAGCAGTTGCAGGGGTTTTTAGGTTCCAAAATTCATTTTCGTACCGGCTATCAATTTCTGCAAAACCGGATCCGGAAATGGCTTACGACGGTACTCGAAAAGCAGAAAACCGTTGATTTAATCTGGGTGGATAGTGGGGAGTTAATCGGTAAATCGGCGCTGGAAACCTTGAAAATCGCTGGTGCTCCGGTGGTTCTTTACAACGTCGATGATCCTACGGGAAAACGGGACGGCGGCCGGTTTAAATCCCTGCTGAGAGCGCTGCCCTTTTATGATTTAGTCGTTGTGGTGCGCACCGAATCCGAAAAAGAATGCCGTGAACTTGGCGCGTCCAACGTCTTGCTGGTCTACCGGAGTTACGACGAAGAAGCCCATAAACCGTATGATACGCTGGCAGAAATTCCGACGCAATTTCAATCGGAAATCGCCTTTATCGGCACCTGGATGCGGTATGAAAAAAGAGACGATTTTTTGTTGAAATTAATCCAGAACGGTTTGCCGGTGGCGATTTGGGGCGACCGCTGGCAGAAATCACCGCACTGGAACGCGTTGAAAGCCCATTACCGGGGTGGGGCTCTGGGAGGCCGGGATTACGTGGCCGCCATTCAGGGGGCAAAGCTCTGCATCGGGATGCTCTCGAAAGGAAACCGGGATTTACACACCCAGCGCTCGCTCGAAATCCCGTTTATCGGCGGTTTGTTCTGCGCTGAACGCACTTCCGAACACACGGAAATGTACCAGGAAGATGAAGAAGCGGTTTTCTGGAACGATGTAGACGAATGCATCCTGACCTGCCGGGACCTGCTGGGGAATGAACCCAAAAGAGAATCGATACGCCGGGCCGGTATGCGGAGAGTCCGGGAAAACAAGGTGGGAAACGAAGATATCTGCACCCGAATCATTGAAGAGCTAAAACGCAATCAGGCCATTTAACATGCGGATCGTTATTTTTTGTCACCCGTCCTTTCCCGGTTCGCAAAGTATGCCGCGCTATGCCCACTGGCTGGCTAGTGGTATGCAGGCACGCGGACATGAGGTGGAGTCGTGGCAACCGAAACCGTTCTTTTATACGCTGCCCGTTCCGGAGGCTTTAAAAAAATGGCTGGGCTACATCGATCAGTATATTTTATTCCCGATTCAGGTTCGGCAACGAATCAAAGGATTACCGAAGCAGACCTTGTTTGTCTTTGCCGATCAAGCCCTCGGACCTTGGGTGCCGTTGGTCGCGGATCGGCCGCATGTCATTCACTGCCACGACTTCCTGGCGCAGCGATCGGCTCTGGGCGAAATTCCGGAAAATCAGACGGGCTGGACCGGGAAATTGTATCAGGCGTATATCCGGCGGGGATACCGGAAGGGCAGAAATTTTATTTCGGTTTCCAACAAAACGCAGGGCGATCTTCATCAGTTTTTAAAAGCATCTCCGGCGTTTTCAGCGGTTATTTATAATGGGGTCAATCTCAATTATACGCCGGGTCAGGCAGCAGAATCCCGCTCGGTGTTGAGTGCCCGGTTTGGCATCGATTTATCGTCCGGTTACCTCGTACACGTCGGCGGTAATCAGTGGTATAAAAACCGCAAAGGCGTGCTGGAGATGTATGATGCGTGGCGAAAAGCCTATTCACAGTCCATACCGCTGTTAATGATCGGCGAAGAGCCCACACCGGAGCTGTCGGAACTGGCGCAGACGTCGGCGTTTCAAAAAGATATTCATTTTCTGACGGGTGTTGACGATCAGCACGTGGTTCATGCGTACCGGGGCGCTCAAGTGTTCTTGTTTCCGTCTCTGGCCGAAGGCTTTGGCTGGCCGATCGCCGAAGCCATGGCGTGCGGCTGTCGGGTGATGACCACCAGCGAGGCACCCATGACGGAAGTGGCCGGCACAGCGGCTACCTTGCTCCGGCGTCGGCCCCTCGATGAACTCGATAGCCAGCTTTGGGCGGACGAGGGGGCCGTTCGTATTCAGCAGATCCTGAACGAAACGGCTGAAAAACGCCGGGAGTGGATCGACGGAGGGTTGACGAATATCAAACGGTTCACGATCGAAAACGCGACCGATCAGCTTGAGGATGCCTACCAGAAAATCCTTGGGACGTATCATTTTGCCAGTCAAACTCACACACTCGTTTAATTCCGGTCGTAGTCATGCACATTCTTCATGTCGTTTCGGGAATCGATCCAAAAGCAGGCGGAGTAAGCCAGGCCTTGCAGACGATGATCAAAGGGTTATCGCAGCTTTCGGTTCAAAATACCGTGGTGACGCTGGACGACCCTCAGGCGGTTTATTTGCAGCATGTAACGTTCCCGGTTTTCGCAACGGGTCCCGCCAAAAGCGCCTGGCAGTATAGTGCTGATTTTTTGCCCTGGATGAAGGAGCACGTAACGCAGTATGATTGGGTGATTGTTCACGGTCTTTGGCAATACCATACCTATGCGACCCACAAAGCCCTGGCACAATTAAAGGCGAAAAAGCCGAAACTCTACGTCATGCCCCACGGTATGCTGGACCCCTGGTTTCAACGGGCCGCCGGACGTAAACTAAAGGCCATTCGCAACTGGATTTTCTGGCAGCTCATCGAAAACAAAGTCGTCAATCAAGCAGACGGTTTGCTGTTTACCTGTGAAATGGAGAAGACGCTGGCCGAAATTCCCTTTCGACCCTATTCCCCCAAAACGGAACAGGTTGTGAGTCTGGGCGTAGAAGCTTCTCCCGCTTTTACACCGGCGATGGCACTGGCTTTTCAGGGAAAATGCCCGGGACTCAGCCGGTCGTTTATTCTGTTTATCAGCCGGATTCACGTTAAAAAAGGGGTCGATTTACTGATCGATGCGTACCGGAGACTGAAGGCTGAGGGCATCCAATTGCCACAACTGGTAATTGCCGGTCCGGGTCTGGAAACCGCTTACGGGCAGGAAATGCAGCAGCGGGCCGGCGGAGATACTGACATTCTGTTTCCCGGTATGCTCGAAGGAAACGCGAAATGGGGCGGTTTTCACACCTGCGAAGCGTTTATTCTGCCCAGTCATCAGGAAAATTTTGGCATCGCCGTCGTAGAAGCACTGGCCTGTGCGAAACCGGTTCTTATTTCGGATCAAATTAACATATGGAAGGAAATCGAACTCGAAAAAGCCGGGATGATCGAAAATGATACGGAAAACGGCACCTATACGCTGCTCCAACGCTGGACTGCCCTGACGGGTGACCAAAAGCAGCAGATGGCGTTGCGGGCCAAAACCGCTTTCGAGACCCACTTCACCATGTCACAGGCTTCCCGTCGGATGCTGCGTGCATTAAACCGTAACTAATTTTATTATGCGTATTGCCATTATACAAGGGGCATTTTTGCCGGTACCGCCGGTTCGGGGCGGAGCGGTCGAAAAGATATGGTATCGAATGGGGCAGGAATTTGCTGCGATGGGGCACGAAGTTGTTCACATCAGCCGGTCTCATGCCGATTTTCCTGCCAAAGAAACCGTGAACGGCGTAAGCTACGTACGGATTCCGGGGTACGAAACGCCATCATCCCTTCTTAAACTCAAATTTCTGGATTTACTATACTCGATTCGGGCCATTAAAGCCCTGCCTGAAAAGGTCGATATTATTGTTACCAATACCTTCTGGTCACCCTTTTTACTGCGCGGTGAACGCGGAAAAAAAGTCTACGTCGATGTGCAGCGGGTGCCAAAAGGCCAGATGAAATTTTACCTCCATGTCGGGGTTTTAAGGGGCTGTTCACCGGCCATCTGTGAGGCCATCATCAAGGAGGTTGCCCCGGAATGTCATCACCTGATTTCCTACGTTCCCAATCCGGTTCCGTTTGAAATTAAAACCCTCCCGATCCGGCGCGAAAAAACGCTGCTCTTCGTGGGAAGGCTGCATCCCGAAAAAGGCGTTCACGTCTTGTTGAATGCCTTTCGATTGCTCGCCAAAGAGCAGGTATCGGGTTGGAAACTGAAAATTATCGGGCCTTCGTCTTTCGAAGAGGGGGGCGGTGGAGCGGCCTATTACCAGGAACTCCAGCAGCTTTCAACCGGGATGAACGTGGAATGGATCGGGCCGGTTTTCAACGATGATGTGCTGATTAAATACTACGCCGAAGCCGGTATTTTCTGTTATCCCGCCCAGGAAGGCAGCGGTGATGCGGCTCCGGTGGCTCCGCGCGAGGCCATGGCGTATGGGGCCGTGCCGGTGGTGTCGGGTCTCGGCTGTTTTCATGATTTCATTCAGAACGGGGAGAACGGTGCCTATTATGACCACACCGCCGACGATCAGGTCGGGGCGCTTGCGCAGGCACTTTCCGCACTGATGAATGACGAAACCCGGTTAAACTGGCTCTCGAAACAAGCCATCAAGGTGAATACCGAATACGCCATTCCCGTGATAGCCCGGCGCTTTATCGACGATTTCAGGAAGATTTATCCAGTCCCAAAAAATGATAAAAACCCATCAGCAAGCGTCAGCGTATGACAGTCCCTGGACGGTAGCGCAGCGCATAAAAATGATAAGCTGGCAACTGGTCTGGACGGTATTCTGTTCCTGGACGCCCAAACCCGCCAACCCGTGGCGCCTGTTCTGGCTGCGTGTTTTCGGGGCGCAGCTAACCGGAAAACCGTTTGTTCACCAAAACGCCCGCATTCAGATTCCGTGGAACCTGGTGCTTCATGACCGCGCCTGTTTGGGCGATGGTGCCAATGCGTATTCACTGGACCGGATCGAAATTCACGAACACGCCACGGTGGCGCAGGAAGCGTATCTCTGCACCGGAACGCACGCATTCGATGAGTCGGCCCGGAATTTAATCACCGCTCCCATTGTCATCGGTGCCCACGCTTTTATCGGTGCCCGGGCGTTTATCATGCCGGGTGTTACGGTGGGTGCTCAGGCCATTGTCGGGGCTTGCAGCGTGGTGACGAAAGAGGTACGTCCGTTCGACATCGTGGCTGGAAATCCCGCCCGAATCGTTCGGAAAAGAGAATTAAAAGGCGTTAGTAAGGTCGTAAGTTGATGGCCCAGGGCCGTATTCTGCAAACAAAATGATTTCAGTACTCATACTTACCAAAAATGAAGAACAGGATCTGCCGTCCTGTTTAAAATCCGTTTCCTGGTGTGACGACATCCACGTTTTTGACTCCTTCAGTGAGGATAAAACGGTGGAAATTGCACAGGCCGCCGGTGCCACCATCACCCAGCGTAAATTCGATAACTGGTCGGCCCACCAGAACTGGGGGCTGGCCAATATTCCTTTCAAACACCAGTGGGTGTTGTACATCGATGCGGATGAGCGGGTTTCCGAACAACTGAAAGAGGTACTTTTGACGTTTGTACCCGGCGCCGACGAGGTGGTTGCCTACGAAATTCAACGGCGCGATTTTGCCTGGAATGGCCGGTGGCTGAAACACGCGCAAATGTCGCCCTTCTACCTGCGGCTGTTTCGGCCCGACAAAATGCAGTACAAACGGCTGGTGAATCCGGTTTCGATTCCGGACGGAAAAGTTGCCCGGATCGGGGGATTTCTGGATCATTTTCCGTTCAGCAAAGGCTTCCGGTTCTGGTGGCAGCGGCATTTGGGGTATGCGGATATGGAAGCTGCCATGCGGATGGTAGATATGAACGCCGGTACGTCGTTTTCGCTTCAGAAGGCGGCTTTTAGCAAGGATTTCAGCGAGCGCCGGTATCACCAGAAAGGCATCTTCTACAAACTGCCCGGTCGCCCGCTCATCAAATGGTTTTATCTGGCGATCTGGCGTCGCGGATTTCTGGATGGTCACGCGGGGGTCACCTACGCCGTGTTGCAGGCGATCTACGAATACTTTATCATTTTAAAGACCAAAGAACTGCAAACGTCGCAGTCGTAACGATCCGGTTTTGTCGGCTTATACGCTCTTTTCATGAGAATACTCATTTACGGCATCAATTATTCACCCGAACTCATCGGAATTGGGAAATATACGGGCGAAATGGGCGCCTGGCTGGCTCAGCAGAATCAGGAGGTTGACGTCATTACCGCCATGCCCTACTATCCCGAATGGGCCGTTCAGGCGTCGCACAAGCGCAAGGGATGGCATACCGAGCGGATTGCGGGCGTACGCGTACACCGTTGCCCCTTGTATGTTCCGCGTGAGGTAACGGCCTTGAAGCGCATTCTGCACGAGTTTTCATTCGTACTCAGCAGCCTTTTTTTCTGGCTGCGGATCTTCTTTACGAAGCGTTACGATGTGGTGATCTGCGTGGCTCCCCCGTTTCATCTGGGCCTGGTGCCAACGATTTACAGCCAGATCCGGCGCGTCCCGCTCTGGTGCCATATTCAGGACTTGCAGATCGATATGGCCAAAGAACTGGACATGATCAAAAACCGCCATTTTCTACAAACCATGTTTCGGGTCGAATCCCATATTCTGAAGCAGAGCCGGGTTGTGTCGACCATCAGCGAGGGAATGGTGCGGAAAGTAGCCCTGAAAAAAGGGATTCAATCCGAGTGCGTTTTGTTTCCGAACTGGGTCGATGGGGCGTACATCAAACCCTTGCCACCAACGCAATCGCTGCGGGCCGAACTGGGCTTGCTGCCTTCGGACAAAGTCGTGCTCTATTCCGGAAATCTCGGCGAAAAACAGGGCCTGGAAATCATCATCCAGGCCGCCCGCGCCTTCGTGAGCCAACCCGATGTGAAGTTTTTGTTTTTCGGAACCGGTGGGGGACAGGGCAAACTGGAAACGCTCGTGCGGGAGTATGCCTTAACGAACGTGAAATTTTACCCCTTGCAGCCGTATGAAAAGTTGTCAGCCCTTTTGGCGACGGCTGATATTCACCTCGTATTGCAGAAAAAATCGGCTTCCGATTTAGTTCTGCCGTCAAAATTAACCGGAATTCTGGCCGCCGGCGGTTTCGCCCTGGTTTCTGCCGTTCCGGGAACGACTTTGCATGATGTCGTACAGCACCACCGCATGGGCGTTCTGATTGAACCGGAATCGGCTGAAGCCCTGAAAGACGCCATCGACAAAGCCCTGCTTTCGGATTTGACGGCTTTTCGGCGCAATGCAAGAACCTACGCGGAAACGTACCTGAACAAGGAAAAGACATTGCGTGATTTTATGCGGGAGTTGCTCAAAATTGGCGATCCGTCCTGCAAGGCATCACCGGTTTTCCCGGAAACGGCACTTGCGGAAGACGTTTTTAAGGCGCGTTTTGCGAGCGAGGAAACGGATATAGAAAAGGAGGGAATTGCCCGATAAGCCGGAAGCCATACGCAGAAATCTGGTAAGTAATTGACAAATAATAGCCTGAGCATACACTTTCAACCGGTTTGATTAACATGGACGAGTTCTCAAAAATGAGTTTCGATTTGCACAAAACCGTGGTCGCCTTGTTTGCCGGGCAGGTAAGAAAGTCGCCTGATCGGGTTGCCGTGCAGTTTGAGAACCGTCAGCTCAGTTACCGGGAACTGGATGAAAAGTCGAATCAGTTAGCCGGTTTTTTACAAAAAAAAGGGGTAAAAGCAGAAACCCTGGTGCCGATCTGTGTCAGCCGTTCGCTGGAAATGGTGATCGGGATCATGGGCATTCTGAAAGCGGGTGGGGCCTACGTTCCCATCGACCCCGAATACCCGGCGGAACGCATTCAGTATCTGTTGTCCGATGTAGCGGCCCAACTGGTTGTGACGGATTCGGCTTCGGGTATGGTGCTGCCCAAACACAACCAGGAGGTTGAATCGATCTGTCTGACCACCGACTGGGGAACGATCGCGAATGAACCGACGGAACCCATAAAAACCGCCCCATCGCCCGATCATCTGGCTTATGTGATCTACACCTCCGGCTCGACGGGCCAGCCGAAAGGGGTTTTGATCGAACACCGGAACCTGAGTAACTTCATCCAGAATCAATCGCAGGAGTTTGGTATTCAGGAAGATGACGCCATTCTGCAAACCAGCAACTATGCCTTCGATCCGTCGGTCGAACAGATTTTTCTGGCGCTCTGCAATGGCGCGAAACTGGTGCTGATCCGCAAAGAATCGCTGTTCAATCCCGATGAAGTGGTGCGCGTGATTCGGGAGCAACGCATCACGCACTTACATTCAACGCCGAGTTTATTGCGATACATTCCCGCTGCGACCTACGGCAGTTTGAAAAGAGTTGTTGCCGCCGGTGAAATTTGCCCGCCCGATCTGGCCCAATCCTGGAGTTCGCTGGTCCGGTTCTATAACAAATACGGATCGACTGAAGCAACGATTAGTTCGATTCAATACCAGTATCCGGCGGAGGCCGAATTGGAAGTCGTGCCCATCGGCAAACCGATTGCCAATACGGAAATCTACATCGTTGGAGCCGATGGAAACCGGGTTCCCGTTGGTATTCCGGGCGAAATCTACATCGGTGGTGCGGGCGTGGCGCGCGGGTATCTCAATAACCGTACGCTGACAGCGGAGAAATTTAGTGCCAATCCGTTCAGTACCAGACCGGGGGAACGGATTTATAAAACCGGCGATACGGGCAAATACCGGGCCGATGGAACCATTGAGTTCATCGGTCGCATCGACGATCAGGTCAAAATCAGGGGGCATCGCATCGAGTTGAGTGAAATCGAAACCGTCCTCGGAGCGCATGAAGCGATTGAACAGTGCGCCGTCATGGTGCAGGACGACCGGACGACCGAACGGCGATTAGTCGCTTACGTAGTGGTTAACGGCCAGATTACGAACGGGGCCATCCGCCAGTATCTGGCCAGCAAACTTCCCGAGTATATGCTGCCGTCCCTGTTCGTTCAAATGGCCTCCCTGCCATTGACGGCCAATGGCAAAGTGGATAAAAAAGCGTTGGTAAAACCGCGATTCGAACGGGCGTCATTTCCCGACGTTTATACGGCACCGGTTTCAACAATGGAGCGCCAGATCGAAACCGTATGGGCCGAACTCCTGCAACTGGATAAGGTGGGCAGGGATGATAACTTCTTCGAACTGGGCGGTAATTCGTTGCTGGCCATTTCGGCCGTAGCGGGTTTAAAAAGGCGATTTGGCTACACCGTCCCCATCACAAAACTCTATCAGCAGCCGACCATCAGGGCCCTTGCGGTTTTTCTGGGAACCGGGAACGTGAGTCAAAGCAAGACCCTGAAGCGCAAAGAAAAAGCAGCAACGCAGGACATTGCCGTGATCGGCATGGCGGGGCGGTTCCCCGGTGCCGATTCCATCGAAGCCCTCTGGACGCTTCTAAAAGAAGGAAAAGAAACGACTCACTTCTTCACCGAAGCAGAACTGGATTCGTCCATTTCCCCCCGATTACGGAACGACGCGGACTATGTCAAAGCCCGGGGCGTTATCAACAAACCCGAAGAATTCGATCCGGCCTTCTTCGGCATCAACCCCCGCCTGGCAGAATTGATGGACCCGCAACACCGCATCTTCCTGGAAATTGCCTGGGAAGCCCTGGAAATTGCGGGTTATATCCCTCAACAGTATGACGGTTCGATCGGCGTTTTCGGCGGCTGTCGCAACAACACCTATTACTACACCAACGTGCTGCCGCATACGGAGCTGGTGGAACGGGTTGGCAGTTTTCAGGTGATGACGGCCAACGATAAAGACTACATCGCCACCCGCACGGCGTATGCGCTGAACCTACGCGGCCCGGCCGTTACGGTGCAGTCGGCCTGTTCGACCTCGCTGCTGGCCATTGCCCAGGCTGTCGACAGCATCCGGAACGGGCAGTGCGATATGGCGCTGGCGGGGGGCGCGGCCATCGCCCAGCCGATCAACAGCGGTTATCTGTACCAGGAAGGGGCCATGTTGAGCAACGACGGCCACTGCCGCCCGTTTAGTGCCGACGCACGGGGTACGGTTTTTAGCGATGGGGCAGGCATTGTGTTGCTGAAAGGGCTGGAAGACGCCCGGCGGGATGGCGACACCATTCTGGCGGTGATCAAAGGCGTTGGCATCAACAATGACGGGGGTGGCAAAGGCAGCTTCACCGCTCCGAATGCCGAAGGACAGGCGGGAGCCATTGCGATGGCGCTCCAGGATGCCCGCGTCGATCCGTCCACCATCGGGTATGTCGAAGCCCACGGAACCGCCACGCCAATTGGTGATCCCATCGAAATCGAGGGATTGAAAATGGCTTTTGGCGCACAAACCGCCACCCAGTTCTGCGCCATCGGGTCCATCAAAAGCAACATGGGCCATTTGACCACGGCGGCCGGGGTGGCCGGTTTTATCAAAACCGTGTTGGCGCTGCGTCACAAACAAATTCCGTCATCCATTCACTATAGCGCCCCCAACCCGGCGATCGATTTCGGCAACAGTCCGTTTTTCGTGAATACGGCCTTGACAGAATGGGCGCAAACGTCCGATCCCCGCCGGGCCGGTGTTAGCTCATTTGGCGTCGGTGGCACGAATGTCCACGTCGTTCTGGAAGAATATCCCACGGAAATACCGGTTGAAACCGCAGCCGAACCGGCAACGAAGAAACCGGTGCAGTTGATTACCTGGTCGGCCAAATCAATCGCCAGCCGGGATCTGTACGGGCCGATTCTGGCGAACCATCTGCAGCAAAACCGCCACCTGAATCTGGCGGATGTAGCCTTCTCGCTGCAAACCACCCGGGCGGTTTTCCAGCACCGGCGGTTTGCGGTAGCGTCCACCACCGACGAACTGGCCGAAAAACTGCGGACCAGTTCGGGGTCTTCACACGAAGTAAAATCGCTCAAAGAAATACCGGGTGAGGTGGTTTTTATGTTTCCGGGTCAGGGTTCGCAATACCTGAACATGGGGCGCGAACTCTACGAAAACGAAACCGTCTACCGGCAGGCCGTCGACGTATGTGCCGAAGCGTTGAACACGTATTTGGAAGTCGACATTCGGACGATCCTCTACCCGGAAGAAGTGAATGGCAAAGCCGAAGAGAAACTAAAAAATACGCGGTTTACCCAGCCTGCCCTGTTTGTAACCGAATATGCGTTGGCCAAACTGTGGATGAGTTGGGGCATTGAACCGTCGCTGCTGTGCGGACATAGCATTGGCGAGTTTGTGGCGGCTCATCTGGCGGGCGTTTTTTCGCTGGCCGATGCGTTGAAACTCGTTGCCGTTCGGGGTCGGCTGGTGAGCGAACTGCCCCGGGGAAGCATGTTATCGGTTCGAATGGAAGCCGATCAAATCGGAACCCTCATGCCTGAGCCGTTGTCGATTGCCGCCATCAACAGCCAAAAACTGTGCGTGGTGGCTGGTCACGACGAAGACATTGCGGCTTTTGCCAGCGTTCTGGACGGAAAAGGAATTCCGAACCGGGTGTTGCAGACGAGCCACGCCTTTCATTCGGTGATGATGGAACCCGTGGTGGCTTCGTTCCGAAAAATCGTTGACGAGGTGGTGCTGAACCCGCCCCAAAAGCGCATCGTCTCTACGGTGAGCGGCACATTGTTGACGGATGCGCAGGCGACTGACCCAGATTACTGGGCGAAACATTTACGCCTGACCGTGCGCTTTTCGGATGCCCTGGAGTCTGTTATTATTCTCAATCAACCGCTGCTGATCGAGGTCGGCCCCGGCAATGCCACGACGACCTTTGCCCGTCAGCAGGCTGGTTCCCGACCGTCCACCATCATCACCAGTCTGGATAAAAAAGGCGCACAGTCGGAGTATGAATCCCTCCTGAAAGCTCTGGGGCAACTCTGGATCAGTGGCCTGGGACCCAATTGGAAAGCCTTTTATTCGAACCAAAACCGCGTGAAAGTCAGTCTGCCGGCTTACGCTTTTGATAAAAAACGCTACTGGGTTGACCCCATTGCACCCCCGCTGCCAGTTGTCAATCCCCCGGACGGGTCGGCTTTTGCGATTTTGCCAATGGACGGCCCGGTTACGAATACTACTATATCCCCCCCTATCGTGATGAGAAAAGACGTGTTGATCAATAAGGTCAAAGAAATGCTGGAAGAAGCCTCCGGCCTTGAAATGGAAGGCGTGCTGCCTGACCTGAGTTTTCTGGAAATGGGACTCGATTCGTTGCTGCTTACCCAGGTTTCCATCACCTTAAAGAGAGAATTTGGTCTGCCCATCACGTTCCGGCAACTGAATGAAGAATACGCCACGATCGACAGTCTGGTTGCGTATCTGGATCAGACGTTACCAGCGGAACACTACGCGCCAAAACCAGTTTCGCAGCCCATTCCGCAGCCGTTGGCTCCGTCACCGGCCCATCACGTTCCGGCAGCCGTCGCCGTCGGCACGAATGATACGGTTCTGGATTTAATGGCCCAGCAAGTGCAGATTCTGGCCAGACAGATTGCCATAATGCAGGGGAGTCAACCCGCGTCGCTGCCATCTCAGGCTGCTGTGCCCGCCATAACCAACCTGAACGGGAGTACATTGAAAGGTGAAGCGGTTGAGGCAAAAACGCCGGATTTGACGCCGGAAGAGGAAATTGAAATCAAAAAACCGTTTGGGGCCAGCGCCCGGATTGAGCGTCAGAGTACGGAATTAAGCCCGAAACAAAGGAATTTCCTGCAACAACTGATTAGTCGGTATAACCAGAAAACCGGCGGGAGTAAACACTACAACCAGGCGCACCGGGCCTACATGGCCGACCCGCGGGTGGTTTCGGGATTCAAACCGCTGACCAAAGAACTGGTCTATTCCATCGTGATCAATAAATCCCAGGGCAGTCGGTTGTGGGATGTTGATGGCAACGAATACATCGATATGCTCAACGGGTTTGGCTCCAACATGTTCGGCTACCAGCCCGAATTTGTGAAGAAGGCGTTGCACGAGCAGATCGAAAAGGGCTTTGAAATCGGCCCACAGCACGAACTGGCGGGCGAGGTGTGCCGGTTAATTTGCGACTTCACCGGTTTCGACCGGGCGGCTCTGTGCAGCACGGGTTCCGAAGCCGTACTGGGTGCCATGCGCGTGGCCCGGACGGTTACGGGACGCTCGCTGGTGGTGGCCTTCACCGGTTCCTACCACGGCATTGTCGATGAAGTGATTGTTCGGGGGACCAAAAAACTGAAGTCGTTTCCGGCCGCACCGGGCATCATGCCCGAGGCCGTTCAGAACATGCTGATACTGGACTACGGCACGGACGAAAGTCTGAGAATTATCCGGGAACGGGCGCACGAACTGGCGGCTGTGCTGGTGGAGCCGGTGCAGAGCCGTCGGCCGGAATTCGTGCCGATCGACTTTCTGAAAGAAGTTCGGAACATCACCGCATCGTCGGGAACCGCGCTCATTTTCGATGAGGTCATCACCGGTTTTCGGATGCATCCCGGTGGAACACAGGCGATGTTTGGCATCAAAGCCGATCTGGCTTCCTACGGAAAAGTGGTGGGCGGTGGCATTCCGATCGGGATCATTGCGGGTCATAAAGACTACATGGATGTGCTCGACGGTGGTTTCTGGCAATACGGCGACGCATCATTTCCCGAAAAAGGCGTAACCTATTTTGCCGGTACGTTTGTCCGGCATCCCCTCGCCCTGGCTACGGCGAAGGCTTCGTTGCTGCACCTGCGGGACGTTGGGCCGGGTTTGCAAAAAGGATTGACCCACAAGGCCGAACGGATTGCGCGGGAGTTAAACGCCGAATTTGACCGCCATCAGATTCCGCTGTATGTAGCCCAGTTTGGCTCACTCTGGAAAATCAAGCCTAAAGAAGAAATACCGTATGGCGAGCTGCTGTTCGTGTTGATGCGCGAAAAAGGCATTCACATCTGGGACGGTTTTCCGTGTTTCATTACCGAAGCGCATACCGATGCCGAAATTGATCAGGTGCTGGCCGCGTTCCGGGAATGCATTCAGGAAATGATCGATGCGGATATTTTCAAATCCACTGCGCCGGTTCGTCAGCCGAAGGAAAACAAAGTGATGGCATCCGGCCACTACCACGAACCGCCCGTTCCGGAAGCCCGTTTGGGTCGCGATACGGACGGAAACCCCGCCTGGTTTATCGCCAATCCCGACAAACCCGGAACGTTTTTACAGATTAAATTATAAGGTACGCTAAACCAGCTTGTGTGATGACGGAAAATATACCGACCCCAACCGTGACAACAACCGTTGACTTTAATCCGTTTGCCGGACCGGAAATTGCGCGCGTAGCGCCCAGTACGGAACCGCAGAAAGAAATCTGGACGGCTTGTCTGCTGGGTGGTGACAACGCCACCCGTGCTTACAACATGCTGACGTCGGTCGTCTTTAAAGGCGTTTTCGACCGGGTTGCCATGGAGCGGGCGATCCAGATGCTGGTCGATCGGCACGAAGCACTGCGAATGGTTTTTAGCGGGGATGGGGAATATCTGTGCATTTACAAAGAACTGGCGATACCAGTACCCTATCTGGATATTTCGACGAAAACGGACGAAAAAAAACAGATTCTGGTGGACAATTACCTCCAGAAAGAGACCTTACACGTCTTCGATCTGCTCAATGGTCCGCTGTTTAAAACGGCGATATTCAAACTGGCCGATGACGAACACCGCCTGGTTTTGACCGCCCACCACAGTGCGCGGGATGGCTGGTCGATGGGAGCGATGCTGCTGGACTTGAGTGCCCTTTACTCGGCCTACGTCCTGGGAATGCCTGTTACGCTGCCGGATGCACCTTCGTTTGCACAATACGCCATCGAACAGGCCGACTTTTCGCAGAGCGCTGAATACCAGCGCATCGAGAATTTCTGGATTAACCAATACAAAGAGAACGTCCCGGTTTTCGACCTTCCCACCGATTTTCCGCGCCCCGCAACCCGCACGTTTGAAAGCGGCCGACTGGATTATCCGATGGACAGTGAACTGGTGCTGGCCATCAAAAAAATGGGTTTAAAAGCGGGGTGCAGCTTTGTGACGACCCTGCTGGCCGCTTTTGAAGTGTTGCTGCACCGGTTGTCGGGTCATGAAGATATTGTCGTGGGGCTACCGGCTGCGGGGCAATCGGTGACCGGAAATAACCGGCTGGTGGGCAACTGTGTCAACCTCCTGCCGCTGCGCAGCCATCTGGAACCGCAAAGCACTTTTATCGACTTTTTGAAGACGTGCCGCCGGTCGGTTTTTGACGCCTACGAACACCAGCGGCTCACCTTCAGCGATCTGGTCAGAAAGCTCAATATTCCCCGCGATGCGTCGCGGATACCGCTGGTGCCCATCGTTTTTAACATCGACATGGGAATGAATGATGGCGTTCATTTTCAGGGTCTGACGCACGAATTGATCAGCCATCCCAAAGCGTACGAAAACTTCGAGCTGTTTTTCAATGCCACCGGTTCCGAAAAAGCCCTGACCCTGGAATGTGCTTACAACACGCAGCTTTTTAGTGCGGAAACGATTGGGCGGCTGATGGATGATTTTACCAATCTCCTGAAAACGGTCGTTGCAAACCCGTCCGTGGTGATCGGGGATATTCAATTTGCTTCGGAAAACAGGTTGAGTGAGAAACTGGATCAGTGGAATGATACGAAAGCGGATTATCCGAAACAAACGCCCCTGCACGATCTCATTGCCCAAACCGCAGCCAAATACCCGACTAAAACCGCCATTCGGTTTAACCAGCAGGAAATCAGCTACCGGACGTTAAACGAAACCGCCAACCAGTTGGCGCACTACCTGATTCAGACCGGGATTCAGACCGGAGATATTGTCGGCGTAGCCGTCGACCGTTCGCCGGAAATGGTGATCGCGTTGCTGGCCGTTTTGAAAGCCGGAGCCGCGTATCTGCCGCTCGATATGGCTTACCCGCACGAACGGCTTTCGTTTATGCTGACCGACTCGTCGGCCAAACTCCTCTTGACGTCGGCCAGTCAGCAGGGGCGGCTGAAAAGCGAGTCGCCCGAACTGGTGATTGAAAAAGCCCTGGCGGATGCTAAAACGCTGTCGAAGGTAGAACCGGTGGGTCGGGCTGCGGGGCAAGACCTGGCGTATGTACTCTACACCTCCGGTTCAACGGGAAAACCGAAGGGCGTTCTGATCGAACACCGGAACCTGGTCAACTTCATGTGGGGCATGATGACGGCCCCCGGTATCGGCGAAGACGATGTGTTGCTGGCGGTTACGACCATCTCGTTCGACATTGCCGGACTGGAATTGTTTCTGCCTTTGGTGGTGGGTGCCACCGTGCTGCTGGTGGATCTGGCCGTTGCCCGCGATGGTCGGTTGCTGCTGGATGTGGTTCGCTCCGAGCGGGTTAGCATCGTGCAGGCCACGCCCTCGACTTACCGGATGCTGCTCGATGCCGGTTGGAACAGTCCGTTGCCCGTGAAAGCACTTTGTGGCGGAGAAGCCCTCTCTAATGACCTGGCCGACAAACTGACGACCCTCTGTGCAGAACTGTGGAACGTGTATGGCCCGACAGAAACCACGGTTTGGGCCACCGTCAAGCAGATTGTGAAAGGCGAAACCATCACCATTGGCCGACCCATCGGCAACATGAAGGCCTACATCCTGGACGAATTTCTGAAACCGGTAGCGATTGGCACAGTGGGTGAAATTTACATCGGCGGTGATGGCGTAGGGCGGGGCTATATGAACCGGCCGGAGTTGACCACCGAACGGTTTTTGAAGAATCCGTTTGACAAATCGACCGACGGCACCCTATACCGTACCGGCGATTTGGGGAAATTTCTGGAAAATGGCGAAATCCAGTGTCTGGGCCGAATCGACCATCAGGTGAAAATCCGGGGACACCGGATTGAACTCGGCGAAATCGAGAACATCATCGGCACCATCGCGGAGGTGAAGGAAACGGCGGTGATTGCCCACGAGACCCGCTCGGGCGATCAGGTGCTGGTGGCCTACGTTGTGCCGGAGTCGGTTCCCACGAACGATAAAGCCCCCAGTTGGCAGGAACGCTGGGACATGATTTACAACGTTGGGGTCGAACACGAAAAGGAGCAGAAGTCGTCGGAGCAAGTTCTTGAACTGGCCATTGCCGAGCAGTTGAGCGGTAAAAAAGACGTCAAGGAAGAAATTGACGACTGGGTGCAGCAATCGATCCGACGCATCAGGGCGTTGGGGCCTAAACGGATCATGGAAGTCGGTTGCGGGGCCGGGCAGTTGCTTTTTGAACTGGCACCCGCGTCGACGCTCTACATCGGAACGGACTATTCGGCGACGGCCATCGAAAACCTGCGGGAGAAGCTGGCGCTGGATGCGGGCAAATGGCGGAATGTGAAAACCGCCGTTGGCAATGCCGACGATTTCAGTGCCGTTCCGGACGCTTCGCTTGATCTGGTGTTGATTCACAGTGTGGCCCAGTATTTTCCGGATACTACTTATTTACAGCGGGTGATTGAAGAAGCCGTTAAAAAAGTGGCACCGGGCGGTTGTATTTTTATTGGGGATATGCAGGGGAAAGGAACCCTGCGGATGCACCACACCTTCGATCAGTTTCCCCGTTCGTCGGCCGAAAATACCGTCGCCGACTTCAAAAAGATCATTGACCGGCGGCTGTTCATTGAAGATGAACTCATGGCTGACCCGGCTT
This sequence comes from Larkinella punicea, assembly GCF_003334855.1. Classification (GTDB taxonomy): domain Bacteria; phylum Bacteroidota; class Bacteroidia; order Cytophagales; family Spirosomataceae; genus Larkinella; species Larkinella punicea. Next base: position 217,004 of record NZ_QOWE01000011.1, read on the forward strand.
ATTTTTACGTTCTGCCGCAAGTCATTCCCGCCATCTCGGCGGTCGATATTCAGCTTCGCGAAGGGAAATTCCTGAACGAAACCACGAAACACCACTACGACATCTGGCTGTACGTCGGCAATCCGCCCGAAGTGGCCAAAGCCGATGCGGTCATCGACTGGAATCCCGACTATACCCTGACGAACCTCGAACAGAGTCTTTCGACCCATTCCGGGGCGGTTTTGCAACTTCGCCATGTTTTCAACAGCCGCACGGCTGAAGATTATACGCTGATTCAGGACATCGACGCCCTGAGCGATGATACCCTGCTGGTGGAGGCCAAACAAAAATTATCCCCCGTGCCGGTCAGCGTCGACCCGGCAACCTTGTGGGCGGTGGGTGAGAAACACCGGTTTACCACGCACGTCCGCTGGGCGGGCGACGGTTCTGATAACCTGGTGGACGTTGTTTTTATTCCGAACGACCAGCCGAACCGGATTCCGGCCCGGCCTGCGTCTATTCCGGTCGAAAACGTGTCGCTGATGGATGTCTCCCGCAACCCCTTCAAACACAACCTGGTGGTTCCGCAGGAGCAGCTTCAGGTGTGGAAAGAGCAAATCCGGCAGCACCTGCCCGACTACATGGTTCCGAACAACTTTGTGGTGCTGGCCCGGATGCCCCTGACGCCCAACGGGAAAATAGACCGGAAAGCGTTACCCGATCCGATGCTGGATGAGGTCGAAAACCGCAGCAATTTTATGGCCCCTCGAACCGACGTCGAAAAGCTGGTGGCCGACATCTGGATGGAGTGTTTACGGCTGGAGAAAATAAGCGTACTCGACAACTTCTTCGAACTGGGCGGGCACTCGCTGATTGCGGTGCAGGTGATGACCCGGCTGGAGAAAAAAACCGGCAAGCGACTGCCGCTTTCGCTGTTGTTCGAATACCCGACCGTCGAAAAACTGGCTTCGACCCTGCACATGAACGGCCGGTCGGTGAGCTGGGATTCGCTGGTGCCCATCAAACCGCAGGGGACCAAAATTCCGCTGTACATCGTCCACGGGGCCGGTTTGCACGTCTTGCTGTTCAATACCCTGGCCATCAACATGCACCCGGATCAGCCGGTTTATGGACTTCAGGCCAAAGGAATCAACAGCGACGACGAGCCGCTGGACAGCATCGAAGCCATTGCGGCCTATTACATCGACGCCATCATGGCCAAAAATCCGGACGGGCCGTATGCGTTGGCGGGTTACTCCTTCGGCGGAATCATTGCCTACGAAATGAGCAGGCAGTTGAAAGAACGGGGCAAAGAGGTGAAGTTGCTGGCGATGTTCGATTCGTATGCCGATCAATCGAACTTCTACGATCCGTGGTTAAAGCGGGTGTGGACCGATTCGACCACCTTGCTGAAAGAGCGGCTGTATATTTTTACGCTGCTGCGAAAATACCCCCGCGAAACGATCAAAGAGAAAGCCGAATCGCTGAAACGCAAAGTCAATCAGTGGTACCGCCGGATTCGGTATAATGAAGATTACCTGAAAGTGTTTCATGGCAATTATTACAAAGTCAATGAAACAAACCGGATTGCGGCCCGCAACTACCGCCTGGCTCCTCAGGACGTTACGATCACGCTTTTCCGGGCCAACAAGCAAATTGCCTACAAGAAAGACTTCGAATTTCTGGGCTGGAAACCGTTTGCGCTCAAAGGCATCAGGATTCATGACGTCCCCGGCGATCACATGAATTTATTTACACCACCCAACGACAAGGAATTTGCCCGGATTCTGCAGAATGTGCTGGATCAATGCTAAACCGGCATACGGTTGCCGTGTGACTCAAGTTCTGCAAACCGGAAATACGGCAGCCAACAGCGTCTTTGAATTGCATCTTATCCATCTAACCATATAGCTATGTTTCTAACTCTAATGAAATCCAAAATTCACCGAGCCCGGGTGACGCAGGCCGAATTGAACTACGTTGGTAGCATTACCATCGACGAAGATCTGATGGATGCGGCAGGCATGCTTGAGCATGAGCAGGTTCACATTGTGAACAACAACAACGGGGAACGTTTGATCACGTATGTGATTAAAGGAGAACGCGGTACGGGCATCATTTGCCTGAATGGTGCAGCCGCCCGCAAGGCGCAGATTGGCGACATCATCATCATTCTGTCTTACACCATGCTGGCCGCCGATGAAGCGAAATCGTACAAGCCAGTGGTCGTTTTTCCCGATGGTAATAACCGTCTGGTGACGGCCTGATTGCATTAACCCAACTCGAAAAACGTACCGTAACACAGGACGCTGACGGTTTTAGACGCGCCTGCCTTTTTTGAAAACGCCCGGTAAGGTTCGCCTTCCGGGCGTTTTTTATGGGAAAAATGGAAGGGATTGCTCAGGAAGCCGCATTTTTTCCGAAGGAGGCAATCCAGAAAATCAGGCTGAAAAAAGCCGTTAAACCACCAATGACAATCAGTCCCCATTTCAGCACCGGCATAAAATTCCACTTCGTGAGAAAGAACAAAGCGGCTACAACGGCACTGGCGAACAATGCCAGATAACCCAGGCTGATGAAGACGATATAGCCGCTGCCAACGCCCGAATTGCGACTGTCGTGGTAATCGACCGCTTCGCAAAGAATCGTAACCAAAATCACAATGCCGACACAACCGCCGACAACGATCCGGAGCAACCACCACCACGGGCTGCCGGGAGCCCAGAACAGGGGAACAAACGACAGCCACACGCCAAGGAGCGGCAAAAACCAGCCAAAACTCAGCAACTGCTCATTGCCGGCATCCGTACCCGGGTTGCGAGCCGCCAGCAAGGCGGTAACGGCCAGCATCAGAACCCAGACCAGTTCGGGACCGGCAAAATAGGAGACGGTGCGGTTCATGAATTAAAACGCTTTGTAATTTTTCACCTCGTCCTGAAGCGACGCCAGCACATTTTTGAGGTGTTTGTCGAGTTCTGTATACATCGCCCGTAAATCCTTGTCATTCTTCTGGCAATAGACTTCAACCGGAACGGACTTTGAATCAATACCACCTTCGATGAGTTCAATATGCGTGATCGTTGCCCGGTATTTGCGGTTGGCGCATTCGATGACGAAGGTGTAGCGGAAGGAATAAACACCGCCGGCGGAGGTTTCGGAACGCGGCAGGGTGACGACCTGAACGGCTTTCCCGACCAGATCACCGGTTTCCTTGTCACTCACATTGAAGGTTTCGCCGGCCGACCGGAACGATTTTGCCGCCCACAACCGGGCGCGTCGGAACAGGTCGATCTGCGACACACTGCCGCAGTCGACTACCTCATTATAAGCGACTTTTTGATTGAGAACGGGTAAAATGCCGTGGATTTTGCCGTCGGCAACCACGGGTGGACAATCGGCCTTGGCGGGTTCTGCGTTCATCATACCGGCAAGCAACAGGGTAAAGAGGATCAATTTCATAGTGGTGTATTTGTTATTTCCGGTCAAAAATACGGTTGCGAATACCGCCAAGTCCAGCCGGAAGCGATACTGGGCGGTATTGGGTGAATAAGCAGGGTCGAAAAGCGGATAATTGACGGACCGATGCGGGCAGGGAGAAGAACCGCAGGTGGAAAAAATGTACTACTTGATCTCCTAATACTTCAAAAAAACCTTTCTGTATTTTTTACAATATGAAACCTTTCCCTATTTTTGGTGAAAGCCGCCACTGGCACACCAACCTTTAGCCGAAATTTTTATGAATCGTATGCTTACCTCCAGCGGGTTGCTGATCGCGGCCCTGCTTTTGGGTTATCAGACCCTGGCGCAAACGCCCCCGCGGCAACCCACGCCCAACGATACGCTCAAATCGCCCAAAGTACTGACCGACAACCGGGTTGCAATTCAGCTTTATGCCCCCAAAGCTAGTGAGGTGACGGTTGTAGGCGACTTTATGACGGCAATGAAACCGCTGAACCTCACCAAAGATGCGAATGGCGTCTGGTCGGTGACGGTTGGGCCTCTGAAACCTGATTATTATACCTATACGCTGACGGTCGATGGCGTTCGGACGATGGACCCCAAAAATCCGGTGATCAAGCAGGGGATGAGCAGTCTGGAAAACGTGATGGCATTGCCGGGAGCGGAGACGGTTTTTCAGGACAACCGCCCGGTGCCACACGGCGAATTGCGGCAGGTCTGGTATCAGTCCAATACGCTGGGCATGGCGCGCCGGATGCACGTTTATACGCCACCAGGGTACGAAAAAGGAACGACGAAATACCCGGTTTTTTATTTGCTCCACGGCGGGGGTGACGACGATTCCGGCTGGCCGACGGTCGGTCGCGCGGGGTTCATTCTCGACAATCTGCTGGCGGCCGGGCAGGCCAAACCCATGATTGTGGTGATGCCCAACGGCAGCATGCCGCTTCCGCCCTCATCGGGAATGCCCAATCCGGCTGCGATGCAGCAGATGCGGGCGTTGTTTGCCGATGAACTGCTGAAAGAAATCATGCCGTATGTGGAGAAAACCTACCGAACGCAGACCAATCGCGAAAACCGGGCCATTGCCGGGCTGTCGATGGGCGGTTTTCAAACGCTGGATGTGGCCTTGTCCCGGCCCGAACTGTTCAATTACGTGGGCGTGTTCAGCTCCGGTTTTTTCGGTGCGACCATCGACGAAGCCGAAACCAAATACGCCAGTGCGCTGAATGATCCCGGTTTTAACAAAAACAAGAAGCTGTTCTGGATTGAAATTGGCAAAGACGATTTTGTGATGGATGCCAATAAAAAAACGATGGCGCTGCTCGACAAACACCAGATCAAGTACCAGTACAAGGAAACGGCGGGGGGGCATACCTGGACCAACTGGCGGCAGTATCTCAACGAATATGTGCCGCTGCTTTTCCGCTGATGGCTTTCTGATTTGCTCAACTTTTGACCAAAACCATCCATGAATCCATTTCGTTACCTTCTCTTTTTCAGCCTGTTGCTGGCCGGTGCCGTTTCGTTCGGTGCCAAAGTCGATTCGCTGGACATTCCCAGTGCCGTAATGCAGAAGAACCTGCGCGCGGCTGTGGTTCTACCCAACTCGTATGCCAAAAGCAAAGCCGCTTACCCGGTTTTGTACCTGCTCCACGGCGGGGGCGGGCGGTTCAGCGACTGGCTATCAAGTACGCCTGACAAAATGCTGCTGCACAATCTGGCTGATCAATACAACCTGATCATTGTAACCCCGGAGGGCGAAAACCTGAGCGGATACCTGGACAGTCCGTTTCAGAAAGACAGCCAGTTTGAAACCTACCTCACGAAAGAAGTGCTGGCGAAGATCGACCAAACCTACCGCACGATTCGGGATCGGAAAGGGCGTGTCATCACGGGCCTGAGCATGGGCGGACACGGGGCTTTGTATCTGGCGACGCGCCACCCGGACCTGTACTGTGCCGCCGGGAGCATGAGCGGGGCACTCGATCTGAACCCGACGCACTGGCGTATTACGCCCGAATTTGCCAAACAGATTTCGCCCCGGTTTGAGCGGATTCTCGGTCCGTTGGGCAAAACGCCCGATCCGTATGCCGATCATTCGGTGGTTTTTATGGCCGATAAAATGAAAGCCAACGGACTGAAACTGATCATCGACTGCGGGGTGGATGATTTTCTGATCGAGCCCAACCGGGAGTTACACCGGCGGCTGGTCTACAACCAGACTCCCCACGACTACACCGAACACCCCGGCGGTCATACCTGGGACTACTGGGAAAACTCGCTGCCCTATCACCTTTTGTTTTTTCACAAGGTATTGAAAACGAATGGCGTGACGGTTGCGCAATAACATGAAGGTATTTGAAGGGTCGGATGAAACCAACCGGCCTTTCAAATACGGCCTGGAGTACCAGTCTTCATAATATGTCGAACAAATCAGCCGGAAACGAGTTTTAAGAAAAACGAGTTTTTCTCGGTCCTGGGAAAGTGCGACAACGCTCCTGTTGTACAGGCGTCTGCCCGTTAACAGATTTTTATGAAGCCACTTGTATTGGTAGTTGACGACGATGAAGATGATTTGTGGCTGATGCAAAAAGCCATGTTAGAGATTGGTGGCACCTGCCAGCTCAATCCGTTTAGCGATGCTGCCAGCTTGTTGACCTACCTGGATACTGCTGTGACGGTTCCCAACCTGATTTTAATCGACTATCACCTGCCCCGGATGGATGGGCTTGAACTGACGGAATTGCTCCGGTCGAGACCGGCGCTGAAGACCGTTCCATTTGCGTGGATGAGCTCCGAAATCGACCCAAACTGGGAAGTTCGCTGCCGGGAACTGGATGTTGCCTGGTGTTGGGTCAAACCGACGGACTACACCGCCTGGCAGGAATTTGTCCAGCAGATTTGTGGCCCCCTGTTTGCTTCGCGATCAGAATAGGTCCGTGCGCCAGCGGTAGAGCAGGTTGGCCGGCCAGCCAATGTCTTTAAAATAGTCCTTTTGGTCGGTTACCAGAGAGAACTTCGAAAGACTTAACGAAAGCTTGGGGCAGCCTTCGAATTCAATTCGAATCGATAACTGAATCAAAGAGGGCAAGTTTTGATTTGCGTCATGAGCAAGCTGGATCAGTTTGACCAGGAACTTGCCATTTCATGATACAAAGTCTGCACTTGCCGCTTTTCATAGGGGGTGGTTAACGTCTGCTCCGCATATTGCAACAGAAGGTGCGCCTGTTCGCGAATGAGGGCCTTCCGATCATCGTCCAGGCACTGGCAACCGACTAAAGACAGCGCACGCATCAAACGCCGGATTACCGCGTGATTTCCTTTGGCATTGATCCGGATCAGATCGAAGGTTTGCCGGAGGTAATGATCAAAGCCCGCAGACTGGGCCAGGATGCGAAGTTGCCCATTATCGGTGCGAAACGGCGCAGGAAAATTTCGGGATGCCAGTCGCTCCATAATGGCACCTGCGTAGTCTATCGCCATAATTGCGGTCGTCGTATCGTTAATGCCGGGAGAAAGTGCTTTTAGGGCAATATCCACCAATTGTTGAATTCCGAAAGCGACATCCTGTTCGATGTTTCGATGACGGCCGATCGCTATTTGATCCAATAGTTTATGAAGATGGTTGGAATCAAAACTGCCGGGCTTTTCGTCGTTGGAACATACACTGAAAAGCAGTGCTTTTTCGCCAACAAAAGAGCCAATGGTCTGCTCTACACGCAGTAAGGCCCGGTGGTCGATCGCCCAGCGAAGTACCTCATCCAGGTCGATGTGTTGAATGTAGCCCGATTGTGTGGATAAAACCGGTTGCCAGCCGGACCGGGTCTCGACACGGCGCCAGCGAGCATCATCTCCGGGAGGTATTTCAACCGGTTTTTCAGATTCACGGGGAAATAGCTCATCAATTACCTTGATCGTTTCGCGGCTGATGTGTTCCACAATCGTACCTGTCTGCAGGGATTCGGCGATGTGATGAATAAAAAAAATGAGGGCGGCCACGCCCCCCAACGCCAAGAGCAATCCCATCAAAACCGCCGTTGACGGGACAAACTTTTGTTCTTCGGTGCCGCGAATGGTTCCGAGTACGATGAGACAGTAAGCGAATACGCCAACAAAATAACCCATAACGACCTGATTGCTGCGGTCGCGCATGAAATTGCGCAGCACTCTGGGCGAATATTGGCTACTTACCTGAGTAATGGTTGAGAGAGTCAACGAAAAAACCAGGGCAGCGACCGTTAGCATGGATCCGGCAATGGCCGTTAACATGCTCCGGGAGCCTTCAGCCCCTGCACCGAATAAGAGCGGAAATCGCTTGGCGCCATCAAAGGACGTTTCAGCGTCGAAGGTGATCAATCCGTAGGCCATTCCAAAGGAGGCAAACACCATGAGTGTTGGAACGAACCAGAGCGACTCCTGTAGGGATTGCCAATACTGATAAAGTCGGATTTGCATTGTAAGGGAGTGCTCTAAGAAAATAAGTACTGAAGCTTCAACTCCCTCACTGGCGAAAATGTTGGTTTTAAAAATTGAACGTTTTCATAATGATTCTGGCGTTAGTCCATCTTCATAAATTGAAAAAACCAGAAACTATCCCGAAACTTAAATTTGCCGGAATTGATACAGCAGATTTGTGGCCCCCTGTTTGCTTCCCAATCAAAGTAAGGTTGCGGTATTCTGTTTCTAATGGGCTGACGTAACTAGTAATTCGTAGTGCTTTCCCGATGCGGGATTTCGACTCTTGCGCCGAGTCGCTGCATGGTTTGTTGCGTCTCATCAAACAAAAAGGTCTGATAAGTGCCGGGTGGTAAAACGAAATTGGGTATATACCGGCTAATGACGGCATATCCTGATTGATTAACTACAGCCTGCTTTCGCAAAATGGCTCCGGGTGCATTGACTTGATTGATGAATGGGAAGTAGAAAGCATGTTGGTTATTGCGAAGAACAATAAAGGCATTTCTTAAATACGGTATGTTTTGCATTGAGTCGGTTAATGTGACAGCAAGGCCATCGTATACCTGACTCACGGTGGCAGGCAGCACTCCAGAAACGGTAGAGGCTCGTATAGGCGCAGGAGGAGCTGCAATCAGGTGCTTCTGATAGGACAACGCCATTTCGTTTGTAATTGTCCGCCAGGCTTTATCGCCTTCAACAGGAGGGAAAAAAAGGATGGAACGATTTTCTTGCCAGTTATAGGTGTCTGCACGTAAGGATAGCGTGTAAAAACGAAGATCCTGATGAATGTATAAATAAGAAAACACATTGATCAGTAGGGCTAACAAAGAGCAGGAAAGTACATAGATCCACTCTAAGCGAGGTCTTGCTATGAGTAATAGGCCTGCCAAATAGCAAAAACAGAGCGTAAACGAAGAATACTGCCGGTAATGGGGAACAATATTATTTGATAAAGTGGTACCGCCGAAACGTTTATAGGTTAGCAGGAGACAGGAGAAAAGAAGAAAGCCTAACATACAAACGGCTGTTAAGATTAGATGCCTCCGGGCATCGGCAGGTTTAGATACAGGGCTTATGTACCAGTGCTTCCAGTCAACCTGATCGATTTGCTTCACAATAGCCCAGCCAATAAACAATAGCATCAGTGAGCCGAGTGCGATGGCCAGTGTATGGCCAAAAACCAGGCTTGTATTTGAAACCGAGCCAAGCAATTCCACCAAAAAAAGAAAATACTGGGCAAGTCCGTTTTCTGTATTCTCAACCTTAATGGTGCCGGCATTCCACTTATAGTTACCCAGGAAATACGTACCAAAGGCCAGCAGTGTAAAGAAACCGTAAAGAAGAGCGGCCCTGAAACGGTGAGTGAGACTATATAATACCGCTAGTATGGGTAGTAGAATCAATCCGTTGGTATTCGTTAAGACGCATAAAATAGCTGATACGCCCGTCACGATATAAGCAAGTCGATCAGTTTTCCAGACATAGAAAAAAGCAAAATAGAGAAATAAAAGAACGCCGAGTGTTTGCAGTCCGTAGGAAAAAACGACTGTGTAGGGAAGAAACTGGTAAAGAATGAACACACAAGGAACGGCAAATAGCCAAAACCGGGTGACGCGGTAAATACTAATAACCAGGTGTGCTGAGAATAAAAAGAAGATCCCATTCGTGAGTAGGATGGGCCATCGAAAGTCAAATGGTCCCAATGACGCCATCAGTAACGCACTTCCTTTGAGGAAAATAAGCCGGTGGTCGCTGTGCTGCCGGGTGATTAGTTCGAGTTGGGTCAGGAGCGGCTGGTTGTGGGCTTGAAGGATGAGCTTGTTATACCAGAAAAAATCGTCATAGAATGGAAAGTTGGCTAATGATGGTATAAGGATCGAACTGTAGAATAATACAGGAAATAATAATATAAGTACAGATAGCCATTGAAATAAAGGTGTGTTCTTAAAGGATATAATTCTCATTGGGAATGAAAAGTAGAATTGAGAGAATACTTTTATGGAATTAAAGTGTGTCAAATTAGTATAATAAATAGGATAGCTGCCTATAGCCAATACGTTGCCGGAACTTAAACCTGGGTAGGATAAGTTTATTATGCAGGAGTATAGCCTCAGTTAATTAAATTTTTTACAATTTTTCCACATTGAAAATAAGTTTATAAGCCCATTTAAGCCAGAAATTGTGCTACTCGGATTATCTTTTTTGTGGCTAAATGCAGCAACACTGCACTATTTTCTAAGTGCATGTGTTTTAATGCGTGCTGTGACAAGAATAGTTCCTGCGTCTTAAGCGCAGCGTAAAATCTTTCAGTTTAGCCTGTTTGGTAAGGGTTTTTTTACGAAAAGCAAATAATAGTAACTGGAAACGTGGAGAGTGATTTCCAGTGCAATTTGACAATAAATTTAGTTAATTCAAATCCGGTTCAGGATTTGGAGTTATTTTTAACTTAGGTATTGATTTGTTACTACCGGTGGGTAGAATACGTCACTTACTCAATAAGCCCAAGCTATATAACCATAAGCTTCACACCGGCAGATAAACCCGGAACGTGCTGCCCTGCCCCGGCTGGCTGTGGGCGGTGATGGCTCCGCCGTGGTTCTCAACTACTTTCTGGCAGATCGCCAGACCCACGCCCGTGCCGCTGTAGGCCGATTTTCCGTGTAAGCGTTGAAATACTTCAAAAATCCGGTCGGCGTATTTTTCGTCGAAACCAATCCCGTTGTCGGTGATGCTGATCAAATGGTAGTGGCTGGTCTGCCGGGTTGTGCGAACACTGGAGGGTAAATCGGAAGCGGACCGTTTCGCGTAGCTGATCTGAATGGCGGGTGTGGAATCCGGTCGTCTGAACTTGATGGCGTTGGACAACAGGTTCTGAAAGAGCTGCCCCAACTGAGACGCATCGCCGTTGATCGTTGGCAAATCGTCGCTTTGGATCGCAGCCCCGGCCTGCTGAATCTGCCATTCCAGCGTTTCCAATACCTTCGTCAGAATGTGGGTCAAGGAAACCGGATCAAAAGTCTGTTGGCGGGTTGAAATGCGGGAATAGGCCAGCAAGTCCTTGATTAACTCCGACATACGCCCCGCCGACGACTGCATCCGGTTGATCAGATCCAGGCCATTGTCGCCCAGGTTCGAGGCATACTGGCTTTGCAGCAGGCTGCCAAACGACTGAATTTTGCGCAGCGGTTCCTGCAAATCATGGGAAGCCACGTAGGCAAACCGCGTCAGGTTTTCGTTCGAGCGGAGCAAATCCTGGTTCGATTCTTTCAGTTCCCGCGTCCGCGCCTGAACCTGACTTTCCAGTTCGGCTTCGATTCGTTTCTGTTCGTGAATGTCGGTGGCCGTTCCCACCCAGAGCATAATGGTCCCGGTTTCGTCCCGAATGGGCAGCGCCCGGTTCAGATGCCAGCGGTACATGCCATCGGAGCCCCGCCGGTAGCGGTTTTCGACCACAAACACCTCCCCGGTTTTCAGCGATTTCAAATAGGTTTCCAGGGTATACGGCAGGTCGTCGGGATGCACCACGGCCTGCCAGCCCCAGGCCTTGGTCTGCTCATAATCCAGCCCGGTATAGGTGTACCATTGCTGGTTGTAAAAATTGACTTCTCCCTCGGGCGTATTCGTCCAGGTCATGGGCGAAATGGCCTCCAGAAGCGTGCGAAACCGCACTTCACTCGCTTCCACATTCCGGCGGGCCAGCACCTGTTCGGTTACGTCAATGGCCACGTCCAGAATCGCATACACCTCGCCGTCGGCATTGCGCAACGGTTTATACGTAAAATTGAAATAGTAAATACCGGGTTTGCCGTCCACCACCAGCACTGCTTCGGACTCCTGCGACGAAAATTCAATGCCGGTTCTGTAAACCTCATCCAGAATGGTCAGAAACGGTTGCCCTACCAGTTCCGGGAGGGCTTCCCGGAGCGGTTTCCCCGTAACAGTGTCTCCTTTCCCCCAAAACTTCAGCATCGCTTCGTTGGGCAACTCGATGATCATCTCCGGGCCGACAAACAGACTCATGGCCGCCGGTGCTTCTTCGATCAGATTGCGAAACCGCTGCTCGCTTTCTTTCAGCGCTATTTTTGCCTGAACCTGAGGAGTTACTTCAGTTGCCAGCACCATGACGTTGGTGATGTGCTTCCCGTTTTCCCGCATCGGTGCATAGGCAAAATTGAAATAGGCGTCTTCCCGTTGACCGTTGCGCTGCAGTTGCGCCAGCGTTTCAAACCCGTAATGGGGAACGCCCGTTTCATAAACGGTTTTCAGTAATTCGATGAATCCCTGATCCTTAAGTTCGGGCAGGGCGTCGGACAGGGGACGATTAAGAATGGACGCATCTTTTCCCCACAATTCCAGCATGGCGTTGTTGACCGTTTCAATCACCAGATTTTGGCCACTCAGAATGCTGATGGCCACGGGAGCCTGGGCAATGAGGTTTCCAAAATGCTCGTCCACCCGTGCCATTCTTTCGGCCGTGCTATCGTGGGCGTCCCCGCCCGTTCCTAAATCCGTATTCACAGGTAAATTTCTTCGCTCATCTACGTAATATACCCTTAAAAATAACCAAATGTAGCTGAATTATCAGCGATTGCGACCATTTCAGTCGTCCGTTCAGTAGTCTTTTGGAAAAGGGCTTTGGAATAACCGGATGATATTCCGGCCCGGGTGTTTTTAAACCGGGAACTAAAAAGCGGCTTTCGAATCTTTTCAGTGCAATATTGCTTACTTTAGACGATGTACGCTGAATCAACTTATCAGGCAGCCCGGCTGGTTTCGGGAACCATAGAAACCTATTTTGCCCATCACTTTGCGACGGCAACCCGCAATGGCGGGGAGGACACCGGGCATCAGCCTTATGCGCCCGAAATTGAAGCCATGATCGATACGGCTTTCTGGGCCAGCCTGCGACACGAAGAAGGGGTTTCGCCCAAAGTGACGCTGGCCTTTTTGCCCCCCGAACAAGCGGGTGAACCCCTGATTTTTGGGTATCGCCTGCGGTTTACTCCCGCCGTGCTGACCAAACTGGCCCCCGCCGTCGAGCGCCCCGGCATTCATCTGGGTGTCTGGCACGAAAACGAGGAATTGTACATCTGGGGAACCACCCGTGAAATTCCGGGCAACTGCCTCGTGCTGGAAGTGATCGAACCCGGTCTGCTCGTTATTAAACACCGGCGGATGGACGGTTTTGGCAAGTTTGTCAACGTCGCCATTCTGAAGGGCGATCAGATTAAAATCGTGGACGAAGGCACCGCCCGGGCGCCCGATTGTCCGGATGTCGTCACGTCCATGCTCGGTTTCAAACTGCCGTCGTTCTGGAACGATTCGATGAACATTCTGGTGCAACTGGCGGTGTCCATGCGGGCACACGGCCGGGGTGGTTCGCTGCTGGTGGTTCCGTCGGTCAGTCAGTCCTGGCGTGATTCCATTCTTCAGCCGATTTTATACCCCGTGGTGCCGGTGTTTTCGCGGCTGGCGGATCTGTTGCAGCAGGAATCAGACGCGGCCAGCCAGAACGTATGGCGGGGAGCGGTGAATCTGGCCGTCGAGGCCATTGCCGGCCTGACGTCGGTCGATGGCGCAACCATCATCAACGATCGCTACGAAGTGCTGGGGTTTGGTGCCAAAATAGGCCGTTCTGAAACCACCGACCGGGTGGAGCAAATCATCATCACCGAACCGGTTATTGGCAATAAACCAGCCAGGGTGCAACCCACCCAGACGGGCGGGACCCGGCACCTGTCGGCGGCTCAGTTTGTATTCGACCAACGGGATGCGGTGGCCCTGGTGGCCTCGCAGGACGGTCGTTTTACAATTTTTACCTGGTCGGAAACCTACGGGATGGTACACGCCCATCGGGTCGATTCGTTGTTATTATAAGCGCCAAAACCGCTTGTTTTCAGTGGTTTTAGACCGGTTGCTAAACTTATGTAACGATTTATTAATACAAGTTACTTGTATTCTGCTTTTCTGCGTATTTTAGTAAAACCTCACGTTATCTCTGAAGGATGCTCCACCGTCCCAAACCGAATCGCTATTACCTCATTCACAATGAGCCGGTCCTGTTGACCGAAACGCTTCTGAAAGAACTTCAGCCGCCCAACCGTCCCCAGCCCATCAAGCTCACCAAACCCTGGCTCATCGCTTTTGGCTACTGGCCGGACCCTTCCGCCAACTCCTGGATTTTTGAAGATTCCCGCCTGATTCCGGGTATGAATTGCTGGCTGTGCGTGCAAACCCGCCGGTATCTCCAGTACGTCCACGAGCTTCAGGATTTGTTTGAAGAGGAATACGAATACACCGAACTGCGGCTCCGGACCGATCCGAACAAGCTGCACCTCCCGACCATCCGCCAGCAGTTGGCGTAACGTATACCTTTCCCGCGTTTCTATTTTACCGAAGACGTCAACTTCGTGTATTCCAAAGCCGGAATGACAATTCCCGACGCCGATTTAATAACGAGTTTGGTCAGATCCGTGTCCGGGAAAAAGATGTCCGTCATCACGGTCAGTCCGCCATCGGCAAACAGCTCAACCGAAGCCACATCGACCAGCAGCGTGAGCGAAATTTTTGGATCAACCGACAAACGCGGGGCTGTATGCCGCTTGCCAAAACCTTTCTCAAAACCGGTTTTTCCCGCCTTGCTCCGGTCGATGTAGTACGCATTCGCGGTTTTATCATATCCGATCACCACCTCATTGCCCTGTTCATTGGCCAGCACAATGGCAAAATCGCCGGCGGTTTTGGTGGATAGTTCCAGCCGGAATAAGCCCGACTCATTCCGGGTTTTGGCCGTCAGCTCATAGCGGTCTTTTACCGTCAGGTTGTTGACCAACACCGTTTCCTGATTCAGGGCGCCGAGTTCTTCCACCGGTACCGACGTCAGAAATAACTCCTTGTTCACTTCCTTCAGGCCCAGTTCACGCGGCACGGTGGTGGCACTGCGCCAGGGGTCGGTCGGCACGACGTTGGCATACTGCCAGTTGCTCATCCAGCCCATCAGAATAGTGCGGTTACCGGTATTCGAGAATGTCACCCCGGCGTAATTATCGGTTCCATAATCCAGCCACTTGGTTTCGGTGGAATACGGTTTGAAGGTTTTTCCGTCGAAATCGCCCACGAAATACTGGGTGGCCGAGCCGCCATTGGGGCCGCCGGGGTTGATGCTCACCAGCAACGTCCAGACGGTTTTGCCGTTGTGGGTCAGCGGGAACAGATCCGGGCATTCCCAGACACCGCCATGCGCACCGACGGTGCTGCCAAACTCGCTTTCCCGGGTCCAGTTTTTCAGATCGGGGGAGGAATAAAACGTGATCCGGTCTTTGGTCGCCAGCGTCATGATCCACTTCTTCTGCGGTTCATACCAGCGCACTTTCGGGTCACGGAAATCGGTAATGCCGGGGTTGGGCAACACCGGATTACCGGCGTATTTGGTCCAGGTTTTGCCTTCGTCGAGGCTGTAGGCCAGGCTCTGGTATTCGTGTTTTCCCGTCTTCTGTTTTTCCAGAACCGGGTTGTGGTGCGTAAAAATGGCCACCAGGGGCGTCTGTCCGTTTTTGCCAAAACCGGTCGTGTTGTTCACATCGACCACCGCACTGCCCGAAAAGATATACCCCAGGCTATCCGGGAAAAGTGCAATCGGCTGTTCCTGCCACCGCACCATATCCTTGCTGGTCGCGTGGCCCCAGTGCATCGGCCCCCAGGTGGTGCCGTCGGGGTAATACTGAAAAAACAGGTGATACGTCCCGTTGAAATACACCATTCCGTTGGGATCGTTCATCCAGTGCGCTTTGGGCGAAAAATGATACTGCGGGCGATGGGGTTCCGGACTTGCCGCAACAACGGGTTGATTCATCTGGCTAAAGGAAAAGGAGTTACTCAGGAGCAACATACCAACGAAAGCGAGCAAGTTATGCATAGGGATAGGATTTGTCAATGTACAAAATAGGATGCATCGGGCGGCAGATGGGGCCGGAACGGGCTGCCAAAGCAAAACCGCATCCCGGCCATCATCCACCTTTCACCCAGGTATAGCACTCGGTTAAAATCCGGGGTTCTGCTGGTACAGACCCTTCGTAAAATTGATTTCGCGCTGCGGAATCGGCAGGTATTCGTCGCGCCCCGCCGTGAATTTGGCTCCACTCAGAAACGACCGCCGGGTTTTCTCTTTAGCAATGTAGGCATTCAGCGTCGGTTCGGCAATGCCCCAGCGAACGAGGTCGAAGAAGCGCGGACTTTCGGTGGCAAACTCCAGCCGCCGTTCAAATTGCAGGGCTTTCCGGGCGTAGGCCTGCGTCCAGTTCGTGGCCTCATACGGTTTGATCAGGTAGTTGGACGGGTTGGTGCCATCCGCCTTTTTGGTGCGCCCGGTGCTGGCGGCTGCCCGTGCCCGGATCTTGTTGATGAGCGGTAAGGCCAGCGCTGGTTGCCCCAGTTCGATGTAGGCTTCGGCCTGCCAGAGCAGCACGTCCGCATACCGGATGATGTCGATGTTTTTCGATGTTCCGATAAACGGCCCCTGTTTTTTATACGTCGAACTGGTCGCGGCCTGTTGCTCTTTCATGCTCTGGAAAAAACCGTAAACGCCCGGATCGCGCACCCAACTATTGCTGAACAAGATGGCCGGATTATACTTGTACGGATGGCCGTCGATGCCGATGGTGTGGTCCACGCGCGGGTCGACGGTGGCGGTTTTGAAGTCGATCACGGCATCGTTGAACGTGTCCAGTTTGGGCAAGCCGTTGGCATCGGTTCCGAAGGCGTTGGCGAGGTTCTGGCTGGGCTGGTGAAAACCGCAGCAACCGTATTGCGGAGCGCCGTGGGGGTAGTTCAGGCCGGTTTCGAAGTTGAGCCGCCCCACCGTCGTTCCGTCATTGATCGAATACTGAACCGCGAAAACCGACTCGACGCCGTTGTCGAATTCCGGCAGGAAGTTCTCCGCAAAATCGGGTTGCAGGTTGTATCGCCCCGAGTTGATCACCAGATCGGTCAGCTTCACCACTTCCTGCAACTTGGTTTTGTTGATGCCCGTCACCTTGTTGTTATCGTCCTGTTCGTAAGCCTGATACAACCGCAGTTTGGCCAGATAGGCGGCCGCCGACAGTTTGTTGGCCCGACCGACCTGCGTCTGTTTTTCGGGCAGATTATCCACCGCAGCCTGAAAATCCGTCGCAATTTTATCCCACAACTGGTCATTGGTCATGGCCCGGTTCGAAACGGTCAGAATTTCTTCGTTCGAGAGAGTTTCGTCCACGTACGGAATGTTCTTGAACAGCATTTTCAGCATGAAATGGGCGTGTCCCCGTAAAAACCGCAACTCCGCCAGCCGGGTTTTCCGCTCCGGAAAGCTCGCTTCGGTCAAGGCCGTGATCGAACGCAGGGCCACGTTGGCGCGGGAAATGGCTTTGTAATAATTCTCCCAGGTATAGGGGTGATACAAACCGCCCCCCTGCTGGGGCTGCGTCAGGTTGTGCTGCTCGTAGAAGTTGAGGTCTTCCAGATCGGCCACCCCGCCCCCGCCTTTG
This sequence comes from Larkinella punicea, assembly GCF_003334855.1. Lineage (GTDB taxonomy): Bacteria > Bacteroidota > Bacteroidia > Cytophagales > Spirosomataceae > Larkinella > Larkinella punicea. The sequence goes on from NZ_QOWE01000011.1 coordinate 234,424, forward strand.
TAGGCATCGTCGGACCGAATGCTGCCGTAGACCCACATGCTGGCGATGGGGCCGATCATTTCGCCGTTGCCGATGGACGCATAAGCCGCCGTGACGAGCGCATCGGCATTAGCCGCACTCTTGACATTATCGGACGAAAGCGTGCCCTGTGGCTCATACTCCAGAAAATCCTTGCACGCGGAAGTCAGTAACGTACCGGCGGCAATCAGAAGAAGGGAAAGTGCTTTATTTTTCATGATTTGAAGTCCGTCTTTAAAATGATACATTTAAACCGAAAGTGAACGTACGCGGTACGGCGACGGCGTTGACATCGACCCGTTCCGGATCTGGTCCGAGGAAGGTTTTGCTTTTCAGCCAGAACACGTTTTCGACCATTCCGTACAGGCGCAGGCTCGTCAAGCCCACTTTACCGATGGCATCTTTGGGGAAGGTGTAGCCCACCTGCACATTCCGGATCTTGAAATACGAGGTGTTGACGTTGAAATAATCCGAGGTGCGCGTCTCGTTGTTGCCATCCGACAGCGTCAGCGACGGAATGGTTGACGCGGTGTTTTGCGGGCTCCACGCGTTGAAGACGCCCGGCCCGACGTTGTCGCGTCCGCGAATGAAGTTGTTGTAGAACGTGTAGGAGTCGAAACCGGTCCGGCCCGCAATTCCGGAGCCGAAAACGGAGAAATCGAAGTTTTTATAACCGAGGTCAATGCGCGTTCCGTATTCCAGACCGGGCAGCGTGGTGCCGAAAAACTCCTGATCCAGCGCGTCGATTTTATCATCGCCGTTGAGGTCGCGGTATCGGATTCGGCCCGGAGCGGCTCCCACCTGCGTCGCGTGGCTGTTCACTTCTTCCTGATTCTGGAAAATACCGTCGGCGCGGTAGCCGAACAAGTCCAGTTGCGAATGCCCGATGATCGTTGTGACCGCATTCCCCGCAAAAGCCGAGCGAACTTCTTCCGGTAAAACCGTTATTTTGTCGCGGAACCGGGCAAAATTCGTCGAAACGCTGTAGGTGAAATCGCCGATGGGTTTGCCGAAATACGCCAGCGAAAGTTCGAAACCCTTGTTGGTTTTCGTCGCGCCATTCACAAACTTCAACTGCCCTTCACCCACCGCCGAAGCGACCGGCGGCTTGATCAGAATGTCTTTAGTTCCCCGGGTGAAGTAATCAAACGAACCCGCCAGACTCCCGTTCAGGAAGGCAAAATCAAGCCCGACGTTCAGTTCATTGGTGGTTTCCCACTTGAGGGCCGTATTTTCACCCTGCGTTTGCACGAAGCCCGACGGCAGGGTTCCGGCACCGGCACCGTTCAGGTCGTAGGCCGTTCCCACGTTCCAGTATTGATCAAAAAAACCGTTGTGACCATTCGGCACCTGCGACGCCAGGGTTCCGTAGCGGGGTTCGAACAACCCAAACCGGGCCAAATCCCCGATGTCTTGGTTGCCAATCCGGCCGACACCCGCCCGCAGTTTCAGATTGCTGATCGCCCGGATGTTGCTCATGAAGGCTTCCTTGTCGATCCGCCAGCCGACCGAAGCTGACGGGAAAAAACCGTAGCGGTTGTCGGCACCAAACCGCGAAGAACCGTCCCGGCGCAGGGTGACAGCCGCCAGGTAGCGATCCGAAAAACCGTAGTCGATGCGGGCGAATTGCGAGAGCAGGCGGCTGCCCGTCGAAGTGCCGTTGCTGCTGGCGTTGCCCGAAGCAGCACTCAGCACGAAGAACTCTTCCGATTGGACAGCGAAGTTTTCCCGGTACGACGTCACCTCGTTCAGATTGTCGCGAATGGCTTCGACCCCGGCCAGCAGTTTGAAATTGTGGTCGCCGAGCGCGAAATTATACCGCAGGGTATTGGTCCAGGTCAGGCTCAGAAACTTGTTGGTATTGAGCGTGAGGCTGTTGAGCGAGCGGGCGATAAAGCCATTCTGGAACGATTGCTCGATGTTTTTGTTGGAATACCCGGCGTTGTCCATCCCCAGCGAAGAGCGGAAAACCAGCCCGGCGAGGGGTTCGATTTCGGTGAACACGTTCCCAAACACAAACGTCCGGTTGATCTTGTCCCAGCGGTTGATGTACTGCATGAACAACGGATTGTTCCGGTCGGAGTAGCCCGAGCCGATGGGGCCGGCGTAGTCACCGGTTTTGGTATACACCGGGATGGTCGGAGCCAGCGTCACGGCCAGACCGGGCGTTGGTGCCCCGCCGAGATCGGTCGCGATGGGCGTTTCGCGGGAGCTGGTCATTTGCAGATTCACCCCGAATTTGAAACGACCGTCGAATTTGCTGGTCAGCCCGTTGATGCGGCCCGTCAGCCGGTCATAGCCCGTGTAGCGCAACATCCCCGAATTATTCAGGTAACTCACGTTGACCAGAATCGAGGAGGTTTTGGTTCCGCCCGTAATCGTCAGGTCGTTGTTGGTGACGTAGCCCGTTTTGTAAACCTCTTTCTGCCAGTCGGTATCACCCGCCGGTACATTCTGATCACCGCCCACGAACGGTTTGACGGTAACGCTGTTCAGGATCGGATTCTGGAAGTTTTTGTTCCAGTCGAAACCGTAGATGTCGCCGTAGCCGGAAGCCGGATCGACGCCGTCGTTGACCGACGCCTGCCAGAGCGCCCGCCCGCGATCCACGGCGTTCAGCATTTTGAACCGTTGCGGTTTTTCGGTTTGCGCCGAGATGCTGGAATTGAACTGAACATTCAGCTTGCCGTCGGAATTTGCCCCGTTTTTGGTCGTGACAATAATGACGCCGTTCGATGCCCGCGACCCGTAAATGGACGCCGATGACGCATCTTTCAGCACCTGAATCGACTGAATGGCCGTGGGGTTCAGGCTCTGGAACACCTGCGACCGCTTGGTCGGCATGCCGTCGATGATGTACAGCGGATCGTTGTTGCCCAACGTGTTGGCCCCCCGAATCAGAATCCGGCTGGCGTCGCCCGAGGGTGTTCCCGATTTTTCAATGTACAGACCCGGCACGCGGCCCTGTAACGCCTGCATGGGATTCCCGGAACTGGTGTTTTTGGTGGCCGCTACCTCGATAACGGCGATGGCCCCGGTCAAATCTTCCTTGCGGGCGGTGGTGTAGCCCAACACGACAACCTCATCGAGTTGTCCGCCGGACACCAGCGAAACCGTCACGGTCGTAAGCCCTTTGACCGGCACTTCCTGGGTCAGATAGCCGATAAAAGACACTTGAATGGAGGTCGAACTTTCCGGGATTGTGAGCGAAAACTTGCCTTCCGCATCCGCCGAAGTACCGGTTGTCGTTCCGGGAACGACGATGCTGGCGCCCACCAGCGGCTCGTTATTTTTGGCATCCAGGACGGAGCCCGAGAGCTTGCGTTGGGCCCAGGCCAATGGTCCGATCAGCAGCAGGGCCGTCAGGATAAACAGAGATTTTCTTAAGTTCATGGGAGTACGTTTTAAAATCATAGGAATCAGGATGGTAGGAAATGCAGCGTTAGATCAGTTCTTTCCAGAAGGCGTTTTTGACCAGTATTTCTTCCGAAACCGGGGGCGTTGCGCCCCGTTGGGTGGCGACGTACGCGCCGGTCGCACAGGCAAATTCGAGGGTGGTTTGGGCGGTTTCGCCTTGCAGCGTTTTGTAGAGAAAAGCCGCCAGAAAAGCGTCGCCACTGCCGATGGTATCTTCCACCTCGACCGGAAAACCGGGTTGGTGGACAAAACCGGTTTCATCCAGCAGAAACGCCCCTTTTTCGCCGAGTGTCACACACAGTTTTTCGAGGTTAAATCGCTCCCGGAGGCCGTACATCGCCGATTTGGCGTCGGTCGGCCCGTTGAACCAGCCGGTGATTTCGCTCAGTTCGTGTTCGTTCAGTTTGGCAATGTCGGCCTGTTGCAGCAATTCCAGAACGGTTTCCGGTTCGTAATGGGGAGCGCGGAGGTTGACGTCGAAGACTTTCCGGGGCGCCACCGCCAGCAGCGCCAGCAGCGTTTCGCGGGTTTGCGGACTGCGGGCGGCCAGGCTTCCGTAGATAAAAAACGCACTCTGTTGCACGGTTTTGAGCAGTCCCGGTTCCAGTTGAATGTAGTCCCAGGCCACGGGCTGGACGATTTTGTAGGTCACCTCGTTGCAGTCGGAGATGTTGGCTTTGGCAACGCCCGTCAGGTGCGACTGCCCGGTCTGGATGCGGTCGAGCGGCAGGCCTTTCTGCGCGACGAATTCCAGCAGTTCGTGTCCCAGTTCGTCGTTGCCCACCCGGCTGATGAGCTGGGCGTTCAGGCCAAAATTGCGAAGGTGGACGGCGACGTTCATCGGCGCTCCACCGGCCTGTTTGCTGGTGGGCAATATGTCCCAGAGAGTTTCGCCGAAGCAGGTAATCAAAGGTGTCATTGGAATAGAGCGTAATAGGTGAGGGAGTGCGTGATTCGGATGGTGTTAATGGACGACGAAGGTCTTTTCGATTTGCTCGAGGCTGGTGCCTTTGGTTTCGGGCATGAGCCGCACGACAAAAAGCAGTTGCAACACCATCATGGCGGTAAAAAAGAGGAAGGTGTTTCCTCCGCCGAAATGCTCGGCCAGATACGGGAACGTGAAGGTGATGATGGCCGCCATCAACCAGTGCGTGAAGCTGCCCAGCGCCTGCCCGCTGGCGCGGACTTCGTTCGGGAAAATTTCGGAAATGAACACCCAGATCACCGCACCCTGCGAGAAACCGAAGAACGCGATGTAGCCAAAGAGCAGAAACGGAACCGTCATGCCGCTGAAATCCTGCACGTAGAAAGCCCGCGCGACCAGGCCCAGCGTCAGGATGAGACCGACCGAGCCGATTTTCATCAGCGTCCGGCGGCCAAACCGGTCGATCAGGTTCAGGGAAATCAACGTGAAAATGAGGTTGATCAAGCCAATACCGGCCGACGACAACAAGGCCGAACTCTTGCCTAAACCGGTCATTTCGAAAATCCGGGGGGCATAATAAATGATGGCGTTGATGCCCGAAACCTGATTGAAAATCGCAAACAAAACCGCCAGCGTAATCGGTGTTTTGTAGGTTGACGAAAATAACCGGGCTTTCGTTTGGGTCTGGGCGGCACTGAGTTCCAGCGCCAGCAGCGTTTGACCCGCCGTTGCCGGATCGATCATGATGAGCACTTCACGGGCTTCTTCAACCCGGCCTTTCTTGAGCAAAAGCCAGCGCGGACTTTCCGGAATATTGAGAACCGCAACCAGGAAGATCAGCGAGGGCAACGCCTGAACACCGAGCATCCAACGCCACGATTCGGCCCCCATTCCCGCCAGCAGATAATTGGAAAGGTAGGCAATTAGAATGCCCAGCACCACATTAAACTGAAACAGTGCGACCAGCCGCCCGCGGGACTTGGCCGGGGAGATTTCGGTGATGTACATGGGCGCGGCCACCGACGAGGCCCCCACTCCCAAACCGCCCAGAAACCGGAACACCAGAAAGATGGTCCACTCGGGAGCCAGGGCGGTGCCGATGGACGAAACCAGGTACAGAATGGCGATCCAGAACAACGTCTTTTTACGGCCCAACCGATCGGCGGGAATCCCGCCCGACATCGCGCCGATGACGGTTCCGATCAGGGCCATCGAAACCGTCAGCCCGTGTTCCCACACACTCAGGCCCCAGAGCGATTGCAACGATTGTTCGACGCCCGAGATGACGGCGGTGTCGAATCCGAAGAGAAAACCGCCCAGCGCGGCAGTGATTGACCAAAAGAAGATGCGTTGTTTTTGACTCATGTCTGACAGGGTAAATCCCGGTTAAGTGCCGATCATGAACCAAAGCTACCGAAAGCCACCGGAGCAGACTTGCGGGAATTGTTCTAATTATTTCAAATTAAGTTATAATTGTAAAGTGTTGATTTATAGTGTTTTATAATTATTTATAGAAATATTTTTTCGATTTTGTTACACGGTTTTTTGATTTTGATTCAGGGAATGCCGGGGCGGTTGGTGTAGGAAATCGAAAACTACCTCCTGCACGCCAGTCACCCTCAGTTTGCCGATATTCGAATCGTTGCAGAATCGGATCTGGTGATCGATCCCCGGTTGCGGAATGGCTGAGTTCTAACTGACGGTCAGCGGGAAAAATGCTTCTACTCCTGAAAAACCCGTCCGATGACAGTATTTTTCCTTCTTTGTCTGCTTCCTATGGTATGCGGGATCGCTGGACGGTTGCCGTAGGTTTTATCCCGAACGGTCAGCATCTGCCAACTCATAAGCAAACGGTTTTCAATGGAAAATTCACGAAGAGATTTTATTAAAAAAGCCGCCCTAAGCACCGCCGGAATCACTTTTGGCGGTATGGCGACGGGCCTGTCGGCCAAAAGTTACGCCAAAGTGATCGGGGCCAACGAGCGGCTGAACGTCGCCATTGCCGGGCTGGGTCGGCGGCTGGGCGCGTATTACGAACCCATTTCGAAAAAAGACAGCAACGTCGAGCTGGTGTATTTGTGTGACGTCATGCAAAAGCAGCGGGAAGCGGGGCTTCAGAAATTCTCGAAGTTTATCGACTACAAACCGAAGCTGGAAAACGACATCCGGAAGGTGATTGCCGATAAAAATGTGGACGTGCTGATCAACGCGACGCCCGACCACTGGCACGCACCGGGTACCTGGCTGGCGGTTCTGGCGGGCAAACACGTCTACGTCGAAAAACCGTGTAGCCAAAACCCCCGGGAAGGTGAAATTCTGGTTGAGATCCAGAAAAAATACGGCAAGATCATTCAGATGGGTAACCAGCAACGCTCGGCGCTGGAGTCGATCGACGTGATCAGCCAGATTCACAACGGCGCCATCGGTACCCCCTTCAAAGCCGTTGCGTTTTATACGGCCAACCGGGGCGAAGTGCCGCTGCCGAAAGCGGCACCCGTTCCGACCGGGCTGGACTGGGATCTGTTTCAGGGCCCGGCCCCGCGCCGACCGTATACGCACGACACCTGGGATTACAACTGGCACTGGTACGGCTGGCACTACGGAACCGCCGAGAGTGGCAACAACGCGACGCACGAACTGGACGTAGCCCGCTGGGCCTTGCAGGTGGAATTCCCGGAACACGTAGCGGTCGAAGCCGCCAAACGGCATTTTCTGGACGACGGCTGGACCATGTACGACACGATGGATGCCACCTTCCGGTTTCCGGGGAACAAAATCATCAAATGGGACGGCAAAAGCCGGAATGGCTATAAAACCTACGGCAGCGACCGGGGCACCGTCATTTACGGCAGCAACGGCAGTGTGTACGTCGACCGCGACGGCTACCGACTTTACAACCGGGAGGGCAAGATGGTGAAAGACAGCAAATCGAAAGGGTCGGAAGCCGGAACGGCGCTGGGCGGTGGCGGTGACATGTCGACCCGGCACGTCGTGAACTTCTTCAACGCCATTCGCGGGAAAGAAAAACAGAATTCGACCATCGACGATGGTGCCAAAAGTACGCTGCTTTGCCATTTGGCCAACATTTCCTTCCGGACCAACAAGGCGCTGGAGATCGACTCGAAAAACGGTCACATCCGCGACAAAGAAGCCATGAAACTGTGGAGCCGGGAATATGAAAAAGGCTGGGAACCACCCATCTAACCGCCTTTTTTGACCCGTTGGATTTTAGGGTAAATACCGCGTTTGCATGAACTGAAGCCCTATACTTCAATTCTGAAACGCGGTATTTTTATGTTCAGCAATTGACTTCTGTCCGTTTGGTTCACCCGATTTTACGCCAAATGCAATTTCATGCCTTCGTGGGAATCGACAAAACCGAGTGATGCGTAGAACCGGATCGCATCCGGGCGTTTTTTGTCGGTGGTTAATTGAACCACGTGTGCGCCTTTGGCGCGGGCGCGTTCAATGGCGTAGTCAAAAACCGCTTTCCCAATTCCCTGACCGCGGTAATCCGACTTGACCCGCACGGCTTCGATCTGGGCGTGAATACCGCCCTGGTAGGTCAGGTACTGGATGAAACTCAGTTGAAAGGTGGCTACGATTTCCGTATTCAACTCCGCACACGGTTCCTACAAGATGGCCCATCCCTACGGGACGGATTCACGGGAAAGCCAACAGCAATCCCGTCGGGATGATCCATTTTGTAGAATCGGACACCACGGGAAGACCAACATCAATCCCGTCGGGATGATCCATTTTGTAGAATCGGACATTACCGGGGAAACCAACACCAATCCCATAGGGATGGTCCATTTTGTAGGATCGGATACCACCGGGAAAACCAAAATGGATCATCCTGAGGAGGTCAGGCACGGGATAAAACTTAGTTGGAAAATCACTGCGATTTCGATAATGCCTTGGTTTTTACTCATAAAATGACTGTGTTTCGGCATACCTTTGCAGTTAGAAAGTCTCTTTGGCACGGTTTTGCGTATTACTAGTGACAAAATCAGTTTCGAATGCGTTTCCTGATCTTTTTCATTCTTTTCCCGATGATGCTTTTTGCCCAGCCAAAAGGCTGGCAGGAGATTACGATTTCAGACGGCCTGTCGCAGAGCATGATTTTCGACATTGAGCAGGACCAGAAAGGATTCATTTGGGTGGCTACCAAAGACGGTCTGAACCGCTACGACGGCCACAATTTCAAGGTTTTTACGCACGATCCTTACAACGATTTCAGTCTTTCAGGTGATAATTGCTCGGCCTTGCTGATCGACAGCCGCCAGCGGCTTTGGGTGGGCACCTTCAACGAGGGGCTGAATTTGTTCGACGACCGGACGCAGCGGTTTTACCACATCAACATCAGCGACCAGACCAGCTCGAATGCGGGAAATTATGAGGTCCGCACCCTGGCCGAAGACCCCGATGGCAACATTTGGGTGGGGACCTATACCAACAAGATCTTTAAAATCAGTCTGCCGGCGTCGCTCCGGGATCAATTACCGGATCAGGCTGATCTGACGCGACACATCCGGATTCAACCCATTGCAATAAAGGAGAAAAAGATCAATGCGTCATCCCTCTATTTCAATTTTCGACCGGATGGACAGGGGGTGCTGGGCGCAGCTTATGGCATTTTTTCGTTCAACTGGCGAAATCCTTCGCAGGCCACCAAGCTGAGTCTGTTTGGAGACGAGGTGCTGGATTTGCATTCGGTCTACGAAGACACCCGCCAGGGCTTTCGGTTTGCTTCGACCAGTGATCACATCAAAGGCTGGTTCAAAGGGCAACTGAAAACCATTGCGTTGCCCAAAAAAAAGTATTTCGGGGTGCAGCTATATGCGATGGATGCGCAGACCATCGCCATCGCCACCGCCGACCATATGTGGCTGATGTCGCCCGCCGAGCTTTTCCGGCAGGACAGTTTGACCGTCCAAAAGGCCTTTGTGGCTTTTCCGCCCAACGTCTACAGCATTACAAGTGTTTTAAAAGACCGAACCGGAACGTTCTGGTTCGGAACCAGCGGCTACGGGCTGCGAAAATTCAACCCCAAAATCAAACAATTTCATTCGTATTTACCCAACACCACCCTCTCCAATCTGTATGTCGACCGGCAGGGGCGTACCTACGTGCGGTTTGAGTTTTCATATTGGGAACTCGACCGGACCCACAACCGGCTCCTGCCGTTTCTGGATCAAAACCTGCCCGAAGCCGACCGGCGGCAACGGTATCTGATGCAGGACCGGGCGGGTACCTACTGGATTTCCAATGTCCATTTCGAAACCCACGAAAAACACTTGTTCAAGTTCTCTCCGGACTGGCAACTCCTCAAAAAATACCCGTTGCCGGCCAATACTTCCTTCGGTTTTTTTGGTAACCACACCATTGAAGACCAGGCCGGTAATCTCTGGATTGGTGCGACCAATGGGAATTTGCTCCGGTTTAACCCGAAATCCGAGCGGTTCGAGGTGTTCAGCTACCAGTCCCTGATGCCCCAAAGCGGTTCCGACATCGAGACCTACGCCTTGTATATTGATGGGAGTGGTACCTTGTGGATCGGTACGCAGAAAGGACTCATCAAAGTGATGAACGCCCAGACGAAACCGGTTTTTTCGATCTATAAAAACAGCAAAACAGAACGGCAGAGTCTGAGTAACGATTTCGTATCGAGTGTGATCGACGATCCCAACGAACCGGATCGGTACCTCTGGGTTGGAACGAAGGGCGGGGGGCTGGAGCGGCTGGATAAACAGACCGGTTTGTTCGTGCACTTCACCGAAGCCCGGGGCTTGCCCAACAAAGTGGTGTACGGTATTCTGACCGATGGCTCCAAAAATCTCTGGCTGAGCACCAACCGGGGGTTAGCCCAGTTCAATCCGAAAACCTACCAGTTTCGCAGCTATACCAAGGCCGACGGCTTGCAGGACGATGAATTCAATACCAGTTCGTACTTTAAAACCGCATCCGGCGAACTCCTCTTCGGGGGCATCAATGGATTGACAACGTTCCGGACGGCAGAAATCGGCGCGACGAGTCCAGACAAACCGCTGGTGAACATCATCGGGTTGAAAATAAACAACGAAACGGTTGAAGTAGGAAGCCCCGGAGGCATTCTGTCGCAGGCCATCGAACAAACACCAACGCTCGAACTGGCATATGATGAGAATCTGGTTACGCTCGAATTCGGGGTGATGGATTACATCAATTCCGGTAAAAACCGCTACCGCTACCGGCTGACAGGCATCGACCGCGACTGGGTGGAAGCCGGCACCAACCGTTTTGCCAATTACGCCCACCTGCCCGACGGTAACTACCGGTTTGAGATGATGGGGTCGGCCGACGGCGAAGTCTGGAGCAAACCCGTCGAACTCCAGATTCGGATTCATCCGCCGTTCTACCGCACCTGGTGGGCCTATTCCCTTTATCTGCTGGTGCTGGCCCTGATTGGATGGCAGTTGTACCGGTTTCAGATTCAGCGATTGGTCCTTCGGCAACAGGTTGTTTTTGAACAGAAAGAAGCCAGTCGACTGGCCGAACTGGACGCGCTCAAAACCCGGCTTTTCACGAATATTTCCCACGAATTCCGGACGCCCCTGACGCTGATTCTGGGACCCATCGAACAACTGGTTCAGGAATACGCCCACGACATCCGGTTGCCGCTCATTCAACGAAACGCCACCCGGTTGCTCAGCCTGATCAACCAGTTGCTCGACCTGAGCAAAATTGAAGCGGGACAACTCAGCCCCGAACTGCGCACCGGCGACATGGCTGCTTTTTTTCGGATGCTGGCCAGCTCGTTCAGGTCACTGGCGGAGAGTCAGAAGCTGGCGTTTAGTTTTGTCCAAAACGAGTCGACTTTTTGGGCGGATTTTGACCAGGATAAACTCGAAAAAATTGTCACCAACCTGCTGTCGAATGCCTTTAAGTTTACGCCGTCCGGGCAGGCGGTGCGCATGGCGGTGAACTATTCGGGTCAGTCCGGAAAAGAGGAAGTGACGGTTACGGTCGAGGACACCGGTATCGGGATTGCTCCGGTGCACCTGGGGCGCATCTTCGAGCGGTTTTATCAGGTCGATCAAACGTCCATCCGAACCTACGAAGGCACCGGCATCGGTCTGGCGCTGGTCAGCGAACTGGTCCGGGTGCTGAACGGAACCATCACTGCCACCAGCACTGAAGGCAGTGGTACAACGTTTATTGTGACCTTGCCCCTGGTTCGGAAAGCACTGGAAGCCGATGTCGCTTTGCCCCGGATTCAGGGGGCGGCCAATCCGGTTTTGCAATCGGCCCGCCCGGAAAATATTTTGCTCATCGTCGATGATAACGTTGACATCCGGTTGTATGTACGGAGTATTTTTGAAACCGACTACCAGATTGTCGAAGCCACCGACGGGCAGGAAGGGCTGGAAAAAGCCACGGCCCTGTTGCCGAATCTCGTCATTTGCGATTTGATGATGCCCCGGCTCGACGGATTTGGTTTTTGCCGGGCGTTGAAAACCCAGGAAGCCACCAGCCACATTCCGGTGGTGATGCTCACGGCCCGTGCCACCGTCGAAGACCGCATCGAAGGCTTTGAAATCGGGGCCGATGCCTATCTGACCAAGCCCTTCATCCAGGCCGAAATTGTGGTCAGAGTGCGGAATTTATTGCAGAATCAAAGCCGGTTGCGGGCCTATTTTAGTGGAAGGGGAACCGTGATTCTGCCGGTCGATGAGCCGACCAAATCGAAGGAAGAAGCTTTTTTGCTAAAAGCGAAAGCAATCATCGGGCAACACCTGGCCGAAAGTGATTTCAGTGTGGAGCAACTCAGCGAAGAACTGAACCTGAGCCAGCGGCAACTGGTGCGCAAACTGAAAGCCCTGACCGACCAAACCGCCGTGGAGTTTATCCGGAACCAGCGTCTGGATCACGCGGCTGAGCTGCTCCGCCAGGGGAACAATACCGTATCGGAAGTGGCCTATCAGGTGGGTTTCGAAAGTCTCTCGTATTTCACCCGGGTGTTTCAGGATAAATATGGCGTGTTGCCTTCCGGCTATGCACAGATCTGAATGGGTCTGCTTTGTTAGAACTTCTCCCGCCCCGCCAGGGGCTTTTTTTATGCTTTTCCGGGTGATTTGGTAAAAATGAGCTAAGGATTGTCGGATTTGGACTAACGGGAATTGGTCATATGATGTCACATTTGTGGCTGAAATGCCTGGCTGGTTTCTGCTTATTTTCAACAATCGCATATCCTGTTTTTATGAAATCAATCATTTACGTCCTTTTTTTCCTGTTGGGTTTCTTTTTTTCGCCTGATCTGTTGGCTACAGACCGCTTCTGGACCGGCGCAACCAGCAGCGACTGGGCAACGGCCTCGAACTGGAATCCTTCGGGTGTACCGGCCGATGGCGATATCGCGATTATCGATGCGTCGTCTAATAATCCGGTGATCAGTAACGGTACGAACACTGTGCTCACCTTACTGTACATCAACGCCGGATCACGCCTTACCATAAACAGTGGTGGGACCCTGAACCTGAGAGGTTCTGGCGGTATATCGGGAGCCATATACAACGCAGAGTTAATCAACAACGGAACCATCCGGATAGAAGGGGTCGGAGGGACTCTGGCGAGTGGCGCTTTTATTATCACCTTTGCCTCAACAGTGACCAATAATGGATTACTGGTAATCAATAGTTCTACCAGGTGTATTTCATTGGCCGATCAAGAGGATGGAGCCTGCACGATTACCAATTCATCATCAGGCACGATAAATCTGATGTCCAACGGTGACGGAATCGTGCTTAGTCGATTGGGTCACCGAAACCTGATCAACCAGGGAACGATCAACTACACGGGGCCGCGGCATGCATTATTAATGGAAACAGGAGCCCTCGCATTTACCAATAGCGGGACATTCAATATCAATTCGGGTCTCGGAATTTTCAATTCGGTAGCCAGCACAATTACTAATCAGGTTTGCGGTAAAATTATCATGGTGGCCGGTAATTTTGACAACACCAACGCTACCACAACCAATGCGGGACTTATTCAGATCGCCGGTACGCTGACCCGTTCGGGTGGTTCATTTACCAATAATGGTGTTTTGAAGTACGGATCGCTGTCGGGTACCATTACGAATAATCAGCTTCAGGTCAATGATAATCCAAGTCCGATATTTACCTACGGGGGCAATTACTCGATGACGGTTAACGGTATCTATACCGAACCTACCTCAACGACTTCGGCCGGATCGTTTACTGCGCCCAATACCTTTACCCCTTCGGGTCTGCCTGCCGGATCGCAGACGCTTTACGCCAAAATTACGCCCTCGGGCAATGCCTGTTCCTATGTCGTTCCGTTTACGTACAGTATGGCTTCTCCGCCGACGATCAGCACAGAACCGGTTTCGCAAACCGTGTGCAGCAGCAATCCGGTCAGCTTTTCGGTCGTCGCCAGCAATGCGACCAACTATCAGTGGCAGCGTTCCTACGACAACACCTTTAACTTTCCTTCCAATATTGGCAATACCGGTATTTACAGCGGTGCCGACACGCCAGTGCTGACGATCTCATCCGTTTCAGATGTAAATGGGGCCTACTTCCGCTGTGTGGTGACCAACGACGATGGATCCACCAACTCGGAAGGGGTGCTGCTGACCGTGACGACTTTACCCACGGCTACGATTTTCTATACCAATTCGTTGTTGTGTACCAACGGTAGTCAGCAGGGTGTGTCGCGTTCGGGCAATAACAGTAACGGAGGAGTCTACAGCAGCAGTCCCTCCAGTCTCTCGCTCACCAGTGATTTTGGCGCAGTAATGCCCGGGAGCAGTACGCCCGGTAGTTACACAGTGACCTACACCGTACCGGCACGGGGAGGCTGTCCGGTAGTGACCGCCACGACCACGCTGACAATAACGGCCCCGCCGACCTTTACAGGCAACGCGGTCACCCAGCCCACCTGTGCTACATCAACGGGTACGATTAGCGTAACGGCGACGGGCAGCGGCACCATCGAATATTCGCGCAATGGCACCGACTGGCAATCCAGCGGAACCTTCAGTGGATTGAATCCGGGTGGTTACACGATTCGCGCACGCTCCTCGGACAACCTCACCTGTACCCGAAACATCACGTTCACGGTGAATGCGGTTTCTGAGCCTACAGTAAGTAATCCGGCCATAACGACGGCGACAACGGCGGCCGCTTTCAGCCAGAACTTTACGGCGTCGGGCGGCACATCACCCTACAGTTATTCGCTGGCGAGTGGTACTTTGCCCACGGGTTTGACGCTGGCAACAACGGGCGTTCTATCGGGAACAGCCACGGAGGGGGGAAGCTTCACGATCACGGTTCGGGCCACGGGCAACAATGGCTGTTCGGGCGTCGGAGCACCGTATATTCTGGATGTAACCGCTATTCCGGTTGCCGTGATCAATACCGGGCCGGTTTCGCAGACCGTGTGCAGTACCAGTCCGGCTAGTTTCTCGGTAGGTGCCACCAATGCGACCAGCTATCAGTGGCAGCGCTCTGCCGACAATACCTTCAACTTTCCTTCCAACCTCTCCAATTCGGGCGTCTACAGTGGTACCGACACGCCGGTGTTGACCATCTCGTCGGTTTCTGCCCAGAATGGCTACTACTTCCGCTGCGTGGTGAGCAACGAAGGAGGTCCGGTGAACTCAAGTGGGGCTTCCATCACGGTAACGACGCTTCCGACGGTCACTATTTCCTATATCAATCCGCTCTTGTGTACCACCGGTGGCACGCAGGGGTTGGTAACGCGCTCGGGACTCAACAACAACGGCGGAACTTACAGCAGCAGTCCCTCGAGTTTGTCGCTCAGCAGCAGTTCAGGCAGCGTAACGACCGGGAGCAGTACACCGGGAAGTTACACGGTGACCTACACCCTACCGGCCAACGGGGGATGTCCGGTCGTGACGGCTACGACCACTTTGACGATTACGGCCCCGCCCACGGCGACGGGCAACGCGGTTACCCAGCCGACCTGTGCCATCCCAACGGGAACAATCAGTGTAACGGCGACGGGAAACGGCACCATTGAGTACTCGCGCAACGGCACCGATTGGCAGACCAGCGGCTTGTTCAGCGGGTTGGAGCCCAATTCGTACGTCATTCGGGTGCGGTCGTCCGACAACCTCACGTGTACGCGGAATCTGGGCTTCGCGATCAATGCGGTTCCTTCAGGACCCACGGTGAGCAATCCCGACGTGACGACGGCCACCGTGGGTACGGTTTTCAGTCAGACCTTCACGGCCTCGGGCGGCACGTCACCCTACAGTTATTCGGTGGCCAGTGGCACCTTGCCCAACGGACTCAGTTTGGCAACTACCGGTGTTTTATCAGGAACACCGACCGAGAGCGGCAGCTTCACGATCACGGTTCGGGCCACGGGCAACAATGGCTGTTCCGGCCTGGGTTCGGCGTATGTACTGATCGCAGGAGACGCCCCCTCCGCCGATTTATCCATTACCAAAACCGACGGTGTCTCAAGTCTGGCTCCCGGCTCCCCGACCACCTACACCATCACCGTCAGCAATGCCGGGCCGTTGGCGGTAAGCGGGGCAACGGTGACAGATAATTTCCCGGCCTCCATCACCTCGGTAGCCTGGACCGCAACGTTTGCCGGCGGAGCATCGGGGACGGGTTCCGGAACCGGGAACATCAGTCAGCAGGTGAATTTGCCCGTGGGCGGTTCCGTGACGTATCTGGCAGTTTGTGAAACCAGTTCGACTTCAACCGGCAGTTTGTCAAATACCGCATCGGTCAGCACACCCGGCGGTATAACGGACCCCAATCCCGATAACAACAGTGCCACGGATGTGAATACCCTGACATCTTCGGCCGATTTGGCGGTTACTTTTTCCGACAGCCCCGATCCGGTTGGTGCGGGCAACAACCTTACCTATGCCGGACAGGTCAGCAACCTGGGACCCAGCACCGCCAGCACGGTGCAGTTGTCGATTCCGCTTTCGGCCAGCACCACGTTCTTTTCGCTTACTGCACCGGGTGGCTGGAGTTGTACGACGCCGTCGGTGGGGACAACCGGGACGGTTTCCTGTAGTCGGGCCAGTTTTCCAACCGCTGGTACCGCCAGTTTTACGCTGGTTGTGGCAACAGTGCCGGGATCGGAAGGCAATATTCTGACGACCACCGCAACGGTATCGTCTGGTACAACCGACCCCAATTCGGATAACAACGCGGCTTTAGTCAGTACGTCTGTGGTATCGGGTAGTGCCGACCTGTCGAGCCTCACCCTGAGCGTCGGGAGCTTCTCGACGGCGTTTTTTCCAAGTGTTACCAGTTACTCGGCTACCGTCGGCAATGCCACCAGTAGCCTGACGGTGACGCCTACTTCAGCAAACAGTAACGCGACCATTCAGGTCCGGGTCAACGGCGGGAGTTATGGTTCTGTAACCAGTGGCGCGGCTTCCGATCCGCTGGCGCTCACGGTGGGTGCAAATTCCATCGAGGTGCGGGTGACGGCGGAGGATGGCGTAACGACCAAAACGTACCGGGTGACCGTCACACGGGGCGTGGAGACGCCCACCATTGGTACTCAGCCGGTTTCGCAAACCGTGTGCAACACCAGCCCGGTGAGTTTCTCGGTCAGCGCCGGCAATGCTACTACCTACCAGTGGCAGATTGCCTTCGATAATACGTTTAACTTCCCCACTAACCTTTCGAATTCGGGCGTCTACAGCGGAACCGACACCCCGGTGCTAATGATCTCGTCGGCCGCCGGGCTGGACGGACGGTATTACCGCTGCGTGGTGAGCAACGGGGGTGGGGGCACCAACTCGGAGGGAGTATTGCTGC
Organism: Larkinella punicea; assembly: GCF_003334855.1. Classification (GTDB taxonomy): domain Bacteria; phylum Bacteroidota; class Bacteroidia; order Cytophagales; family Spirosomataceae; genus Larkinella; species Larkinella punicea. The sequence goes on from NZ_QOWE01000011.1 coordinate 251,608, forward strand.
GGGTGACGACCTTGCCGACGGTGTCCATTCGCTATAACAATACGGTATTTTGCAACAATTCCAGTGATCTGGGTCTGATTACCCGCTCGGGCATGGGGGGCAACGGCGGAACCTACAGTAGCAGCCCATCGAGCCTTTCAATCAATAGCAGTTCGGGAACCGTGACACCCAGCAGCAGCCCCGCGGGCAGTTATACCATTACGTACACCGTTCCCGCCAGTGGTGGCTGTCCGGTCGTGACCGCCACCGCTGCGCTGACGGTAATCGCTCCTCCGACGTATGCAAACCATCTCCTTACCCAGCCTACGTGTGCCATCCCAACGGGAACAATCAGCGTAACGGCCACGGGCAGCGGCACCATCGAGTATTCCCGCGACGGGACCGACTGGCAAACCAGTGGCGTCTTCGGCGGATTGGATCCGGGGCAGTACGTCATTCGGATCCGGTCGTCCGACAACCCCACTTGCACGCTGAACCAGGGTTTTACCATCAACCCGGTTCCTTCGGCCCCAACCGTGAGCAATCCGGCGGTGACGACGGCCACAGCGGGTACGGCTTTCAGTCAGAACTTTACGGCGTCGGGCGGTACATCACCCTACAGTTATTCGGTGGCGAGTGGCACCTTGCCCAACGGACTCAGTTTGGCAACTACCGGTGTTTTATCGGGAACACCCACCGAAAGCGGCAGCTTTACAATCACGGTTCGGGCCACGGGCAACAATGGCTGTTCGGGCCTGGGTTCGGCGTATACCATAACGGTCGGGCAAGCCGCGCCGTTCATCAGCGGTTTTGCGCCGAGTCCCACTGCGGTTTGCGTGGGTAGCCCGGTGACGTTTACTGCCACCATTGCCAACCTAACCGGCAGCTATTCGTATACGCTTACCTCACTCTCCAACGAAGATAATCTGTATACCGGCACCAGCAGTAACCCGAACTTTAGTCAGACCATACCAGCTCCCGCATCGGGGCAAACCTTCGAACTGGAAGTGATCAACAACGGAATGCGGGCAACAGCCACCCAATTCCTGACGGTAAATGCGCTGCCAGTGGCGACCTTGGTCGATAACGGGCCTTTAACCTGCGGACAAACCTCGGTCACCCTAACCGCTTCGGGCGGCACCAGCTACACCTTTGCCAATGGCAGTGGGGTGCTGGGTACACCGGGGGCAACGAACACGCTGGCGGTCAGCAGTCCCGGTACTTATTCTGTTACCGTGGCCAATGCCAGCGGCTGTCTCAGTACGACGATAACGACGGTCAGCCAGGATCGTGATGCCCCCAGCGTCAGCATCAGTCCGAGTTCAGCCACTTTGACGTGCGCTAGTCCTTCCATAAACTTATCGGCCGAAGGCAGCGGCATGGTATTGTGGTCGACAGGGGCCACCACGGAGAGCATTTCGGTGAGTTCTGCGGGGACGTATTCGGTCACCCTGACGGCGGGTAACGGCTGTACGGCCTCGGCCAGTGTTCAGATTAGCAGCAGTATCGTATCGCCTTCGGCTCCCAACTTAACCAGCACCACTGTTACGCAGGGTGCGCCCCCGGTAACGCTGACCGCCGACAATTGTGCCGGCACCATCACCTGGACCGGGCCAGGTGGCTCCACTGGAACCGGATCCATTATTGTTACGACAGCATCACCCGGTACATTTATCTATGAGGCTACCTGTACCGTGAATGACTGTGTCAGTGATCCCGCCAGCGTGACGGTCGTCGTGGCGGCTCCGGCTGTCACCGGTTCGTTCGACGGGTTTATTTACGGAGCCGATTGCGCCACCTTCCGGGGCTGGGTCTGGGACCGCAACAAACCCAATGCCGTCATCACCATCGATATTTTGGACGGGACTACAGTAGTTGCGACCATTCCGGCGGGTGAATTCCGGCAGGATCTGCTCAATGCGGGCAAAGGCAACGGGCGTCATGCGTTCTTCTGGCCCATTCCCGATGCGTTGAAAGACGGTTTGCCCCACAGTCTCTCGGCCCGCGTAACGGGCAATAGTTTCGTGCTGAAAGATTCGCCAAAGGTGTTGATTTGTGAACCCAATACCAGCCCGGATGGCAATAAACCGCCCCAGCCCCCAACGCCGACGGTGTTGATTGCTCCGCTGGTGGCTCAAGTGGGCGTGCCTTTCTCGGGAACCCTGGTGGCTTTCACGGACCCCGAAGGTGGATCACTGAGCTATAATCTAAGCGGTTTGCCAGCGGGGTTGAGCCTGGAGATGCCCACCCGCATCATCAGCGGGACGCCAACTGAATCGGGTACGTTCGTGCTGACCTATCAAGCCACCGACGGACCGGGGGCTTCCAACAGCGTGAGCTTTCAGTTGACGGTCAACCCGGCCGAGACGACGACGGTAACGGGCAGTTTCGAAGGGTATCTGGACAAACTGGATTGTGGCGGCATCCGGGGCTGGGTCTGGGATCGCAACAAACCGAACGCGCCGTTGACGGTAGAATTTTATACCGAAAGCAGTCCGGGAACCATCACGGTTCTGGGCAGTACGCTGGCCAACATCTACCGGCAGGATCTGAAGGATGCGGGTAAGGGCAACGGCGCCCATGCCTACAACTTTACGCCCCCGGGCAGTGTAACCAACGGCACACAGGTGCTGGCCCGGGTGCTGGGCTCCAACTTCGTGCTGAAAGGCTCGCCAAAGGCCTATCAGTGTGCCGGAGCGCGCTTGTCGGCGGAACAGAAACCGGTTTTGGAGGTGGCGGTTTTGGGCAACCCGATCCACGATTACCTGGATCTGGTGATTCGGGGGGCGGAGGGCCAGCCACTGACGGTGCAGGTGACGGATGTGCAGGGGCGGTTTGTCGGTGAACACCACGTGGGCCGGGCGGGTATAGTGGAACAGGCGCGGTTATCGGTGGCGGGTCAATCGGCGGGGTTGCTGGTGGTGCGGGTGCAGGTGCCGGGTCAGGTCAAAACCGTAACCGTTTTGAAGACCAATTAAAACGGGAGCGGGGCGGCAACCGTTGCCGCCCCGTTTTCCGGAAAATTTTTTTTTAGCCGGATCATTTGGCGAAAATGAGCAAAAGAATGTCGGATTTGCGTTAACAGAAATTGGCCGTTGAAAGTCAGCTTTGTGGTAGAAAAACGCGTTCATTTTTTCACCACTTTTCGGTCATGCTATGCAAAACAACGCCGGTTTTTGCCGCTCTTTTCAAGCCTGTCGAATGAGATTGGCGTCGGTGGCCTCAGGTTTGAGTCTGCTTGTTTGGGGGCTGCTTTGTGGTCAGGCCATGCTGTTGGCGACCGTTCAAACGATGAACCACAAAGCGGTTTGCCACGCGGATCACGGTTTCTTGTGTGACGTGTATATGGGCGTCCCTTCCCACGAAAAAAGAGGAAAACCGATGGATTCGTCTCCGCACCGCGGGGCGTCGGCCACGGCTGAAAGGGTTGCACCGGGTACGATTTTGAAGGTTCTCAAAACGGCCTGAAGTGCTTTTTTATGGGAGAATGGGGTTAAAAAGGGGAAAATGTCCGAAATGAGGAAAAGGATGTCCGAAATGCGTTAACCGAAAAAGGCGGAATCGGGGCTCTTTTGCAGGGACGAACCGATCACTTATTCACGTGCTTATGCCCCAACCTTTTTACGCCGTCAATCCGATCAGTCAATCAGCCGATTTGACCTTTAATCCATCCGAAAGCATGCTCACAATGCATTGTCGGAAAACGGGGCCGATCAGCCTTCCCGTAGCGGATTTGATGTTTTTACAGGCCACCGGCAACTACTGCTGGCTGCACTGGAAGAATGGGCAACGATTGCTGCTGCCCCGGACCTTAAAATACTACGAACCCCAATTGCCCGATGCACTGTTTGTTCGCCCACACCACAACTGCATTGTCAACATCCGCTACATTGAGCGCATGGAACGGATTTATCCGGATAAAGGGGGATTGATTCATTTGCGGTCGGGTGTGGCGCTACCCATCTCGCGTCGGCGGTGGCTGGCCATCCGGCAGCTTTATACACGGCTGAAAACAGATCACTAACACCGCCGACTCTCCGGGCTGGCTCAAACACCCACCGGCGATTTTCGGTATTCGGAAGGGGTCTGTTTGGTGTGTTGCTTAAAGAACGTCGTGAAGTAGGCGGGTGAGCTAAAGCCGGTTTCACCGGCGATTTCCGACATCGCCTTGTTGGTTTCCACCAGCAGTACCTTGGCTTTTTTCAGGCGGATTTCGGTAAAATATTCATTGACATTTTTATCGAGCATGGCCTGTACTTTCCGGTAGAGCTGAACGCGCGAAACGCCCATTTCGCGGCTCAGTTGCTCAACGCCAAACGACGGATCGGCCAGATTCTGCTCGATGAGGGTGGTGAGTTCGTTCAGGAATTTTTTCTCCTGGCGGTTTTCGGTTTTCGTCAGGTAATCACCCATATACCGTTTCTGCCATTTTTCCCGGTTGTTCAACGCCGTCCGGATCGTTTCGAGCAAATACGTAATCAGAAAGGGTTTGGCAATGTAGGCATCGGCTCCGGCGCGGGTGCCCTCAATGCGGTTTTCCATCTGACCCTTGGCCGTGAGCAGAATAACCGGGATGGTCGACGTTCGGAAGTCACTCTTGATGCGCTGGGTCAGTTGCAAACCGTCCATGCCCGGCAGCATAACGTCGCTGATAATCAGATCGGGTACGGTTTCCAGAACGGTCTCCCAGCCTTTTTCGGCGGTTGTTTCGGCCACAACCTCAAATTCTTCACTGAGCCGGGTGGTCAGGTACTGCCGCAATTCGTCGTGGTCTTCGATGAGCACCAGCGTACCGGTTTTTCGGGCAACCGGGGCTATAGGGCTGGTGGGCGTCAGCGTTCCTTCGTCGTCGTCCAGCAACAGGGGCAGCGTGCGGGTACCGGGGATTTCTTCCTGTTGGGTCGGGTCCAGATGCGCATTGCCCAGCGGCAGCAGAATGGTGAAAGTCGTTCCCTGGTCTTTCTCCGAGCGGACGTCAATTTCACCGTAATGCAGGTGAACAAATTCCCGCGAAAGGGCCAGGCCGACGCCGTTGCCGAGGTTAAAATGCTTGGGAGCCGTATAGAACAAATCAAAGGCGTGGGCCTGTTCTTCGGCGTTCATGCCGGCCCCGTTGTCCTGCACCTGAATCCGCGCCCGGTTGTCGCACAGATCGACCCGAACGTGAATAAGTCCGCCTTTCGAGGTGTATTTGAACGCATTGGACAGCAGATTGAACAGCACTTTATCCAGTTTTTCGCGGTCGAACCACACCATGAGCATCGATTGCGCGGGGATGAATTGCAGGTCGATGTGGCTTTTCTCGGCTTTTCGGCGAAAATCACTCACAATGTCCCGGATAAACGCCACCACATCCTGTTCGCCGGCCTGCAAAAGCAGTTTCCCGGCGTCGGTTTTTCGCAGATCCAGCATTTGATCGACCAGCCGCAACAGGCGGTACGCATTTTTTCGGATGAGGGATAAATTCGTTTTGAGTTCGTAGGGGTTGACGGTTTTCTTCGCCAGCAGGTCTTCGGCCGGGGTCAAAATCAGGTTGAGGGGCGTGTTGAACTCGTGGGAGATGTACGAATAAAACCGCAGTTTTTCCTCCGTTGCCAGCCGGGCCTGGGCCGATACGGCTTCGATGCGGTCTTTCTGTTCGCTGATTTCAACGTTCTGTTTCGCCAGAATCTGGTAAGCCGCTTGTTTTTGCCGAACCAGATACAACGCCCAGGCCCCGAGCAGAATGACCACAAACAAACTGGCCAGGGTGACATACAGCGTGTTGCGTTGGGTCAGGTACGTCTGTTTCAGTTCGTCGATTCGCTGGCTTTGCTTTTCAATATCCTGCTGCTGGCTGAGGAGTTTGTCGCTCTGGGCCTTGATGGCCCGCACGTTGGACGCGTCGATCTGGATCGAATTCAGGGTCGTTTCGCGCTGGACGGCTTTTCCGGCCAGCACCTGCACGGCGGTTTCGATGGCTTCCTCTCCGCCGGTCGGATACAGGAACGAAGCTTTCAGAAGCCCGTCGGTCACGAGTTGCATGCCGCCTTGTGGGCCGGGCAGGGCGTCGATCCCGACAAACTCAATCTGACTCGTCAGGCCGTGTTGTTTGCAGACTTCGTAGACGCCAAGGGCCATGACGTCGTTGTGGGCGAAAACCAGGTCGGCCCGTTGCAGGGCGGCTAAATTGGCCTCAGCCCGGTGGCGGGCGGTGTCGCGTTCCCATTCGCCGTCGAGTTCGGCCACCACGCGGATTTCCGGAAACCGGGCGAGTTGTTGTTGCAAACCCCGGTGTCGTTCCTGAGCGGGTGACGAACCGGCCAGCCCTTTTACCTCGATCACGGCGCCTTTTCCCTTGAGGTGATTCCCGATGAAGGCACCAGCCAGCCGCCCAATTTCGAAATTGTCGCCCCCGATGTAGGCGTTGTAGGATTCCGAATCGATCCGCCGGTCGAGGACAATAACCGGAATGCCTTGCTTAAAAACCGCATCGACGGCTTTGGTAATGGGCGCGGTTTCGTTGGGCGAAATAATCAATAAGTCAATGCCACGATTGGTAAGCGACTGAATTTGAGCGATTTGTTTGTTAGTGCTATTGCCCGCATCTTCATAGAGCAGGGTGTAATCGGGATGAAACGACAGCGCCCGTTTCATGTCGCTGAGCATGGTTTGCCGCCACTGGTCGGCGCCGGTGCATTGTGAAAAGCCAATGGTAAATTTCTTGCCCTGCGGTTTTGAACAGGAATTCCCCAAAAAGAAGATGAAAAACAAGAAGAGACAATATTTCATCTTTTTCTGTCATTAATACTATTTATCCAGCTTAATCAAAAGTAGGAGTATTCTGTGTGAAATCAAACTTGGCGTCGGCTCGGTTTTCAGGGACTTTGGGGCATTGGCAGATTCGTTTTATTCGGAAAAAAATCCGCAGAAGCGGCTAAAAAGGTAACTAAGCTTTTCTTTTGAAGGCAATGCGGGAGATAATGAACTTATTTGCCGGGAAGCGAATTAAAAATATAGTACCTTGCCTGCCAGAAAGCCGCTTCCCTGCCAGATCCCAGATCTTCTCCCATCGAAAAAGCCTCCGGATAGACGGGAAAGCCGTATACTGGCTGATAGAACTCATTTTCCACTAAAACAACCACCACATTATGGGTAGAACTCAAGAGACGTTTAATAAAAAGGAAAAAGAAAAGAACCGGCAAAAGAAGAATAAGGAAAAGGCGGAAAAGAAGGAAGAGCGGAAAGCCAATTCGGATAAAGGAAAAGGTCTGGACGAAATGATGGCGTACGTCGATGAAAACGGTAATATCTCGTCGTCGCCCCCGGATCTTCGGAAGAAGAAAACTATCAATACGGAAGATATACAGATTGGGGTTTCCAGACAAGAGCCGGGTGTCCCGCAGGAAGTTATCAGAAAAGGTACGGTTACGTTTTTTAACGAGTCGAAAGGCTACGGTTTTATCAAGGATCAGGAAACGCAGGATAGCGTTTTTGTGCACATCAGCGGTTTGGTCGACGCGGTGAAAGACGGCGACAAGGTAACGTTTGAAGTGGAAATGACCGCCAAAGGTCCCAACGCCCGTGATGTCAAGAAAGCCGTTTGAGACGGTTTTTAGAGCAACACGTTGAAAATCTTCGATTAGCAGAAACCCGGCCTGAGTGTCGGGTTTTGTTTTTGGTGGTGGTGCCATCACGATGTCAATAGAGTTTATGCCGATTAAGTGATTATGGTTTTGGTTGACGAAATTTGCGGCATGTTAACTTACCAACACATTCAACGCAATCCTCGTCATTTCAAAAGCCTAACCAGTTTAGACATTAGTGCGT
>NZ_QOWE01000012.1 GCF_003334855.1 Larkinella punicea
TCAAAAAATCATTTTGCTTTAAAATCACTGCTGACGATGAACGCGATGAAATTGGCGATGCGAGACCTAAACAGTCTCAAAAGTCAATCTACTCTATTGGCTAAGGCTGCGTAACATCAGTTAATAACTCCGCTTAACTCTGCTCTCCTCCGCTCAACTCCGCGAAATAACTCATTACCTCAAATACTTCTTCGCCGGGCTCAGAACCGCTCGTTTTGGGTAGGCGACGCCCCGGTAACTGGCTGGAACGTTTGGGTTCCCCCGCTTGTAGGTTGGCAGTTTGGGATACGGATAAATCGGGCGTTGAAACCGGACGCCGTTGCTGGCGACTCCGCCGGTGTAAGCCACAGCGATCAGTTGATCGGGAGCCTTGTCCTGCTCCACCCAATTTATGAGAGCCGTTAATAGGTCGTGATCCCGATCCTGCGGAACCGTCAGTGCCAGACTTTGCCCGCAGTCGTTCAGGCCCGGCCCTCCCCCGCAGTGCGCCATGCCGGGTATCAGAAAAAACCGAAAAAAGTCAGTGGTCTGCTTTGCGCTCCCCTGCGCTTCCACCACCCGCTCATAGTAGGTGACGGCATTCTGGTACGGAACGAGCGGATCCGCGGTTCCGGCATACATCAAAATCTTTCCCCCGCGTTTTTTCAGGGACGACAAATCGGGATTGTTGGCGTTCAGGATCGGGGCCAGCACCGAATCCATCCGGTCCTGGTCGCGGTCGAAATCGAAAGCCGAGTAATCGAAGTTCGGGCCAAATACCCACTTGTATTGATAAAAAAGTGAACCGGGAGCCTGTTTCGGATTTTGCTGGTATTCCAGTCCGGCGGATGAGTTTTCGCTCCCGAGTGGCAGGGGCGTATAAATTCGCTCGCCCGTTCGGGGGTTCGTCGGTCCGGCGTATACTTGTTTCAGAGCGGTCAGTTGCGCGCTGGTCAGGCAGGTGCCGTCGTCGGTGCCCACTGGACATTTGGGAAGCGTTTCGGGATCAAACCGGCACGCCCGGGGGTCGGTCAGAAAATTGTCGCCGGGCGCTCCGCCATCCTTCCCGGCACAGGCTTTCACCACCGCCTGGGTGATGAGCGCAATCTTCTCTTTCGGCAGAAACGCACTTCCTGCCAACTGATTGGTCACCTTATAGTTCCAGACAAAACCGGTGTGCAAATGGGTACGGTTATTGGCGGGTGCGCCCGCTAAAATACCGTCATAATCGTCCGGATACCGTTGCGCTTCCATGAGTGCCTGCTGCCCTCCGGTCGAGCAACCCGCGAAGTAGGCGCGCTGGATCGACTTTTGATAGTGGGCCTGGGTGATGGCTTTGGCGGTTTTGGTCATCTCGTGCGTGGCCCGGTAGCCAAAATCCGCCCAGCGGTCGGGGTGACCCACGGCTTCATTCGCATTCGGGGAGGTTCCCATGTCGGTGTTGGTGGTCGCAAAACCGCGCTTCAATCCATTGATCAGGGCACCGTAAGCAATCGAACCGGCTCCCCCGCCCGTACCGGTTCCCAGAAACCGGCCATTCCACCCGGTTTGGGGAAGCCATACTTCGATGCGGATAGTCGACTCTGGCGTAGGTTTCAGCGTGGCCGCCACCCGACAGAAAGCGGGCAGATCGGGAACCGACACGCCACTGCCCGGCATTTTGAACGTTCCGGCGGCTACACACTCGGCTGTCGTAATGGTTGCTCCCGGAAACGTCTGTCTGGCAAGTTGTTGACAGGCACAGGATGCGCTGTCGGTTTGGGCGTACAGGGTAAGATTGCTGCTTAAAGCAAGAAGCAGTACGGTAATTTTAGAGAGCTTCATGAGTTGGCAAAGGGTGTATTCAAAGGTAAAGAAGATACAGTTGTTTCGCGGAGTTGAGCGGAGTAAAAGAGAGGTAAGCAGAGAAAAAGAATACTCCGCTTGACTCTGCGCCCCTCCGCTCAACTCCGCGAAACAACTTTTCAGAAAATAAATCGTACTTTGCAGTCTGAATTCGCTATGGGTTAACCATCTCGAAATCAGTCTATTTTTTCTTTACGCAATCTATTTTATTCCTATTGACTATGAGCGAAGTAGCCAGCCGATTTAAGCCCGGTGTTATAACGGGCGAGGGCGTCACCGAAATTTTCCGTCATGCCAACGAAAATGACTATGCACTTCCGGCGGTCAATGTTGTCGGTACCAACTCCGTCAATGCTGTTCTGGAAACCGCAAAAGCCGTCAACTCGCCGGTTATCATCCAGTTCTCGAACGGTGGTGGAATTTTCTACGCGGGCAAGACGCTGTCGAACGCCAATCAGCAAGCCGCCATTGCCGGTTCCATTTCCGGTGCCCTGCACATTCATAACATTGCCGAATTATACGGTGTCCCCGTCATTCTGCATACCGACCACTGTGCCAAGAAATTGCTGCCCTGGATCGACGGACTTCTGGACGCTGGCGAGAAACATTTCGACCAGACCGGAAAACCGCTGTACAGCTCACACATGCTCGATTTGTCGGAAGAACCGATCGAAGAGAACATCGAAATCTGCGCCAAATATTTCGAACGGATGGCCAAAATCGGCATGACGCTGGAAATTGAGCTGGGCGTAACGGGTGGTGAAGAAGACGGTGTCGATAACTCGGATGTCGATGATTCGAAACTGTATACGCAGCCTTCGGAAGTGGCGTTTGCCTACGAAGAACTGTCGAAGATTTCTCCGAATTTCACCATTGCTGCGGCTTTCGGAAACGTTCATGGCGTTTACAAACCGGGTAATGTGAAGCTGTCGCCAATCATTCTGAAAAATTCGCAGGATTATATTCAGGAAAAATTCAGTACCGGCCCGCTGCCCGTCAACTTCGTTTTCCACGGCGGTTCGGGGTCGAGCCGGGAAGAAATCCGGGAGGCCATCCGCTACGGTGCCATCAAGATGAACATCGATACCGATATTCAGTGGGCTACCTGGGAAGGGGTTAAAAACTACTACGAAGCCAATAAAGATTATTTGCAGGGTCAGTTGGGCAACCCAGCGGGTGCCGATTCTCCGAACAAAAAATACTACGATCCGCGCGTCTGGTTGCGCAAGGGCGAAGAAAGTCTGGTGAGCCGTTTAAAAGTGGCTTTCGAAGACCTAAACTGCATCAACCGACTGGCGTAAGGAGATTAGAATTAAGAGTTTAGAATTAAGAGTTATGAGTCGAAAGACTGGTAACTCTTTTTTTGTGCCTTTACCGGACAAACCCGACCGTTCGCTCATTCATCTGGTCAGACTTTCTTTTTGGCCGATCATTCCCCCATTTCGTCCTGTCCCGTACTATAGGTTGACAAAACACCCCTTTCCCGCTGCAACTTTGAACCGTTAATCATACCGGGAAACGCCGAAAACCGCATAGAGTAGGCACTAACAACCACACATCATTATGAAAAAGAAACCATCAAAACTTACGCTGAAAACCGACCAAGTTGTCGCCCTATCAAAATCCCAGGCTGAGAACATCGCCGGTGGCCGCCCCCAACTGATTTCCAAAGACATCTGCGGTAGCAATACCCCAGGTTGTCCGGTGCGGGTATAAACTGCGATTCTGGAACGATTGCCCGAATGATTAGTCCGGCATCGGTAAGGCCGGGATGTTCACCGATTTATGGGTGACCACCCCGGCTGTTTTGTTTCATAACGTACAGTCCCATTTTGACATCCATTGGAAGGCTTTCGAAAATAGCATCTCGCTTCAGAATAAACAAGTCTGATAGTTACTCCTAATTCACGAGTAAAAAGCAATTAAGAATGGGCAATTACCGCATTTAAATCCCAGTTTTTCTACGTTTGTATTATTACATAGCGATTTTTTAGTAACCTGTTGGTTAGTTACTTACCACCACCCTTTCTACATTAAAGTAGGGACGACCCAATCGACTCCAACGATTACTTTTCAAGCGCATTGAACGGAATAAGGAATTTCTAAAAACTAATCAAGAATTTACTATTTATCTCCGGGTGTAGGTAATCGCAATATCTCCGTATTCTGTATCTTGAGGGAACATTACGAAACGTGCCATGAAAACCTTATCTTTTTTATCCATGACGCTGAACGTCATGTCCATCTCCCGTAGGTTTACGACAACGAAAGAATGCCCGCACTGCGGTCGCGATCAATCGGCAGCAGAACGTATTCCCCGCTCCCTGCTCGTCAAGAGCCTTTTGTTTTATGTTCCCACCCGTACCTATCGTTGCCTGGGCTGTCGTAAAAAATTCGTTAAAATCGGTGCCGATTAAAGGCCTTGAAAGCTTCTTTTAATCTTGTAAAGAAACGAAAGTTTTCCTATTTCATCATTCATGCCTATATCGTTTTAAGGTATGATTATGCGTGAAATTAAAAACATAATATACTGATCATACCGCCGAACATCGTGTTTTAACTTTAATTCTTACCATTTCACAAACCGCCATTCTAACGAAAATACCCTACACTGTCAATTGTCTTATTTCACATACGATAATTTGCGGGGAATGGTAAAAATCTCGGTCTGCCGACCGTCGATATAGCGAAAGTTCTGTCCGTCGAAAAAACCGTCTTCTTCCAGCATGATCCGCACGGTTTTCTTCCACTCCGGCACATCGACTGCCGCATTGAGTTCAATGGAATAGGCGGTATTGGCATACAACGGATAATCGCCCGAGCCGGGAACCCCTGTCTGCTGATCCCACATCCCGATGGTCGGCCCAGCCGCATGACCATGAACGCCGATCGGATGCGTATAAATCGTTCCCCGAATGCCCTCCTTCTTCGCCTGTTCCAGGGCTTCGAGTAGCATTTGGTTCCCGGTTTTTCCGGCTTTGTAGCGTTCCGTCAGGATGTCCTGCAACCGGTTTCCCTGCTGAAAGGCCTTGCGCAACACTTCCGGAACCTCAGTCTCGCCGGGGCGCAGAATGTAGGCATGTTGCTGCTGGTCGGTGTTGAGCCGCAGGTAGGTGATGCCAAAATCGACGTGCAGCAGATCGCCGGGCATAATCACCTGACCGGCGGGGCGTTTGGAGAAGGTTTTGAGGTGATCGAAGTCTTTGGGCGATCCACTTCCCTGCACATCCACCGTCGGATGAAACCAGGTTTCCAGACCGAGTTCGGTAATCCGCTGGCGAAACCACCACACCACATCCTCGGTCGTGGTGACGCCGGGCTGAATGACCTGTTCCGAAAAGCCTTCCTGAATGATCTGATGCGATAACCGGCAGATGAGCGGGTAAATGGCCATTTCCTTCTCCGTCCGCGTTTCCAGCCAGCCCACTGAGAGTTTCTCGGCCGAAACCAGCTTTTTCTGATCTTCTGCCGGTAATTTTTCCAGAAATTCACCGTGTTCCGTAAAGGTCAGGCCATCGGCATGGGCGTAGTTTTTGGAGAAGTTCAGCCCGATTTTCTTCGGCTTGCGGTCCTGAATAATTTTCACGAGTGCCTCCCACTGGTTGGGCCGGACATCGATGTCCCAGGCCCCTTTGAGCAGATTGCCGACATCATAGCGGGCAATCGCCAGTTTTTCCACGCCTTTATCGCCCCCCTGATCGAAAAAAACCATGATCGTCCGGCGACGGGCCGACAGCCACGTGCTGGGCAACATGGTTTTCAGAACCGGGTCTTCGTTGTATTCCCGCGAAATGATCACCCACATATCAATGCCCTCCCGGCGCATCAACTGAGGCAGCAGGTTGTTGAAGCGATCTTCCAGGATTTCATCGACCACCCGCGCCCGTTCGCGCTCGTTCAGGATGGTGGAAGGAGAAAGCGGTTGGGCGGCTAAACCGCAGGCCGAAAAAAGAAGTAGAAAGAGCGAAAGGAGACGGTGGTGCATAGATGAAGTGAAATGTTATTATTCGTTAAAAATACGGATTTTCCGCTCTGGTGAGCAACGGTAGGCTATATTTCGGCATCTTGCAGGAAAATAGATCGCTTCACATACCGCTGTCCGTCGAAAAAACCGTTACAAAGGGGTTGTCTCCTTTTTACAGAATGGGTATTTTCCACTCCGTTCGCTTACCGTATGTTTATGAAATACATTCTTACGATTTTCATCTTCTTCTTTTTTATAAATCTGGTACCGGCTCAAGGTATCCGGGGAACGATCAAAACGTCCAAAGGCGAGGTGCTGCCTTATGCGGCTATCGTGGTCAAGGGTACGTCGAGCGGGGCCATTACCAATTCGGAAGGCCGGTATGAAGTGCCGCTAAAACCGGGGAAATACGCCGTGGTTTTCCAGTATTTGGGTTTTCAGGCGCAGGAAAAAGCCGTCGAAATTGGCAGCGACTGGCAAACCGTCGACGTTACGATGGAGGAACAGGCGTTTCGGTTGCAGGAAGTGCAGGCCCGCGAGGGCAAGGAAGACCCCGCCTACAGCATCATGCGCCGGGCCATTGCCAAAGCCCGCTACCACGAGTTGCAGGTGATGAGTTACACGGCCAAAGCCTATACCAAAACGACCTTCACGATTACGGACTTGCCGATGCAATTTATGTATCGAAAACAGTTAAAGGAAGCCGAAAAGGAAGGTTTTAAAATCGGCGTTCCGATGCTGTACGAGTCGGTTTCGGAAGTGACCTTCAAACAACCCAACACCTACCGCTACCGCCTGATGGCGACCCGCAATTCGATGGGCGACAACATTTCGGTGAGCGATTATTTTCTAACGAGTTTCTACCGCCCGGAGGTCAACAACGCGGTTTCGCCCCTGTCGCCGAAAGCGTTTGCTTATTACAAATTTGAATACCAGGGCACATTCAGTGAGCGTGGGATCGACGTCAGCAAGATTCAGGTCAATCCGCGGGCCTACGGCGAAGGTGTTTTTCGGGGCACTATTTTCATCATCGAAAACAGTTGGGCCATTCACAGTTTGCAGTTGGAAACCCGCAATCCGCTGGGCTTCGACATCAAAATCCGGCAGGTCTACAGCCCGGTGCAAAACGTCTGGTTGCCGGTCAATCAGCGGTATAACCTGGACGGAAAAATCATGGGGGCGGCCGGCAACGCCCAATTTATTATCAGCCAGACGTTCAATAGCCTGAAAGTCAATCCGGCGTTTGTAGAGGATGTTAAAATTGTGGACGAGAAGTTTGAAAAACCGGCGGTTTCGCTCTCCAACAAGGATATAAAGGGGCAGAAACTGGAGGATAAAATTGCCAAACAGAAGGAATATTCGACCAAAGACTTCAAAAAACTGCTGAAAGAATACGAAAAACAGGAATACCAGGCCAAGAAAGAACGCAAGGAAGAAGTGGAAGTTTCCCGCAACGACTCCACGGTCATTGACTCGCTGGCCGGTAAACGCAGCAACGCCTTCTGGGATTCTCTGCGGACGGTTCCGCTGACCTCGGCCGAACGGATTAGTTACGTCAAGCGGGACAGCCTGAAAATTGTCCGGAAGATTGAAGTGCAGAAAGACAGCACCAAAGCCGTCCGCGATTCGACGAAGAAAAACCGGTCGAGCAAAACGTTCAAACCCGGCCAGTTGATTTCGGGCAACACCTGGAATTTCACGAATCGTACCGCGCTCACCTGGGACAGCCCGCTCCAGAAAATTTATTACAACACCGTGGAAGGTTACACCTTTGATATGGGACTACGACTGCGGTATTTTCTCCGAAAACCGGAACGCGACTCCACCCGCCGGCGGGTGGTGAACAAACCGACGCCCGACCTGACGATTGGCGGGGCGGGACGTTACGAATTTGGGATGAAGCGGTTGATCGGTACGGGAAGTATTGGCTACACCTATAAAGGTACCAGCATTGGCATCATGGGCGGGCGCTGGGTAAACCAGTTTAATCCCAATGAACCCATTAGTCCGTTCCTCAACTCGGTAACATCGTTGTTATTCGAAAAAAATTACGCCAAGCTTTACCAGCGCGACTTCCTGCGTCTGGGCATTTCGGCCCGTCCGTTCGAGAACCGGATCAATGTTTCCGGGAGTCTGGAATACGCCGAACGGACGGAACTGGCGAATTATAAGGAAAACCTGAAACCATGGATCGACTGGAATCAGTTCAGTTACACCCCCAACCGGCCCACCAACGCCGAGCTGGGATCCGGTGCTTTCCCGGTGAATCAGGCACTGACGCTCAATCTGGCGGTTTCGGGAAAACTGGCGGCTACGCGCTACCGGATTCGGAATGGTCGGCGCGTGGCGAGTCGCAACAACAGCCCCGAACTGACGCTAAACTACCGGAAAGGGGTTCCGTTCAATTCCGGCAACACCGAAGTTAGTGATGTGGATTATGATTTTGTCCAGGCTGGTCTGAGTCATTCGTTCGAAACCGGTATTCGGAGTCGGCTGAGTTACAACGTATCGGCGGGCGGTTTTCTGAACGACAAAACCGTCTTCTTCCCGGATTTCAAGCATTTTCAGGGCAACGAGTTTTTCCTGCAACAGGGCGACCCGACGTCCATTTTCCGGATGTTGCCGTATTATCAGTACAGCACCGGAAAGCGGTTTGTGGAAGGCCACGTACTGATGGAATACCGCAAATTTCTGATTACCCAACTAACGCTCGTTCGTTTGACGGGTTTGAAGGAAAACCTGTTTGTCCACTACCTCGGCACACCCAATTCCAAAAATTACACCGAAGTTGGCTACGCCCTGGACGGCCTGATTCCGGGTATTTTCCCGTTCTTCCGCGTCGAAGTGATTTCGCAGTGGCAGGATTGGCAGTACCAGAAACTTGGTTTCCGGATCGGCACGACGTTGAAGTTTCGGTAACCCTGTCAGCGCCGGGCCGTCGATACGGTTGGAGACCCTGACAGCGGTTGTAGACCTCATGAGCAGTCGACCCGTTCAAAACCATGGTTAAAAGGGCGTTAAAAATACCGCTGTCAGGGTCTTCGACCGCTAACAGGGTATTTTTAACGCCCTTTTAACAAAAATTTCATTCGCTTTAAATCCCGTCGGGCTTAGTTTGTGGCAAGCAAAGCCAGACAATGGGTCTTATCCACCACATAACGCTAACGGTCAGCCTGATTTGGGCGGTACTATTCCGGGTCTACCCGGCGGTAGCCGACTCGGTTTTTACCCCAGCGCCAAACGTCCAGACCACCGTTCTCCGGGATACCCACAAAGCCCATCCGATTCCCGACTCAGTCGTTTTTCTGGTTCAGGACGAAGACGAGCAAACCTCGCTGCGCGACCATTCTGATTTTTTGCCATCGCTTCCGGTTGCTTTGCCAGGTCTGCTGATGGCGCTGGTGCTGCTCCAACCCATTTTGCGGATTACAGTTACCACATGGGCGGGGTTATCCCAGCCTTATTACCTGTTATTCTGCTCGTTACGCATCCCTTCGGTTTAACTACTCCGGGCTGATTTTGCCCCAGTGCCTCCCATTTTTTACCGCCATTCGGCGTAGTACGCTCTTAAAACACACATACAATTCATCATGAAAAGGATTCTTCTTTTCGTGTTTGGGTGCTTGGTCAGTTGTCCAACGGTTTCGTTTGCCCAAAGCGATACCCTGCGGCTGACGCTCGCCCAGGCCGAAGCACAGTTCCGTCAGAACAATTTGCAACTGATGGCGACCAAACTGGGCATCAATGAAAACCAGGCCTACGAGTTTCAGGCGAAACTCTGGAACAATCCGAGCCTCTACATTGAACAGATGCCGTACAACGCCCAAACGAAGGAAGTGATGCCGCTGCGGCAGCGGAATTCGGAGCAGGTAGTCCAATTGCAGCAATTGCTGCTGCTGGCTGGCAAACGGAACAAACAACTCGCGATTGCCCGCACCAATACCGAACTGGCGAACGACCGGTTCTATGACCTGCTGCGGACGCTGAACTACCAACTACGAACCACGTTTTACGACCTGTATTATACGCAGCAGGCGCTCCAGGTCTACGAACAGGAAACAGGCACGCTCCGGCAAACCGTCAGCTTATTTCAGCAGCAATACGACAAAGGCAATGTGCCGCTGAAAGACCTGACCCGGCTGAAAGCCTACCTGTTCAACCTGACCTCAGAGCGTCAGCAACTGCTCCGGAAATTGACCGACGACCAGGCCGATCTGGCTGTCTTACTGAATGCCAGCCCTTCAATCACCCTACAACCCGTGCTGGAAAATACGGAGGCTGTTCAGCCTGCTGTCGGTCAACTCAATCTGAATGAGCTGATTAAAACCGCCGAAGAAAACCGCTACGACCTCAAAGCGTTCCGGGATCAGGCCAATCAGGAAAAGCAGAATCTGGCGTTGCAGAAGGCCCTGGCCGTTCCGGATCTGTCGGTGCAGGCCACCTACGACCGCAACGCGGGCTACATTCCAAACTACGTGGGGATCGGCGTCGGCATCAATCTGCCGGTTTTCAATAAAAATCAGGGCAACATCAAAGCCGCTGCTATTCGGACGCAGAGCAGCCAGCAAGCCACGGATGCTTACACGATTCAGGTTGAAAGCGATGTGCAGCGGGCGTTTAAAAAAGTGCAGCAAACCGACCAGGTCTACCGCACGTTCGACCAGAAATTCAACGGCGACTTTAGCCGACTGATCGAGGGCGTCACGACCAATTACCGGAAACAAAACATCGACGTGGTCGAATTTCTGGACTTCTTCGACTCCTTCAAGTCCAGCCAGATTCAATACAACCAACTGCAAAACGACCGGATGCAAAGTCTGGAAGAACTCAATTTTGCCGTCGGCACTACCCTATTCACGAAATAAGACCCGGTTTTAAACCGACTCCTCATGAAAACGAATCATCTCTTAAAAACATTGAAGTTGTCGCTGGTCGGGATTTATAATCCCGACCCATCCTGTCGCGAATCGCCGGGCGACCCCGCTGCGATTCGCAGCATCCGCAAAGTTTTCAAAAGCAAGCTGTTTATACCCATTTTGGCACCTCTCCTAATGGCAATCGCCCTCACCGGCTGCCAATCCTCAGCCAATCCCGAAGACAACGCCGACGAAGCGACAAATCAGAAAGTCAACCTATTGGCCACCGCCAAACTGGATACGGCCCGGCTGCTGCCTGTCAATAATGAACTGAACCTGACCGGCAAAATCACCTTCAACCAGGACAAGGTGGTGAAAGTGTTTCCGCTGGTGGGCGGTCATATTGAAGAAGTAAAAACCGACCTCGGCGACTACGTGAAACGCGGTC
The DNA here is from genome assembly GCF_003334855.1 of Larkinella punicea. Taxonomy (GTDB): domain Bacteria; phylum Bacteroidota; class Bacteroidia; order Cytophagales; family Spirosomataceae; genus Larkinella; species Larkinella punicea. The sequence continues at coordinate 11,093 of NZ_QOWE01000012.1, forward strand.
AGGTGCTGGCCGTCATCCGTTCCGGCGACATGGCGGACCTCGCCCAGCAGGCGATTTCGGCGAAAGGGCAACTGGCCGTGGCCCGGAAAAACCTTCAGGTAACGGAAGACATGTCGAAAGCCGGTTTGACGGCCCAGAAAGACCTCATTGCCGCCCGCGAACAGATGCAAGCCGCTCAGGGTGAGGTCAATCGGGTGGCAGAACGCAAAAGCATCCTCGGCGGGTCGGGTTCCATTTATGTCGTAAAAGCGCCGGTTGACGGTTTTGTGGTCGAAAAAAATGCGGCTCAGGGTATGGAACTTCGTTCGGACGATCCCGAGAATCTGTTCACAATTTCGAATCTCGACCAGGTCTGGGTGCTGGCCAACGTCTATGAATCCGATCTGGCTAACGTGAAAGAAGGCTTCAATGCGACGATCACGACCCTCTCCTATCCCGACCGGATTTTTAAAGGAAAAATCGATAAAATCTTCAGCGTCCTCGACCCCGAAAGCAAAACCATGAAAGTGCGGGTGACGCTTTCAAACACCGATTTTACGCTGAAACCGGAAATGTTCGCCAATGTGCGGGTGGAGTATGCTGGTCACGAACAACGGGTCGGCATTCCGGCCAAAGCCATTGTGTTCGACAAAAGCCGCAATTTCGTTGTGGCCGTCAACTCCCGGAATCAGCCGGTAGTGCGCGAAGTCGATCTTTTCAAAACCATCGGCGACATCACCTACCTCAACAGCGGCCTGAAACCCGGCGACCGCGTCGTGAAACAAAATCAACTGCTGATTTACAATGCCTTAGGTAATTAATTTTGAATGAGCGAATGATAGACGGGGCCGCCCGCGCGGTGAGTGAATAACAAACCATCTGGCGGAGCCTATTCACTCATTCGCTCATTCACTCATTCTATCATTGAACTCCCATGAACAAGTTCATCAAAAATATCATCTCGTTCTCGCTGAAGAACCGGTTTTTTATCTTCTTCCTGATGGCACTGGCGGTGGTTGCGGGTTTTGTCAGCTACCAGAACACGCCCATTGAAGCTTTCCCGGACGTTACCAACACCCAGATTACCATCATCACGCAATGGCCGGGCCGGAGTGCGGAAGAAATTGAGAAGTTTGTCACGATTCCGATTGAGATTGGATTGAATTCGGTTCAGAAAAAAACCGACATCCGCTCGACCACGCTGTTTGGTTTATCCGTCGTCAAAATCATGTTTGAAGACGGTGTCGACGATGCGTTTGCCCGCCAGCAGGTCAATAATTTGTTGGGCAGCATCGACATTCCCGATGGCGTCAAACCGGATGTGCAACCGCCCTACGGCCCGACCGGCGAAATTTTCCGCTACACCCTCAAAAGCAGCACCCGCACCAGTCGCGAACTGAAAACCATGCAGGACTGGCTGATCGACCGTCAACTGAAAAGTGTGCCGGGGGTGGCCGATGTCGTCAGTTTCGGGGGTGAAGCGAAGACGTACGAAATCTCGGTCGATCCGCGCCGGTTGCTCGACTACGGCATTACGCCCCTGCAACTGTATCAGGCCGTCGCCAATTCCAACATGAATGTCGGGGGTGATGTGATCGAGAAAAACTCGGAAGCGTACGTGGTTCGCGGCATCGGTTTGCTGAAAAACAGCCAGGACATTGGCAACGTCATCATCAAAAACGCCAACGGAACGCCAATCATGGTGCGGAACGTGGCCCAGGTTTCGGAATCGGCGCTGCCGCGGTTGGGACAAGCCGGGCGCGACAACCAGAACGATGTGGTCGAATGCATCGTCGTGATGCGCAAGGGCGAAAACCCCAGCGAAGTGATCGAAAACGTTAAGGCAAAAATCAACGAGCTGAACACCAGCATTTTGCCGTCGGATGTACAGATCGACACGTTTTATAACCGGGAAACCCTGATTCATTTTGCCACGCACACCGTGACGCATAACCTGATTGAAGGACTGGTTTTCGTGACAGTCATCGTGTTCCTGTTCATGGCCGACTGGCGAACCACGATCATTGTCTCCATCGTCATTCCGCTGGCGTTGCTCTTCGCGTTCATCTGTCTGCGGCTGAAAGGCATGTCGGCCAACCTGCTCTCGATGGGGGCCATCGACTTCGGGATTATTGTCGACGGCGCGGTGGTGATGGTGGAAGGGATTTTTGTTACGCTGGACGAAATGGCCTTGCACAACGGGATGCCGAAATTCAATAAACTCGCCAAACTCAGCGTGTTGCGAAAAACCGGAACGGAAATGGGCAAGGCGATTTTCTTCTCCAAACTGATCATCATCACCTGTTTGATTCCCATCTTTTCGTTCCAGAAAGTGGAAGGGAAAATGTTCTCCCCGCTGGCCTGGACACTCGGTTTTGCCTTGCTGGGGGCGTTGATTTTTACCCTGACACTGGTGCCGGTTCTGGCGAGTTTTCTGCTGAAAACCAACGTTCGGGAAAAACACAATCCGGTGGTCAACGTCATCACGAAATACGCGACCAAAACGTTCGGCTTCACCTTTGCGCACAAAAAACTGAGTTTGTTGGTTGCTCTGGGTTTGGTCGTGGTGGGTTTGTCGGGTTTCAAATTGCTCGGAACAGAGTTTTTGCCAGAACTGGACGAAGGCTCGATTTACGTCCGGGCCAGCATGCCGATGAGCATTTCATTGCCCGAATCCGTCAAACTGACCACGCAAATGCGGCACGTTTTCGAGCAGTTTCCGGAAGTGAAGGGCGTCATTTCGCAAACCGGCCGCCCCAACGACGGCACCGACCCCACCGGTTTTTACAACATCGAATTTCTGGTCAGCATTTTCCCGAAAGAAGAATGGACCGAACGTCGGCCCGGAAGCGCCATTTCAAAAGCCCAGTTAATCAGTCAAATGCAGAAAAAGCTGGCGGTTTTTCCGGGCGTCGATTTCGGCTTTTCTCAGCCGATTATGGACAACGTGGCCGAAGCGGTTTCGGGCGTCAAAGGTTCCATTGCGGTCAAGGTTTACGGCCCCGATTTGTACACATTGGAACATAAATCCAACGAAATCCAGAAGCAACTGGCCACCGTCAATGGCATCACTGACCTCGGCGTGATCCGCAACATTGGTCAGCCGGAACTGCGGATCGAGCTGGACGAACAGAAGTTAGCACTTTACGGCGTCGATAAAGCCAACGCCCAAACCGTGGTCGAAATGGCCATCGGCGGAAAAGCCGCCACGCAGATTTACGAAGGCGAACGGAAGTTTGACCTCCGGATTCGCTACGACCAGCCATTCCGCTCCAACGAAGCCGAAATTGGCAATCTGATGGTGCCGACCAACAACGGTTCGCAGATCCCAATCAAGGAAATCGCCAAGATTTACACCCAGACCGGCCCGATCCTGATCTACCGCGAAGGCAACCAACGCTACGGCGCGGTGAAGTTCTCGGTTCGGGGTCGCGACATGGGCAGCGCCGTGGCCGAAGCACAGCAGAAAGTGACCGCCAACGTCAAACTGCCGCAGGGCTACTCGATCAAATGGGCGGGGGATTTTGAAAACCAGCAACGGGCCACCGCCCGGCTGGAACAGGTCGTCCCGCTCAGCTTGCTCGGCATTTTCTTCATTCTGTTTGTGTTGTTCGGTAACGTCAAAGACGCCGGGCTGGTTTTGTTCAACGTGCCCTTTGCCATCATCGGCGGCATTGCGGCATTGCTCATTACCCACGTCAATTTCAGCATTTCGGCCGGTATTGGCTTCATCGCACTGTTCGGAATCTGTATTCAGAACGGCGTGATTCTGATCTCGGTGTTCAAGAAGAACCTGCACAACCGACTCAGTCTCAACGACTCCATTAAACAGGGCGTCATTTCGCGGGTGCGGCCGGTGGTGATGACGGCCATGATGGCGGCCATTGGACTCATTCCGGCGGCTATTTCCACCGGCATCGGGTCCGAAACGTCCAAACCGCTGGCGATTGTGGTCATCGGTGGTCTGATAACCGCCACGTTCTTAACGCTTTTCATCTTTCCGCTGGTCTTTTATGTGTTCTATCGGCCGAAAACCCTGGCGCCCGTTTAAAAGTATTTTGGCAATGTTTTAAGAGAATCGGTACAGACCCGCCAACTTTGGCGGGTTTTGTCTTGACGACATGAAAGCATTTTTGATTCTGTGCGGGCTCTTTTGGTGGAAAGGAACGATCGGTTGCGCCCAAAGCATTGCCGTCCAGGCTCCTGTGGATTCTGTGATCAAACCAACGCGGCATCCGGTTCGGTGGACGCTCAACCTTGATTTTCGGAATTCGTTTGTCAACCGGCAGCCGGTCAACGTCTGGGGCGTCAATACGGGAATCGTGTTTGGTGAGAAACGACACCAGGTGACGGTTGGCTATTACTGGTTGTCTTACAATTCCTATCTTCGGCTGATCAACTGGCACCGCAATGCCGCCAGACGGCTGAATATTGAGTATTACACCAAAACCGATATGGCCTATGGCAGTCTGATGTTCTGGGGTAATCCCATCAACAACCGCCGGTGGCTGTTCAGTATTCCGGTCGAGATTGGCGCGGGAAAAGCGTCGGTTATTCGGCAGGATACCCAGACGGATACGCTGCGGGGCAACTCCCGCCGGGACTTTTTTATGCCGGTTCAAATCGGCGTTTACGGACAATGGAAGGCTTCGCGCTGGATTGGTCTGAGCGCCCAGCTTGGCTATCGCTACTCGGTTTTTCAAACCAATGTCAGCCAGCATTACAACGGCACCTACTACAGCGTCGGCACCACCCTGTATCCGGAATTTTTCAAAGACATCTGGGGCTTCATCCGCTACCGGAAATGGGAGAGCAAACCGTTTTTCAGCGCCCCAGCCACACTTTAAAATCCGTGATCCGGTCGCCACTGACAAACACCTCCTGCCGCGCTTTCGGCTCCAGTTCCAGTTTTAGTTTGCCACCGGAAAAAGCGTGAATGGTGCGAATGGCGGGTAAACTGACCAGAAAGGAACGGTTTACGCGAAAAAACTGCCGGGGGTCCAGCAGGTTCACCAGCTTGTCAAGGCTGTATTCGATGGAGAAATTCTGGCCGTCGCGGGTGGTCAGAAAAGTGGCTTTGGCTTCAAAAAAGTAGTAGGCAATGGTGGCGGTTTCGATGCTCCGGATTTTCGTGCCGACCGTGATCATAAACCGCTCTTTATAGGCCGTCGGACGGGCCTGTCCCAGCAGGTTCAGCACCGCCGAAAAGTCGGGCAAGGGCGGAGTCGGTTCGGAAAACGCCCACCGGAACGATTTGTATTTTTCGATGGCGGCCACCAGTTCATCGTAATCGATGGGTTTAAGCAGGTAATCGATGCTGTTGGCCTTAAAGGCCTGGAGTGTGTATTCATCGTAGGCCGTCGTAAAGACAATCGGCGTGGTGAGTTTCACCTGCTCGATGATGCGAAATCCCAGATCATCTTCCAGGTGAATGTCCATAAAAACCAGGTCCAAATCCGCCATCGGATGGGTTTCGAACCAGCGAACAGTTTCGGCAACCGACGGAATTTGGGCCAGCACCCGAATCGTCGGGTCGTAGGTGTGCAGCAGATTCTCCAGCCGCTGAGCGGTCAGCTTTTCGTCTTCAATAATCAGCACGTTCATGGTAACAGGGGAATTTTAACGACAAACTGATCATCCTGCTCACCTACCCAAACCGGCCGGTCGGTCAGCAAGGCATACCGGTTCATGATATTCTGAAGGCCCACGCCCGTCGAGGCATCGTTCTGCGGACGGAGTTGCAACGGATTGGCGACGATCAAATAATCGCCTTCCGTATAAATCGACACCAGCAGCGGTTTTTGCGCCGACATCTGGTTGTGTTTCACCGCGTTCTCGATCAGCAATTGCAGGGTCAGGGGCGCGATGGCATACCGGTTTGCGTCGGTTTCCGAAACGGTTATCACCACCTGAAGCTTTTCATCAAAGCGGATTTTGAGCAGAAACGTGTAAGCATCAATGAAATCCAATTCAGTCTGTAAACGGGTCCGCTCGTTGTCGCGCTGCTCCAGAATGTACCGGTACGCTTTGGAGAGCCGGTTGATAAACTGCACCGAAAGCTTCGCGTCGACCTCGACAAGCGACGACAAAATACTGAGGCTGTTAAAGAGAAAATGAGGATTTACCTGATTTTTGAGGGCCATAAACTGGGCCTGCGCCGATTCTTTCTCCAGCCGTTCGGTCTGAATTTCCAGTTCGAGCATCCGGGCACCGGATCGACGGTTGGCCGCCAGGTAGAATGCCGACAACATCGCCATGACGGTAATGCCATTGTTCATCTTTTGCCGCTGGCCCCGGTTTCCGGCCCAACCGCTCCGGTAGCCCTGATCAATGGGCGGGCGGTGGCCCACGGGTGGAAACCGGAGGTTGAGCGAATCGGCCATCCCCGCCCGAATCTGGTTAAAACCGCCGTTAAAAACTACCGCCAACGCACTGGCAACGAGCAGAATGCCGACCTGAACGGGAAGTTTCATTTCCACCAGCGCCCGGGACCCAAACCAGTGCAACACCCGCTGTTGAAGCCAGTCGGTCACCAGAACCCAGCAAAAGAAAAAGAAGATCGTCAGCGGTATTTCGAGCGCCCAGAAGGGCAGCGAACTCACCAGAAACGACCAACTCATCTGATCGATGTTCATGTAGAGACGAATCGGCCAGTAGATGACGAAAATGCTCAGGGCGAGTTGCGCCTTCTGCCAGATCGTAAGGTGTTCAGAACCAGGTACCTTCATACGTAAAAACGTTCAGGAACCAAAGGTGATGTATTTTTCAATGGTTTTTTCCTGAATGACAAAAGGTTTTTCAACGGTCGTTTTACCCGTAACGATGCTCAGGCTGTAGGCTCCGCTCGCCAGATCCGAGATGTCGAAATTTTGACGCAGGCCGTTCTGCAAATTAACGGTTTTCCGGTACAGCACATGGCCGTTCTGATCGCGCATCAGGATGGTGACCGCTTCGGTTTTGGGTTCGATGAACAGCTTGATCTTTTGATCGGTAGCTGTCAGGAAAATGCTTTCGGGCGATGGAGCCAGTGGCGAAACAGACGACGTTTGGGCGAACGATGCGGTTCCGGCTACCAGACCCAGCATCAACAGGATTGTTTTTTTCATGATTGTGTTCCGATTCCTCGGCGTTTAAACGGGATTGATTTACAGGACTTACGTCGATAATTCATTAGGACTTTCGCTTGCTTGAAACAAAGTTGCACCCGGCAGCCTGCCCTGGAAAATAAAAGAGGATGAGTGACGAAAACCGGCGGATGAATCGGCCTATTCGGGGGAAGAATCCAGCGTCAATTCTGGGAAAAGTGAAAATTCGTGACTTCTTGAGGAACAGCCCAACTACGGCTTTTTAGATTATAAGGCAGGAAAACGCACCTCGCTTAATCGATTAAAAAAGACAAATCCCCGGTGAATACCGGGGATTGTGCAAAATAAAACCAATTATTACAAACTATCTAAAGCGCGTGACGCTTTAAAGCGTCCAAGTTAGACCCGTTTTAAATAGAGATCGCTTTTTAATCGCCGAATGCCCCGATTTCATAGATGAATGCCCCGTTCGGCCGGTTGAATCTGTGCGATAATTGACTATTATTTTTTTTCGCTTGACATTGTAAAATCATTTTTGCTGTTTTGTAGTGTATTAGATACTTAGTACACTATAACGATGATCGAACTCAAAAACCTGACGTTTGGCTATAAGCCAAAAAAACTGCTGTTTCGGGACTTGAATCTGTCGCTGCAGCCGGGCAGCATTTACGGGTTGCTGGGTAAAAACGGCGCGGGCAAATCGAGCCTGCTGCGGCTGATGGGGGGTCTGCTCTACCCCACGGCGGGCAGCGTCGACGTGGCCGGATTTACGCCCCGCAAACGGGAACCGGCTTTTTTCCAGGAACTGTACTTTATTCCGGAAGAAATTTACCTGCCGTCGGTTTCGCTCAGTCGCTACATTGACACGATGGGGCCGTTTTATCCGAAATTCGATGAAGGCCAATTTCGGAAATACCTCTCGGAGTTCGACGTGCCGCCCGATCAGAAGCTCACGGCGATGTCGTACGGGCAGAAGAAGAAAGTCATCATCAGTTTTGGGCTGGCTACCAACACCCGGGTGCTGATCATGGACGAACCGACGAACGGCCTCGATATTCCATCGAAAAGCCAGTTCCGGAAAATTGTCTCTTCGGCGCTTGCCCCCGACCGGCTGATGCTCATTTCGACCCACCAGGTCCGGGATCTGGATCACCTCATCGACGGCATCATCATCATCGACGAAAACGAAATCCTGCTGAATCATTCCCTGGCCGACATCGGCGACCGGCTGTTGTTCAGTTCGCTAAGCAGCGTAACCGAAACCGACCGGGTGTTATACGCCGAACCGTCGTTGCGCGGGTATTCGGTGGTGCTGGAAAACACGGAGCAGGAAGACAGCAAAGTCGATCTGGAGCGGCTTTTCAACGCCGTTGTCACCAACCGGTCGGGCATCAAAAATCTTTTCCAATAACCGCTATGCGCTTCCTCCCTATCCTCCAAATCCTGCTGGCTGCGCTCCTTTCGGGCCTCCCCGCTCCCCTGCTGTCTTTCGTCTCCTGTCTCAACTCTCTTTTCTAACCCATGAACCAAACGTTCAATTTTTACCGCTTCGGCCTGGTGCTGAAACTGCATTTGTCCGAACACCTCAAGACTTATCTGCTGGGAGCCGGCGTTTTATTCGGCATCTGGAGCGTACTTTTGTTGCCGACCGCTGCGAAGATTACCGTCTTCAGCGAATCGATCTATCGAAATCATACGACACTTTTTGGGGTCATTTATTGTGGTGCAGGGGCCTGGTTTGCCAGTGAATTATTTCGTACGGTCAGCACACCGGTTCGGGGAATTCCCTATCTAACGTTGCCCGCTTCCCGACTGGAAAAATTTCTGGTCGTTTTTGTAATGATGCTCTTGTTTATTCCGGTTTTCATCGGCGTTTTTTACGCGGCAGAAGGCATTTGTTTTTCCATTATCAATGCTCGTCTTCCGGCAGTATCGCCCAAATATCAGCTTCTCAATTTGGCAGGACCGTACATGGATATCGTTATGCGTTATTTAACCCTGATTACGCCCTCGTTTTTTCTGGTTGGCTCCATTTATTTTACAAAAGTACCTTTTGTAAAAACTGCGGTAATCGCTTTTTGCATCCTCTTTTCCGTTATGCTACTGAACAGCGAAATACTGATCCATCAATTTTTTCCCGGCCATGAACAGTACGGCGGCACTCCGTTCCGGGAAGTATTTTTTCTGCAAAACCGTCGGTGGTATCACCTGGAATTATCCGGAAATTCGGACCTGATCGTAAAAACCATCTTACTTCTGGCCGTTCCTTCGCTCTGGTATATTGCCTTCACCCGTTTCAAAGAGAAAGAACTCTAATATGGATTTTCAGGATAAAAAAGCCATTTACCTCCAGATCGCCGACTACGTTTGCGAGAAAATTCTCCTGACTCAATGGCCGCCCGGCGAGCGAATTCCCTCCGTGCGGGATCTGGGAATCGAACTGGAAGTCAACCCCAATACGGTGATGCGGACGTACGATTTTCTACAGCAGAAAGCCATTCTTTTCAACAAACGGGGCATTGGTTTTTTTGCCGCCGACGAAGCGGCAGAACGCATCAAGTCCTACCGAAAAGAACAATTTCTGGAAACCGAACTGCCGTATTTCTTCCGCAACCTATACCTGCTGAACATCAGCCTGGAAGAGATTGAACAACGGTATAAAGCATTCATCGAAAGCGAATTCAATCCGAATAAAGTTGTTTAAAACCGCTATGAAAACAAGCAATAAACTCCTCATCGCTCTCTTTACCATCGGTCTGCTGACGCTGATCGGCGCTAATGTAGCCCTGCGAACCGAATACAATAAAATTGACTTCAATGATCAATTTTATGGGCTTTCTGCAATGGAATTAAAACCGTTCCGGGTGTTGAAACTGGAAGGTAATAACGCCGGATTAATCAGCGTCCAAACCGGAAAAACGACCGAAATCCGCCTTCCGGAAAAGGCAAAAAAGCAATTTACCTTCCGCTCGCAGGGCGATACGCTGCTGGTGAGTTACAAACCGGAAAATGTGCCCTGGCGATCACAGGCCAATCAGTATTTCGATGCGATCCCGGCAGCGGTTTTTCTAACGCCAACGCTGCAAACCCTCATTACGTCTAAAGTAAGCTGCAACGTAAACCATCTCACGGTCGATCAGTTGACGGTTTTACAGAAAAATGCGGGGGTTTTACTAACCAATAGCCGCATCAGTTCGCTGACGGTAACCAACGAGCAGGGTAGCGAACTGCACACCAAACCGACCAACCACATCGGCACCGCCCTCATCACCTCCCGCGACAGTTCGGTTTTCAAAGCCGAACGCGATATTTTTGGAACACTAGCGTTGCAAACCGACAGTCTGGCAACGGTGAACGTGCCGGGCGGTTTGCTGAAAAAGCTTCAATAGCCTACGGTTCCAGAACCGTCCGCTTCTCGGTGACTGACTTCACTTTTTCGGGAGAGAAATAAACCGGAAAATACTCGTTTTTAGCCCAGATCGGAAACAAATCCCGGTAATGCGGGCTGGCCGGGTCGCCCGACTGACCAGGGCTGTTGATACCCAGCGTTTTGTCCCAATCCTGCGTATCGACCAGAATACGGAACGACGCGCCGTATTCCTGATTCATCTGATGGCCCGTGCTGTTAACAGTCTCGGCGTAACCACCGCGCGGAGCCGGACCAATATCGTATTCTGACGCCTGTTGCGGGGTCATCAGATTCGACAATGGATGCCGCAGATAACTATGCTTATTCCCGGTTTGCCCATACCACCAGTGGGTACGGTCGTGCCCCAGTCGCTTTGTCAGATCGGCAATCGCGTTTTCGAGGCAGGCGAGTAACACATCATTCCGGTCAATATTTTTCAAAGGACCTTGCTGATCAGACCGGAGCCATTGCACCACCTTTTCCGTTGCAATGGCTGGCATGTATTTCCAGGCTTTTTCCGGTACGGCCAACTCGTAAACCGCCCAGCGCAATTGCGTTTCCCAGGCCACGTACACAGCCGCCGGAATAGAGCCGGGTTCCAGTATATAATCCCAGTTGAGCAACTGTTGCCGCGCCCATTCGACGGGTTCTTCATCGGCTTTCAGACTTTCCAGCAACGGCACCAGTTTCCGGGCGGTCATCGACAAATAATCTGATTGCAAGGTTTTAAAATCGGCCAGCGAATGCTTCGGTTTTGCCCGGATCAACTCCGTAATCCGATCTGCCCGCACCGCTGACGCCCACTCCCACCCGACCGCGTCCCGGTGCGGAAAACTTTTGGGTATCAGATTGTTATTGGCGGTTACAACAAATCCTTCGGGCGGGTTCACCTTGCCGGGCAGTTGATGAATGGGCAGAAAACCGCCCCACTCGAACCGCCCGTCGCCCGGAACCGGCACGAGTCCGGTCCAGCTTTTCCCGGAACGGGAGGATCGGATCGGCGAAATGCCGGTGGCCTGCCAGCCAATGGCTCCTTTTTGAGTGGCGGATGGCCGGCCCGCCCAAACCATGTTTTCGCCGGGAACGCGGCTGTAGGTGCAGGCCTGCCGAAATTCGTTCCAGTTTTTCGACTGGTTCATCCGCAAACTGGCCAGATAGGGCGCACAGCCCGTTTCGAGCCAGGCCGCCCGAACGGCGTAAAGTTTGTGATTTTTCGCATCCTCAAACACCACCGGCCCATGCCGCGTATACTTCAACTGAACGATAGCCGGTTTTTGGTTTTTGACGGAAATCGTATCGAAAATCACCCGCACGGTTTCCCAGTTTCCTTTGTATTTGTATTGATTCGGATTGTCGGGATTAGCTTCGTAAACGTACAGATCTTCGTTATCGGTTTCAAAAATCGTCAACCCCCAGGTTCCGAATTCATTATGTCCGACCGAAACACCCGGTAACGTTGGCTCCCCGGCTCCGACCACATTCCAACCAGGTGCGTGCAGGTGAACCCAATACCGCAGCGACGGAACCGCCTGCGCCCGGTGCGGATCGTTCGCCAGCATCGGAAAACCGCTCGCCGACCGCTGGCCGCTGACAACCCAGTTGTTAGAACCGTCACGCGGCTTTTCATCTAACGGCCGGTTTATTCCGGGTCTTAGCAACGCTTCTTCTTCCGTCGCGCCCAAACCGGTATCCTTGTCCGTAAACCGGATCGGCAACCGAAACGCTTCGTACAATTCCAGAATGGGCTGAAACAGCTCCGCGCCGTTGACGTGCAGGGTCAAATCGGGTTCCCCGGCTTTGGTGGTGGGGTGAAACCAGGATAATTCCCGGACTTTTTCCGGCCCCAGCAAATGCACCAGTCGCCCGAAATCCAGCTCCGACCGCACGTTTTCGAGTAAGCCCTGGTGGCGGCTGATGACCACTTCGGGCGTCCAGAAACCGGGTTGAGTTTTCAGCAGTTTGAACTCGACCGGAAGTTTCTCCGGCGTCTGATTAATCTGTCGGATGTAGGCATTGATTCCCTCGACAAAAGCCCCTATGATCTGGGGGCCGTTGGGGTGATAGTGTTTCAGTTCCTGCTCCAGATTGCCCCGAAACCGGAACAACCGCGTTCCCTGATCCCGTTTGATCTCCTTCGCTCCCAGCAGTTCGGCAACGGTTCCGGTGGCCTGCCTACGCCAGATTTCAAGCTGAAAAAGCCGGTCACTGGCGGCATTGTAGCCCTGGGCAAAAAACAGATCGTGCTCATTCCGGGCGTAAATGTGGGCGATGCCCCAGCGGTCGCGGAGGATTTCGACGGGTTGTTTCAATCCCGGAATCCTGAGTTTTTCAGTCGATTGGGTACAGGCAACCGGGCTGCTGAAAAGGAGCCAGAATGCCGGGAGCAAAACCGTTAATCGCATGCCTTTACGATGATGAGACCCGATTCGATCCTTTATTCTTCGCATGCGGTATTTTTAGATAAAATTCCTGAATCAGTTCTTCTTCAAAAACGCCAGCACCTCGCGCGCAAACCCTTCCGAACCGGACGTATTGCCGTGATTGCCCGGTACGGTTTTCAACGTAGCATTCGGCAGCAGTTTCGCCAGATCACCCGCCCGGCCATTATCTTCATCCTGATCCCCGGAAATGATTAAAACCGGAATCTTCACCTTACTCAATTCTGCCGGACTCGTTGAAGGTTGGGTTTGCTGCTGGAAACCGAGCGCCAGCGTGTCCAGACCTCTGGTTTTGGCAGCATTCAAGGCACCCTGAAACTCGGGATGTAAATGGGCTTTTCCGCTGAACAATTCCGCAAAGGCCATGCGACGCGCCCAGTTCGGATCAGTGAAATCCGCACCCATACCGCCCAAAACCGCCGACCGAAGATTTTTATCCAGTACCAAAAGACGCGCCGTAATGATAGAACCGCGCGAATAGCCGACAGCATCGTAGTTTTTCAGCTTCAGGAAATTCATCAGGCTCATGATGTCGCGGGCTTCGGCGTCGTTGCGGTAGGCTTCGACGGTATGCGGTTTGTCGGACAGGCCGTTGCCGCGTAAATCCAGTTGAACGACTTTATACCCGGCATCGAGCAACGATTGCCGCAGCACGGCTTTCTGCCAGGACATGCTGCTGCCCATAAAACCGTGTACGAGCACCACCGGTTTTCCTTCGCCAGCTACTTCATAATGAATTTTAGCTCCATCAAAGGACGTAAACAGCGGTTCGCGGGAGGATTGTGCCAGCGAAATCAACGGCAAAGCCAGCAGAAGCATTGCGAGACGGTTTTTCACAAGATACAGGGTTCAGGCCAGTAAGATACGAATAAAACCTTTCGCAATTCGCCAGGTTATATACGAAAACCCGGCGGGAAAGTCACCCGTCGTGGCACATAAACCAGAAACCGTATGGAAACTTACAATCCGGCCGAAGACGAAAATCAGGGCATAGCCTCCACGATGGCGCGCAACAACCCGAATGCAGGCGAAGAACTGGAACCGGACATCAGCCCATCCGGAACCCTCCCCAGCCCCGACCCCGATCCGGAACAAACGACTTTATACGAAGAAGAAGACGGCGTTTCGAGTGAAGACTAAAAAATTAAAAGTTAAAAATTAAAAGTTAAAAATAGGCTGACGCATTCAAACACGCACCAACCCCCTTTTAACTTTTAATTTTTAATTTTTAACTCCCCTTATTCCCACTCGATGGTGGCCGGGGGTTTGGAGGAAATGTCGTAGACGACGCGGTTGACGCCTTTGACGCGGTTGATGATTTCGTTGGAAATATCGGCCAGGAACTCGTAGGGCAGGTGCGCCCAGTCGGCGGTCATGCCGTCGACACTCGTCACGGCACGAAGGGCAACGACGCGTTCGTAGGTTCGCTCGTCTCCCATTACCCCAACGGACTGGATTGGCAACAGAATGGCACCCGCCTGCCAAACCTGGTCGTAGAGACCGTATTTCTTCAATCCGTTGATGTAGAGCGCATCCACTTCCTGCAAAATCTGCACTTTTTCCGGGGTAATATCGCCCAGAATCCGAATGGCTAAACCGGGGCCGGGGAACGGATGGCGCTTCAGAATGGCGTCGGGCAAACCCAGCGCCTTCCCTACCGTTCGGACCTCGTCCTTGAACAGCGTGTTCAGCGGCTCCACAATTTTCAGCTTCATGAAAGCGGGTAAACCGCCGACGTTGTGGTGCGATTTGATGGTTGCCGACGGCCCTTTCACCGAAACCGACTCAATGACATCGGGATAAATCGTACCCTGACCCAGCCAGTCCACATCTTCGATCAAATGCGATTCCTGGTCGAAGACCTCGATAAACGTCCGGCCAATGGCCTTGCGTTTGGCTTCGGGATCGGTCAAGCCGGCGAGGGCCGAATAAAACTGGTCTTTGGAATCGACGCCTTTGATGTTCAGACCCAGATGGCGGTAGGAGTCCAGAACCTGCTCAAATTCGTCTTTCCGCAACAAACCGTTGTCGACAAAAATACAGTAAAGATTCTGGCCAATGGCGCGGTGCACGAGCGTGGCCGCTACCGACGAATCGACGCCCCCCGAAAGGGCCATGACCACTTTGTCGTTGCCAATTTTTGCTTTGAGATCGGCAATGGTCGATTCCACAAACGACTCGGCCGTCCAGTCCTGCGAGCAACCGCAGATATCGACGACGAAATTTTTCAGGACGGTTTTTCCCTGCGTCGAGTGCGTCACTTCCGGGTGAAACTGAATGCCGTAGGTCGGTTCATTCTGAATCTGGAAGGCTGCCACTCGCACGGTTTCGGTCGAGGCAATGAGCTCGAAATTGTCCGGAACGGAAGTAATCGTATCGGCGTGTGACATCCACACCTGGGTGTTGATTTCCAGCCCTTTCAACAGCGGATTTTCGGTATTCAGCGTGCTCAGTTTGGCCCGGCCGTATTCCCGGATGGTCGACGGTTTGACCTCTCCCCCGCTCGTATGCGCCATCAACTGGGCACCATAACACACGCCCAGAATGGGCAATTTGTGCCGAAAAGCGGCCAGATGAACCATGGGCGCATCGGCGTCCCGAACAGAACACGGGCTACCGGACAGGATAACACCCTTAACATCAGGGCTGATCGTTGGAAGGTGATTGTAGGGATGGATTTCGCAGTAAACGTTGAGTTCGCGCACCCGGCGGGCGATGAGTTGGGTGTATTGCGAACCGAAATCGAGAATCAGTATTTGTTCGGTTGTCATGATACGTTTCTAAAAACCAAAATTAGGGTGTTTTTAGGAAACTGACAACTTTAACGTTTGAATCCCGCATTTTGTGTATTAGACAACGGCCGCAACCGTCCGAAAACCGTTGCGGCCCCTTCTTTCTTTACCGGTTTAGCAAAACCTTTTTCACGGCTTTCCGGCTCCCCACCTGTGCGGAAACCACCACGGCCTGAACCACCGATTCCGGCACGTCGACGACCTCCTCGTGGTAATTTCCAGTCCCGGTCACCGCCTGTTGCCAGACAAGACGGCCCGACAGATCGGTCATCCGCAAGGTCGCCACCTGTTTTTCCGGAACAAACAGCCGGATGTGCAGCCGACCCGCCGATGGATTCGGATACACCAAAACCGCCAGTGATTCGTCAACGGTTTCGGCACTCAAACGCGCGGAGTTCGTGCAGGTCAGGTTTTTGGGGCCACCCGGCAGGAAATAATTCGTTCCCACTACCCGAACTTTGATCGATTGGTTTTGCCCATTCAAAAGGTTGTTGGGTGGTAAAAAATTAAAACCGTGTTCGCCGTTGCCCTTCTTTGCATTCTTCAGATCCTGCCGGAAATGAGTGGCCGTAATCGTACCGACGACGACATTATTGGCCAGAAACTCTACCGTAATCGGCGCATTGGGGTAATCCTTGTGAAAGACCCACCCCCAGATGTTGTCGCAACGAACCCCATCCAGATTCCCGCCGTAGTTGGTCCCCGGCGGATTGGTGGTCGCAACCGTCTGCGTCGGCGGTGGCGTCACCACTGGTGGATTGGGCGGGGGCGGATTGTCAACCGGCGGATTGGGCGGGGGAGTACCCGTACTGGCGCAGGTCAGGTTTTTGGGGCCACCCGGCAGGAAATAGCTGGTGCCTACCACCCGAGCCTTGATGGCCTGATTCTGTCCGGTTCTGAGGCTGGCAGGAGGTAGAAAATTGAAACCGTGCTCGCCGTTGCCCTTGTTCGCATTCTTGAGATCCTGCCGGAAATGAGTGGCCGTAATCGTACCGACAATGGCATTGTTAGCCAGAAACTCTACCGTAATCGGCGCATTGGGGTAGTCTTTGTTGTAGACCCACCCCCAGATGTTGTCACAACTAACGCCGTCCAGGCTCCCGCCGTAATTGGTTCCCGGCGGATTGGTAGCGACTGCGGTCTGGGTTGGTGGTGGCGTCACGACCGGCGGATCGGTCGGGGGCGGATTTTCAACCGGCGGGGTGGTTCCCGCAGAAGCCTCGATCGTTACTTTGTGGAAGGTGAAGGCGCGCATTCCACGGCTGTTTTTCAGGAAAGGTCCCCCAAACGGCGTTTTAGAATGATGGGGAAGGTAGGTGATGCCCGTTGCCGAAATCGGTTTGGTGAGCTTCAACGTGATCCGGTTTCCTTCCGCCGTTCCACTTTCAATCACCCGTTCCTGCTGAACGTTGGCGTAATCGAAATAAATAAAATCCCGGATGTCCTGCGTCACGCCGTTTACGACCGTGTCCTGCTTCCACACCATGTTTTGCCCGGCCTCAAACTCCAGGACGACCTCTTTCTTTTCGGCGGTTTTGTAATACGCTTTTCGAATGGACGGCGACGTTATGCCGTTGAGATCGGAGGAATTATACGCATCACGGGCAATCAGGCGAAAAACTTCGCTGGCAAACTGGTACTGGCCTGCCTGACCGTAGTGAACCCCGTCGTAGGCCGCTAGTCCCACCGTGGCAATGGCTTCCGTGCGTGGAAAGAGCTGGGGGGTTCTTCGCTGGAAATCCCGCAATTGGGAAGCTCCTTTGTTGGAATCGGGCAGCAGGTTATTCTGAACGACATAGAATTTCCCGACGTTCGGATAATCTGTTTGCCAGTAGCCAAACAAAGTCTGAATGTCCTGCTCGTAGCCAATGGCCGAACCGCCCCCCGCTTCGTTTTCGCCCTGCCGCCAGATGAACGCTTTCACCTTGTTGGCAACGCCCGCCTTTTGGGCCCAGTAGAGCAATCGTCCATATAAGGTTTTCGGGTCCGCCGGATTGGCCGCGTTGCGGCCGATGTGGCTTTTGATCGAGGTGCCACCCACCGACCCGTTGATCAGGCAGGTTGGCATGCCGTGTTTTTCCAGAATAAGCCGCTGGATTTCGGTCGCAATCAGCCCCACCTGGCCTTCCTGAATGTTGGATAACCGCCAGACGGTGTCGGGTACCGCCCCCGCACTATTTCCAAACGCCCGGACGAAATTGTTGCGGTAACTGTAGTTGTTGGGATAATAACCGGTGAGATTCGACTGACCCATGCACAGAATCACATCGCCACACACAATGTTGTCGCGGGTGTCGACCAACACGGAATCAGATCCCGCAACCGCATAGACCATGAATTTATACTGATTCAGGCCCGCTTCAATCGTCGGCGTAAGCTGGAACCGGGATTCACCGCCGTTTTTGGAAACCGCCGTCCGCAGGTATTTCCATTTGGCGTTGTTTTTATAAACCCAGACCGATGCGTGGGAGTAGCTGACCGATTGCAGTCGTCCGGCAATAGGAACCTCCGCTTTGTTCTGATTGTCACGGGGATACAGTTGCAAGGCTGCGGGCCACTTCTGCCATACGATACCGACCTGAGCAATTGAAAAATAAGGAAAAAAAACGAGTAATAACCAAGAATAGACAATAGAGTATTTTTTCATATACACACGTTACAAGTTACGCGTGTAAGATTCAGATTATCTATGTGTCATTCAACTAATTACACCTATAATGTCACTTAATTTATTATTCGGCAACATCATATATAAGCCTTCAAAGTCTGACAAATCCCTACGGATAGAGTAAGTACTTTTTACGCATTTCCTTGTACTGACTCAAACCCGGTTCCCAGGTTTTCCGGATGGCATCTTCCGACAATCCCATTTTAAGTTGCAGGGGCAACTGGTCGTTGCCATACAGCTTGTGGATGTAATTTGTTGCCAGGAAAAACTTGTCCTTATCGACAGCTTTTTTGTAGAAGTCAATCACGTATTTGAGCGTTAGCCCCTGCCGGGTCGCATCGATCCCCGACAAATCCATCCCGTAGCAAAGCTGGCCTTCCTGGGGCGGATTCATGGCCCCCGGTTTGTCGACCGGTGTAAACTGGTAGGTCCCGAACTTCGGATTTTTAGGGCCACCAATCACCTGAAACTGTTTGTCGGTTCCGCGCCCCACGCTGACCACCGTTCCTTCGAACAGGCAGAGCGTCGGATACAACAGAATGGCCTGCTGGTTCGGCAAGTTCGGCGAAGGGGCCACCGGCAGCGTGTATGGAAGCTGGTGCGTGTAGTTTTTTACGGGAACCACCGTCAGCGGACACAGCAGATCGACCGAGGCCGTATCCGGCCGTTTCAGCCACTTTTCGCCGTTGATCATCCGGGCCAGTTCGCCCACCGTCAGACCGTGGAGGATGGGAACGGGGTGCATACCCACAAACGACTGAAACCGGGGATCAAGAACCGGGCCGTCGACATAGCTACCATTCGGGTTCGGGCGGTCCAAAACGATGAACGATTTTTTGTTTTCGGCACAGGCTTCCATGGCGAAGTGCATGGTGCTGATGTAGGTGTAAAATCGGGTTCCGACGTCCTGAATATCGAAGAGAACCACATCCAGCGAGTCGAGTTGGGCGGGCGTCGGTTTGCGGTTGGAACCGTATAAGGAGATGATCGGTACGCCACTGCGCGGATCGCGGCCGTTGGCGACGTGTTCGCCGTCGGTCGCCTGTCCGCGAAAACCGTGTTCGGGTGCAAAAATGGTTTTAATGGTAACGCCTTTTGCCAACAGGCTGTCGACGAGGTGTGTTTTGCCAATGACGGAGGTATGGTTGACGATCAGCCCCACCCGTTTGCCGAGCAACGACGGCAGGTAGAGGTTCATTTGTTCGGCTCCGGTGCGGATGGGTTCTGCCGTTGCAACGGTGGCGGACTTCTTGCCGGATTGGGCCGTGCAGCCCACCGACGTTCCCAAAAAACCGGCAAAGCAGGCGATGAAGAGTAATTTAACGGATGAAGTCATGGTTCGTCTGATCATTTATACTGCAAATCTCTTACATTTATGTGGCATTTTATAGAAAACCGTCTCCAGGTTCGCCGTTTTTCGATGATTCTATCCTGTCAATCACTGAAATTCTTCTTTGGTTTCTCTTATGACCTATGCAAACACGCCTGCCATTCCTCTCCTTCTCTGCCTAAAGGCAAACCCATTAGTGGACTGTTACGAATTTTCGTTAATTCGTGTAGCCGTTTGAGCAACACGTATTGATCTTCTCCTGCATGAGCGGTTCACGAATTAATTTTAATTATTCCTTGCTAACTACTATGGTTTTTTGTTCATTTATCCGGTACATAGAGAATTCGTTCAAATAAATGGCTTTTGCTATTAGAATTTATAATTTATGTGGATAGCTGAGCAGTCGTATAGAACTGAAGAACAAGTAACAGACGTCTCGCAAAGCTAACGGGGATTAGACAGCAAAAAATCTCTAATTTACTTAGCTGTTCAAGAGTTATTTCGGATAAGATTTGGTCAATAATAACCCTTATTGACTACATAAAGATAAAATTCAAATCGGGTTTGGGCAGATTTATCTGGTCGTTCTGGATGGGTACCGGGTGCTGAAGTACATTTTCCCCCATGCTGATCCTAAAAAAGTAGTGCTGGTGTCCCAGAACAAAACCTACCCGGATTGGGAAGTTAATAAAGAAGATATTTTACACCTGTTCTTGGTGAAGGGATATTGGAATCAAACGGCTAATTAGTAAAAAACGAAATTCACATATTAGTCGCTTGCTGAATCCACCAAATATCGAACAAAATAAGTCCAATAAGGATAATATATCAATTTATATTTAAGAAGCGTGTATCAACGATATTCTATTGGTATTAAATGGCAAATCGAATTATTCAGATGACCTTAGATCAAGCATTAATTACCACAAAGCCAAGAGAGATTGATGGATCTAGAGTGGATGAGAGATACTATTACCAAAAAGATGTATCCCTATTTACTATGGTAGAACTTTATAATAAAATGGATGATTTCGTATGTTTATTTGATTTCCATGATGACCTTGTTATAATTAACTCTGAATCTAAACCTAGTGAAATATATTTTTATCAAATAAAAACAAAAAGCAAAGGTTACTGGACAGTTCCGTTACTTATAAAGTCAGAAAAAACACAATCATTTTTAAGCAAATTATATTCTAACAAAGTTACATTTAAAGACTTTAAAAGCTCTATAAATTTTATCAGCAACGCAAGATACAATTTTAAATTAAATTCGGGAGAATATTCAGAATCTAAATTTGAAATAAACGGCACTGACTTAAACAAAGTAGATATAGATAAAATAAATAATAACATAAAAAACGAATTAAATCTCGAATATAATCCAGAATTTGAAAATAGTACTAATTTTAAAGTTTCAAAATTAAGTTTAAATGATAGTAAGACTCATTGTAAAGGTGCATTATGTGAGCTACTAGAGGAATTAAATCCTGGAAACTTCCCTAATATCAACTTAACATATAACAAAATATTAAATGAAATAAGGGTAAAGACTGATACTGTTTTAAGTGACTATAGTATAAAAAATTTAAATGATGCCATAGAAAAAAAAGGGATTTCGAAACAGGTTTTCACTAGGCTTTTAATAGCGGCATGCCCTTATAAAAGCATAGATGAAGAATGGAGGCAACTTGAGGACAAACTTTTACATTGTAATATCGGCTATATAACTACAAGAAAAATAAAAGATAAATTTAGAGAAATAAGTATAATTTCAGTACATTCACCAAATGATATTCCACTTAGTAAAACGTTTGAATATATTAAGAATATAACAAGTATGACATCTAGCTCAACAAACCCTGAACTTAATGAATTAAATATTTATGAAACCGCAATTTATATTCAAAGTATCTGCAATGAAGATCTTCCTTATAAACATTTTGATCATGATTTCATAAAAGTACTCATCTTAAAATACTTAAATAATGAGTAATGGAGACTTTAGAAGGTTAATAAGAAATCTCAGGAACAATCGAAATAATGAAAAGCTTCTTCATATCGGAAATTCTATTACTTTCTCAAAAGGAGAAAAAAGCAAAAAAGGTATTATTCGACAGAAGAAGGACGATAATACTAGGCAAGAATAATACAGGAAAATCTTCATTGATTAAAAGTATTTACTGGGCCTTTGGAGCTGAACCAGTTCTTCATCCAAATTTTAAGGAAGCAAATGTAACAGTATTACTAAAGTTTGAAGTCAGTGGAAAAAAATACGAGATTTTTAGAGATGGAAAAACCTATACTCTGTTTGATAGTGAAAATCAAAACTTAATAAAAACTTTCAACTCGGTAACAAGAGAATTAGCGCCTTATTTTTCAAATGTATTTAATTTTAAGCCACTATTTCAAAGTAGAAATAATGATTTTGTAATCCCCCCTCCATCGTTTTTATTCCTTCCATTTTATATCGATCAAGATAATAGCTGGAATAAAAGTTGGTCATCATTTAATCAGCTACAGTATCTTAAAGATCCTCGACCCAGCCTAATTCTGTATCATTCAGGAACAAGGCCAAACGAATATTATCAAACCAAAAAAGAACTCGAAGTATTTCTAAGAAGAATAGATGAACTAGAAAAAGAACGAAAAATCACGAATAATATACTTTCACAAATGCAAAAAGATTTTGCACAAGTGGATTTCAATATTGATATTAATATTTTTAAGAATGAAGTAAAAGAGTTATTAGTTCAATGCGAACTCCTTAAAAAATCAGAAGAAAAATTAAAGTATACTTTAAGAGATTTATACTCAATTAAAGCTACTATAGAATCTCAAATCGAAATTGTAAAGCTTTCTTTAGTCGAGTCGAACTCAGATTTAGAATTCATTTCAAAAGAACTTTCATCTTATGTTGATTGTCCAACCTGTGGTGCACATTATGAAAATTCTTTTGCAGAGCGTTTTGATATTGCAAATGACTCAGAAAGATGTAAAGATTTACTAATCGAATTACTGAGAGATTTAAAAGAAGTAAATGATAAGATAGATAAAGAAAACTCTATTTTATTGAAAACTTTAGAAGAATCAAAAATTATTGAAAATATTTTAGAACAAAGGAAAGGTGAGCTTAAATTTAAAGATGTAATCGACAATTACGGAAAAAATGAACTGCGCTCTGTTTTCTCTAAAAGAATTGACGTATTAAACAAAGACTTGGTTGAAAATTCAATTAAGAAAAAGGAGTTATCTGATCAATTAAAAGGATTAGAAGATAAAGATAGAAAAAAAGAAATAGTTGAGTACTACCAATTAACCCTTAAAAAATTTTTAAGGTACCTTGATGTCCATTCTATCAAAGAAGAGTCGTATTCATCTTTGACAAATATAATAGAAAACACAGAAACTGGTAGTTCAAGACCCCGGGCATTGATAGCATATTACTTTGCTTTTTTTTATTTGATGGCAAAATACTCTACTACTACTTTTTGTCCAATAGTAATAGATTCTCCTAATCAACAAGATCAAGACATTGAGCATATTGATAAAATAATGAATTTCATTAGTGATAACCAACCTGAAAACTCCCAAATGATTTTAGGTGTAGCAGAGTTGTACAATATGGAATTTAACGGAAAAATCATAGAATTGAATGAAAAATATAGTTTACTACAAAAAGATGAATATGACTTTGTGAATCTTGAAATGAGACCTTATTTTGAAAAAACATGGTTAAAATTTATGTAAAAAAATTGTTTATGTATAAAAAACAATCGATGCTATCATCATAATTTAGAAAGGCATGTAGCAAATCGAACAGGAATTTCAATTCAGGAAACATGTCTATTAGTGTATTATATACTGTTACAACAAAAAATATTAATTTTACAAGAATCAATTCATACTAAAACTTTATTATTTTGGTGGAATCTAATGGACTATTTGAGACAATTAAAACGTTATTTTACCTATTATCTCGAATTAAACTATTGGTTGCTGCTTGTAAAGCAACTGAAGAAAATGAGTTGTATATCAATAATATTAAACTCAATGAAAACTACAACTATCTCCCATTCGGGAGAATAATTATTGGAACCGGAAGTGCACATATTATAATTATGCTTTGTGCTTTCTTAGATGAATATAGCAGTGAATTCGTACATACAAAGTACCCTCAATACAGTAAAAGGATTGACAAGGTCAGAAAGTCACTAAAACCTGTTATCAAAAGAATCAACTCTTGGTCAGGACTTAGAGATTACCGAAACCAAGTCCTTGCCCATAATTTAAGAATTAAAAATGGTGAGTCTTTATTCTTGATCGGGAAAGAACATAGTTATAAAGTACCAACAACTATTAATGAATTAACATTAATTTCAGAACTTCTTTCTATTATCTACTTATCTATAGGGATCACATTCCCTGAAATATTGTCGGTAGTATTTTCAACGGGAACTGTTAAAGAAAAGATTAAATTTGAGAAGTCAGAAGTAGCGATCGATGTTGAAAAAGAAATTCGAGAAATTAGAACTCAAGTAAACAAAATATTGAGATCATGTGATTCTTCTGATCCCAACTAACTTTTAGTATAAATTTGTATATGTAGTTATTTTTTCAGTACCTACCTAGTTTCGCATTCCTATTCAAGGTTCTAACTGCTTCACTTCTATTGTATCTTCCCATATCACCCCACTCCTTTCTCCTGAACCTCCAGTTGGGAAGTTAGGGTAACCCGTAAAGCCAAAATCCCAAACCCAATCAACCAACCGATCACCTCATACTCGATGGCAAGTTTGAAAGTATGGTCCTTTCTCAAAGATCCACTAAGTTTCTCTTAAAAAAGCGTATTTAAGGGATACTACTTATAAACTGGAACTCATCGAAGTCCTTAGTACCCTTTCCCTTCGATAGCCCCTTTCGTATCTTCAAGCCTTACCGTAGGATGGAAAATCGGTTTCTTTATGGATAAATAAGGATGAAGCCTGGGCTTCCATCCCTGCCCATTTACGGAAAATCGTCGTTGCTCGAAAAAAAGGAACGATCGGAAAGAGGGTAAAGCTCCCCTTTTCCTACCCTGATCTATTCCCCAACCTGCTTTACCCCCTTTACCCCATCCTCCCAGATCGACACCATCGCTTCCCCTTGAATCTCCCGGTCCACCTCGACGGCATACCGCTGGGTAGTCAGGATAAAACGTTGCTGAACCAGTTCTGTATTTTCCGAAATTGATTGGCTTCCCAACTCCCGGCGAACAAGCAAAATTCCTCAATAGGCTGATTAGGTAGTCCCGCTCGTATCCATTACATTTATTATTTTATAGAAAACCGTCTCCAGGTTCGCCGTTTTTCGGTTAATAGAGGAAACCAATTTGCCGAAACGGGCCCTGATCCTTAAAATCTTTTCGCTTGAACGTTCCGTTTTTTATTGCCCGGCGCATTCGTCATACGCCCACAACGAGTTTTTCAGCGACCGTTACCAAAGTTGGTATTGCCAGCATTGCCATCGGACTGGCCAGCATCATCGTGGCCTTTGCGGTTTTGTTTGGCTACAAGTACGGGATTCAGCAGAAGATTTTTGTGTTCGGCTCGCACATTACCGTCTCTAAATTCTCCCTGAACAATTCGTACGAAGAAACGCCCCTGCCGCTTCAGACGCCCCTCTACCAGCAGGCAAAAACCATCGACGGCATCCGCCACATTCAGGCCGTGGCCACGAAAGCCGGGATGCTGAAAACCGCCGACGAACTTTCGGGGGCGGTTTTGAAGGGCGTTGGCCGGGAATATGACTGGAGTTTGTTTCAGAGTTCGCTGGTGGCCGGCCAATTGCCCCGGTTTTTCAACGACAGCGCGCAGTGTAATCCGAATTATTCCTGCCAGATCCTGATCAGCAAGCGGATTTCGGAACGGCTTCAACTCGGCGTCGGCAAGGATGTGATCATGTATTTTATCGGAAACACCCTGCGGCCCCGCAAACTGCAGGTGTCAGGCATTTACGATACGGGCCTCGAAGAAGGCGATAATGTGATGATCGTCGGCGACTTGCGACTGATTCAGCAACTCAACAACTGGGGAGCCGATTCGGTGGGCGGGTATGAGATTTTCGTCAACGATTTCAAACACATCGATGAGACCTACCGTCGGGTTCGCGATGCAGCCTCGCCCGACATGCGCCCGATGCGCGTCACGGATACCTACAAACCGCTGTTCGACTGGATGATGCTGCTCGATCAGAATACCAGCATTTTTCTGGTTTTGATCCTCTTCGTAGCCGGGTTCAACATGGTCGCCATTCTGCTGGTGCTGATGATGGAACGCACGCCCATGATCGGTCTGTTGAAAGCCTTCGGCAGTCAGAATTCCCTGATCCGGCGGGTCTTTTTCTACGTGGGTCTGAATATGGTCATCAAAGGTCTGGTCATTGGCAACTTGCTGGGCATTGGCATCTGCGCCCTTCAGTATTATTTCGAACTGATCCCGCTCGACCCCAAAAACTACTACATGGACACGGTGCCAATTGCCTGGAATTTTTCGGTGATCGCTCTGGTGAACCTCGCCACGATCACCCTCATTGCCCTCGTGATGTGGCTTCCCACGCTGGTGGCCACGCGAATCCAACCGATCAAGGCGTTGGTTTTCAAAAAGTAAGTTATCGCTTTTGCCCCGTTCCCCTAAAGGGGACTTGGACGCGGAATCCTCTGGATGCTAAAAGTCCCCTTTAGGGGAACGGGGCAAAAGCAACTATTTCCCGATTATCATCTTTTTGGTTTGCAGCGTCGTCCCCTGGCGCAACCGAACAAAGAAAACACCCGGCGCACCGCTCAGTGATACCTTTTGCCGCTGGGGACCAACCCCCTCGACGGACTTGCGGTACCAGCCCCGGCCAGCGGCATCGACCACCGACAGTTCACCCGGTTTTCCGGCTTCCAGGGTATAGCGAATCTCAAAGTTACCGTCCGACGGATTCGGCCAGACCGTCAGCCAATCGCCCGATTCGGCTCCCGAATCCTCCACCACACTCAGGCGGCTCCCTACCGGGCAATTTAGCGATTTCGGCGACCAGCTTAATACGTAATTGCTGTTTTCAACTTTCGCACTGATCTGGAAACTACTACCCGTTTTCACACTGGAGGGAGTCGAAAAACTATACGCATGGGCGCCATTCCCCTTTCTCAAATCTTTCAAATCCTGCCGGAAGATGTTTGCATTCGTCGTACCGATGGAAACCCCATTGGCAAAAAACTCAACCATGAGGGATGTATTCGGTTTGTTACGATCCCAGACCCACCCCCGGATACTGCCGCATTCTACCTTGTCGAGATAACCCTCGAAATTACCCGTTACCGTTGCAGAAACCGGCACCGACGGACTCACGACCAGCAGCATGGAAGTCCGGGTGGTCAATTGGCCGTCGGTAGCCGCATACGTCAGGCTAAAACTACCACTCACCTGCGGGGTGCCGGTCAACTGACGGCTTTCTCCGGTAAAGTTCAGCCCGCCCGGCAAACCCGTCAGGCTATACGTTAGCGGATCGGCATCGGTGAAGGGTGGCAGGGTAGCTGAAAAAGCCGTATTCAGGGTGGCCGACATAGGAGCCGTCGCGGGAGCCTGCGGGGGCTGATTACCGGTTTCTGTCGGCGGAATTCCCGTGCCAGATCCCGGACACGTAAGATTTTTGGGGGAGCCTTTCAGGGCGTAATCCGAGTCTTTTACTTTCGCCCGTATGGCATACAATTGGCCGTCTTTCAGGAATTCAGGCGTTGTAAAACTGTACGCATGAGCCCCATCGCCTTTCCCGGCATCCTTCAAATCCTGCCGAAAAATATCCGCATTGACCGTACCGATGGAGACATTATTGGCAAAAAACTCAATCATCAGGGCCGTATTGGGCTTGTTGCGGTCCCAGACCCACCCCCGAATGCTGCCGCATTCCACCTTGTCGAGATAGCCTTCAAAATTTCCCGTCACCGTTGTCGATGGCGGTACGGAAACCGCCGGACTAACCGTCAGCGAAACAATCAAAAAACTACTGGCCGACTGGTTATCCGTCGCGGTATAGGTCAGGCTGAACAGGCCGCTTACCGTTGGTGTTCCCGTAATGACCCTTGTTCCGGGCGTGAATCCCAGGCCGTTGGGCAAGCCGTTCAGCGCATACGTCAGCGGGTCGGTGTCCGTAAAGGGTGCTAACGTGATGGTATAAGCCGCATTGACCGTGGCCGACAGCGGGGAAATTGCCGGGGGTTGCGGGTGCTGGTTGACCGGTTCCGGCACACTACCGGTCGTGCTGACCACGAGCGAAATCAAAACCGGCGTGGTGGCCGTGCCATCTGAAGCCGAATAGGTCAGATTGAACGTGCCGGGTGCCGTGGGCATACCGGTAATATCCCGTGAAATCGGATCGAACGACAAGCCCCCAGGCAACCCGCTCAGGCTGTAGTAGACCGCACCATAGTCGGCGTCGAAAAACATCGGCAAGGTCCACGAGAAACCCGTGTTGACCGTCGCCGACAAGGGGGCAATGGTGGGCGCAAGCGGGGCATAGTTGGTCAGTGGACAGGTGACGGTTTTAGGTCCCTGCTTGAGTGCGAACGTGCTGCCCTTGATCCGGGCCGACAATACGTGCGGTTTGTTGTCGTACAGACTTTTAGGCGGTTCAAACGCATAGGCGTGTAATCCGTTGCCTTTCCCGGCGGTTTTCAGTTCTGACCGGTAAATATCGGCGACGGTAAAGGCGATCACATTCTGCCCTTCCAGAATCTCCACCACCAACGGCGCATTGGGCTTTTTGCTATCCCAGGCCCAACCCGAAATGACCGTGCAACTGGCCGTGCTCAGATAGCCATCGTAGGCCGTTACGGGGTTGACCTTAACGGTAATGATGTTGGAAAAGGCACTCTCACATCCGGCGCTCTGCCGGCACCGGGCCTGATAGGTGGTCGTTGTGGCCGGGCTTACCGTTATCTGACTCCCGGTTTGCCCGGTGTTCCACAGCACCGTCTGGGCGCACCCGGCGGCTGTCAATACTGTACTCTGTCCGGCATTGATCGCTGTCGAACTGGCGCTTAGCGTCGGCACGGCAGGCGGACTGGGGCAGGCACCGATCAACAGCGGGTTACTGTATTTAAAAAGTCCGTCGATATTAAAAATTTTCAGGCGGTAATACGCCACGGCGGACGCATCCGGATGGGTGAACGCGTAGGCCTTTTCAACGACACTATTGCCCGATGCCGCCACCTCTCCCACCTTGCCAAACGTCAGCGCATCGGCACTGAATTCGACTTCAAACCGGCTGGCGTCTTTTTCGGAACTGGTCGTCCAGTTCAATGTTTTTTCCGCTCCGGAAATCTGTCCCGTAAAATTGAGCAGGGTAACATCCACGGCGGAAGGATCCTGATCCGGAAACTCGGCAAAATACTGGTCCAAAACCGTCAGCCGTTTGTCAACCCAGTTCAGAATGGCCGTATGTTCCGACAGGCGCAACGAAGCGGGCCACCGCAATTCTTCGCGTTTGTAGGCCCCTTCATGGGTCAGCAGGGTCGTATTGTCAGTCAGGTTCTTTTTGTAATTGGCATTGGTCAGGTCGCCCTGCCGCAAGGCCAGCCACCGTTTCTTCATGCGGCTTTTAAAACCGTTCGGATTCAGCGTTAACAGACGGTAATAAAAGCCGTTGAACCGCACGTTTTCGCCAACCGGGTCCACCGACCCGTAATAATTCCCCAGGGTTATATCAAAATCCCAGGGCAGAAAAATGTAGGGTTCGTTTTCTTTGTAGCGGGCAATAAATTGATTATTGCCAAAATTGTCGTCCGACGCCCCCACCGCATTTAAAAACAGGAAATTATCGATCAGATTATCCAGTTTAAATTTCCCGGCCACCTGGTTTTTAAACTCCGCATCGGTCGATTTATTGATAAATGTTGCAATGCCAAACAAACTATTCCAAAAAGGCGTTTTGGGATAATCCATCTCGTAGCCCGACCAGGTTGCCGAATTGTTGTCAAAGGGCGATAATGGGTTGTTATTGAAAACACTGGTAAACCAGGTCGCATCGGTTTTAGCCCCCGTTTTATAGAGTTCTCCCCGGATTTCGCCATTGTCGCGCGTCTTTTTCAGCTTAAGTTGCTTGCGGTCGAGATCTTCCGTGATGACATAGACACCGTTGTAGGAATTATTGATAAACACGTCGCAATACCGCGTCCTGATACCGGGAAGCGCACCGGCCTCCTGACCGGCATAATAGAGTTGATGCATTTTTAGCCAAATCGCCCACGAGGCCACGTTGTTGACGCGCAGGGGTTCGTTGTAGAGGGCCAGAAAAAGCCACTTGCTGTCTTCCCGCATGCCAAACAGCGACGTTTCAAGTTCTTCGTTGCCTGCGGGATCTTTCCACAATTCCAGGTTATAGGACTTTTTGGGATTCAGCCGCGAGGTGTTGCCTCTGACCCGAACGCCCATGCTGGACGAAAAGGGCGAATTCCCCGGATTGGCGATCGAAACCGTGCCTTTGGTGCGGTTATCATCTTCACTGATGGCCACTCCGTTGGTGTTGAAGGCAATGATGGGGAAGGTTGTAAAAAAGAGTTTGTAGCTCCCGGCAGTGCTGCCGAGCGTGTATTCTTTCCCAACCTGAAAGGCTTCTCCCGTTGCGGAATACGTGTAATTTTTGTCGAAAACCAGCGTCAGAGATTGTGGAGAAGACGGGATAACCGGTATCCGGTTACAAACAATTAATTTTAGACCGGTGTCAACTTTATAATCTTCCGACGCAATCGTGATGGGTTGGGCAGTGGCATTTAAAATGCACAGCAGCCAAAGGCAAAGTAAATAACCAGGCAATAGCCGATCAGGCGTATATGTGGGTTTCATGAAACAATAGTTTGGAGGTTTATTCTACAAATCCATTACATCTCACTTCTTCAAGCTAAATTTGCTTGCACACCCATTTGACACAGAAAAGCCGGTAGTTTTTTTACCGCGTCCCTGTTACGACTTAAGGATATTCAATGCCTATAATCCACTAACCTGTTGGCTAAAGCCTTTACAAACATAGAATATTTATAAGTATTTATTTGTATATACACATCTTTTTTTATCCATACTGGCTGGTAAAAAAGTAATTATTTAACGATTTTATACTATTATTTTAGTATATCCAAGCAAATGAAGGCACTATTTATCAAACGGATGCATAAATATTTTACATGTTTTACGATTAGTCTATACGTTAACTTGATAGTACAATTTAACTACGCCGGTTATCAGACAATAATTATCTAAAATACAGGCATTTTACACCCTAAAACATTCTTTTTGAAGTAATTTCCCGTTACAAAAATCAAATCCTGCATTATTTAAATACTAGTTATAATTACTCATTTCTTTCAACTCACAAAAGCACTTTGTGTGGTGAAGCCCGGCAAATTGACGGAAAACAAAAAAGGTTGTCCGGTAAAAGTGCGGGCTTTTACCGGACAACCTGATGAATGGCCGAAGCCTGAGCAATTAACCCAGGCTTCCGGTCTCAATACCGTTCAACTTCGAAGCGCGATACGCCCCCTTCGTAATGAATGTTTATTTTTTTCGCCGTACCGGCGTAACCCGGGGTCTGGTAGACGCCCCCGCCGATTTCGACAAAACCATCGAGCTTTTTAACGGTCAAAGCACCCTGTGTTTCGACCTGACAACCAGCGGTTTTCGGGATCTTCAAGGTCACCGATGTCACGCCCGACTCGATCCGGACGTCGGATTGGGGCGCGCGGTCCCCCAGCTTTATCTCAATGTCGGCGGCACCGGCTCCCAGTTTAACCGACTTCACGGCGTAGGCACTCAGGTCAAAGTTGGCCTGCCCGGCACCAATGCCAAAGTCGAACGTCCAGGTGGGTTTCGGATTTAGCCGCAAATCCACCAGATTGACCAGTTCGCCGGATTTCAGCTTGATTTCGTCGTCATCCAGTTTCAGTTCAATTTCCGCCGAGCGCGATTCGTCGCTGCGGTTGACCGACATGCTGTATTTGCTGACGCTCATCTTGGTATCGGCTTCGACCAGGCTATCGGACGGAGCGCCGATGTAAAACCGCCCTGCTCCGCTTTCAAACTTCAGCGAAGCCTGCTGAATGACAGAATCCATCGGTTCGGCAATGTGGCTGGTTTGCACCCGGGGTCGGCTTTCATCGCGATCATTATCATCCTCATCATTGCGATTATGATCGGAATCATCGTCGTCATCATCGTTGTTGTAGCGGTATTCGTAGTGGTCGTTATCCCAGCGGTTTCCGTGGAACATGCCTACGATGGCCAGCGGTACCGAAACCGCCAACAGAACGGTGGTTACCAGCGCAGCAGCCGAATTCGACTTCGCAAAGATCAGATTCAACCCGGCCAGAATTATCAGCACCGGCCAGAACCGCGAGAAGAAACTCCAGTCGATGTAGAACCAGCCGTAATTATGAGCCAGAAACACCACGCCGAGCGTGATCAGGGCGATGCCCCAGAATAATCCTGTTCGCTTCATGTTGGATCAGAGCGGTTGTTGTGGCGGATTGTTGGACGCATACGGATCGGCGTACGGATCGGATCCGCTGGTGTAGCGGTCGCTGGACGGCGGGCCGTCGTTGTGCGGGCCATTGTTCTTGTTCCGGTCCTTGACAATCAGCCAGGCCCCGATCCCGATCAGGATGAGCGGCCACATATCGCCGAAGTTGATATCAAACCAGCGATCGAGCAGAAACAGAAAGCCGATTCCGACCAGAATTGACCCTCCTACGAGGTTACCATTGCGTTCATTCGTATTCATAGTGGTGTACTGATTAGTTAAAGGTTCTGTTTTAAACGACGCATAATAGCCGGAAACCCGTTCCGGTAATACAATCCACAAGATAACATAAATTATCAGGGACGGGACGTGGGGCAGGAAAAAGCCAGCCACGAAGAGAACCCGGATCAAGGTCCGGTCGATGTTGAAATACTGGGCCAGTCCGGCGGCTACCCCGCCTAACATAGCTTCGTCGCGAAGACGTTCTAAGCGTTTAGTCATGAGCGTATTAGTTAAAATACGCTGTAAACGTATCGCGGTTTTCGGTAGCTTAAAAGGAAGAAAGGAAGAATGGACGCCGATTGGGATGAAAGTACGCCAGGACTGATAATAGGTAATACATACTACCGGGTTTAACCTAATAATTCAGTCGTCGGTTTCCAGGGCCTCCAGAATATCCATCAGTTCGCCAAACTCGCGCGAACCAGGGCGGTCTTCGTCGCCCCCCGTGAGCGCAATGCCCTGAATCGGCAGGTCGGTCAGCACGTTTTCGATCGAATCCGGGGCAAAACCGATGCCGAGCAAAACCGGGTACCGGGCCGCCAGCGGTTTAAGCGTCGCCTTCAACTCCTCATCCAGGTTTACAGCACCTTTACTTTCGAGGAGAAAGTAATCGACCTGATCGGATTGGACGGACGAAAAGAAGGTTTCCAGTTGATCGAGCGTCAGCAACGACAGATCGGTTTTCAGGATGATCCGGCAATCGAAGGTCGACAGATAGGGCAACAGGGCCGCTTCTTCAATCTGGAGGACGTCAGGCTGGTAGACTTCCAGCAACCGCTCAATTTCCACAACATCGATCGAAGCCGTCTCCCCAACGATGTGTACCCCGGCCACCCACGAACGAATTTCCTTGAACGTAGCCGGAGCCACGTACTGCTCCGCGTTTTCGTCCATGGAAAACCCCAGCAGATCGACGCCCATGCCAGCGCAGTACCGGGCGTCGCTTAAATTGGTTACATTACTGATTTTAACAACTGTTTTTAAAGCCATACGCGGGGATGCGGTTTCATCTGAAGCTGCAAAGGTAAATCCGGTTTCTGCATTGCCCACCCGTTCAGCGGTAAATATTGTTACCGAACCCCCACCTGCTCACACCATTCCAGCACCGGGCACGTTGGGCAATGCGGCAATGGGCCAGTGCAAATGTGCTTTCCAAACGGCATCAGCAGCCGGTTGATGTCGATCCATTGTTCAACGGGCACTTTTTCTTCGAGGGCTTTCAGGGTCTCCTCCGGCTGCCGGGTTCGGACCAAACCCCAGCGGTTGGTGACCCGGTGGACGTGAATATCGACACTGATGGCGGCCTGTCCGGTGGCCACGCCCAGCGTCAGATTGGCGCATTTCGGCCCAACGCCTTTGAACGAAATCAGGGTTTCAAAATCGGCGGGAATCTGTCCGTTAAACTCATCCACTGCCCGGCGGGCAATGCCCAGCATGGTGTACGCTTTCTGTTCGGGGTACTGCGTTCCGTATAAGAGCGTGGCGAGTTCAGCCGGGGCGAGTTTCAGAAGTTGGTCGGGCGTTCGGGCGACGGCAAACAGCCGCAAAGAAACCGGAATGGTGGTTTCGTCCAGCGTGCGGATGGAGATGATACACGCGATCAGTTGTTCAAACACCGAGTTAAACCCCCGCTCGAACAGATCGAATAGGGCGGCTTTCGGATACGGCCGGATGGCGTCCTCAATGCGATTGAGAACCAGTGACAAATCAAAGTTGGGCTTCACGTTGTCTTTAACTCAAAAAAAGCCGGGTGGTTTATGGTTTCCACCCAAAGTTCCCGGAGATTTGCAGCGGTTTTGCGGATAAACGATCCTGAACGTTCAGAACCGCCTTCAACGCTCTAGAAATACGACGATGCGCACTGTTGTTTTATTGGTTGTTTCCAATCTGTTCATGACCACCGCCTGGTACTGGCACCTGCGTTACAAAGGCGAGGCTTTGTGGAAAGTGATTCTCATTAGCTGGCTCATTGCGCTGGTGGAATATTGTTTTGCGGTGCCGGCCAACCGCATCGGCTCGTATCAATTCACGGCATTCGAACTCAAAACGATTCAGGAAGTCGTCAGTTTGCTGGTGTTCGTCGCCTTTGCGGTTTTGTATCTCAAGGAAGAAATCAAGTGGAATTACATCGTCGGCTTCGCGCTGATTGTGCTGGCGGTCTTTTTTGTGTTTAAGAAGTGGTAGGTTGCAGGAGAATGGGGCACAGCTAGTAGACTTTACGGCTCCACTCCTTTGTCCAGTTGATCAAGCTGTATTCTATAAAACCGATGACAACACGACGCGATTTTCTAAAAACAACCGGTAGCCTGGCCGCAGGGGCCTTGCTGTATTCCCCTTTTGCGGAAGCCGCTAAAGTTAAAAATGTAGGCATTCAATTGTATACCGTCCGGAAAGAAATGCTGGCCGACGCCGTAGGCACGCTGAAACAACTGGCAAAAATTGGCTACAAAGAACTGGAATCGGCCCGCAGCGACAAAGGGAATTACTACGGGTTGAAACCGAAAGAAATCAAAAAAATTGCCCACGACCTCGGCATGAACGTCCGCAGTGGACACGTTCACATCGACAAGGACTGGAAAAAATCGGTCGACATGGCCGCCGAAGCCGGACAAAGCTACCTGGTGTGTTCGTCGCTGCCATCGGAAGGACAAACCGTCGCCAATTACCAGCGTTGCGCCGACACGTTTTCCAAATCCGCCGAGGATTGCCAGAAAGCCGGTCTGGTGTTCGCCTACCACAACCACGATTACGAATTTGAAAAGAAAGGCGGCAAACCGCTCTACGACATTCTCGTTGAGAAAAGCGACCCCAATCTGGTCAAAATGGAAATGGACCTGGGTTGGGCCATCCTGACCGGCAACGACCCGCTGAAGTATTTTGCCAAGTATCCGGGCCGTTTTCCGCTCTGGCACCTCAAAGACATGGACAAGGTAAAAAAGGAAAGCACCGAGTTTGGCAAGGGGCAGATCGACATTGTGAAGATGTTGAAAAACAGCGACAAATCCGGGATGAAGTACTTCTTTGTCGAACAGGAAGAATACCCCAAAACCGCCATGGAAAGCGCCAAATATGACTTTGATTATCTGGCGAAGCTGACGTATTGATTTGGCGGGCGGGGGAATAGAGCGTGCAGAAAAAGTACATCATATATTTTGCTTTTGCACTTTTCGCCCCTAAATCCCCTGAAGGGGACTTGGACGCGGCCCCTCCGGATGCTAAAAGTCCCCTTTAGGGGATTTAGGGGCGAAAAGCGGAAGCACTTAACAGCCCTGCCCTAAAGGGGACTTGGACGCGGCCCCTCCGGATGCTAAAAGTCCCCTTTAGGGGATTTAGGGGCGAAAAGCGGAAGTACTTAACAGCCCTGCCCTAAAGGGGACTTGGACGCGGCCCCTCCGGATGCTAAAAGTCCCCTTTAGGGGATTTAGGGGAGAAAAGCGGAAGTACTTAACAGCCCTGCCCTAAAGGGGACTTGGACGCGGCCCCTCCGGATGCTAAAAGTCCCCTTTAGGGGATTTAGGGGCGGAAAGCGGAAGCACTTAACAGCCCTGCCCTGAAGGGGACTTGGACGCGGCCCCTCCGGATGCTAAAAGTCCCCTTTAGGGGATTTAGGGGCGAAAAGCGGAAGCACTTAACAGCCCTGCCCTGAAGGGGACTTGGACGCGGCCCCTCCGGATGCTAAAAGTCCCCTTTAGGGGATTTAGGGGCGGAAAGCGTTTTACAAACTTTTTTTTATTTGAAAAGAGGCTGACCGGCTATTCAGAGATAGTCGATCATCCTCTTTTCGATTTTTAACCAGATCCCGCATTCATTACACCTTAAGTACCCTCTTTCGCTCCCAACGAAAATCTGTTGTTCC
Organism: Larkinella punicea; assembly: GCF_003334855.1. Classification (GTDB taxonomy): domain Bacteria; phylum Bacteroidota; class Bacteroidia; order Cytophagales; family Spirosomataceae; genus Larkinella; species Larkinella punicea. The sequence continues at coordinate 47,463 of NZ_QOWE01000012.1, forward strand.
CAAAGCTATATCATCGTAAACAAATTATAATTTTACCAATATTTTATATAACAAAACATAAAAATATTTCTCAGTAAATGCTTGGATAGATGTGGCTTGATGTCTTATAATTGCTTGCACATACCACAAACCATCTACGATGATCAACTTTTTACGAAGCAAGCTGCTGGCCCGATTCGCGGTTTTTATTGTTGCCTTGATGACTCTATTCGGGGTTACAGCCTTAAAGAAAGGAGAACCCATTGACAAAGAACGAGACAAGACTCCTCGTTCCGAGAAGATCCTACCTCCGTTACGACCCCACCAAACACCCCGGTTACAAAACCGGATGTTCGATAATGACCCTATCCGTTTTAGCATGAAGTCCAGTCGAACCGAAATCGCACTGGGGCAACCCATTGAGCTGACCATTACGGCTCAGTATCTCAATCTCTCGCCAGCACTGCTCTACACCCTTGCGGGTTCCGGCGGTTTCCGGCTGAAACTACTCCTGCCCGAAGGCTTCATCCGCACCGGTGGCGACTATGCGGATTTAGTGAGCACCGAGCTTTCCCCCTCGAACGCATTCGTCCGGTATACCGTAACCGGCTACTTCACCCAGGTCGGAGCCGAAAACACGTTCCGACTCTTACGCAGCCACTCGAATGCCGACCAGACCAGTCTTTTCGTTGAAAAAGCCCGCGTTTCCCTAACGCTCATCAACTCGGCCGAACCCGTGCGCAACCGACAGGCACGGGCAAGTGCCGGCAATCCGGCCAACGGGAATTACGAAGGCCACTTTGACGGTGCCAACTGCGACAATTTCTGGGGTTGGGTCTATGATCGGAACAATCCAAACACGCCAATAACCGTCGAAGTGGTGGCCAACGGTCAGGTTGTGGGCAGTTTTACCGCTTCAGAGTACCGGCAGGATTTACAGAATGCAGGCAAGGGCAACGGACAGCACAGCTTCAACTTTGCTCCTCCGGCTTCGATCAAAAACAATCAGAATCAGTCGATCAGCCTACGGGTGCAGGGAAGTTCCTTTACACTCGAGCAGGGTCCCCGAACCATTCAATGTGCGGGGAGTGGAAATACGGGTGGAACCGGTACAACGCCCACCAATCCTTCTCCGAGTACACCTCCACCAGCCAACAATCCTTCAAACGGGAATTATGAAGGCCATTTTGACGGTGCTAACTGCGACAATCTTTGGGGTTGGGTCTATGACCGCAACAATCCAAATACGCCAATTACGGTCGAAGTGGTGGCCAACGGTCAGGTTGTGGGCAGTTTTTCAGCCGCCAATTTCCGGCAGGATTTGGTAAATGCGGGAAAAGGGAATGGACAACATGGCTTCAACTTTGCACCACCGGCTTCGATCAAAAACGGACAGAATCAGTCGATCAGTTTGCGCGTACAAGGTAGTTCCTTTACGCTGGAGCAGGGACCCCGAACGATTCAATGTGCAGGGAGTGGCAGTCCCGGAGGAACAACCACCCCACCGACTAATCCGGGTCCCACAACGCCCCCACCGTCCACCAATCCGTCGGGGGGCAATTACGAAGGCAATTTTGAGGGGGCCGACTGCGGTAACCTGGGGGGTTGGGTCTACGACCGCAACAACCCGAATGCCCCAATAACCGTCGAAGTGGTGGCAAATGGACAGGTTGTGTCTACTTTTTCGGCTGCAAATTTTCGTCAGGATTTGTTGAATGCTGGCAAAGGGAATGGGCAACATGGTTTTAACTTTGCTCCTCCGGCTTCGATTAAAAACGGACAGAATCAGTCGATCAGTTTGCGCGTACAGGGCAGTAGCTATACGTTGAATAATGGCCCTAAAACGATTCAATGTGCGGGAAGTGGGAATGATCCACAAGAAACAGCACATATCGATGCTGTTGTTCTTGAAGGTCTGGTAGATGGGGTAGGAGGTACGGATAAAACCGGTGGGATTTACGTCTGGGACTTCGAAACATTAGGTGAAGACCCTATAATTATCCCGGGACATTCAAACTTACCTGAAGTAGTTATATACGGTGTACGTCCAAGCGTTCTTCCAGGTACTGAGGGGCCAGGGCGAGGAGGTCCATCTCTGCAAAGTAATCCATACGTTAGTCAAGCGTACGAGGACAAGAAGAAGGAGTTGGAGAAGATAGTGAAGCCTGGGAAACTACATAAAAAAGCAAATCAATGTGAGGTTTTCAAAAAAATGTGGGAAGATTCATTTAAGGATGGCGTAGCTCACCATGAAAATGCTGCCTTGATAACGAATAAAGGGATTCTTTGGTTACCCAATTTTAATAATTCACAAACACAATCTCGGTTAGACTACTATCAATATCGGAGAGAACCAAATAACACTGTATCGGTAAAATTTTATAATGAGTGGATAAATGTGTTAGGTGTCATTCACACTCACCCAAATGGTTATTCAAGAGGTCCCAGTATTTCAAAAGATCCAAATGGACAAGATGATTATGTTTTAGTAAAAGCCTGGAATGTACCTAACTTCGTTTTAAATCCTCAAGGTGAGCTTTGGATGGGAATCTTTGATAACGATGGTAAAAAAGCACAACTTCTGATTAATAATAATTTCAAAAATTGTGGTTATAATATTTACGACTGGTCCGGTAAATTATAATCGTTATGCCTATGAAATACTTATTAATATTAATACTAGTTCTTCTGCATTTCAAAGCAGCTGGTCAGTCGGTGAAATTTACTAATCAGAATTCGAGAAAAGTAGTATTTAACCAGCCCTATATGATCGAAGAAATCAAAGAGTTCTTCAAAGCCACTGGAAAAGGAGTCATTCGATGTAACATTCGAAACGAAAATGGAAATTTGATTTACATACTCAGCAATGTAGGATACTTAAGCGAATTAAAGAAATCACCGGTATCCATGTATAGTATAATTGAGGGAAATGTCATCTTAATTTCGAGTGGTATCGAACCCATTATCCAAACCAACAGCTTCTTTTTCAATATAGTTAGACCACTTGTAAAACACAAGATTGTAGACGACCTGTTACCGAATGGTGATCCAAATCCTAATGCAGCACCCTTAGTAGGATTTGAGCCCATTTACAAAACCATTTTTTTAAAAAATGGAAAGATTGAAAAAGTAGAGAATAGCTATAAATAACTGGTTGAACGCACAATAGATTTTCTTTAGCTAACCAGCTAAAGAAAATCTATTGTGCGTTCAACCAGACAATTAAATGCGTTCAATCTGATACCGAATGGAATAATTTAATACCAATTTTATGTATCTATATCGGAAGAAATATACCTTATCCATCACCTGCTTATGAAAATACAAATACCATTTTACATACTTGTTTTTGTACTTCTGTTAGCAAGTTGTGGAACTCAGGAAAAGCAGAATCCCACTCAAACACCTCTTCGGGACACTACATTGATCAAAGAAGAAATCGCCGTGATCAACCAGAGTCTGCGCTATCTGAACCCCGACGAGCCCAAACCTACCTGGGACTCTCCCTACCGGGGAGTCATGAGTCAGGGCCTGGAAGGTGAGCCGGTTTGGGTAGGTTTTATGTCGGGGGTTTTCATGCCGCTACCCGCTCATTTTAATGAACGGGTTGAACGAATGGAAGCGGACTGGGACAAGCGGTTCAAAGGGGTTGATACGGCCTATCGGGCGGTTTTCCGCAACTTGCTGGATTTCTGGAATCCTGATTTCCCGCCCCATCTGGATTCCATACCCGTCGATCAATTACCGCAAGGGGGACCTGATGATGTCATGTGGCAGCATTGGAAAGGCTTCCCGGCGTCAGACACTTACAGTATCTATGCCTTTGTAACCCCTTCCTGGCTAGAGTTACATGCGCTAGCAGATGAAAAAATCCTGGGTTTCCCCTACCGGAAGTTAGGCACACTAAGCATCTCTCATGTAGCTTTTTCACAGGATAAACAATTGGCCTGCTTCCTCTACGACATGTGGGGGTATTCCGTGCATCGCTACGGCGTTGTGTTTGCCCGGAAAGTTAATGGAAAGTGGAGAGCAGATGGTGATTATTACCTCTCGATCAGCTAATGTAATTTCGATCAACTACCCTGTCAGGGTCTTCGACCGCTGACAGGGTAATTCTCTAGTATTTCACCACTTTCTTCCGCACCACCTGCGACCCGATCCGGACCTCGACCAGATACAGTCCGCCCGGCATCGTTCGGAGGTCGAGCGTCTGTTCAAAACCGTCGTCGGTTTTCTGGTACTGCTGTTTCAGCACCTCCACCCCGGCTACGTTCCGGACCGAAAGCGTCAGAATGCCCCGGGACGTGTTCCGGAAAGAAACCTCCGTCAAACCGTCGCTGGGGTTGGGAGAAACCGTCAGGGCCTCATCCGGCAGGGCAGTTGGTACGCCGGTGATCGTGCCGGGCTGCACGTAAATCCGGGCCGTTGCCGTCGCATTACACAGATCCAGACCGGAACCCGTGACGGTATACGAGGTCGTTTGCGTGGGCCGGGCAATGACCTGACCGCCCAACGTACTGCTCAGATTCTGACCCGCCCAACTGAAAATACTGGCTCCACGGGCATTGAGCGTGACCGGTTCGCCCGGTAGAACAAACTGTTTGGATGCCGTTAGCTGAACGGACGGTTTCATGCCGACCCGGGCCGTGATTTCGTGGGCAACGTTAAGCCCCTGACGAACCCGGTACCGCTCCCACTCGCCGTTGGCATTCTGCTCCCAGGAAGTTCCCAACAGCGATTCGCCATCGCGGGTCGTCGTCAGCGCCACCGTATCACCCGCCACGTAGGTAAGCTCGATGCCAATGTGGAACGGCAAACCGCTCAGCGGAACGTTCCGGTCGAAGACTATGCTGGTGGCGCGGTTGTTAGCAACATCCTCCAGGATGGTTCGGAGCGGCACCTCTTTTGTTTCCAGTACCGCACCGGGCCCGTTCTGAAAACCACGGGCATTCCAGACGGTTACAGTCACGATGGATTCGGTCGTGGCACCTCTGGCGGCTTTCGCAACCCCAAACCGGAGCGAGGCCCCGTGCATATTATTGTAGCTCAGCGAATTATCAAAAAACTCAGATACGGCTCTGGTTCTTCGGCTGTTCTGACCGGCGACATACCCGGTTCCGCCCGGCTGACGCAATACGGTTCGGGTGCCACTGAAATTGGTCTGATCGGCACACAGCCCGACGTTCAATACTTCGATGTACAGTTCCCTGACAAACGGAGCCGACGAACCGGCGGCATTGGAAGCCACCAGGGTCACCCGGAATTTGCCCGGTTCATTATAGGTCACCACCGGATTTTGTTCCGTCGAAGTCGAGGGTGTACCGCCTTCAAACGTCCATGCCCAGCTTGTCGGGAAGTTGGTCGACAGATCGGTAAAACGCACCTGGCCACCCAGCAAAACCCGGAGGTTTTCGGCCCGGAAATTCGCCGATGGACGCGCCACGACGGAGGTACCGCAGACGTTGGCATTCACGAGATTGGCCCGACGAACCGCCACCTGCATCACTGCCCTCATGCGGGTTTTCTGGCCGCGTGTGAAGATGTTGAAACAGGCGTCGTCGGAATAGTCCATGTAATTTTCGACCATGTTGGTGCCTCCGCAACTCACACGCCCTTTCTGGCAACCCCGGCTTTCGGATGCCTGCGTCGGCGTGTCGTCCACAAAGTCATTGCCACAATTGGCATCCCCCCAGATGTGAATCAAGCCCAGCCAGTGGCCCACTTCGTGCGTCAGCGTCCGGCCCAGGTTGTAGGGAGCCTGCATCACCGGGAAGTTGCCTTTCTCGGCATTGCCAAACGACTGATACCGGATCACCACGCCGTCGGTGCTGCCAGCCCCCGAATTGGGCGACAAACCCGGCAGGGTCGACTGGCTCGGAAACTGCGCATATCCCAGCAGACGGTCGTCGGAGGCCGCAAAATCAACGACCCAGATGTTAAAGTATTTTTCGGGGTCCCAGAACGTGTTCGGTTTCAAAACGCCGTCGATATCCGCCTTGCTCCAGGTCGATTTACCAAAATTAGACGCCCCGTTTACCCGGTCGATCCCCCGTTCCGTAATCGTTCCCCCCGTGGGGTTGATGGCGGCCAGGCAAAATTCGATCTCAATATCGGCCCCATTGGCGTTGTCGTTAAACCCCCGGGTACCCGGTTTCCGGCGAAAGTCTTCGTTGAGCGTCTCTAACTGGGCTTTTACCTGCGCTTCGCTGATGTTGCGGCCCGTTCCGACGGCTTCACCTGCGTGAACAACGTGAACAACCACCGGAATGGTGAGCACCACATCGGCCAGCCGACCCGTCCGTTCCAGTTTCTTGATCTGTTCAATGCGTTCCTGGAGCGTCTTTTCAAAAGCCGCCCGGCTACCCATTTCGGGGTATTTAGCCCGTAAAGCGCTGTCCATCTGCATGGTAGCACATTGCTCCCGCGCCGGTTGGCTGGCCAGTTGCTGCCAGGCCGGGATTTGCTGGGCCGATCCGGAGTAGAACCCGCAAACAAGTAGGGCAACCGAAAAAAGTATACGTTTAAGCATAAAAGCAATCCAGTTAGGTCGGTGGTCGATCCAGCGGCTTAGGCCGAAATTCACTACCGCATTTATTCCTTTATTTTGTGGTCGAATTGAACGTAAACCGGTAACTGGCGTCTATCGGTTCGACGTAGATTTTGTCGTAATAGATTTCCACCGTCATGGACGTTTCCGTTAGATTCTTGATGGTAAAGGGCAAAATGCTGCCACTGAAAACCGGAATCACAAATTCCAGAGTAGCGTTGGAATTAATCATCGTCCAGCTATCTTCAAAAAGCGTATCGGCTTCGGTCGTGCTGCATTTGGTAGTTCCGTTGAGGTATTCGAGTTTGTGGGACTCGTCGGCATAAAATACGTACCGGTCGTCACTCCGGCAGGGATCAAGCGCGTTTTGAATCGGTATCACCCCGGATTTTTCGCCCTGATCCACTACCTCGAAGGACACCAGCCGCCAGATTTTCTTTTCAGTTCCGGTCAGCAACTGGCTGTAGGTAATGGGTTTCGGTTCCAGTTTTTCGGAACACCCGGCGAACAGCCCCACCAAGCCTGCTGATAAAACCAGAAATCGGATATAGGTTTTCATGCTTTTCATTATTGTGGCGTATACGTGAGCGGAAACGTGATGGTCCCTACCGAATCCTGGCCGGAGGGGGTATTGAAAGTGGCTCTCCAGCGCAGACTCAGGGTGATCTGACGGTTTTGCGGATTCCACGAACCCGTACCCGACAGCGTATCTCCGCCCAGATCCGCATTGGACTGAACGGGAATCGTCAGGGAATTATCCCCGTTATCCACAAAGGTGAAAGTGGGTTTGATGGCGTTGAATCCAAAAAAATCAGCCATCCCGATGTTCCAGTTTCCGATGGTGTAGGTTTTGCAATCGAGACTGGAAATGGCAATATCGGGTAAGGTAGCGGTATTGGTCGACAGTTGCAGAATGTTCACATACGCACCATTTTGCCGGGCACCCGAATAGGTCCCGCTGAACAGACAATCATCCTCGATGGTGAACGTAATGCTTTTTCCCAACAGCCCTTCTTTGCCAAAACCCACCCGCAGCGACGAGGGCTGCACGTCGGTCAGCGTAAACACCACCGTCTGGGATTCCAGAATGTTGTTGGCGTTGTTGATCAGCTTCAGATTGATGGTACCCGAACTCTGCTTGGCCGGAATCGTCACTGTGCCTCTGGTGCCTTCAATGGCGTAATCCTTGCCCTCGCGGGCGGTTCCGCTGATGACGTAATTGATTTTAATGGCCTCGTCCAACTGCGGTCCGGCATTGTGTACTTTAATTCCAATCGTCTTGTTGTAACTTTCCTTGTAGGTCAGTGACGAGTCGGTAAACCGCACAAAATACGGCCCTTCAAACGTTCGGTCGATGTCCTGTTCTTCACAGGCCACCACCAGCCAGCCCGTTGCCAGAGCGATAATACAAGTCAATAGGTATTTATAGTGTCTCATTTTTCGTCAGGATTCAAACCGCACTGGCAGCTCGATTAACTTTTAATATTGATAATTCTTAGGACTTTCACCTGTTGCCCCTAAATCCCCTAAAGGGGACTTGGACACGGCTTAATCCGGATGCATAAAGTCCCCTTTAGGGGATTTAGGGGCAATATGCGAAAAACCTACTCCTCCCTTGAACTCAGTACCCCGGATTCTGCGCGTCCTTCAACGCCGGATTGCGCTGAATTTCACCATTCGGAATCGGCCAGCGGTCGTAAGTCGCTTTCCAGTTGGGCGAAAAAGCCGTCATGACAGCCTGCAGGCGACCCGTCCGGATGAGGTCGAACCAGCGGTGGCCTTCAAAAGCCAGTTCATACACCCGCTCCCGCTCAATCGCCGAAATCGCTTCGGCCTGATTGGCGGCCGAGACATTCGGTGCCTTCGCCCGCGCCCGCAACACATTCAGATCGGCAATGGCACCGGCGGTTCCGGTCAGTTTGTTTTGCTGCGCCCGGGCTTCGGCTCGTATGAGGTACATTTCGGCCAGCCGGATCAGCACGATGTTGTTGTTATCGTTGTCGGCAGTGCCATATTTCTGCATCGTCCAGCCGTTGTCGTCGCCCTGCAAATTTTGAGAATTAAACGCCACCGTGGCCCGGCGCGTCCCCGATTCGGTCGACAGCAGGGAAACCACCACCTGATCCGACGGGATGACTTCCCGACGTCCCACAAAAAGGTTGGTCAACCCAAAGTTACTGGTTCCGGGGTCGTCGGACAGCCCGTAGCCGACCTCCAGAATAGACTCTCTCGTAAAATCTTTGCTAACAATGTCTTCAAAATTGGTTTCCAGCGAATACACTTTGGCATCGATCACCCGGGTGGCATACACCTCTGCCTGAGCCCAGTTTTTCTGGTAGAGGTAATACCGGGCGAGCATGGCCTGAGCAGTGATTTTGTTGGCGTAGGTGCCGTTTACAACCTGAGCCGTCGAACCGGCTTCGATGGTGGCCAGATCGGTTTCGGCCGCTCTGAAATCCTCCAGCACCGACGCCAGAATATCGGCTTTGGGCGTCTTCGGAATGTTCCGGTTGGTTCCCTGATCGGTGGTCGTCACTTTGGGAATATCACCAAACGTGTTGGCCCCGATGAAGTTGGCATAGCCGCGTAAAAACCGCATTTCGGCCAGCACCTGCTTTTTGGTAGCGGCAGAAACACCACTGATAGGCGGCAGCTTTTCGAGCACAAAGTTGGCGACGTAAATCGTCCGGTACAGGTTGCTCCACAGGGAAGCCGGTGCGCCGTTCGAGGAGGTAATCTGCTTGGTGCCCAGTTCGCGGTAATCATTGAAGGTTCCGTTGTGCCGGATGTAATCGGCCGTAAAATCCCCTGCCATCATGTTCGTGGCCGCCATGCCCCGAAGCGCACTGTAGGCACCAATCCGGGCCGGTTCCACATCGTTGGGTTCGTTCAGAACCAGGTTATCGACCAGCAAATCGACCGGTTTAGGCTCCAGCACGGTCGTACAGGAAGCCAGCCAAACCGTGGCCAGAATGGCCGTATAGCGAATGAATCGGATCATAGGTTTAAGGTGATTCCCACCATCATGGTTTTGTATTGAGGAATGGTGAAAAAGTCGATGCCCTGCGCGGTGGTCGAACCGTCCAGCGTGCTGACTTCCGGATCGGGACCCGAATACCGGGTGAGCGTCCAGAGGTTGGTGGCCGAGGCAAAAATCCGGGCGTTCGATACAATCCGGAAGCGCTCGACGTACTTTTTGGGCAGGTTATAGCCCAGCGAAACGTTTTTCAGCCGCAGATACGAGCCATCTTCCAGAAACCGGCTGCTGTGGTAGTTGTTGTACGTATTCTGGTACACATACCGCGGTACGCTGGTAATGTCACCCGGTTTCTGCCAGCGTTCCAGGGCTTTCCGCGATTGATTACTCTGCAAATCCGCCCCGGTGTTGATGGTGGATGTGCTGGTAAAATTCAGCATCTTGTTGCCATACGATCCCTGAAAAAAGACGTTTAGATCGAAGCCCTTGAACGAAAACCGGTTGGTCAAACCGCCAAACAGTTTGGGTTGGGCATTGCCAATCACCTGACCGTCTTCGGTGTTGATCCGGCCATCGCCGTTGATGTCGTCGTAAATCGCATCGCCCGTCGCCGGATCTACCCCCAGGAACTTCAAGCCCCAGAACGTACCCAGTGGTTCCCCCTGCACAACCGCGTTCGTGCTGCCGACCCCGTTGGCACTATACCCCCGAAACAGCGGACCCTCGTTGGCCAGTTCGACCACCTTGTTTACGTTCCGCGACAGGTTCAGGTCCGTATTCCACTTAAAACCGCCCCGGTCGAAGTTGACCGTCGACACCATCAACTCAATTCCCCGGTTCGAGATTTTCCCGATGTTGCCCTGCAAGGTTCCAAAACCGGTCGTCGACGGAATGGGCTGGGCAAACAGCAGTCGATCGGTGAGGTTGTCGTAGACATCGAAACTGAGACTGAGCCGCCCGTTGTAGAGCGAAGCGTCCAGCCCCAGGTTGGCTTCCCGCGTCCGCTCCCATTGCAAGGTTGGGTTGGCCAGGGCCTCCGGTCCTAAGCCCGTTGCGCCACTGTAGGTCACCGATGCCCAGGTTCCCAGAAACTGGTAGTCCCCAATCCGCTCATTCCCCGTAAAACCGTAGCTGGCGCGGAATTTCAGGTCGTTCAGAAACCGGAACGATTCCATGAACTTCTCCTGCGAAATCCGCCAACCCACGGAGGCCGACGGAAACAACCCAAATTGACGATCCTGACCAAAGCGGGATGAGCCGTCGTAACGGGCCGTCAGCGTCGCCAGATACCGGTCATCATAATCGTAGCGAACTTCGCCGAAGGTGGATATCAACCCGCTTTTCAGCAGATTGGAAAATCCGTTGTCGACAATACCAGCCGAGGTGATGTACGTAAAGTCATCGCTTGGAAATAACCGGCCCGTTGTGCTACCCGACCGTTCCTGCCGTTGCAGAATTTCAAACCCCGCCAGAAAGTTAAACCGGTTCTTTTCGTTCAGCAAAACGTTGTAGGTCAGGGTGTTGGTATTGATAAAGGTGGTATAGGTTCCCGAAGTAAAGACCCCGTAGCCGCGCCCGCCCACGCTTTCCAGATACCCGCCAATGGCGGTTTGCGACGACTCGAACTGGTCTTCCGTCACCTGGTTGTAGTCGATGCTCACCTTGGACCGAAACCGGAGATTCTGGAGCAGTTCGTATTCCGCCCAAAGACCGCCCAGCATTTTTACGGTATAGGTGTCGAACCGGGGCAACAAGGCCTGGGCTACCGGATTGAAGTTTGGAAAACCGGCGTAATTCGGATCGTTGGGGCCATACAGTTTCCCCTGCTCATTGTAAGGCGAATGAAAGGGCAGTGATTTGAGGGCCCCGGAATAGACTCCATCCAGGAAGTTATCGCCCTTGACCCGCTTGTTCAGCGTTCGCGACAACGAAATATCCGTGCCGAACGACAGTGCCGAATTGGCTTTGTGATCGAAACTGAACTTGCCCGACATCCGGGTCAGGCGGTTGTTCAACTGAATGCCTTCCTCATCCCGGTAATTCCCACTGATATAGAAGTGGGTTTTGTCGGTGCCGCCCGATGCCGAAAGCTGGTATTGCTGGTAGAGGCCTCTTCGCAAAACCGCATCGACCCAGTCGGTATTGATGCCGTCGGTGACGCCCTTGATCAACCCCAGTTTGTCGGGGTCCTGCCCGGCATTGATCACCGCTTCCCGTTGCAGATCAAGTAACTCGCTGGAATTGAGCAGATCGGGACGACGGACAATTTCAGTCACCCCGCGCTGCACTTCGGCCGTGAAGGTCGTTTTCTGATTGGCCTTCCCTTTTTTGGTGGTTATCAGCACCACCCCGTTGGCGGCCCGCGACCCGTAAATGGCTTTGGCAGAGGCATCTTTCAACACCTGGAGCGACTCGATGTCGTTGGGGTTGAGGAGCGAAAACGCATTGTCGGTTTGGCCCCCGAAGTCGCGCGACGACAGCAAACCGTCTTCGACCGGCACGCCATCGACGATGAACAGCGGGCGGTTGCTGGCCGTGATGGAGGTGCTGCCCCGAACGCGGACGGTGATGCCCCCGCCCGGTGTTCCCGACGACTGGGTGACCAAAACGCCGGCCGCCTGGCCTTGTAGTGCCTGATCGAAACTGGTGACGGGAATCTCCTTGAATTTGTCGGCGGTCACGGAAACCATCGAGCCAGTGATGTCTTTCTTCTGCACCGAATTATACCCGGTAACCACCACCTGCGCCAGCTCGTTGACGGCTTCGGCCATCTGGAGATTGATGACCGAACGTTTATTGACCGGAATGTCCTGAGAAATCAGGGCGATGGACGAAAACGTCAGGATGTTTTTGTCATCGGGGACGTTGATGCTATAATTCCCATCGGCGTCGGTGCTGACCCCAATGGTGGTTCCTTTCACAACAACGTTCACGCCGGGCAGCGTCGATCCGTCCTGTGTTGCGGTTACACGCCCCGTTACCCGGCGAGTCTGACCAAAGGCCAGGTTTCCCGACAGAATAATGAATAAGAACCAACAACTTAAAAAAGTATAACGTTTTCTCATCTACAAGTACTGGGTGTTAAAACGGATCTCATGGGCCAAAATCGGTTACTTCTTTTCCCCTTTGAAAGGTCAATATACTGATTTTTCAAACTATTAAACGCTGAATTACGGCTAATCAATGTATACCAAATAAAAAAATATGTAACATCTACCATGACGCTTTTTTTTAGTGCAGCGTTGTGCTTCTGCCAAATAAAAATGCCGTACCTGGTGGGTACGGCATTTTTAAATCATGCGTTGCAAAAATGACAAATATCAAATGATGAATATTAAATGTAAAAGTGAGTATACTCTATGAATATTTTACATTTAGCATTCATCATTTGATATTTGTCATTTTTACAATTCCTTAATACCCCGGATTCTGAACCAGCAGGCTATTGGCGTCGATTTCGCGTTTCGGAATGGGCATCACCAGCTTCGGATCGTTCCAGTTGAGGTCGCCGGTTTTGCCTTTCGTGCGCTTGATGTCGTGAATGCGCAGGCCTTCGAAAGCCAGTTCCAGTTGGCGTTCTTTCAGAACCTGAGCCAGTGTAGGCGCGGCAATCGGAGCGACTCCTGCCCGTTCGCGAACGGCGTTCAGATCCTCGGCGGGTGTGGCCCCCGTGGTGGTCGAAAGCCGCAGGTTACACTCGGCGCGGGTCAGCAGCATTTCCGACAGACGAATCACGGGAATGTTGGCGTAAAAATCCGCCCATTTTCCGGTGTAATATCGGGTTCCGGCTCCTTTCACACCAATGTAATACAAATCCGTCCGACGCGCATCCGTCGAATCATACGACTCGACAAAGCTGTTCAGCACCTGCACATCGCCCCGGCCAACGGCAGCCCCCCCCGCCGGAATACTGGCGTACAGGGTTGTTAACCCATCATTGGTCGTGCCGGGGTTGTTCTGCGTGTTTTCCTGAATCTCGAAAATGCTTTCGGCGGTATTGCGGTTCCGGAAAACCGTCGTCACGTTGGCGTTGAGTTGGTAATTCCCCGACTCGATCACCTCATTAGCCGCAGCCAGGGCTTTCGCATAGTCGGACTGTTGCAGATACACCCGCGACAGAAACGCCAGGGCTGCAAATTTGGACGCCCGCAACCCATTGTCTTCCGGCATCAGCGTCGTTGCCTTCGTCAGGTCGTCGAGCACCTGTGTATACACCTGCGCTACGGTATTGCGCGCCCGGGTTTCGGCGGCCTGTTCCTGCCCCGTTGTGGCCCGCAGCACCAGCGGAACCCCCAGTTGATCATTGGCCGCCGTCGCTCCCCAGGGCAGGGCAAACAGGCGAACCAGCTCAAAATACATGATGCCCCGCAGGAACCGCGCTTCGCCTTCAAAGGCGGTTTTCTGGTCGGCATCCGTCACTTTGTCCAGCGACTCCAAAATATTGTTGGCCACGTTGATGACCTGATAAGCCGTAATCCAGGTGCGTTGCGCTTCGACGTTGGTGGCCAGCATTTGCCGGTTGGTCACTTCCCGGTAGCTCGCAAACGTTCCGCGCCAGGACACCGAATTATCGGACGCCAGCAGTTCAGGAACCAGGTTCAGGTTGGTTCCGTACAACTCGCCATCGGCCAGCCCACCCCCGGTTCCGGTCAGAACGCCATAGGTTCCAATCAAGGCACTTTCAATGTCCTGCGCCGTCGATAAAGCCGTAGCCGCATCGACCGACTGGCGGGGCTCAAGGTCCAGTTTGTTGTCACAGGCGGTTATGCCCATTACCATCGCCAGACTTACGGATATGATTATTTTTTTCATGTTCAGTTTCGATTAAAAGCCAAGATTCACACCAAACGTAAAGGTTTTCGCCTGCGGAGGAGTATAAAAGTCATGCCCTAACGCAATGTTGGCCGTCTGGTTGGTCGAGTTGATATACTGCGTGTTCACTTCCGGATCGTAGCCGGTATACTTCGTAAATGTGAACAGGTTCAGCGCCGAAACGTAAACCCGGGCGGTTTGGATGAAGGCTTTCTTCAGGAATGCACTCGGCAGGTTGTAGCCCAGCGAAGCGGTTTTCACCCGCAAAAACGAGCCATCCTGCATCCAGCGGGATGAAATACTGGTTCCGTTGGCGGCTCCAAATTCGGCGCGTGGGACGTCTGTCACATCACCCGGTTTCTGCCAGCGATTCATCTGATCCTTGGTCTGGTTGTCGAAATAATCACCGTTCACCGACTGGTAAATCCCCGCAACGTTGAAGAGGTCGTTGCCAGACACAAACTGGAGCAGCACGCTCAGATCGAAACCTTTGTAAGAGAAGTTGTTGTTCAGACCGCCCGTAAAATCCGGGTTCGGATCGCCTACAAACAGTTCCGGGGCCGAAGCGTAGTTGTTCGTGGGTTGCCCATCAGCCCCCTGATACAAGGCATCGCCGTTGGCCGGATCGACGCCCAGGTATTTTTTGCCGTAGAAAACACCCAACGGCTGGCCCACCGTCACGTAGCTCAGGAAGCGGGAATTGGCCCGGATGGGCGACACATCCAGCCGCGTCACCTTGTTGCGGTTGAACGAGATGTTGAAGTTGGTCGACCAGCGGAAAGCACCAACCAGGTTTTGCGAGGTGATGCTGAATTCAAGACCCCGGTTGCGCATGCTGCCGATGTTGCGGGCAATTGTTGAAAAACCGTTGATGGCCGGTTGTGGCACGTTCAACAGCAAATCGTCGGTGATTTTGTTGTAGAAATCAATCTGGCCGTTGATGCGGTTATTGCGAAAACCAAACTCCAGACCCAGGTCAAACTGCGTCGATTTTTCCCAACGCAATGCGGCATTGGCCACCTGCGACGGGCGAATACCGACCTGGTCGGCGTAATTGATGGTTCCGTACAACCCGCGTGAGTCGAAGTTGCCGATTTCCGAATTCCCGGTCAAGCCGTAACTGGCGCGCAGTTTGAGCAGGCTCAGAATCGGCAGGGCGTTTTTGATAAACGGCTCATCGTTCAGAATCCAGCCCACCGAAGCCGAGGGAAAAAAACCGTAGCGATTGTCGGCGCCAAAGCGCGACGAACCGTCGATCCGGCCCGTAAAGCCCACCAGATAGCGGTCTTTAAATTTGTAGTTGGCGCGGGCCAGGTACGAAAGAATGCTGAAACCGGTTTCGGTCGAGCGGGCATCCGTTTTCTGGCTGGCACTGGCGAGTTCCTGAAACTTGTCGTTCGGAAAATTCCGGCCTTCCGCCCGAACATCCTGCACATTCTGCTCCTGATACGTCATCCCGGCCAAAATGTCGATTGTGTGGTCGGTACCGATGTTTTTCAGATAACTGAGCGTATTGTTCGTGGTCCAGTTGTTGACCCGCGTCATGGCCTGGTAGCCGTAGCCGGTCGGGGCTCCGTCTTCTGTCACCCGGCCCTGGTAGATTTCTTCCTGCAAATTCAAGATATCAAAACCGTACTCGCTCCGGAAAGTCAAACCCGGCAGAAGCTGGTACTGGCCGAAAATATTCCCGAACGTGCGAAAAGTGCGGGCGTAGTTGGAAGCATTGTCAAGCTCCACCAGGTTGTTATAATACAGCGTCGAACGGTTATAGCCCGTCGGATCGCTGGGGTTGTAAATCGCCTGCAGGGGTGGCAGGGCGTTCAACTGAATCGGGTTGGAGAAGGCGTTATCGCCCGACACCTTCTTATTGATAATGGTCGAGAAAGCAATGCTGGCACCCACGCTCAGTTTCTTGCTCACCGTGTGGTCAAGGTTCAACCGCATGTTGTTCCGGCGAAAATTGTTACCGACGATGAAACCGACCTGCTTGTTGGTGGCTCCGCTCAGGCTAAACCGGGTTTTATCGTTCCCGCCGTTGATCCCGAAGTTGGCCTGGTTGACCGCTCCCTGCCGGAAAGCCGCTCCCGCCCAGTCGCTGTCGATGCCGGAGTTTTGATCAATACCGTAGCCCGGAAAACCGTCGCTCGGATCGTTGGGATCGATGCCCGCGTTGGTCAACGATTCCGTAAACAGTTCCTTGTATTCGGCCGCGTTCAAAAATTCCCGCTTGCGGGTTGCGTTCGTAATCCCGGTGTAATAGCCAATCTGGATGTTGGTCCGGCCGGCTTTCCCGCGTTTGGTCGTAATCAGCACCACCCCGTTGCTGGCGCGCGATCCATAAATCGCCGAGGCCGAGGCATCTTTCAGAATTTCAATGGATTCGATGTCGTTCGGGTCGATGTCGGCCAACGGGCTGAACAGTTCCGTGTCGGTTGTGTTGACATCCTGCGAGGTAATGGGAATCCCATCCAGCACATACAGCGGTTCGTTCCCGGCGGAGATCGAAGCCGCGCCCCGAACCCGGATTTGCAGTGCCGAACCGAGTTTGCCACTCCCCTGCGTGATCTGAACCCCGGGCGTCCGTCCTTGCAAGGCCGTTTCGAAGGTTTGCACCGGAAGCTTGGCAATATCATCGCCCTTCACGGTCAGTTGCGACCCAATCAGGTCACGGCGCTGTTGCGTTCCGTAGCCCACCACGACCACTTCACTCAGGGCGCGGGTGTCGTTCACCAGCTTCACATCGATGGTGCTGCGGTTGCCAATTTCCACTTCCTGCGTGGTCGTTCCGATGAAACTGAAAACCAGCGAACCACCCGATGTCGGTACGCTGAGGGCATAATTGCCACTGGCATCGGTCTGGGTTCCACGCTGGGTTCCCTTCAACTGAATGGAAACACCCGGCAAGGCCGATCCGTCCTCGGAGGAGGTGACTCTTCCAGTCACCTGCCGATCCTGCGCCATCGCCGAGGCCCACACCAGGGTGATTAGCAGACAGCTAAGCAGTAATGATCTTCTCATACAAATAGGTTTGGTTTGTTGAAAAAAATAAAAATTAAAAAAAACAATCCCCCGGAAAAGGGGAGTTTACTTAAACGCAATTTAATGCAATTTGCGGGATATGAAGGGCCTTATCATCAAAAAAAATGTATGCCTGCATACTATTTACCAGGTACTCTAGAGTCCGGCAATCAATTCCCAATCACCAAAAATACAATAATTACTTAATAATCAAACAATTACCTATTAATTTTGATTTATTCTGAATACCTTCCTACGGCACCGTCACGATCCGGTATTCGCTCCGGTCAACTTTCTCATTGGGTGACTCCCGGCATCGATTCCTGGTTGGGATTACACTCATAATCCTATTAGAAAGATTAAATATTTTATTTAATCTTTACCAAAAACCGACTAAAATGGAAAGAATATCTTCCGATGTAACCGAATTAACAGTCAGAGAAACACCTAGTCTATGATTGTTGTCATTCAGTAGCAAAGGAAAGTTGAAATGCCCCGAATGCCGTTGCGTCAGGCCGATTTGGAGTAAAACGCTTTCAGGTTGTCGCGGTAATTGCGCGTCCACTTCAGTTGCTGACCGGTTTTCAGCTTAACGATGTACTCCCCGTTGAAATAGGTTTCAACCTCGGCGATGTAATTGAGGTTGACGATGTAGGAGCGGTTGATTCGCACAAAATCAGTTGGATCGAGCCGGGTTTCCAGGCTCGTCAAACTGTCGTAAATCGTGTGCCGCTCCTGGGCCGTGTGCAGGGTGATGTAATTGCCGTCGGCGTCCAGGTAGCTGATGTCGTCGGCCTTGACCAGATACATCCGGCCGGTTTCCTTCACCAGAATCCGGCGCAGATAGGCCCCGCTGGGTTGCGCGGCCTGTTCGCTCATCAACTGATTCACCAGGGCCTCAATCCGGGGCTGGGTCCGTTGCGAAAGCCGCTCCTGCACCCGCCCCAGCGCTTGGTGAAAGCGCACTTCATTGAACGGTTTCAGCAGATAATCAATGGCGTTGACCTCAAAGGCCCGCAGGGCATACTGATCGTAGGCTGTGGTAAACACCACAAACGGCTGGTGGTGGGGCCAGATTTCTTTCAGCACCTCAAAACCGTCGAGTTCGGGCATTTGAATGTCCAGAAAAATCAGATCGGGACGGTGTTGAAGAATTTTGATGACGGCTTCGGTGCCGTTGCCCGCTTCGCCCACTACGGTGACCGACGGATCGGCCTGCAAAAAGGTGCGAATAACACTCCGGGCCAGCATTTCATCGTCAATAATGAGCGAGCGATAGGTTTTCATGCGTAGAGTTGTTGAGCAAACTGGGTTCGCAGGGAAATAAAAGCGTCACGATGGTGCTGCCACCCTGCGGTTGTTCGATGGTAAAATGAGCCGCATCGCCGTAGGCCTGACGGAGTCGCAAACGGGTGTTATTCAGACCAAGACCGCCCCCCTCCCGTCTCTTCCGGCGATGGCCCAGCCCGTTGTCAAAAATCGAAATCTGGATTTCGCCGGGATGCCGACGGGTACTGATGCGAATCAGGGCGTCGGTGGTCAGCCCCGAAATACCGTGCGTCACGGCGTTTTCGACCAGCGGCTGCAGCAGCAACTGCGGAACCGGACAGTTTTCGGTGGCCGGGTCAATGTCGTACTCGATCCGGAGCCGATCCTGAAACCGGATTTGCTGAATCGCCAGATACTGCTGGGTTAGTGTCAGTTCCTGCCGCAACGTCAGAAAATTCGAATCCTGGTGTGCCAGCACGCCCCGCAGCAGGTCGCTCAGCGTGGTGACCATGTCGATGGCTTTCCGCGTGTCGTTTTGCAGCATCAGACTCACAATGGCATGGTGCGTATTAAACAGGAAGTGCGGATTTAACTGCATCTTCAGCGCCTGAAGCTGCGCACCGGCCAGTTGTGTCTTCAATTGCTCATTGTTCAATTCATACGTTAGATTCTGTTCTTTCAGTGCCTGGTAGCGATGGGTGTAGGAAATAATACTGTACCCGACCACAACCAGCAGGTAGTTGGTAACACGCAGTGAATACGACCAGAAAAACCAGAAGGGTATGTTTTCGGGGCCAATCGGCTTCCCGATTTCGTAGGAATACAAGGGCGAAACGAGCAGATATGCGACACTGGAAACCAGCAGCGAAAAACCCGAGGCAATGAGCACGTGAATGGACAACGACTTGATCCACGCGCCTTTGCGTTCCAGCAGCCGGATCGGGAAACGCTGTGCGGCTTTCAGAATCAGGGGCGTAAACCCGAGCCACATCAGATACGTAATGAACCATTCAACCGATTCGGCGATGTACATTTTCGATTTACTGCCCAACAACCAAACCAGCGTACTCTGAACGTACGAGAATATGGCCAGAACACCCCAGAAAACCAGCGAATAACGCCAGAACTGGCGGCTGGTAATCGGGATGCTGGCCTGCTGCAAAAGTTTATTGATGAAGTTTTTCATAGGGATTCTTACAGGTATGGGTTAGTTCATCCGGCGTTGTTCCTCCTCCGAAACCGTCCGACGATTCCCGGCTCCTTTCAATTCCCGGTTTCCAAAATGGTACGTGAACGTCAGGCGGGCGACGCGGGTTTCGGCGTAGGATGCAAACCGGAAATCCATTTGCTGGAACTGCAGCGTTCCCCGATAGCGCTGCGTCTGGAACAGATCGCCCCAGTTGAATCGCAGAACGGCTTTTTTCTGCCAAAAACTTTTCTGAAAGCCGACGCTCACCTGACCATACGCCCGCATTTTGTTCTGACTGTAGACGTATGGCGAATTATAAGAGGCCGCCAGTTCAGCCGACAGGCCGTGCGGAAAAACGAAGGTATGATTGCTGGTCAGATTGGCCGACGTCCAGGCCATATTCAGTGGTGTTCCGCCCACCCCGGATTGGTAGGAACTGTACGATACATTGGCGGTATTGCGGGCCGACCACCAACGGGTAAATCGCACAGGCGTACTCAGATTCAGCCCCAAAACCGTTTGTTTCGCCAGATTGACGAGCGTAACCCGCGTGACGCCGGTGGCATTGTTCTGTTCGTTGATGTCGGCAATGACATCCCGGGTCTTTGCATAACTCACACTCACGGTCGTTTCTTCCTTATAGCTGTAGCCGAGTTGGAAAGCGTTGGTATACTGCGGTTTCAGGTATGGATTGCCCTGCTGGTACATATACGGACTAAAAATCCGGATGAAGGGGTTCAGAAACTGGTAGTCCGGCCGGTCGATCCGGCGGCTGAAGGTATACTGAAACTGGTGGTTTTTGCCCACCTGGCGGGTCAGCGATACGTTCGGAAAGAGGTTCAGATACGATCGCTTCACGGTATGATGGGCCGTTACCGAATAGGCTTCGGTTCGGGTCTGTTCCAGCCGAAGACCCGCTTGCAACGTCCAGTTAGCCCAGTTTCGGCGGCCCGTCAGGTAGCCGGCGTGGATCATTTCGCGGTATTCGAATTGATTCGTACGGCTGGTGTCGAGCTGCCAGGGCACGGTTTGTCCTGCTTCCGCGCGTTTGGTCTCAAACCGCAAATCATTTTTGAGCGTCACAAAACTGCTTTTCCAACCCACTTCCACCGTAGTCTGCCGATCGATGGGATGCACATAATCGGCTTTGGCAGCCCGGATCAGGGCTTTCGATACAGTATGGAGTCGCTGAAAATCCCGGGGACCGGTTTCGACGCCCTGCGGGTTCAGGTAGCGGTTTTCAAACTGTTCCAGCGGCCGAAACGAGGCATCGGAATAATCGACATCCAGCAGCAATTCGCGTCCCTTGCCGCCCCGGCTCGTGGTGTCGAACCGATGGCGGTAATTCAGGTTGGCCGCCAGCCGGTCGATGCTGCGTTGGTTGTTGTTCCTGGTTTCCTCGGTGGAGGTCAGAACACCGGCTTTGTAAAGCACACTGGTGGTTCCACCCTGCGAGCGGTTGCCAACGTTCATGCCGTTCAGCAGCAATCCGATGGTCGAATGGCGGTTGGGCGAGAAATCGGTTCCAAACCGAAACGAGTGGCTGGTGTTTTGAATGGGTCGGTAGGTTTCCTGCCGGATCAATAGTGGCTGTCCGTCCGGGGCCAGCCGCCGGTCGATGTTGGCTACCGACCAGTAGTCGCGCTGATCGAATGCGTAGGTACCAAACCAACTCCACGGGCCAGTCCGGGCACTGAGTGTCAGGCCCGTATTGTATTTCAAAAACCGCCCCTGACCCAATCCGGCGGTCAGATTTCCGTTGAGCCGTTGAGCCGACCGGTTGCGTTTCAGGCGGATGTTGATGATACCGGCATTGCCGGCGGCATCGTAGCGGGCGGGCGGATTCTGGATGAGTTCAATGGCTTCGATGGTATTGCTGGGCGTGTTCCGGAGCAAATCCATCACCTGGGCGGCCGACAAATAGGTGGGCTTGCCGTCTATCATCACCAGCACATTGTCGCGCCCTTTCAGGCTGATCCGGTCCGACTGCCCATCCACCACCACGCCGGGCGCTTTTTCCAGTACTTCGAGGGCCGTTCCACCTGTGGCCACAATGCTGTTTTCAACGTTGAGAACCGTTTTGTCAAGTTGCTGCTCGATGAACGGTTTTTGGGCCTTCACCGTCACCTGGGACAATTGCCGGGCTTCTTCGCGAACCACCAATGAAGGCAACTGGTTGTTCCACTGGTTCTCGCCTACTGAAAAGACTCTGGAATAAGTTTTCTGAAACCCTACCAGCGAGGTCGCCACCAGATAGGTCCCGGCAGGAATGGTCTCAAATTCATACACGCCCTGCTGATTGCTCACCGTCCCTTTCACCAGGGTCGAGTCGGTCGCTTTCAGCAACAGCAAGGTCACCAACTCCAGCGGACTGCCCCCCGAATCGTGTACCAGACCCGTCACCCCGCCGAATTGCGGAGGCTGGGCCGTCAGGATACCGGAAACAAAAAGAAGCGCAACAATCAGGACACGTTTCACCATTACGGGGGCATGGAAAGCTGTTTTCTGATGAAAACTACGACTTCCCGATGCGTCTTCCCAGACTCAATTGGCTCAACCGGGGGTTTTATTGTTTGAATTGGGGGAGATCGTATCTGAAGTGAATGCCGACTCCAGCGTCCTGATCAACTGGGGCTTGATCGTCTGGGTGTATTGATAACCAATCCGGAAAAGATCCCGGGCGCGACGCCAATCGAAAACATCGTAGCGGCTCAATTCGGGCGGTTCGATCAGCAAGTGGCATTTGGCCAGCCGCTCCCGGGTCTTGCTGCGGACGGCCAGAATGAGACTGCGCTCCAAAACGCCTTTGACAGACGTAATCGGCTTCTGGGTTGCGAATGGATTGCAATGAATCCCCACGATCAGGTCGACCTTGTCTGCTATCACTTCGACGGGCATGTTGTTCAAAACCGCCCCGTCGACGTATTGGCGTTTGTTGATCAGGTAAGGTTCGAAAATACCGGGCAGGCTGCAGGAAGCCAGAATGGGCCGCACCAATTCGCCGGTATTGAATACCGTCAGAACGCCTTCGGTCAGATCCGTTGCCACCACATGCATCGGGATTTGCAGACTTTCGAAGCTATCGTGCGGTAGATATTTCCGGTATAATTCCTCCGCTTTGTCGAGCCGCAGCAGCCCCAAGCGGGTAAACGCGGGCCGAACGTGGCGGTAAAAGGGCGTTGTTTCAATAATTTTCAGGATTTCGTCGGGCGTATAGCCATTGGCGAACAAGGCGCCGACAATGGCCCCCGCACTCGTTCCCGCAATCTGATCGAACGCAAACCCTTCTTCCAGCAAGCCTTTCAAAACCCCCAGGTGCGCAATTCCCCGCGCCCCTCCTCCGGAAAGCACCAAGCCAATTTTCATTTTTTTAAGACGATGACGTTCACTTTTGCCCCTAAATCCCCTAAAGGGGACTTTAAGCATCCGGATTAAGCGGAGTCCAAGTCCCCTTTAGGGGATTTAGGGGCAAAAGCGAAGGTATAAAGAATTAGTAGACGAAAACTCTAAAGACGATGACGTTCGTATACCCGAAAAATTACGGAAAATTTAACCGCATTTCCTCATTCAGGTAACGAAGCGGATGCTGAATTTGCTACGGACATTCCATTTAATAATCCCGTTGCGGTTCATTCCAACAACGCGGCCAATTGTCCTTTCTCCCGAATCCGGATGCCTTTTTCAGTTGCTTCGACGGTGGCGGCTTCAACAACCGGATCGTGTTCGAACACCAGAATCCAGTTTTCCTCAGCCGCCTGCTTTAGCAAACGCGTTTTTTCCTCCATCGTCAGCAGCGGGCGGACGTCATAACTCATGATCCAGGGCAAGGGAACGTGGGCTGCCGACGGAATCAGATCGGCCACATAGGCCACTTTCCGGTTGCCGGCCTGAAAAACCGGCAGCGTCATGTTCTCCGTGTGGCCATCGACCTGAATCAGGTCGACGTTTGGGAAGGAAAAACCGCCCTGGTCGACAAACTGCAATTGCCCGCTCTGTTGTAACGGTTCGATGTTTTCCTTCAGAAAAGACGCTTTTTCACGCGGATTCGGATTTGTGGCCCAGTTCCAGTGCGCACTGTGACTCCAGTAGGTAGCGGATGGAAAGGTGGGAACGAGCTGGTCGGAAGTCCGGGAAACCGCCCCGCCCACATGGTCGAAATGGAGGTGGGTCAGCAAAACATCCGTGATGTCTTTTTCAGAATACCCCGCCTGCCGAATGGATTTCAGCAGAGACGCATCGCCGTGGGGCTCGTAGTGACTGAAAAACCGGGTGTCCTGTTTGTCGCCCAGTCCCGTATCCACCAGCAGCAACCGGTTGCTTTCTTCCACCAGCAAACAGCGCATCGCCCAGGTGCAGAGGTTACGCTCGTCGGCCGGATTGGCCTTGTTCCAGAGCGACTTCGGCACAACGCCGAACATGGCCCCACCATCTAATTTAAAAAAACCGGTATCGATCGTTTGTACAGTCATAGCAGGGTTAAAGGGGTCTTGGAAAATGAACAATCAGACTTCTATATACACTATTATTGGCATACCGTGTCCCATTGGATAAAGAATGGGGCATTAAAAAGATATTAAACAGCGCTATTTTATGCATTATAAACTAGATTTGCCTTGTATTTATCAGACATATTTAGTACTTTTAGGCATTGATTGAATACTCAACGTGTATGAACTTAAAGAATCTCACTGCATACTGCACCTTCCGGGCAGGTAACAGGGCTGCCGTTTCCGGTGTTGCTGGTTTCGATAATTCATCCATATCCATCGTACGTTATTTGTTCCATTTCGGGTTATCAATAACCCTGTAAATGCAGGATGGATTCCTGGATTCAATGATATATAAAATTTCGCTTGCAAATAAGTGATCAACCGGAAAGTCCGGTATAGAGGTTCCTTCTTCCTGTTTTCGGTTCGCCGAAGCGGTTGCATGGAATGGTTATACTGATCTTTTTTTTGAGCCTTACTCCTAACCGGGTAAGGTAGGTAGGACAGAGAAAAATGGTAGCAAAGATCCCCGTGCATTTCGGGGATTTTTCTTTTTAGGGCCTTCCACCTTTTCTCAGTTGGCCTTTCGGGTCAGCGTTTCGGTACCGAGGGATACGACAATGGTTTCTCCAATCTGCCACTCCTGCGCTCCTGAAGGCACATTGAGTACGACCAGGTTGTCTGTCAACCGAATCCGAAGCTGCGTTGTCGTCTCCTCAACCTGAACCTCCTGGATGGTACCCATAATGGGAACAGGCGTTATTTTTCCTGCAACAGATGGGCTTCCAATATCCGTCACCTTTCCCTGGTTCAATTCCAGGATGCGGTCGGCAACCCGTTGAATTTCGTCCTGATGGTGGCTCACCAGAACCGTTGTTGTGCCAAACTGCCGGTGTAAACGAACCAGTTCGTTGAGCAATTGCTGCCGGGTTTCGTAGTCCAGGGCCGAAAAGGGTTCGTCCAGTAACAAGACGTCCGGCCGACGCGCCAAAGCCCGGATCAACGCTACCCGCTGGCGTTGCCCCCCCGAGAGGGTTGCCGGTTTGCGATCGGCCAGATTGACCAGGTTGACCAGCGAAAGCAGCTCATCCACCAACGAATCCCGGCGGTTTTCGGCCGCGAACTCAACGTTTTGTCGGACAGTCATATTGGGAAAAAGCGCAGCATCCTGAAACACCATGCCAACTTTCCGCTGTTGGGTCGGCAACTGCATCCGTTGTGCGGTATCGAGCCAGATCCGGTCACCCACCCGAATCAGACCGCTTTCCGGCATTGTCAGACCCGCCAGAATCCGGAGGAGTGTCGTTTTTCCCGAACCCGAAGGACCGCACAAACCGGTCAGGCTCCCAGCCGCCAGCTTAAAATCAACATCGAGCGGGGCCGGACCACTGGCAAACAACAGATTCATCCGGGCCTGTAGATGGATCATTGGCATCAGAATATCACCCATCTTTTGTTAATTGCGTAAACTGTCAGCAAAATACCGAAGGAGATGACCAGCAGCAACAAGGCGTAGGCATTGGCCGCTCCGTAATGCAGCAATTCGACTTCGTCATAAATCGCCACGGAAGCCACGCGGGTTTGTCCGGGCAGATTCCCCCCAATCATCAGCACCAGGCCAAACTCACCGATGGTGTGGGCGAAAGACAGCACCAGGCCCGTCAGCAGCGACGGTTTGATGTTGGGCAGCAAGACGCGGAAGAAGGTCTCCCGGCGGGATTTTCCGAGCGTGTACGACGCTTCCCGCAACGACACCGGCAGATTTTCCAGGCCAGCCTGTACGGGGTGAACCATGAACGGCAGGCTGTAGAAAATAGACGCCACCACCAGCCCTTCAAACGTAAACAACAACCGCAGATCGAACCAGGAAAGCAGTTTCTCACCCAGAAAACCGGTCGGATTAAAGGCCAGCAAAAAGTAAAAACCGAGTACGGAGGGCGGTAACACGAGCGGTAAACTGATGACGGCTTCGACCACCGGTTTGAAACGGAAGCGGGTGAAGGCCAGCCAACCCGCCAGTGGAATCCCCACCAGCAGCAATAAAAGCGTCGTGGTGGTGGCCAGGCGAAACGTAAGCAGCAGGGGTTGCCAGTCGAAATCGGTCATCGGCGGGAAGGCAGTTGGTAGCCGTATTGTTGGAAAATAGCCCGTGCTTCCGGCGAAAATAAATAGTCGTAAAATTTCTGCGAACCGGCGGTGGCTTTTTTGAGCAAAACCACGCCCTGCGCAATGGGTTTTGCCCCTTTCACATCCGCCCAGCGGCCTTTGCCCCGCAAAACCGGCTCCAGCACCACCGATTTTGCCGTAAACCCCGCATCGACCGCACCCGAAACCAGGTATTGGTTGACCTGTGAAATGCTTTCTCCGTAGACGATTTTAGATTGTAAGCTTTTCAGCAGGTTCTGCTGGGTCAGCATGTTTACGGCCACGGCGCCATAGGGAGCGGTTTTGGGATTGGCAATGGCAATCTTCGTAATGCGTTTGTCGGCCAGAACGGCCAGTCCTTGGGCGGGATCGATGTCGGCCCGCGTCCAAAGCACCAGCAAGCCATAGGCATACGTTGTCGGTTTCGCCTGCGCCAGCCCGGCCCGAAAAACCAGTTCGGGATAGTGGAGATCGGCCGAGAGAAAGACGTCGAACGGGGCACCATTCTGGATCTGGGCCGTGAGCTTCCCCGATGAGTTGACGATGGATTCGACAGACAGACCGGTTTTCTTTTCAAAACCGGCTTTCAGTTTTTCCATGACGAACTGCGCATTGGCCGCCACCGCCACCCGGATTTTCTGGGCAGTAGCCGGGAGTGTCAATACAATAAAAAGCAGGATTAACCCGTGGCGCATGAACGATCGTTATGGTCTGGCAAATATAACGAGTTCTTGGAAATATGAGTGGGAATAAGTAGGTTTATATTCCTCATAAAACAACCATGAAACATCTTTTATTTTTACTCGCAGGGTGTCTTTTTAGCTTCAGCGGGCAGGCTCAGAAACACCTGGAATGGGCCGGAAAACCGAATCCGGCATGGAAGGCGGAGGTGGTCAGCCAGCATCAGAAAGGAAGCTGGTTGACGGGTGCTGGCCTTACGGTTTTGGGCACGACCGCCAAAGTCGGTTATTTTGCCGCCAACCGGTGGTGGATTGGGGCAGAGGGAGAATTGCACAATTTGTTATCGACCCGTCTGGAAGGCGGTTTATTCGCCCGGTATTACCTCTGGAATGGCTCACTCCTGAGTGGTTTTGCACTGGGTGGCGTATCCTACGGTCGGTTTCAGGGCTGGGATTGGGACATTGACTTCGAAACCCCCGGTTCGCCAACGCGGTATTCCAGCACCAAATTGAATGCCGGCCTAGGTCTGGAAATGACGCTTTCCCGGCGGTTGGCGCTTGAAGGCGTCGGGAAGGTGGGCAAACTCACCGATGCGGGCTGGTTTCAACCCAGTGTTCAGTTGTCGCTCAACGTGTATTTAGGTCGGCGATAGGCCTAATCTGGCTTGAAAATGCCGATTAAAATACGTAGTATTGATTTTATTGAATGAACAAGCGCATGGCAATACCCATTGTCTTCGAGGAGCCCAAACGCCGGAAACGCGTTCCCTCCTATCTGGTTTACGAAACACTCAACGGAAAGCCTCTGTATTACAAAGGCTACAAGGACGTTTTGTCAGGTAAGAAAACAGCCGCTGAGATTATGGGAAGTAGTTCGTTACAAGCGGCCATTGTGACCGCTATTGTTATGTTTATAGGTCGCACGATCAATCGAAAAAGATATTTAGTCTTTCAAATGAATCCGGCCTTCATGTCGATCATGGGAGTAACTTTTCGAACGACGTAGCCATTTTTGAAAAAGAAGGGTTAATTCTGACGAATAAATATTTTGATGTACCGCCCAAAGTAGCCATTGAAATTGATGTACAGATTGATCTGGAGAATTTTTCGGCCCGTGAGCAAAGCTATATTTACGCAAAAACCGAGCGGCTGCTTGACTTTGGTGTTGAACGCGTGATCTGGATTACCACCCAGCCCCAGAAGATATTCATTGCCAATCGCACTGGCGACTGGATTACCCACAACTGGGATGTGAATGTCCCGGTACTGGATGATTGTGTGCTGAACCTGACGGAGTTATTGCGGGAAGAAGGGATTGAGTGGTAAGTTTTCCCGCTCTCAACTCCCCTTAAATCGGGCCGCATCAATAATCGACCACAAGTGGATCAGCCAGCCGAGCAGAAAAAACCAGAGAACACCGGCCAGCACAAACTGGATGATTGCCATCAGGAGCCGCCCTTGCAGCAACTGACCTAAACCGGGAATGAAGAAACTACAGAGAGCAGCCAGCACGTTACCGCCCGATCCTTGACCTGCCATTGTTTTTGAGCGTTTAAAGTACGATTTCCACCGAAAAGTAGTGTGGTGATGGATCAATCCGTTCGGTTTATGACAAACGGTGATTCCTGTCCTTTAAACTGCCAAAAGCCGGGTCCGGTTTTAAAAACTTCTCATCCGTTTCGTTCCGGCAGTGTCATTAACCGCCATTTTCAGATGACGACATGAAAAAACCTGCAAGGTCAAAAAAGACCTTACAGGTTTCGGATCGGTTTCAAACCAGACTTTACAAGCCCAGTAATTTCTTGTTAAATTCCTCGTCAGCGCCCGTTCCGGCGAAGTCGTCAAACGCCCGTTCGGTGACGCGGATGATGTGGCTTTCGATAAATGGTGCGCCTTCAGCCGCTCCCTGCTCGGGGTGTTTGATGGCACACTCCCACTCCAGAACCGCCCAGCCGTCGTAGTCATACTGCGACAGCTTGCTGAAAATACCGGAGAAGTCGACCTGCCCGTCGCCCAGCGAGCGGAACCGTCCGGCCCGCTCGACCCAGCCCTGATACCCGCTGTACACGCCCTGTTTCCCCGTCGGATTGAACTCGGCATCCTTGACGTGGAAGGCGAAAATCCGGTCGTGGTAGAAGTCGATGAATTGCAGGTAATCCAGTTGCTGCAGCAAAAAGTGGCTCGGGTCGTAGTTGATTCCCGCGCGCGGGTGGCCGTCCACGTAGTCGAGGAACGTCTCGAATGTTACGCCGTCGTGCAGGTCTTCACCGGGGTGCAGTTCGTAGCCAACGTTCACGCCCGACTCGTCGAACGCATCCAGAATGGGCTTCCACCGGTTTCCGAGTTCCTGAAAAGCCGTGGTGACCAGGCCCTGCGGACGTTGTGGCCACGGATACATGTATGGCCACAGCAGCGCGCCCGAAAAGGTCACGTGCGACGTCAGGCCGAGGTTCTGGCTGGCTTTGGCCGCCCACTTCAGTTGCTGCACCGCCCACGCCTGCTGTTCTTTCGGCTTGCCCGCCAGTTCGGCCGGACCAAACCCGTCGAACATCGACGCATAGGCCGGATGAACCGCTACCAGTTGCCCCTGCAAGTGGGTGGAAAGTTCGGTGATTTCCACGCCGATCTCGTTCAGTTTGCCCTTCAGCTCGTCGCAATAGGTGGTGCTTTCGGCGGCTTTTTTCAAGTCAATCACCCGGGGGTCCCAGGTCGGAAGCTGGATGCCTTTGTAACCGAGGTCGGCCATGTATTGGGCAATGGAATCCAGTGAATTAAACGGGGCGGCATCACCCAGAAACTGCGCCAGAAAGACGGCCGGGCCTTTGATGGTTTTCATGTTCTTTTCAATTTTGAATGAGTGAATGAGTGAATGATAGAATGGATGAACAAACGTCAGGTGTTTTTTCGGGCTTTAGATAATATTTTCACAATCTCTGTAGCTTCTAACATTAAGCTCTCAAGTTTTGCAAACGGAATAATTTCAGTTTCGGCTAAAATCTCCATCCAGAATAATGATTCATCAGCCTCTTCAATTGTAATACTTAATTTAGCATAGAATTCCGCTTTGCTCCTCGCTCGGCACGCTGCCCGGTAATTGGCTCCTGTTGAGGAGGCTGAACGTAAAAATTGTTTGCCAATTATCTGAGCCTCATTCGTTTTAGGTAAAGCTTGAAAAACGCGAACGCTTCTCAGAACATAGTGCTTGGTTCTCCGCTTAAATTCTTCAATAAATGCTGCTTTATCAGAAACCGGTGAAAACTCTTCCATTTATTCACTCATTCTATCATTCACTCATTCAAAATTAAATTTCAACCCACCCCTGCTTCTTGTTCGATTCCAGTATCTTCTCGCAGATCAGGAGTTCGCGGTAGCCGTCGGCGAAGGTGGGGTAAGTTGGGTTTTCGGGCTGTTTGCCAGCGGCAACGGCTTCGTAGACTTCCTTGAACATCTGCTTCGAGGTGTCGGGGAAGCCTTCGTTGTGACCACCGGGGAACGAAATGACCGACCGCGCTTCAGAATACATCAGCGACGGATCGCGCATCAGGCTTTCGTTGTAGCCGTCACGGTTACCGATCCACATTTCGTTCGGGGCTTCGGAGTTCCAGGCAAAGGTTTTTTTCGAACCGGCAATCTCCAGTTTCATCTGGTTTTTGCGACCCGCCGAGACCTGCGAAACCGTAATGACGCCCTTGTTACCGTTGTCGAACCGCAGCAACACGTTGGCGTGGTCTTCGGTGTTGATGGGCACATCGGCGTAATCTTCCGGTTGCAGCATCTTGCCCGAATACGTTTCCACCGCTTTGAGCGGTTTTTTCCGGGTTTTGTGAATGGTGTTGAAATCGGCCAGCACGGCCACGGTTTTTAGTCCGGTAATGTATTCCAGAATGTCCATCAGGTGGGAGCCGATGTCGGCAATGGCCCGCGAGTCGCCCGACTTATCGGGTTCGAGCCGCCAGTTGTAATCCGTTTCGTAAAACAACCAGTCCTGCAAATACGACCCAATTACCGAATACACTTCGCCCAGATCGCCTTTCTCCCGCATCACCCGCATCTGACGAGCCAGGGGGTAATACCGCAAATTGAAGTGAACGGCATTCACCAGACCGGTTTTGGCCGCCAGTTCCACCAGTTCTTCCGCTTCTTTCAGATCTTTGGCCAGCGGTTTTTCGCAAACCACATGCTTCCCCGCTTCGAGGACCGCTTTCGATTGCGAATAGTGCAGAAAATTAGGCGTACAGATGTGAATACACTGGATGTCGTCCTGTTTCAGCAATTCGTCAAAGGTGTAGGAACGGGCAATCCCCAGTGCGTCGGCTTTCTGTTTGGCCAGTTCGGCCGTGACTTCGCAAAGAGCAGCTACTTCGACGTTCGGAAGCCGACGCAGGGCTTCAATATGAGCCGGACCAATAAAGCCCGTACCAACTACACCAACTTTGATTTTTTCCATTTTTGAGATATAAAGTACGTTTTTTGGTTTAAAAAGGAGGATTGTTTCGCGGAGTTGAACGGAGTAAAAGGAGTTTAGCGGAGAAATAAAAGTTTAAAAAATAAATCTCCGCTAAACTCCTTTTACTCCGTTCAACTCCGCGAAACAACCCATTTTACTCCACGAATTTCGTCCACTTTTCATTGGACTGGTTCGACTGGAGCACGGTTTCGATGAAGGCTAAGCCGCGGATGCCGTCTTCTGCGGAGGGGAAATCGGCGTAGATCGGGTCGGGTTCCTTGCCTTCCATGACACTTCGGAGCGTGACGGCGAAATTGCGGTACAGATTGGCGAACGCTTCGAAAAAGCCCTCGGGGTGACCAGACGGAACCCGGATGTGCGCCTTCGCGGCTGCGGATAATTCGCCAACCGCCGGGCGGAAAACCCGCTGCCCTTCCTGCGTTTTGTAAATCAGTGTGTTCGGCTCCATCTGCCGCCATTCCAGGCCACCGAGTTCGCCATAAATCCGGATACTCAGCGCATTTTCCTCGCCGTTGGCAATCTGGCTGGCGTGCAGAACGCCCTTCACACCGTCTTCAAACCGCAGCAGTACGTTGCCGTCGTCGTCCAGCTTCCGCCCCTCGACGAAGATCGTCAGGTCGGCACACAATTCAGTGATTTTCAAACCGGTAATGTATTCCGCCAGGTTCTCCGCGTGCGTACCGATATCGCCCATGCAACCAGCCGCGCCCGACTGGGCCGGGTCGGTCCGCCAGATGGCCTGTTTGTAGGACGTCGCTTCTTCCAGCTTCGAAAGCCAGCCCTGCGGGTATTCCACCACGACTTTGCGGAGTTTGCCCAGTTTGCCGCTCCGCACCATCTCGCGGGCTTCTTTCACCATCGGATACCCCGTGTAATTGTGAGTCAGGCAGAACAGTTTGCCGGTTTCTTTCACAATCTGAGCCAGTTCCCGGGCTTCCGCCAGATTCAGCGTCATGGGTTTGTCGCAAACCACATGAAAACCGTTTTCAAGAGCCAGTTTTGCGGGCGGAAAGTGCATGTGGTTTGGGGTTACGATCGACACAAAGTCCATCCGTTCCCCTTCCGGCAATTCCTTTTCTTTCAAAATCATTTCCTCAAAACTGCCGTATACACGTTCGTCGGGCAGATAAAGAGCGTAGCCAGTGGCTTTTGATTTTTCCGGATTGGAGCTAAAAGCCCCGCAGACCAGTTCGATTTCGCCGTCGAAAACAGCGGCCCGGCGGTGGACGGCCCCAATGAAAGCTTCCAGGCTTCCGCCAATCATGCCCATCCGAATTTTTCTGTGCGCCATACTATTGTTGAACTGAAGGTTTGGTTAGTTTGGTTGATTCTGACCGGATATTTTGGGTCTCTAAACGGGGAAGATTCAGAAAATCAGTTCCTACTACTCCCCCGTTAAAAATCTAAAAATATAAAATCAGAAGAATTTGGCCGGGAAATTAGCAGGTTTACTTATTTTTCGGAAATTTTGTATATTTCCATTCAATAAAACTTAGCTTTAACCACAAATTTTTCAACTAAACCCCTACAATACACTTATGGCGACACTCACGGCGACAATGCCTGTCAACCAGAGCCGACTTTTCAATGCCAGTTGCTTTGCGCTTATCACCACGGCCTTTTCCTTCAGCATCCGGGCCGGGATTCTGCCCCAGTTAGGAACGGAGTTCGGGTTGACAGCCACCCAACTCGGTGTGATCAATTCCATGTTCTTTTTTGGCTTCCCCATTTCCATGATCATTGGGGGTCTGGTTTACCACTCCGTTGGTCCCAAAATTATTATGATGGTGGCCGTGATCGCCCACACCCTGGGTATTCTGCTCACCATTTATTCCGGCGGCTACATCGGTTTGCTCGTCTCCACCTTCTTCATTGGATTCGGGAACGGTTGTACGGAAGCCGCCTGTAACCCCATGATCGCGGACATGTATACCGGATCAAAAATGAACAAAATGCTGAGTCGGTTCCATATGTGGTTTCCGGGCGGAATCGTGTTGGGCAGCTTGATCTCCAAATTCATGACGGATGCCGGCCAACCCTGGCAGGCGCAAATCTGGGTCATCATGATCCCGACGGTTATTTACGCATTCCTGTATTTCGGACAGGCATTCCCGCAACCCCGCGTCGAAGGCGTTACGTCAATCGGTAAGAATTTCGCGGCCATGTTGACGCCCCTGTACATTTTCATCTTCTGCTGCATGGCCTTTACGGCCATCACCGAATTTGGTCCGCAGCAATGGGTCGGCTTGATCATGGCGAAAAGTGGTGCCAGCCCGATGTTGATTCTGGCCCTGGTGACGGGACTGATGGCGATCGGGCGGTTCTTTGCAGGTCCCATCGTTCATAAATTCGACCAGACCGGGGTGTTACTGGGGTCAGCGGTTTTTGCCACAATCGGTATTTACCTGTTCAGCACCCAAACCGGAACGTCGGCCTACATTGCGGCTGTCTTCTTCGCCATTGGCGTCTGTTATTTCTGGCCAACCATGATCGGCTTTGTCGCCGAAAACATTCCGTTGAGCGGAGCGCTCGGTATGTCCATCGTTGGTGGTGTCGGGATGTTGTCGACTTCCATTTTCCAAACCATCATCGGTGGCTGGATCGATACCGAACGCGCTGAAAAATCCGCAGCCGGTCTGTCGGGCGATGCCCTGGAACTGGCCGCCGGGCAAGCCACGCTGGTCAAAATGACCACTTTCCCAATCATTTTGATCGTTGCGTTTACCTTGCTTTGGTTCTGGATGCGCAGCCGCAAAAAGAGCCACGCTTAATTTGCAATACGGCAAAAAAAGCCTACATTGATAGTAAGAAACTTCCAGCCTTGATTCGCCGACGGGCTGGAAGTTTTTTTTAGTAATTTTTAGAGAAAAATTGGCATTATTTATTAATTGTTTTTATTTTTGAATCAACTATAGAAAGCACCGATAAATAAGGTATTGACCGTAACACCACGTATTTCCCTAAACCTTACCCTATCGCCAATGAGTCAATTAACCCAAACCCGTAAATGGCCTACTTTGAAATTATCACGCTGGCAGATTATTCAGCTATCGGTACTTTCACTCCTGATTACCGCAATGTCTTTCTGGAGGTTTCAATATGAACAGGTGCTGCCGAGAATAAACCCAGTCCAAATGATGATGATGCAGGAACACGGAGACTTGAATGGTCAGACGTTTGTCAAGAACACGCTGCCCCAGACCCCGGTTTCTAAAGTCCAACTCTAAATTCTCCGATCCGATTTGACGTAACTTTACTACCTTCTCTGTATATCCGATGACCCGCCAATACAGCGGGTCATTTTTTTAGTTTTCTTCTTACCTTAGCGCCCCAACAACGAATCCGACTACCATCTATCACACTTGACCTTATTGTTTATGGAGAAGAAAATCCGCCGGGAAGACGCCCTCGAATACCACGCCAAGGGCCGTCCGGGCAAAATTGAAGTCATTCCTACCAAAGAGTACAGTACACAACGTGACCTTTCCCTGGCCTATTCCCCGGGCGTAGCCGAACCCTGTCTGGCCATCGCCGAAAACGTCGAAGACGTCTATAAATACACCGCCAAAGGCAATCTGGTGGCCGTAATCAGCAACGGAAGTGCGGTTTTGGGTCTGGGCGACATTGGCCCGGAAGCCGGCAAACCCGTCATGGAAGGCAAAGGGCTGCTGTTCAAGATTTACGCCGACATCGATGTCTTTGACATTGAGCTGAATACCAAAAATGTGGACGAGTTTGTCCGCACCGTTAAAATCCTGGAACCCACGTTCGGTGGAGTCAACCTGGAAGATATCAAAGCCCCGGAATGCTTCGCAATTGAGGAACGGCTCAAAAAAGAGCTGAACATTCCGGTGATGCACGACGACCAGCACGGCACGGCCATCATCTCGGCGGCCGCCTTGCTGAACGCACTGGAAATCATCGGCAAAAAGATTGAGGAGGTGAAAATTGTGGTGAACGGGGCCGGAGCCTCGGCCATTTCCTGCTCGAAGCTGTACATCGCGCTGGGGGCGAAAATCGAGAATTTCGTCATGTGCGACAGCAAGGGCGTCATTCGTTCCGACCGACCCGACCTTGACGAACGCAAAAGTCTGTTTGTAACCACCCGCGATCTGTACACACTTCAGGAAGCCATGACGGGTGCTGACGTGTTCATCGGATTGTCGAAAGGCAACGTTGTCACCCAGGACATGGTGCGGTCGATGGCCAAAGACGCGATTGTGTTCGCGATGGCCAACCCGACGCCCGAAATTTCGTATCCCGAAGCCGTGGAAGCCCGTCCGGATATCATCATGGCGACCGGTCGTTCCGATTATCCCAACCAGGTCAACAATGTGCTGGGCTTTCCGTTCATTTTCCGCGGGGCGCTCGACGTTCGGGCCACGGAAATCAACGAAGCGATGAAACTGGCCGCCGTTCGCGCGCTGGCCGATCTGGCGAAAAAATCCGTTCCCGATCTGGTCAACCTGGCCTACGGTGAATCCAACCTGATGTTTGGCCGGAAATACATCATTCCGAAACCGGTCGATCCGCGTCTGCTAACCACCGTGGCCCCCGCCGTGGCCCAGGCCGCGATGGATTCGGGCGTTGCCAAACACCCGATTACCGACTGGGATGCCTACGAACAGCAACTGGCGCGTCGTTTGGGTCAGGACAATCAGATTTCGCGGGTAATTCTCAACAAGGCGAAGTCGGACCCCAAGCGGGTGGTTTTTGCCGATGCCGAGAACCTGAAAGTACTGAAAGCGGCCCAACAGGTTCGTGATGAAGGCATTGCCTTCCCCATCCTGCTGGGTGAAGTCGATCGGATTCGGGCCTTGATTACCGAAAACAACCTCGATTTAGCCAATGTCCCGATTCTGGACCCCCGCGCTCCGGAGCAGGACGAGCTGATTCAAAAGTTCAGCGAACTCTACTACGAGAAACGAAAACGCAAGGGCAGCAACGCGACGGAAGCCAAGAAGCAGATGTATTACCGGAATTATTTCGGGGTGATGATGGTGGAAGCAGGTGAAGCCGATGCTGTGATTTCCGGTCTGACGCGCAACTACCCCGACACGATCCGCCCGGCTTTGCAGGTGATTGGAAAAGAAGTCGGCGTGAAAAAAGTGGCCGGAATGTACATTCTGCTCACCAAACGCGGTCCACTGTTTTTCTCCGACACAACGGTTAATTTTAATCCGACGGTCGAAGAGGTGGTTGAAATCACGGAACTGACGGCCAAAGCCGTCGAACGGTTTAACATCAAACCCCGGATTGCCCTGGTTTCGTATTCCAACTTCGGCAGCGCGAAAGGCGACGATGCCCAGAAAATGAACCTGGCCGTTGAGATTCTGCAACGCAAACACCCCGATATGATTGTCGATGGGGAGATTCAGGCCCACTTAGCGTTCAATACCGATCTGCTGAAACTCAATCATCCGTTCAGCAAACTGGTGGAAGAAGGCGCCAACACGCTGATTTTCCCGAACCTGTCGGCATCGAACATCGCCTACAACCTCATGACGGAGTCCGCCGGTTTCGACGCCATCGGCCCCATTCTCCTCGGTCTTCGCAAACCGGTTCACGTTTTGCAACTCGGCAGTTCCGAGCGCGAAATCGTCAACATGGTCGCCATCGCGGTGGTGGAAGCGCAAGGGAAATGAATGAATTAAAAGTTAAAAATTAAGAGTTAAAAATAGGGCAACCCGTTCCGTTTATGCATCGTCCAGCTACTTTTAATTTTTAACTTTTAATTTTTGATTACCCATATTTCTTTTGCCACTCCTTCCGCATTCGCTGGTACTCCGGATCTTCGCGGGCGAGGAGGTATTTTTCGCGGAAGATGGCGGCACTTTCGGCTTTCACCGGATCGACATCGAGTGGTAACTGATCACGGCCGTGGCTTCCGCTGCGGCCTTTTTTATCGTCAGGAACCGGGCCGTCGTATTTCTGGCCGGTTCGGTGGTTGGCGTAGCGCCGGGAGCGCGTTACGCCCATTTGCAGGAACTTCCGCGCCATGTCCATCCCGACAAAATCGCCGTTCTTCTTATAATCGAGAAACAGTTCATAAATCTTGTCCGACGACGCCCGGGCAATTTCCGGGGTTTTAAACCGCCAATGCGGCAGAATTTCCGACTTATACGGTTCTACCAGCAAAACGCCCTGTTCGCCAATTCCGACGCGGTATAATTCCGGACGCTCGCGCAGGTTCAATTCCTTGTAGTTCAAATCGTAATCAAATTTCTTGCGGCTGCTTTTCATGGGGTGAATGGCATGGTATACGGTCTACCCCGGATTACATCCGGGGTTATCCAGCGTCAAGCCCTTCAGGCTACACAGAATCCAGTACGTATTGTGTTAACGGCAACCGCTATTTTTAGTTTATTTTCTTCTTTTTCGCCACTACTGTAATAAACCTCATCCGCCCGCGACTAACACCGTGAAAGCCTAACGATGCAATCCCGATGGAAAAGGAATTTGTCAGCCTGTTGAACCGGCACCCCGGTATTCTCTACAAAGTCTGTTCGCTGTACTGCAAAGCGCGGGACGACCGGAATGACCTTTTTCAGGAGATCGTCCTCCAGCTCTGGAAAGCCTATCCAACTTTCAAAAACGAATCGGCGGTGACAACCTGGATGTACCGGATTGCGCTGAATACCGCCATTTCAAATTTCCGAAAGAAGTCTGGAAAACCGCAACCCGTTTCGTTCTCTGATCTGGATTTCCAGATTCCGGACCTGAAAGAAGACACCTCCGACGAAGAAATCAGCCTGCTTTATGCATCCATCGAACAGCTTTCACCCGTCGAAAAAGCCGTCATTTCGCTCTACCTGGATGACAGAAGTTACGATGAAATGGCCACGATTCTTGGCATTTCCAAATCCAATGTGGGCGTTAAGCTGAACCGCATCAAAACCAAACTCGAAAAACTTATCAAATCGACAACCCGTTAATTACCAAGACCATGAACTTAGATGAACTCAAATCAACCTGGAAAGCCTACGACGAAAAAATGCTGGCCAGCCAGAAATTAAGCGAACGCGTGGTGTTTATGATGATCAAAGACCGCTCGAAAAGTACCCTGGCAAAAATGGAGCGAAACCTGACAGGTGCCGGTCTCATTATGACCGCCGTCGTCCTCTTCTTCGCAGCCGCTATTGCCGGTAATGCCTTCGACTACACAAGCTGGTATTTCTACATTCCTTCCGTGTTGTACATTGGATTAGCGCTCTTTGCCATCAGCGTCGTTGTAAAAAATTACCGCAACCTCAGCCGGGTGTCGCTCAGCCAGCAGAATCTGTATGACAGCCTGACGACGGTTTTGAGATGGCACGAAAAAACCCGGACAGCTTTAGCCCGAGTCTGGCTTCTGTGCATGATGTCTGGCTTTCTGTTTGGCGTATCGATGGTGGCCCGGAAATTTGAAACCTACGGAACGACAAAAGTTGCCCTGCTGTTGAGCGGACAGGCGCTGATGATCCTAATGGTTTACGCGCTGGCCCGCTGGGTATTTGCTGTTTTTGAAGACCGACTCGGGAAGGAATTGAAAGAAAATATTCAGGAACTGGCTCAATTGAAAGCCATTTCTTAACGGACTCCTCTCCCACTCGTCCGGCTAAGAATCCGTCCAACCCAGGCGCCCGATTCGCGCATTTACCCTACACCCAAATACGCGGTGTTTATCCCCAAAAAACGGCCATTCATCGAATATCAGGCCCGAAACCCTCCGCTTTGCCCTACTTTTGAGTGTGATTTTAGAGAAATCACACTCGGTCCATTCATCCATTTTCCGTACCATCCGCGGGCTTGATTTTACCGTTCCACACTTTCAGTCGAACAACGGTCAACCCGGTTGTCTTATGGATTGAAGTTAGCAATATCTTTGTATAATTCTATTTGATCCCGCTATTTCCGCTTCCAACAGACTATATTCCCAGAATTATGAAAAAGTTTATACTTTTTGGTATTATTTTATGCTCTACCCTATCCTTTGCCCAGCCTCCCGCTGGCAATCCGCAGGGGGGCGCTCGTCCGGCTCCGGTGATTCCCGGAACGGTCAATCCCGACGCCCCGCGCGGAAACGGTAGAATTTCCGGTGTTTTGATCGACTCTACGACGAACAAACCGGTCGAATTTGCTACCATTGCCCTGTTAAGCGTGCAAACCGGAAAGCCCATCGACGGTACTACCAGCGATGAGAAAGGTAAATTTGCGCTTACAAAACTCGTGCCGGGCGAATACCGGCTGCAGGTGTCGTTTCTGGGCTATAAAAACAAGGAAACCGGTAAGCTGAAAATTGAACGCGGGTCAGACATCAACGTCGGCAATGTCACCCTGGCACCGGACGTAAAGACTTTGCAGGAAGTGAACGTAGTCGGCCAAACGCAGATTGTGGAGGAAAAAGTAGACCGGCTGGTGTATAACGCCGAAAAAGACATCACCAACAAGGGCGGTGACGCGTCGGAAGTGATGCGGAAAGTGCCGATGTTGTCGGTCGATCTCGATGGCAATGTGACCCTGCGCGGGAGCAGCAACGTCCGGGTTTTGATCAACAACAAACCGTCGACGATTGTGGCCGCCAGCGTGGCCGACGCCCTCAAGCAGATTCCGGCGGATATGATCAAGTCGGTGGAAGTCATTACGTCGCCATCGGCCAAGTACGACGCGGAAGGTTCGGCCGGTATTATCAACATCATTACGAAGAAAAACACCTTGCAGGGACTGACCCTGAACATGGACGCGGGCGTCGGAAACCGGGGCTCCAACCTGGGTCTGAACGGGAATTACCGGGCCGGAAAAATGGGCTTTTCGCTGGGCGGTTTTGGCCGCGCCAACTACAACATCAAAGGCGGTTTTGAGAACACCCAACGCAGCTTTTTCGATGGCGTCACGACCGAAACCCGTCAGATCGCCGATACGAAAAACCAGTTCATTTTTGGCAATTACCAGCTCGGTTTCGACTATGACATTGCGAAGAACCAGAGCATTACGGCATCGTTGCGTTATGGAGCCCAGAATGGCAAAACGTCGCAGAATCTGGCTACGGTTTTCTTTCCGGGCGGCATCATTCCCGGACAAACCACCCGGCGTGATGTCGACATCAAAAACCTGTCGGGAACCGTCGATCTGAACGTCGATTATACAAAGACTTTCAAAAAACCGCAACAGGAGTTCAGCATTCTGACCCAGTTCAGCCGCAATAACCGCACAAACGATTACGAAGCCGATCTCTTCGGCAGTTCGTCGGACATCACGGGTCGCGACCGGAACGACAACCTGAGCTACAACCAGGAATCCACGATTCAGATCGACTACCAAACCCCCGTCAAAGCCAATCAGTTGGTAGAATTTGGGGGAAAAGGCATCTTCCGGCAAGTGGACAGCGACTATAAATATTTCATTTCGACCGGCCCGACCGGTGAATACACCCAGAATCCGACCCGCCCCAACAACGGTCTGGATTATGACCAGAATGTAGCCGCCACGTATTTTTCGTACACCTACACCTCAAAAACGAAGTATACGATCAAGGCTGGTGCCCGGTATGAATACACGATGATCGATGCAAATTTCCGCTCGGAAATACCGGGGCAATCCATCGACATTCCGAGTTACGGCAACCTGGTGCCGAGTATCAACATCTCAAAATCACTCAAAGGCGGAAAAACCGTTAAAATTGCGTACAACCGGCGGTTGCAACGGCCCGGCATTCAGTTTCTGAACCCGAACATCAACGCAGCCAATCCGCAGAATATCACCTTTGGGAACCCGTATCTGGAACCGGAACTGACCGACAACATTGAACTAAGCACCAGTGCGTATATCAAGAAAACCTACCTAAACTTCTCGTTTTTTGCCCGCCGGACCGACAATTCCATCGAGAACGTTCGGACCACGAGCCAGGACGGCGTGATCACGACGACCTACCAGAATATCGGCCACAAAGAGAACTATGGTGCCAACGTGTTCGGGAACATCAGCCTGTTTTCGAAATGGCAGATCGGCGGTGGTGCCGACGCCTATTATTCATACATCACCAACAACAGTCCCACGCCATCGCTCAACGCGAGCAATTCCGGGGTCGTGGTAACGGGCCGGATGTTTACGAGTTTGAGCCTGAAAAAAGGCTGGGGCGTGCAGGGTTTTGGCTTCGTTCAGGGCCGGAGCGTGCAGTTGCAGGGCTACCAGACCGGTTTTGCTTTCTATAGCCTGGGCATCAAGAAGGATATCAAAGACGATAAAGGGCAGACGAAGGGCAGTTTGGGCCTGGCAGGTGAAAACTTCCTGACCAATCCGTTTAACATGCGGACGGAACTTAGTTCACCAACTTTCCAGCAGAGCAACATCAACTACTTCTACAACCGGGGTATTCGGTTGACGTTCAGCTACCGGATCGGAAAAATGAGCTTCGACCAGCCCCAGCGCCGGAAAAAATCCGTCAACAACGACGACGTGAAAGACGGCGGTGATGGTGGTGGACAACCCGCCGGCGGAGCAGCCAAACAGAAATAGTTATGAGTGAATAGTGAAGAGTGAGCTGACGCATTCACTCTTCACTATTCACTACAACATCGCTGCGCCGAAAACGCCCGCGCTGTCGCCCAGTTTGGGTTTCAGGAAATGGGTGCTGAGACGGCCTTCGTTGAAGACGTATTTTTTAGCCCGTTCGACACCCTCGGTATACAGCAGGTCGATGTTGCCAACGCCCCCGCCCAACACAATCGCATCGGGATCCAGCACGTTGATAATGACCGAAATCGCTTTCCCGAAGTTTTCCAGAAGCCGGTCGATGGTTTGCGAAGCATACGGATCGGTACCGGCCAGGTGACGGCCAACGATCTCTTTCATGTTCCGCTTTTCACCACTGATGTCGCTGTAATACCGTTGCAGTGCCGGGCCGGAAAAAACCTGTTCATTACAGCCGCGTTTACCGCAGTAACACGGGTAGCCATTTTCTTCCAGCGTAATGTGGCCCCATTCGCCCCCAATGCCCTGCAAACCGTTCTGAACAAAAGGCTGGCCGTCTTTTCCGCGAAAAACGACTCCGCCACCAACGCCCGTTCCCATGATGACGCCAAAAACCGCCCGGTAGTCCGGCACAACTTCCGGCACCGCCCCCAGCGTGGCTTCCGCGAGGGCAAAACAGTTGGCGTCGTTGGCAATGCTCACCGG
Organism: Larkinella punicea; assembly: GCF_003334855.1. GTDB lineage: Bacteria > Bacteroidota > Bacteroidia > Cytophagales > Spirosomataceae > Larkinella > Larkinella punicea. The sequence continues at coordinate 90,188 of NZ_QOWE01000012.1, forward strand.
AATGCCCAGCACTTTCTCCAGTTCCTGGGGCAGTGGCATACCGTTCAGGCAGGTGGTGTTGCAGCCTTTCATGACGTGCCGGGCCGGGTCGAAGGTGCCGGGCGTTCCGATGCCGATGTGGTCGGGTTGGTAACCGGTTTCGGCTTTGAGTAGATTTACAAGGCTGGCGATCTGATTGACAATGTGTTGATAGCCTTTATCCGCTTCGGTATCGATGCGTTTCCGAATCACAACGGCGTCGGGGGAGGGTGCCGACAGCACAACTCCTTCAATTTTGGTACCGCCCAGGTCGATACCCCAATAGGTTTGCATGGAGATTTAAGAATTATTCTTCGCGAATTACGATAAAAGAATTAAAAAGTAGGAGTTATGAGTTAAGAATTAGAAGTGATGAGTGAAGATTGATTAGAAAATCGTTACAACCCGTATGCATCATAGGCCTTAGCCAATCCCGTCTATCTTAACCCTTAACTTTTAATTTTTAACTCATAACTTTTAACTCCCTTATGTGGTACGAGAATTTTTTCAACGGATTGGTTCAGGAAGCCTGGAAAGCCGGTCAAACCGACGAGCAAACGGAACTGGAATGCGATTTTCTACACGACACGCTGGACGTGCAACCCGGTGGGCGCGTGCTTGACATTTTTTGCGGTCACGGCCGTCATGCGCTCGAACTCGCCCGAATGGGCTATTCCGTCACAGGTGTCGACATTTCAACTGAATCCATCGGCGAACTCCGGACGGAAGCCAAACGGGAAAAACTGGCCGTAGAAGCCATCTCCGGGGATTTCATGACGCTTCCAATCGAGGGCGGATTTAAAGCCGCTTACTGCCTGGGCAATAGTTTTAGCTTTTTTCCGCACGACCAAATGCTGTTTTTTTTGCAAAAAATAGCCGGATTATTACCGGTGGGCGGGCGGTTTGTGGCCGACACGGCCATGATTGCCGAATCGGTCTTGCCCGATTTTGAGGAACGAAGCTGGATGCAGATCGGCGATATTACATTTTTGATGGAAAACGAATACGACGCCCGCGAGAGTTGCATTACGGCCCATCTGACGTATCTGCGGAGCGACCAGACCCAACGGCGAAAGTCCCGGCATTACATCTATACCGTGGCCGAATTGCATCGTCTTTTTCAGAAAGCCGGGCTAACCATCACCGAACTACTTGGTAATCTGGATGGTTCCGATTTTCTGCTGGGTGACGAACGGCTGCTGCTGGTTGCCCGGAAAAAGATATGAATTGATGAACAAAGCGGTTTTCAGCCCCAAATTCCTGACGGCGGAACGATTAACTAGACAATTTATTGCAAAAATTGAATATTTGGAAGAATAATTAAGCCAGCATTAGATCGTTTGCGGAGTAATGTGTAGTTTAACGCCGATTTAACACTGTTAACTTGATGTAAACCGTATGGAGACACTTGAGCGCAAGCAACGCAGCCGGGAGCAAACCCGCGCCGGAATTGTTTTGACCGCTAAGGACATCGCTCGCCGGGAAGGTTGGCAAGCCGTGTCGATCCGTAAGATTGCCGATGCCATTGACTACAGTGCCCCGATTGTCTATGAATATTTCGATAGCAAGGATATTCTGCTCGATGAAATCCGGAACGAAGGGTTTCGTCATTTACGACTGGAATACGACCGCATAAAAAAAGTATACCGTGACCCGGAAAAACGCCTGTTCGAAATGTCGGTGGCCCAGTGGCAATTTGCCGTGGATCAACCCGAGATTTACCAGGTCATGTACAATTTGAACGGGGCTTTTTGCACCATTCCCGTCTGCGATTCCATCGAATTGGAAGCCATTAGCAGCAGCATTCGGGAAATTATCTTCTCTTTCATTCCCAAATCGAAGGAGAGCATTCAGAAATTGTATTTCGAGTGGTGGTCGTTGTCGCACGGCATGATCACCCTGGCCATGATGCTCCGGGATCACCAGCCGCTGGAACAGTCGGAGCAGGTGTACCGCGACTCAATTCGCCGGTTTGTCCGCGGACTGCGATAAATTAATCATCAAAGCCTGACAATGAACGATGACTATCCCACCGCTTCGGCCGGGTCGATAATCATCGTTCATTTTTTATTTTTCCCTAACCGACCTCCTGAAATCTTCATGCGCTACCTATTTTCGGTTTTATTCCTTGTCATTTTTACCACTTCGCAGGCTCAAAAACCAAAGCAACTCTTCATAAAAGCCGCTAAATTCTACGATTCCGAAAAAAACGTTTTTCTGGTCAATCAGGATCTACTCATTGAAGGTGATCGGATTGTCGCGGTGGGCAGTGGCTTGAAAAAACCAAAAAACGCCCGGTTGATTGACCTCGGGAACAGCACCGTCACCCCCGGTTTGATCGATGCGCATACGCATCTTTTGATCAACCAGAAAATCACGAAAGATGGCCTGGAAGTTGCATCGAAAGTTCCGGCCGACGAGCGAATGAAACAGGCACTGGGCTTTGCCAAATCGAGTTTGATGGCCGGGTTGACCACCGTTCGGGATGTCGGCAATTCCGGACAATTCCTGGATGTCAGTCTGAAAGAACAACTCAAGCGTGACGAAACGCCCGGTCCACGCCTGGTAGTTTCCGGGCCAATTCTGAGTCCGCCGGGTGGCCAGTTTGGCCGGTTGTTTCCCGCCGACAGCTTCCTGATCAACCAGGAATACCGGGTGGTCAAAGGGGCCGAAGATGCCCGGGCCGCCGTTCTGGAGCACATCCGACGCGGAGTGGACGTGATCAAGGTGTGCATGAACACCGACAACCGGGTGCTGGCTCCCGACGAGATAAAGGCCATTGTGGAAACCGCCCACCAACAGAAAATTCCTGTCACCGCCCACGCCACCTACGACGAATCAGCGCGGGATGCGGTTTTGGCGGGGGTGGATGGCATCGAACACGGCTATTCCCTGTCGGACAGCACCTTGTCGCTGATGGCAAAACGCGGAACGTACCTGGTGCCCACCGACGTCTCCCGCGAGCAGGGCAAACTGCGCGTAGCGGCCATCGGTATGAAAGGCAAAGAAGGCGAAGATTATCTGAACGGTGCGTTGAAAGGGTTTCATGACCGGCTCAACCGGGCCGTTAAAAAGGGCGTTCCCATCGTCTCCGGTTCTGATTATTACAACGACATCCCCGGTATTGATCGCGGAAAAGGCTCGGTCGATGTGCTGCTTTCGTACGCCGAAGCCGGAATTCCCATTCCGACAGTACTTCAGTTTGCCACCCTGAATGCCGCCAAAGCGTTGGGCATTTCAAATCAAACCGGCACGTTAAAAAAAGGGATGAAAGCCGACCTGACGGTTTTTAAAGGCGATCTGGAAAAGGATTTCCCAACCGCCCTATTCGCCATCGAAATGGTGATCAAAGACGGTAAAGTCTACCCCTAGTTTCATTTCCCTTCCTTCACCGATTTGAGCAAAGCCACCATTTCGGCGACGACCTGCGGGTTCTGTCCGGCAACGTTTTTCGTCTCGCCCAGGTCCGTCTTCAAATTATACAGTTGGGGCTGAGGATTGTTCCCCAATTCGGTGTTGGTGTTTTTCTGCACCACCGGTCCCTGGCTCGGTTCGATGTATTTCCAGTTTCCTTTCCGGATCGAAAGGGTGTTGTTCAACGCGTGTTCGATGACGTAATCGCGACCTTTCGGGTCTTTCCCAAGCAAGGCATTGAGGGTATTGAAACTGTCGGTGGCCTCTCCCTCGCCCACTTTCTGGCCCGTCAAAACCGCCAGCGAAGCCAGCAAATCGACCTGACTCAGCAGCGCATCGGAGGTTCCTGTCTTCACATTTCCCGGCCAGCGGACGATGAACGGCACCCGCGTTCCGGCATCGAACGCGCTGTATTTCCCCCCGCGCAACGGCCCCGCCGGGGTGTGTCCGCCCAATTTCGCCACGGCCTCATCCTGGTAGCCATCGTCCACCACCGGGCCATTATCGCTGCTGATGATCACCATCGTCTGGTCTTTCAGGCCCAGTCGCTCCAGGGTTTTCATGACTTCTCCCACGCAATAATCCAGTTGCAGAATGGCGTCGCCCCGTGGCCCCATACCGCTTTTGCCCACAAACCGGGAGTGCGGCATCCGGGGGACATGAATGTCGTGCGTCGAAAAATAGACAAAAAACGGGCTTTTCTGATTCGTTTCGATAAACTGATTGACTTTACCGGTCAACACATCGGCCATTTCTTCATCGACCCACCGCGCCGATTTGCCTCCGCTCATGTATCCAATCCGGCTGACGCCGTTGATGATTGTCTGGTCGTGGCCGTGTGAAAACATCATCTTGAGCAGTTCCGGATTTGCTTTGCCGGTAGGTTCGGTTCCAATCGGATCTTTGTAACTCACCTGAACCGGATCGCTGGGGTTCAATCCGACAATGCGGTGGTTTTCCACGTACACGCAGGGAACGCGGTCGCCCGTTGCGGGCAGCAAAAAAGAGTAGTTGAACCCGATTTCCAGCGGCCCCGGTTTGATGTCGCCGTTCCAGTCCGGCCCGCCTTTGGGTCCCAGGCCCAGGTGCCACTTGCCAACTACGCCGGTTTGGTAACCTGCCCGCTGCAACATCCCGGGCAAGGTCACGCGGTTGGTCGGAATCAGCAGGGCCGCATCACCGGGGGCAATTCCGGTCCCGGTTTTTCGCCAGGCGTATTGGCCGGTCAGGAGCGAATACCGCGAAGGGGTGCAGGTGGCCGATGTGGCGTGGGCGTTCGTAAACCGCAAGCCTTCGGCGGCAACCCGGTCGATGTTCGGCGTTTTGACTTTCGTTGCGCCGTAGCAACTCAGATCGCCATAGCCCAAATCATCCGCATAAATCAACACGATGTTGGGTTTCTGCTGGGCCTGAACGGCCAGTCCGGAAAAAACAAGAACACTGCAAAACAGGAAAAGAAATCTATTTTTCATCGGTTTAGGAAGCTGATTGCGTCAGGCATTGCACCATCGGCCGCGCTCAAAGTAGGGAATTCCCGGTTTTAATACAACGCTTTCCGCTTCGTCAGCGGAAATTCCGGGTGCTCAGTCCGGGTTTCGGCCATGAACGCTTTTATTTTAGCCACGATTTCCGGATGTTGGTCGGCCAGGTTCGTCTTCTCGCCAATGTCATCGGCCAGATTATAGAGTTCAAAAGATTTTTCGTAGAACTTGATTCCCTTCCACGGCCCCATCACAACCGCCTGAATCGGCCCCTCCCGTTCGTTGATTTCCCAATACAAAGCATCATGAACCTGCTGGTTTTTCGGTTTTCCCAACAGCGTCGGCAGATAAGAAATTCCGTCGATGTTGGCGGTCGGTTTAATCCCGGCTACTTCGCAGGCCGTTGGCAGAAAATCCCAGAACGCACACGCATGACCCGACACCGACCCGGCTTTGATTTTCCCCGGCCAGCGGGCCACAAACGGCACCCGAATACCGCCTTCGTACAATTGCAGTTTCCCACCCCGAAACGGGCCATTGCTGTCGAAAAAACCGTTGTCGAAACCGGGGCCGTTGTCACTCGTAAAAACGACCAGCGTGTTTTCATCCAGCTTTTGCTTTTTCAGTTCGGCCATGATCTGTCCCACGTAACGATCCAACCGCGAAACCATGCCCGCATACGCGAGATTGCCGTCGGGATCGTGGTGATAGTGAGCCACTTTCATTGGTCGCTCGGGCCAACCCTGATTCTGGTAGGGCTGTTTGGAATCGTCGGGCACGGTTAGCTCATTGTGTGGCAGCGTGAACGGCAGATACAGAAAAAACGGCCCGTTTTTGTGATCCTGAATGAAACTCAGCGCCTGACTCGCAAACGAGTCGTTCGAATACGTCCCAACTTTATTCGCACAGTCGTTGTCCGGCAACAGCACCTTTTCCCGATTCTGCCAGATGTATTCGGGGTAGTAATGGTGCGCTTCTCGGTGGGTTTTGAAACCGTAAAAAACATCGAACCCCTGATCCAGCGCATGGCCCGTCGTGCCGCCTTCGTCCAGCCCCCATTTGCCGATGATGCCGGTTTGGTAGCCCGCCCGCTTCAACTCTTCGGCCACCGTCACATCCGTCGGAATTAAATTAGCCGGTTTTCCGGTCAGGCTCCATTCCGAGAGTTCGCGCACGGTGGCGTGGGCGGTGTGAATGCCGGTCATCAAAGCCGCCCGCGACGGTCCGCAAACGGAGGTGCCGCAATACTGCTGCCGAAAGTTCATGCCCTCCGTAGCCAGCCGGTCGAGGTTCGGCGTTTTGATTTTGGTTTGCCCATTGAATCCCACATCGCCGTAGCCCAAATCATCGGCCACGATCAGAATGATGTTCGGTTTCTTCGGGGCGTTTTTTTCGGTGGGTGTAAAGGAAAGAAAAACCAGCAACGGCAAAACCGCCCCCAAAGCCACCAGTGAAAAGAGTTTCATATTTTTCATGTTAGTAAGGCTTTCGTTTGTTGCCCCCAACCCCCTAAAGGGGGCTCAAACATCCGGATTTGAAAGCCCCCTTTAGGGGGTTGAGGGCAAAAAGCAAACGTACTGATTACCTGAAATAAGACGCTTTGGAAGAAGAACGAGCGGTTTGCAGCGGTTTCAGCGCCATGCCGGCTTCGATGGCGAGGTCAGCTTCGATAATATCCGCTCCGCTGTCGATGATGCCAAGGTAGCCTTTCGTCAGTTCGTCGGCGGTTTTAATGGTGCCTTTGGTATACTGAATGTCGTAATTGCGTGAACTTCCCACCATACACATCGCCCCTCGTTTGTGAATTTCCCGGAACAGTTCCGGATCTTTCCCCAGCGTGTGGCTCACAAAAACGACGACGTTCTGCCAGGGCACCCCCGTTTTGTCGAACTCCCGGACTTTCTCCATCGTCCCCAGCATCACTTCCATCAGAATCGATTGATTCAGTTGGTAACATTTCACCGCGTCTTCGTTGCTGTACGCCATCACAATCGCGTTGGCTTCGGCCCGGTGTTCAACAATTTTTCGAACCCGGGCTTCAATAGGAACATCTTTCATGTCCAGCACCAGCACGGTTTTGCCTTTCGCCCATTCCAGCGCTTCGTCGAGCGTCGGCATCGCGTAGGGTGTCACATGGCCTTCGGTGTCTTTCAGTTTCAGACTTCTCAGTTCGCTCAGGGTGAAGTCCGAAACCTTGCCGTGACCGGTGCTGGTGCGGTCGAGGGTAGCATCGTGCATGAGCACAATAGCGCTGTCTTTGGTGTAATGCGGATCGATTTCCAGGATGGCGTGCACCTGCTTGAGCGTATTTTCAAACGTGGGCAGGCAGTTTTCCGGAAAGCCTTTTCGCGCCCCGCCCCGGTGGGCGCTGACAAACGGAAGCCGGTCGGGCGAATAGGCAAAGAAGGTCTTTAAATCCGCACTATTTTTAGCCCGAATCGTATGAAAACCGGGTGCCGGATCAATCAGTGAAAAACCGCATAACCCGGCGGTCAGAATCAGTAATACGACGAAAAAGGAATATTTCATGGAATGTTTTTTTAAAGTGAAAGGCGATAGACTAGGCTTTTGCCCCTAAATCCCCTAAAGGGGACTTTCAAATCCGGATTACCCGCGTCCAAGTCCCCTTTAGGGGAACGGGGCAAAAAGCGAAAGTCATAAATAGACCAGAGAAGCCAGACAATAGAATACCATTCGTCTAGCGTCTCACTTCTCTGGTCTTTACTCTACAAAAACCTCAATAACCCGGATTTTGAACGATTTTCGGGTTCTGGTCGATCACCGCCTGTGGAATCGGCATCAGGTAGTTTTTGGCCGGATCAAACCTGATCGTGCCACCACCCACATTCACGACTTCATACGTCAGTGTCCCATTGACCGTCGCAATCTTCATGGCTTTCAGCGGTTTGCTGAACACGTCGGGTGCAATCCGCCACCGCCAGAGATCAAACAGCCGCTTGCCTTCGAACGCCAGTTCCACCCGGCGTTCCCGGCGGATTCGCTGGCGCATCTGCTCCTGACTCAGGCCCGTGGGTAGGTTGGGCAAGCCAGCGCGGGTTCGGATTTTATTCATCGCGTCATACACCGTCTGGTCCGGCCCCGACAGTTCATTTTTCGCTTCGGCATAATTCAACAACACCTCGGCGTAGCGGAAAACGATGGAATTGGAACCGCCCGTAGCATTATTAAGGTTATCCCGGCTGGGCATGACGGCCGGATCGAGGAGCTTTTTCAGGAAATAACCCGTCCGGTTTTTACCGCCCGAACCCGACGCATCGAAGGCATTGTTGTTATTCGCGATCCCCAGCCGGGTGTAAATCACCTGCCCGCCAATCCAGGGCGTTCCGTCGTACAAAATGGAAGCTGCAAACCGCTTGTCCCGGTTGACATACGGATTTTTCGGATCGTACTGAGCCGAACCCTCGGCGGCCGTTTTGCCATCCAGAAACTCGTAATCATCCACCAGATTCTGCGTTGGGTTGACACTGCCCCAGCCCAAGCCATTCGTCAGCATCGTTACGCCCCAGTACGTATCCCGCGCGTGGCCTTTGATGTTCGGCGCATACTGCACATCGAAAATCACCTCTTTGTTGTTCTCATTGGCCGAATAAAACAAACCGCCGTAATCCGCAAACAACTCATAGACATTCAGTTGCATGATCTGCTGGTTGGTTGCTGCGGCATCCGCCCATTTGCCGGCGTAAAGTTCCAGCTCACCTTTCAAGGCGAGGGCTGCCCCTTTCGTAACCCTTCCCAAATCCACACCGGCAATGGTTGCGGGCAAATCAGCGGCCGCTTTCGTGCATTCTTCCTGAACAAACGTGACGCATTCGGCGTAGGTATTTCGCGGATAATTGATCTCCTCTTCCGCATTCCGGTTCAGGACTTTGGTAATCAGCGGAACCCCGCCGTAGAGATTGATCAATGACGTGTAAAAATACGCCCGAAGAAACCGGGCCTGTGCCAGCATCGATTTTTTGGTAGCCTCATCGAACGACGAAACCGCTACTTTTTCGAGAAACAGGTTGCACTTGCGGATGTTGGCGTACATCCGGCTCCATTGCGGGCCAAAAATCTGCGCGTTCGGACCGTAGGTGTTGTTGGCAAACAGCGTGTACGACGGAATCCCGGCCAGGTTTCCATTCACCGAATTATCGGAATAATTGTCCAGCGGGTCGTTGCTGACTTCGGTGGGCACGTTGGTAAAGACCGACGACCAGGGCCCGGCGTTCAGCGAATTATAGACGTCATTTAAAAACAGACTGGCATTTTGGGGCGTGCTCCAAACCGTTTCGTTCGTTAGCTGGTCGGTCGGCATCACCTCCACCGTCTGGTCGCTGCACGACAGGCAACTGAGGAGGACAAAGCAGGAAATCAGTATTTTTTTCATGGTTGATTAGGCAAGTTGAGCATGCGTTAAAAACCGATCGTCAAGCCGACCGTATACACCTTTTGCTGGAAATAATACCGCGCCCGGTTGCTGGCCAGTTCGGGATCAAGGAAGGGCACTTTCGAAAACGAGAGCAAATTCTGACCGGAAACATACACCCGCAGCGTCTGGGCGTTCAGCTTGCTCAGAACCGCCGGCGAAAAACTGTAGCCGAAATCCAGCGTTTTCAATCGTAGATAACTGCCATCCCGAATCCAGAAGGACGATACCTGGCTGTTGTTGGTCGTCGGTGAAGGCGTCACGCGCGGGTAAGCCGCATTCGGGTTCTCGGGTGTCCAGTAATCCAGTTGCTCCCGAAACACTTTGGCCCCGTTGAAAAACGGCAGTTGCGCTTCGTTTTCCAGCAATAACGTGCTCGATGCAGCCCCCTGCCACAACAGATTCAGGTTGAAGCCCTTCCAGGTCAGGTTGGTCGTTAAGCCCAGAATCATCTGCGGCTCCAGCGGTTTTCCGATAAATACCTCGTCGTTGCCGTCAATTTTGCCGTCGCTGTTGATGTCTTCGTATTTGATATCACCCGGTTTCAGCGCGCCAAACTGCGTGGCCGATGCCTTGATTTCTTCTTCCGACTGGAAAAAACCGATGGCCCGGTAGCCAAACCTTGCGTTGTAGGGCCGCCCCGTCCGTCGCCGGTTGGGGTTATTGAAGGTCGAGGCATTCTCGAACGTCTGGACGAGTTTGTTGGCGGCATACGTGAAATTGAAGGTCGCGTCCAGCTTCAGTCCGCCCCGGAACGACTGCCGGGTATTGATCGACAGATCGACACCCCGGTTGCTCATTTCACCCGCGTTGACCTGCGAAATCCCGATGCCGTATTCCACCGGAACCGTTTGGGCGGGCGACACCAGCATGTTCGACCGGCGTTCGTGGAAATAATCCGCTTCCAGGTTCAGCCGACCGTTCCAGAGTGACGCTTCGAGGCCGATGTCAAACTTTTTGGCGGTTTCCCAGGTAATGTTCGGGTTGGCTTCGTTGCGTTCAAAAACACCCTGCGTCTGGTAAAACTGGGTTCCGCCAAACACGTAGCTGTTCGCCAGTCCGTAGGTACTCAGGTACTGAAACGGACTCCCCGCCAGATTGCCTGATTTGCCGTACGACGCTCTGATTTTCAGGTTATTCACCCACAAAATCCGGTCTTTGAAGAACTTCTCTTCCGAGATCCGCCAGCCTAAGGAAGCCGCCGGAAAGAAGGCAAACCGCTGGCCGGGCGCAAAATAATAGTGTCCATCGTACCGCCCGGCCAGTTCGACCAGGTACTTTTCGGCATAATTGTAACTGGCACGACCCACAAAACCGACCTGCTTACTCGAACTGGCCGATCCTGAATTGTCGTAATTGGTTTTGTTGGTACTACCCGTCGAGAGCTGATCCAGATACACCGCATAGTTCAGCCGGGAAGCCGCAAAGTCATCATTCTGGCCGTTGCGCTGCTCAACGACACCCAGCACGTTGACCGCATGTTTGCCGAATGTATTTAGGTAGGTTATGTACCCTTGCAAAGTCGTTTTCGGACTTTGGCTGAAGGCCTGTGACAACTGCGGAGCGCCCACGCCCCCTTTGGTGGTCACAAACTGATCCTGGGCATTCAGCGTATAATACGTAAAAGGCGTTTGCCAGATCTTGGAGAACGAGTAGCTTTTATCGTAAGCAGCCACGCCCTTGATCGCCAAACCGGGAATGAACGGCAGTTTCTGCTCGATGGTCAACTGCGTAAACAGGATGTTGTTGGTCATCTTGTTGTAGCCGCTTTCGTAGATCGACGGCAGCAACTCGTTCCCCGGCAGGCCATTGCTGAACGACAACTGATTGACCAGCAGGGGTGGATTTTTGGTAACCGACGTAAAAATACCGGTGCCGCTCGATGACCCGGGGTTGTTGGTATTCTCCAGCGTGCCCTTCACATCCAGCGAAATCGTGGTGGTCGGCGTCGCATTCACATCAATGTTGGAAGCCAGGTTGACCCGCGAGAAATTGATGGTTTTCACCGCCCCCTCCTGATACATGTAGCGCAGTGATGTAAAAAACCGCACCTTGTCGGAACCGCCCGCCAGCGTCAAATCATGGTTGGTCATCGGTGCCTGAAAATTGATCACTTCCCGAACCCAGTCGTGATTGGGGTAATGGTCGGGGTCGGAGCCATCCCGGTATTTCTGCAATTGCTCGTCGGTGTAGGTGGCCGGCAAACCCGCGTTTTTGTTGGCAGTATTCAACAACGAGGCAAACTCATACGAGTTCAAATAATCGGGATAGCGCGTTGGTCGCTGCATACCCACCCAGCCGTTGTAGCTCAACGAAATCCGCCCGGATTTACCGCGTTTGGTCGTCACCAGAATAACGCCGTTGGCACCCGCCAATCCGTAGGGAGCCACCGCTGCGGCATCTTTCAAAACCGTAATGCTCTCAATTTCATTCGGGTTCAATTGCGCAAACGGACGCGGAATCCCGTCGACAATCGTCAGCGCCCCGTTTTGCGATCCGGTGGTTCCGAGGCCCCGAACCCGCAAGGTCGACGCATCTTTCCCCGGCTCCCCGCTGCCCTGAAACGACAACACCCCGGATACACGCCCGCTGATGCTGTTGTTGATGTTGGCGACCGGCGCGGCTTTCAACTCATCCCCTTTGACGGTCGAAACCGCAGCCGTGGTCGAGGTTTTGCGTTGCGTGCCGTAGCCCACCACCACCACTTCGCTCAGGGCTTTGATGTCGGGTTTGAGCGAAACCGCGATGGTCGTGCGGTTGGCAATGGTCACTTCCTGTGGTTCATACCCGACAAAACTGAACACCAGGGCCTGATCGGCGTCGTCGACGCGCAACGAATAGAGGCCATTCCCGTCCGTGGCCGTGCCTTTGGTGGTGCCTTTGACCACAACCGTCACGCCCGGAATGGGCTGCTTGTTTTCAAAATCCGTGACCGTACCGGTGATCGTACGCGCCAGAGCTTCCAGGGCAATAGGTTTAGTTCGAAGTTCCACCTGCCCGGTTTCCGGAGCTTTGTCCAGCAGAATCTGCTTCCCTTTTACTTCATAACTGACATTCAGCGGTTTCAGCAGGCTGCTGAGCACGTCGGCCAGCGACTGATTCGTCACGTTCAGCGACACTTTCCGGTTGGCCGGAACCACCTGCGGGCTGTACATAAACCGCACATCGGCCTGTTTTTCAAGCTGCCGCAAAACCGTCTTTACTTCCTGCTCATCGACCTGCAGCGAGATTTTTCGGTTGAGCAAATTCTGGGCAACCACGTCCCCGGCGTAGGCCATACCGGCCAAGGCTGTTATCAGGACAAGTTGAATGAAACTGACACGCATGATTTGGTAGGTCAAAGGGTGCCTGCGTATTCTTTTTTTCATACTTTTGACTGTTTGGTTAGTTTTCAACTGGCAAAACAATCCCGCCCTCTCTTCCGAAGAGGTCTTCACAGGCAGGCGGGTACTTTTCGGGTCGGTAATGCTGGTACCATTACCGACCTTTTCTACGCGTACTACTTACATCCTTTACTATAAATAACGATTTGTGTATCAATCACTTCGTAAGTGGCATGGATACTGCGACAAAGCAAATCGAGCTTCTCGAATAAGGATTCGTCGGCCAGCGTTGCCGTAATCTGGCAGTGTTTCAGCAATTCGTCGTCATACAGAATGTCGATCCCGTAGGTCTGACTCAGTGCCTGAAAAATCTGCGGTGCCGGGGTTTCTGCATAGCTGATTTCCGATGGCTGACCGGCGGTTTTAATCGGCACCGGCTGGGCAATGAGCGACTTTGCGAACCGGTTATCGGCTTCTGTCAGGGCCACCTGCTGATTCGGCGTCAACACCACGCCTTCCGGTTTGGCCTGCTTTTGTTCCAGATCACGCGTCCGAAACACCGACACTTTACCGGTTTTGACAATCACCCGACTCTCCGGCATCCCGGCCTCCGCTTTCACCCAGAAACTGGTTCCCAAAACCCGCGTCACCAATTTTTCCGTGATGACCAGAAAAGGCCGGGCCGGATTGCGCGCGACTTCAAAAAAAGCCTCCCCTTTTAAAAAAGTCCGGCGTTCCGTTTCTGTAAACCGTTTGTCATAGTGCAGGCTGGCAGCGGGCGAAAGCGTCACGCGGCTTCCATCGGGCAAGGGTACCACCAACGGCTGCAAAGTCGGGTTCGTTACGGTGATCTGGTCATGGGCTTGCGTTGACACCAGGCCCGGTAACACGCTGAATTGCGTGCGGTTTTGATAAAGAATTGCGGCCCAACCCAATCCCGCCAGCACAAAAACGGCAGCGGCCATCCGGCTCCAGTTCCAAAGCGGAATGGTCCGAACCGACGGTTCCTGCTTTTGCCGGATTTTGGCCCAGGTCTCCCGAATGACCTCATCCCGTTCGGCGTTGGAAACTGGTTGATGCGGCATTTCCAACGTCCGCAGCAACGCCCTGGCCTGGTCGATGGTTGCTTGCTGTTCCGGATGAAGACGTACCCATTCGTTCCAGAAAGCGTCGGTTTGGTGCGTCGGGGCCAGAACCCATTCGCGAAACCAGTCGTCTTTCAGGAATTCCTCAACCGTAAAGTAAGCGTAGTTGAACATCGGCGCGTGGGGCTTTTACTCAGAGATGCAGCCGCGCGAAAGGACATACCCCATTTTTTTGGCAATTGAAGAAAATAATTGGAAAGCGGTTTTAAGCGACCAGAAAACCGACCAGAACGAGGGTCAGATCGACGGGAATTACCCGGCGAAGGGCGAGCAAAGCCTTCTGCAACAGGTTGGAAACGGACTGGTGTGAGATGCCCATCACCTCGGCAATCTCCTCCCGATCCAGATTCTGGTAATATTTCAGATAAATGATTTCGCGCTGACGGCGGGGTAGTTCATTCAGATACCGGGCCACCTGCTGCGACTTCCGGACGATGCTTTCGCGCTCAATCAGGATCAATTCCGGCGAAGGTTCGAAATAAAAATCACCATCGTTTAGCTGATCCGTAAGGGATAGGAAATACGGTTTGGACAAACTCCGCACCAACCGCCGACGCAGAGACGTGAGCAGATACGCCTTGACCGACGTGGGTTGCGACAACCGGTGCCGGTGGGTCCAGAGGTCGATAAACAACTCCTGAATGTTGTCTTTTACCAGTTCCTTGTCCTTGCTGTATTTGCTGCCGTAATTGACCAATGCGCCATAAAACCGCTCCATCAGCTTCTGGAAGGCGGTTTCGTCGTCGGTCACAAAAGCATCCCACTCCCGCCGGTCGGCGGCCAGGGCTGGCAGGTAAACCGGTTTCACATTCATAGCGGCTGGTTAAGGATGCATAGTTAGGCAATTTGGTCTGCAAAAAACAGGGATCGGCGGAATGGTAAAACAAACTTAACAACGGTCTTCTACTCATCCCAACAGACCGATCGTCAGACCCATTCACCGACAAATTCGCCCGGTTTACCTATAATTGCCGATCCAACGCAACGAAACGGGGCCTTTCAGCGATATAGATAGAAACCAAGCACAACTTTACCATCTATAGCAACTGCAGCATGGAACGCAAAGAATTTTTGAAAAGGACTTTTTCCGCATTGGGTATGGCTGCGATCATGCCCATGGTTGGCGCCTGCTCAACCGACGACGCCGTGGAACCGACGACAACCACCGGAACAGGCACCACGACCGGCACTACCACCGGAACCTGCACCGAAACCTCCAACGAAACCGAAGGTCCTTTCCCCACCAAGACGCCCACCAGCCTGGTTACCAACAACATCACCTCCGACCGGCAGGGAACCAAGCTGACCATCAAGATTACCGTTCAAAACAAAAACAACAGTTGCGCCGGGTTGACGGGGGCTTTGGTGGACATCTGGCACTGCGACGCAGCCGGAAACTATTCCGAATACGGCGGTACGCAGATGCAGTCGACCAACTACCAGAGCGTCCATTTTCTGCGGGGACGCCAGACATCCGACGCCAATGGGCTGGTGACCTTTACCAGCATTTATCCCGGCTGGTACAGCGGTCGCGCTCCCCACATTCACGTCCACGTCTATGATTCCACTGGCAAATCGTTGAAAATATCCCAAATTGCTTTTCCGGAAGACATCAGCAAGGTGGTGTATGCACAGGGCGTATACGCCAGCCACGGCCAGGCCGACACCACCAATGCCCGCGACAACGTTTTCAGCGATGGTACTTCCACGAACATGTCAGTCGTAACCGGAAGCCCATCAGCGGGTTATGAACTCACCTGGGCGATTGTCGTACTGGCGTAGTTTCTCATCAACCGGATACTCAACCGTTATGCTTACCGAAACGGAAGCCCAAATTTACCTCTCCGATCAGCGCGGCTGCACGCAGTCCGCTGATCACCGGAGTTTTCATACCTTCAATTTCGGGCTGTATCAGCACGAAAGCCGACGGCCTTTTGGCGCCCTGACGGTTTTTAACGACGATACGTTACGGGCCGGTAAAAGCCAAATTCTGACGGTCGATAAACCAACTGAAGTGTTGCTCATTCCGGTGGTTGGCGGAATCGAGTTGGTGGATGGTCTCGGAGAAAGCGTTTTTCTGGGAGCGGGTGAAGTCTTTCATTTCACGGTATTACCGGGGCAGGAATACCGGATTAGTAATCCGTTTGAAACTGAAGCCGTTAACTATCTGCTGCTTGGTCTGAAGGCCAGCCCAACGGGTTTCGAAAGCTCCGAACGTTTTCCGCTGACGACTTTTGACCTCCAGTACCGCAACCAGCTTGTGCCCTTGTTTTACTCGCTGAACCGCAACAATCTGGGTTTTATCGGGAAATTCGGGGGTCGGCAGGAAGGCGGTTATACCCTGCGCAATGCCCAAAAACGGGCGTTTGTTTTCGCCATCGAAGGCGCTTTTGAAGTTCAGGACCGGCTGCTCCATCCCCGCGATGGGCTGGCGTTGTGGAATCTGGATGCCGTGGAGTTTGAAGCGCTGTCCAATGACGCTATTATTCTGGTACTGGAAGTGTAATAGGCAAGTAATAACTTGATTATCAATGCTTTTTTAATGTAAAATTTCAAATGATGAATGTTAAATGTAAAAGTGTCGAATTGGCAGGTCCTTTTACATTTAACATTCATCATTTGAAATTTTACATTCCAGTTATTCCACATTAAAGTTACTTCACAAAACCGTTTCCTGCATTTGCTCCAAAAGTATTGTGGTCAGCACCGGCTTCGGTGCAAAACCGATCTGGCGGTTCACCAGCTCGCCATCTTTAAAAACCAGGATGGTCGGCATGTTTCGGACTTTATAGCGGGCGGTTACGACGGGGTGCATTTCAACATCCACCGTTGCCACCGTGGCCGAACCGGCAAAATCGGCGGCTAATTCATGAATGATCGGTTCCAGTCTTCGGCACGGCGGGCACCATTCGGCGCTAAAATCCACTAGCAGCACCCCCGGTTTAGCCAGTAGTTCGTTCCAGTTCTGATCGGTTGCATAAACCGCCTTGGTGTGTTCAGTAGTCATGATTTTGATGATTGATTTACTTATTGATTCCGGCAAATCCCCCAAAATCACCCGCGCGCTGAAAAATTTATCCGTTTTCTGACGCCCGTCTCAACTGCTGAATGCATTTGTATTTCTGATTGACGGCGGTATGGCGGTTTTTCCAGCCCATCGTCACCATAAGGTGGTCCATCGGTTCATGGGAGAAGTAAATCGACTGGATAACCCGCTGACAATGACCGGTGATGCGCGCCATCCAGGCATTGAGTCGTTCGTGCTGAACCTCTTCTGGCGAAGGCTCGGGCGAGGTAAAATCGTAGGAGTCCTGAAGAGACAGCAACTGATCGTCGCTGATGGTGACCAGCTTTTCATCCCGCAATTTTTTCAACCAAATGTTCTTCGCAATGGCAAACAAAAACGTTTTCAGCGTGGACGTAAGCCGAAAATCGGGGGCGTTTATTTTTTGGTAGAGCACCAGAACGGATTCCTGGAAAAGATCTTCGGCATCCCCTTCATTCCCGTGGTTGCGCTGAACGAACCGGGCAATGGCTGGATACTGTTTTTTATAAATCCATTCGTACGCCGACGTTTCTCCGGCACGAAGCGATTCAATCAGGCTGTCATCACAAATGCAGTTCATGGCAAATTTCCTATAGCCATTTATACCACGGCGGCCCCAAAAATCACCCGCGGTTTTCGTTTATTATTTAAAGCTTGCTGTCCTCTATTTCAATCCTCTGGATATCAATGCCTTATTTAATATGAACCCGAAAAGACAGTTCAAAAATTATAAATAGTCCTGTTCTGTTTAGCCCCCAACCCCCTAAAGGGGCTATATGCATCAGGATTGAAAAGCCCCCTTTAGGGGGTTGGGGGCTAAACGTATGTTATTTTCATATAATCTCCCACTGCCCCTGGTTACGACTCCGAAGCCAGCGACCGGACTTCGATCTGGCTGGTGTGATACACCAGCGAATACGGTTCGACGCTCTGGGTCAGCCAGACGTTGCCGCCAATGGTTGAATCATGGCCCACTACCGTCCGACCGCCGAGGATCGTCGCGTTGGCATAAATGATCACATTGTCTTCAATGGTCGGATGCCGTTTCCGCGACGCCATCGACTTGGCCACGTTGGTGGCTCCCAGCGTAACGCCCTGGTAAATTTTCACATTGCTGCCGATAACGGCCGTTTCACCAATGACGACGCCGGTGCCGTGGTCGACAAAAAAGGAAGAGCCGATTACCGCATTCGGGTGAATGTCGATGCCGGTATGGCCGTGGGCGTATTCGGTCATCATCCGGGGCAGGAGCGGCACTTGCAGTTCCGTCAAAACGTGGGCGATGCGGTATACCGCAATGGCGTAAAAACCGGGATAAATCGCAATCACTTCTTCTACCCCCGCAGCCGCCGGATCGAACGCCGAGATGGCCTGCGCATCGAGCAACAACTCATCATAGGTACTTGGTAACCGGTCAAAAAATTGTTCACAAGTCCGGTCTTTGTCAGCCGACAAATGCTCATCCAGCGGTTTTAACAGACAGGTAAGCTGGCGGTTTAACTCCCGGTAGGTGTCGGCGGTGCTGACCACAAAAGGCCGACAATCCTGGGTAATGGGAAAAAGGAAACGAATCAGATTGTCGATAAACCGGCCCACGTCGGGTTTGGAAGGCAGGCGGTATCGAAAACTGGCGTTTTGGGTCGCCATCCGTTCAAAGAAATGTTGCTGTTCGGCAGGAGTCATGGAGTGGTCGTTCAATAAAGTCTACGGATAGAATCAATTCGATAGAGTACTATACCTTCTGAGCAAAAAAAATCCTTCTTCCGAAGGGTGATCAGTGTTGTAACTAACTGTGTATCACCTGCCCCATTTTGAGGAAAGACAACAACACGCGTCAATTGAGAGTAAAACGAACATCGGCAACAAATAGTCAGCTAATACGTTGAAAAAGAAACAAAAACACTGCCAAAAAGTTCGTCTCACCGCTTTGGATACAATCTTGCTATGACTAAACTAAAGAACTTCATCGATACTTCCATGTCATACCTCAAAAAAACGGCGGTCACGCTGCTCAGCTCACTCACGGTTACGGTGGTTTTCGCCTTCCTGGTGTCGCTGGCCTGTCAGCCACGCGAGGCCGATGCGGAGGAGTCCACCGATACCCCGGGGACAATCGCTCCCGCAGCCCTGCAACTGGAAAACGCCTTTCCCGGCCTGACGTTCAAACAACCTGTGGAGTTTACGCACGCGGGCGACGGAACGAACCGCGTTTTTGTGCTTGAGCAGGAGGGCCGGATTCGCGTTTTTGAAAACAATGCGGCCACAAAAACCGCCGATACGTATTTAGACATTGTTGGCAAAGTAGCGTCGGGCGGTGAAATGGGACTATTGGGGCTGGCTTTCCACCCTGATTTTGAGCAAAACGGTTACTTTTTCGTCAATTACACCAAAAATAGCCCGCGCGAGACCGTCATTTCCCGATTTAAAGCCACGGCGGGTTCAAACCGGGTCGATCCGGCTACCGAAACCATCCTGCTGAAATATGAACAACCCTACGCCAACCACAACGGCGGCAAAGTGGCTTTCGGGCCAGACGGTTTTCTGTACATTGCCGCGGGCGATGGCGGCAGCGGTGGCGACCCGCAAAACAACGGGCAAAACCTGAAAACGATGCTGGGTAAAATCCTGCGGATCGACGTCAACAAAACCGACAAAGGCAATTACGGGATCCCGGCCGACAACCCGTTTGTCGGCAATGCCAACGCGCTTCCCGAAATCTATGCCTATGGACTGCGCAACCCCTGGCGCTTCAGTTTTGATGCCGAAACCGGCCAGCTCTGGGCGGGCGACGTCGGACAAAACAAACTGGAAGAAATCGATATTATCAAAAAAGGTGGTAATTACGGCTGGCGTTTGAAAGAGGGTCAGGATTGTTACAATCCCGCCAACGACTGCAACCAGGGGCAATTGATCGAACCCATTCACCAGTACGTCCGCAGCGAAGGCGTTTCGGTGACGGGGGGAGCCGTTTACCGGGGCACCAGCCTTCCTGACCTGAAAGGAAAATACATTTACGCGGATTTTGCCACCGGCAAGGTGTGGGCGTTGAGTTTTCAGGGCGACCAAAAAACCGGCAATCAACTGCTCACCAGCGAGGGCGGCCCGGTTTCGGCTTTTGGCGAAGACGCCAAACAGGAATTGTACATTCTCGACCACAGCAGCGGAACGATTAAGCGGTTTGTTACCAAATAGGCAATTGCTTTTTCAACCGATTTTCGATAAATGATGGACAGATTCCACCCGGAGTCTGTCTTTTTTTGTCGTATTTTCTGTAGATTGGTACCAGGAACACCCAATGAGCACCATGTATACGACAACGATCCACACGCCGGTTGGACTGGCTGTCATCAGCGGCAACGAAGACGGTATTGCCAGTGTTCGGTGCAGCAATGATCCCGTTGCCGATTCGGCCTTTGTGCCGGCTGTCCTCTACAAGTGTGCGCGTCAACTGGAGGAATATTTTCTGAACCGCCGTCGATCGTTCGATCTCCCGCTGCGCCCACAGGGTACCCCTTTTCAGCGGTCGGTCTGGCAAATGCTGGCGGAGGTGCCGTATGGAAAAACCATGTCGTATATGGAATTGACCCGGCGTCTGGGCGACGAAAAAGCCATTCGGGCCGTGGCCGCAGCCAACGGGAAAAACCCGATCTGGATCATCATTCCCTGCCACCGCATCATCGGCTCCAATGGCGACCTGACGGGGTACGCGGGCGGTCTGGGGCGAAAAAAATGGTTGCTGGAACACGAGCAGGTTGCCAATGGACAACTAAGTTTGTTTTAGAGATTGATGAAAGTACTCAACAGCCTTCTTCTTCTTTTGCTGATCACCAGCCTTTCCGGTTGTTTTTTCCGGAAGTGGCGGATGAGCGACCGCGAAATTCAGAAACATTTTGCTAACCGGCCCGTCAAACCGACTTTTGTGACGATCGAAAACGACAGCCTGAAACTGTTTGTTGCCAGCGTTGGTTCAGACACCCTGCCCCCTCTCCTGCTGATTCACGGGGCGCCGGGGTCGTGGTATGGTTATTTGCGGATGATCGATGATAGTGCCTTGTACAAGCGGTTTCACATTCTCTCCGTCGACCGGCCCGGTTACGGAAAGTCACGGAAAGGGCGAAAAGCCGTTACGTCCATTGCCAAACAGGCGCAGTGGATCGCCCACGCCCTTAATCTGAATCATTCCGGAAAACCGGCGGTTGTACTGGGTCGTTCTTACGGTGCGCCGGTGGCTGCCCGTCTGGCCATTATGTATCCGAGCCGGGTAAAACATCTCTTCCTGATTTCTTCGCCCCTCGACCCCGAAAAAGAAAAGTTTTTCTGGTTTTCAAAATGGGGAAAAATGGCTCCCGTCAAGTTGTTTATGGACCGGCATATCAATTTGGCTACTGCTGAAAAATACACGCACGTAGCCGAATTACGCCAGCTTGAACCCCTGTGGTCCAAACTGAATATACCGGTAACGTTGATGCAGGGTGGAAAAGACTGGCTGGTCGATCCGTCGAATCTGGATTATGCCAAAAAAATGCTGATCGGCAAACCGGCGGAATACATTTTCCTGCCTGAATCCGGTCATTTGATCACCAATTCCCATTCCGAAATGGTGAAAAGTTTGATTCTCCGCAGTGCCGGGTATTCCACTCCACCCGCCGATGAATCGGTCAATTGAGTTCTAGATAAGAGAGAAAAGACAAGAGAATAAAGACAAGGGAGGAAAGAAAACGCGATTGGGCAACGAAATCACAATATCTTTACCCACTGGTCTTTATTCTATCCTCTTTTCTCTCTTGTCTTTATTCTATCCTCTTTTCTCTCTTTTAACCCCATGATTACCCTCGAAACCATCCAGGCGGCTCACGACCGCATCCGGTCACACATCCACCGTACGCCCATTCTCACCAACCGGACCATCAATGCCATCAGTGGTGCTTCTATTTACTTCAAACCGGAAAACTTTCAAAAAATCGGCGCGTTCAAGGCGCGGGGCGGTTTGAACGCCATTCTGCAACTGTCGGAACAGGAACGGTATTACGGTCGCACGCTCGGCCCCGTCACCACACATTCGTCGGGCAATCACGCGCAAGCCGTAGCCTTTGCCGCGCGGCAGGTTGGCACAAAGGCTTATATCGTGATGCCCCGGACGGCTCCGCAGGTCAAGAAAGAGGCCGTGCGGGACTACGGTGCAGAAATCATCGAATGCGAGCCGACCCTCGAAGCACGCGAAGCAGGTGTTCTGGAAGTCATGGAACGCACCGGGGCGGTTTTGATCCATCCCTTCGATGACGACCGGGTGATTGCCGGACAGGCCACCGCGACGAAGGAACTGATTGAAGACGCCGATTACGAATCGTTTTTCGATGTCATCATGGCACCGGTCGGGGGCGGTGGGCTATTGAGTGGAACGGCTTTGGC
Organism: Larkinella punicea; assembly: GCF_003334855.1. Lineage (GTDB taxonomy): Bacteria > Bacteroidota > Bacteroidia > Cytophagales > Spirosomataceae > Larkinella > Larkinella punicea. Next base: position 112,453 of record NZ_QOWE01000012.1, read on the forward strand.
TACGCACTACCTCAGTCCGCAAACGAAGGTGATTGCCGGAGAGCCGGAAGGAGCCGCCGATGCCGTGTTGTCCTTCCAAAGTGGTCGGGTTGAAAAAGCGCCTTACATCAAAACCATCGCCGACGGCCTGATGACCAGCCTCAGCGAACGCACGCTGGGGTATATTCGGCAACACGTTTCGGATATTCTGACGGTTTCGGATGCGGAAATCATTGCGGCCATGCGGCTGGTTTGGGAACGGATGAAGATCATCATCGAACCCTCCTGCGCCGTTCCGCTGGCGGCTTTGCTGAAACACAAAGACCAGTTTGCCGGGCAAAAAGTAGGCATTATTCTGACCGGTGGAAACGTCGATCTGGGCAAATTACCGTTTTAAAACGATTCTCACGGCTCCACTGCTGACAGGGTTTCGGCACCCTGACAGGGTCTTTGACCGCTGTCAGGGTGCCGAAACCCTGTCAGCAGTGGCGGATCATACGGCAACTTTCGTTCTCAATACGGTAATTTACGCGTTGTTACCACTTTGCCGATCCGGTAGTTTTGCAACTACTACCTGAAACAACAAAGAACGTGAACGTATTGACCAATACCAGCTTGAGCCATTCCCTGGAACAAGCGGAACTGACTTACTGGCAGGAGTATCTCATTGCGGCCAGCACTTTTCCGGAGACCGCTCCCTACTTCGATCTTCAACCCTTCGGAAAGGAGGTCGTCGCCGGTTTATGCCGGGAGCACGATATTCTGGCTTTCAACCGCTGCCTGGGTTTGGGTCTGACCACAGACCTGAATCCGGCACAGTTGAAACAGATTACGGCTTATTACGCCCAGGCCGGTGTTCCCCGCTTTTTCGTCCCGGTGTTCCCCGGCACCGACCCCTGCCTGCTTGAAAAACACGGTTTCAAGCCGTACAACAACTGGGCGAAACTGATTCGCCGGATTCACCTGCCGCTTAGAGAGACGCCCTGCCCGTTCCAGCTCCGCCCGGCCACGACGGCGGACCGGGACACGTTCGCCCGGATCGTTACGACGGCTTTCAACTGGCCCGACTTGCTGGGGTATTTCTTCGCTTCAACGCTGGAACGCCCCAACTGGCACCATTCCATCGTGATGTCGGGCGCCAAAGCCGTGGCAGTCGGCGCGTTGTTTATTCATGGGAACATTGGGGTCATGGCCGTGGCTGCGACCCTGCCCGAATACCGCAACCGGGGCGCGCAAAACGCCCTGATTCAACACCGCATCCGCCAGGCGCGGGAACTCGGTTGCCGCTACATGTCGGTCGAAACCGCCGAAAACAAACCGGATACGCCGTCCATATCCTGCCAAAACATGCTGAAACAGGGCTTCGAGCTCGCTTACCTGCGACCGAACTACCTGAAAATCATCAAAAAATAACCGTTGCCCATCCAGACCCGCATCACTCACTCTTTCACTCTCTACGCATGTCTATGAACAACCAATCGAACGTGAACCGTCGCGAAATGATCGGTTCACTGCTGCTCGCTTCGGGCGCAGCCCTCACGGAACTGGGATTCACCAAAAAAGGAAATGACCTGAAAGAACGCGGTCGTACCCGCATCGACGGGATGTTGAATGTGCCGAAAGGGCTGGCCGAAGCGGTTAAATTTCCGCTGATCGAAGCCTTGTATGGCCGACGCGCCCGGCGGTTTTCGAAAGGTGCCGAAATTCCCGATGGCCCGCTGACGTTCAAATCGAAGCACCAGCCCGAACCCCTCACGGATCTGCAGCAAATGATGGTCTTGACCGCAGCAACCGGCAATACCGGCTGGCACCACATGATCTACCGGAATGCCAAATATGCCCCCCATCTGGCCAATTATGCGATGGCGGCCGGTGGCCGGACGTTCCCCTCGTCGGCGGGTTTCCATACAACCGAGTTCTTTTTTACCGACGACACGGGTGTTTACTTTTTGCTCACCCGCGACGCCCCATCGCTCGTCAGCAAAGACAAGGGCGACTTTGACCTAACGCACTGGCTGGGCGAGCACCGAAAACGGATTGTGAAACTGCAAAGCGGTCGGCTCAACATTCCCGCGAAAGAGCCGTTTATGGACGGACACAACACCTGGTGTGTGAATGTTCCGGGTAGTACACTGCTCATTCCGGTGGCCGACGTGGCGCAACACATGCTCGGAGCGCTTTGCTTTCTGGTGCAAAACGGCTACGGTATTTACGACGATGTGAACAACCGGAAAATACCGGGGCTGGAAAAATTCAAGCATCTGATCGACATTGAAAATCCCTATCCGCTGACCTTCATGGAGCAGCTTTGCCTGACGGAAGCCACCGCCGAACTCACCACGTCCTGCTATGCCGGGATGCTGATGTTGCAGGCGATGGGCCTGGGCGGCTGGATGTTCGATGGCATCGATAAGTTCAGTTTGCTGGGTGCCAGTGGCGATCCGGCGGTGCCGGGTCTGGGTTTTAAACACCACGCGGTCGACAAATCTCCCCTCCCCAACATCACCGGTTTGCCGGGCGTTTTCGAAGCGTTTTGTCCCCCCCATTACAAGGATATGCTCGAGGCCACAAAGGCGTTGGTGAAACGGAAATTCGGCGATGGCGGGCCGTTCAACCAAAATACGCCGGGGCCGTGGAAAGAAAGCCCCCGCATCCGGTCCAGCGCCCAGTTTCACAGCCCGGAGTTTCAGGAATGTGTCGCCACGATGGCGCAGTATATTTTCGATACCTTCGGAAAATTTCCCGGCACGGTTCCCGCCATTCACTGCCTGACGTACTTACAGGCGCACCACCTCGATCTCGACTTTTACGATCACTATTTCAAAGACGGCAGCTATTTGTATACCCACGCCAACCACAAAAAGTGGTGGAAAGCCTGAGCCTTTTAGTTATCGGCTAAAAGAAAGATTAGCAAGTAGTTATCTTTGTCGGTCTTTTGCATTCAACCGCTTTTTTCATGACCGGTCGCTCCGAAATCCTGCGTCACCTCCAGCATTCGCTCGAAAAAAGCCGGTCTGGTCAACTCCAGATTGTGCTGGTGGCCGGCCCGGCCGGGATGGGAAAATCGACGCTTGTACGGGAAGGCCTTCGGAAAAGCCGCCCCTTTTACACCCTCGACTATCACTATTTTGAGTCGGTGGCCTTTCCGTATTCTCCCTTCGTTCAGGCACTGCGGACCATCCACGCCGACTTTGACTTGCGAACGCTGAATCTGGCGCAATTCGAATCGTTGGGACTGCTGTTGCCGGAGATCAAAACCGCTCCGGTCGAGGTGGATAAGGCAACGATGACGGATGCGATTCGGGAAGTGTTGCGAACCGTTGCCAGCCAGAAACCGCTGGCGCTGGTGATCGAAGACTGCCACTGGGCGGACGAGGCCACGCTGGAAATCCTGCCGGTTTTGCTGGAAGGCCTGACGACTTTGCCCATGACGGTTTTGCTGACGTACCGCGATGATGCGATCCCGCGGGATCATCCGCTCGTTCGGCTGCGAACTCAGTTCCGCCGTCAGCCGCTTTTTACCGAAATTAACCTGCCCCCGCTCCGGCAAGCGGAAACCGCTGAATTGATGGAAGAGGTGTTGGGTCAGGCCCCCAGCCCGGCGCTGGCGGAACTGGTTTTTGCCCAGACCCAGGGGCTTCCTTTTTTTGTCAAAGAACTGACGCGGGCGCTCCAGCATAAAAACAGTCTGGTTCGGGGGGCCGATGGGCTGGTACTGGAAAAGAACCAACCGATTCCGATTCCGGAAACCATCCGGGACATGGTCGCCCTGCAACTCGATGGCATTTCGGATAAAAACCGGGAGACGCTCGAACTGGCGTCATTGGTTGGTCAGGAGTTTAGCCTGGATTTGATCAGCGAGTTAGCGGCTGATGATCAGGCGATTGACGCCTTGGTGGCTCATTCGGTTCTATTCCTGAAAGACCAGCAAACCGGTTCCTTTAGCCACGCGCTGGTTCGGGAAGTGGTGAAACAGGACATTCTCTGGTCGAAGCGAAAACAACTGAACCGGGCCATTGCGGCCGCTTTGGAACAACGGGAAACCGCACCCGAACGGGTGGCCCAATACTGGCTGGAAGCCGGAGAAAAAGGGCGCGCCCGGACGGCTTTCGCCGAAGCTGCCCGAGCCTACTGCCAGTTGTATGCCCACGCCGATGCCGCCCGGACCGCCCATAAAGCCCTGGAAATGTGGCCAAAAGGCACCGATGAACCCGCGCGGCTGGTGTTGTTGCAGCAACTGGCTCACTGCGCCCGGGTAGGAGGGCAAACGCACTTGTCGATTCGGGCCCTGCGCGAAATGCTGGAAAGCCCGCTGGTGCTGGAAGACGATTCGAAGAAAGGAGAAACCTACCGCTCGCTGGCGATTTCCTACGCCTTACAGGGCATCTGGCAACACTACAAACATTGCCGGCAGTTAGCGGCCGAGTGCTACGAACGGGCCGGTTTTTGGGCCGAAGCCGCGAAGGACTGGCACGATCTGGCCAACCGCCACATCGACGACCTGAGCCTGAATGCGGCACTGGACGTGATCAACCGGGCCGTTCAAAACGCCATTCAGTCCGGTTCCGTCGATCTGCAGGCCAAATCGATGAGCCTGAAGGGGTACATCCTTTCCATGCAGGGCAAAAACAAAGAAGGCGAGCAGATGGCCCGGGAGGCTATTGCCCTGGCATTGGTCGAAAATCAGGTGGGGGCCTATGCGTATGCCTACCGAAAACTGGCCGGAACGCTGGAATATGCTTCCGATTTCAAAGGATCGATTCAGGCGTACACGACTGCACTCAACTTTTGCCGAAGTGAGAGAATGGAGACGCAGGCCCTGTTCTGCGTCAGTTGCATGTGCTGGGTGTTGTTCCGAATGGGCGACTGGAAACGGTGTCTTGAGCTTTGCAGGGAGTATGTCGAAAGTCCCGACAGCAACGAGCCTTCCCGGGCGGTGGGCTACCTGCTTATGGGCATCATCAAGGGGTTCCGGGGAGAAAACAAAACCGCCCGGCATTACCTGGATCAAGTCTACCCTTTTATGGTTCAGGCTAATTACCAACTCATTGAGTCGATTCTGTACTGTGCTACGGCGGTTACGTACGAAAACGAAAACCAGGTGGAGAAAGCCCGGCAGCATTTTACCCACTTGCTGACCGTGTGGGAACAAACGCACGAAGTACACGATATTCTGCCCGGCCTGTGCAGTGCGATGTCGTTTTTTACCGATCATGGCTATCAGGAAGAAGGCAACCAGACTGTCCAGATTCTGTCGACCATTGCCAATCTGACCGGCAATCCCGAAGCGGTAGCCACGCTGTCTTTTGCGCTGGGCGAGCTGGCATCGGTTCAGCAGAACGACCGGGAAGCGAACGAACACTACGCCCATGCCGTTCGGTCATTCGCGGAACTTTCGCTGCCTTTGCAACAGGTGATTGCTTTATACAAACAGGGAAAATTGCAGGGGGCCGCGGGCGACAAACCGGCGGCTTCCGACCTGCTCCGGCAGGCGCTGCAACTGGCGAAACAACTGGCGGTTCGGCCCCTGGCGGCTGCCATTACGGCGTTGTTGAATTCGATTTCAGAAAAGGAGGCCAAAACCGGGTCAGGGAAAGCGTTGGCGGGTCTGACCAGGCGGCAGGCGGAAATTTTGCAGGCGCTGGTGGAGGGATTATCCAACAAAGAGATTTCGGTGAAACTGCACCTGAGCACCCGAACCGTCGATATGCACGTTCGCCATCTGTTCGACCGGCTTAACTGCCGCACCCGGGCTGAAGCCGTCCGCAAAGCACTGGATGTGGAAACCCGGTTGGAAACCCGGTAGAAGCTAGACCGGACACAATTGGTTTGTCAACCGAACCAGTTCACTGTAACTCGTGGGCTTGACGAGCACGGTTCCATTTGCGGCTTCATGGACGCGCAGATTGTCGTTGGTTTCGAAGGAAGATCCCAGGATCACGGTGGGAATGGTCCGTAACTGACTGCTCAGTTTCAACCGTTTCAGGGTTGCAAAACCGTCCAGTACGGGCATATTGAGATCCAGAATGATCAGATCCGGCCGGTCGGCATAGTCGGTCAGGTGATCCAGCAATTCCTGACCATTGGAAAACGTGTACAGCAAACAACCGGGATGGTGTTTCTGGAAGGCCTGCCAGAGCATAAACCGGTCATCGTCGTCGTCATCGACAATAAAAACAAGACGGTGTTTCAACAACATAATGAATCTGATTTTAGAGTTGAACCTTTTCCGAACTCATTCTCAACAAGATAGCCGATCCAATCACTGGATCGGCTACTCCCTTTCTACCTAAAACGCTAAAGAAAACACACAAAATTTGACAAGAGAGTTGAGACAAAAGAGTAAAGACTTATACAACAGCGAATGATTTTAGGTCTTTACTCTCTTGTCTCAACTCTTTCGTCTACGTAAGCACTCGCCTTTTTCGCAGAACCTGCTGGCGACACCACTGCAATAATTGTATACGCTCCGGCGGAGAGAGCCATCGCAAAAGTTTCCGTAATTCTTTTCGGAAAAGCCGCCGGTCGAAATCAACTTTGTTCAGTACGCATTGACTGTATTCAAACCAGGACATATCAAGTAAGGGTTAAGTATTTCTACAAAGATGAGATACGCATCTTAAAACCCGCTTAGAGCCCGATTAAAAAAAAATTAGAATTTTCTTACAAAAGAAATAGCCGATTCCCAGAAAAGAACCGGCTATCGGAATCACCTGAAATTAGCAATGTTACTCGCCAAAAACCTTCTATTGCAAGGAGAGGAAAGAGGTGAGATCAGAGAGTAAAGACTGAATAAACAGCGCATAATTTCAGGTCTTTATTCTCTTGTCTCACCTCTTTAATCTGAACACAAAATTGACGCGGCTACATTAGAAAACGCTTAGAGCAATCTTAGAAAAATGTTAATTCGACCCTCCCAAAAGCTCCGGTTCCCGTCGCCAGGTTTTTGGGGCAGTTTCGGCCCGGCGATAAAAAAACCGGTACAGAATCGGAAAAATCAGCAGCGTCAGCACCGTGGCCGTCATCAAACCGCCAATGACGACCACCGCGAGCGGTTTCTGGGTTTCGGAGCCAATCCCGGTCGAGACGGCCGCCGGCAATAACCCGATAGCCGCCATCAAGGCCGTCATGACCACCGGGCGAATCCGGCTGCGGATTCCCTGCCGAATGGCCTCGTCGAGCGGAAGCCGGTCGGCCCGGTTCTGGTTGAAAACCGACACCAGAATCACGCCGTTCTGCACACAGATGCCAAACAGCGCAATGAAGCCCACTCCCGCCGAAATACCAAAGTTGATGCCCGTTGCGTGTAGCGCCAAAATGCCGCCCATCAGCGCAAACGGCACATTGAGCAACACCAGCCCGGCATCTTTCGGATTGCCAAACGTGATGAAGAGAATGACGAAAATGGCCGCCAGACTGAGTGGAACCACCTCCCCGAGCCGCTGGGTGGCCCGCACCTGGTTTTCAAATTCACCCGTCCAGTTGACGGAATAGCCCTTCGGCAGTTTCTTCAGTTTTTGATTGACTTTTTGCTGCGCTTCGGCAATGGTGCTGCCCAGATCGCGCTCCCGGACGGAGAACTTCACCCCGATAAACCGCTTGTTTAGATCGCGGTAGATAAACGCCGGGCCGGTGGTTTTGTGCAGGGTTGCAATCTCGCTGAGCGGTATTTTGCTGCCGTGCATCGTCGGCACCATCAGCCGCATGATGTCGTCTTCGGTTTTCCGATACTGCTCGGCGTAGCGCAGCCGGATGTCGAACCGGCGTTCTCCCTCGTACAGAATCGAAGCGGTTTTCCCGCCAATCGCCATCTCGATAACCGCCTGGGCATCAGCGGTTGAAACCCCGTATAAAGCCATTTTATGATCGTGAAACAACACGCTGATTTCGGGCTGGCCGATGTTCCGCAGAATACCGACATCCTTGATACCGGGCACGTCCTGAATGGCTTCGATCACCTCATCGGCCAGACCGTTGAGCGTCGTCAGATCTTCTCCAAAAATCTTGACGGCATTCGACGCGTTCATCCCGGCCACGGCTTCGGCCACATTGTCGATGATCGGCTGGGAATAGTTGTAGTTAATTCCCTGAAACTGTTTAAGTTTCACATCCATCTCTTCGATCAGGTCGTCGGTGGAAATCTTGCGCCCGGTCCGGCGATCCGGCCAGTCGTCTTTCGGTTTCAGGTTCACCTGCATCTGCACGTAATAAAAACCGGAGGGATCGGTGCCGTCGTTGGAGCGGCCGGTTTGCGACAACACCCCGTTGACTTCCGGAAATTCCATCAGCTTTTTCCGCAGAACGCGCACCATTTTGGTCGTTTCGCTCAGCGACGAACTCATCGGCAATTTGGCTTCCACCCACAACGCACCCTCGTTAAGCTGCGGCAAAAACTCCGTTCCCAAGAGGGTTGCCGAGAAAAACGTCAGCCCCAGACAAACCGTAGCCAGCAGAAAACTCAGTCGTTTGCGGGCATAACACCATTCAAAACCGGCGGTAACGGTATTCGTAAAAAACCGGACGATGAAATTATTCTTTTCCCGAACGTTTTTCCGCAGCAGCATGGAACACAAAACCGGTACCAGCGTCAGCGTGAACAACAAGGCACCCAGCAAGGCAAAACCGAGCGTCCAGGCCAGCGGGGAGAACATTTTGCCCTCCACTTTCTGAAAGGAAAAAATGGGCAGCAGCGCCGTAATAATGATCAGTTTGGAAAAGAAAACCGCTTTACCCAACTCGCCCCCGGTTTTTTTGATCAGCCCGAGTTTGCTCATCCGGTTGAAGGTCGCCATGCCTTTTTTGTGCGCCAGATGGTCGAGTGTCACGAAAATCCCTTCCACCATCACCACGGCTCCGTCGATGATGATGCCGAAATCGACCGCGCCCATCGACAGTAAATTGGCCGACATGCCCCGCAAACGGAGACACATAAACGCAAACAGCAAAGCCAGCGGAATGATGATGGAAACGATGACGGTGGTGCGCCAGTCGGCCATGAACACAAACACGATGACCGTCACCAGAACGATGCCTTCGATCAGGTTGTGCATCACCGTTCGGGTACAGAACGCAATGAGGTTGTCCCGGTCGTAGAACGTGACCATCTTGGTGTCCGATGGCAAAATCCGGGTGTTCAGTTCTTCGATTTTATCCTTCACCCGCGTCAGAATTTCGCTGGGATTTTCGCCTTTCCGCATCACCACGATGCCTTCCACCACGTCGTCGTTGTCGTTCAAGCCAACCTGCCCGACCCGGGGCAAGCTCGATTCGGCGACTTCGGCCACGTTTTTCACCAGAACCGGATTGCCATTCAGTTCTTCAATGATGATGTTTTCAATATCGGGAATTGACGTCAGCAGGCCGACGCCCCGAACAACATAGGCTTGCCCGTTGCGCTCGATGACATCGCCCCCGACGTTGATGTTGCTGCGCGTGATGGCCTGGTATACTTCCAGGGGCGTCAGGTCGTATTTGGTCAGTTGCGTGGGATTGACCCGGATTTCGTAGATTTTCTCCTGTCCGCCAAACGCCACGACGTCGGCCACCCCCGGCACACTGCGCAACTGGCGGTCGATCACCCAGTTGTGTAACGTCAGCAGTTCGCGGCTATCGCGGGTTTTGCTTTCCAGCGTAAACCGGAAAATTTCACCCGTCGGGCCATACGGCGGCTGCACATCCGGCTCAACGGTTTCGGGAAGCGTCACATTCCGAAGCTGATTATTCACCTGTTGCCGGGCAAAAAAGTCTTCGACATCATCCTCAAAAATGATTTTGATGACCGACAATCCGAACATCGTAATCGACCGGACGTTCGTTTTCCGCTGCACCGAGTTCATGGCCACTTCGATGGGCACGGTCACAAACCGCTCCACTTCTTCGGCACTCCGCCCGTTCCATTCTGTCACGACGATAATCTGGGTGTTGGTGACGTCGGGAAACGCTTCGAGCGGGGTATTCAGATAGCTCACCACACCGGCGATGATGAGTCCGGCAGTCATGAAAAAGACAAAAAACCGGTTTTTGAGCGAAAAGCCGACGATATTCCGAATGAACCTGTTCATATTCTCAATGAGTGATTGAGTGATTGAGTGACTAAATGAATAGGGGAAATACGCTATCGGCAGGCAGAGTATTGAGATTTTATTCGCTCACCGCGCGGGCGACCCCGTCACTCATTCACTCAATCGTTAAGCGCGTCGTAAACCAGTAGCTGATTCTTCGAGATGACCTTTTCTCCTGTTTTGAGACCGGAGCTGATGTAGGCAATGTCGCCCAGAAATTTGTGGACGTGAACCTCCCGGGTTTCGATGTCGGAGCGGCTTCGAAACACCATGACGTAGTATTTTGAATTGTCGAAAATAACCGCAGTGGAAGGCACCGTTGCCATGTTTACGCCGTCGTCGAACCGCAGGGCCACCGTCGCGTGCATCTCCGGTTTGAGTTTCATATTTCCGTTTTTAAGCCGGATGCGAATGGTCATGGCCTTGGTTCCGGGGTCGAGCACGCTGAAAATTTTATCGACTTTCCCGTGAAATTGCAGATCTGGATAACTCAGCGTTTGCACGTTGGCCGACATCCCGGCTTTCACCCGGCCAATGTCGCTTTCGTTGACGTTGGCCAGCACCCAGACGTCGCTGATCTGGCCCACCGTAAACAGGTTGTCGGCGTTGTCGGAGCGAAGCTGCATGTCCCGGTTGACGTTTTTCTCGATCACAAAACCGTCGATCGGTGCCCGAACCACGTAGGTCGGCGTTTTCCCCAGGCCGTAAATCCGAAAGATTTCCTTCACCCGGCTGAGTTCGGCCTGGGCGGTTTCCACGTCTTTCTTCGCCGAAACCACTTCGCGCTGGGAGTTCAGTTTGCTCTCGAATAGGTCTTCTGCCACGCTCAGATTCTTCTGAGCCAGCAGCAGATCCGACTGGGCCTGAATCATTTGACGCTCAAAGTCAGCCACCTCGCCCGACCGGATCACGGCCAGTTGCTGCCCTTTTTTCACGAAATCACCCAGTTCCACATCCACCTCTTCCACCACGCCCCCGACCAGTGGAAACACCTTGATCACCTTGTTTTCGTCGGCGGCCACCTTGCCCACCAGCGTCAGCTCGCTCCGGACCGGCTGGTTCAAAACCGTGTCCAGGTGGATGCGATTCATCATCGTATCCGACATCATAAAAGCCTTTGCTTCGCTTTCATCCAATTTCTGATGGCAGGCTGTCGCCAGCCCCAGCATGCCCAGCAATAAACCGCTAACGAGTTTTTTCATCCTTTTTTAGTTAAAAAGCTCCTCCCCCACGACATAATTCAGTTCTTCATACGCACTGATGCGGTCGGCTTTGAGCCGGTTCAGTTCTTTGGTGCTTTCGTTGTACGTCTCGATGAGGTCGATAAATTCCAGCAGGGAGATGTTGCGTTTCTGAAAATTGGCAAACAGACCCTGGTTCAACAGCTCGAATTGTTCCGAAAACCGCGACTCGACCGACTGCACCGTTCGCTCTACTTCCTGGACTTTTTGCAAAGCCGCCAGCACTTCGTTGTTCACCTGCACGGCTTTCTGGTTTTGAATCTGTTTCTGGTAGTCGATCTGGCTGCGGGCGGCTTTGATGGCGCCCTGATTGCGGTTCAGAAACGGCAAATCCATCGCCACCGAAACACCGAGGTAATGCGGAATGTAGCTTCCCGCCTGATCATACGTTCCGCCAACCCGAAGATCCGGCACCGCCAGCGCCTTTTGTAAATTGTAATTCAGCTCCGATTGCCGGGTCAGCGACTGGTTGGCAAGCACATCCGGCCGGTTCCGCAGCGCCCGGTTTCGCAACGAGTCGACCGGCTGGTTGGGGAAGCGGTATTGCTGGAGCTGGGCTTCGTTGACCAGCGGAAGAATGGGCTGATCGACCGAAAGCAACGTCCGCAAAAACTGCTGGTTTTCGGTCTGGCGAAGCCGGATTTCCAGCCGGTCGTTGTTGAGTTGAAACAGCAGGGCCTTCAGACGCAGCAGTTCGCGCAACGACACGTTATTTTTGTCGAATTGCTGCTCAAAAGCCGCGACGGTTCCCTGCAAGGTGGTGATCTGACGGTCGTAACGCGCGAGGGTTTCCTGCTGAAAGTAGAGGTCGAAAAACCGGCTGCGGAGTTCAAACCGGAGTGAGCGCAACAAATCGGCGAACTCATAATCGTTCAGCCGGGTCGCTTCCTGCGCCAGCAAAATCCGTTTGTTACGTTTCCCGGCGGTATACAGCAGTTGCTGCACCGAAATAATTTTCTGCCCCTGCCGACCCACGTCCAATGCCCGGTTCCGCTCCGTATTGTAGGCGCTCACCTCCACCGAAGCCGTCGGATTGTCGTACAAACCGGCCTGAATAATGTCCCCCTGCCCGGCTTCGATCCGAAACCGGCCCGCCAGCAGCAACAGGTTATTTTTCAGAAACAGACTATCGGCCTGCCGTCGGCTCAGCCGCAAGGTATCCTGCGCCAGGCCGGTCAGCGAAAGCAGGCAAATACTACTAAAAACAGCTAAAAATCGCATTCTATTGGGTTCTCACAATGCCGATGCAAGGTTCACCCACAGAAGTTAGAAGGCTGTTAAAAGTGAATTAGAAAAATGTTAAAGAGCCGTTAAAAAAAAATTAGAGACTCAAAGATGAGCGATCCGGATGGTAAACTGACTGCCCTCATTCAGGTGGCTTTCCACGGTGATGGTGCCCTGATGCAGTTCCACAATCCGTTGACAAATGGAGAGACCAATCCCAAACCCCTCATAACCAGCGGCATTGGCCGACCGGTAAAACGGTTCAAAGATCAGTTCCGTTTCTTGGGAGGTCATACCAATCCCTTCGTCGCGGACGCTCACCCAGCACGAACGGGCATCGGTACCGAGTCGGACATGGGCGGTGTGATCGGCGGAATATTTACAGGCATTGTCCATCAGGTTCAGCAAAACCCGTTTCAGCAATTCTTCATTCCCCGACACGGTGGTTTCTGTTTCCGATTCGGGCAGATTATCGTAATCGAATTCAACGCGGTAGTGGGGTTTGGCACTCAACAACTCATCCCTGGCCAGCAGCACCACTTCCTCCATCTGCACCGGAGCCAGCGGCATCTGGCTGATGTTTTCGAGCGTTCGGGCCAGAAACAACAGGCTGTTGGTCAAACCGATAAGGCGGTCGGCATCCGATAGCAAATTGGTTAGAATGGTTTCATATTCATCGGCCGTTAACCGGCGGAGAAGGCCCAGTTGAATTTCGGATTTGAGGGCCGCCAGGGGCGTCCGGAGTTCGTGGGATGCGTGGGAAACGAAGCTGCGCTGCTGTTCGAAAGCCTGCTCCAGCCGCCCCAGCACGGCGTTGAAATTGACCGCCAACTGATCGATTTCGTCCCGCCGATTGCCCTCATCGAGCCGTTGCCGCAGGTTCCGGGCGGTGATGGTCGAAACCTGGGTGTTGATCTCGCCGATGGGCCGCAACGATTGCCCGGCGAAGAAAATGCCCAGGCCGATGGTCAGACTAATACCGCCCAACAAACCCCAGATCAACGTGATGCGGAGGTTTTTTTGTTTATTCTGCCCAACGCGGTCATTGGCCGACGCCAGCACCACCAGTTGCCGCCCGCCTTCTTCGTATAAAATACCGGCCAACTGGTTGTCATCACTCCAGGTTTCCACCTCTTTCAACTGCCTGACCTCGTCGAGCAATCCCCGTTGGTAGTGAATGATGTGGTCGTCGACGCTGGAATAGATCAGGCGGTTTTGTTCATCGAACACCAGCACTTTTTCGTCATACAGGGCCGTGAGCGTATTCCGGTCGATAATTTTAAGGAGATTGTGATCGACCTCATTGACCTGAATCAAAAACCGGGCGGTGGTGAGTGCCTTGCTTTTTAGCCGGTCATAGAAATCTTCGCGGCTGTAGGTGGCCGTGGTTACGTAAATAATGACCGAAAAGGCCAGCAAAATGGTGGCAACGATGAGTGAAAACTGAAGCGCGATCCGGTTCCTGATCTTCATCTGCTTACTCCACTTTTAAAACGTAGCCCATACCGGCGCGGGTGTGAATCAGTTTGGGTTCAAAATCCCGATCCATTTTTTTTCGTAAGTAGTTGATATACACCTCTACGACATTCGTTCCGGGATCAAAATTAAGACTCCAGACTTTTTCGGCCAGGTCCATTTTGGAAACGACCCGGCCCCGGTTGCGGACCAGGTATTCGAGCAGGGCAAACTCCCGGGCGGTTAAGTCGATGGGTGTGCTGCCGCGTTTGACTTGTTTCGTAGATAGATTGATTTCCAGATTCGCGATGCGCAACACCTCATCGGCAACGCTTTTATCGATCAAATCCGCCCGCCGGAAACAGGTTGCGATCCGGGCGTTCAACTCCCTGAAATCGAAGGGTTTCACCAGGTAGTCATCGGCTCCGCGTTCCAGTCCTTCCACCTTGTCTTCAATTTCGCCCAGGGCCGTGAGCATGATGATCGGCAGATGCGGTTTTTCGGCCCGGACATTCCGGCAGATTTCATAGCCATTCAGACCCGGCAGGTTGATGTCCAGAATGATCAGATCGAACGGTTGCCGCAACGCCAGATCACGCCCGTTGTAGCCTTCGTAAGCCACCTCGGTCTGGTACCCCTCTTCCATCAAACCCCGGCTGATGTTCTGGGCAATCCGGCGGTCATCTTCAACGATTAGAATGGTTTTCATACGGCTTTGAAATCAGGATACGTACCAAACTAACACCACAAACTGCCCGGACGGTTCTTGAAATCCAAATTCTAAGGGTATTCTAATGCCGTCGCCCTCCCATTCTGAAACGCTTGCCGGTCGGCTCACACGGTTTATTGGTCGACATTTCAGGCCCACTCGTCTATTAAGCTTGTACATTCACCTGAAAAAGTATTACTTTGACTATTTCATACTGTACTCTCTTTCGTCAGTCTATACATCCCAATCTACCGAATTAAAACGATGGAAAACCAATCCACTCGCCGTCAGTTTCTGGGTGCCACAGCCGCTCTGGTTTCCAGTGCCCTGGCTGCTCCTTCCAAACTGTTTGGCGCACCCGCCCTGATCCGCAATCTGAACAAACCCAATTCGCTGATCAACGGCGTCCAGGTTGGGGTCATTACGTATTCGTACCGGGATATGCCCGACCAAAGTGCCGAAGCCACCCTGCAATACGTTCTGGATAGCGGCATCAGCGCCATCGAGTTGATGGGCGGGCCGGCCGAGTCGTTTGCGGGTGCTCCCAAAAATACGGTCGATATGCGATCGATTTTTCCGTTGATGCGGAAACGGCGCGAAAACCAGACCCTCACCGAAGACGAACAGAAAACGCTGGCGGATGCGGATGCCAAAATGAAAGCCTACCGGGCAGAAGTGACCAAATGGCGGCTCTCGGTTCCGATGAGTAAGTTTGAGCAGGTTCGCAAGATGTATAACGCGGCCGGTGTCACCATTTACGGATTCAAGCCCGACGCGTTTGGCATGCAGAACACCGATGCGGACATCGATTATGGGATGCGGGCGGCTAAAGCACTGGGGGCCAACCAAGTCACCCTTGAACACCCGGCCAATGATGCCCATACGCTGAGATTGGGAAAAATGGCCGAGAAACACGGTTTGCGGGTTGGTTACCACGGTCATGAACAGCAAACCCCCACGTTCTGGGATACCGCCCTCGCCCAATCCCCCGGCAATGCCATGAACTTCGATCTGGGTCATTACCTGGCCGCCGGTCAGCCCGACCCGCTGGGCTTGATCCGGCAGAAACACACGCGGATTTCCAGTATGCACATCAAAGACCGCCAATTACCGGCGAATGGCAAAGGAAATCTGCCCTGGGGTCAGGGCGATACGCCCCTGTTGCCGGTTTTGAAACTGATGCGCGAACAGAAATATACGTTCCCGGCCACGGTCGAACTGGAGTATAAAATTCCGGAAGGCTCCAATGCCGTCGCTGAAGTGAAGAAATGCATGGATTTCTGCCGGAATGCGCTGAGTTAAAAAGTTTTAAAAAGGAATGATAAATGTTAAATGATGAATGTCAAATGTAAAAGTGCCGGAGTTGCAATCACTTTTACATTTAGCACTCATCATTAATACTGTACGAAGGATTGATTTTGCCGAATAGTCTTTGGGGTTTAAGCAAAGCATGCTTTTAAAATCGCCTTTTTATCTATTAACTACGGTTTTTGACACCCATTTCGCCACCATAAAGCAACCCCGAGCAGACTGGGCCGCGTAGCGGACGAATATTTGTAGCAAGACGCAGGTATGCTCGCAGTCCAGCGTGCTGTCAGGCACGCAACAGGCGCACAGGTTGCGTGCCTGACAGCACGCTAGCGCTCTGAAAGACACACGCCTTGCTACAAACATCTGTCCGCTACGCGGCCCAGTCTCTTACCGTTCGCTTCAATGCATACGATACAGAAAATTTTACGCCAACATCCCAAACTTGAAGCACGGAGAAAAATCCTTCGTACAGTACTGACTCATCATTTAACATTTATCATTCCTTTTTTCACCCTAACCCCGCCGATTTCAGCATTCCCCGCAGCGTCTGTAAATCGGTCTGCATGGCCTTGTAGATTTTCTCGCGGGGAACCGTAATGTTTCGTTTGCCCTGATCGGCACCGCCCAGCGGGTATTCAAGGTGCAACGAAATCGGAACGCGGACGTTTAGTTTCTTAAGCAGCGCAAAATAGGCCGGAAAATCGACCATGCCTTGTCCCAGTGGCACGCTTTCCGCCTTCCATTTTCCCGCCTTTTTCTCCCAGATCACATCTTTAATGGCGATAAACCGGATGTGTGGGGCAATCATCCGCAAGCCCGTCGACCAGGACGTCCCTCCCTCCACCGTCGCGTGACGAATGTCGTACTGACTTCCCATATTAGGGCTATTAATCTCCTTAAGAACCGTGGCCAGATCCCAGGTGGCCGAGCCGAAGTTGGTTCCGGCGTGGTTTTGATAGGCTCCTGCCAGATTCAGTTGCTGGTTTAGTTTCGCCAGTTCGCCGAGTTGTTTTTGGTAGCTGGTCAGCACCGCCTGAATGGGCTGGTCGGCGGGATAGGCCAGCCAGCCTGTGCGGTAATACCGGATGCCCTGCTTACTGGCGGTTTCCAGCACCGTTCGGGCCGTCTCATCGGCTTTGGTGATAGCAGTGGTAATCGTAGATACGCTCAGGTCCCGCTTTTTCAGGATGTCGACCGCTTTCGGCAAATCGGTTTGAACCCGGGCCGGTTCGACGTGGCCATCGGGCCGAACCGTCAGATCGACGCCGTCGAAACCGAGGTCGGACGCAACCGTTGCCATTTCGGTATAGTCCAGAAAATGAAGAAGTTTCGAGAAAATATGAATACTAAAGGGAGCGGCATCGGCCGGTAACTGCGAAACCGCCTTTGTTTCAGCCGCCAAACCAGCCAGACTGGTTGCCAGCAGCCCTTTTAACACATCACGGCGTTGAAGCAGAAGAGGCATAGCGTCAGGGAATAGGTATGCCGATAAGAAATTTTGCGGGGTAATCTACTCAGCGTAAGCGTGGGGAGCTTTCACACTGCGTGGAATTTGCGGCCTGTTGCCAGGTTACCCGCCCACACGCAGCGAAGCCGATTATAACGTTTTTTGCACTGCAGACACAAAGTCTTTGCTTACACTAATAATCCGAGCAATCAAATCAATTGGTAAACCTTCTTTTAAGGCATTTTGAATGGCCAATATTTTCACGGCTTCGATCCGCTTCTGTTCTGCTTTAACCGCTTCGGCATTAGCCGCTGTCACGCGAGCAAAATACGCCCGCTCTTCAGGGGTCATCTTCCGCGTGTCCAACTCGTCAATGGCCCGCTTGAGCCATTCCTCATTCCAGAAAGCGGGGTATTGAGTCGGTTCGGTTGTATGAAGGGGCTTCATGGTATAAACCAGTTTGTCTAAATCGGCCTCTATCTCAGCTACATGCTTGTTAAACTTAGCCAATTCTACCGTGATAAACGTCATTTGGGTGTCAATGATTTCACCCGCTTCACTTCGTAGATTGGCAACCGTATGAAACTGAGCCGTTGGCAGAATATTCTTTGCTAAAATAGCAATCGCGTAGATTTTAGGCAAGTTGGCATAATCAAACTCTCCACGTTCTACTACCGTGTTAAATTTATGCAGGGCGTAAAACTTCATGCGTTGCACAAAATGCGGGGCCAGACCTAACTGCATTTCAACGATAAACTGATTCCCGTTTTCGTCGGTACAAGCCAAATCAAAAATCCCGCTCCGACTGTCAATGGTCAAAGCCTCAAATGAATTCTTGTCAAAATGCACCTCCCGAATAGGTATTTTCGACTTGATAAGTGCCTGCAACGCTATACGAAGGAACAAACTATCAGCTTCGTTACCGAAAGTGGCCTTAAAACCATAGTCTGAAATAATGGGAATATAAACGCCTGTTTCCATCTAAAAAAGTTACAGAAAACCTTGAATCTGATGGCCTTCTCAACTATGGCCCAAACCTGCCAAACTCGGACATTCACTTTATTACACGTAACCCGCCCATGAGCAATGGATTACCCAAAAGTTGCCCATGCGGAATAAACCAATACGACAAAAGACTTTTAAAGCACATTAAATTCAGCATGCCGACAAATGGTGTAAAGCCCCTACTCCGCCTGCTTCGCTTTCACCAGCAACACCAGCAGAACCGCCACCGCCGGAACCGTTAAACCGCCCGCGATCAGGGCCTGGCGGTTGGTGCTGAATCCATCCGCAATGCCCGAATACAGGTTGATCATAATCGCTATAAAGAGCAATGCGGTTAAAATAGGTAAGACTTTCATGGCTTTCTGTATACTTTAGTGTTTGCATGTTGACCGATTTGGTTACTATATGACGGTGCGATGACCCACTTGTCACACCGGAAAGCATAAAAAAACTTCGTCCACCAACCGCGGCTGTCTGGTTATTACACCGCTCCTTTTCGGGTCAAACGGGTTTGTAAAACCGGTAGGCAATCTGTGGCAAACGGATTGTAAAAATCGGTATGTTTGTTGTTCCATTCGATGAACGGTTTTATTCGTTCATCCTGCTTCTTTAATCTGGTAACTCATGCTGATGCTGCGTCGAATCGGGCTGGTTTTGCTCGTCCTGTTTATCCTGTTGAATATCGTTTCGGCTTTCCATGCCTCCCGTTTTACCTATTTTTACAACAATCCCGACAAAACACCGGCGCGGAAAGCCGAAGACTATTCGACCAGCGAACTCATCCAGGCGGCTTTTTTTGGTCTGAAACTGAAAAAGTCGGTCATCAGCGACACCCCGAAAATCCCCTACGAAACCATCCGGCTCACCAACGAATATGGTCAGAGACTGGAAGGCTGGTATATCCCGGCAGAACAGGCCAAAGGCACCGTGATTTTGTGCCACGGCCACGCGTCGAACAAGTCGAAAATCCTTTGCGAAGCGGACTATTTTCACGCACTGGGCTACAACACCCTGTCGTTCGACTTCCGGGCGCACGGCAATTCTGATGGCAACATTTGCACCATCGGTTTTCGTGAAACCAACGATCTGAAAGCCGCCTATGATTTTGTGGCGAAGGGAAAGGAGAAAAACATCATTCTCTGGGGCGTGTCGATGGGTGCCGCCACGATCCTGAAAGCCATCCCCGAACACGGATTAAAACCGGCGCGGGTCATTCTGGAATGTCCGTTTGCCTCACTCTACGACGCCATCCAGGGCCGCCTTCGCTCGATGCACATTCCCGCACATCCGGTGTCGGAATTGCTGGCGTTATGGGGTGGTCTACAGCGCAGCATGTGGGTGTTTGGCTACCGCCCGTCGGAGTCGGCCAAACAGCTTACGATGCCGGTTTTACTGAACTGGGGCGCGAAAGACCCCCGGGTTCTGCGGCACGAAACCGACGCTATTTTTGAGAATTTAGGCACTTCCCGGAAACAGTTGGTGGTTTTCGAAAACTCGGCACACCAGTCGTTTTGCACCGTCGAAAACGCGAAATGGCAGGCCAACATCAGTCGTTTTTTGCAAACCAGCCCCAAACCGGCCCTTCAACCGGTGACCGAACTTGAAGCCCGGTGAGGTGGTTTATGCCAGAATGATGCACGATAAATTACCCAAACAAAGCCGTTGATCAGTCGGTTGATAAAGGATTACTTGCTAATTCTTCTCAAACGATGAACAACCGAATTATTCTTTTTGCACACACCTTACTCCTGACCGGCCTGCTGCTGTCCTGCGGCCAAAGCAAAAAGGCGGAAAGCGACGAAAATACCGCCACGACGACGGAACAACCCGAAACTGCCCAGTCGCCTGATCTGCCGGAACCTTCCGAATCGTCCAAGCATTTCAGCAATGTGATCGGCTGGAAAGACGGCCAGATGCCCAAAGCTCCCGACGGTTTTGTGGTCACCGAATACGCCCGCGACCTGAAAAACCCGCGCCGGACTTACGTGCTGCCGAACGGCGATGTGCTGGTGGTCGAATCCCAAACCGAAAAGAAAGGCGTGGTGAAGAAGGTGGTAGCCGCCGTCAGTGGACAAGCCAAAGCCGGTGCCGTTGGTGAAAGTGCCAACCGCATCACGCTCCTCCGCGATGCGAACAAAGACGGTAAACCGGAAATTCGCGAAACCTTTCTGGCGGATTTGAATCAGCCATTTGGAGTCGTTTTAATCGGCAACACGCTGTATGTCGCCAATACCGACGGCGTTCTCAAATTTCCGTATCAGCCGGGTCAGACCAAAATAACCGCCAAAGGAACGCCGATTCTGCCGCTGCCCGCCGGGGGCTACAACAACCACTGGACGCGCAATCTGCTTGCCAATGCCGACGGTTCCAAAATCTACGTTTCGGTGGGATCGGGCAGCAATGTGGGCGAAAACGGGATGGAGCATGAAGTGAAACGGGCCGCCATTCTGGAAATCAACCCCGATGGTTCGGGCGAGCGGATTTACGCCAGCGGACTTCGGAATCCGGTGGGCATGGACTGGGCTCCCGGTACAAACACGCTGTGGACTGCCGTCAACGAACGCGACGAACTGGGCGATGAACTGGTTCCCGACTACATCACCAGTGTTAAAGAAGGCGCATTCTACGGCTGGCCTTACTCCTATTTTGGTCAGAACGAAGACCCGCGCCGGAAAGGCGAACGGCCCGATCTGGTCAAAAAAGCGATCGTTCCCGATGTTGCCGTAGGCTCGCACACGGCGTCGCTGGGCCTGGCGTTTTATGATAAAACCGCCTTCCCGGAAAAATACCGCAATGGTGCATTCGTGGGTCAACACGGTTCCTGGAACCGGTCGGCTTTTTCCGGCTATAAAGTCCTTTTTGTTCCCTTTCAGAATGGAAAACCGAGTGGGAAACCGGAAGATTTTCTGACCGGTTTTATTGCCAACGACAAGGACGTGTTTGGTCGTCCGGTTGGCTTATCGGTTTTGCCCGACGGTTCGCTGCTCGTGGCCGATGATGCCGGCAACCGGATCTGGCGGGTCAGTGCAACGCGCTAACGAAAGTATTTCAGGGTTTTGTTCTCGATTGGTACAAATGCGGTCATATTTGGGATAATTCCAATAGCATTCTTCGATTGATAGCACTACGTTTGCGAACCGACTGTCCCTTCCTGTTCGTTTGGGGGCGGTCGGTATCGATCGGTTTTACGAATCTCCTAACATTGTCCCATGAAATTCAAAGACAAAGTAGTGGTCATTACCGGCGCCACCACCGGCATTGGCAAAGCGACCCGTGAATACCTTACTCGTGAAGGTGGCATTGTTTTTAATCTCGACATCCAAAAACCAGCAGTCGACGACACGCCTGGTGAATTTATCCGATGTGATGTCCGCAACAAGCAGGAAATCAAAGACAGTCTGGCGGCTGTTGTGGCGAAAGAAAACCGGATCGACATGCTCTTCGCCAACGCCGGCATCCACCTTTTCGCCACGATGGAACAAACGTCCGACGACGAGCTGGATAACCTAATCGATATCAACATCAAAGGCACGTTTCATACCGTTCGGGAAGTACTTCCTTACATGAAAGCGCAGCGGAAGGGAAGCATCGTTCTGATGGGTTCCGATCAGACCTTTACCGGCAAAGCCAGCAGTTCGGTCTATGGCCTGACCAAGGGAGCGATCGGGCAACTCACCAAAAGCACGGCCATCGACTACGCCCCGTTCAACATCCGGGTTAACTGCATTTGTCCCGGCACCATCGATACGCCCTTGCTCCATAAAGCGGTTACCCACTTTTCCACCGTCAATTCCGTTGACGAAGCGGGTGTTTACGAGTCAATGAACACCATCCAGCCTTTGGGTCGGATCGGCCAACCGGAAGAGATTGCCGCGGTGGTCGCGTTCCTGTTGTCGGACGACAATTCCTTTATGACGGGCAGTCTGGTGAGTGCGGATGGTGGGTATATTTGTCAATAGTGAATGAAACCGATGGATCAAAACCAACGAAACACCCGACGAGACGCCCCCCAGCACGCTGCCGACAACATGCTGGCCGGACACGGACGTCAGCCTGACAAGGCTCTGCGTGAAAAAATGGCCGCGTTTATTCAAAGTTTGTAAAGTATCGTTTACAGTTTGGAATTGCTGAAAAATACGTGGCAAGCACACATCGGCAATTATAAACCGTAAACGAAAAACCACGAACCAACTCCTGTCCGCCCATGGACAAAATCTGTCCGAAATCGTACAGAGCCTCTTCTTCAACACCATCCAAATCACTTCCAAAGGCACTTTTTCTTTCTGGCATCCTATTTGTTTTGCAAAATTACAACTAATCGTACGAACGGAGTAAGACCATGCGAAGATCCTTTCTGGGCGAGTTTGAAGAAATTGTCCTGCTGGTGGTGGCAGCCTGTCCGGCCGAAGCCTACGGCGTGACAATCTGGGAAGATGTCCAGCAGCAAACCGGAAGAACGATCACGATGAGTGCCGTTCATGCTACGTTGTACCGGCTGGAAGAAAAAGGCTTTCTGTCGTCGCTGATGGGGGGTGCCACCGCCGAACGGGGTGGGCGACGCAAGCGTTTTTTCGCACTGACAAACGCGGGAGTTCAGGCCTTGAACGACATTCAGGAAGTCCGTAGTCGGCTCTGGCAAGCCATTCCACCGGGGAAGTTTCAATTGATTGGCTTTAAAAATTAAGAGTGAAGAGTTAAGAGTTAAGAGTTGGCTGACGCTCTCACCCTTAACTCTTAACTCTTCATTCTTAACTCATAACTAACAACTTATGAAACACCTGACTCCGCCCCGCTGGGCCGACTGGCTGCTGGAACGCTTCGTTGCTCCTCATCTGCTGGAGGATGTGCAGGGCGATCTGCATGAAGTTTTTTACAAGCAAGCGGAGGATGCCGGTTTGGCCAATGCCCGGCGGTCGTTCGTCTGGGCGGTTTTGAATTACCTGAACCCGTTTTTTCTGAAGCGAAAACCCGAAGCATACTCCAAACCAACAAATACTACAATGATCCGTAACTATTTCAAAATTGCTTTTCGAAACCTGGTTCGCAACAAAACCTACACCGCGATCAATGTCTCAGGTCTGGCCCTCGGAATGACCTGCGGCATTCTGATTTTCATGCTGGTGAAATACCATCTGAGTTTCGATACATTCCACACCAATTCCGACCGGATTTACCGCTTCGTGACCGAGCAACACCGCGAAACGATCAGCTACCGCGCCAACGTTCCCAGCCCCCTCGGCAAAGTTTTTCGCAACGACTACACTTTTGGTGAGAAAGTAGCCCGCATTGCCACCGCCGAGGATGTGGTGCTGACGGTTAAAGAAGGTTCGGAAATCCGTAAGTTTAAGGAGAGCGAGGGCGTGGCATTCACTGAACCCGAATTCTTCGACATTTTCAATTATCCGCTGTTGAAAGGGGATCGGGAAACGGCCTTACTTGACCCTAATACCGCCATTCTGACGGAGAAAATGGCCCGAAAGCTCTTTGGCGCGGCCGATCCGATGAACAAACTGTTTCGGCTGGATAACAAGGTTGATTTCAGGGTTACGGGCGTTTTGAAAGATTTACCCATCACCACCGACCGCAAATCCGAAATCTACGTATCGTACAACACGCTGAAACAGTACAACGACTGGCTGGCCAGCGACGATGCCTGGGGCGGCATCAACAGCGCCATGCAATGTTTTGTCCGGCTCCGGCCCGGTGTTTCGCCCGATGAGGTCGAAAAATTTTTGCCCGCTTACGTGAAGAAATACCGCCCGACCAATAAAAACGTCCACCATTACAAGCTGCAACCGCTGGCCGATATACACTTCAACGCCCGGTATGGTGGGGTCATCACCAAAACCAATTTGTGGGTTCTGGGCTGTATTGGCCTGTTTCTGATTATTACGGCCTGCGTGAATTTCATCAATTTGGCCACGGCACAGGCTCTCAAGCGCTCCAAAGAAGTGGGCGTCCGGAAAGTGCTGGGCAGTTTTCGCGGGCAACTTTTCTGGCAGTTTATCTCCGAAACCGGTTTGATCACGACCGTAGCCGTTGGGTTGGCCTGCATTGCGTCCGCGTTACTGCTGCCTTTCATCAACGACTGGTTCAAAGTACAAATCGCCGTCAATCCCCTGGCCGACTGGCAGTTTATGCTGTTTCTTCCCCTGCTGACATTGGTCGTTACGTTCTTTGCCGGGTCGTATCCCGGACTGATTCTGGCCGATTTTCAGCCGGTTATGGCGCTCAAAGGAAAGCTTTCACAACAGAACATCGGCGGTTTTAACACCCGGCGTACGCTGATTGTGGGGCAATTTGCGATTTCGCAAGTGCTGATCATGGGCATGATTGTGATTACCAACCAGATGCGGTTTTCGACGCAATCCGATCTGGGGTTCAACAAAGACGCTGTTGTGATGCTGCCGGTGGCGACCGAATCGAACGTGCTGACGATGAAAACCCTGAAAAGCCAGTTTTCCCAGATTCCGGGCGTTCAAACCGTATCGGTTTGTCAGTCGGCTCCGGCTTCGAACTACAACGTCTGGAACACCTCGCCAAACTACGACAACCGGGCTGAAGATGAAGCCTTTAGTGTGAGTGTTAAAGCCGCCGACGAGCAGTACATCCCGATGTTTGGACTGAAAATCGTGGCGGGTCGCAACCTGTTTCCGTCCGACACGGCGAAGGAATTTATTGTCAATGAAATGTTTGCCCGCAAGCTGGGTCTGAAAGCTTCCGACGAAGTGATTGGGAAAGCCCTGAGTTTAAACGACGGCAATACCAAAGGGACGATTGTGGGGGTGATCGCCGATTTTCATGACCGGTCATTCCACGAGGACATCAACGCCATTTGCATCACGACAGCTCCGGATTTGTACGCGAGTTATGCCCTGAAAATCAATAGCGCCACCGTGCAACCCACGCTGGCTGCGTTGGAAAAAACGTGGAGCGACCGGCACCCGGACCAAGTCTACGACTATCAATTTCTGGATGAGCATATTGCCAATTTTTACGCAACCGAAGACCTCATGCTCAAGCTGATTCAGACTTTTGCTGCCATCGCCATTTTCATCGGCTGTCTGGGTCTCTACGGTTTGGTGTCGTTTATGGCTGCTCAGAAAACCAAGGAGATCGGGATTCGGAAAGTGCTGGGCAGCAGCATGGGCCAGATTCTCTGGATCTTTGCCAAAGAGTTTTCGCGTCTCATTCTGATCGCCTTCGTTGTAGCGGCTCCGGTGGCTTATTACGCGATGAACGCCTGGCTCAAAAACTTTATTTTCCGCGTCGATCTGGGCGTCGGGATCTTTATCTCCGCCATTGTTGGCACCTTTTTGATTGCGTTTATCACTGTCGGTTTTCAGTCTATCAAAGCCGCGTTGATGAATCCGGTCAAAGCCCTTCGTTCGGAGTAAGACTAACGGAATCGATATAGGAGTTTCCATAGCACTTGGTCCGTGCGCCCCAGGTTTGCAGCTTTTCTGTACCCTATTAACAAACCGCTGAATGAGAGATTGGCTCTGTTTGGCGGTTTGCTATTTTATGAAAACCCACAGGTCAATCAGACCAGGGGAAGGATTTGATCCTATTCGGGATTTGGGTATATTGCTCCATACAACAGCATATCCACATAAATACTATGCCTAAATACACGTCTCTTGAAATCTGTGCGGGTGCCGGCGGACAGGCTATCAGTTTAGAACAGGCTGGATTTGACCACGTTGCTCTGGTAGAAATTGAGCCATTGGCTTGTGAAACCTTAAAACTAAATTGCGCCCGGAATGGAATGTGATTTTGCAGAATTTAAGAGATTTTTCGGGGGCAATTTATAAAGGTCAAGTCGATCTTTTGGCTGGTGGAGTACCTTGTCCACCTTTCTCAATTGCGGGTCAACAATTGGGCAACCTTGACGAACGGGACTTATTCCCGGAAGCCATACGGATTGCTCAGGAATGCAACCCAAAAGCCATTATGCTGGAGAATGTCCGCGGTTTGTTGGACCCAAAATTTAAACTTTACCGACGTCAAATCCTTTCAGAGCTTCGTAGTTTAGGGTATTACTGTGAATGGCGGCTACTGAACTCATCCGATTATGGCGTATCGCAACTTCGCCCGAGAGCCATACTGGTTGGTTTAAAAGAGGAATACTATGAACACTTCCAATGGCCCACGGCTTCTTTTCAAAAACCGTTAACCATCGGTGAATTACTCTACGATCAAATGAGATCTGCGGGCTGGGAAGGTGCTGATGAGTGGAAAAAAGAAGCAAACGGCATTGCACCAACGCTGGTTGGAGGTTCTAAAAAGCACGGAGGAGCCGATTTGGGGCCAACCCGTGCCAAAAAAGCCTGGGCTTCGTTGGGAGTTGATGGAAAAGGTTTAGCCGATGCTCCACCTTCTCCTCTCTTTTCAGGCCAGCCTCGATTGACCTTACCAATGGCCGCACTCGTTCAGGGATTTCCACCGGATTGGCAATTTGCCGGCAAAAAGACACCTGCTTACCGCCAAGTCGGAAATGCCTTTCCTGCGCCCGTTGCCAAGGCAGTCGGTATGGCAATTATTGAAGCGCTCAGTTATGGAAAACAAAAAGAAGGAACCCGGCTCGAAAGAAAAACTCAGAGCATTTTTTCTGAATAACGTCGGTCGGGTTCTCGACTCCGAAACAATACGACAAGTAGCCAATTCAAGTGAGTGGGGAAGACGCGTTCGTGAGTTAAGAAACGAAGAAGGATTTGATATTTTGACCCACAAAGACCGAAGTGACTTAAAGCCGGGGCAATATATACTGATTAGTGCCGAAAGACGTGAAACTGCTTTTGAGCAATGAAGGAGCATCCAATTTAACGCTGGTACGTCCGGATGCCTTAAGTTTACTCATTCAGACTCGTCGTGCTCCCGGCAAAGTTCAGGTTGAGGTGATGAAATGGTTGATTCGTAAATTTCCTGGTCCAGCAAAAGAATTTCTGGAAAACCAAGTTTGATTTTTTCTTTTGACTAAATATCTATCCCCCTCCAAACGAAAAAACCGGCCCATCGCCGGTTTTTTCGTTGTTAAACTTCTTCTTCATGTAGTTCCTCGCTTTTGCGTTTAACCGGCTTTTCAGGCTCAGGCGACGGTTGGAGCGGCTGTGGGTGATCTTCGTACGCCGAATTATCCACGATTTTATACCGCGACAGGAACGAGTACATCGCCGGAATGACAAACAGGGTCAATACCAAAGAGAAAATAATTCCCCCCACAATAACGACGCCCAGCGGAATACGGCTTTTGGCTGCCGCCCCCAGGCCCAATGCAATTGGTAAAGCACCACAGGCCGTTACCAGACTGGTCATCAGGATGGGACGAAGCCGGAGGGCAGATGCTTCGATGGCCGCTTCAAACCGATCCATGCCCTCTTTGCGTTTTTCATTCGCGAACTCAACGATCAGGATACCGTTTTTCGTCACCAGACCGATGAGCATAATGATACCGATCTGCGAAAAGATATTCATCGTCTGATTAAACACATACAACGAAAGAACGGCCCCGGCAATGGCGAGCGGCACGGTCAGCATAATGATGAAGGGATCGGTGAAACTCTCGAACTGAGCCGCCAGAATGAGGTAAATCAACACCAATGCCAGCAGGAAGGCAAACAAGGTGTTCGATGAGCTTTCGGCATAATCGCGGGAAGATCCCGACAACTCAGTCTGGAACGTTTCATCGAGCGTTCGGGCCGCGATGGCATTCATCGCATCTACCCCATCGCCGATGGTTTTACCGGGCGCTAACCCGGCCGATACGGTGGCGGATTTAAACCGGTTATGGTGATACACCTGGGCCGGGCTGGATACCTCGGCAAATTTCACCAGATTGTCCAACTGAATCAGGTTGCCCGCATTGTTTCGAACATAAAACGAGGCCAGGTCAACTGGCTCATCGCGGTCGTCCCGCGCTACCTGACCAATCACCTGATACTGTTTTCCGTTCATCAGGAAGTACGCCAACCGACGGTTGCTCAGTGCCAACTGAAGGGTCTGGGCCACATCCTGTACGGTTACCCCCAAACTAGTGGCTTTCTCCCGGTCAATCGTAATGTTCAATTCCGGTTTATTGAATTTCAAATCGACGTCAAAACCCTGAAAAGTCGGATCTTTCTGTACTTCGTCCATAAACTTCGGCAGGTTTTGCTGAAGTTTATCAAAATTAAGGTTCTGGATCACAAACTGCACCGGCAACCCTCCCCCGCGTCGGCCAACCTGAATGGTCTGCTCCTGGGTCGCATTCATCCGGGCTTCACTGGAGCTTCTCAGGTACTTGCCCAGATAGTCCGTGATTTCCTGTTGTGACCGTTTGCGTTCACTCGGCTCAACCAGATTGAGCGATATAAAGCCGGAGTTGACCGCCCCTGCCGCCGAGTTACCCGGCGCAATGACGCTAAAGGTGTAGTTCAGTTCAGGAATCGAATCCATCACAAACTGGTTTACCCGTTCGGTAATCCGGGTCATGGCTTCGTAGCTGGTTCCTTCCGGCGCGGTAATGGGCACCCGGATGCGGCTGCGGTCTTCCATGGGCGCCAACTCGGACTTCAGCGAAGAGCCGATCCAGAAAATGATGCTTAAACAAATGCCGATGATGCCTACGGCCAGCCAGCGACGGCCCATAAAGCTCGTTAGGGACGACCGGTAACTCCGATCCAGCCATTGGTAGAACGGCTCGGTTTTCTGATAAAACCACGATCCTTTCCCCTGGTCTTTGCTCACCAGCAATACACTCAAAACCGGCGTCAGGGTCAGGGAAACAAAGGCTGAAATCAATACTGAACTCGCTACGACGACCCCAAATTCGCGGAACAGACGCCCGGTAAACCCTTCCAGGAAAATAACGGGTAGGAAAACGATGGACAAGGTGGCCGAGGTCGAAATAACCGCAAAGAAAATTTCTTCCGAACCTTCTTTTGCAGCCCGTTTCAACTCCATACCCTCTTCAATTTTCTTGAAGATATTTTCCGTGACCACAATCCCGTCATCTACCACCAGCCCCGTAGCCAGCACGATCCCAAGCAGCGTCAAAACGTTGATACTGAAACCCGAGATATACATGATAAAAAATGTCGCAATCAGCGAAACGGGAATATCGATCAACGGGCGAATGGAGATCAGCCAATCCCGGAAGAACAGATAAATAACGATGACCACCAGAATGAAGGAGAGGATGATGGTTTCGGCCACTTCTTCAATGGACTGCCGAATAAACTTCGTTTTGTCATCGCCATTCAAAAGCTGAATATCGGACGGCAGATCGCGCTTGATATCCTCCAAACGTTTGTAAAATTCATCCGCAACGGCCACATAGTTTGCGCCCGGTTGCGGAATCAGGGCCAGAATGGCTCCGGAAGCGTTGTTCTGTTTGGCGGCCGATTCTTCATTCTCCGGTCCCAGAACCGCATACCCGACATCTTTAAACCGAATAATCTGGTTGGCCGTTTGGCGAATGATCAGGTTGTTAAAATCGTCCTCAGTCGTTAACCGCCCTACCGCTTTCACCGTTAATTCGGTGTTATTGCCGTAGATTTTCCCACCGGGCAATTCAACATTCTGGCGGTTTAAGGCTTCCTGAATATCCTGCGCGGTCAATCGGTAAGCCGAAAGTTTGTGCGGATCGATCCAAAGCCGCATGGCCGATCTTTTCAGTCCGTATACCATCACCTGGCTAACCCCCGGAATGGTTTGCAGACGTTCCTGCAACACATTTTCAACATAATCCGACAACTGCATCGGATTTCGGGTTGTGCTTTGAACGGGCAGGAAGATGATTGGCTCCGAGTTGGCGTCGGCCTTG
The DNA here is from genome assembly GCF_003334855.1 of Larkinella punicea. Taxonomy (GTDB): domain Bacteria; phylum Bacteroidota; class Bacteroidia; order Cytophagales; family Spirosomataceae; genus Larkinella; species Larkinella punicea. The sequence goes on from NZ_QOWE01000012.1 coordinate 142,688, forward strand.
CTCACGACGGGTGGGGCATCGATGTCCTGCGGAAGCTGCCGCTGCGACTGGGCTACTTTATCCCGGACGTCATTGGCGGCCCGCTCGAGGTCGGCTCCCAATTCAAACTCGACGGTGATGTTACTGCTTCCAAGTGCGCTGGTCGACGAGATGGTCCGAATGCCTTCGATGCTGTTGAGCGATTTTTCAATCGGCTCGGTGATCTGGGATTCGATAATTTCCGGATTCGCTCCCACGTAGCTGGTTCGAACCGAGATAATCGGCGGATCGATAGCCGGGTATTCGCGAACGCCCAGAAATGTAAAGCCAATGACACCGAAAAGGATGATGACAATCGACATAACCATGGCGAAAACCGGTCGCCGAAGGCTTAATGAAGGTAGACTCATTGGTTTAGTTCGTTAATTCATACTCGCACTATTACCCGCTGCTGAACCTTGCTCCGGCTGCTTCTGACCCGTTAACCGGTCCACTTTAGCCACTTTTACCGGCGCTTCAGGTCGCAGGAAAATCAGGCCGGTTGTTGCCACCGTATCCCCCTTCTGCAAGCCCTGCGTTATTTCTACAACGCTGGCATTCCGCAATCCGATCTTCACATCTTTAAAAACCGCTTTTCCGTTTTCGATCACCACCACCTGGCTACCGCGCGTTTGCGGAATCACTGACTGACTTGGAACCACAAGTGCCTGGGCATTATTGATGACCAGACTCACTTTGGCGAACGTTCCGGGACGCAGGCTGGACGTATTGTTGGCTACCCGCGCCCGAATGCGCAGGTTCCGGGTGGCTTCCTCCACGCCGGGTTCGATGGCATACACCGATCCGTTAAACGTTTTGTCCAGACCGTCGACCTGAAACGAGATCACACTGCCCACTTTTACGGATGGGCTGTATTTCTCGGGAACCGAAAAATCGAGCTTCATCGAATTGGTCTGTTGCAACCTGGCAATCAGCGTATTCGGACTTACCACCGCTCCTAAACTCACATTCCGTAAACCAATGGTTCCGGAAAAAGGTGCCCGGATTTCGGTCCGGCGAAGCGCTGCTTTCGTCACCTCAATGTCGGCCAGCGTTCCTTTCAGGTTCGTCACAATAATGTCATATTCCTGCTGGCTGATACCGCCCCGTTCCAGCAGTTGCTTGTTCCGTTCTTCGATGCGCCGGTTGTTTTCTTCGAGCGATCTCAGCTTCAGCAATTGAGCCTGTAAATCACCGTCATACAGTTTCACCAACAACGTACCCTGCTTAACGGCCCGTCCCTCCTGAATGTTCAATTCAACAATTCTTCCCGAGATTTCGGGATAGATGTCCACCTGCTCGGAAGCCAGCAGGGAGCCTGTAGCCACCACTTCGTCTTTCAGATTTTGGGAAGTAACCACATACACATTGACCGCCGTCGGGCCACTACCGCCTGCCCGGCCGCCACCGGCCTGTCCGGAGGGAGCACCTCCCCGACCACCACCGGCTGCTTCGCCCGGTTGCTTTTTAGAAGACTTATTGTAATAAATGATGCCACCAACCACCAGCACCACCAAAATAATAGCAATCCACCTTTTCACAGAGATAGTATGTTGAAGCGGACGCGGTATTGCGCCCATTGAGAAAGTTGCATCAAACCGTGTGCCTACTGTCGGAATCTGATTTTTCAGCTAACTTAGCACCGAAATTACTCCATTACAACAAGCCATGACAGTTGAAGAATACATTAATCGACAAACACCCGAAATTCATCGCCTATTAGACCAAATACGTCGATTAATCCTGGAAGCGTCCCCCAAAGTTCAGGAAAAAATGAGTTGGGGCGTGCCCTTTTATTTCCACAAAGGCCATTTGTGTTACCTCAATCCGCTCCGAACACCGGAGGTCGCCGTCGACCTTTGTTTCCTGAGAGGCTATGAATTAGCCAACGAACAGGGTGCGCTGGAAGGCCGTGGACGCCGAACGGTCAAGTCACTGATTGTGCAGGCTGAAACCATAAATGAAGACCTGATTCGGGAATTGTTGCAGGAAGCGATTCTACTCAATGAAACCTCGAAGGAAAAACCGGCCATCTTTCATAAAAAGAGAGGGTGATTTTGCCAGAGCCGGGGATTGCACCCCGGCCACGCACGAGCCGGATCATACATCGATACGTCGGTGCTGGACCGGAGGGGCATCCCTGCCACGCACGAGCCGGATACTATATTGCTGCTGGACCGGAGGGGCATCCCTGCCACGCACGAGCCGGATACTATATTGCTGCCGGACCGGGGGTTACACCCCCGGTTGTCCGTACCTAACACCTTCGGTGTTACCAGTAAGCCCCCTATCGTTCACAACCCTTAGAGGGTTGAGTATGGATTACCGGGGGTGCAACCCTCGGCTTCGGCATCGGCATCAACCACGCCCGAGCCGAATCATACGTAGGTGCAGCGCCAGGTTCAGTTACCGCCCACACAATTTCCGATAGTCACACCATTCGCAAATCTTTTTGTCGCTGGTTTTCTGGAAAGGCTGGCCGGGGTCGAACAAATCCGTGATGATTTTGCGGAGGTGAACTTCCGTTTGGACCACAAATTCTTCGGGCGTACCGAGATAAAGTTTGTTCTCCATAAAACCGCCCTCCATGTTGCGGAATGAGTAAAAACCGGCCACCACGCGGGTGTTTGTGCCGTCGATCCACTCGTTGCCAAACTGCAATCCCTTGTTTTGCAGCATTTTCTTATACACCAGATACTGATACAGCCACAACTGCCGGGCCTTGTCCTTCTGGGCGTCGGTCAGCAGGAGTTCCATGGTTTTGACGTCGGCATCCCGGGCTTCGATTTTCCCGGTTTTGTAATCGGCTACCCGAATTAATACGGTACCATCGGGTTGTCGAAGCCGCTCGACCCGGTCGATTTTTCCGGCAATCCGGATGCGCAAGGGACCGATGGCGGTTTCGACCTCCAGCTCCGTATCCCACTCTTCTTCCGTTTGCAACACCTCCAGATTTTTTCCATAGCGCTCCACCTGCAGGGCATTAAACCGCACCATCAGGTCTTCCGCCACCTTGTAGAGCAGGCGATTCATGCCCGACTCGGTCACGCGGTTCACAAACGCTTCTTCGTATTTCAGCTTCAATTTTTCGACAACCCGTTCCGTCGTCACCTCCGCTCCCACCATGCGGTATTCCTGATCGAGAGCTTCCAGCGTGTTGTGAATCCACTGCCCGAATTCGGCGGCATCCATCTCATCGCTGACCTCATCGTCTTCCTGCATGCTGATCACCCGGCTGAAATAATACTTGAGCGAACAGCTCATGAAATTATTCAGCGAGGTGGGGTACATTCCACCGAAAACCCGGTTTTTGGCGGAACTGAATTTCCCCATCAAGTCCTCCCGCAGTTTCGCCAGAATCGCGTCGCTTTTCGGAATTTCGAGCGCATCGTAAGGTAACAAAGCCGACTTTTGATCGGCCGCCTTGCCAAATCGCACGCTGGGGTAGCTGATGGTCACATTGCCCCCGGAAGCCGGAACCAGTTCGTGTTCAAGTTGTCGGATAAACCGGCTTTTCTCGCCCTTGCTGGTCCCATAAGCGTCGGCCGAAGTAACATAGAGCAGCGAGACTTTTTTGGCCCGTTGCAACAGCCGGTAGAAGTGGTATGACATCACCGATTCCTGATCCTGATAAGTCGGCAAACCAACTTCCACGCAGGCATCGAACGGAATGAGGGAATTCAGTTTCCGCGATTGGGGTAAAACTCCCTCGTTCACCGACAAAATAATCAGGTGCTCAAAATCCAGCGCCCGGGTTTCGAGCATTCCCATCACCTGCAAAGCACTGCCCCCCTCGCTTTCAAACGGGATGCTGGTTTGGCGGATCAGTTCATACAGAAACTGCTTCAAACTCTTGATTGTCACCAGTTCATTCCGCTGTTCGCGTTCGAGCGTGGTTTCCAACTGGCGAAGCAGATTCTGAAATAAATACAGATACTCGGTTTCGATGGCGTCCTGCTGCTCGGTGTACACATCCCGCAGCACCTCGATCAACGCATAAAACTGGTGAATGACCACCAGCGGTTTATCGTCCGGCCAACGGCGGAACAATACCTGAAACAGCGGGCTGTTTTCGCCCATCGCCAGCAACTGCTTTTCGTCCAGATACACCAGATTGTCCGTCGTAATGGTGTTGATAGCCTTTTGAACCACGCGGTTTGGCGACCCCGCCGACGATTTCAAACCCGACAATTCATACTGCCGGATAAACGGGTGATTGAGAACCTTGACAACGTGCCGGTGATTGAATTTGGGAATATAGATCGTGCCGCTGCCGTCTTTCTTCTGAAAAGCCGCCACGGTTCGCTGCATTTCGAACAGGGCATCGACCAGCGTAAACAGGTGCGAATTCTGCAACGAAAGCCCCATCGTCACGTTCAGATCCGTTACCGAGCCACCCATCGAATACAAAACCGGTAACAACAAGGTTTCGTCACCCAGAATCAAGGCCGTGGTGCCGGCATCGGTTTCAGAATCGGCATGTTGCCGGTAGAGCTGGCTGGCAACTTTGGCCTGCATGCTGGCATTCGGAACGCCGATCACCTGAATGTGTTTGAGCGTTTCGGTCAGCCCGTTTTCTTCCCAGGTCCAGGGGCCGCTCCAGCCGTCCCGTTTGTAGTTCCGCAGCATCTTCCCGGCTTCCTGCCGCTTCGACTGCATGTAATACGCGTCCGTGTCCCAGAGCATTTCGGCTTTCTGCGCCTTCAGGAGTGTTTTTACAATCTGCTCTTCCGACCGGCTCAGGGCGTTGAACCCCACGAAATACAGTTTTTCATAGGCCGGATTGTCGCGCACCAGGTCTTCCACCTGATTCGCCAGTAAGCGGTAGGCCATGCCCCGATACGCCCAGCCTTTCGACAAAAGCCGCTCGTGCAGAGCCTCGTAGGCGGTTTGCAGGTTTTCGAAGAGTTTAAAATACCGCTGCGTTCCGACGGTTTCGAGTTTGGCTCCCGCCCGGCCGTCGGGCAGTTCGAGTCGCCAGCGTTCAAGGGCTTTGGCCGCCGTCATGTAGCTAAACAGCTCGGAGGGCGAAATCATGTACTGATCGATGCGGTCGAAATCCGTGAGCAAAATGCTCGCCCAGTTCAAAAACCGCCCGAATTCCAGCGTGTCGTCAATTTCTTTGAAGACTTCGAACAGTTCGAACAACAGACTGACCGGGTCGATTTGCAGAACGCCCGCACTCTGCATGATGAAGTCGTCGACGGCCAGCACGTGGGGTGACAGAAACGGCGTGTCGGATTGCTGGCTAAGGTGTTGCTGAAAGGTGGTAACCGCCCGGCGTGTCGGCACAATCACCCACACGTCGTCCATCCGCGTTTGATGGTTCCGGAAGATGTGATGGGCCACTTGACTTAAGAATGACATGTACTTTTTCCGGATAAAACCGACGGTTGTTTATCCAGGCTGTTCATTAGGTGATATTCAAAAATACGCCAAAAAAGACGGCTTTCCAACCCGGTCAGTGAAACCGGTCGGCGCGGACTTCCAGCGTTTTCATGATCCCGGCTTCGGTTTCCAGCAGTTCTTTCCAGCGTTTCCGGACTTTCTCTTTCGGATTGTATGCTTCGGCCAGTTCGATAAAATTCCGGTAATGCCCGGCTTCCGAAATCATCAACTCGCGGTAAAATTTTTGCAGGTATTCGTCGGTCAGGTTTTCCGACAACAGCTTGAACCGTTCGGCACTGCGGGCTTCGATCAGGGCATTCAACAACAGCTTTTCCATCAACTGCTCGTTGCGGTCGCCCGGTTTGCGCAGAACCTGCAGCAACTGGTTGACATACTCGTCCTTACGCGGTTTTCCCAGTGGGATATTCCGCTTGCGAAGTTCTTTCAGAACCCGCTGAAAATGACCCCATTCTTCAGCCACCACGGGCGTCAGCACCTCCACCAGCTTTTCATGTTCGGGAAACTGAACGATCAGCGAGATGCAGGACGATGCGGCTTTCTGTTCGCAAAAGGCGTGATCGATCAGGATATCGCCGAGGTTCATTCGGGCAATATCGACCCAGCGCGGATCGGTAGGAAGTTCCAGGCCAAGAGTCGTTATCACAGCTCAATCAGTTTTTCCAGTTCCCGGTCCCACCGATACGGTGAATCAGGTGTCTGGTAATAACCGCCCAGCCAGCGTTCCACCGGGTTGAGCACCCGGCGTCCGGCAATGACATCAGCACCGGCTTCGGTCAGGCTGACGCCCGCTTCGGTATATTCCCACAGTTTTCCGTTCAGTTGGCGGATGGTTTCTCCCACGCTCAGGTCGGTAATGCCATAGTCACGGTCCTGCTGCAAAAACCGCCCGATCAGGCTGGCTTCCGGCATTGGCCCTTCCATCAGCGTGGCGGTCAGCATATGTTCAATCAGATTCAGGTTGTTTTCGGTAAACGGAAAACGCTGTAGATGCAGAATCAAAGCGTTTCGCAAAAACCGCAACCGGCCAAAATCGGCACCCAGAAGTTGCTGAAGGGCCAGCGGCTCCGGGCTGGCGTAGGCATTCCAAACCGCTCCGGCCACTTCCAGATCGTGACGGGTCAACGCTTCGGCCTGTAAAAACAAGGTCGCCAACTGGGCTCCGTTCAGTTGCCCCATGCCTTTGAAAAACGGCTCTCCCGGAAAGGAATCGACCGAAACCTGTTTGATTTTAGTTGTTCCCAAGGGTCGCTGAACCAGTTGTGCCAGCAGAAAAACCAGGTTGATCTGGCAGAATAAATCGTGCTCGAACCAGAGATAAATCTCATCGTAGTCGGTCGGAACCGCCAGTTTTTCAAACGCCTGCACCACCCGCTGGTCGTAATCGGAAGGCTCGTCATCCGTCACGTTGTGCCAGGCCTTGCGAATGCGCCAAAGTTCGTAAACCGATTGAACATCCGCATTCACCGGCCCCTCCGACATCGCTTCCCGCCAGACCATCAGATCCGTTTGATCGGCATTTCCCAGGATATTCGATTTGGTGAAGGCTTCGGCGGTTGCGTCGCCGTTGAGGATGTGTAATACTTTCATAGTCAGGACTTAGTCGAATAATAACCAATGAACACCAAAGGAAAAAGACCGGTTGATGGTCCGGAAATACGGCGCACTGTAATACGTCTGGTCGAGCAGGCCCTGGTTGGCGTGCGCCAGTTTCAAAAAAAGCCGGACCCGGTTGATCCGTAAATTGGCATACGGCTCGGCCATGATGTAATCGCCCAGTTTGGTCTCGTTCTGCAAATGATACTGCTGGGTGACTGGCATATACTGGTCGGCATAATACGCAGATTTGTAATGAAACTGAACCCCCGCCAGCACATACAATTTCTTGAATAATAAAAAGTTGTACTCAAACCGGGCATTCGCCAGCAAAGTCGGTATCCGCAGCACGTCGTCGTTCGACACCAGCGTGTAGTAGCCCTGCCCCGCCATCGTAAACCTGCCCGCCCGGAACTGCCAGCTCAAACTCGTCTGCAGAATGCTGAACGCGCTTGAAAGCTGTTGCGGGACCGCTGCCGTATCGAAATAAATATAATTTGTCAGCAAATAATAATCCATTCCGGGACTCAGAATCAGCTTTCCCAGCTTCAGATTCAATTGTCCATAGGCGTGTTGGGTACCGCGTAAATCAAACCGGGTTGCCAATCTTCCTTCATGGTCCCACTGGTAGATATTGCTCGTATACCGGTTTTGGAGCAACGTTGGCGAGGCAAAGACACTTTCGTACCCGGCAGTCAGCAAGCGGCTTTCCAGACGCCCCTGAAGCCGGAAATCGCGGCCTAATAAATACTCCACCTCAGCCGTCACCCGCGTCAGGCTGTCCGGGAAATAGTAGCCCAGCCAACCGCCCACAAACGTTTCGAGCCGACTGCTTTTGTAGCTCGAATCCGGCACGAGCCGCCCGATGTTGAAGCGGTTCTCCAGGCTGTAATACCGGTTTCGGAGCCAGGCACGGTAGTTGAAAGCCGATCCGCGCGCCGAAAACTGGCCTTTTATCCCGATCTGATTCTCCAGCAGTCTAAATAGCGTCGTTTGCCGGGTTTCCAGATTGTCGAAATAATAGCGGGGGTAAAACGGTTTCCGGGACAGATTCGACGAGTCGGGTGGCAACAAATTGTCGGTTATGTCCGTGTCGGTAAACCGGTAACTTTGGGCGCGAAAATCAACGATGTTGTAAAGCTGAAAAGCCGTGTCCAGAACGTACTGGTGATACAGATGGAGGTCGTTGCGGATTTCGCGGGAGTTGGCTGTCGACAAAACAGGTCTTAGCTCCAGGTCTGGATTGGCAGCATTGGATGTACCCGAATCCGGTTCAATCACCCCACCCTGATCAAGCGAACGGTGGTTGAGGTTGTTGTAATGCGCCAGCAAGGTATACTTGCCGTTTTTGGACCGGTAATTGGAATGCACGACAAAATTCCAGTTTTCGGCCAGGCGCTGGGTGCCGGACGAAACGGCGGTGGTTCCCCCAAACTGCACATCCGACGTCATGCGCTGCAAATTGAAACCGAGGTTCCAGCGTTCGCTGATGTTTTGCGTGAAGTCGAAATTCACGATATTTTGCCCCCTTCCCCCCAGCACCAGATACATGTTTGTGTAGGGCGATCGCGTGTCGAAATACCGGATGTTCTGGGTCTGATACCCGTATAATCCGTAGGCGCTCAAACCGGTTTGGGAGCCAATGGCGGGCGTCTGGTAAAAAACCGACCGCAGGGCCGTTCCCAGATTTCCCAAATCCGTGTAGAGGTTGTCGTAACGATCAATGTAACTGGTTCGGTGTACACCTTCCAGCGTGGTATCGATGGTAATCAGGGCTTTGCGGTTATTCAGAACGTCGCTTTCCAGGAAAAAGCGGGTCGTTTTGGGTCCATAAATGAGTTTGGTGGAGTCGTCGAGAATGGCCCCTCCCGCGCTGGCCCCCGACCCTCCCGTTGTGGTCGGCTGTCCCCCGGTCCGGTTGCCGCCCTGCGGAAAGTTCGGAAGGCGCGTAGGCAACTGCGCCCAGGCCGGAGAGGTAAACCATAACAGCAGGATACTTACACGCAGTAAAAAAAGTCGGGTCATATGGTCTGAACTGGAATTCCGCCAATTTATTGATTCGCGGTGATTACTTTTTGCGCTCATTAGCTTTTTTAACAACCCATCGCGACTGTTTAAAACCGTTACGGCTGGCTTTTTTGAATCATTTCCCGGAACAATTCTTCGTCTTTCAGAAATTGCACGTCGATCGGCAGATACGCAAACCGCGAGGCATCGCCCCCGGTTTCGGCCAGCAAGGGAGCCAATTTGACAAAGTCCTTCTCGGTCGTCAAAACCGTTGCGCCAACCGGCAATTCATCCAGAATGCGTTTCAAATCATCCGCCGTGTAGCGGTAATGATCGGCAAACCGCCAATGACGCACCAGCGAAAAATGGCTTTTGACATACGTCTCCAGTGACTCAGGCCGGGCAATGCCGGATACCAAAACTACGCTTTTCAGGCCCGTTCGGATTGATGGGTTCACAAAATTAATCGGATCGCCGTACCGGAATCCCGTAAAAAAAACCGGTACGTCGGCCCGGCCATACGCCCGGATTCGATCCTGCATCGCCAGTTGCTCGCTCCCAATCAACCCGTCGGGGCATTTGGTAACCAAAACCGCATCCGCCCGGCGGGCACCGTGTCGCCGTTCGCGCAGGCGTCCGCCCGGAAACGGCTGGTCGTCGTAAAACGGCCGGTGGTAATCCGTCAGCAACAGGTTCAGATGCGCCTGAACAGGTCGGTGCTGAAAGGCATCATCCAGGATAATTACCTGTAAATCAGGATTTATTTTCAGTAATTCCGGAATCGCTTCGGCGCGTTTTTCACCCACACTGATCAGCACCGGGGTTTGATCGACCCGTTGGTTCTGTCCGTGTTTCCGATACAGCAACAGGGGCTCGTCGCCGATGGTGTCGGCGGTGTCGGCATCCGTTGCCAAACGAAAGCCTTTGGTTCGGCGGCCATAGCCCCGGCTCAGCGTGGCCAGCGGCCCGAACGGTTTCAGCAAACGAACCAGATAGTCGACGTGTGGCGTTTTGCCGGTTCCTCCAACTGTAATGTTCCCTACACCAATGGTATAGATGGGCGGCCTTAACACTGTGATAATACGCCTGTCATACAGCGCATTACGGATGTCAGTAATACCACCGTACAGCCAGTTGAGGGGGTTCAGCAATCGGTTGAACACTAAGTTTTACGTAATAATTTATTAACAAGCCTATTCAGTAACACCCAAAATTACTACTTTTAATGATGAATGCCGTTCCTTATCTGTCACTATGAGTCTCAAGGCCGACTTCCTGAAATACACATTGCATTTTACGTTCGAGGCCGGAACGTCACGAGGCACCTTAACGCAAAAAGACAGCTATTTTGTCCGCATTCACGACGATGAAGAGCCCTCCGTGGTCGGATGGGGCGAGTGTGCTCCACTCCGCGGGCTGAGCATCGACGACCGTCCTGATTTTGTCGATCAACTGCGTCATACCTGCGAGCTTTTCAACCAGTTGGATCTGCAACTCTTTCACTGGAATGTCCCGATTGTGCTGCAACTCATCAGCGACCGGCTTCCTTCGATCCAGTTTGGTTTTGAAACCGCCATGCACGATTACATCAACGGCGGGCAGCGGACGATTTTCGATTCCGAGTTTGCCAAAGGCTCCAAAACCCTGCCCATCAATGGGTTGGTGTGGATGGGAAAACCGGAATTCATGCGCCGGCAGATTGAGGAAAAGCTCGAAGCGGGCTACACGACCATCAAGTTAAAGATCGGTGCCATCGATTTTCGGCAGGAATGCGACCTGCTCGACTCCATTCGCTCCCGCTTCAGTGCCGACCAGATTACGCTGCGGGTGGATGCCAACGGCGCTTTTGGCCCGGACGATGTACGTGACAAACTCAACCAACTCGCGGTTTACGACATTCATTCCATCGAACAGCCCATCCGCCCAGGGCAACCTGAGTTGATGGCCGAACTCTGCCGCCAGTCGCCCCTGCCCATTGCGCTCGATGAGGAACTGATCGGCCACATGGAATACGTGGAAAAGATGCGGTTGCTGAAAAAAATTCAGCCGCACTACATCATCCTGAAACCCACGCTGTTGGGCGGTTTTATTCACTGCACCCAATGGATTGAAATTGCAAATCGGCTCGGCATCGGCTGGTGGATCACCTCCGCCCTCGAATCCAACATTGGCCTAAACGCCATTGCACAATACACCGCCCAGTTCAAAAACCCCATTCCGCAGGGACTCGGAACCGGGCAGCTTTATCACAATAACATCGAAAGTCCGCTGGCGATTGAAAACGGTTTTTTGAAGACCGATCTTTCCAAAGGCTGGAATCTGGAGATTTTAGAAACCGGTCGGGGAGTGCGCATAGAAAGGTAACGCCGGTTTTTGCCGCGCGTTTTCTACACCCAGTCAATTCCTTTTTTTAGCAAACCCAGTGTTTCGGCTTCCCGGCTTCCGGGTTCGGGCTGGTAGTCATATACCCAGTTGGCCTGCGGGGGCATGCTCATCAGAATGGACTCGGTGCGGCCGTTGGTTTCCAGCCCGAATTTCGTACCCCGGTCCCAAACCAGATTGAACTCCACATACCGCCCCCGGCGCAGCATCTGCCATTTTTTCTCGTTTTCGCCAAACGGCAACGCCCGGTTTTTCTGCATGAAGTGGGTGTAAATCGGCGCAAAGGAGTTGCCGATTTCCTGCACGAAGGCAAACAAAGCCGCCTTGTGATCGTCGTCGGCCGGGCGCAGGTAATCGAAGAAAACACCGCCAATGCCGCGGGTTTCGGCCCGGTGGCGGATGAAAAAATAATCATCAGCCCAGGTTTTGTACTGGGAATAAGAGTCGGGACGGTGTCGGTCGCAGGCGGTTTTCAGTTGCTGATGAAACCAGCGCGCATCGTCGGCGTCGACGTAATGGGGTGTCAGGTCAATGCCGCCCCCAAACCAGCACTCGCCGGTACTGAGTTCAAAATACCGCACATTCATGTGAATAATCGGCACCAGCGGGCTGTGCGGATGGATGACAATAGAAACGCCGGTGGCGTAAAAATCAGCCGGTTCGGTCGTTTTCATCTGTTTCAGCACCGCGTCGGATGCCGGGCCGTGGACGGCGGAGAACAGAACTCCTCCTTTTTCAATCACATCGCCGTTCTGGATGATCCGGGTGCGGCCTCCGCCCCCTTCGGCACGTTCCCAGAGGTCTTCATGAAACCGGCCGGAGCCGTCGGCGGTTTCGAGTGCCTGGCAAATCCGGTCCTGTAAGCCCGTAAAAAAATCAGTGATGCTTTGTTTGTCGACAGCCATTCGGGAATGATGCGTTTTTTTCGCCCGCAAAGATACACGGACCCACGGATTTTAGTCCGGGCGATTTTAATTCTGCATGAGGTCTTACCATCGCTGAAAAACTTCCCGACTAAACGACCGGAACACTTATTCACTAATTTTCAGCGAAAACCGCACCGGTCGGGGTTTATCGACCATCAACAGCAAGCCTTGTCCGGTCAATTGGTGGAGCAGTTTGCTGGCCCGGTATTCGGAAATATTGACCAACTGGGCATATTGTTTGGCGGTAATGAAGTCGGTTTTCCGGAGTACCTGGATCAAATTGCGGACGTTTGACGATTGCAGCAACGGGCCGTCGGGCGTCACGAGGTTGGTCAGAATCAGCTTATTCGTCGGCACAGACTTGTCTTTTGCCCGGACATAGATGGTTCGTTTCCCTTTTTCGTCGATGGCATAATGCGGTTTTTCGTCGCTCTCCGCCACTTCGATCAGAATAACCTGCCGCCCCAGTTCGTTGATGACCTCGTAACTGACCGAAATGGCCGGGTCGATCAGCAGATCAGTGGCTTTCTCGATTTTCTGCATTTCGTACAATTCCGACTCGACGCCCGACACCCGCCCGTCGTCCGACACGCCGATGAGCAGCAGTCCCCCCGACGTATTCGAGAAAGCGGTCAAGGTGCGGGCAATGCGGTAGGCCGTATGAATGGTCGATTTAAATTCAAGTCGGGTGCCTTCTCCCCGGGCAATCAATTCGGTCAGATTATAGCGCATACTGTTTTAAACCGCGTTATTAAAGTATTTTGTTCACAAAAAAAACAATTTGGAATAATGAAAAAAGGGGCGTCACCGGTCGTGTCTATCAGTCCTTTAGACCCCTAGTTACTTAAAATTGCCATTCCGACCTTGCTTTGCATAGTCCTTTTTAAATTTTATCAGTATATCTTTGATTGAGTTCATCTCATATTGCGATAGATAATCCTGACAAAGCCCGGTTGCAGTTGCAGCCGGGCTTTGTAGTTTTGGGACAAAAATGAGCCAGTCCGAAAACCGGCAACCTCCGAAACCAGATTCTATAAAACCGCTTCTCTGTCTGTTATTTCTCACCGTTTTCCCCTGCCAATCGAAAAAAGCCCGGATCTCGACCAAGCGGAGTCTGATCGGTCGACTCTACCGGAATAAATCCGTTGTCTACCTGCCGAAAAGTCGATTTAATATGTCTTTCGTACATATTGTTACTACTTGACTATCTGCCTATTACAAAAAAAAGCAAAAAAAACTTTCAAAAAAAAGGTGATAAACGCACTTTATTCCTCTCTTATGTATGAAGGAGTACACCTGTACTGCTTGTAATTAATAGAGATTGGTAAGTGGAACATCCCGGCCTTTTTGGCCGGGATTTGTTTTTGAAGCCCCTTTCTGCTGCCAATGAACCCCGGCAAACTCCCCAAATCGACATCAATCAGATTGACTCTCGGTGTTTAAATTCTCCATTTAGTTGTGACTTACCCCGTAAACCGATAGCTTTATTTAGTATTTAAACGAATCCAGTACGGAGCTACAAGCAGAAGAATGGTACTTATCATACAGGGGATTCGGGCGGGAGTAGAGTGGAGGAACATGATATGCTTCCCTGATGATTACGAAGCGGCTTTTGATCTTTTATCCAATTTTGTAGCGGGTGGGCTCACTCTCCTGGAAGCTTCCGTGAGTGATGGAGGTCCGTTGTCGAAACTTCCCGTCGAATCCATCGACGGTCAATTAATCAGTCCACACCTGCGAAATCTTCAGAAGGAGTGGGAAATAGTGCTGACGGATCGGCCTCCATTCCCGAAAAACCCAGCCACCAACCCCTTGCAGGAGTGGGACCGACAGCTCATTCAATACTATGAAAAGCAGATTGAACGCGTTTGCCGAAGCCTGATTTGTAACCGAAATGCACAAAAAAAGGCGATGCAAAGACATCACGCCAACGGCGGACTTCGGCATTATGAATTGATGGAGGAAAAATACCTGCGGTTATTAACCGGATTTGAAGCCTCACATCACAAAGCCGTAAGTCACCTCGCGGCATTCTGACCTTTTCTGTCCGCTCACCCAATGAGGTGGCAATAAAATCCCGAAACACGCACCTCCTGACCGTTGTCCAGCGCCCGCAGGTAGCAGGTATGAATGCCTGTTTCATTGTCACAAAGTGGATATGCCGTCACGATAAATTTCCGTTTGGGCGAAAACAACTGCGATACCGGCAGGTTGACAACCGCCCCCAGGCGGGGCAATCTGGCGTGGTTGAAGTTGGTTTTGGCGGTTAACATGGCTTTCGGCATTGGTTTGGTTCCGGCTCCGGCGCTTTCGCTCTGGCTCATTTATTTATCACCAAACCGTGCCTTTCGTTATCAACCCCAGCGTATTTTTTGATAACTTTACGAGTCTATGCCATTGTTTATCTCCTCCCTCAATTCGGGCAGCAACGGAAACTGTTATTACATCGGCAACGAGCAGGAAGCCGTTCTGATCGATGTCGGGCTTTCCTGTCGCCAGATCGAAACCCGGTTTCAGCGGCTGGGGTTGTCGCTTCGGACGGTGAAAGCCATTTTCATTACCCACGAACATTCGGACCACATCAGTGGCCTTTCCCAACTGGCGCGGAAGTATAAACTGCCGGTATACATTACCCCGAAAACCCTGAACAACTGCCGCCTGTCATTAGAGGATGTTCCCGTTTATCCCTTTTACGGCAACGAACCCGTGCAGATTGGTGACCTGCGCATCACGGCTTTCCCAAAACACCATGATGCCGCTGATCCCCACAGCTTTACGGTCGACTTTCAGGACACGAAAGTTGGCATTTTTACCGACATCGGCACGCCCTGCGAACACCTCATTCACCATTTCAGCCAGTGTCACGCAGCTTTTCTGGAAGCCAACTACGATGAAGACATGCTGGACCGGGGGCGGTATCCGTATTTTCTGAAACAGCGCATCCGGGGCGGCAAAGGCCATTTGTCCAACCAGCAGGCGCTAACCCTGTTCAGGCAGCATAAACCGCCTTTTATGAGCCACGTCCTGTTGTCACACCTGTCGAAAGACAACAACTGCCCGGAGCTGGCCCGCGATCTGTTTCTGCCCCACCTCGACCGCACGGAGCTTGTTGTGGCTTCGCGCTTTGGCGAAACCCCGATTTTTCGGATTGATGGTGCCCTGGCGTTGGTTTGACGAAGGATTGCTCGTAGTTTTAGCCTTCTCCTATTTACTTTCCAACTAACAATGAAAAAAACCGGTTTATTATTCGGATTCCTCCTCCTGGCGATAGCCGGGGCGAATGCCCAAACGTTCCGTGGCCTCGACAAATCACCGATGGATATGGCCTATTACCCGGACGACTACGCCCACGACCGCAAGTTCGCCCCGGCCAAAATCGGCACCGACAAGGCAATGGTGCGGATTACCTACAGCCGCCCGGCGAAAAATGGCCGTGAAATTTTCGGAACCAAACTGGCTCCCTATGGAAAGGTCTGGCGGGTGGGTGCCAACGAAGCCCCGGAGATCAAATTTTACCAGGACGTGACGTTTGGTGACAAAAAAGTGAAAGCGGGAAATTACGCGCTGCTGGCCATTCCGACCGAAAAAGAATGGACCCTCATCCTGAGTTCCGATGTGGACCAGTGGGGTGCCTACAGCTACAACGAAGCCCTGGATGTGGCCCGGGTGACCGTACCGGTGCAAAAGCTGGACACGGTTCTTGAGAATTTTTCGATCCAGTTTGCCAAAAAAGACGCTAAAACCGCCACCCTGTCTATGGGTTGGGACACCACGCTGGTGACGGTGCCGGTTTCGTTTTAAAGTTGTTCACCCGGAGACCAACTGCCGGTTGGCCTCCGGGTGAGTTTGCCATTTGCCACCACTAATTCCAACTGATTTTCGCCAGAGATGGGTATTTCACCGAAAGGGTCAATTCATTCTGTAGCGGGACCAGCCTTTCAATGGTTTCATTGTCCGGTTTATACTGGGCCTCAACGAAAAAACCCGGTAGTCGAACCAGCTTGACGATTCCTGCCGGTGTTTGGCGAGTCGCCTGGTATTTACCAAATCGAAAGACGAATTCCAATTGTTGATTGAATTGCAATTGCCCAAATGTTTCCATGTGCCGCTTTTTAAGAGTTGGAAGGGAGTAGAGAAAAGTGAGCAATGACCGTCGGAATCCGTCAATTCAACCAGGCGTGAAAATTTGAATCCGCAGCGCTATTGCCTGCCCGAAAATAAGCAACTGCCGCCTGTCAGCGCCTACCCATTCGGGTAGTTTACGGGCATTCTATAAAAACTACCTGCTCCGATCGTGCCAATTCAGGCCTTCAGGCCAGAAAACCGGCACTGGACATTTCACTTCCGGATGTAGACCAGCAGATCCTTTCTGTCTTTAATTTCAAGTACCAGGTAAATATTCTTGATGTGGTATTTAACGGTGTTCTCGGAAATGCAGAGTTTATCCGCAATCGCTTTGTTCGACAAACCCGCGGTCATGCATTGAAAAACCTCTCGCTGCCGTTCTGAAAGGAGACCCATGCTGGCCCCCGGATTGGTTGTACCTTCGGTTTGTACTTTTCCGTTGACGGAGAGGTAGGCATCCATCTCGGCTTTCATTTGCAAAAATTCAGCTTCGAGCCGGTTCTGCCGTCGGCGGTAAAAAAGCAAGCCGCTGAGTAAAAGCAAGGCGATCAGGGTCAATCCGGAAAGAATAAGGGTCAGACGGTTCCGGCTGGTTTTCTGTTGCAATAACTCCTGTTCTTTGGTTTTCAACAGGATACTTTCCTTCTGATCGTGCAGCAAACTGATGTTCTCTTCCCGGGCATAAATTAGATTGAGACTGTCGATTTTCGCTTTAATCTCCACAATTTTGGACGCATCATTCCGCTTCTCAAAAATTTTCAGCAGTTCCTCATACGCATACAGATGATACTTAATGATCCGGCAGGAATCGGCATACCCGGTCGATTTTCGCAGCGCTTCCTTCAGAAGCTCTTCCCGGTTCATCGCATCGTAAAGCTGGATTTTCTTCACATAAATCATGGGCAGATTACACGGGTTGGAGGTCTGCATCCAGACAATGGCCCGATCATACGCGTCATCCGCTTTTGAATACTGGCGGTTCAGAAAAAACAGATAGCCCTGCTGCATGACCAGAACGGCTTTGTTTTCAGGATTGATGAAGCGGAAGCCTGAAACGGCCAACCGCTTGATCAGGCTGTCGGCCTTCGTGTAATTATGCACATCGAAATAGACAAAGGCTTGCTCAGCGATGATGTTTGCCTCATATCGTTGTCGTTTCGGCGTTTCCCGGGCAAACCCGAGGGCAATGGTCAGAAACTTCAGTGCGGATTGATAATCGAACACCCGCTTGTAGGTATACGACAACAGAAGGGCGACATGGTACTTGTATTCAGGGCTTTGCAAAGGGTCCTGCAAAAGCGACAACAGCAAAGCCTGTGATTCTTTGTAGTTGAGCTTATTATTGAGTTGAAACACCTTTTGTTCCAGTTGCTGCGGACTGAGCACCTGAGCCGAACCATGAATCGACAGAAAGAATAACCAGCAACCGTAGACCGAGCGCAGCAACCAGGACGTATTCATACACAAAACCAGTAAAATTCGCGGGGTAACAAACCGTTCCCGGCATCCTTCCGACCGGTCGCTACACATGGTGAAGATAGCAGTATTCTACTAACCCGAAAACGCATTCCCGGTATCGCTCAACAATATTTATCTTTAAACCGTATAAATAAAGCCCGGATTAATCTTAAAATTACTGACTATCAACGATTTTTAGCGATTTTCTTTGAAAGTTTAGCAGCGGACCCGGATCAATGACCACTCACTTTGGAAAAAAGATTCATCACCAACACGCCCGCAATGATGAGAATCATACCGATGATGGCAGGGGGATCGGGAACCTGTTTGAACAGAAAAATGCCCGCCAGAGCGGTCAGGACAATTCCGACGCCCGACCAAACGGCATACGCCACCCCAATCGGCAACGACCGCAAAGCCAAACTCAGCAAGTAAAACGAAATCAGATAGCCTATGATGGTAATCAGACTAGGCACCAGTTTCGTAAACTGCTGAGACGCATTCAGGGCGCTGGTTGCCACCACTTCGGCAACAATGGCCGCGAATAAATAGAGGTATTTCATGGGGTTGATGGAGGAGGCAACCGACTTCTTTTCAGAAGCTGAAAAGCCAGTAGTAATCTTTCGTTTAGTACGCCTGTCGGTAGTGTAAGTAGAGGCTATTCCACCAACCGGTTTTGCGAATTGTACCGATACCCGATCATATCAAAGCCAATACGGGTCACATTACGACCAACTTAGACTTTAATAATTTAAAAAGCGCATTGTTGGACCATTTTTTTCTGTTTGGAACGGTCTCGTCGAAAAGGGAATTTAATGAACGCCGGTCAATAAACTGACATTTCTCGAACGTTACGAAGTAGGCCTGGCTCATGAAGGGCGGGTAGGTTAGGGTTCAGGTACATACCAGAATGGAATCATCACCAGTTCATCGGCTTCTTTTTTTCGGGGATCTTGCAGGGCCACGCGCAGCAAGTTGCGGCCTGTTTTAAGATTGCCCGGCACCAATACCGTTTGCCAGCCGCGTTGCTCCTGGCTCCCGGCCTGGGTAAACAGCAGGTTAGGCCGGGCACAGACTGAATCGTTGACGGTGATGCGAATCAGCCTGTTGATCTGCTGGTTGCTCCAGGAAGCATACTGCTGCCGAATTGCCTGCCTCGACAGCGTATCGCTCCAGACTGGTTCGGGCGCAACCTGCCTGAACAGCTTGTCGAGCGATTTGGGGTAAGCAATGAACAAGCGTAAGTACGGTTCCCGAATCACGTCGGACTGGATGGAAGCCACACCAATAAACGCACCTTCGGGGCGCTGGTTGTCATAGGCCGTAGGCTCGATGTAGAGACTATCGATTCGGGCCGAGTAAAGATGCCGGCTGTTGAAAAACGACACCCGTCCGTTGGTCCGTGAGATATCGTTAAAGTATTCGAGGAAGAACACTACAAAAAATACCAGCATGAAAATCGCTGCCGTCTGAAATAACCTGCCGGGCCGGATATTGCTGTAAAATGTATTGCTAACATAGGAGGTATGCTTGTACATACCCATCAGCACCAGTTGCCCTACCTTCATCAGCCGGTAGTTGAGTTGCATGCCCCTGGGGGTTTGTTTAACCTTCTTCTGATTCAACAAGATAATGGCGATGTAGAACACGGCAACCAGCGTACCCAAAGCCATTTTGACCCCAAACCAGACGTTGGCGGGTACGTTGGGTTGAACAACCAGGTAGATCAGTAACCCCAGCACGTAGAGTAGGGCTACCACCACCAGCAAGAACACGAATTGAAAAGCGAGGGCAAACACGATATTGCAGCGTTTATCGAGCCAGAGAATATAGCGATCCAGTGGGCCAAGCTCGTCGGCAAGGCGTCGCTGCGCATAAGGCGTAGAGAACGGAATACGGTCGTAGTGGATGCCTGACGGAAAAACGGCCAGCAGACCTACCAGACCCACCCAAAACGCCCGCATCACAAAATTGGCCAGAAAAGCCGCAAACAAAACGTGACAGGTGGCCCGAATCAGGCTGTAGGCCAGCGACGGCAACATAGCCGCTGCGCCATCGGTATGGGTCATGTAATTATACCGGAGGTAGCTGAAGGCCGACTCCAGCAGATCAGGCAATTGCAGGATGGCGAACATCGCAACGCCGGAAATGGCTAATTCGAGGTTCCAGCTCTGCGTGGTTAATTCCCGGAGCTTGTCTTGCTCATCAGGTGTAAGTTGCGTAGCAGGCGGTGGGGTGTTATCAGACATGAATGATCGTGTGTGCTGATGGTTACAATCTAAGTTGAATAATCATCTTTATCGTAGCCAAAGTACGAAAACTTCAAGCTAAATACGCGTTGATACACCGTCGGCAATAGCATCCATTAGTTAGTAAGGTATTTCAGGGTAATACACGGGATGGTTAAATGCATAGGGGTTATCAAAATAAGTCCGCATATACCTTGGGCATAGCCGTCAGTGGTTTGATGCGAATGTTGCGGTAAAACACTTCAGCCGCTTCACTTTGTAACTGGATCTTACCCTGCTTCATGGGAACCTCTTGCCCATCGGGTTTACTATAGCGGGAATCTTTCAAGACCATCACCACATGGCCATTGACCAAATGGAGACTTTTCCCCCCGAAGCAAATCAGTTCCAGCCGGGTCCATTCCCCCGCCGGACTTTCGTGATTGGCCGACCGAAGGCAGTAGTAATCACCGCCCCCTTTGAAGGGTGCGAACGGTTGCTTTTCGTCCGCTACCCTGTTCATAATGCCCTCGGATGGAAAAGACCGGATATCAATGGCGGAATTCGCCTGGCACCAATAATCGCCCATGTGCCCCTCCATGATCTGAAATTCCTGCGAAAGCATCCACGATCGAAAATATTCTACACCCGCTTCGCCAATGGAATGATAGAGGATGCCCGAATCCCGCAATTTATTTTTTCTGGGGTCATATTTTTTCTCTCCCCATTTCACGTCAAGTACAAGGTGATAATTTTCGTAGGATTTTCGGGTGAACAAACAGCCATACTTTTCCCCGCTGATCCGCAAGACGGGGCCACCAGGGTCATTTAAGACGGAAAACACACGGGTGTCGTCTTTGTTATAGCCAATCGGCGGAATCGGATTGCCCGATGCATCCGTTGGTATCTTTCCATTATAATCCGGCTTATGGGCATAGCTTAGATAAGACTCCCATTGCGTCAGGTTTTTGTCCAACAGGGGGATCCATTCGTCGGACTTACCTGGTGAAGAGACCGAAACCGTCAACGTAAGCACGATAAAACCGGTCAGGGAGAGAAGGACGAATTTTGCGGATTTTTTCATACGACTTGAATGGAGACTTTTACAGAGGTAAAACTAAGCCAGTGAAAATGGAACGAGTTGTAAAAATCCATTCTTTTCTGGTAGATTTATAGCTTTACAAAGTCGTATGAAACGGTACATTCTGCATACTTCCTTTAGTATTTATCATTTCGAAGCCACGAGTTGGATGCATGCGGTACACACCCATACCTACTTCGAAATAATTTTTATTCTCAAAGGCCGGGGCATTCATAACATCAATGACAATTCGTTCCCCTATACGCAGGGGGATGTGTTTCTGCTGGGACCGCAGGATTACCATGATTTTGCCATTGAGGAATTAACCGAGTTCTGCTTTATTCGCTTCAACGAGTCGATCCACAAGCAGTATCGTGAGGAGAAAGACAGCAACGGGCAGCCGATCATAAAAGCCTTGCTCACCACCTCCTCTCAGAGTCGTGGATCAATTGTTCTGGACAGGCAGGAGAAGCAGAAACTGCACGCTCTGATGATGGTGTTGGAAGCCGAATATGAAAGCCATCAATCAACCCACTTTGCCATCATTCGCGATAGTCTCCTGCACAGTATGCTGATGATCCTTGCCCGAAACCTGTTCGATCAAACCTCCGCCAGGCCCCTGGTAAGCCATTCCGTCGAAGCCATGCTCCTGTATATTCGGCAACACATTTATCAGCCCGACAAACTCCGAATTGAAAACCTGGCCGAGGCATTCCATTATGCACCGGCTTATGTCAGCCTCTTTTTCAAAAAGCAGACGGGAGAATCCCTGAAGCAGTACATCATCAAGCACAAAATCAAACTTATCGAAGCCCGGTTACTCTATAGCCCTTTAAGTTTGGCACAGATTGCCTATGAATTTGGCTACACCGATGAAAGTCACTTGTGTAAACAGTTCAAAAAATACACCGGCATTACTCCTTCCGCCTTGCGCACCAGGATATGACCAACAAGGGTTGGGCACGATTCAGGTGCGCAAAGCGGTTCAAGTAGGCAAAACCACGCAACCTGGTGATGTCACTTCCACTGTGTCGTTCCTTTCACGTTCGCCGGTTTTCAGGAAATGAATAAACTGGGCCTTTGTATAGGCTCCGGCAATACGCATATAGTGCCCAACAGAAAACCCAGATTGCCCTGCTCTACCAGCAGATTGGCCAACTCAAGTTCGAAAAGTCGGACGGCCGATGCAGCCGAGCGATTGACAACGTGCTCACCGAACGATTCTGGCGAACGCTGAAGTATGAACCGGGCCGACGGGGCGGAGGTATACCTGAGAAGCTATGAAAATGGGCAGGATGCTTATCGACAGTTGGCCCACTACATCCGCATTGGATGTTTCTGACATTAAAATCTTCACTTTTCTTTGCCATTTTCTTGCCATTTTTGAGGATATGGCAAGAATAAGCCCTGTAAATACTTGATTTACAGGGCTTTGTAAAGTGGAGACGCAGGGAGTCGAACCCTGGTCCAGACAAGGAAACCGTCGTGCTTTCTACATGCTTAGATGCGATTGGGATTGTCGGGAATCGGTCAGGCCCGCATCACGCCGTACCTCATCCTTAGGTATTTTTGTCTCGCTCCGTAGTCAACACCATTACCGGAACCAGCGCTGCGAGTCGATGCCCCAGAGTCCAACCCAGCAGCACGTAGGGTCGGTGGGACAATGGCATTTGCTAATCCTCCGGATTAAGCAGCCATGGCGTAGTTATATTCGCCAGTTATTGTGTGAAGGTTTGTTATACAGGAAATGCCCTCAACTCCCGGCATGCTTACACGCAGCGTCAACAAGCTGTCAATTCCGGTCGTCCCCAGAAACGTGTGTAAAACGTAACGCAAAGGTACGGAAATTAGTTTTCCTTTCCTGCAATGATTTTTTCCGTCGCCAGCAGGCTGGTCAGCCAGGCCGTATACAACCCGGTTTCAATCGCCACCGCCCGCTCGGCGTGGCCCTGCCAGTCGCCAAAAAACGTCTCCATCTGCCGCAGCATCTCGGCCAGGTGTCCCTCCTCTTCCACAATAATCGACCGGACGTTCACCTTGCTGCCCGACTCGGTGAGCACATCCTGGTACACCGGATACAGTTCGTCGGCCCGCACTTCAATGGCGTAGGTCACCAGCAGATAAGCCGCATACTTCAGTTCAGCTCCCGCAAACCCCAGCGTGTCTTTCAAATACCGGCAGACCTGCACATCGAGCCGGTTGAGGTAGGCATGGCTGTCGTTCGGAGCCAGCAGAAAGGCCGGTTCGTAGGTCGGGCAGTCGGTTTCGGCCACTTTCTGAATCTGCTTTTTCAGGTAATACGCGTGCCGGGCTTCTTCAGCCGCGTGTTTGAGCATCAGCAAATCGACGGTGGTTTTGGGTTCAGCCGCCGAAATCTTGCGGGCACCGGTATTTTCCATCATCGACAACGTATTGAGCCAACGGGCGTGCAGCGAATCGTCGGCCACGATATGCGTTAAGAGGTTCGTAAATTCCATCCAGAAATTTGAATTGATATCCCGCAAAGATACGGCACAGGCGTGGGTCACAAACCGTTTTTTTTTGTACTTTTGAAGCTTTGTAAAAGTCTATTTGAAACCCGAATCTTTATAAGCCGGTTTCTTGACCACGTAGTATTTTTTAACTAACCTCTATGTATTCTGACAATCCCCAATCCTCGTTGCGCTTTCGGGCGTTCCTGTCATGGATGCTGGTAGGCTGTCTGACCCTGTCGGCCGTTTGGGCGCAGGCGCAGGCCCCCCAGAAACGTTTATTAGTTTTTTCGAAAACCGCCGGTTTCCGGCACACGTCCATCCCGGCCGGTCAGCAAGCCATCATAAAACTGGGTAAGGAAAACGGTTTCGCCGTCGATACCACCGAGAATGCCGCCAAATTTACCGAAGCGAACCTGAAACGCTACAACGCGGTGGTCTTCCTGAGCACCACGGGCGATGTGCTGAACGACATGCAGCAGGCCGCTTTTGAACGCTACATTCAGGCCGGTGGCGGCTTCGTCGGGATTCACGCGGCTGCCGACACCGAATACGACTGGCCGTGGTATGGCAAGCTGGTGGGTGGGTATTTTGCCAGCCACCCCGGCAATCCGAACGTGCAGGAAGGCGAAGCCTACGTCGTTAGCAAAGACCACGTTTCGATGTTCGGTTTTCCCGATCGCTGGAAGATCAAGGATGAGTTCTACGACTTCAAAAATGTCAACCCCGCCGTGACGGTTCTCGTAAAAATCGACGAAAAAACGTACAAGGAAGGCAAAATGGGCGACAACCACCCGATGTCGTGGTTCCACGAATACGACGGCGGCAAGGTGTTTTATACCAACTTCGGCCACCCCGACGAAACCTTCACCAACCCCGTTTACCTCAAGCATTTGCTGGGCGGTATTCAGTATGCCGTTGCCCCGAAACTGGATTACACAAAAGCCAAAACGCTGCCTTTCCCGGAAGAAAACCGCTTTAACAAGGAAGTGCTGGCCGAGAAACTGGACGAACCCACCGAACTGGTCGTACTCGACAACGGCAAGGTGCTGTTTACCGAACGGAAAGGCGCGTTGAAAGTCTATGACCCCAAAACCAAAGTCACCAAAGTGGTGGCGAATCTGCCGGTCTATACCAAGCAGGAGTACGGTTTGATGGGCATGAACATCGACCCGAAATTCAAGGAAAACCAGTGGCTGTACCTCTATTACTCGCCAACCGTCGAAAAATGGAAAGCCGATACGGCCCAACACCTGTCGCGCTTTAAGTTCGATGCCGAAAAGAACGAGCTGAAAATGGAAAGCGAGCAGGTTCTGCTGCGCGTTCCGGTGAAACGCAACAACGAGTGCTGCCACACCGGCGGTTCGGTGGCCTGGGATAAGTCGGGCAACCTCTACCTGTCGACCGGCGACGACACCAACCCGTTCGAATCGCGGGGCTTCAGTCCGTCCGACGACCGGCCCGGTCGCGAAAGTTTCAATGCCCTGGTGACGTCGAGCAACACGATGGATCTACGTGGAAAAATTCTGCGCATCAAACCGCTCGACAACGGTACCTACGAGATTCCCGAAGGCAACCTGTTCCCGAAAGGCACGCCCAACACCCGGCCCGAAATCTACGTAATGGGCAACCGGAACCCGTATCGCATCTCGGTCGATCAACGCACCGGTTTTCTGTACTGGGGTGAAGTAGGCCCGGATGCCGCCAACAACATCGAAAAATACGGTCCGCGCGGCCACGACGAAGTGAACCAGGCCCGCAAAGCCGGGTACTACGGCTGGCCCCTGTTCGTTGCCGACAACAAGGCGTATCGTCACTACAATTTTGCCGACAGCACCTCCGGCCCGTCATTCGATCCGGCCAAACCGGTCAACCCGTCGAAATTGATCAAGGGACTCAGCGAGTTACCCCCGGCCCAGAAGGCCTTTATCTATTACCCGTATGCCGACTCGCCCGAATTTGGCCCGATTGTCGGCAAAGGCGGACGGAATGCGATGGGCGGCCCGGTGTATTACTACGACGATTATCCGGAAACGCCGGTGAAATTCCCGCGCCATTACGACGGTAAGTTTTTTGCTTACGACTGGATTCGCGACTGGATTCACCCGGTAACGATGACCAAAGACGGCGATTTCGTGAAGATGGAAACTTTCATGCCGAACACGAAATTTAGCCACCCGATCGACATGCAGTTCCACAAAGATGGTTCGCTGTACGTGCTGGAATATGGTCAGAACTGGTTTGCGCAGAACGACGACGCCCGGTTATCGCACATCACCTACAACGCCGGAAACCGCAAACCGCTCGTGGTTGCCAACGCCAGCAAAACCGTGGGAGCCGCCCCCCTGGCCGTTCAATTCAACGCCAAAGGCTCGCTGGATTACGACGGCGATGCGATCAAATACGAGTGGACGTTTGGACAGGGCTTGCCGAAAAGCACCCAGGCCGCTCCCACCTTTACGTATGCCAAGCCGGGTGTGTATACGCCAACGCTGAAAATTACCGATGCCGCTGGGAATGTTTCAACCAAGCAACTGGAAATCCGGGTTGGCAACGACGTTCCGAAAGTGGAAGTAGCCGTGAAAGGTAACAAGACCTTCTATTTCGACAACAAACCGGTGGAATACGAAGTCAAAGTGGCTGACAAAGAAGACGGTAGTTTGACAACCGGCAAAATCAGTCCGGAAGATGTCACGATGACCATCAACTACCTCGAAGGATTCGACAAAACGTTGCTGGCGCAGGGTCACCAGGCTAATGTCGGTTTTGCAACCGGCAAACGGCTCATCGAACTCAGCGACTGCAAAGCCTGCCACAGCATCGACAAAAAATCCATCGGACCAGCGTATCAGGATGTGGCTAAAAAATATGCCAAGGAACGCCGGACGGAGATTGTCAACAAACTGGCGAAGAAGGTGATCGAAGGCGGTGGTGGTGTCTGGGGTGAACAGGCGATGAGCGCCCACCCGCAGGTAAAAGAAGACGAAGCGAAAGAAATGGTCAGCTTCATCATGTCGCTGGGCGATAAAAAGCAGGTCGACAAGAAACCGCTGAAAGGCTCCTATACTGCACAGGCGAAAGAAAAAGACGGTTCGTATCTGTTCTCAGCCAGCTATACCGACAAAGGCGGTGCCGTAATCGGGCCACTGACGGGTAGCTCGACGGTCGCGCTGCGCAGTGCCAAGATGAAAGCGGCTGCCTATGATGGCGCCAAAGATGTGACGAAGTTCAAGCTGCCTTCCGGCAATGAAATTGCGTCCGGTGTCAAATCGAACGGGTATTTCTTTCTGGATGACATTGATTTGACAGCCATCCGCAGCCTGACGGTGATGGGTTCTGCCTCATCGAAATACATGGCGGGCGGCACGCTCGAAATCCGTCTTGATTCGCCCACCGGGACGCTATTAGGCTCCGGCGATGTCAAAAGTGAAAAATCGGAGCCGGTGAACATTGCCTTCAAAACTCCGGTTACCGGTCAACACAAGGTCTTCTTCGTTTTTATCAATCCGAATGCTGGCAGCAAACCGCTGTTTGCGTTGAGCGACATTCAGTTTAACGGGGAAACGATGTAAGTTGTCTCAGGAGTTAAAAAGGGTTGTATCGCAGAGTTGAGCGGAGTTAAAAGGAGTTGAGCGGAGTTTTTCTCTGCTTACCTCTGATTTCCTCCGCTCAACTCCGCGATACAACCCTTTTTTTTGCAAAAAATATTTCTAATAATTTGTTCGTACGAAATATTTCCTACCTTTGAATCATGAACGATTCAAAGAACAAAAACACCCCTTCCACCGAGCCGACGAAGGCCGAGTTGGAAATCCTTCAGGTACTCTGGCGACACGGCCCTTCTACCGTCCGGTTTGTCAACGAAGAACTGAATCAACAGAAGCGGGAAGTGAATTATTCCTCGACGCTCAAGCTGATGCAGATCATGTTTGAAAAAGGGCTGGTCCGGCGCGACGAAAGCCAGATGAAACACAAATACGAATCGGCGGTTGAGGAAAGTGTCACCAAAAACCTCTTGCTCAACCGCTTTGTCGACACGCTCTACGAAGGCTCCGCCACCAATTTGATGCTTCAGTTGCTCGGCAACCAAAAAACATCGAAAGAGGAAATCGAAGCCATCAAAGCATTGATCCGCACGCTGGAATCCGATCAATAACCCTTTCTAACTTCTCCCAACATGTCGACAACCGATTCTATTTTGAACGCATTTTGCTGGATGCTGATTCATTCGCTCTGGCAGGGAATTCTGGCCGCGGTCTTGGCCGGTCTGGTTATTCTTTCAACACCCAAAGCGGGGGTTCGGTGGCGGTATGGCCTGCTGGTTTCGGTGGTTTTCCTGTTTCTGCTGGGTTGCGGTTTTACCTTTTTCCGGCAACTGGCCCCCTCCGGTGTCAGCTCTCCCACCCTGGTGACTCTTTCAGGCAGTGAAACCCTTCCCTCCTTCCGGCAAACCCTCATTCCAGCATCGGCGGGGCCGGAACCCACGTTTTGGCAAGCTACCGTCCAGTTTCTGAATACGCACACGGATTGGATTATATTGATCTGGGCCTGCTGTTTTTTGTTCAAAGCGGCTCGCCTGTCGATCGGTTTGCGGCATTTGCACCAGTTGCGCCACCGGAACATCCACCCGCCAACCGAGCGGTGGCAGTCGGAGTTGCGTCGCCTGTGCGGTTTGCTCGGCATTCCGAAAACCGTCCGGTTGCTGGAGTCGGAGCGCGTACAGGTTCCCGTCACCATTGGCTACCTCAAACCGCTGGTTTTAGTCCCGTTTGGTCTGCTGGCATCGCTCTCGCCGGAACAGGCCGAAACCGTGCTGCTTCATGAACTGGCGCACATTCGGCGGAAAGATTACCTGGTGAACCTATTGCAATGTCTGGTCGAGACCGTGTTTTTCTTCCATCCGGCCCTGCTCTGGATTTCGGCGCTGATTCGGGAGGAGCGCGAAGCCTGCTGCGACGACCTGGTGATGACCACCACCGGAAACCGAAAAAGCTACCTCGAAGTGCTGGTACTTTTCCAGGAAACCCAACTTGGCGTTCTTCCGCTGGCGATGGGATTGGCCGACCGGCGGATGCCCCTCCTGAACCGGGTGAAACGGATGCTTTCCAAAGAAAACCAGCCGTTGACCAGCCTGGAAAAAACCCTGCTGGTGCTG
This sequence comes from Larkinella punicea, assembly GCF_003334855.1. GTDB lineage: Bacteria > Bacteroidota > Bacteroidia > Cytophagales > Spirosomataceae > Larkinella > Larkinella punicea. The sequence goes on from NZ_QOWE01000012.1 coordinate 171,541, forward strand.
GCACTGGTGGGCATGACGGCATTCACGTTTTTACCGAAAGCTTCACCGGCTCCCGAAAAAACCAGAACCGGGTTTCAGCAAGCGGAGCAAAAACCGGCTCCTGCCGGACAGAAAAAACAACCGGCCCAAACCTCTCCGGCAAAACCCCGGAAGAATGCACCGAAAAAACCGGCTTCGTCCAAACCGAAACCTGTCCGCCCTTTGGTGATCGACACAATCCGGTTTGATAAAAAGCCTTTCACCAGCATCCGGTTTGATCCAACCAATCAGCAGAACAGCCAGGATGTGACCATTACGGCCATCGATGAAACCGGCAAAAAATACATCATGACCCGGCACAACGGACAGGTGGCCGGTTTGTCCATCAACGACCAGCCTATTCCGACGAACGAGCTTTCCCGGTATACCGATCTGTTCCGACAGGTCGATCGCTTCGCCGGGGAGCGTCTGGAACGGAAGCAAAAACTCATCGCAGAGCGACTGGCCGGAAACCAGGAGGAACACAGAAGGAGCCAGGAGAAAATGAAGCAGGCGATGGCGGCCAAACAGGAAATGCTCCGAAAGGAAAACCAGGCATCGTTTGACAAGAGCAAGGAATTTCATCCGCAGAAAGACAAACTTCGTTTGCGGGAGAATGAAACGTTCTTTCAGATTTCTCCCGTAAAAAAGAAGCGGGAATTCGATCACGCCCGGATTCAGCCGGATGTCGACCGGATCCACGGCATCATGACCGATCTGGTTCAGGAAGGTATCGTTCAGGATCCCGATGACATCGACTGGTTTGGTCTGAGCGAAACGGAGTTGATCGTCAATGGCCAAAAACTGTCGCCCGAACTGCACGAAAAACTGCGGAGCAAATACGGTATTCGACCGCAATACGGTTTGTATTACGGCCCCGTTCAAATGTCCGGCACCGGTTTTTTCCTGGATCGGAAAGAAACTTCAACCCCATCCAAAGAGTAAACCAGCGATACCAGTAGAACCGGTCTTCTCCGGTAAAGCCGTCGGATCACTCATCTGGCGGCTTTTTGATGCAATTCCCGGAACCCGGATGCCATTTGCGTAACAGGGTGTTTCTGCCGTATTTTGCTTTATGAGAGGGATTCAAGGAGGTGGCAAAACCGCCGTTCCGGCTTACGGCAAAACCTGGTGGGGACAACAATGGCTCAACGCCCTGACCAAAATCGACTGGTCGAACCGCCTGCCCCGGGGTCGGGCCTACGCCAACAAGGGAGCCGTGAAGGAGGTTCAGATCAAAAACGGCAGCATTGAAGCCCAGGTGCAGGGCTCTAGACCGCGCCCGTACAAAGTGACCGTCAAAATTCCGGCCTTTACCGAGCGCGAAAAACAACAGCTTGTCGACGAAGTGCTGACCAACCCGGCTTTGCTGGCCCAATTCCTCAACCGCGAACTCCCCGCCGACCTCAACGACTTTGCCGAACGCAACGGCATCCGGGTCTTTCCGCGCTCGTGGGCCGATTTTCCAATGAGCTGCTCCTGCCCCGATTTTGCGGTGCCCTGCAAACACCTGGCCGCCGTGGTCTATCTGATTGCCAACGAAATAGACCGAAATCCATTTGTGGTCTTTCAGCTTCACGGTCTGGATTTGTTGCAGGCGCTCAAAAACCGGAACCTCGACGTCAAAAAAGGCACCGCCGTGTCGATTCCGACGGCTGCGGAGTTGGCGAAGCCGGAGCCGTTCGACCCGATCACGCCCGACGAAAGCACCTGGTCGACCCTCGACTTGAGCCGGATGAGTCCATTGGGTAACAAGTTGCTGAAACTGTTGCCCGACAACCCGATTTTCTGGGAAAAGAATTTTAAAAATACCCTCGAAAAAGCCTATAAACTCGCGGCAAAAGGAGCGGCTAAAGTTGCACCAGAGGACACCCGAAAGCTTGAATCCTTTGCGTGGCACCACGACCTGACCCTGCATTTCGACGCTTCATTTCGCCTGCAACATCTTTCGTTTCGCGATGAATACGAGCAAACCGCATCGACCAGCCCGTCCGACAACCTGAGCCAACGCTTCGGCAACACCCTGCTGACCGACGACCTCCGGGCGGTGGAACAGGCGTCGGACTCGGTCCGGGCCTTGTACTGGATTCAGCAATTTTGCCTGAAACTGCTCGAAAACGGGGCTGTTCTGCCACAATTGCTGCAAGTCGAAAAGAATAAGTTTGCCGTCCGCTGGCTTCCGGCTACCAACGAAATCACCGTTAAAACGCTGTTTGACCAGTTGCTGTCCATCACGCCCGCCAACGTGGTTCAGGTACATTCGGATGACAAAAAAAACGGTTTTCAGTCTCCAACCGAGCAGTTGTTTTCACTCTGTTCGTTGTTTTTGAGTGAGTACATGCGGGCTTTTACATTGCCAATGGGAATGTCTTATTACGACTATAGATCCAAAAGCTACCTGCACTCCTTCGAATGGCCCGACGAACTGTTTTTTCAGCACCGCCCGGTTTCGTTCGACGGCAAGGGCATGGGCGATTTCCCGGCGACCATTCAGCTTTGGCTCAATCCGTTTTACATTACGCACAAACAATGGGTGCCGCTGCTGCGTGTGGCCGACACCGACCTGGGTGAACAGTTCACGGTGGACGTGCTGGCCGAAGACCGCAGCCAGCCCCTGCAACCGCCGGTTGAACTTCATCCCTTTCTGACCCAAAAGCAGTTTGACCCGGTCAAGTTCGATTTTTTGCAGGATTTGATGTTGCTGGTCAATCATTTTCCGCAACTAAACGCCGTTGTGCGGTCGCAGGGGCAGAAAAAGGCGGTTTTTGACGCCAGGACGTTCGTTGAAATCCTGCTCGAAACTTTGCCGGTGATGCAACTGCTGGGCATCTCGATTCTGTGGCCCAAATCGTTGCGGGAGTGGATTCGGCCGCAGGTGTCGGGGCAAATCAAGAAAACCGCTACCGACAAAGCCGGTTCCTTTCTGGACCTCGATACCATGCTGTCGTTCGACTGGCAGGTGGCACTGGGCGACGAACGGCTGTCGCCCGAGGAATTCAAAAAGCTGGTGAAAGGCGCATCCGGTCTGGTCAAAATCCGGGATCAATACGTGCTCATTCAACAGGAAGAACTGGATAAACTCTACAAAAAACTCGAAAATCCGCCCAAACTGACGGGCAACGATTTACTGAAAGTGGCGCTGGCCGAAGAGTATATGGGAAACCACGTTGGATTGTCGCCCGACGTCATTGCCCTGTTGCGCGAACTGACCCAACCCGCGCCAGTACCTTTACCGAAAGGCCTGCGGGCCGACCTTCGCCCCTACCAACTGCGCGGTTACGAATGGATGGTGAAAAACACGCGATTGGGCTACGGCAGTCTCATCGCGGATGATATGGGGCTGGGGAAAACGCTCCAGGTCATTGCCCTGTTGCTGAAATTTAAAGAAGAAGGCCGGTTTGAGAAAAAACGCGGTCTGGTGGTGGTGCCGACCACCCTGCTGACCAACTGGCAGAAAGAAATCGCCCGGTTTGCCCCCGGTTTACGGGCTTCGATCTACCACGGCACCAAACGCCAGCTCGATCTGGACGATTGCGATGTGCTGCTGACCACCTACGGACTGGTACGGAGCGACCTCGATGTGTTGAAAAAGCAGGCCTGGCACACGATGGTGATCGACGAAGCGCAGAATATCAAAAATCCGGGGGTGGAACAAACCAAAGCCGTAAAAGCCCTGAAGGCCGATGTAAAAATCGCCATGAGCGGAACGCCCGTTGAAAACCGCCTGTCGGAGTTCTGGTCGGTGCTCGATTTTACCAACAAGGGCTACCTGAACACCCTGCCGAAGTTTATCAACGAATTTGCCAAACCGATTCAGATGGAACGCAATCAGGCTCAACTTGAGGTGTTTCGCAAAATAACCGCGCCATTTCTGTTGCGCCGACTCAAAATCGACAAAAGCATCATCACGGATCTGCCCGATAAAATCGAAAACAACCAGTATTGTTCGCTCACCAGCCAACAGGCCGCGCTCTACGAAGGGGTGGTTCGCGAAAGCCTGAATGCCATCAACAACGAAGACGGTATTGCGCGGCAGGGACTGGTGCTGAAGCTCATGACGGCCCTGAAGCAAATCGGCAATCATCCCACGCAGTATACCAAAAAGGGCCAGGCCAAACCCGAGCTGTCGGGCAAAATGGCGCAGTTGTTCGAACTGCTGCCCACGATGTATGATGCCAGCGAAAAAGTCCTGATTTTCACACAATACCGCGAAATGGGCGAATTACTGGCCGGATTCATCGAAACCGAATATGGCACGAAACCGCTGTTTCTACACGGCGGCACCGACCGCAAGCAACGCGATGCGCTGGTGGATCGCTTTCAGACCGACCGGCATGCCAACACCTTCATCCTGTCGCTCAAGGCGGGCGGAACCGGCCTGAACCTGACAGCCGCCAACCACGTCATTCACTACGATCTATGGTGGAACCCCGCCGTCGAAAGCCAGGCGACCGACCGCGCCTTCCGGATTGGGCAAACCCGCAACGTGATGGTCTACCGGCTCATCAACCAGGGAACAATGGAGGAAAAAATCGATGCCATGATCCGCTCCAAGCGTGAATTGGCCGACCTCAGCGTATCGACCGGCGAAACCTGGCTCGGTGACCTCAGCAACGAAGACCTGCGGGCGCTGGTCAGGCTGGAGAAGTAGAAAGCAAGAAGATTTGAAAACAATTTATCCCGCCTAGTCATAAATAACTAATAGTCGCTCCCGTACCGGGTTGCTGCGAACTGATACTATTTTACCATTTCTGTCTGGCAACTGGCAAAAGCCGGAAAATGATGACGCAATTTTTCAAATCGCCTTCTCCGACGGCTGCGGGCTTCCGCAGAACAACCTACCCATTCTCGAAAAAACCACCGTTAAACGTATAAGTATTTTTACTTTCCGGAGCAGGCCGATAGTCGATTTTTCTGCCTGCTTTTCTATAAAGCCATCATTCAAACGCCATCGAATTTTCCAAAAGATTTGGAAAAACGGGTTGTAACCTACTTCCCGCCACTTATTTACCCAGAACAGCCCAATATCAAGTGGAACTGGCTTGCTGCCGGGCATCAGTCTATTTTAGGGGGATCACGCCATACCGCCCTGACTGATGTTATGAAACCCATTCTTTTTTTTCTTCTTGCAGCGACCCCGTATCTGTTTTGCGGCTGTGAGCCGGAAGACCATGCGCTGGTGGTCAGCACCTACAATGGTCACACGTTGCAACTAATCGACCACACCACCGTTCGGAGCATCGGCGAGCGAAACCACCAGGCGGTGTTGGTATTTGACGGGAAAACCGTGTGTGACTATAATGCCGGGTTCCCGTTGCTGCCGGAGCAGTATCCAAACTGGGTCATTCGCAACTACGACCTGGAGCTTTCCAGCCCCGACCAGACGCCCTGGACGGTTTATATGTCACCCAAAGCCTTCAGCCGGGCCGAATTCGACCAGTTTATTGCCTGTTTTGAAGCCAAATGGAATGAGATCGATTCGACCCTGACGCATTTCAGCACACCAGCCTTCGGCAAACCGGGTCGCATCGAACGGGTGGTTTACGGCGAAGCACCCAGGCCCCTGGTGTTCCGACCCGCCCGCCTTCGCTACCAAACCGTGTATGGTCCCAATGCCGGCCCCGAAGAAACTTTCATTATCCAGCCCGATGGCACCTGGTCTTTTCAGATCGCCGGTAATGGCGACGGAAGCCGTTTTGTGGCCAATGCCGCCAGTGGAATGCTGATGGCGATCAACGGAGAGTTGTGGCTCGAAAAACCGTTCGTCATCGATCATCCCATGCTCAGCATTCGGCCCGACATGCTCGACCTCTCCGACTCGGAGTACTTCCGGTCATTTGCCGACTCAACCGGAAAACCGCTGCTGAGCATTATGAAATACCCTTTTACGACAAATTAGCCCCTCGATCGGTTAGGCAGGCGGCAGACTTTTTGTGCTGGTTGAAACCGGTCAAAGATGAGTACCGCGTTCTTTCCGCAGGGATTCTGCCACAGGGAGATAGACGCTGAACGTGGCTCCCAAACCGGATTGACTCGTGGCCGTGATGGCTCCACCGTGGTTGGAGGCAACTTTCTCACAGATCGCTAAACCGATGCCGGTTCCGGCAAATTCGGCCTTGCCATGCAGCCGTTGAAATACCTGAAAAATGCGATCCACATACTTCTGGTCGAAGCCGATGCCGTTGTCTTTTACCTCGATGCAGTGGTAAGCACCGGCGGCCCGAGCCGGTTTTACGGTTGTCGGCAACGCGATGCTGCTCACGATTTGGGCCGTAACCTGAATCTCGGGGATTACCAGAGCCCCATTGGCTCCTCTCCGGCGAAACTTGAGGGCATTGCTGAGCAGGTTTTGAAAGAGTTGTTCGAGTTGCGACGAATCGCCCGGCACCGTCGGCAGCGGATCGACCGTCACCACGGCTTTCGACTCCTGAATCACCAGTTCCAGATCATTCAGGACGGTTTTGACCACAACCGCGAGGGACACCGGTTCAACCGTGTCCTGTTGTGTGGAGATGCGCGAAAACGTCAGCAGGTCTTTGATGAGGGCCGACATCCGGCCGGCCGCCAGTTGCATCCGCTCCAGGTAATTGATACCATCGCCCAACTGCGTGTTGTACTGGTTTTTCAGCAAGTCACCAAACTGTTGCACCTTTCGCAACGGTTCCTGCAAGTCGTGGCTGGCAATGTAGGCAAACTGCTCCAGGTTTTCATTGGAACGCATCAGGAGTTGGTTGGATTCGGAAAGTTCTTCGTTGGTGGTCGCCAGTTCTTCGATGGTTGCGGCCAGTTCTTCATTGGTCGACGCCAGTTCTTCGTTGGTTGCCTCCAGTTCTTCCGTTCGTTCCTGCACCTGATGCTCCAGGGCAAGCTGTCGTTTGCGCTGTTCCGTAATATCCTGTGCCGTGCCAACCAGCCTGAGCGGTTTTCCCTCCGCATTGAAAAAGAGCCGGGCCTGGGCGTGAATGATTCGCACCTGCCCCGTCAGCCGGTTGATGATCGGATGTTCATTGTCGTAGAGACCTGACGAACCCGGCTGGATTGCGGCCGTAATGGCATCGGCAACCGACTGCCGGTATTCATCCGGCAGCGGATTGTAGGCTTCATCCATGTTTTTGGTATTTTCTGAAAAGCCCAACCAGTGCATAAACCGTTCCGAATAGGTGAATACGCCGGTTTCCACCTCCATGCCCCAGGTGCTGAGTTCGGCCAGTTCGACGGCATCCCGCAGCGCACTCTCGGCTTCTTCAATTTTCTGGCGGGCCCGCCATTGGTGGGTTACATCCAGCGCCACGTTCAGGATGGCGTATACCTGGCCCTGTTCGTTGGTCAGCGGCTGGTAGGTAAACGTAAACCAGAAGCTTTGCAAACGGCCGTCCACCACCAGATCGGCCTGCTGTTCCGTTGTTTGGTAGGCCACGCCGGTCGTAAATACGTCTTCCAGCAAGCCAATAAAAGGCTGGCCTTCCAGCTCCGGCAAGGCTTCCGCCAGTTCCATTCCAATCACGGCGGGAGTTTTCCCCCAGAGGTGGATCATGGCGTCGTTGGCCATTTCGATGACAAAATTCAGGCCTGCATACACAGCCATCGCCACCGGGGCCTCCGCAATCAGACTCCGAAAACGGGCATCACTTTCCCGCAGGGACTCTTCGGCCAGTTTCTGATCGTGTACGTCCACCACCGTTCCAATCATTCCTTTATAACGCCCCTCGGCACTAAACCGGGGATTGCCACTGTCAATGGCCCAGCGATAGTGACCGGTTTTGTTGCGTAAGCGGTACAGAGCCGTAAAAGGCACCTGCTTTTCATTGGCTTCAATAAATTGCTTTCCAGCCTCTTCCTGGTCATCAGGGTGCGTCATAGTGAGCCAGCCAAATCCTTCCGCTTCTTTATCGGTCTGGCCGGTATGGTCATACCACTGTCTGTTCAGGTAGGAACAATAGCCGTCGGGTTCGGTGATCCAGAGAATGGCCGGCATCGTTTCGACAAGCTGGCGGAAATAATTCTCATTCGCTTCCTCTTTTTCTCGTCCGGCTACCGAAGCCGTTCTTTCAATACAGGTAACGAATACCCCACTGATTTGTCCGTTATCGTCATAGGCAGGACTGCAACTGATTGTCCAGTAAATAGCATCCAGCCGATTGTTGCGGAAAAGGGGGATGAGCAGGTCTTCGCTCCAGGTTGCTTCACCCGTTGACCGTACCTGATCAATCAGGGGGCTGATGATGGACCAACTCTCCGGCCACACGGTTTCGCCCTTCCGGCCCAGAGCACCGGGGTGCTTTCCTTCCGCCCCGAAGCTGGCGCGAAACGCATCATTGTAAAAAAAAAGGAGGTCGTCTCCCCAGAACAGAAACATCGGAAACCGGGACGACAGAATCAGGTTCAGGGTGGTTTGCAGACCGAGTGACCAGTGCTTGATCGGCCCCAAAACCGTTTCAGACCAGTCAAAAGAACGAATGCGGTTCCCCATCTCACCCCCTCCAGCCGGGAAGTCCGGAGCAGGCACGGGTTTATTCATACCAGTAGAGTTCATAAAGCAAATACGCAGCGCAAAGGCAAAGAAAAGAATATCGAATAAGTCAACAGAATGTATTTTTAACAAATAAAAAGGGCAAATTCCGATTGTATGGCCCCCAATACAAGCATTTTTTCATCTATCTCTTTTCCCAAACCTGTTTTTCGGGCAATTTTGCCTCGGTCAATCGGTGAAACGCCGGCCAGATTTTCAATAACCAATCGTTCACAAATGGGTTATTGTGGTACCCGCGCTCCCGTGGATCTTTGTTTAGTAACCTATGCTGCCCTCCAAGATCAGTCATCAAAACCGGGAAATCACACCCGCACTCGCCGAGTTTGGAACCCGTAAGATCATTCCGGCGGTGATCGAAAAAAACGTCCTGGTGGCCTTGTCGTTCTATCCTGAACTGAAAAATACCGCCATCCGGTTTGTCTTCAAGCAACGCATCAAGTCGTCGGTCATGCAGGCCCAGCCGGTTTTCCGCACCCTGCTCAACCGCCGGAAAAACCGCTCCTACCAGATCAACATCAGTGCGATGTTCAAACTGACGCATACCGCCATTCCGATTCACCAGGTTCCCGATGCCATTCTGATCGGCTGGATCGGCCACGAACTCGGCCATATCATGGACTACGAAAACCGCAGCAACCTCGGTCTGGTGGGTTTTGGACTCTCCTACGTTTTTTCACCCGCCTACGTCCGAAAAGTCGAACGGATTGCCGACGCCTACGCAGTGAGTCACGGACTCGGGCGGTATCTGATTGAAACCAAACAGTTTATCCTGAATCACGCGGAACTGCCGCAGGCCTATAAAGACAAGATAGCCCGGCTGTATGTTTCTCCGGAAGAGATTGTCGACCAGGTAAAAAAACTGGAAGAGCAGAAGCTGGACGAGCAGAAAAAGGCCCTATGACAGGCTCCTGATGTACTGTTCAAAGTCCAGAAAGTCCTCTTCTTTCATCACCCGGGGAATTTTGGTCTGGCCCCCCAGCTTTTTATAGTCCTCACTCCAGCGGTAGAATTGCTCGACCGGGATCACCTCCGCTTCCACCCCTTTCAGCGACTTGCTCCGAGCTACTTTGTAATTCTTGTTGGCTTCACACAGTTCCTGATCCAGCGAGACCGCAAACGCCTGATTATCAACCGTCCGGTTAGAACCAACAAACCATTTGTTGATATACTCCCCGTCTTTCCGAACGGCTGCCACCACAAACTCCTTGATTTCCAGATCATACTGGCTCTGCAAATTCTGCATCGCCTGGTTCATCTGAAAAACCGATAATTGCTCGCCCACCACGTTCAGGAAGTGCTTCGTGCGTCCGGTAATTTTGATTTCCGACCGTTGCTTGTCCGTAATCATCACCGTATCGCCAATCATGTAGCGCCAGGTTCCCGAAACCGTCGAAATCAGCAACACATAGTCGGTATTTTCCTGGGCCTGTTCCAGCGTCAAAACTTTCGCATCCGGTTTCACCCGGCCGTCTTCGTCCATATTTTCGTTCGAAAACGGCACGAACTCGAAGAAAATCCCATTGTCCAGAATCAGGGCCAGTGACGTCGTATCCGGTCTTTTCTGGGTCGCCAGGTAACCTTCCGACGTCAGATAGGTATCGATATAAATCAACGGTTTTGCCAGCAGCTTTTCGAAACTTTTTCGGTAGGGTTCAAAAGCCACCCCGCCCGTGGTGTAGACCTGCAGATTAGGCCAGATGTCGTGAATCGTGTTCAGGCGGTTGTGCGAAATCACTTCTTTCAGCATCATTTCGACCCACGACGGAATACCGCTCAGGCTGCCGATGTCCCAGGTGGGCGCTTCTTCGGCAATCCGGCGTACTTTTTCGTCCCAGTCGGTGATCGACGCAATTTCGGCACCCGGTTTATAGAACGCTCTGAACCAGGCTGGTATATTGGCAGCACTGATGCCGCTGATTTCTCCTTCCTGGTGGTCGTCCTTTTCGATCAGGCTGACACTGCTCCCCAACATCATGATCTGTTTCTCGAAGAAATCGGCCGGCAGATCGAAATTTTTCAGGCTCATTACCTGCTGCATGCCCGACTTCCGGATGGCATCCAGCATGTCGTCCGTCACCGGAATGGATTTGCTGTTGCTGGTGGTGCCGCTGCTCAGGGCAAAATAGTGCTGCCCACCCGGCCAGGTCACATTCTGATGGCCTTCCAGCAAATAATGCCACCAGTCGTCGTATAGTTTATCGTAATCGTGGACGGGCACTTCCCGCTGGAACGCTCCGATGACATCGTCACTCTGGAGGATTTCGCTGAAGTTATATTTTTTACCAAACGCGGTCAATCGGGCCTTTTCCAGCAGGTTTTGCAAAACCGTGCGCTGCGCCTTGGCCGGATCGGGTTCCGACGTGATAAAACCGTATACATCAATCGCTTTGCGGATGAATTCGCCAATTACTGCCATAAAGAGTGTTTACCGGATAGGATTCCTACCCGGTAAAACCGCTTTGCCGTGACATTGTTTGCCAGGTTGATCAGTTGACGCGCCGTAGCCGGAAAACGCCTTTGATCGAAGCCCTACCGATCGGATTGTACGGATTGTTGGGCTGTATCCAACCGGAAGGATTTACATCGAAGGTGCCGGTCACCCAGTTGGCATCAATGCTGATGACCTTCAGCGAACCACCGCTGACCACTGGCTTTTTATCTTCGGCGTAGACATGCTGGTAAATAATGTACCCTTTATGCAGGTTGAAAACGACTTCCGTACCCAGTGTCCACCGGAACGTTCCGGGCTTCGTACCCGGAAAAGCCAACCCACATTTTTCGTCGCCGTTGTTCCCAAGCATGATGCTGGTTCCGGGATCAACGCCGATGCCTCCGGTATATGTTTTCCACTCTCCCCCATCGATCTGCACCGAAATACCCTCCGGCGCCACCAGAATGCTGGAGACCAGCCGAAGATCGTTGTATACCAGGCCGTCGATGGTGACCTTCAGGTTCAGAAACACCGTTACCGTAACCGGATTTTTAGCCGGTATTTTAGATGGTGCATAGTAGCTAGCCCGCACTTGTTCATGGGCCAGGGTTCCCTCGCTCGAAACGGCCCACTTTTTAATGTATTTCGCCTTGATCAGCGCAGGAACTTTAGGAACGGTCAGCTCATCGTCCCCCCCCGTTTCCGGTTCTTCAACATGCTGATAGACTTTCAGATCAATGGTCCCGCCCGGTTCTACAACCGCCGAAACCGGTTCCATGGTAATGTTCTTGAAGAACGTCCAGTCGCTGAAATGCGTCGTCTGGACGGACAGCAACCGGGCGGTGGTATCCAGGGATCGCCGACCGGGAGATTTCCAGCTTCCGTTGTCGGCTTGATAGGCAATGCGAAGGGCTTCCTGAGCGGTTCCCTGAAGATCGTTTTCGTCGTAGTGGAACGCAATGGTTGCCGGTTTTGCAAACGTCAGGCCGTGGGGTGTCAGCCGAAAGGCCTGTCCGGTTCCCGAGGGACAGGTATTGGTCAGGGGTTGTACGGAAATCGTTTGCGGGCTGCTCAGCGCCCCGGCGGGAATGACGACCCGGATGCGTTGGTCTTCCGAGGCAACGGTGCCCCCTGCCGGGCCAATGGTGGCCGTGATGATGTTCCCCTCGGGTGTTCCCACCGGGGTAACGGCCTCTTCAAGCGGGATGGACGGTGGCGGTTCAGGCTGGGTATTGCCCGGCCCATCTGGCCTGATTTTGTCGGTATCGTGCTTGCAGGACACTGCCGTGAGTGCAAGGCTCAGGAAGTAGATGAATAGCCTGTTCATGGGTATCTGGTTGTTTACGTCCCAAAATTGAACAGGCACCCGTTTTTGTAAAATGCGGAATGGGATGAAACGGAAAAAGCCGCTGATGAAGCGACTTTTTCCGTTTCGTCGGACCCAGGTTGCGGTTTAGTCCTGAAACTCAATTTCGCTCCAGCGTTCGGGTTGGTGCGTGTCATTGACACCGTGCGGGGTGAGCACCATCGCTTGCTGCCCCTGTGAACCCGAAAGCGGCACTTTCTGAAAGCGGCCCAGAAACATCCGCCAGCGGTCGCCGTTTTGGGGAGGCAGCGAACGGCCGTTGGCCAGCCACGTCAGGCTCTGCCACGGAATGGCAATTTCCAGACTCCAGCCCCGGTCGATATCCCGGTTATCGTTCAGGCTGCCGTCGAGCCGGACGGCGGTTTGCAAACCAGGCAGGTCGTAGTTCAGAAAAGCCCAACGGAGCCCGCGCGGGTGATTTCCGTACCAGAACGTGGCCTCATCCCGGTCGAAGTTGCCGCCAAACGTCATGGCCTTTGGATGATGAACATCAAAAAGCGGCACATCGAACCGGCCCCCTTTCGCGTAAGCATCACGCCAGATAAAAAACACTTCATACACGGTATTGCGGGCGTTCACCTCCAGTTCATAATAACAATCGTCCCCGTCGATGAGTACTTCCAGGTCGTTTTCCTGAAAAATAATCGAATCCCGTTCGGTCAGGTGGGCTTCCAGAAAGGGCTCTTCGGCTACGAAGGCGATGTAGAGAAAGTGATCATTCCAGCACAGGGCGGTTTTCGTATCATAAAGCCCCGGACCGGCGGTTGCCATGTCCACAAAGCGGGGGCTCCAGGTGGCCGACTGCCAGGCGGGTTTGGTCAGATCACCATTGATTTCCAGGGTTTCCGTAATTTTTCGGGCGGTATAGTCAGGCATAGTGAAGGGTTGTTATGACAAATATACGCGGGTCGGATTGAAATCGCTCCGGCTCTAAAAAGAACCCGTCAGTCCTCGTACAGATGGTCGATGATTTTATCGGCAATATCCACACTGTCCATTTCACGGAGTTCGAATTGGGAAAAATAGCCGATCACTTCGAGCCGGTTTTGTTCACAATACTGGTGCATCCGGCGCGCGACTTCGGAGTTTCCTTTGGCAAAATTCAGATCGAAATGAACCGCCCGTGTGGTGGGTTTGCAAAACAACACATACTCCGAATCGTCGGATTCGTCCAGGGGGTGGCCCCATTCATTCAGGGCCTTGTCAAAAGCCAACCGCACCGTTTTGGCAATAGGCTTAATGTCGGCGACGGTAAATTTCTCGGTCCTCATGCGCTTGTCTTTTTGCGAAAGTACAGCGGAAAACCGGATTCCGGGCACGGACTCCGCAAATGACCTGTCTCAAGGCGCTGCGGGGGCCACGACTTTCGCCACATGATAAGACTGGGTGTCAAAATCACTTCTGACCTGAAAGAGATCAATACCCAGTGACCCCGGGCCCGAATCGGGTGATTCCATTTTTAAGGGCTCACCGAATTCGGTAAATACCTCCGCCGGAACATCGGAAAAGTCGTCTTCTTTTTGAACCGGAAGAACCAGGTACCAGTTTTCATGGATACTGGATTGATAGATATGAGTGATCATCGCTTGAATGGGTTTGAATACTCCTAAAACACCGTTCACCCCCTAGTGTTCGAAAGGCAATGCCATATGGACGGGGCAAAGAGATCAGGAGCCGGATACACGGCGTTCGGTAAGGATTACCAAAATGAAAAACGACCACCCCAAAATGAAAAAGTGGACGGGAAATAATTTCGGCCTCCAATTTTTATCAATCTTATTTTCAATCAAATAGAAAATAATTACGGTTATGGCACACAATTGGAGAGGATCTTTTTTAATCACCTGATTTCCCCGCTGCACTGGCAGACAAGAGGTCCTTCATGGAACACAAACAACAACTGGATAAAGTAACGGCGGCCGGTTTACTGGTAGCCATGGGTATTATTTTCGGAGATATTGGCACGTCTCCTTTGTATGTTCTCTCGGCCATCATGGGGCCCACCCAGCCGATCCGGGCGGATGTTGTTCGGGGAGCCATCTCCTGCATTTTCTGGACCCTAACCCTGCAAACCACCGTCAAGTACGTCATCCTGATCCTGCGGGCCGACAACAAGGGCGAAGGCGGGATCTTTGCCCTCTACGCGCTGGTGCGCAGACACGCCAAATGGCTCACCATTCCCGCCGTGATCGGCGGCAGTGCCCTGCTGGCGGATGGCATCATTACCCCGCCGGTTTCGGTTTCATCCGCCGTCGAGGGGCTGGAACTTCTGTATCCAGACATTCCCACGGTTCCCATTGTCATTGGTATTCTGACGGTTCTGTTTTTGATTCAGGCTCTGGGCACCAGCGTCGTCGGAACCGCCTTTGGCCCCGTCATGCTGCTTTGGTTTATCATGCTGGGAACCCTGGGATTGATCCACATCGCGGATTCACCCGGCATTTTGAGTGCCGTCAATCCCTATTATGCCTGGTGGCTGCTGGCGGAATATCCGGGTGGTTTCTGGCTTTTAGGCTCGGTTTTTCTCTGTACGACCGGTGCAGAAGCCTTGTATTCCGATCTGGGCCACTGCGGAAGGGGCAACATCCGCATAAGCTGGATTTTTGTAAAGACCTGCCTGCTGTTGAATTACTTCGGCCAGGGCGCCTGGCTGCTCACGATGGAAGGCCAGGCCCTGGGAGAGCATAAACCGTTCTATGCGCTCATGCCCGACTGGTTTCTCTTCGCCGGCATCGGCATTGCGACGGCCGCAACGGTTATTGCCAGCCAGGCCTTGATTACTGGCTCGTTCACGCTGATCAGTGAAGCGATCCGGCTAAACCTGTGGCCCAAAGTGATCCTGCGCTATCCATCCGTCAAAAAAGGGCAACTCTACGTGCCCAGCATCAACCTTTTGCTGTGGCTCGGTTGCGTGGGGGTTGTGCTTTACTTTCGGGAGTCGGCCAACATGGAAGCTGCCTACGGCTTGGCCATCACCCTGACGATGCTGATGACCACCATCCTGATGACGTATTATTTATACAGCCACCGCTATAAAGCCTGGGGCGTCGTGCTGTTTCTGGTCGTTTATGTCCTGCTGGAAGGCGCTTTTCTGGTCGCCAATCTCATCAAGTTTCCCCACGGCGGTTGGGTATCGCTCTTTATTGGTTCCGCCATTGCGGTGGTGATGTATACCTGGCTCCGGGCGTTTTACATCAAACTCCGGTTGACGGAATACGTTCGAATCGACCATTACCTGAAACCGCTCATCGAACTAAGCCGGGATATTAGCATTCCCAAATATGCCACGCACCTGGTGTTTATGAGCAATGCCGCCCGCCAATCCGAAATCGAATCGAAGGTCATTTATTCCATCTTTCAGAAGCGCCCCAAACGGGCCGATATCTTCTGGTTTGTGCATGTGGACACGACGGATGATCCGTATACGATGGAATACAAAGTCAACACGATTGCGACCGACGATGTGTATAAAATCACATTCCGGCTGGGCTTTCGGGTGGAGCAGCGCATCAACCTGTTTTTCCGGAAGGTGATCGAAGATCTGGTCAAAAACAAGGAAGTGGACATCACCAGCCGGTACGAATCCCTCAGTCGTCAGCATGTGATTGGTGATTTTCGGTTTGTGGTGCTGGAGAAATTTCTCTCCTTCGAGAACGACCTGCCCTGGATGGAGCGGCTGATCATGAACCTGTATTTTTTCATCAAACGGTTTACGACCGCAGAAGACCGCTGGTTTGGCCTCGACAGCAGTTCGGTCAAGATCGAGAAAGTGCCGCTGGTCATTCGCCCCGTCGAAAACATCAAACTCAAACGAATCGAAGCCTGAGCGCCCGGCGTCTGACCAACAAATTCCAGGCGAATCGAAAGAAGTCCGTTACCCCTCGCCCGCTTCTCCCCCTTCCGAATTAGCCTCCCGAACGGCCTGGATCACCGGCAGTTCGGATTCCAGCACCAGCAGATACTGACTGATCAGCGGGGCGATTTCAGACAGGGCCTTTTTGTCGGCAATCAGGGCTTCCGTGGCCGTAATGAGTCGGGCGGCTTCGTTCAGGCCAAAGGTCTGAATCACGGCTTTCTGGGTGTGAATCAGCCGTTTGATAGCGGTTATGTCGCCTTCTTCCAGCGACTGTCGTAATTGTTGAATCTCGACCGGCGTCTGGTTCAGAAACAACGTCATCATTTCAACCGCAAAATCCATGTCATGCCCAACGGCTTCCAGGAGCGGTTCCACCGAGAAACTGGGTTTCGGCGTCATATACACTTTTTGGGTTTGAACTTTAGCCGGTGCGATCGGCAGGTATTTACGCATAATTCGTTGTAACTCTTCAATTTGAAACGGTTTGGGTATAAAATCATTCATACCGGCCTGCAAACACTGTTCCCGCTCGTTGGCCAGCGCATGGGCCGTCATGGCAATAATCGGCACCGGGCTTTTCAGCGTCGTTCGGATCCGGGTGGTGGTGGTATACCCGTCCATCACCGGCATCTGAATGTCCATTAATACCAGGTCGACCTCCTCTTTTTCCAGAATAGAAAGGGCTTCCTGACCATTCTCGGCTACCTGCGCCCAGTAGCCCAGCCGGTTGAGCACCTGAAGGGCCAGCCGCTGGTTCATCACGTTGTCTTCTACCACCAGAATGGTCACCTCACGCCCCCCCAGCCCGGACGTCTCCGTATTCAGATCGGCCTCATGCTCGGTTTGGTGGGGTGCTATTTTATACGGAATTTCCACCGTAAACGTGGAGCCTTCGCCCATTATGCTTTCCACCTTGATCCAGCCGCCCTGCATCTCGGTCAACGACTTGACAATGTTCAGCCCCAGCCCCGTGCCGCCGTAATACCGCGTGGTGAAATCACTGGCCTGCCGGAACCGTTCAAAGATATGCGGCAGAATGGCCGTTTCCATGCCAATTCCCGTATCTTCCACCCTGAACCGAACCCGAACACTCTCCGGGGTTTCCTCTTTCTTTTCGATGTGTACGGAAACCCCGCCCTGTCGGGTAAACTTGATGGCATTGCTGAGCAGATTCAGCAGGATTTGCGTAAGCCGGGTGGGATCGCCCAGAACAACCGCCGGCAGATCGGGATCTACCGTGACCGTCAGCCGTAGATTTTTATCGGTTGCCGAGGCATCGAGCATCGTCCGGATCGAATCCACCAGAGAACTGATGCTGAATGGAATGCTTTCCAGCGGCAACATGCCCGCTTCGATTTTGGAAATATCAAGAATGTCGTTGACGATCGTCAGCAGGTTTTTGCCGGCCGTTCGGATGTAGTCCACAAAGTCCTTCTGCTCCCGATTCAAAGCCGTCGATTCCAGCAGGTTGGAAAACCCCAGAATGGCATTGAGGGGCGTACGGATTTCGTGGCTCATGTTGGCCAGAAACTGCTTCTCGGTATGCCGGGCATCCTCGGCAACCTGCGTAGCCTGGGCCAGTTGCTGTTCGAGCCGTTTCCGTTGCGTAATGTCGTAGTGAATACCCATCGATCCGATCACGTTCCCGCGTTCGTCGATGATGGGTGCCCCACTGATGATGACCCAGATGCGTTCGCCGTCTTTCCGGATCAGTTGCATTTCGTATGAATTGGCACCGCCCGCCCCCCGAAATTTCTGCTGCTTCGCCAAAAAATCCGTAAATTCTTTCGGCACCAGCAATTCGTCGGCCCGCTGCCCAATCAGTTCTTTTTCCGTATAACCCACCATCTGACAAAACCGGTCGTAGGCCTGCCGGATCACTTGGTTGGCATCGACTTCGAGCAATCCGAGTTCCATCCGGTTCATGATCCCCCGGTATTTCTCTTCACTCCGCCGAATCCGTTCATCATAGCGGTATTTTTCCGTAATGTCGGTAAATTGCCACAGGTGGCCCCGGTACTGGCCCTCCTGAAAAATGGGGATATAACTCCAGTCCAGAACGCGCCCGTCCAGCAGGCTAACAGAGGCATTGACCACGGTATGCTGCCGACGGATAGCCTCTTCCATCTGTTGACGGAACAAATCCGGATTGGCAAACAAGGTGTCGTTCGGATGAGCCCACTGCTCAAACCCGGTCCCGATCAGCTCGGCGACCGACCTGGAAATCCCAAACAGATCGCAGTATAACTGATTGACAACAATAATGGTACGGTTTTCATCTTCAACCAGTACCCCGGTTTGCAGGTTGGTAATGAGCGAGGTCAGCCGGGCTTGTGTAGTCCGGAATTCGTCTTCGTTGATGATTCGATTGGTAATGTCGCGGGCCACGGCCACCAGTTCCGGCCGGTCGTTCTCCCCTTCAACCACCCGCAACGTCTGACCAATCCAGACCGTGCGGCCGTCTTTGGCCACCACCGGAAACTCCATGAAGGAACTCCGCTGCTTCTCCTGCAACATCTTCTGGTAAAACTCTGCCACAGACGTCCGCCAGGAAGGAGCTACCAGCGTCATGAAACTCAATCCGATTATTTCATCTTTGGTGTAGCCCAGACTCTGTTCGACAACCGAATTGACGAACGTAAAATAGCCGTCGATCGACGTTTTGAAAATAATATCCGGCACCGACTCCACCACGTGACGGTAGTGTCGTTCACTTTTTTTCAGTTCTTTATACAGAAGTAGCTCTTCATAAGCCTGGGAAAGCTGATGTTTTTTTTCTTCCAGAATAGCCTCCGTCTGCCTGCGGGTTTCTCTTTCAAGAGCCAGTTGGCGTTCGAGGTGCTCTATTGGGGACATATACAGGTTAACAAATATAAACGAATCGGCACCTATTCCTATGTTAAGGACTTCCGGTAAATAAAGCCTTCTGTTGCTTTGAATCAGGCTTTCACGGATCAATTAATCGACAACGAAACGTCTCCCCACTCCGGTTTCACCCTGGGGCTAAGCGCAACATGTCTCTTGGATTGACTCATAACCTACCAATATGTTACCAAATTGGTGACATATTAAACAAATTAAAGCAACAATTATGCCGTGGACGGCCCCGTAAAGGTATGAATTACGCCGGTCTTTTCAGATGATCCGTCGGCTGTCCGAAGGAATAAACGAAATCTTCCTCCAATAAACCAATCCATTTATCAGACAGTTCAAGCAATCAAAAAAATAGGAAACCCGGTTTTTTACACCAGATTTCCTGTTCAATAATTCGATTACAAATCGATTAGTTCATGCTCACCAGACGCAGCGATTCAACCACAGGTGTGCTGGTTTGCAGTTTTACGGTTTTGACCTCCGTATTGGCGCCGTCGGTGATTTCGACTTTGTAGACGCCGTCTTCCAGTTGATTCAGATCAAACCGGATGGTCGTGATCTCATGGCCTTCGCCCAATCGCTTGGTAGCCAGCGTCCGGCCTTCACTGTTGATCAGCCGAATATTGATTTTGCTGTCGGTTTCTTTCTGAACGTTCACACTCACCTTCATGCTGTTAATGATTGGATAAACAGCCGATTGAAACGTGGATTTCGGTTTGGCCTTTTCGTGGTTATCGGCAGCAAAAGTGTTTGAAACAGCAAAAGTTAAAGCCAGTAATGCGGAAGCGAATAGCGTTTTCATGAGATTTGTTGTTTAAGGATGTTCTGATTTCTTGTTGTTTACTGCCAGAATCGGCCGTTTTGATGATTCAAAGGTAGTATTTTCATAAGGTACCTTGCTATGCATAGTACTTTGTCGGCAAAAATACCGGGTCGAATGGTCGATAAACCGGATGAGATTCCGAAGCGCCCTGCAATCCGGCGTTTTTCAGGCTTTTTTCGGTGCCTTTTTCAGTTGCCCGATGCCAAACTGATCGCCCGCAGCAACGGCTTTTCCGCCACTGAAATGGATTTCAACCATCTTCTCGCTCTGCACCCAGTTGTAATTCGGATCTTCCAGGCTGGTGACGATTTTACGCGTTTTCACATCGATAACATCCCCGGTAGACGGATAGGCGTATTTTCCGTCCACACTGAACGTGATCCAGCCCGGCATGTCGCGCACCAGAATCGAGGTTTTCTGGACCGGCGGCATCACGGTATTGTCAAAAATGTGCACCCGGTTATTGGCACCGTCGCACAGCCAGATTTCCTTTTCATCCGGCGTCATGCCAATCCCGTGGCTCGGACAGCCGTGGCGTTTCACTTCGCCGATGTTGAAGCCTTCTACCACCACGCGGTGCAGAAACTGGCCGCTCACCAGATTGCCCACCTCGAAGCCCAGCAATCCATTGATGTTTACGTATACCAGGGTCTGCGAACCGTTAATGGTAAACGGGCGAATGTCGGCCCCAAACGGCCCTACTTTTTTGGTAATCGTGTGTGTTTTCGCGTCAGCGACGTTCAGCATCGTCGATTTCAACCCGGCCAGGTACACAAAATTTCCATCCGGGCCATAAATGGTGTTGTGTGAACCCGAATTGGTCACGATTTTGGTCATGACATCGCCGGTTTTGGCATCTACCACCGTCCAGAATTCCTTCTCCAGCGAAGGCATGTAAATCGTCTTTCCGTCCGGCGAAATCGAAATCCGGTCGACACCCCCTTCGTATTCCTTTTCCCACAACACTTTCTCGGTCGTCAGGTCAAGGCATTGCAACGCTTCCAGCGTGCTGATGTACAAACAGTTGGTGGCCAGACTGACATCGACGCCCTTCACATTCGACGGTTTTCCGTTCTTCTGAAAACCCTTCGTCGGGATAAATTTCACAAACCGGTGGTTGTTATCGATGTCGAAAACCTGAATCCCGTGGCCGCCGTAGCCCAGGTAATTCCGCACACCCGGCGTTACGACGTAGAGATACCGCTGCACTTTCGGCGCGGGTTTCAATAAAGAATTACTGGTTTTTTCGGTGGAGGTAAAAACCCAGGCTGTTGTGGACATAAGAAACAGCCCGCCAAGCAGGAAGCGTAAAATCGTTCGTGTCGGTTTCATTTCAGGAGGATTTAGGATGTCGTCATCAACGAATGAAGAAAATTTCCGGCTCAATCTACCCGCCACAAAGCAGGGAGAAGACCGGAACCGGAGCGGTTTTTCAAGCCACTGAGTGCTTTTTTGAATGAAGCCTAAAATATTTCCAACCATCTGACCACCTAGGCAGTTAGATTGAGACGAATCAACCAACGCACATCATGACGACAAAGGAAAGCAAAACAGCACTGATCACGGGAGCCTCCAGCGGAATCGGCCAGGAACTGGCAAAACTGTTTGCAAAAGATGGTTACAATCTGGTACTCGTTGCCCGGAGCACCGACGTTCTAAACGAACTCGGCGGCCGGTTTTGGGACGAATACGGGGTTGAAACGACGGTCATTACGAAAGATTTATCGGAAGAAGATGCCGCTCAGGACGTTTACAACCAGGTCAAAGCAAAAAATCTATCGGTCGATGTCCTGGTCAACGATGCCGGTGTTGGCCTCTACGGGCTTTTTGCCACCGAAACCGACTGGGAACGGGAAAAGTCGCTGATCCACCTGAACGTCCTGACCACCACGCAGATGACCAAGCTCTTTCTGAAAGAAATGGTGGAGCGGAACGAAGGAAAAATCCTGAATCTGGCGTCGCTGGTATCAATCACACCCATGCCGCTGATGGCGGTGTATGCCGCCACGAAGGCGTATATCTATAATTTTACGCAGTCGCTAATCAACGAATTGAAGGACACCAACGTCAGTGTAACGGCTTTGCTGCCCAACGCCACCGATACCGACTTCTTCAACAAAGCCGGTGCATCGAACACGAAGGTTACGGAGAATCTGGACAATCCGGCTAACGTTGCCAAAGATGCCTACAACGCCTTGATGAAAGGCGCGCCCAAAGTGATTCCGGGCGGTTTGGTCAACAAAGCCTACGAAGTGATGTCGTATGTGGCTCCTCAGGAAACCATGGCTGGCATGATGCGAAAAAATATGGAACCGAAGGTGGAAGCCCAAACGGCGGACGAAAAAGGCAACAAAGCCGCTCTGACCTGGGGAATCGGTCTGGCGGCTGTGGTGCTGGCCGGAGCAGCCATTGCCCTGGTGTATGCCAATAGCAGCGAATACGACAAAGTCCGGTATCGGTACAAAGCGGGTAAAATCAAATCCGGTGCCGATGACGTGTATGGCGATGTAAAAGACAGCCTGCTCAGCGGCTTGAACAGCATTAAGGACGCCGTCAGTACGGCCAAAGAAGTGGTCGCCAAAGCGAAAGAAACCTTCACGGAAGCCTTGGCGTAACCCAATTTTCCGAAACCCTGACAGCGGTCGAAGACCCTGTCAGCGGTTTCAAAAAATCCCACTATTTAAATTTAGCGATTCGAAACCGCTGACAGGGTCTTCGACCGCTGTCAGGGTTTCGAACTTCACAACTCACTAAAATACAGCACAATCCCTGCCGAAATCCGGAAGGTGCTGACATCGGCTTTGTCCGTCGTCCGTTCGCCGTTCAGATCGATGGCCGATTTGCCACCCGCCTGAAAAGAACCGTTCAGGGTCAGGGCAACGGGCAACGACAAAAAGTAATGGAGTCCCGCGCCGATGTGGGCGGCTCCCCCCTTGAACAAAATGTTGTCGTATGCATTGTTGTTGATTACCTGATCGACTTTCCCGGCCCGGTGAACATACCCCAGTTCCGCAAAAGGGCGCAGGGCGTGGGTGGTTGCTGAAAAATTAAAGCGTACTCCGCCCGTCAGGTTCGTAAATTGAAAAGATTCGGCGTCAATATTTTTCAGGTTCATTTTCGTCCGGTCATACTGCGCAAACACCTCAAACCGCTGCGTCAGACCAAACCCGACGCGACCACCCAAACCGATGCCGTTGCCGGAATTTTCGTCCAGAAACTGAAAATAGTCCGACGACCAGCCGAGCATATGGCCCTGCAAACCCAGGCTAAGCCCTTCTGTCGTCGATTTTTGACGGATGGTTTGCGAGAAAGCGGGGGCCGAACCGACTAAACCAGCCAGCAAAAACAACAGGAATATCGAGGAAAGTCGCATGATTGAAAGACGCGTTTAAGTACGAAAAATCGACTGATGGGTAATGGATTAAAAGGTAAGAACCGTGTCGCCGGTGCGGACTTCGAAGGTTTGGCCGGCCGGAAAAACCACCGGTTTTCCTTTGACTTCTTCGCTGATGGTGGCCGACCGCAGCGCAAGCCGCTGGCCGTTGGCGGCTTCAACGGCATAAATCCGAAATTCGAGCAAGTCCTTTTTCCGGAATAGATCGTTGCCCGCCTGCCTGATCCGGGTCACTTCTCCAAAAGCCGTCGCACCCGCCTGAATCACCACTTCGCCCTCGCTCACCACCGCGTCGATCACCCGGAACCGAACCGTCTCGCCCTCCTGAGCGCGGGACGACGACAGATCGTTGCTCAACGCCAGTTTCACCGGCAAACGCCTGACTGCAACCGACTTGCGGGTCACCGGACGTTTCACGGGTTCCGGTACCGGTTCGGTGGTCGTCGGCGCAATGGGTTCTGCTTTGGGCGGAGTCACCGGTGTTTCCTCAACCGATTTGGGCGGCACGGTTTTGGGTTTTGTTACATCCGGTTTTTTCGGCAGGCTCGTTTTGGGTTTGTTTTCAACCGGATCGGGCGTTGGTTCCGGAATCGTAACCCGGTTTTCGCGGGGTTCAGCATAAACCAGCGTCGGCGAGGTTACTTGCGAAACAACGGGCTTTACCTGTACCGACGGCTTCTTGCCGCTATCACCGATTTTTGTCGTGGGTTTGGGCTGCGGTTTGCGATCCAGCAGCAGCATCCCCAGAAACAGCACCGCGACCAGCGTGAAGGTTCCTGCCAGCAGGAATTCCCAGTTCGTACGAAACCAGTCCGGCGTATGTTGGGCTAAAAACCGTCCTGAAAAGTAGGATTCTGACTTTTTTGCTCCCGCCAGCTTTCGATTGGGCTGCATATCCACCACATCCGTGACCGGCAACGGAGGCATGATTTGGGCGGGATCCAGAACCGGGGCCGAGGCATAAAACGGTTGCAGGGCTTTTTGAAAGGCTTTGGCGTCGGCAAACCGTTTGGCCGGATTTTTATCCAGTGCTTTTTGCACCACCGCTTCCAGTTCTTTCGGGATCTGGCCATCCAGTTTTCGCAGCGGAATCGGTTTTTCCCGCACAATGGCCTGCATCAGTTCGTAATCCGTCCGGCTGGCAAAAGGCAGTTTTCCCGACAGCAGTTCGTACAGCAAAACGCCCATGGCATACAGATCCGAAGCGGGCGAAGGCTCCTGTCCTTCAATGAGTTCCGGAGCCATGTACTCGAGCGTTCCGACAATGCGGTTGGCCTGCGTCAGTCGCTGCTCCCCACTCACGCGGGCAATGCCAAAATCCATGAGTTTGATGGTACCTTCCGGCGTCAGCATTAGGTTGGCGGGTTTGATATCGCGGTGCAGAACCCCCTTCCGGTGCGCGTGCGCCATGCCTTCGAGCCCCTGTCTGACCACCTCCGCAGCAATGGCGGGTGACAAAGCCCCGGCTTTCCGAATCAGGGCTTCCAGACTATCGCCTTCGACGTATTCCATTGCCATGAAATAGTCGGCATTATCCTGCAAAAAATTGTAGACAACCGCAATATTGGGGTGGTTCAGCCGGGCCAGAATCAGGGCTTCGTTCCGAAACCGCTCCATGAAAGACGTCTGGGAAACGAGGTGCGGGTGGAGCATTTTCACGGCAACCAGTCGTTGCAGCAGCGTGTCGGTTGCCTGATAAACCGTCCCCATACCGCCTTCGCCCAGGAGCGATTCGATGCGGTAGTGCTGGATGAGACGGCCTTTTAGGGTGGGCTTCTGGTTATTCATGAGCACGTTCGCTATCACGCGTAAAGGGTACGTCAATTTCGCGGGTTTCGCGCGGGGCGGGTAGCGTTCTGGTGACGGTTCGCTCGGCCAGCACCACGGTGATGTTGTCGTGACCACCCCGGTTTTTGGCCAGTTGAACGAGTTCGGAAGCGACCTGGGGCAAGGTCTCCTGTGCCAGCAGCCGCAGCAAATCCTCCTCCCGGCAGTATTCGTACAGACCGTCGGAGCAAAGCAGCAGCCGGTCACCGGTGTCGAAAGGCAGAACGCAGCGACCCAAATCCACCCGAATGTCCGCTTTCGTCCCCATTGCCTGCGTCAGGACGTTGCGTTCGGGATGGCGGGCGGCTTTTTCCTCCGAGATTTCCCCCATTTTCAGCAATTGCTGGACATACGTATGGTCTTCGGTTAACTGGACGAGCTGGCCATTTTTGTACAGATACGCCCGGCTGTCGCCCACATGCGCGAAATACAGTTGCTCGTTCTGAACCACCACGGCGGTGCAGGTGGTCCCCATACCCCGGAAGGTTTCGTGCTGAAGCGACTCGTCAAAAATTTGCCGGTTGGCAATCTGAAAAGCGCGCATCAGGCTATTTTCGGTGGTATCGCGGAATTGAAAATATTCCCGGCTGACCGTCTCGGCGGCCATCTGACTGGCAATTTCCCCGGCCAGATGCCCGCCCATGCCATCCGCCACCAGCAACAGATACCCTTTAACCCGGCGGATGCCTTCATCGGCCAGCCGGACGAACAAACCGGTGTCTTCATTGTTTTTCCGGACATTCCCGATGTCCGAAACGACGATGGCGT
Source organism: Larkinella punicea (assembly GCF_003334855.1). Taxonomy (GTDB): domain Bacteria; phylum Bacteroidota; class Bacteroidia; order Cytophagales; family Spirosomataceae; genus Larkinella; species Larkinella punicea. The sequence goes on from NZ_QOWE01000012.1 coordinate 197,428, forward strand.
TGAGGTCGCTGGAAACGACGGGCGGTGTGGCCGGTTCTCCCCCCCCGCGTTCCATCGGCACGCTCTCTTCAACGGTTTCCGGTAAGATGGGCGACGATTTTTTCCCGAAAAGATACTGGACTATATTTTTCATGAACATGCTCTCTATCAGTTCGTTAAAGCATCTTTTCAGGGTTTGAATCAGTCGACGACCTGACGACGGCCCATCAGCTCCAGGCCGTACGAGATAGGCACGGCGAAGGTGATGCGGGTGGCATCCTGCGTGGTATTGCTGGCGGTGAAGATGCCGATGACGTTGCCCTCCCGATCGAAAACCGGCCCTCCGCTGTTGCCCGCGCCGGTGGCGTTGACCGTGAGCTGGTAATAATCTCCGAACTCGCTGTAATAGCTGGACGACTTGCCACTGCTCTGGCCTTTGATGATCTTGCCGACGTTGCCGGGGGTGACGGTCACGTCCGGCACCTTGACAAACTGGGGATTGCGGTTTGCAAAATCCGACGAATTCTCCCCCACAAACACATCCGGCGAAATACCGGGATAGCCCATCACGGTGACCAATTGGCCCGAGGCAATGTCCTTTTCCGCATTGCGCATCTGAACGGGTGACAGCGTTTCGGCCAGGTCGATTTTAATCATGGCCACATCGTGTTTCGGCGAGATGATGGGTTTGCCACTGGCCGGAAAACGCTGCTCGTTTTTGTTAAAAGTGACATCGAGGTACGTATTGACGCCTTCGATGACTTTTCCCGACATCGGTTTTTTGCCAAAAAACCGTGTTTCTCCCGGCACCCAGCGGAACGGCTGCACCCGCTCCGGGCTGATTTCCCAACCCTTGGCGCCCTGCACCAGCAACAGGCCGGGAAACGCATCGGGCGGAAAACTGTAGTAGGAATTCCAGGCGGCAGCCACGTGGCGGTTGGTCAGAATGTGGCCCTGGGGCGAAACCACAAAACCCGATCCGCTGGCCCCGTGCATGGCAATGGGTTCGCCAACGGCCACGTCTTTTTTCAGTCCCAGCAGCGGTTCGACTTGGCCGGGTTCGACTTCAATGTACATCGGAATATTTTTCGTGGTGCCGTCCCATTGTTTGACCGGCATATACTGGTGGTAAATATCGTCGCCGGTCGGGGTGTAGATCAGTTTGTAGCCAAATTCGATGAAAACCACTTTGCTGGTGTTGGCGGTGGCAATTTGCTCGGTCGTCAGGGAATGATCCGGTTTGGAAGCCGGTAACACAACCGGGCGGTTGACAACCACCGTAGTATTGGTGCGGAACTTGTCCTTAAACGCGAAGGCAATGCCCGAAAGAATGGCCAGCACCAGGGCGGCTCCCACCAGCACCGAGCGCGTTGTTTTCCTGCGTTCGGTCACCATCATCCGTTCGACGGTTTGCTTGCCCAGGCCCACTTTGGCCGGCGCACCGGAAAACGCATCGGCGTCGGAAACCGGAGCCGGCATTTTGAATTCACTGGTTGGGTTGTAGGGCGCCGGCATGTCGACCACCCGCGTGCTCTGCATCCATTCGACGGGGCGGGGGTTGAGGTCGAACTGGAAAACCGGGCCGCCCTGGCCAAGCTGCACTTCGTCGCCCGGTTGCAGAACCGCCGAGCCAACAATGCGGGTTTTGTTGACGAAAATACCGTTCCGGGAGTTGTTATCGACCACCTTGAAAACCGGCAGCGGGCCTTCTTCTTTCACGAGTTTGCCGTGTTCGCGGGAAACCGTCGAGTCCAGTTCGGGATCGAACCGCAGGTCGTTGGCGATGCCCCGCCCGAACGTCAGTTCGGTGTACTTTTTGTAGTCGAATTCTTCGACCTGGTTGGCTTTGGTGCCGGTAAGATGACGAATGACAAACCGTTCTATTGGAGTGGCCATGAGTGACAGGAGTTAATACGTTATAGGGTTGGATTTTTTTTGCCGTTTGGACAATACAAAGGTGGGGAATCGGCCCGCGGGAGGAAATCGGGAAAAGCCCTGATTTTCGACTCCGGGAAACCTGTATTTTGCGTCTATAGGAAAACCTATATTTTGCAGTAGTCCGTTGTACTTGAAGGTTTTATATCCGTACTTTCGGTGTCTCCTTTCTCTTTTCAGGCCATGCGTAACCTTCTGCTCCTGCTTCTTTCCAGTACGTTCGCCCTTGCCCAGAATCCGGTGATTGATTCGTTGCAAAACCGGCTGAAACAGCCTCAGGCCGATAGTTTTCGCGTCATGACCTTACACGAACTGGCCACCAACTACTGGTGGAACGGCTATGATTCACTCGCCATCCAGACGCTTCGTGCGGGTATGCGCGTGGCCCAAAAAGCAAACTACCCGACGGGTGAAATCCGCGCCCGGCTGGCCCTGGCCCGCATCGAAGCCGATTATCTATCCGACACCAAATCCGCTCATGCTCAACTGGATACAGCCTACAACCAGGCTGTATCCATCCGTGATCTGTCGTTGCAGGGGCAGGTTTTTCTCCGGCGGGGGCAGTTATACTCCCACATCCTGACCAAACTCCCCGAATCAAGAGCATCGTTGCAGAAAGCACTGGCAAAGTTTCTGGAAGCTCGTGACCAGCGTTGGGAAGCCCAGACCTATAATGAAATGGCCATCATGAAAATGGGAGAAGGGCAATCGGTGGAAGCCATTAATTTGTGGCTCAAAGCCCGGAAAATTCAGGAAAACGCAAACGACTGGAAAAGCCTGCGGGCTACGCTGCCGAATCTGGGTGCGGCTTACCTGCAAATGAACCGGTATGATGACGCCATGAAGTATTTTACCGAAGGTGAAAAAATTGCCAACCGGCTCAACGACGGCATGGTCAAAGTTTTCCTGATTGGCCGACAGGCCGAAATTCACGAAAAAAAGGGCCGCTACGACCAGGCCCTGACACTTTATCTGGAGCAGATCAAAGCCTACCAGAACCCCTACCAGCCGAGTAGCCTGGCACGGGCATACGGAGCCGCTGGCCGGGTATACATTGCCCTGAAGCAATACGACAAAGCCCTCACCTACTCCCGGCTCTCGCAGAAAACCTACCGGGAAACCGTCGAGGATACCCAGGAAGCCCTGGAACACAGCGCTCAGCATAATTTTGGCGAAATTTACATCGCACGCAAACAGTATGCCCGAGCCATCCCGTATGCGTTGACGGGGCTGGCGTGGACCGAAGACGCCCGTGAAATGCGACCCGAACGAACCAAATATTTACGGCAGTTGGCCATCGCCTACGACAACCTGAACCAGCCAGCCAAGGCCCTTCGCTATTATAAATGGTATAAGGCCGAAGCGGACACCATCCTGAACGAAGAGTCCCTGCAAAAGGTAACGATTGCGGGCATGACCTACGACTTTGAGAAAAAACAGCAGGTGACCCGGCTCCAGCAGGCCCAGCAACAAAACCGCATTACGACGCTGGAAAAAGATCAACTGACCCAGTCGCGCAACTTCCTGATTGCGATGCTGGTGCTCAGTGGCGGAACCCTCGGCTACGTGGTCTGGAGCAACCGGCGGCTGCGAATCAAAAACGAAGAGCTTTCCCGAAAAAATGCTGAGATTGAAGCCGCGCTCTACCGTGGTCAGACGATGGAACGGAAGCGGGTGGCCAGTGAACTGCACGACAGCGTGGCAGCCAAGGTGTCGGCCCTGAAGTGGCGGTTCGAAGCCATGGACACCTCGCAGTTTGACGACGGCCAGCAGCGGGAACACACGCGCCTGCTGGATCACATGGGCGAAGTCTACGACGACATCCGGGCGATTTCGCACAACCTGATGCCCGAAATCCTCGAAAAACAGGGCTTACAGGCGGCTTTGATTAAACTGACGGACACCTTAAACGTGCAGAACCGCACCCGGTTTATGCTGGAAGTGGACGACTCGGGCGCGGACGTGCGGGGAAAAACTGCCTACGAACTCTACGCCATTTCGCTCGAACTGGTCAACAACATTCTCAAACACGCCAACGCCCGCAGTGCCGGAATTGCCCTCCACCGCCAGAACGGTTTTCTGAAACTAACCATTCAGGATGACGGTGCGGGAATCGACGAGAATACGGTTTCGGACGGGATCGGCATGCGGAATATTCAGGCGCGGCTGGAACGGCTGGGCGGTAGTTTCTACATTTCAAGTCCCGAACCGGGTGGCACCTGTGTGAATGTGCAGGTTCCGATGGCCAGCTAAACCCGCCCTGGCGTTACAGCAACCCGTGCCGGACGGCGTATTTGATGATGCCAATTGAATTTTTGACGGCCAGTTTCCTGAGAATGTTGTGGCGGTGCGTCTCGACCGTTCCGGGGCTGATGAACAGCTTTTCGGCGATGGCGTTGGTGGAAAGCTCCTGTGCCACCAGTCGGATGACCTCAAGTTCGCGGTCGGTCAGGGGCGACAGGGGCGCGGGGGCTTCGTCCAGCACACGAACCGGGCTGACCGGCAACGCCACCAACTGGGTCATGACCGATTCCGAGAAATATTTCTCCCCACGGGCCACGGTTTTCACGGCTTTCTCCAGTTCGGCTTTCCCGGCTTTTTTCATCACGTAGCCCGATATACCGGCCCGGAAGGCTTCCCGAATGCTGTCGGCATCTTCCGAAACCGTCAGCATCAGCACTTTAATCCGGGGAAACTGCTGGCGGATTTTCAGCGTCAGATTAATCCCGTCGAGGTGCGGCATGTTCATGTCCGATAACACAATATCGACCTCATGATCCCCCAGAAAACCCATTACATCCCGGCTGTCGTTCAGGGTACCAACCACTTCCACCCCTTCGATGCGGGTCAGCAGCAGGGAGAGACTGTCTAAAATAATTTCGTGATCATCCGTTAAGAGTAGACGTATGGGGGTCATAGGCAACAGAGTCAGGGTGAATCTCGCGGGTCTTTCAAAGATAAAGAGGATTTGGAGAATAGCAAGGTATCGTGCTGATGTAAAACCACTTAGCTACGTTGGTTTTTACTGTAAAGAATGTTAATTGTAAAATGTAGGACTTACGTCTGATAATTCTATCACTATTTCGCTTTCTGCCCTAAATCCCCTAAAGGGGACTTTTAGCATCCGGACTAAGCCGCGTCCAAGTCCCCTTTAGGGGATTTAGGGGCAGAAAGCGAAAATCCTAAAATGATGAATGGTAAATGTAAAAGGGGATGCCAGTCCGGCACTTTTACATTTATCATTCATCATTTTACATTTGAAATTTAAAATTCCCTTCCCCCTACAACGTCAGCCGCTGTTTGTCCTTGAGCAACACCTCTTTCAGTTTCGCATACGGCACTTTCTGAACGGTTGTCTTGCCATCGATGGCCAGCACGGCGGCCGTGGCAGCCGATTGTCCCAGAATCATGAAGACCGGTTCCATCCGGATGGAACCGTAGGCAATGTGTGAACTCGATACGCAAACCGGCACCAGCAGATTTTTGCATTCGTCTTCTTTCGGCACAATCGACCCGTAGGCAATCGAATACGGTTTGTCCGGATGAACGCCGATGTCGCCTTCGTTCTGAACAAAACCGTCTTTTTTGACAAACCGCTGCGAATTGTGGGCGTCCAGCGCGTAGGAACCCATGCCCACCGGATTCGGCACGACGGTTTTGCCCAGCGCGTCGACCTCCTTCATGACAAATTCGCCCAGCATCCGCCGGGCTTCCCGGATATACAACTGGTGCGGCCAGTTCCCGTTGTCCTTGAATTCATCTTTGGGCAAACCCCACTGCTGCATGGCCTGGTGAACATCCGCCGGAATTTTCGGGTCGTTCTGCATGTAATACAGCAATCCTTTCTGGTACAGTTCGTGGTCGCGGATAATCTCTTTGCGCCGTTCGTAGGTGGCTTCGGGATAGTCGTAGTTTTTTCCGATGTAGTCGGTGCTGAACGGCCCGTGGTTGTTGGTATCGGTTTTGCGGTTCGGAATGGGGTCGTATTTATCAAATGTTTCGCGCCAGCCCGTGGCAAACACGCGGGCCAGAAGTTCGTAGCGACTGGGATCGTAGCCCGCGGGTTTTGGGAACGGAATGCGGTTTTCGGGGTGATTGCTCAGGCACATCCGGAAACAATACGCCTGAATTTTGTGGTCGCCGGTGCCGTTTGCGCCTGGTTCTTCCGCCGATATTTCGGGCAATAAACCGCTTTTAGGGTCACCTTCAACCTTGTAGGGACTCACATTTTTCTTAAAATAGTGGCCGTGCTGAAAAACGCCGACCTGCACGCCGTTGTGCGTTTCGTTGTAGACACTGTTCGCTTCCCGGCCGACGTGGTATTTCACGCCCGCTGCCGCCATCAAATCGCCTTCGTAGGTGGCATCGATGAACACTTTTCCCTGATAAACCGTACCGCTCAGCGTTTTAAACGAGGTGATGGCCCCCGCCTGCTTCTGAACGCCTTTCGCCGACCGGTCCAGCCATTCGTTGCGGTACACCGTCAGTTTATTTTCCCTGACAAAGTCCTCAAAAACCTGCTCGGCTGCGTGCGGTTCAAAAATCCACATGGTGCGGTTGGTGCCGTCGAGCGCGGGCGTCCCCTGTCCTTTGTTGCCGTATTCCGACCGTTTCTGCCAGGTCCACGAAGCGTCTTTCTGGTAGTGCTGATAAAGCCGCTGGTAGAACTCGCGGGAGAGTCCGCCGATAACCTCCTTGTTGCCCGTATCGGTGAAGCCCAGCCCCCCCGACGACAAACCGCCCAGGTGTTTGTCCGGCGACACGATGATGACCGATTTGCCCATCTTTTTGACCTGCACAGCCGCCGTGACGGCCGCCGACGTGCCGCCATAAATGATCACATCGGCCTGCCGCACCACCGCTTTTCGGGTTGCGGCCGGTTCAATGGTGGACGTTCGATAACCGGGCAGCATCAGGAGCAAACCCAACACAAGGCCGGTGACCGACCCTTTTTTTAAGAATTCAGAAGCGAACGGGTTGTACAAAGTCATAGTGATTCAGGAAAGGCAGCACTCAGGCTGCCACTAGTTTTTGAAGATAAGCCGGATAGTTTTTACCGTCGCCATCGCCGTGGGTAATGCTGTCACCGAAGCAGACGATGCGGTTTTTCACCAATTGACGCTGCACCAGAAACGTGTAAAGGGCCACGGCCATCGTCCGATAACCCTCCGCAGTGGGATGAATACCATCGGTTTTGTTGCTGTTGGCTTCGTTTTTCAGCAAGCTGTTCGCTTCCAGACCAATGTTCCCTACGGTTTCAAAAATATGGTGCATATCCAGCAAAGGCAGTTTGTTGTCCGAAGCTACTTTCCGAATGACGTCATTCATCGCCTTTTTTCGCGCAGTATGTCCCTGGGGCTGGTAAAATGCCGGATCATGACGGGTCATCAGGTACGGTTCATACACCGGCAGAATCGTCATGAGCGCGACCTGACTCCGGATTGCGAGCAATTTGGAACAGATCGTCCGCATGTTTTGCTCATAAGTGGGCAATGGAAGGAACTTTTTGCTGTTCACGTCGTTGGTTCCGGCCATCAGAATGGTCAGCTCGGGCCGCTGCGCCAGGCAATCCTTCTCGATCCGGGCCAGCAAATCGACGGTATTATTCCCGCCAACCCCCGCGTTGATCACCACCGGATTGGATTCAGCGGTTTTTGACGCACTGCTGTCAGACAATGACTTGCCGAGAAAAGGGGCCACGACCAGGGTACTTTGCAAAAACGTTCGACGCTGCATGATTTAGAAGTTTACGGTTTTCAGTTTACGGTGGCTGACGCGTTTTTTTTCATCCCCCTCTTCATTATAGCACTTTCGCTTTTTGCCCCTAAATCCCCTAAAGGGGACTTTTAGCATCCGGATTAGGCTGTGTCCAAGTCCCCTTTAGGGGATTTAGGGGCAAAAAGCGAAAGTGCAATGAATTATCAGACGTAAGTCCTACATTATTAACTATTGATTTTCAACTGTAAACCGAAAACCGTATACCGTAAACCGTAAAATCAATACCCCGGATTCTGCTCCAGCCGGGGGTTAACATCGCGTTCCGTTTGGGGAATGGGGAACAGATAATGGTGTTCGGCCACGGTAATCGTCGGGTTCTGGGCTTTCATGGCACTGATCAGGCGTTTCGTCCGGGACAGGTCATACCAGCGGTGGCCTTCAAACGCCAGTTCCAGCCGTCGCTCCAGCAACACACTGTCCCGAAACTGGGCCTGCGTCAGGTTCGGGGTCAGATTGGGTAAACCGGCCCGGTTGCGAATGCGGTTGATGGCGGCATAAGCCTCGGCGTTGTTGGCACCCAGCTCGTTCAGTGCTTCGGCATACATCAGCAGCACATCCGGGTAACGAATGATCGGATAATTATTCCCGCCATCCGAGTTGCTGGTGGCAGCCGGGTCCAGGTATTTGTAGACGTAACACGGAAACAGGACGCTGGCCGGGGCCGCCGGGGTGCTGGTGGCCGAATAAAGTCTCAGGGTAACATTCCGGCGTTTGTCATCGTCGCGGTAGGCTTTGTACAGATTTTCGGTGGCGGGGTCATCGCCAAAACCAGCTACGCCGTTGACGCGGTCAAAATTGGGGCGCATGTAGCCCTGCATCCAACTGCCTTCTCCAAAACCACCACTCAGGGCCTGCACTTCGAAGACGGCTTCTTTGCCGTTTTTGTTGGCGATCAGAAAGGCCTCGGCAAAGTTGGCCCACAAATCGTATTGACCCGAATCGATTACCTCTTTCGCCTTGGCGGCAGCCTTCGCCCAGTCCTGACGGGTCAGATACACTTTCGCCAGAAAGGCGGTTGCGGCTCCTTTCGTCGCCCGGCCCCGATCTGCTCCGGTGTAGGATGCCGGCAATACGGTTTCGGCTTCCGTAAAATCCTGAACGATCAGCGTATAGACCTCATCTACCGACGCCCGCGCCACGCTCAGGTCATTCAGCGAGGTGGTTTCAGTGGTCATGATCGGCACGCCCCCGAACAGCCGGACCAGCGTGAAGTAATAAAAACCGCGCATAAACTTCGCTTCGGCCATGTAGCGGGCTTTCAGGGCTTCATCCATCGGAATGGCCGGTAGGCGGATGATGACCGCGTTGGCCCGGTTGATGGCGGAATAGACCGTCGACCAAATCGCCTGAAACGTGTTGGTGGCCGGGGTAAACGTGTATTTGTCGAGGTCGTTTTTCGGCTGGTTTGCGGTGGAGCGGCCATTGCCCCACTCGGCATCGTCGGTGGCCTGATCCTGCAAAATCCACATCACCTGAGCATACAGGTTCTGGGTATTCAGCGGGTCATACACCGCACTGACGGCGGCTTTGGCATCGTCGGCGTTTTTATAAAAATTCGCGGGCGTAAAATTCGATTCGGGCTTCTGGTCCAGCACTTCACAGGACGTCATCAGGCCGATCAGGCAGAGAAGGATTAGGTGTTTTTTCATAGTGTTAAAATCCTACGTTAAGTCCGAATAGAAGGGTTTTGGCTGCGGGGTAGCTGGCGTAGTCGAAGCCCTGGCTCCGGCTGTCCTGACCAAATCGGTTTACTTCCGGATCATACCCCGAATAGTTGGTCCAGGTCAGGTAGTTCTGCGCCGTTGCATACACCCGTACCGACTGGATTTTCAGCCCCTTGAGCACCGATGCCGGTAAATTGTACGCCAGTTGAATATTCTTCAGCCGCAGGTACGACCCATCTTCAATTTGCCGGGTCGACACGCGGTTGGCGGGTCGGGTGGTCGAAGCCCGTGGGATGTCGGTATTGGTGTTGGTGGGCGTCCAGCGGTTCAGCATATCCCGGCTCTGGTTGCTGGTGGCGTTCAGGTATTCCAGTTCATAGCGGTTGGCATTCAAAATGCTGTTTCCGTAAACGCCCTGAAAGAAGGCCGTCAGTTCCAAGCCCTTGTACGAGAACGTGTTGCTGATTCCGCCGATAAACTTGGGCTGCGCCCGGCCAATGATCGTCCGGTCGTTGTCGTCGATTTTTTTATCGCCGTTCAGATCCAGGTATTTGCGATCACCCGGTTTTCGGGCCTGCGGATCGGCCAGGGCGGTCAGTTCATCCGTGGTTTGGTACAGGCCGTTGGTCACGTAGCCGAAGAAAGATCCCAGGGGTTCGCCCACCCGAATGATCCCGGAATTCAGGCCCTGGCCAATGTTGGCGACACTCCCGGCAAAAATCTGGGGTGCCCCGCCAATGTCGAGCACCTTGTTGCGGTTGAGGGCAAAGTTAAAATCGGTATTCCATTTGAAGGCCCCCACCAGATTGCGCGACGAGATACTGAGTTCGATCCCCTTGTTCTCTACTTTCCCGAGGTTTTTAATGGCACTCGAAAAACCCGACGTACTCGGAACCGTTACATTCAGCAACAGGTCTTTTGTCCGTTTCAGGTAGGCATCGGCGGTCAGGGTAATGCGGTCATTCAGCAAACCGACGTCTACGCCCACATCAGCCTGCGACGTGGTTTCCCACGACAGATCCGGGTTGGCAATCTGGTTCGGTCCCAGTCCCGTCGAAACCGTATTCCCGAGCACGTAGTTCTGGGTTCCCAGCAGCGAATACGACGGATAGTTGCCAATCCCGTCCTGGTTGCCGGTTGTACCGTAGGTCATTCGAAGCTTCAGATCACTGACCACCGCATTGTTCTTCAGAAAGGCTTCCTCCGAAACCCGCCAGGCCAGGGCCGCCGAGGGGAAATAGCCAAATCGGTTGTTCGCGCCAAACCGGGAAGAACCGTCGGTCCGGAACGAAGCCGTCAGCAGGTATTTGTCTTTGTAGCCGTAATTCAACCGCGCCAGGTAGGATTGCAACCCCCAGGTGCCGATGCTCGATTCGGGCGTCAACGGCACGGAACCGGAGGCCAGGTTACTCGAACCCAGGTTGTCGTTCACAAAATTACGCGCCTGCGCCCGGTTGGCTTCCGTCCGGCTGGCCTGCTGCGTATAGCCGATCAGGGCCGTTACGTTGTGGTCGTTGTTGAAAGTGCGGGTGTAGGTCAGCAGGTTTTCGTTGAGCCACGTAATGGCCTGTGAGTTAAAGATCGCAGCCGAGCCACCCTGAGCCAGACCACTCGAAACCGAGCGGGGCAGATACGAATCCTGTTTTTGCAAAATCCCGTCAATCCCCAGCGACACGCGCAGGCTCAGTCCGTCAATGATCTGGTAATCACCGAAAACACTCCCAAAAACGCGGTAGGCAGTATTGCGGTTTTTGTTGTCACGGGCCAGTGCAACCGGGTTGTCGGCAGTAAAAACCAGTGCCGGATTCGTCAGCAGATAGGAACCGTCGGCGTTCCGGACTGGCAGAATGGGCGGAAACTGGAGGGCGGCCATCGTCACCAGACCGGCACTGCCCAAATCGCCGTCCGAGCGGGCCTGGTTGGTCACGGTGCGGTTGACGGTCAGACTGTTGCCGATTTTGATTTTATTGGTCAGCTTGCGGTCCAGATTGACCCGAAACGAATACCGGTCGAAATCCGAATTGACAATCACGCCATTTTGTTTGAAATAACCGCCCGCAATGGCATACTGCGTTTTTTCATCTCCTCCGCTGATCGAAAGCTGGTAGTTGGCAATCGGGGCCTGCCGGAAAATCTCATCCTGCCAGTCGGTGCCTTCGCCAAACGCGTCGACCTGCGCGGGGGTATACACCGCCGGACGGCCTTCGTTCGTGTTGGCGTCGTTGACAAACTGGGCGTATTCCCGCCCGTTCATAACCGGGTATTTCCGGCGTACATTCTGAATTCCGTAATAGGTATCGAAGGTGATGGTCGATTTGCCGGCCTTTCCCCGTTTCGTCGTGATGATCACCACACCGTTCGCGCCCCGCGACCCGTAAATGGCCGTGGAAGACGCATCTTTCAGCACCGAAATCGACTCGATGTCGCTGGGGTTGAGCGTACTGAGCACGTTGAAACTCGACCCGGAATTGGCTCCATCGTTTTTGAAGGGAATACCGTCGATGACATACAGCGGCTCGTTGTCGCCCTGAATCGAGTTGCCACCCCGGATGCGGATGCTGGTCGAGCCGCCCGGTGCGCCCGAGTTCTGGGTAATCTGGACGCCAGCCGCCCGGCCCTGCAACGCCTGATCGAGCGACGTGACGGCCACTTTGCGAATTTCTTCCACCGGAACCGTTGCCACGGCCCCCGTCAGATCGCTCTTCCTGACCTGACCGTAGCCGACCACCACCACCTCATTCAGCGATTTCGTATCCGGCACCAGTTGAATATCGATCACGGAGCGGTTTTGCACCAACTGCTCCTGACTCACGTAACCCACAAAGCTGTAAACCAGCGCGGTAGCGTCGTCGGGAATGCTCAGTTGATAACGACCCTGAACATCGGTCGTCGTTCCGCGTGAGGTACCTTTCACCACCACACTGACGCCGGGCAGCCCTTCGCCGGTTTCGCTCGTGACCCGTCCGGTTATCCGCACATCGGCCCGAGTCGTTTCAATCGGTTGAATGGTCGACAGACTCATCAGGCCATCCAGCGAAACGGGGCCGGTTCCGGCGGTAGCGGATGTGGCGGCAACGGGTACACTGATCGTTGACCGCTCGTTTTTGGGCGGCATAATCAGATACGCCCCGGAGCGCAGTTTTTTAAACCGCATCCCGTATTTCTTCAACAAAAGATTGAGATTGGTTTCCAGTCGGGCATTGAGGTTGAGCGGTTCAGCCGGGCTCAGGTGACGCGCCACGACCGATTCTTCGAATAAAATATCGACGCCGTAATAGTCCTTCAATTGCAACAGAGTGTTTTTCAGCGGCTGGCTCACCCCAATTGTGGGCGTGGTTTTCCCGGACTGGGCGTGGTCGGTCTGCTGGGATGTTCGAACGAAAGCCAGCGTCTGCGCTACGGCGTGGCCATAACCGACACTGAGCAACCAGCCAGTGGCCAGTGCAAGCGGTATTGCTTTTCTCATTGGGTAATTGGGATTTCGGTAGGGGTTGAAAAAATGAGATTCTGGTCGCGGTGGCTGAGTTTCAGGTCCAGCAATTCGGCAAGTGCCTCGGCCAGTTCGTCGGAGGAACCGGCGCGGATCGTTCCCGTCAGCGTTCGGCGGGCGAGGGCCGGATCGGCAAGCTGCGCATTGACACCAAAAACCGCCCGAATCTGGCGCACCACCTCGCGCAGGGAGGTATTGTTGAAACTAAACAACCGGTAGCGCCAATGGGCAAAGCGGTTGGTGTCGGCCTGCTGCTGCAAGCTTAAGGCCCCTTTTTCGTCGAGCCGCGCCCAGTCGCCGGGTTTCATCAGCAGGTTTTGCGCCGGTTGATTGGCGGTTTTATAGTGGAGGTTGACTTTCCCCCGCTTTAACACCACTTCGGCGTGGGCGGCCCGGCTTCGTACCGAAAACTCCGTCCCCAACACCTCTACCTCCAGGCCATCAGTTGCCTGAACGACAAAGGGTTGGTGCGTGGAAAGGTGCTTTACGTCAAAAACCGCATCGCCTTTCAGGGCTACCCGCCGGGAAAACCAGCCGTAGCCCATCCGGGGCAGTTGCAGGGACGAGTTGCTGTTGAGGGCCACCGTGGAGCCATCGGGCAGGCTCAGCGAACGGAGTTGGTAGGCGTTGGTCGTAATGGTCTGGTAGAAAAGAGGTTCCCGAAAAAACCAGCCACCAGCCAGCAGGATGAACGTGAGAGAAGCCGCGATCAGCCAGCGGCCCGGATGCCAGAACGGGCGGGGTTCCTGCGGCAGCGGTCGGATCAACCGCGCCGGTGTTTCGTCCGGATTGTCGAGCCGTTGCCGGAACTGGTCGAGGTGATGGGCGAAATCGGGGGCGTACTGCGGAAAGCTCCGCTCCCATTCGTCCAGCCACTGAAAATACGTTTCCCGGCTGGTCGGGCGCGTCAGCCATTCGCCGATCACTTTCTGCTGGACCGACGTGGCCTGACCGGCAAAGTACGTAAACAACAATTCTTTGGTAGGTTCCATGATGAGGTGTATATCGTTGAGGCTACGCGAAAACCGTCAGCAGAAGCAGCCCATAGCTAATCAGTTTCTGGTTTCGGAGAAATTGCCGAACCGTTGAAATGGCCTGTAGCAAGTGGTTTTCGACGGTTTTCGGGGAAAGCGTCATCTCGCTGGCAATTTCCTTGTAGGATTTTCCTTCGAACCGGCTCAACAAAAACACGCGTTGCCGCTGGGGCGACAGTTGCTGAACGGCCTGTTCGAGGGCGCGGTACAGTTCGTCCTGTTGCAACAACCGGTCGGGCTGCATGGCGTCCTGATCGGGCTGGTCGAGGTCGTCGGGAAGGGGTTCCTGGCGGCTCAGTTCCCACCGCAGGCTGTTGTAGGCCCGGTTGCGCACGGCCTGGTAGAGATACGCCCGGTACGAGCCCTTGATCTGTTTGTAGAGTTCTTTCTGGTAGAAGGTATAGAACAGATCCGCGACCACATCTTCGGCCACCTGCCGGTCGTAGACAAACCGGATGGCGTGGCTGCACAGGGGCGCGAAATACTGGCGAAAGAGCAGTTCACAACCGAGTTTCGGGTCGGTAGCAAAGGCATTGCGGATGAACAACTCGCTGTCGGCACTCACCGGAACCGGAGGTACGACATCGCTCCTGAGCAGGGGCGGTGGGCCGCCGGGGATTGGGTCAGGAGAGGGCCGGAATGGAAACGCGTTGGCTGGCATCGATCAAAGGGTCTGGTACAGTGAAGACAAGTTAGTACCAAAAATCCCCCAATCGATTTTTATTTTTTATGCTTAAAATGCAAAAAAGAGTCCATACAAGGTGACGATACGCGTTCTGCCGCCGTCTAATACCTAATATTATTGATGGCTATGCCGAACACCTACACCCAGCTCTACATCCAGACGGTTTTTGCGGTCAAACACCGTCATGGCCTGATTCGGGTCGAATCGAAAGAAGATCTGTATCGCTATATGACCGGGATTGTCCAGAATCAGGGGCATAAAATCCTTGCGATCAATGGAATGCCCGATCACGTTCATGTTTTTTTGGGTCTGAATCCGAACCAGGCGATTTCGGCGCTCCTGCAAGACCTGAAAGGGGATTCTTCCAAATGGATGAATGATCAGCGTTTAACGAAAGGCCGTTTCGAGTGGCAGTCGGGTTACGGCGCTTTTTCGTACGGACAATCTCAAATCGACCGTGTGGTGCGTTACATTAAAAATCAGGAAGAGCATCACCGTACGATGACGTTTCTGGAAGAGTATACCACCTTCCTGCAAAAGTTCAATGTACCTTTCGACGCGCGGTATATTTTCAAAGCGGTAGAATAAAATTAATGAGATGGTAATTTTCCCGTCGCGTTAGCGACGAAATGTTTGTAGCAACCCGATCGTCTCAACATGTCCACGGTCGCGTAGCGACCCAATGTTTGTAGAAAACCATCTCCCCGAAATCTCCGGTCGCGTAGCGACCGAACCAATCGGGCCAACACATCAGCAAAAAATGGTTTCGTCGCTACGCGACTCAGTTCTGGCGGGGCAGGGCTTCTTCTACAAACATTGGGTCGCTAACGCGACCGATCATCCAAACGCCCCGACCCCCGTCGCGTTAGCGACCCAATGTTTGTAGCAACCCGATCATCTCGGTATATCCGCGGTCGCGTAGCGACCCAATGTTTGTAGAAAACGAACCATCTCCCCGAAATCTCCGGTCGCGTAGCGACCGAACCAACTTGCCCTGCTGCTATCAACAAACATTTCGTCGCCAACGCGACCGGCACTGGATTATGATCAATCATTGCTGAATTTACGTTGACAAACCAATCTGAAACAAAAAACGCCCGACTTCATCAGCCGGGCGTTTCCAATCCATTCCCCGCGCGTTAGTCCAACGCCGGAATCACTTTATCGAGGTTGTAAAACAGAATATCTTCTTTGCCGTTTTCGCCTTCGTTCATCATCATGCCGACGACGGCGTTTTTCTGAATCCGGCCTGCCAGAATCTCCTTCGAGAGGGCGTTCAAGATGCGCCGTTGCATCACGCGTTTCAGCGGACGGGCGCCAAACTGCGGGTCGAAACCTTCTTCCGCGAGCTTGTCGAGCACTTCCTGATCGGCTTCGATGGTAATGCCCTGTTCCGCCAGCCGGTCCTGAATGTGCTTGAATTGCAGGCCCACAATCTTGCGGGTTTCACGCTTGGTCAGTGGCTGGAACATCACCAGTTCGTCGATCCGGTTCAGAAACTCGGGGCGCAGCGTTTGTTTCAGCAATTCAAATACTTCGTCTTTGGTATCTTCAATGATCTGCTCCCGGTTCCAGTCCTCTATTTGCGCAAACCGCTCGCGGATGATGTGGCTCCCGATGTTCGACGTCATGATCACAATCGTGTTCTTGAAGCTGGCGACCCGGCCTTTGCTGTCGGTCAACCGGCCGTCGTCCAGCACCTGCAACAGGATGTTGAACACGTCGGGGTGCGCTTTTTCGATCTCATCCAGCAGAATGACGCTGTACGGTTTCCGGCGGACGGCTTCGGTCAACTGACCGCCTTCATCGTAGCCGATGTAGCCCGGAGGTGCGCCAATCAAACGGCTGACGGCGTGGCGTTCCTGAAACTCCGACATGTCGATCCGCACCAGCGAGTTCTCGTCGTTGAACAGATAATCGGCCAGGGCCTTCGCCAGCTCGGTTTTCCCGACGCCAGTCGTTCCCAGAAAAATGAATGAACCCAGTGGCCGTTTGGGGTCCTGCATCCCGGCGCGGCTCCGGCGAACGGCATCGGCCACCGCCTGAATGGCTTCTTCCTGACCCGCCACCCTTTTCGCCAGCTCGTCTTCCAGGTGCAGCAGTTTTTCCCGTTCCGACTCCATCATTCGGCTCACCGGAATGCCCGTCCATTTGGCCACCACCTCCGCAATGTCGTCGGCCGTCACTTCCTCCTGCAACAGGTTCTGGCCGTCGCCTTCCGTTTTAACCAGCTCATCCAGGCGGTTTTGCATTTCAGGCAGACGACCGTAGCGAATCTCGGCCACCTTGCCGTAATCACCCGATCGTTCGGCCTGCTCGGCTTCCGACTTCAGTTGATCGAGTTGTTCTTTCAACGTCCGGACTTCGTTTACCGATTGTTTCTCCACTTCCCAGCGCGCTTTCATGCTGTTCCGCAGCTCGTTGAGGTCTTCAATTTGCCGGTTCAGAACGCTTTCCTTGTCGCGGTCGGATTCCCGCCGAATGGCTTCCCGTTCAATTTCCAACTGCATGATCCGGCGGTTCAGTTCGTCCAGTTCTTCCGGCACCGAGTCGATTTCCAGCCGCATTTTGGCAGCCGCTTCGTCCATCAGGTCAATGGCTTTGTCGGGCAAAAACCGGTCGGAAATGTAGCGGTTCGAGAGTTCGACGGCGGCAATCACCGCGTCGTCTTTGATCCGAACACCGTGGTGCAATTCGTATTTTTCCTTGATTCCGCGCAAAATTGAAATCGCATCCTTCACATCCGGTTCATCCACCAGAACCGTCTGGAACCGGCGCTCAAGGGCTTTATCTTTTTCAATGTATTTCTGGTATTCTTTCAGCGTCGTAGCGCCGATGGCGTGCAATTCGCCCCGCGCCAGGGCCGGTTTCAGCAGGTTGGCCGCATCCATCGCGCCATCTCCTCCGCCAGCACCCGCACCGATCAGGGTGTGAATCTCGTCGATGAACAGCACGATTTCGCCCTCGGAATCCGTCACTTCCTTGATAACCGCCTTCAGCCGTTCTTCAAATTCGCCCTTGTATTTCGCACCCGCCACGAGCAAACCCATGTCGAGCGATACGATGATTTTTGATTTCAGGTTTTCGGGAACGTCGCCCTGCACAATCCGCTGGGCCAGCCCTTCGACAATGGCGGTTTTTCCGACGCCCGGTTCACCGATCAGCATTGGGTTGTTTTTCGTCCGGCGGCTCAGGATTTGCAGCAACCGGCGAATTTCTTCGTCACGGCCAATCACGGGGTCAATTTTCCCCTTTTCAGCCCGTTCATTCAGGTTGATACTATACCGTTCCAGGGAGCGGTATTTTGCTTCGGCATTGGGATCTTTCACAGGATTATTTTTTCCGCGTAATTCTTTAATGGCTTCTTTCAGTACTTTTTCAGTGAACCCGACATCTTTCAAAAGCGTCGCCACGGCGTCTTTGCCCCCCGAAAGTCCCAACAGAATCAGCTCGATGCTAACGTACTCATCGCCAAACTCTTTCAATAGTTTGGTCGCTCGTTGCAAAGCTGAATTCAGGTCGTTTCCGAGGTAAATATTGGGGGTTCCCTGCGCGCCGACCGACACTTTCGGGTACCCGTTCACAATGGCGTCCAGGGCCAGCGTCAGTTGGCTGGAATTAACGCCGGTTTTTTTCGACAGAAACCCCATCGTATTGGGATCTTCGTCGATAATCGCTTTCAGCACGTGGCCGGTTTCGACCGACTGCTGTTGATTTCCCTGCGCAATCTGGGCCGCCTGCTGGATGACCTCCTGCGCTTTGATGGTGTAATTTGTTAAGTTCATGGTTGTGGGTTAAACGCTTTACCGGACTAACAGTTCCTGTCCGGTTTGCGTTTTCGTTGCTGTTATCTATTTATCAAAGAGCAGGCCAGCCGGGTTTTTCGGACAATTTGGCGGAGATTTGATAAAAAAGAGGCTCTATTTTGTCATTTTGACACTTTACAAATAAACGGAGTTAAAAAGAAGCCGAATTGTCCGTAACTCACTATCTTACCATGCCCCATTTTTCGTTATGAAATAACCCGTACAATTCCCATTTTTACAATTCCGAATCCACTCATTCAACGTATGAAGGCCAGAACTACTTTGCTCGTTTGTGCCGCGGTTGCCTTTCTGCTGGGTTGCGGGGGTGACAAAAAAGATCCGCCGGACCCGCAGAATCAAACTTGCCTGGTCAATGAGGTTCCCGACTTCTATTTTGACTCCGGCCCGGTGTCCATTACCTACGACGCCAACAAACGCGTTGCCGCCATCAAACAGTCGTCGTTCAACGTGTTTTCGTTCACCTACAACGCCACGGGCCGCGTGACCCGGTTTCTGGCCGGCATCTCCCAATACGAGAACCTCGGGGCCGAAGAGCATACGGTTACCTACGACGCCGGCGGCCGCATTGCGACCATCAACGCCCTGGACAATGCTGAGACAGTGACGGCAACGCCCACCTACGACGCGCAAAACCGCATTACCAAGATTTCGGTGGTGGACCCCAGCGGGCAGCGGACGTATTTCAAACGCATGGAATACGATGCCGCCGGGAATGTGACCAAGGTGTTTTACGCGAAAAACCAGGAGGCCGAAAGACTCTATGCGGAATACCGGTACGACGACAAAAAATCGCCCTTCTTCAACCAGCCTGCTTTTCAGCTCATTCCGCTGGTGTCTTCGCTGGTCGACAAAAGCCACTACCTCAGTGTGAACAATCCGGTTCAATACAAGGATTTCGGCTACGGCTACACCGCCACCTACCAGTACAGCAATGACTTACCCACCGAAACCTCACTCCTGTTGCAGCAAACCGGAAATCCGTCGATTGTCAACAAACAAAAAGTGTACAAATACGACTGTCAGTAGAAATGCCGTCAATTTTTAGCCATTTTGCGGCCAAAGCAGTTAGTAAGGGGAGTGATCCCTTAACGAACTGACTCCATGAAAATCGCCGGTTTCTTCCTTGCTTTGCTGCTGATGGCAGGCTGCAAAAACGAGAATTCCCCCAAATTACTGAAAGAAGTAGAAGTCCGGAAAGACGGGTCCAAGGGCCTGATCGTTTCCGTTGCGCTCGTGGATGAAGAGGGCAAACCGACCACTGCCGAGGGCTTGCTGCTTGTCGAAATTCAGGGCATATCTGCCCAGGACTCCGTTTTCACCGTGACCGAAGTGGACACGGCCTTAACCGAAGCCAGTTTTCGCCAGCTTTCGTTTGGTGAAGGGTCGCTGAAAAAGAAGATGCTGGGTTTTGAAACAAACCCGATTCCGTATAAAACGTCAGAGCAACTCGACTCCTACCACAAAACCAACAAAAAAGGGTTGATGCAGGTATCGTTCAAACCGGTGGGTGGCACGGTGCTTCATCAAACCGTTACGTATGAACTTTAAGGGCTTCTAAGGAAATTCTAAGGAGATATTCAGTTGCGTTTAAGATTCGGCGGGCAATTTTGAATCGTGAAACAACCCTTGCGTCATGATGTCTCAACTATTTTTTCAACGCCCCCTTCAAACCCGCTCCACCCGCTTTGCCAATTATTACAACCAATACGGCAAACCGGCCCGGAAAAATCCCCGGCCCGAACGACCCGACTGGCTGGTGGTGCTGACGTTTGTAGCCATTGCGCTGACGATTCTGTTTAGCTAATCAGACGGTATTGGTACGCGGTTTCATTGTCCGGCTATCGAAACTACGGAACCCGGTTTCCTTTTGCCCCGGCCTGTTCCAATATTTCCCGACCAAAACCGGAGTTTTGCCAGGTGGGCGACAGCGTTCGGTACATCTCCAGGTAATCGGCTTTCGTTAAGTAATTCCCTAAAGTACAAAGTGTTGGCAGTGCCGCCCCCACGGCGGTGCTGTGATAACGCTTAACGTACGACTTCAACAGCTCGATTCGGCTGGCGGTCATTTCGTCCATGATTTTTTTCAGTATTCCCGCACGGGCCGTATCTTTTTGGGCGGCCAGTGCCTCCTGAACCTGTTTGATCCGGAAACGCTGGTAGCCAATCTGTTGATCTTCCTTCCCCCATTCTTTCCATAGCCGGTCGATGTCCGAGCCGTTTACCGTCACACTATCGTAAACCGGTTTCGTTCCTTCCACTTCGACGGTTCGGTTGTCGAGCAGAATGTCCGCCAGTTTGAAACTTACACTTCCTTTTCCCGCATACAGATACGTGTGGGCAGCCTCCGCCATACTCCCGTCAAAAACAAACCGCTCCTGCCGAACCACCGCCGAATCGATGACCTGGCGTTTTCCGCCATCGATCAGGTACATTTTCGTCTGATCGGGCAGCCCCCGAATGTGACCGATGACGCGGTAGCCCGGATGTTGCTGGGCGAAACAGAGCGTGCCTAAAAAGAGCAGCAGAAAGGTGGAAAGTCGTTGGGCGGTTTGCATGAGGTCGAAAGCTGGCGTTGGTACCGGCATAGACGAATTCGAACGGTTTTCATTACAGCGGATCCGGTTTTTACGGTTGCAAAAAAATGTTTATTTGGTGCTAGCTTCTCCAAACGCCACCCGTCCCCCTCTTGCGGTTTTATGAACGCAACGGTTTTGAGCAGACCTATCAGAAAGTCATTGAGGAATTTGGGCAGACCTTTTTGTGTCAGTATTACGTCCTGCGGTTTTAGGATGAAACCGCTGTCATAACGGTTTTCACTCACGTAGGCTGCGGATTCGCTTGCATGGGAATTGTGTGCCGTGTTAAAATCCGCTCGATTTCGGCCCGACCGGTTTCGGTTTCACGCGGTTTATAAAGCAGCAACCGCGCCTGGCGGCCCGTTTCTTCGGTATCGATAACCGGAGCCGGGTAGTCGATCCCAACTTGAAAATGGCACATGATCTGTTCCAGGGGCGGCATCTGCCACGGTTCGTGGAGGTAGGCCAGCGGACAATTGGCCAGTTCGGGCACCCATTGGCGGATAAAGACACCTTCCGGATCGTGGTCCTGCGACTGCTTGACGGGATTGTAGATCCGGACGGTATTGGTCCCGGTCATGCCGGTTTGCATCTGTACCTGCGCGTAGTGAATGCCCGGTTCAAAATCGGTGAAGAGTCGGGCCAGGTGCCAGGCTCCCTCCTGCCAGTGCTGGAACAGATGATGACTCAAAAACGACATCAACATGGCTCGCATCCGGAAATTGATATAGCCCGTCGCTTTCAGGCAGCGCATGCAGGCATCCACCAGCGGATAGCCCGTTTGGCCGTCGCGCCAGGCCCGGTACTGCGCCTGATCTGCGTTCTTTTTCAACCCGTCGAAAGCCCGGTTGATGTTTTGAAACTCCATCCGGTCTTCGGATTCAAATTTCTGAATGAAATGGCAGTGCCAGCGCAATCGCGAGGCAAAAGCATCGAATTGCCGGCGAAACGCCACGCCATTGATGCTCTTTTTGGCCGCTAGTTGCGCCTGAAAAACCTGCCGGACGCTCAGACAGCCCCAGGCCAGGTAGGGCGACAAACGGCTGCATCCCCGACGGCTCGCCAGCGGTTTGGAGATCGACCGGGCATAAAGCGAAATTCGCTTGACCAGAAAACTGTTCAGATACCGGAACGCATTCCGTTCCCCGCCCGGCTGAAACAGCGGGTTGGGTTCCTGCCACGCCGGGGGAAGGTCGGGGCCGCGCTGGGTTTGGTACCAGTCGGCGGGCAAATCGGCCGGTTTCCAGCGGCTGAGGTCGGGATGTTGCTGGGGCGACCGCATGGTTTGCTGCCAGTCGTCCGCCCAGGTTTCGCGGTTTTTAAGTCCCCGAATCACGCCATTGGACGGAAATTCCCGCCAGGTAATACCGGCCTGACGACAAAACCGGGCCACGGCTTTATCGCGGTCGTAGGTCACTTTCAGCCCCGTTTCTTCGTAGGAAAAAAGGGTATCGATCGTGAAAATCTGGTGAAGAGCGTCGAACACCTCCAGCACGCTGCGGTGAAAAATCCAGATATGAGGTATCCCAGTTGAATGCCCGGAATTAAGCGATTCGGACTCATCGTCGAACACAAAGGGAAGCCATTCGTGATTGAATTTAGAAACCACCGGCTCGGTTTTTTCCAGTTCAAAAAGCTGCTGGTTCAGATCAGCCAGCGACTCGGTCACAAACCGCCAGTGGCGCGGATCATAATTCGGATCGGCGATGACTTCGGGTTCAAAAAAGTATACCAGCAGCAGCGGCCGGTTGCTCATGCTCATCGCAGCCTGCAAAGGCGCATGATCGCGCAGGCGCAAATCACGCTTGAACCAGAGGATGTTGACAGCAGGGCGATCAGTCATGAGCCAAAGTCGGGCTAAAAAAGCCTGAAAAACAGTGGACAATACAAGACCGTGTTGAATCCAAATGTTTTCGTTCTGGAGATTTTTTTAAGTATACGCAACTTGAACTCTAAAAACCGCCTGGTGATCAGGCATTTGGAAGACCTGCTTAATAACGATGAGTTTCCTGGCCGCGTAGCGGACGGATGTTTGTCGCTACCCGATCGTCCCAGTAGGTTCCCGGTCGCGTAGCGACCGAACCAACTGACTGTGCCTGGATAAAAAATGTTTCGTCGCTACGCGACTCGGTTTTTGGCGGGGCTAGACTCTTGCTACAAACATGCCGTGCCGCTGGCACTTGATCCGCTCATCATCAACCCCATAGCTTGCATTAAAAGAAAAAAATCCGGTTTTGGGCCGGATTTTTTTGCGTTAAGGCGGAACGATATTTCAAGCCGCTTCGGCCAGTTCCCGCCGTCCCTGCCTTTTCAGGATGCGGTAGTGGGAATGCAGCGCGGAGAAAAATGTGGGATTCTCCAGGTATGGCAGTTCAAATTCTTCGGCGGTTTTCTTCACGATTTCCGTGATGGCCGGGTAGTGAATGTGGCAGACTTTGGGAAACAAATGGTGTTCGATCTGGCGGTTTAAGCCACCGCAGAAGAAAGCGGCCGTTTTGCTGCGGGGGGCAAAATTAGCAGTAGTCCGCAATTGATGAACCGCCCAGGCTTCCTGAATGCTCATGCCATTGACCGGAACCGGAAACGAGGTTCCTTCCACCAGATGCGCCATTTGAAAAACAATGGCAATCAATGCGCCTTCCACCAGGTGCATGACGACAAAACCCAGCGCAACCTGCCACCAGGCCAGATCCAGAACCAGGTAAGGAAGCACCAAAAAACAGAAATAGTAGGCAGCTTTGGTAGCAAACAAGGTAATGTATTCATGCCGGGGATGGCGCGGATTGGCGTGCTGGCCGATTTTTTTCTGGAAAAATTTCACAAAATCCTTCCGAAAAACCCAGGAAAGCGACGTCAGCGAATACAGCGGCAGGGCGTACAGATGCTGATAGCGTTGCCACGGCCGGTAGCGTTCGCCGTCATCCAGCCGAATCAGACCCGGCGCGACATCGATGTCTTCGTCGTGGCCGAAGATGTTGGTGTAGGTATGATGAACGATGTTGTGGGAGAGTTTCCAGACGTACGGATTTGCCCCGATGAAGTAAAAACTACTGCTCAGGATTTTATTGAGCCAGTTTCGGGACGAAAACGCACCGTGCATGGCGTCGTGTGAGACATTGAAGCCAATAAAAGCGGCAAAAATGCCCAGCAAAACGGCGAGTCCCAGCATGGTCCAGGCGCTGAACAGGTTGGAAATGATCAGGCCATATAGGAGTCCATAGCCGCCCAGGAAGAAGATGGTTTTAAACCACATGGCAAAATTGGCGGTTGGCGAAATACCGTTTTCCTTGAAATAGGTATCAACTCGGCGACGAGCGGTGGCAAAAAACTGCGACCGACCGGTATTGGTAAATTTTACGGGTGTTTGCATCAATTCAAATCAGTTGACAAGCCGACCGGTTTCCTGAAATTTTCTGCGAGCCAGACAAAGGCCGGTTCTTGGAAGAACGACCGCTCCGGCTTGCCTGGTTTTATGCAGGCGGGATGGATCGGGAGTTACCAGGGGCTTCTATACTAACAAACAAATTGGATTAATGATTGAAGATTTATTGAAGGGCGTAATCCCTGACCTATTAAATTGTAAATTTTACGACGTGGAAAATTACTACCCAAATTTCTATTTTCCACTACGATCCGAATTTATTTACACAAACGGCTCGCGCATCAGGTCACAAGCCGCACTAAAACAACAACTTGTCGCCTAAAACACAAAACTCGAATCAAAGCCCTTCGTTGAAGTTTATGAGGTCAAAAAATCCCGAAACCAGTGTCCCGACTGCTTTACAATTCGCTGCTGGGTGGGATAGTCGACGTAGACCAGTCCGAAGCGGGGGCGGTAGCCTTCGGCCCACTCAAAATTGTCCATCAGCGACCACGCAAAATAACCGCCGACCTTGAAGCCCTCCTGTTTGGCCCGCAACACTTCCCTGAGGTAGGCCTGGTAGAACGCCAAACGCTGCGGATCGTTCACCACGCCGTTTTCCAACCGATCCGGAAAAGCCGCCCCGTTCTCGGTGATGATAATTTCGTTGACTTTTTCGTAGGCCGAAAACTGCCGGATCACCTGATAAATCCCTGCCGGATACACCTCCCACGCCATGTCGGTGGTCTCGGTCACCTGCCGCCGGTGGGGTTTCACTTCTCTGGCCCAGAAATACGGTGTCAACCAATCGTGACGCACCACCAGCCGGAAGTAGTTTTGCAGGCCGATAAAATCGAAATCGAAAGCCGCCCGTTGCAGGTCGCCGAGGTTGGCGTATTTGGTCATGATCTGTTTCAGCAAGGGCGCTTCCCGAACCGGATAGCCCAGGCCCAGGCTGGGTTCGATGAACAGCCGGTTGCCGAGCGCGTCGATCCGGGCGGCTGCCCGAACATCCCGCACCTGCTGCGTGTGGGGTTCGACCGGGGCGCAGAAAAGCGTGGTACCAATCCGGGCGTTGGGCACATTCCGGCGGATGATCCGTCCGCCTTCGCCCTGACAGATCACGGCGTGATGAACCGCCGGCAGAAAATTCCACAGTCCCCGCCGACCCGGCGCGTGAATACCGGCAAAATAACCGCCCGCCGTAAACACCAGCGGCTCGTTCAGCACCATCCAGTTTTTGACCTTGTGGCCGAAGGCTTTGGTGCAGCAATCGACAAATTCGGAAAACCAGCGGATCACCGCGCGGTTGGTCCAGCCGCCTTTGGCTTCGAGGGCGTGGGGCAAATCCCAGTGGTAGAGCGTGACCCAGGGTTCAATGCCCATCGCCAGACAGGTGTCGATCAGGCGGTTGTAAAAATCCAGCCCCCGTTCATTGACGCGGCCCGTTCCGTCGGGCATAATGCGCGACCACGAAAGCGAAAATCGGAAAGCCTTGAAACCCAGACTTTTTAATAAAGCCAGATCGGTTTCGTAGCGGTGGTAAAACTCGCAGGCCACATCGCCGTGATCCCGCAAACGACCCCAGCGTTTGTCGTGCGTGAAGGTGTCCCAAATGGAAGGCCCGCGTCCGTCGGTCTGGTGAGCGCCTTCGATCTGATAGGCGGCTGTGGCGGCTCCCCAGACAAAATCGGCCCCGAAATCCTGGCGGGAAAAGGATGGTGGTGAAGGATGCAAAAGCGGTACAAAGGTAGATTGAACGCGGAAAGGTAGCGGGTTTCGGGCGGCATCGCCCCCTTCGGCCTGTTAAGAAAGTGTTAAGAAAACCGTAAAAAAACACCGGATGCGCACGCATTGATAACCGGACCGTAAAATTCATGTAACCCTGCCAATGTAGCTTCGCTTCCGAAAACCGTACAATTTCTTTCATGCGCTTATTGTTTCTGGTACAGGGAGAAGGTCGCGGCCACCTGACGCAGGCTCTTTCGTTTGCTCAGTTGGTCGAAACCGCTGGTCATGAGGTGGTTGGTGCGCTGGTGGGTGTTACCCAAAACCGCCCAACCCCCGCTTTTTTCAGCGAGCAATTCCCGGCTCCGATCACGCCCCTTTCCAGTCCCGGACTGGTCTACCACACCCGAACCAATGCCCTGCAACCTTCCAGAACGGCGCTGAAGGCTATTTTAAACGCCCGAACCTACCGGCGCAGCATGCGTCAGATTCGGGATGCCATTGAAACCCTGAAACCTGATCTGGTCATTAATTTTTATGAATTGCTGGGTGGACTGACCTACGGTTTTTACCGCCCGACGGTGCCTATGCTCTGCGTGGCCCACCAGTATCTGGCTTTTCACCCCCGGTTTTCCTTTCCGAAAGGGCAGCTTCTGGACCGAATGCTGTTTAAACTCACCTCCCGGCTGACGGCCTGGGGTGCCCGGGAACTGCTGGCTTTGTCTTTCGATCAGCAGCCCGACGTGCCCGGCAGCCGGGTGCGCGTGGTTCCTCCCCTGCTGCGCCGGGAAGCTACGGAACGCAATCCGACACCGGGCGACTTTCTGCTGGCCTACACCACACAGCCGGGGCTGGTTTCCCAACTGGTGAAGGCCCATCAGCAACACCCGGATCTGCCGATGCGTTTATTTCATGCGGGAGCGTCGGTGGCAGAAGAGCGGATCGACGCGACCCTGACCTACCACGCCATTCACAGCCAACGGTTTCTGGAGGCCATGCAGGCGTGCCGGGCGGTGGTGACCACCGCCGGTTTTGAAGCCGTTTGCGAAGCTTTTTATCTGGGAAAACCCGTCCTGATGATTCCTCAACCCAACCATTTCGAACAGGCCTGCAATGCGCTGGATGGTCAGCGGGCCGGGGTTGGCGTTGCTTCCAACACCTTCGACCTGAGCCGTTTGCTTGATTTTATGCCCCACTACGATGCCCAGGCCAGCGAACAGTTCCGGGCCTGGCACGGGCGGGGCTATTTCCTATTTCTGGCAGCTTTAAACCGGGCGGTCAACCCGGAAAGCTCCAACCGAAAGCCCAGACAGCGGTCGAAGACCCTGTCTGCGGCTGGGAATGGCAGCTTTTTTACCACAAAATGATTACATTGAGTCACTAAATCGGTATACTCTTTTCTTTTTCAAACATGCTTTCCTCTCCTACATTACGCGGGCTGCTGTCCGGCACCTTGCTCACGCTTTCGGTGCTGGCTCACGCCCAACATACCGCCCAGGGCTTTGTTTTTGAAGACCGCAACCAGAACGGCAAAAAAGACCGCACCGAACCGGGGCTGGCGCAGGTTCCGGTTTCCAATGGCCGCGAGGTGGTGCTGACGGATGCCAAGGGTCAGTATCAACTGCCGGTCGGGCTTGATCATATTCTTTTTGTGATCAAGCCAACGGGCTACAAACTGCCCGTCAACGCCCAGAATTTGCCCCAGTTCTTTTACCGGCACAAACCCAACGGCTCTCCGCAACTGAAATTTCCGGGCGTTGCCCCCACGGGGCCCTTGCCCAAATCCGTCGACTTTGCGCTCACCAAACAAGACGAGCCGGATCAATACCAGATTCTGGTGTTTGGCGATCCGCAGGCCTACACCACGGAGCAGATTGCCCATTTCGACCGGGGAGTGGTTTCCGAACTGCAGGGCAAAACCGGCAATTTCCGGTTCGGGATCAGCCTGGGCGACCTAGTGGGCGACAATCCGGCGCTATTCGGTGACTATAATACCGTCATTCGCAAACTCGATCTGCCGTGGTTTCAGGTGATGGGCAATCACGACATGAACTACGATGTGAAAGCGGATAGTTTGTCGGACGAAAGTTTCGAGGCTATGTATGGCCCCAACACCTACGCGTTTACGCAGGGAAAAGTCCATTTCATCGTTCTGGATGATATTCTCTACCCCGATCCGCGCGACCAGAATGGCTACCAGGGCGGTTTGCGCCCCGATCAACTGGCGTTTGTTGAAAACGATTTGAAACACGTACCGAAAGACCATCTGGTGGTTTTGTGCCATCACATTCCGCTATTCAGCGAAGGCGCGGGGGAAGCCTTTCGGAAAGCCGACCGCCAGCGGTTGTTCAATGCGCTCAAAGACTTTCCGCACACGTTGTCGCTCTCGGCCCACACGCACATTCAGCAACACTTTTTTTACGGCAAGGAGGCCGGGCTGGATCGGGTCAATCCGCACCACGAATACAACGTTGGCACGACCTCGGGCGATTGGTATTCCGGCGAAAACAACGCGCTGGGCGTACCGGTTTCAACGATGCGCGATGGAACGCCCAAAGGCTATATGTTCCTGACTTTCAACGGCAATCAGTATTCGTTCGACTACCGGATTGCGGGACAGCCCGAAACCTACAAGATTGGTTTGTATGCACCGAAAGCGATTGCTAAGGGTCAGGTGGGTCGTAATGATCTGTATGCCAACTTCTTCCAGGGCAGCAAGCGTGATTCGTTGGAATACCGCATCGGCCAGGGTGCGTGGAAACCGATGATTCGGGTCGAGGAAGCCGATCCCGGATTACTCGGCGTTCGGTACCGGTATGATTCTGCCGAACAGCCATTGGGTGGAACGAAACCTTCAGCACCCATTCTGTCGACGCATTTGTGGAAGGCCAAACTGGGCGGTAACCTGCCCGCTGGTGAGCACACGGTTGAAGTTCGTGCCAAAGACGCCTATGGTCGGACCTTCACCGGCAACACGGTTTTTAAGGTAGTCGAAGCCTCAGCGGTTTCTGAAAAATAGAGATGGAAACCGCCGAGGTTTCGGGCAAAAACCGCCCGAAACCTTAACAAAAACTTAACATTGGGCTTTTGTTTCCGGCTATTTTTTTGTATTTGTTTGTAGATTTTTTTATTCCCAGGAATACCATCAAACCAACACACTGTATGAAGGCCCAAAAGAAGGCACTGGCTACCGATATTTCAACTTCTGTCGAATCAAAACTGGCCGAAATTGGTGAACAATCGAAGAAAGTCAAAAAGATGATTCAGCAATCGGCGAAGAAGCTGGCCGCCAAACTGATCAAAGTGACGAAAAAAGAAGAAAAGAAGAAGCTCAAGGCCCAGAAAACGAAAAAAGCAAAGACCGCAGTAGCCATTCAGTAACTAAAAAACAGTCCGGAAGCAACATCTTCCGGACTGTTTTTTTAGCTAAAAACTTCGCAAACCGTTCACATTTCCTTTACGCTGGGGTCATTTTCGAGTTGCACCTTTACGCAAACATTCCGAAACCCGTTGCGTGACTCAATCTCTGCGTGAACTGCTGCTCCGACGACTCAACCAGGCATTCTGGTTAGTTTTGCTCATGAGTCTGGCCGGATGGGGAGCCTGGCGTTTCTCCCGATTGGCCACTCCGGCGAATGAACCCATGCAAACCAACCGAATCGACCGGGAGTTTCAACAACTTCATCTTCAATCCATTACCTCACTCGACTCTTCAGTAAACGGGCTTCGGCTGGCAGTGATCAGCGGGGAATCGGAACCCGTGCTGCTGGCCCTGACCGAACAACTCCGGCAGCAGGCGCAGGAAGTTACGCTCCTGTCGTCGTCCCGCGAAACCGTATTAGCCCCCCACTCGTCGGTTATCCAGCCTCTGCTGCTGGATCAGTGTCAGAAATTCCGGCAGCTACTGCACCGGAAAGCGTCGGTTCGTTTGCTCTCTCAACACCTCGCCGAATTTCAGTCGCAAGTCCGGCATCTCCAATACCGGGTGGCGGGGAATTATCCGGACACGTTGTAAATACGTTTAGGTTTCACCATTGACCTCCGTTTTCCCGGTGGTTGAATCTTTGGTAAATAGCCCTACATTTGGTGGATTGAACACGACGCATGAACAAGCCTAGCAGCACGGAACAGGTAACGGAACATATTCAGAAACTCGCCCCGAAACTGGGTCTGCTCGTTGAATCCATCCGGCAGCTCTTTTTGAGCACCGATCCCGACATTGGCGAACGAATTAAGTGGAACAACCCGAGTTTTTATTACAAGGGCGACATGAAACCGTTCGATCCGAAGGAATACAAACGGGATCTGGCGGTTTTCAATCTTCACAGAGGAAAGATCATGCTGGTTTTTCCCAGCGGGGCTAAAATCCCTGACCCCTCCACATTACTCGAAGGCACATACGAAGACGGCCGACGAATTGCCGTTTTTACGACGCAGGAAGATATTGACGCAAAAGCAGCCGCATTGCAGGTCGTGATCAAAGAATGGCTGAAACTGGTGGAAAAATGAACATAGGGTTCTACTTCAACGCAAACCGATAAACCCGGTCGTAGGGATGTTTCGGATCCAAAACCGTTTTTTCAACGAAGCGAAAACCATTCGAATCCAATAGATGAAACAAGGCCTCTTCCGTGAATAGTGGTCGACGGCATCCCTGGTGTTTTTGGCCTTTTCGACGGGCGACCAACTCTCCAATAAACAGATAACCGTCTTTTTTCAAATTACCCCGAATGCTGGCCAGCATTTCATTGGAATGGGTAAACTCATGGAGGCTGTTTTCGATGATGATTTTGTCGAAAAACCGGCTGGGCAATCCTGTTTCCTGCTCACTCCCCCGTACCGGAATAAAAAACGCCGAACAGGTTTGCCCCCTGATTTGGTACAACTGCCGGATGGTCAACGAAAGCTTTTCGGGCTGAAGGCACACCGGGTCAATGTCCTCAAGATGAATGGTCAGACTATCGGCCATCATCGAGTAAATGATTTCCCGAACGCCCGAACCCGCCCCAATACTGGCAATCTTTTCCGTCTTCTGAAAATTGTAAATCCCGCTGTATGTTTTTAACATCCATTCAATCGCTTCTTTTTTCGTATAATGCTTGTCCAAACATTCATTACCCTCAAATTGAGCCTGTGAAAAGGGGCTAATCAGAAGTAGTATGAAAATGAGATAGAATTGCTTCTCTAAATCCATGGGGGCGGCTTCATCGTTATTTTCTAGCTATTATCGGTCTTATTCTCGTCAAGTTTTTTCCTTTCCTCTATCACTTCATCAATCATCAGCACATCGTTTAAATCTTTCGGTCGTCGTGCCAAGATCTTTATTTCACGTAAGTCATTGATACCAATGAAACGAATTCGATAGCCTGCCTTTGTAATGAATTCCTGCGCTCGACTTCGGCAGTCTTCATAATTGAATCGAAAATGAACGCGTGTCATTATGTCGATTGGGCCTAGATCAATCCTTATAATTTGCGGTTTTGTAAAATCGAGTATCCCAATCGTCGCTGTATCCTCTTGACTATAGCCCAGATCCTGCAATACATTCAATAATTTCTCCTTGTTTACATTAGTTGGTTGTAACCATAAATCAGCGTCCTGGGTAAAACGAACGGCCCCATTTAACAAGAGGGCGAGCCCACCAACCAACATATATTCTAACTGCTGTTTTTCGGCAGATGCTACAAATTGGAGAAAATCACTGTTTTCTACATCCATGATGGCCTACTTATGCTAATTCTTTGCCCAGCTTTTGGCTGAAGTCCTCCCAGTTCAATATAAATCCGGCGCATCTTTATGTACTCCTCCCATCTCTCTTCCGGTGTCATTCGGGCATATAACTGCACCTGTTCCCTATGAGGGTCATCCAGGTCTTTATAAACCGTTATCCGTTTCTTCTTTTCCATACCTCAAACAACGTCAATTTCCTGTATAACACAAAAAGGACACCGTTGGAGCGGCATCCTTTTGAAAATTTTAACACGAGAGGCTTTACAACGGGCCCGTTACCAGCTCATCTTCAGCCGGTACGGTTTTCTTCCGGTCGTTGAACATCAGAATAAACAACACCAGCACCACCGCAGCAATGCCCGCCGGAACCAGCCAGACCGAGGTCCAGTCTACTTTGCCATCGACCGTATACAGATCGGCTACGATTCCGGCCAGTTTGGAACCGATACCCATTCCGATTCCGTAGGTCGCCAGCGTGATCAGACCCTGCGCTGAGGACTTGATGCGCTCTCCGGCTTTGTTGTCGGTGTATATCTGGCCGGTTACAAAGAAGAAATCGTAGCAGACACCGTGCAAAACGAAGGCAATGTAGAACATCCACTCGCCCGAAGCAGCGTCGCCGTACCCAAACAACAGAAATCGAATAATCCAGGCCACCAACCCAACCACCAACATGTATTTAACGCCCAGCCGAGTGAACGCCAAGGGAATCAGAAGCATGAAAAAAAACTCGGAAGCCTGCCCCAGCGACATGATATTCTCAACATTAAAACTTTTCGGATCAGCACCCGGGAAGGCAGCCTTGTAGGCATCGGTCACCGACGGATTGGCCATCGCGTAATAAAACGACAGCGGGATACAGATTAGAACCGACGACAGAAAGAAAATGGCAAACGACCGGTCTTTCAGCATTTTGAAAGCATCGACGCCCAGAATCTGGCCAATAGACGCGCTGGCAGTAGCTTTGGGGGGCGTATGCGGCAGTGTGAAGGAAAACAAACCAAAAAACAGCGCAGTGTACATAGCGATCTGGAAAATGGCTACCTGATCGCCTATTCCCAGGAATCCCACAATATTCGTAACGACGATCCAGGCCACGGTTCCCAACACCCGGATGCCCGGAAATTCCTTCTCCGGATTTTTCATCTGCTGCATGGCAATGGACGTGGTCAGCGACATGGCCGGGGCAAACGTGAGGCAGTAGGCCAGTATCTGCCAGAAAAACGCATCAGCGTCTTTCTCCTGAATCAGAAAAAACAGAATGGCCGCGCCCGCCAGATTCAAAACGCCCAGCACTTTCTGGGCGGCAAAATAGCGGTCGGCAATCAGACCGACAAAGAAGGGAGCCACCAGCATCGCCAGTGAAAAAGCCGTGTAGGCATTGCCGACCTGATCGCCGGTCGCGTTCAATTGGGTGAAAAGATACTTGCTCATCTGTCCGTACCAGGCTCCCCATACCGAAAACAGGAGAAACATCATTACAGAGAGTTGAATGCGGGTTTTGAGATTCATTGGGTTACGTCAGGATTTGATGAATGCGTTCAAATTGGGCTACGCTTGCGGGTTTGAAGTTAATTGAAATGCATTTAGCGTCAAATGTTGGTTGCATAAGTTTCAATCTGATCCAATTTTTTATCAATTCAGCCCTAATCTTTTACGTTTGATAAATACTTCGCAATTTTCAGTTTTTGCAACCCTTACCTTTGGAACATGAAACCGCTTTACTCGCTCTTAGCCCTGATTTTTTTCACGACCAGCCCACGGGTTCAGGCCCAGAAGGTTGACCTCGACCGCTTTTATTTCGACGCCGGTTATTTGATTCTTCCCAGGGAACACACCCCCGCCGATAACCGCACGTTTGGTGTTCGGGTCGTGGGGTCGCCTTCGGTCGCATCGGCTTATCCGGAATCGGCGATGTACGAAAAAATCAATTTATCAGGGTTTCAACGGGTCGAAAACAACCCGGCGGTTGGCATCACGGTGGAGTTCGGCAATGTGCGGTTTGAGAAAAGCGAAACAAAAACCCGCACCGAAGAAAAGAAAGACAAAGACGGGAAGGTCACCGATCGAATCACGTATTACAGCATGATCGTTCGGTATAGTTTCAGCGGCAATTACAAGGTTCTTGGCGCCCGCACCGACGAAAAATCGCTGAGCCGGAAGGAAAAAGAGAAAGCGAAGGAGTTGCAAAGCAACCGGTTTTTGCAAACGGCCTCGCAAACCGGGCCGGAAAAAAGCGTCACGACCAGCGGTTATTTTCCGACAGAACTGTCATTTACAACCGTCGAATACAAAAACCTGGCCGATGCGCGCCGGTATATCGAGCAAAACCAGCAAACGATTCGGACGGATCTGATTACAAAGTACGTGACCGATGCGCTCGTTCGGGTGAATGAGGATGCCAATCGCTGGTATGGGTATGTGCCGACCCAAACGCGGGAATTTCTCTGGATTCTGGACTCCAAAAGCCATCCCGAATACCCGATTCAGCAGGAAGCCATCAAAGCGGTGAAGGAATTGTCGAAACGAATGACCGCCACCCAGCCGATCGACCAGCTCGCCCGCGACCTGCAACCGGTGCTGGATTATTTTCAGGAGCTGAAAACCAAATACCCCGGCTCGGACAAACGCAATCAGAAAATGCGGTATTCAGCTTTTTATAACCTCATGGTTTTGAACTACTTCCTCGACCGTCCCGATCAGGCGATGGAAGAAGCCGACGGCTTAATCAAGAATGGTTACGACACCAAAGACGGCGAAAAATACCTGGGCTGGTCGGAGGAACTGAAAAAGATGCTGGCGAAACACCAGATGGCGTCACGGCATGTGCAGTAAATTAGAGACAACTTTTAGTAGTGTAGGTTTAGATTTTATCTAATGATAATGAACCAATTAAGTGCCAGAGGCACGAAATGTTTGTAGCAACGACAGTAGGCCAACTCTTCTCTCGTGCCTTTAGGTACGTAACGATCAGGATTATTGCGTACCTATGAACTGTCAAATTTTACAAGTTTGAAACCAAATTTTCTTCGGTTGGCAGGTTTAGTCGAGAATCAAACGGCTTCCCCGATTGTAAGACGGCTAAGGCCACCCGGATCCATTTATGCA